>CAVOYU010000004.1:0-122822 GCA_963700775.1 uncultured Pseudomonadota bacterium
CGGCGCTCCATCTCGCGCCGGGTCAGATCGATGCCGAGGATGACCTCGTAGCCGCCGTCGGTGAGGGCTTCGGCGACCGCGCGGGCATCCGCCTCGGCGCTGACCGCGTCCGGCGCCTTGCGGTAATCGCGGTTGCCGATCACCAGTGCGATGTCGGTGGCAAGGGCCACGCCCGGCAGGGTCATGGCGGCAGCGAGAACGCATACGGATCCCAGTCGGATGAAACGGCGCATCGAGGCCTCCCTCATTCCCATCGGACAATATAACGGAGTTTGGCCGCGGTGCCGTCGGATATTCTCAGTCCAGACAGGTGGCGAGCGCGTCCGCCAGCCCGGTCAGCAGGGCGGCATAGAGCCCGGGTCCGGGTTCCAGGTCCGCGCCGAGCGGGTCGAGCACGCCGACCCGCGCTCCGGTGCCGCCGATCACGGTCTCGACCAGTCCGGAACGGAACTGCGGCTCACGGAACAGGCAAATCGCGCCGGTCTCGGCAATGCGGGCACGGATCTCGGCGATGCGGGCGGGGCCGGGCGCCGAGGCGTCGCTCAGGGCCACGGCGCCAGCGGCTTCGATACGGAAGCGGCGCTCGAAGTAATGGTAGGCGTCGTGGAAGACGATGAAGGGTCGGCCACGTACCGGGGCGATGCGGGCATCGATCGCCGCGACGAGCGCGTCCAGGTCGGCCTGCGCCCTGGCGGCATTGGCCCGGTAGAGTGCGGCATTGGCCGGGTCGGCCGCTGCCAGCGTCTCGGCGATGGCGCCAAGCCAGAGCCGGGCGTTCTCCGGGTCGAGCCAGAGATGGGGGTCGGCCGGCTCGCCCTCGTGGGCGTCGCCCTCGTGCCCGACTTCATGCGACTCGAACGCCGCTTCCTCGCGAACCGGCAGCAGGGTGAGGCCGGTCACCTCGGCCAGGGAAACCACGCGGGCGTCGCCGGCGAGGGTCGCAAGGGGTGCGTCGAGCCAGCGTTCGAGGGCGGGGCCGACCCGGAAGACGGCCGCCGCACGCTCGAGCGCTCTCGCGTCCGAGGGTTTCAATGCATGGTCGTGCGGCGAGGTGCCGGGGGGAAGCAGGAGATATGGCGCCCGGCGCCCTCCATCACCTGCGCAGCCAACGAATGAATCGGCGCGATGCTGGCGACCACCTCGATCCCGGCCGGAGCACGGGCAGGCAGCAGGAGCAGGATTACGGCGAGGAGGGCGGCGCGCATTGAGATTCCTGGTTTGCTATTGAACGGGTGCGGGAGACGGCGTATCAGGTTTGTTACGGTATAACAATTGTAATGTTATACTATAACAAAGATTGAGAGCCATGACCGACACCGCCCTCGCCTTCGCCGACCACGATCACCGGCGCTGCCGCCAGGACATGCTGGCCGCGTTGAGCGCCGCCGCGAAGACCCGCGGGTTGCGGCTGACCCCGGCGCGGGTGCGGGTGCTCGAGATCCTGTCCGAGGCGCACCGGGCCATGGGCGCCTACGAGATCCTGGACCGCCTGCGCGCCGAGGGGCTGGGTTCGCAGCCACCGGTGGTCTACCGGGCGCTGGAGTTCCTGACCGAGGCGGGCTTCGTACACCGGGTCGAGAGGCTCAATGCCTATGTGGCGTGCTGCCAGCCCGGCAGCGAACATGGCGCCTGCTTCCTGATCTGCAGCCGCTGCCGAAAGGTGGCCGAGATCGAGGACGGCGCGCTGGAGATCGCGCTGGCGCAGGCCGCAGCCGGGCACGGCTTCGCCATGCGCCGGACGGTGCTGGAGATCGAGGGCACTTGTCCCGGCTGCCGGGGCGAACCGACGGGGGCAGGCGCGTGAGCGGGAACCTGATCGAGGCCCGAGGCCTCGGAATTCGCGACGGCAAGCGGCGGATCCTCTACGACATCGACATGGCGCTCGCCGCCGGCGAGATCGTCACCATCGTCGGGCCGAACGGAGCGGGCAAGACCACACTGCTGCGCGCCCTGGTCGGCGCGGTGGCGCCGACCGAGGGTGAGGTCTGGCAGAGGCCGCGCCTCAGGATCGGATACACTCCGCAGAAGCTCGCGATCGACCGAACCATGCCCCTGACGGTGGACCGTTTCGTCGAGCTCGGCAGCGGCGCCGGCCGGGCGGCACGACGGGCGGCCCTGGAAACGGTGGGAATCCCGGAGCTCGCCGGCATGCAGGCGGCCGACCTCTCCGGGGGCGAGTTGCAGCGCGCGGCATTGGCCCGGGCATTGCTGCGCGAGCCCGACCTGCTGGCCCTCGATGAGCCGACCCAGGGGCTGGACCAGCCAGGCGAGGCCACATTCTACCGGCTGATCGACCGGGTCCGGCGTGAAACCGGTGCAGCCGTCTGCATGGTCGAGCCACGACCTCCATGTGGTCATGGGGGCATCGGACCGGGTCGTCTGCCTGAACGGTCATGTCTGTTGCGAAGGCGCGCCCGTTCAGGTGAGCGCGATGCCGGAATACCGGGCGCTGTTCGGTCTCGGCACCCAGGGCGCGCTGGCACTCTACCGGCACGAGCATGACCATGCGCACGGGCATGTCCACGACGAAGCGCACGGGCCGCATGATGGCCACGACCATGGCGGGCACGACCGCAGGAGCGCGCGGTGACCGGGTTCATCGACGACTTCCTGGTCCGGGCGGCGCTGGCCGGCATCGGGGTCGCGCTGGCGGCTGGGCCGCTCGGCTGCTTCGTGGTCTGGCGGCGCATGGCCTATTTCGGCGACACGGTTGCCCATGCGGCGCTGCTGGGGGTCGCACTGGCGCTGGCGCTGGAGGTGGGCGTGATCCCGGCGGTGCTGGCAGTGTCGATGCTGGTTGCCCTGGCGGTGGCGCGGGGCACCGGGCGGCGCTATGCGGCGGACACGCTCCTCGGCGTCGCCGCCCATGGCGGCCTGGCGGTCGGGCTGGTGGTGCTGTCGTTCCTTCCCGGGGCGAGGGGCGATCTCTCGGCCTGGCTCTTCGGCGACATCCTGGCCGTGGGGCCGGGCGACCTGGCGCTGATCTGGCTGGCGGCGGCGCTCGCCGGGGCGGGTCTGGCCAGTGGCTGGACCCGGCTGCTGAACTCTACCATCAACGAGGAACTGTCCGCCGCCGAAGGCGGCGATCCGGCGCGCGACCGGCTGCTGCTGACGGTGGCGCTCGCGTTGCTGGTAGCCGCGGCGCTGAAGGTCGTCGGCGCGCTGCTGGTGACCGCAATGCTGATCCTGCCGGCCGCTGCCGCCCGCCCGCTGGCACGGACGCCCGAGGCGATGGCCCTGGCGGCCGCCGGGCTCGGCGTCGCTGCGGTGCTGGCGGGCCTGCGCTTCGCCTGGATCGCAGATACTCCCGCCGGTCCTTCGATTGTTGTGGCAGCGCTGGCGCTGTTCCTGGCCGTGAATGCGGCCGGGAGGATATGGAAGAGGTAACGGGGGGATGCAAGACTTCGCGGGGTAACAAGACTTCGCGGGGTGAAAGGTCCGATGCCAAGCAGCCGCATCGTGGCGCTGGAGCGCTCCTATCCGCGCCCGCCCTCGTGCATCGGAAACGCCGTGTCAATCCGCGACGATGCCGGCCAATGGCGACCGCCGCGACCGGCCATGGCAAGCGGTCAAACGCTGTAGCCCAACTCAGATGCCCATGGGCCCAGCACGGGCAGGACCGGAGCCATCTGAGCACGGTAGTTCTCCCACCGCCCGCTTGCATGAGCGTAGAGCTCCTCGGTGACCTGATTGTAGCTTGGCGTGTGGATGCGGCCGCGCGACAGGGCGGTGCTCCGGTGCTCGAGCACGCTGTCCTGCCAGTCCAGGCCAAGGAATCCGAGCAATGGTTCGATCTCCGGTCTCGGGTCCGCCACCAGGTTCTCGTAACGCACCGTAGCCGACACGAGGCCGAGCTTTTGCTCGAACACCCGCCAGAGGCTCATCGCCTGATCGTAAAGTCCGGCGGCATTGCCGAGGTCGAGGAAATTCGCCATGGCGTCGTTGAGCCGGAATCTCTGGATGTAGCAGCTCAGCACGCAATCGCAGGGATGGCGCAGGGCGAGGATGAACTTCGCCTCCGGAAAGACCCGATGGATCAGCCCGGCATTCACGAGGTTGAGCGGTAGCTTGTCGACGACGAGCTTGCCGGCGCCGACCTCGCCGCCGTGCTGCGCGGCCTCCTCGAGGTACGAGGACCGCATCTGAAGAACTTCCGCTTCGGAGAGCGCATTCAGGGCCTCAAAGGTCGGGAGGCGGCCCAGCGCTGCCCGGAGGCGGTCGACGGTGGGCAGTTCCTCGAGCACCGCGATCTTCGAGTGTCCGCCCAGCATCGTGTCGAGCAGGGTAGTCCCCGAGCGGGGAAACCCGACAAGAAAAGCCAGCGGCACAGGATCACGATCCGAGGTTGCTCCGGCCCATGGGGCAAGCGGAGCGCCGGACCAGCTTTCGTTCAGCATACTCAGCGCGTCCATGTAGCCTGCGCGGTCATGCCGGTGCGCCGATTGCCACTCCGCCGCCAGGCCGTTGGCTTCGGTGAACCGGGAAAAGGCCCGGTCATAGTCCCCGAGCCGGTCGTAGACATTGCCGAGGAGTTCCGAACGCTGCAACCGGACCTTCGGAGCAAGTTGGCCGGATGCGATCGATTCGAGATGATCGCGCGCCTCGGGGAAGTTCCCGTCCCGGTAGGCGAGCACGGCCTGCCAATAAGCCAGGTAAGCGTCTGCGGAATCCGAGCCTGATTGGCGCTGAGCGACCGCGCTCCGAAGTTCGTCGACGTCATTTGCCTTCTCGTAGAGCTCGCAGAGATTGGTGAAGGCTTCGCCCAGATCAGGCTTCTGACGGAGCACATCGCGATAGCAGGCGATGGCCTCGTCATGACGGCCGGCTGCATTCAGGGCGACGCCGAGATTGTTCCGCAGTTCCGCATCATCGGGCGTCATTTCGACAGCGGATGCGAGATGCTCAACCGCCTCGGCGCTGCGGCCCAGATCGCTGAGGACGGCGCCGAGGCTCCGGTGCGCCTCGACGAGGCTGGGCTGGAGTTCCAGCACACGCCGGAAACAGTCGGCGGCGTCGGCGAGCCGCCCGAGGCGCCGCAGGCAGTTGCCGAGATTGTGGTGCGCCTCCACGTAGTCGGGCTTTATCCTAAGCGCGGCGCTGTGTTCGGCCGCTGCTTCCTCGACCCTGCCGGCGCGGGCGAGCTCGACGCCGAGGTTCGTGTGGGCCGGGAAGAACTTCGGGTCAATCGAAAGGGCCCTTCGGAAACTCGCCATGGCGTCGTCGGAATGGCCGGTTGCCGCGAAGGAAGCGCCGAGGAGGTTGGGAATGATCGGGTTTCTCGGAAACTTCGCTGCCAGGGCCGCGGCGCGCTTCTGAACCTCTCCTGACCGGCCTTGCTGGTGCAGCGCGATCAGGTCGTTGAGTTCCGCTTGCGGATTGCCCGATGCGCCACCCTGCGCGACACCCTGTCCGCCGGCCTTCGCATTGCCTGCCGCCTGGCGCCCGGCTCGTGCTGCCCGCACGGCCGCGAGCATCGCCGAAGCGCGCGCATGGGTCGGAAATTGCGCCAGGATCGCCTTGCAGAGCTGCGCGGCCTTGCCGAGTTCGCCCTGCCTGGCATGGGCCTCGGCCCTCCGAAGCACTGCATCGACAGACTGCCTGTTCTCGGCCATGCGAGTAACCTTTCGATCTCTTCCTGACCGGCACCATGTTTCGCGGCCGGGACGGACTGTGGCAACCGTGCATTTCGGGCCTGGCCCACCATGTCGCCGCGAGCCCGTGATTGGGGGACCGCTCCTTACGGGCCGGTTTCCTGCCTCGGTTCGCCGCGCCAGTCCTTCAGCGCCGCCAGCAGCATTGTGCGGGCCTTCGGGCGCGGGGTGGCTTCGAAGGGGAGCGGGCGGCAGACCTGGATCGCGACCGAGCCGATGCGGGCGGTGAGCGCGGCGTTCACGGCGGCCTCGCCGAAGCGGCGCGAGAGCTTGCCGAGCACGCCGCCGCCGACCATCGGCCCGAGGAGGTCGTCGGTCGCGGCGATGGCGCCGGTGGCGATCAGATGCGTTGCCACCGCCCGCATCAGCCGCCATGAGCCGAGCCAGCCGGCGCGGCCACCATAGATTTCGGCCACCGCCCGGATCATGCGCAGATTGACCAGCAGCACCGACAGCATGTCGACCAGCGGCATCGGGATCAGGGCGGTGGCCGCCGCCACCTCGCGCGCCGCCACCGCGATCCGGTCGCCGGCACGGCGGTCGAGGGGCGCAAGGTATTCGCGCTCGGCGATGCCGAGCCGGGCCAGTGCGTCGGGCGTATCACCGCGCGCAGCCCGCAGCCGGGCGCGGGCGGCGGCGCATTCCGGGCGGCCGTCATAGAGGCTGCTGAGCCCGGCCAGCGCCGCGTCCGCGGCGGCGGGCGTGCCGCCCTCGCGCGCCGACCGGGCGCGTTCGCGCACATCCTCGATCCGCTTCAGCCGCGCCAGCCCGGACAGCTCGCCGGCGACGATCGCCAGCACTGCCGCTGCCAGCGCCCCGGCAAGGGCGAGCGCGAGCCATCCAGCCCAGGGGCGCTCGGCGATCTGCGCGGTGATGAAGCGCTCGAGCGACAGGCCGGCCCAGAGGGTCACCAGTCCGGCGAGGCTGCCCCAGAACAGGCGCGCCACTCCGGAGATCCGCCGCCGCCGTGCCGTAGCCAATGCACGCTCGGCGGCGGGTGGCGGCGCCGTCGGGACCGGAGGCGCCTCGGCCGGGCCGGGCACCTCGGGCAGCGGTGTCTCGTCGAGATCGAGGATCACCGGGTCGCGGCGGTTCTCTGCCATCACATCACTCCAGCCGGTCGCCGATCAGGAACTCGATCGCCGCGTCGAGCCGCACATGGGGCGGCCCCTCGGCGTTCGCACCGCCGCTCGATCCACCCCAGTTCGGGGGCGCGAAGCGCTCGGCGGCGTAGCTGGCATCGGGCCAGTCCGGCGGCGCCTCGCCGGGGGCCGCGGCGGCGGCGGTCGCCAGGGTCCGGGCGGCATCGGCAGGGAGGGAGCCGGGGAAGACCGCGATCTCCTTGCGGTCGCCGAGGCGGCGCCCGCGCACCAGCGCCAGCTTGCGGCCGTCGCGGGTGATCTCCTGCTCGGAGGTGGCGCGGATGGCGGCCAGCGCGGTTGCGCGGATCACGGCGCCGCGATAGGCGGCGCGGCGGGCCGCCTCGGCAAGCATCGCCTCGGTGAGCGCGACAAGCTGCGGGTGCTGCTCGTGGTGCAGATGGTCGGCCTTGGAGGCGGCGACCAGCAGCCGCTCGATCCGCCGGCCGCCCAGGATGCGCTCGAGCCAGCCGGTCTGGCCGTGGCGGAAGCAGGCGAGCGTCTCGGCCATTGTGGCGGTCAGGTCGCCGAGCGCCCGCGGGCCGCGGGCCAGCGCACCCAGGACGTCGACCAGGACCACCTGGCGGTCGAGCCGGGCGAAATGGTCGCGGAAGAAGGGCTTCACCACCGCCCGCTTGTAGGCCTCGTAGCGCTGCTCCATCTCGGCCCAGAGGCTGCCGCGGGTGCGGTGGCCGGGCGGGGGCAAGGGCGCGAAGGTCAGCGCCGGCGAGCCCGCAAGATCACCGGGCATCAGGAACCGGCCGGGGGCGAGGGCGGCGAGGCCGGCGGCGCGCGAGGCGGCGAGGTAGCCGGTCCAGGCCGCGGCCAGCGCTTCGGCGGCCGGCTCGTCATGGTGGGCGGCGGGGTCGGCTGCTGCCAGCGCCGCGTGCCAGCCGCCGGCGGCATCCCGGCGCGCCGCGCTTCCGGCCAGCTTCAACGCCTCGGCTGACCAGGCGGCATAGTCCTTCTCCAGCAGCGGCAGGTCGAGAAGCCATTCGCCCGGGTAGTCGACGATGTCGAGATGCAGGGTGGAGGCGCCCGCCAGCGAGCCGAGGAACCCGCCCGGCTGGTATCGGATCGAAATCCGGAGCTGGCTGACCCGCCGGGTCGATTCCGGCCAGACCGGCTCGGGCTTCGAAAGATCGGCCAGATGGGCCTCGACGGCGAAGCGGGGCACCTCGCGGTCGGGCTGGGGATTCAGCGTCGCGGCGAGGATGCGGCCCTCGGCTTCGGCGGAGAGCAGCCGCATGCGGCCGCGCGCCATCAGGCTGGCGGCCAGCGAGGTGATGAACACGGTCTTGCCGGCGCCGGAAAGCCCGGTGACGCCCAGCCGGAGCGTCGGCTCGAACCAGGAGCTGGCCTCGCGCCCGGCGCGTTCGATGCCGCCGACGATGTCGTCGGCCAGGCTGGTCGCGAGATCGCCGATGCCCAAGACGCAGTATCCCCTCGAATGCAGGAGCGCCCAACATGGGGAGTTTGTGCGCGGTTTGAAAGCCTTGCCTCGGGCGGCGCTTTGGCGCAATCACGGGGCCTATGCCGCGCTACAAGCTCACCCTCGAATACCATGGCGGCCCCTTCGTCGGCTGGCAGCGGCAGGAGAACGGCCGCTCGGTGCAGGCGGCGCTGGAGCAGGCCCTGCGGGCGCTGGACCCGGAGGTGCCGTCGATCGCCGGGGCCGGGCGCACCGATGCGGGGGTGCATGCCACCGGGCAGGTGGCCCATTGCGACATGGCCCGGGACTGGGACCCGTTCCGCCTCGCCGAGGCGGTCAACTGGCACCTGAAGCCCGAGCCGGTGGCGGTGCTGGCGGCCGAGCGGGTGGCCGACGACTTCCACGCCCGCTTCAGCGCCACGGGCCGGCGCTACCTTTACCGGGTGGTCTGCCGCCGGGCGCCGCTGGCGCTGGAGCGCGGGCTCGCCTGGCGGGTCGGGCACGACCTCGACGCCGCGGCGATGCAGGCGGCGGCGGACCTGCTGGTGGGGCGGCACGACTTCACCACCTTCCGCTCGGCCCAGTGCCAGGCGGCGAGCCCGGTCAAGACGCTCGACGCGTTCCGGGTCGAGCGCGTCGGCGCGGAAATCCGGTTCCGGCTGGCGGCGCGGTCGTTCCTGCACAACCAGGTCCGCAGCCTCGTCGGCACGCTGGAGCGGGTCGGGGCGGGCAAGTGGCAGGTGGCGCAGGTGGCCGGGGCGCTGGCCGCCCGCGACCGCGCCGCCTGCGGGCCGGTGGCGCCGCCGGACGGGCTCTACCTGACCGAGGTGGTCTACGGCGAGGCGCGCGAGGATGCGGGCGCCGGGGCCCTGCGCAAGGCCCCTCAAGGTTGAGAAGGAATTTAAACCTTTGATTTCATTGGAAAGCAAGAAATGGGGGGTGTGAGCACATGGGCGCCGGACGCGCGCCCGCGCGCACCGGCACGCACCGGGGACCGCCAGCGCGCCCGCGCGATCCGGCTGCGGATCCCCATCGGGCGGCGAAATAATCTGCAAGCGAGCGAGAGACCCCGCCGGCGCCGCGGCGCCGTCCCGCCATGCGACCACATCCTCCGGCCGGCGCTGGCCACCGACGCCACCGGCGCGGTGGTCTGGGCCGCGCGCTACCGCCCCTTCGGCGGCATCGACGCGGTCGCCGTCGACACCGGGGCGGTCGGGCAGGACATCCGCTTCCCCGGCCAGTGGTTCCAGGCCGAGACCGGGCTGCACCAGAACTGGATGCGGGACTACGACCCGACGACGGGGCGCTACCTGGAGGCCGACCCGCTGGGGCTGGTCGATGGGGCGAGTGTGTATGGGTATGCGAAAGGCAACCCATTGGCTTGGATCGACCTGACCGGTACGCGATGCTGGAAGTACAGTCGTGGTGACGGCAACACCTACATCCAGTGCGATGGTCAGAGCACCTACTGCCCGTCGGGAGACTGTGCTGCACGAGACCCGATCGAGAACAATACCGAATTTGCGCAATGCAAGTCAGAGTGCATGGACTTACTCGACCTTGAAAACTTGAACGAGTTTCGTGCCGGCTGCATGGCCCTTGGGTCCACTGTTGGTTTCGTTACCGAATTGGGGCGGATAACAGGACTGCCGACAGGTTACTTATGCGCAACAACCTACTGCGAGGCAAAGTGTCGCAAGCAGTGTGGGTTATGACAGGGAACCCAATGCGAAAGTTCTTTCTATGGGCGACTGTGCCGGGGATCATATGCGGAGAGCTTCTGATTCATTTCCTCGGCTTTCCACTTGGACTTGCCGCCTTTTCGGTAGGAATATTCGCTGCAATTATTGTGTATCTGCGGCTCTCAGATCGGTCGTAGTGAGTGCGGGCTCTTTTGGGTGGTTCGGTTGATCCTAGGAGAAGGCCGGGCGCTTCGTCGCCGTCGAGGTCAACGGCACGGCCGAGGGCCAGTACCTCTACAACGCCCTCGGCCAGCAGGTGTGGCGCAGCGCCTTCGCCGGCGGCGCCTCGGAGGTCACCCTCTCGGTGCACGACCTCGCCGGCAACCGGATCGCCGAGCACGACCAGACGGGGGCGGTGCTCCGCGAGTACATCTGGCTCGACGGGCGGCCCTTGGCCATCGTCGAGGGCGGGCAGACCTTCTGGCTGCATACCGACCATATCGGCCGGCCGGTGCTGGCGACCGACGCCACCGGCGCGGTGGTCTGGGCGGCGCGCTACCGCCCCTTCGGCGGCATCGACGCGGTCGCCGTCGACACCGGGGCGGTCGGGCAGGACATCCGCTTCCCCGGCCAGTGGTTCCAGAGCGAGACCGGGCTGCACCAGAACTGGATGCGGGACTACGACCCGACGATAGGGCGATACCTGCAGGCCGACCCGCTGGGGCTGGTCGATGGGGCGAGCGTCTATGGGTATGCGCGGCAGAAGTCCGCTAGTCTACTTCGATCCGACCGGGTTGGCGGGCGAGAAAAACAAGAAATATAAGAAGCCAGAGAATCCGAATAAGAAGAAGGGTGCCGACGAACGAGGCCCAAAGGGCGATCGCGAACGGAACGTTGGGCACCCAAAGGGCGAAGAGCATAGCCGTAGACCAAAGGGAGGCCCGAAAGTCCACTTTTGCGGAGAAAGCTGCCTTGAGGAAATTGGAGTAGGAATTGCGGTCACAGGCGTCGTCTGCGTGTGTGTCGTAGCACCATATCTCTGCGTTCCTGCGTCGATAATGGGGGGTGCTGGTGTCGCTGCCGGCTTCTAAGATCGGGAACCGACAATGATTGGAACACTCAGCAGTAGTGAGGCGGATGAACTCTTCGAGTCCCTGAAGGGTCGCTCCTCATCGGAAGTGGTCGCGAGATTGGCGACAACCCAGATCGGGAGCGACCCAACCCTCCGGAATGCTTTCGCTGAGCGTTCTGACGAGAATCATGCGTGGTATTTGCTCGGAAGTGCTTTGGAAGAACTGGGCCACCAACCCTGCGTCGCTAGGTGTTTCAGGAATGCCTTCCTTGCTTGCAGAGACGATGCTGATGCGTACGTGGCATATTCAAATGCCGAAGAGGACAACCAAAAAGTCATCGATGAGCTGGAAGTTGGAATAAAATTTGCACCAGACCCGAGGGTAATGTTCAATTTGTCAAATTCATACATTCACGCTGGAAAACTATCTGACGCTGAAAGAATATTGAAGATGATAAAGAAGGACTGGGACAACTATGAAAAGGTGCGAGAGAACTTAAGTATCATTTTCGCTCGTAGGAAGCGCCCTTGAGTGTACAGAGGGGGTATTTGCCTGACGGTGCCACTCCGAGACCAAGCAGGGCTCGGCGACGCTGCGCGACGTGCTCTACGGCTATTCCTTGCGCGACAACCTGACCTCGGCCGCGGACCAGCTCGACCCCACCGAGGATGTGGGCTACGGCTACGACCCGCGCCAGATTCTGGAGAGCGCGACCGGGCCCTGGGGGACGCTGGCCTGGGCCTATGACCCGGTCGGCAACCGGGCGTCCGAGACGCTGACCCCGCCGGGCGGCGGCGCCGCCATGACTTCGCGGGAACAATGTCACAACCTCATCGGCCGGGCTGGCCCGGCCGCCTCGCCGGTCAGGGTGCCGCCACCGCCGCGTCGGCGCGGCGCGGGGCGATGGCGACGGCGCCGGCGGCGATGATCAGGGCGAGGCCGGCGAGGCCGGTGCCGGTGGGCACCTGGCCCCAGAGCGTGGCCGAGACGATCGCCGCCCAGACCAGGTAGGAATAGTCGAACACCGCCACCGAGGCGTTCTCGCCCATCTGGTAGCCCCGCGTCAGCAGGCCGGCGCCGAGGATCGACGAGAGCCCGAGGGCGGCGGAGAGCAGCAGCATCTCGGTCTCGACCGGGCTCGGCGGGACGAACAGCACTTCCGGCGCGCCGGCCGCGACCCCGGCCGCCCCGGCCCAGATCGCCGTGGCGACGCCCGCGAGCCCCAGCAGCAGGAAACCGGCGATGCTCCAGAACAGCAGCGCGCAGGCGTCCTCGTCGCGGCAGTGGCGGTTGGTGACCAGGATCGAGCCGGCATTGACCGCGCCGGCCGCCACCGGCACCAGCGCCAGCGGGTCGACGGTGCCGCCGACGCCCACCGCCAGCGCCGCGCCGCCGAAGCCGAGCGCCACGGTCAGCCACAGGCGCCGGTCGGCGACGCCGGTGCCGGCGAGGCGCAGGCAGACCGCGACCCAGACCGGGGTGGTGAAGAACCCGGCTGCCGCCTGGCCGAAGGGGATCAGCGGCAGCACCGCGAAATAGGCGCCGAGCGCCAGCACGCTGAGCCCGGTGCGCAGCGCCACCGCCCCGGCGGCACGCGGCAGGATGCGCTGCCACGAGCCGAACATCACCGCGACCGCGAAGGCGACCGGCAGCATCAGCGCCGCGCGGATGGCCTGGAACTGCCAGATCGACATGTCGCTGGCGACGAAGGGCGCGAAGCTGTCGGTCAGGGCGAACAGGCCCTGGGCGAAGACGACCAGAATGGCGGCGGCTGTCCCAGAGCCGACGCCGAGCCGGAGGTACCAGTCCCTCATCGCGCATGCGCCCCGAGCGATTGCCCCGTGGTTCCGGCCCCGGTCCCAGCCCGGCGGCCGGCTCCGTCCGGCTTAGGCGGCGATGGTTAGCGAAAGGTTAAGGAACTGGTCGGGCGGCCTCGTCGGATCGGGCGCCGGACCAGATGGCGAGCGCCCCGGCGACGACGATCAGGCCCATGCCGAGGGCGGTGCGCACGTCGACCAGGTCGCCCCAGACGATCCAGGCGAAGAACGGCGCCCAGAACAGGAAGCTGAAGTCGAACAGGCCCATGACGCTCGACGCCCCGGCCTTGTAGCCCTGGGCCATGCAGCCGGTGGCGACGATCCCGGAAAGACCGATCACGAACACCGCCGCCGCCTGGCCCCAGCCGACCGGCTGCCAGGGCAGGGTCGCGAACTCGGTGCCGGGCAGGCCCTCGAGCGCCGGGGCGAGCGCCGGCAGCAGGGCGAGCCCGGCCAGCCCGGCCAGGAATAGGAACAGGAACTGCCACACCGCGAGGCAGACCGCGGTCTCGGCCATGCAGTACTGGCGCACCCAGATCACGCTCATGGCCCAGGAGGCGCCGCCCGCGACGGCCACCAGCGCCATCGGCTTGACCGGCCCGGCGCCGACGCCGAGCACCAGGCAGACCCCGGCGAAGCCGACCACCGCGCCGAGGATGCGCCGCGGCCCCACCCGTTCGCGGAAGATCAGCGCCGAGAGCAGCGCGACCCAGATCGGCGAGGTGAAGAAACCGGCCGCGGTCTGGGCGATGCCGACCGAGGGCAGGGCCGCGAAATACATCATCAGACCGGCCATGCCGAACAGGCTCCGGACCATCACATGGCGCGGCGCGGCCGGGCGCAGGCTGCGGCCCTGGCCGATCAGCGCGGCGAAGCCGGCGGCCACCGGGACCACCATCGCCGAGCGCAGCATGTGGAACTGCCAGAGGCCGATGTCGCGCGAGAGGCCGGTGACGAAATTGTCCGAGAGCGCGATCAGCGAGGTGCCGCCGACGATCCACAGGGCGCCGAGGGTGGTTGGGTTCATGCGCCGCCGGCTCCGACGAGTCGCGGCCAGATGCCGCCGCCGCAAATTGACCGCGGCGCCTGGCTGGCGCAAGCATGCACTTCACATTCGGGAACCGGATGGTAAATCAATGTCAGACAAATGGACCGGCAGGGAGACGTGCGCATGCTGGGGCTGATGCAGGACTGGCCGCTGAGGGTGTCGGCGATCATCGACCATGCCGCGAAGTACCATGCCAGCCGGCCGGTCGTCGGCCGCTCGGTCGAGGGGCCGATCGTCCGCTCGACCTGGGACGAGGTTCACCGGCGGGCGCTGCGGCTCGCGCAGGCGCTGGGCCGGCTGGGGGTGAAGCCCGGCGAGGTCGTGGGCTGCATGGCCTGGAACACGGTCAGGCACATGGAGGTCTGGTACGGGGTACCGGGCGCGGGGGCGGTGCTGCATTCGCTGAACCCGCGGCTTTCGCGCGAGCAGCTGATCTACATCATCAACCACGCCGAGGACCGCTGGATCTTCTGCGACGCGGATCTGGTGCCGGTTCTCGAGGGGCTGGCCGACGACCTGCCGCTGGTCCGGGGATACGTGGTGATGACCGACCGGGCGCATATGCCCGAGACCGGTCTGCCGAACCTGCACTGCTACGAGGAGATCGTCGCTGCCGAGACGGGCGATGCCGGCTGGGTGGCGGGCGACGAACGGGCCGCTTGCGGCATCTGCTACACCTCCGGCACCACCGGCGAGCCGAAGGGGGTGGTCTACTCGCACCGCTCGAACGTGCTCCACGCCATGGTCTTCGCCCAGACGGACATGCTGGGGCTGTCCTGCAACGACACGCTGATGCCGGTGGTGCCGCTGTTCCATGCCAATGGCTGGTCGACCGGCTTCTCGTCGCCGCTCGCGGGTTGCGGCATGGTGCTGCCGGGGCGCCAGCTCGACCCGGCGAGCCTATGCGAGATGCTGGGCAACGGGGTGACCATCACCGCGGCGGTGCCGACCGTGTGGCTGATGCTGCTGACCCATCTGCGCGAGAACGGGCTGAAGCTGCCGGATCTCGACCGGGTGGTGATCGGCGGCTCGTCCTGCCCGAAGGCGGTGATCGAGGCGTTCCAGGACGAGTTCGGGGTCCGCGTGATCCACGCCTGGGGCATGACCGAGACCTCGCCGCTCGGCACCCTCTGCTCGTTCAAGCCCGAGGTGATGGTGCGCGACGCCGCCGGGCGGCTCGAGACCCAGCTCACCGTCGGCCACCCGCCCTTCACGGTCGACCTCGCGATCCGCGACGACGACGGCGGGATGCTGCCCTGGGACGGCAAGACGCAGGGCAGGCTGCTGATCCGCGGCCCGGGCATCGTGCGCCGCTATCTGAAGCAGGAGAGGGATGTGGCCGACGCCGAGAACTGGTTTGACACCGGGGATGCCGCCACCATCGACCCGATCGGCTACGTGCGGATCACCGACCGGTTCAAGGACGTGATCAAGTCGGGCGGCGAGTGGATCAGCTCGATCGAGATGGAGAACTTCGCGCTCGGCCACCCGGACGTGGCCGAGGCGGCGGCCATTGGCGTCCCGCACCCGAAATGGGACGAGCGGCCGGTGCTGGTGGTGGTCCCGCGAAAGGGCAAGCGGCCGCCCGCAGAGGAAATCATCGACCGGCTCAGGCCGCATTTCGCCAAGTGGCAGCTTCCGGACGACGTGATCTATGTGGACGAGATCCCCCACACGGCGACCGGCAAGATCTCGAAGCTGAAGCTCAGGCAGATGCTGGACGGAATGGGATACAGGCTGCCGGATCAGCGGGAAGCAGGCTGAGAATCGAGCGAATGCCCGGCAGCCCGGCGTGCCACCCGCCATGGCGCGCGGAGCAGCAACAGTTCAGGAAGGCGGCATTTCGCCGGGCCGGCTCACGCGCGGCCGTAGATCATCACCCCAAGCCCGATCATGAGGGCAAGAACGGCGATGGTGATCTCGGACGGGTCGCGCAATGCCGCGTACATTGTTTCAATCATTGGAAGCCTCCAGCAGGTTGCAATAGCGGCCCCTCTTTCAATCCAAGGTTGCCACGGGATTATGTCTGATTTTTGGCCTGCTTGAGTAAAATTTCCGCGATCGGTCCCAACAGATCATCGCCCGCCTGACCGGGGAAGCTCGCAGCCTCCGCCACTTGCGGATGGGCGGCTACCGCCTCCCTCTCAGGCACGGTAGCCGCTGGGCTAGGCCGCTTGCGGCGGCGTCAGCGGCCGATCTCGTAGACGAAATCGTAGGCGCTGCCCTTGGCGTCGCGGGCGTGAAGCTTCATTTCGCCCGTCGCGTGGGCATAGGCGCCGGTGCCGCCGGTGATCGCGAGCACGGAATCGCCGGCGTCGTAGAACGGCCCGGCGACGGTGATCTGGCCGTCGGACAGCGTCAGGGTCCAGAAACACTCCCATGCCTTGCCGGCGACCGTGCGCACGCACCAGCCATTGTTGGTGCCGACCTGCTTGGCATCGGCCTCGTCATAGATATCGTTGGCGAAGGTGAGGATGTCGCCGGCGCTGTCGCCCGCGGCACCGATATCGGTCACGGCGTCGGTCGTCGCGCGCTCGACCACGGCGATGGTCAGGGCTTCCGCTGCGGCAGGCCCGGACGACAGGCCAACGGAAATGGCCGCCGCTGCCAGCAGCGACGGCACGGCCGCATTCTTGAACAAAGTCATCTTGGTATCCCCCAAGCCGCGCTCCCCCAATGGGAGTCGCGGCCGGAGCCCATGATAGCGGCGGGTTGGCGCGCGCGGAAGCGGTACCCCGGAACGGTCAGATCGCGCCCGCCGATACCGCGCCGGCCATCGCCCCCATGGACGGGAACAGGAAATCGAAATCGGGACGCACGGGCACCTCGGCAGTCGCGCCCCATGACCCGCCGGCGGCGAGGCCCTGCCGGTCGATCCAGGCGTTGGCGAGGCCGGCGGCGCGGGCCGGGACGTGATCGTGGAAAAGGCTTTGCGCCGTATGCAGGATCTCGCCCTTGCCGATCCCGCGATCCTTCGAGAGCCGCGCCAGCAGATGCTCGAAGTTGCGCGGATCGGGCTTGTAGGAGCCGATGTCCTCGGCGGTGTAGATGGCGTCGAACTCGACGCCGAGCTTGCGGTTCGAGGCGGCGAAGCCGGCGCGGTTCACGTTCGAGAGGATCACCAGCCGGTAGCGCCGCTTGAGCGCGCGGAGCGCGTCGGCGGTATCCGGAAAGGCCGGCCAGTGGGGCAGCGACCCGCCAAAGGCGGCGTCACGTTCGTCCGTGGTCTCAAGGCCGTAATGCCTGGCGAGCTGCCGATGGACCCGCGCCAGCAGCTCCGGGTAGAGCATGGCCGGCGTCTCGGCCTGCTGGCGCGATTCGAACCGGGCGAATGCGGCGAGCGCCGGGATGCGGGTGATGTCGTCGCGGCCGCTGGCGGCGATCAGCGGCTGCATCGCGTCCCATATGCCGCTCTCCCAGTCGATCAGCGTGCCGTAGCAGTCGAAGGTCAGGGTGGTGAAGTCGGTCAGTCGGCTGGCCATGTGATCGGGACTCCCGGATGCTGGGTTCACGGTGTTTTCGCACGGTCCGGCACGGCTGTCTCGGCGGTTTTCGCCGCCCGGCGTCTGATCCGCCCCGATTCTTTCTCACGGCGATGCCCCGAAATTGCCTGCAATCGGAGATAGCATCGCTTGGTCGTTTACTTCGCGAACGGTGTCCCGGAGCGCTCCCGATATGGGGGAATACACTGTTACCGTGACTTTTTAGGCGGATTCGACGATAGTCCTAAATCGCTGCATGAGCGAACAGGCAGGGTGTGAGCAGATGACAGACGCGACCGGCGGGCCGAGCAGCCCGAAGCCGTGGGATCTCGAGCAGTACCGGGGCGTCACACCGATTGCCCAGCGCAAGAAGCAATGGGAGGACGACGCCGAACTCGTCCTCAGCCGCGCCAACCTGCCTGTCGGCTCGCTGCGTCCGGCCTACGAGACCGGGGGCCCGTCGCTGTTCTGGCTGGCGCTGCGCACCTCGTTGCTGACCGTGCTGACCGTCGGACTCTACCGGTTCTGGATGACAGCGTCGCTGCGCCGGCACTACTGGAAGGCGATCCGCGTCAATGGCGACCCGATGGAGTACACCGGGACCGGGCTCGAGAAGCTGATGGGATTCCTTTTCGCCCTCATCATCCTGGCGGTCTATCTGGGCGTGGTGAACCTGCTGCTGACCTATGTCGGCCTCAGCTACTTCAACGGCAATCCGCTGGCGCTGCAGGTTTCGATCATCGCGGCGATGCCGCTGTTCTTCTTCGCCACGTACCGCGCCCGGCGCTACATCATGGCGCGCACCCGCTGGCGCGGAATCCGCTTCGGCATGGAGAACGGCGCCTGGGGCTACACGATCAGGGCGCTGTGGTACTGGTTCCTGACCATCGCCACCGCCGGGCTGCTCTATCCCTACAAGCAGTTCATGCTGGCGAAGTTCATCGCCGACCGGACCTGGTATGGCGACCTGAAGTTCCATCAGAACGGGACCTGGGCGGGGCTGTTTGCCTATTGGGTCTGGATCTACATCGTGGTCGGGCTGATGGCGCTGTCGGTCTGGGGCGCCGCCGCCGACCCGGGCAATCCGATGACGATGCTGATCGCCTGGGGCATCTTCCTGCTGGGATATTTCGCGCTGATGATCCTGATCATGCGCTACGAGATCGTGGCCTTCCGCTACATGTGGAGTAACCGCACCCTCGGCGAGGCGACATTCCGCTGCGATCTGGCGCCGGGGAAAATCATCAGCGTCTACGTGGTCGGCAGCCTTCTGGTCGGCGTCTGCACCGCGCTGACGCTGCTGGTGGTGGCCGTTGTGGCCGGGGTCGTCGGCGCGGTCGCGCTCGGCATCAGCGGGGCCGACCTGATGGACCCCTCGGCGCTCGAGTCGATGCAGAGCGGCAATCTGGAGCAATCATGGCCGCTGATCGTGTCGACCATTCTCATGTATCTGATCGCCTTTGCCTTCTTCGTAGCCTACACGCAGGTGTTCATCACCCGGCCGGTGCTGCAGCGAAAGGCGGAGTCGATGCTGATCGAGAAGGCAGGGACGCTTTCGCGGGCGCGCCAGCGCTCCCATGACGCGGCGGCCGAAGCGGGCGGTTTCGCCGATGCGCTGGGCGTCGATGTCGGTGCCGGGATCTGATGCCCGAGATGCATAAGTGACCGCCCTCGAGAAATACGCCAAGCTCGAGGCGACGGCGCGCTACTTCGACGGCGAGTTCGCCAGCCCGCGTGACGTGGTGGTGTGTTTCGGCGAGCGCTCGCTCGTGATCACGGCGCTGAACGACGTCGCTCTCGCCCACTGGCCGCTGGCCAGCCTGCGCGCGATCGGCGCCAGGGGCGACCGGGCGGTGCAGCTGGTGCCCGGCGAGAGCAGTGACGAGCGCCTCGTGATCGAGGATGCGGAGATGCTGGCCGCGATCAGGCAGGTATGTCCGGGGCTCTACCACCGCAAGGTCGACCGGCGCCGGGTCCGCAGCGCCTTCTTCTGGAGCGGGGCGGCCATCGCTTCGGTTCTGACCATCGTTTTCGTGCTGGTGCCGGCGCTGGCCGGCCAGCTGGCGCAGATGATCCCGCCGGAGCGCGAGCAGCAGCTTGGCGACGCGGTGGTCGATCAGATCCGCACGATCTTCGAGTGGACCAGCGGCGAGGCTCCGGAGATGTGCGACAGTGCCAACGGCCTCGCGGCTCTGAACCGGATGGGCGACCGGCTGACGGCGGGCCTCGATCTGCCCTATCCGCTGCGGCTCGGGGTGATCAACCTCGACATGATCAACGCGGTTGCGGTGCCGGGCGGGCGCATCCTGGTGTTCAAGGGCCTCCTCAGTGCGGCCGACAGCCCCGAGGAGGTCGCCGGGGTGCTGGCGCACGAGATCGGCCATGTTGCCCATCGCGACCCTACCCGCGAGGCGCTGCGTGCCGCCGGAACTACCGGCGTGCTGGGCCTGATGCTGGGGGACGTGTTCGGCGCCGGCCTCGTGGTGGTGATGACCGACGCGATCCTCAACGCCAGCTACCAGCGGGATGCCGAGGAGCGGGCGGACGAGACCGCATACGAGTTGCTGGGCGACGCGGGGCTCCCGAGCACGCCCTTTGCCGGGTTCTTCGAGAAGGTGCGGAAGAAATACGGCGACGGCGAGGGGGTCCTGAAGCTGATCTCCAGCCATCCGGGCCTGGCGGAGCGTGCCGAACGCGCCGCGGCGGCCGACCGGATCGGCGACCGCCCGTTCGATCCGGTCCTGGACGACCGCGACTGGATCGCGCTGAAGGGCATCTGTCAGGGCGGAATGCCCGGCGTGCGCCGCGGCGGGCAGCTCAACTAGGATTCAGTTCAGCTCAGCTCGAAGAGCGCCGCCACCGACAGCGGCCCGCGCGGACGCACGCGGCCCTCGTCGGCGAGACCGATCAGGGTCGCCAGCACATTGCGCTGGGCCGCCGGAAGCAGCGCCTGGTCGACGTCGATATAGACCGCCCGCGCGATCGCTTCCGCGTCCGCCGGCCCGGCCGCGAGGGCACGCAGAATCTGCGCCACCCGTTCCTCTCGGTGAGCGATCTGCCAGGTGAGCATTCCGGCCGGATCGGCAACCGGGTGACCGTGGCCCGGCAGGTACAGCCTGTCGTCGCGCGCCTGCAGCCGCCGGAGGGTCGCCATGAAGGCGGCCATGTCGCCCTCGGGTGGTGAGACCAGGGTGGTGGCCCAGCCCATGACCGTGTCGCCGGTGAAGACGATTCCGGTGTCATCCAGTGCCAGGCTGACATGGTTCGAGAGATGGCCCGGCGTGTGAAGCGCCGTCAGCGACCAGTCCGCGGCGCCGACCGTGTCGTCCTCGCGCATCGGGTTGTCCGGGCTGAAGCCATCGTCGGCACCCTCGCCGCCGCCGAGGTCGACGCCGTCGCGCCGCAGCCGATGCATGGTCTCGGAGAGCCCGGCCCCGTGCGGGCCGAAGCCGTGCACCGGCGCGCCGGTCGCCTCGGCCACGGCACGGGCGGCGAGACTGTGGTCGGCATGGCTGTGGGTGACGAAGATGTGGGCGATCCGCTCGCCGGGCCGGAGCGCCGCGGCGATGGCGGCGAGATGCGATCGGTCGGCCGGGCCGGGATCGACCAGCGCCAGCGCGCCCTCGCCGACCAGATAGCTCCGCGTGCCGGTGAAGGTCATCCGCGAGGGGTTGCGGCAGGTGATCCGGCGCACCCCCGGCGCCACGGTCTCGGCGACGCCGTAGGCGACGCCGGGGTTGCGGTCGAACGGATCTTCCACCTTTCGCGGTCCCTCCTTGCGCCGCCTCCGGCGGCTCAATAGCTTTCCTACATGAAGGCGGTCCGGAAATTCCTCAAGCGCTACCTGCCGAAAAGCCTGTTCGGCCGGGCGCTGCTGATCCTGCTGGTGCCGATCCTGGTGCTGCATTCGGTGATCGCGATGCTGATCGCCCAGCGCTACTACGACGCGGTGACCGAGCAGATGGTGACCGCGGTCGCCCGCGAGGTGGACTACGCCATCGCCCGGATCGAGGAGCTGCCGAGCGCCGCCGAGGCGCGCGAGGCGCTGGTCGGCATGTCGGCGCAGTTCGATCTTGAGATGGGCCTCGACGAGGGGGGCACGGTCGACCGCGGCGCGATCCGCGCCTTCTACGACTTCACCGGCGGGGTCATCGCGCAGACCATGAAGCGCGTGGTGCGCAGGCCGATGTCGATCGACCTCGTCAACATGCGCAAATACGCCGATGCCCGGATCGTCACCACCAAGGGGGTGCTGCGGGTGCTCATTCCCCGGCGGAGGATGAACCCGTCTAACCCGCACCAGCTGTTCATCTGGATGACGCTGACGGCGGTGCTGCTGGCGGTGGTGGCGGTGATGTTCCTGCGCGCCGAGATCCGGCCGATCAACGAGCTGGCGAAGGCCGCCGCCGCGTTCGGGCGCGGCCGCGCGCTGCCGTTCCGGCCCTCGGGCGCGATCGAGGTGCGGGCGGCGGGGGCGGCCTTCATCGACATGCGCACCCGGATCGAGCGGCAGATCGAGCAGCGGACGTCGATGCTGTCGGGGGTCAGCCACGACCTGCGAACACCCCTGACCCGGATGAAGCTTGCCCTCGCCGTGGCCGAGGATTCGCCGGAGATGGCCGAGATCGGCCGCGACGTGGACGAGATGGAGCACATGCTCAACGGCTTCCTGGAATTCGCCCGCGGGGAGGGCGGCGAGATCGCCGAGCTCGCCGACCCCGCGGAGCTGGCGGAGGAGGTCACGGCCGACGCGCGGCGCAAGGGGATCGAGATCACCCTCTACCTTCAGGTGGAGACCCCGGCCGATCGCACGGTGGTTATGCGCCGCCGGGCGCTGAAACGCTGCCTGACCAACCTGGTCGACAACGCCGACACCTATGGCGGCCAGGTCGCGCTCTCGCTGAGGCTTACCCGGCGTGTGCTCGAGTTTGCGGTCGAGGACGACGGCCCCGGGATCCCGCCGGAGAAACGCGAGGAGGTGCTGCGTCCCTTCACGCGCCTCGACGAGGCGCGCAATCAGAACGTCGCGCCGGGGGTCGGGCTCGGCCTGTCCATCGCCCAGGACATTGCCCGGACCCATGGCGGCACGCTGCAACTGGACGAGAGCCCTCGGCTGGGCGGGCTCAGGGCGATGGTGGTGCTGCCCCGGTAGCCGGTCCCGGCTGGGCCATCCGCAGGCGTCACAACGACGCGCCAGTCAATGCACCCTTACGGAGCGCCGTTGCTATGTCGTATGATCAAGACTTGAGCCGCCAACGATGCAAGCCGCGGGCGCGGATCGCGAGGCGTTCTCCGGGGGGAGCGATACGTTGAAGCCGATTGACTACGAGCGATTCTTCATCGTCGGCGCGCCGCGTTGCGGCACGACCGCGATGTCGAAATACCTGAAGCACCATCCGTCGATCTCGTTCTCGTCTCCGAAGGAGACGAACTTTTTCCTGACGGCGAACCCGAAGCTCGCGCCGGCGGCGCTCGCGGCGCAGTTCACCGACGCCTTCTTCGATCCGGTGGACGGCCGCACGACGACTCTCGGCGAGGGTTCGGTCTCGACGCTCTACTCGCGCGAGGCGATCGAGCGCGTCCTCGCCTGCTTCCCGCAGGCAAGGCTGATCGTGATGCTGCGCAACCCGGTGAACCTGCTGCATTCGTATCATGCCCGGCTGATCTACATGCGCCAGGAGACCGAAACCGATTTTGCGGCGGCCTGGAACCTCCAGGACCAGCGCGCAGCCGGCCGCAGCGTTCCCCGGTCCTGCTTCGATCCACGCATGCTGCAATACCGCGAGGTGGGCAGGCTGGGCCACTACACCGCGCAGCTCTTCGACCTTGCCGGGCGCGACCGCTGCCTGCCGATTCTCTATCATGACCTCCGCGCCGACACCGGTGCGGTCTACCGGCAGGTCCTGGATTTCCTTGGCCTGCCGGATGACGGGCGGACCGACTTCCGGGTCAAGAACAAGCAGCGGCAGTTCAAGAGCGCCTTCTGGCAGGATCTCTACAGCGGTACCCTGCTGGGGCCGGTGGGCCGGCTGCTGGCGAAGCAGCCGCGGCACTTGGCGCGGCTCTCACGGGTCACCCGCAACTTCCGCAAGGGCCTCAAGCGCAGCAATGCCAACGAGGTAACGTTGCCGCCGCTCGACCCGGACCTCGCTGCAATGTTGCGGACCTACTTCACCGAGGACATCCAGCGGCTTTCAAAGCTGCTGGAGCGCGACCTTTCGGACTGGCTCAAGGCCCCGGAACCCGACCCGGCGGGCATGATCACGGCCGCGGCCTGAGCCACGGCATTCACGCCGGCCGGATCGTTCCGTCCGGCTGGCGGATGCCGCCGCGCACCGCGCCGGCGGCGGTGTCGCCGAACAGCACCGAATGGCTCGCGGGCAGCGGGCGGGAATTCGCCATCGAGATCCAGACCCGGTAGAGCAGACGGTGGCCGGCGCCCTCGGGCCCGTCCTCGTAGGCGGTGCGGCCGTGGTAGAGGATGTGGTTGTTCAGGTACTGGATGTCGCCCGGCTGGAAGCGGTGGGTGATGCCGAGTTCGTGGCCGAGGGCGGCCAACATGTCGAGCGCCTCCCACTGCCTCTCGGACATGCGCGGAACGTGGTCCACCTTCTGGCCGGCCTCGACATAGGTGCGCGAGTAGTGGGTGGTGAAATGCCCATTCTCGAGGGCGAAGACCGGCAGCATGTAGTAGGCCGCCTCGCCGCCCTTTTCTTCCCCGAGGCGCGAGCGGGGGATGTCGCCGTAGAGCTCCTCCAACAGGTCCGGGCGACGTGCCAGCATGGCGTCGTGGATGGCGACGGCGCTGGCGACCTCGGAGAGCCCGCCGGCGCGGGCCTGGTCGACGCAAAGCAGCGCCACCACGTCGGTGCGGTCGGTATGCCAGCGCAGCG
Organism: uncultured Pseudomonadota bacterium; assembly: GCA_963700775.1. Classification (GTDB taxonomy): domain Bacteria; phylum Pseudomonadota; class Alphaproteobacteria; order Rhodobacterales; family Rhodobacteraceae; genus Thermohalobaculum. The sequence continues at coordinate 24,218 of CAVOYU010000004.1, forward strand.
CGCCGGTGGTCTGCACCCGGGCGCGGGATGACAGGAACACGTCCTTGCCCTGCCCGTCCTTCAGCGTGCCGCGATTGCGCGCGGCGGCGCCTTCGTCGGTGATCTCGCCGATCAGCTCGCCGGCGGCGGACTGGTACACCGGCGTGCCGAGATGGCAGGCGAGGCCGAAATGGATCGCCTTGAGCTGGTCGTGGCTGTAGCGCTCGACCGGCAGCCCGCGCAGCAGCACGATGCCGCGACCGTTCTCGAGCTCGTCGGCGATCTGGGCGAGGTCGTCGGCGCAGGCGCCGAGCGGGAAGTCGTCGCGGGTGATCCGGTGCCAGGGCAGGTTGCGGCCGCGGACATGCTCGAGCGCGCCGTCGAGGGCGGCCACCGCGCGTTCGTCGATGCGCCGGGTCCAGCTCGAGTCCCGCTCCATCTCCGCGCCGGTCCAGGCCGCGGGGCCGCCGATGGGCATGCGTGCGGTCATTCCGGCAGTCCCTACCCCACCACCATCTCCAGCGGCATCCGGCTGAGGCGCTCGGCGCCTCGCTCGGTCACCAGCGAGGTGCGGCCCAGCGTCATGGCGGTGCCGGTATCGGAATCCATCAGGATCATGTGCAGGAAGAAAACCATGCCCGGCTCCATCGCCGTGGGTGCGCCCTCGTAGAACATCTGATCCTCCATCCAGGAGGGCGAGAAGCGGGGACCGAGCGAGTAACCGCAGGCGTTGAGCCGGTGGGCGCCCATGCCCGCCTCGTCGAGCACCCGCGCATGGGCGGCGAAGACGTCCGCCATGGGTCGGCCGGGCTTCAGCGCGCCCTCGCAGGCGGCGAGCGCCGCTTGCGCCGCGGACTGCATCTGCCGGTGCTGCGGGCGCGGATCGCCAATGACGATCGTCTTCATGTTGGCGGCATGGTAGTGGCGGTAGGTCCCCGCCCATTCCAGCGTGAGCTGGTCGTTCGCATCCAGCCTCCGCCGCCCGGACTGGTAGCGGCAGAGCAGCGCGTGCTGGCCCGAGCCGATGATGAACTCGTTGCCCGGATAGTCGCCGCCGGCGGAGAAGATCGCGTCGTGCATGGCGCCGAGGATCGCGCCCTCGTCAGCCCCGGCATGGGCGCGGGCGGCGGCGGCATCCCAGGCGAGGTCGGAAAGCTCGGCGGCCTTGCGGACATAGGCGATCTCGGCCGGGGACTTCACCAGCCGCAGGAGGCCCATCAGGTCCGAGGCCTCGACCAGCGCCGGCAGCCTCGCCGCCAGCCGGGCGCCGTGGTGGTGGACCAGTCCCTGCGTCCGGGTCTCCCAGCCGATGCGCTTGCCGGCGAGGCCGAGACCGGAGAGCAGCGCCACGAGGTCTTCGGTCGGATCGGCCCCGGCCCGATCCTTCCAGATCCGGATGTCCCGGATGTTCGAGGTGAGCTGCGCCTGGCGCAGGTCGGCCGAGCGGGTCAGCAGCACCGGATCGCGGTCGCTGACCACCAGGCACTGGAAGAAGCAGTAGCCGAAGGTGTCGTAGCCGGTCAGCCAGAACTGGCTCTCGGGCGCGAACAGCAGCATCACGTCGAGCCCCCGACGGCCCATTTCGGCACGGGTGCGCGCCATGCGGCCGGAGAACTCCTCGGCGGTGAAGTGAAGCATGGGTCCCCTTTGCGAAGCGCGTGTCGAAGCGGCGTGTCAAAGCGTCATGCGACACAGGAACCGTTTCCGGACCCGCAGTCAACGGCGCCGCGGGCCGGGGAAATCCGCAAGTTCGCAGAGGCAGGGTCGCGTTCCCGAGGCGCGCAACCGATGCATCAAGCGGCTCTGGCCCGGCGGGGCGACAGGTCCAGCCAGCGGACAGAACTATGGGAAACCGTCAGGCAGGACGGGCCGGCGGGCTAGGTTCAGGCGCCACAGGCATCGTGGCGCGCTACGAGCCGCACACCGTACCGCCGGTGGAAGGACAAAGGAACTATGAAATGACTGGCGACCGATCTCAATTCAGACCGGTCGCCCCCTCTTCGATACAGGCGTAGGTTCTCCGTGGAAGAAAATCCGCCAGAGACGGGCTTAGGTGTTGTTGCCCGGTGTGCCCGGTCCGGTCCCGACTCCGTCGTTTACCGGCGGATTCCCGGGGGGCTGGCCGTCGATGCCGTTGCCGACACCGTTGTTGCCCTTCGGCCCGCCGCCCGTCGATCTGGCGATCGCCGGAGAGCTGAGCGACGTCGACAGCAGCACTGTCATCGCCGGCGGCACGGTGAGGGCGAACCGCCCACTGGATTTGAGGAAGTCACGTCTATCACGATCTGGGCTTGACATACTGGAACACTCCCAATTGAGCCACTTTTCTAGAAGCTTGGAAGATTAGCCTTTTTTTGGCCAAAATGCAATGCGCTCCGGTTGAGCGACCCTCAGCATGCTCTACTTGGGGTTGTACGGCGGGTTGTACGGCCGCAGGGCCTGATTGCGGGCGGCGCCCCGGGGAACGGTGCGGAAAGCCACCCTCAAGACCCGGCGGGCGATGCGCCGGACAGACGGCTTCACGGTCTTTCGGGGGCGGTCGAGCCAGGCCGCAACGACAGCGATGCGCCGCGGTGCATTCAGAGCTTTCCCATCCTTGTGGAGTCGAAGAAGGTCCTGATCCTGCTACGGATTCTGGCGATCAGGTCATGGCGCCCGCTGTGCAGGGCTTCGTGCCAGATCCGCCTGATCAGCTTCAGGGGCGGGATTGGCGGGTCCAGCAACGCGGACACCGCGGTTCCGGGCAGCGTGATTCCGGGCCATCTCGCCTGCAGCAGCCTGCGCCGGAACTGGATGTCGGCCCGCCAACCGCGGCGCAGCTCCCGGGGCACGGGGAGGTCGAGCAGGCCGTGAAGCGTGCGGCAGTATGTGCGCAGTGCAGATTTCGGAACGCCGGCCGGAAAGAGGGAGTCGAGCAGCGGCCAGTCGACACCTTCCGGGGATTCGATCAGGGTCGCGGCATCGAACAGATGACGGATGTCGACATGGCCGCGCCAGTAGTCGCGGTCCCGCAACTGGTCGTGGGCGACGAGAACCGCCAGCTGCATGGTCGGTGACGGGAGCCACGCGCTGCCATCGCCGAGCTCCACCAGTTTGGCGCCCCTTTGCAGGGTATCGAAATCGAATTGCAGAGGGACGGAATAGAACTGGTCGTGCAGGTCGATCGACCCTGCGTCCTTCGAGCGGGAGAGCGCCGCTGCGGACGGAGCCAGCCCCGCCTCCTGATCGCGCACATACCCGATCGCCTGCAAAGCGGCGAACGCATCGGGAAGCTCGCGCGGGGGCACCAGCAGGTCGATGTCCGCGAGGATGCGGCCAGCGTGGCGCCGATTTCCCGGGGCGCCGAGGATCGCCGCGCCCTTGATCAGCAGGGGCCGCACGCCGGCCCGGTTGAGCTGCCCGGCGGCCTCGCACAGTTGCGTCATCATCAGGGTGTTTCGCTCGGCCGCGCTATCGAGTACCGCCTGAAGGAATTCCTGAACGTCATCCGGAAGCGACGGGAATGCCCCGCTCTGCCTCAGGCGCTCCGCCATGGTGGCCGTGACGAGGCTGTTGTTGGCGGCAGCCATGATCTCCATCCAGTCGGCTTCCGCAGGCGGCTTGCCGGAGACGGCGGCCACAAGGGTCCGGAGGATCGATGGGTCACGCATGGTCGGTCAGTTCTCGCAGCAATCGCACGGCGTCCGAAAGATCCGAGTAATGCAGGTCCCGGCATTCGGCGTTCGCAACGAGGTCCGTGATCGCGTGCATGCATTCGACGGAGGCTTGCCCCGACGGGGCGAACCCCTCGCTCATCAGCGCGGAAAGCGTTTCGCGAGCGTCGAGCGGGACGAGCCCCGGCGCCTGTCGGTCACGTTTCACCCGGACGATCCATCGCACCGCGACCTCGGTGTCGCAGATGTCTTGCGGGGGAGGGATGAAACGGACGCGCTGATCATCGAGCCTCTCGAGAATTGGCAGGTCCCGCAGATCATAACCGATCCGCTCGAGTATTGGCCAGGAACCTTGCTTCGCCGTCGGCGCGAACTGAACGCCTCGGACACGGCCGCCAGGCAGGAGCAGGGAGACGTCGTCCGCCGCATAGCGGAATCCGGCGGCCATCAGGCCGAGTGTGAGAGTGGACTTGCCCGCGCCCGGCGGACCGACCAGCAGCAGGCCGCCGCCGCGGACAAGGCAGGCGACGTGGAGCGCCGCGAGGCAATCCGCCGCCTCGATCACCTGCTGGAACAGCAGGGCCTTGAGGGCGGGGCCGGCCTGATCGCGGGTGACGACGGCGGCCGGCGCGAAGTCGGGGCCGACCACCACCATGCCGCCGCCCGCCTCGGCTACCAGACAGGCTTCGCCCTGCCCCGCCGCAGCGGTCTCCAGATGCCGGAAGATCGGAGCGATCAGGCCGCGAAGATCGGCGTTCGCGTAGCCGATGTCGAAACGGACGCCACCGGCCTCGATGGAGTGAAGGTCATCGCGGCAAGTGTCCGACGGGATCTCCGCGCGGATCAGGCCGCGCCGGGACCAGTCGGCGAGGACCTTCATGGCCCACTCCGAAGCCTCCTCGACGCTGCTACCGGTGGACGCCAGGTCCTCCACGATACCGTCCAGCGTCGTCCCCCGCTGGACATGGCGCGCGAAGAACGCGGCGGCCGCATCGAGCTCGAAGAGCTGCTGCTCGGCCGCGCTGAAGAGGATTTCGCTCTCGCCAAGGGAAAGGAGGGTCGCCTGTCCCGAAAACCGGTAGACGATCCTGCCCGATGACTGGCAAGGGGACCGGGGTGCCAAGGCGTGTCTCCTCACGGACGACCGTTCTTCGAAGCGCGTGAGCCTCGTTGGCCCGGGTTTCCCGGTCCCCAATGCCGTCAGGCGGGGTCGATTTACCGCTGGCGCCGGCGCTTGACGCGGCGCATCCGGATGCGCCGCCGCCGCGACTTGCCAACCGTAGTCGCGCCGGTGCCCCCGCTATGGGTCCCGCCAGACGACCTGGCGATCGCCGGCGAGCTGAGCGACGTGGAGAGCAAGACGGTCATTGCGGGTGGGACGGTGAGGGCGAAGCGCCCGCTCGACTTCAGGAAGTCGCGTCTTTCATGGTTTGGGGCCGACATACTCGTAGACTCCTAGGGTTGAGACTGATTCAGACCCAGAATGCGATGAGAGTAGCGAGCGCGACGGCGGAGAGGAAGTTGCGGGCGAGCTTGTCGTAACGGGTGGCAATGCGTCTGAAGTCCTTCAGTCGGCAGAATGCGGCCTCGATGCGCCATCGGCTGCGGTAGCGGATCTTGTCATGCCGGATCGGCTTCTTCCGGTTGCAGCGGCCGGGGATGACGGTCAGCGTTCCGGTGGCTCTCAGGCGCTTGCGCAAGGTGTTGGCGTCATATCCCTTGTCGGCGATGAGGCAGCGCACCGGACCTGCCGCATCCATCAGTTCGCCGGCCATGGTGACATCGGCGACGTTGCCCGGGGTGAGGCGGAGGATGGCCGGGCGGCCCAGAAGGTCGGTTACCGCATGGATTTTCGTGGTCTGGCCGCCGCGTGAGGGACCGATCGCCTGCGCCTTCGCCCCCCTTTACCGCCATGGGCGGAGCGATGGGCTTTCACATAGGTGGAGTTGATCGAGGCGGAGAGCGCAAGCACGCCTTTGGCGACCAGGGCATCGAGGATGTCAGTCCATATCCGGCGCCGGGACCAGCGGTTGAAGCGATTGTAGATGGTGGTCGGCGGGCCGTACCGGGCGGGGCAGTCCTTCCAGCGGCAGCCGGCCTTCAGCACATGCAGAATGCCGCTGATCACCCGGCGGTCGTCCACCCGCCGCGCGCCCGGCTGGTTCTTCGGCAGATGCGGCTCGATCGCCGCCCATGCATCATCGCTTAACCAGAATAGACCCCTCATCCCCGCCTCCGGCATGAAACTCGAAGGCAGAGAATCTGATTTGCTAAGCCAGTTCAAGCACCTGATTGGGTTCTGACCCTAGGAAAGCTACAACTGTAGACCACCTCAATACTAGACATTCCTATAAAAAAAGCAAGGCATATCGGTTGAGCGATGTCCTGCGACCTATATCTCTGGTTGAAATGGCAGGCAGCGCAGTCAGGAGCAGAGGAACGTCCAGGTTTCTACTTGAAACGAACATGCCCGGGGAGCCGGTGTGACCGCTGGCCGGTGAGGCCCCAAAAACCGCGGGCAAGCGCTTGGCTGGCCGGCTGCACAGCGACAATCGGCGCCGCCTCCATCGCGGCACGCGCTTGGACACGACGTCAGCCGGTAATGCCTTTACGAGGGCGATCTGCCGGGGCCTCACAGCTAGAGCGCGATCGCCGCGACCAGCCGCCCGTAGTCCGTCTCGCCGCGGTGGCAGGCGCGGCGGTAGCTGAAGAAGCGGGCCTCGTCCGAATAGGTGCAGTGGCCGGTCCACTCGGCGGCGACTTCGGCGTCGCGCAGCCGGTGGAGGCAAAAGCCCGGCAGATCGAACATCGACCGGTCGCCGGTGCCGCCGGCGAAGAAGCGGGAGAAACCCCCGTCCTCGTCGAGGAACCGCGCGACGAATTCCGGGCCGACCTCGTAGGCGCGCTGGGAGATCACCGGTCCGACGGCGGCGGCGATCCGGTCGCGGCGGGCGCCCAGACCTTCCATGGCGGCGACGGTGGACTCGAGGATGCCGGCCAGCGCTCCCTTCCAGCCCGCATGGGCCGCGCCCACCACCCCGGCCTCGCGGTCGGCGAACAGCACCGGGGCGCAGTCCGCGGTGAGGATGGCGAGGCCGATTCCGGGGCGGTTGGTCACCATCGCGTCCGCCCTGGGCTTCGGTCCGGGCCAGGGTCCGGTCACCGGCTCGGCCCGGTCGCTGTGGATCTGATGCACCGAGACGAGCCGATCCACCCCCAGATGCCGCGAGATCCGCGTGCGGTTCGCATGCACCGACTGGGCGGTGTCGCGCGAGCCCTGCCCGCCGTTGAGCGTCGCGTAGATGCCGGTCGAGACGCCGCCCTCGCGGGTGTAGAAGCCGTGGCGGACGCCGCCGAGGCTGTCGGCGCGGATCGGAGTGAGGGTCATGCTGTCTCCTCGAAGCCGGGCGGCTGCGCCTGCCCGGCGGGCCAGGCCGCGAGCGCCTTGAAGAGGGTCCCCATCTGGCCCGGCGCCGTCAAGCGCTCCAGTGCGTCGGCGACCGCATCCGCCTCGTCGGGCCGGGCCTCGGCGAGCCGGGCGGCGCGCTGGCCGATGCCGAGCCGGGAAAGGAAGGCGCCCTGGGGGGCAATGGCGGCGGAGAGGGGGGCGAGCGTCGCGGCGAGGCTGTCGAAGTCGATCAGCCAGGTCAGGTCGGCCTCGCCGGGCGCATCGAGCGGATCGGCGGGGGCGTGTCGGCGGAGCGCCTGAAGGGTGGGGCCTGCGGGGCGGTCGGCGGCGCAGTAGCCGTAGTCGACGAAGAGCGCCGCGCCGCCATGGGTGGCGATCCGGGAGGCCGTCTGCCGGGCAATGCTGTCGGCGGCGGCGGATTCCTCGCGCCAGGCGCCCTCGGGCGCAGCGCCCGTGCCGGGGAGCGGTGCCGAGAGGCCCCAGGCGAGGCGGCCTTCCGCAAGCCCGACCCGCTTCTCGCGCCAACCCCGCTCGGTCGCGAGATACTGGCGCACCGGCAGGGCATCGAGAAACTCGTTGGCGACAAGGAAGGCCGGCGCCTCGGGCACGTCCTCGAGGCGGGAGGCCCATTGTGCCTGCGGCAGCCGCGCGGCCTGCTCGGCGCGGAGCCGGGGCGAGGTTTCGACCAGCCAGAGCTGCGCGGCTCCGGCGAAGTCCGGCATCGTCCGGGCGGCGCGGAGCGCGTCCGCCATCAGGGTGCCGCGGCCGGGGCCGAGTTCGACCAGCAGGAAGGGCGCCGGGCGGCCGGCGTCGACCCAGGCCCGTGCCAGCCAAAGGCCGATCATCTCGCCGAACATCTGGCTGATCTCGGGGGCGGTGGTGAAGTCGCCCGCCGCGCCGAGCGGATCACGGGTGATATAGTAGCCGTGCCGCGGGTGGCCGAGGCAGAGCGCCATGTAGTCCGCCACCGACATCGGCCCCGCCTGCCGGATCTGCTCCCGGATCAGGGCCGCGAGCGGGGTCACGCCCGGCGCTCACCCGCGCGGCGCCAGGCGTTCCACAGGAAGCCGAGCCCGATCAGCACCATCGGCAGCGAGAGCAGCTGCCCCATCGTCAGGCCGCCCCCGCCCAGTTCCATGACATAGCCGATCTGCGCGTCCATCTGCCGGAAGTTCTCGACCAGGCTCCGCGCCAGGCCGTAGCCCAGGAAGAAGCCGCCGGTGATCGCGCCTGGCCGTTTCAGCCAGCCGCCTCGCAGCGCCAGAATCCACAGCGCGGCGCCGAGGAGCAGGCCCTCGAGGCCGGCCTCGTAGAGCTGCGAGGGGTGGCGCGGCTCGGGGCCCGCATTGGGGAAGACGATCGCCCAGGGCACGTCGGTGACCCGGCCCCAGAGTTCGCCGTTGATGAAGTTCGCGAGCCGGCCCAGCAGCAGCCCCGCCGGCGCTCCCAGCGCCACCGCGTCGCCCGCCTGCAGGAGCGGGATGCCGCGCGAGCGGGTATAGAGCCAGAGCGCCGCGATCACCCCGGCGAAACCGCCGTGGAACGACATGCCGCCCTGCCAGATCTTCACGATGTCGCCGGGACTGGCGAGGAAATGGCCCGGGTCGTAGAACAGCACATAGCCGAGCCGGCCGCCGAGGATGACGCCGATCACCATCCAGGTGAGCAGCTCCTCGGGCTGCTCGGGCGTCATCGGCGCCTTGTCGCCGGGCCAGAGCCGGGGCCGCCGCATCAGCATCGCCACCATCCGCCAGGCGAGCACCAGTCCGGCGATGTAGGCCAGCGCATACCAGCGCAGACTGAACTCGAAGCCGCCGATCGCGAGGGTGAACAGCGCCGGGTCGATCTCGGGATAGGGGATGACGAAGGGCATGTCTCCTCCCGGGGCGGGCGCGCGGGGCGGGCGCGGTCGGCACCGCCGGTTGCGCGGCGGCGCGTCCCGGCACATATATGAGCGGGACGCGAAACGGAAGAGGCCGACATGCAGACCCGCGACAAGCTCTTCGACGACCTGAGCCAGCTGATGACCAACGCCGCCGGCATGGCCCAGGGGGTCAAGTCCGAGATGGAAACCGCGATGCGGGGCTGGGTCGAGCGCTGGCTGGCGGAGTTGAATCTGGTCACCCGCGAGGAGTTCGACGCGGTCCGCGAAATGGCAGTCAAGGCGCGTGAGGAAAACGAGCGACTGGCATCCCGGATCGCCGAACTGGAGGCGAAGTCCGGCACGAAGCCCGGCGGCTGACGAAATTTCCCAACCTTTTGAATCCCTTCAAGTCCGGCCGCGGGCGCCAGCGGGCCGTCCGCGAATTTTCTGCGACCGAGAGAATGCCCCTTTACGGCGGACTCGGTTGATGCCACCATATCTTGCGGGTCCATAACAAAGAACACGCGACCCATCGCAACCCTGGGTGGATCCTGTGGGCAGCGCCTCACCGGCCCACCAGAAAATGGGGACAGAGGCATGGCAGCCGTCGAGCATCATCTTCCTGAAACCGATATACACCCGATCGACATGGTCGAGACCCTGGCCGAGCAATGCTCGTGGGATTTCGACCGGGTCGGCGAGGACCAGATCGCCGTCGCGGTCGAGGGCGCCTGGCGCACCTATTCGCTGTCGCTGATGTGGTCAGGCCATGACGACATGCTGCGGCTGTTCTGCACCTTCGAGCTGAACCCGCCGGAAGGGCGGATCGGCGAGTTCTTCCGGCTGCTGAACATCGTCAACGACAAGATCTGGGGCGGCAGCTTCACGCTGTGGCCCGAGCAGGGGCTGCTGGCCTATCGCGGCGGGCTGACGCTGGCGGGCGGCGCCCATGCCACCGTCGAGCAGATCGAGTCCATGGTGCATACGGCGATCGGGCTCTCCGAGCGGTTCTACCCGGCCTTCCAGCTTGTCGGCTGGAGCGAGGAGACCGCCGAGGCGGCGGTCGAGGTCGCCATCGAGGAGGCTTACGGAACCGCCTGACACCCGCGTCTTCGCGCGTTAGGCTCCGCGCCGGCCCCCGGGGGCCGGCGCAGGTGTTTTCGAACCTGGAGAGGGACGCGATGGCGAGGACCGATCTGAAGGCGGCGGGCGTGAAGTCGCTGGCGCTGCTCGGCTGCGGCAAGATGGGCGGGGCGATGCTGGAGGGCTGGCTGAAGGGCGGCCTGCGGCCCGGGCAGGTGCAGGTTCTGGAGCCGAAACCATCCGCCTGGCTGACCGACCTGGCGGAGAAGGGCCTGGCGCTCAATCCGGCCGAACTGGCCCCGGCCACGGTCGCGGTCATTGCGGTCAAACCTCAGATGATGACCGAGGCGGCGCCGCGGCTGAAGGCGCTGGCAGGCGGCGGGACAGTGTTCCTCTCGATCGCGGCCGGCACGCCGATTGCCGCCTTTGAGAGGCTTTTCGGCGCCGATGCGCCGGTGATCCGCTCGATGCCGAACACCCCGGCCGCGGTCGGGCGCGGGATCAGCGCCATGGTCGGCAACGCCGTCGCCACCCCGGCGCAGCTGGCGATGGCCGAAGCGCTGCTGGGGGCCATCGGCCAGGTCGTGCGGGTCACGGACGAGGAGCAGATGCATGCGGTAACCGGGCTCTCGGGCTCGGGGCCAGCCTATGTGTTCCACATGATCGAGGCGATGGCGGAAGCCGGCAAGGCGGCCGGGCTGGCCCCGGAACTGGCGATGCGGCTTGCCCGCGCCACGGTCGCCGGCGCCGGGGCGTTGGCGGACGCATCTCCTGAGTCGGCGGCGCAGCTGCGGATCAATGTCACCAGCCCGGCCGGAACGACGGCGGCCGGCCTTGCGGTGCTGATGCCCGAACTGCCGGGCCTGATGACCCGCACCGTGGCGGCGGCGGCCCGGCGCTCGCGGGAGCTTGCCGGGTAGAATCCAGAAAAATGGTGCGCCGCACAAATTCCGTCCTTGACAAAAATGTTGCGCTGCACAATATAGGCTCCAGCACACAGGGACGGGCGAGGTGCCCACCCCCCGAGCACGGACTGAGGAGAATGAAATGGCTGCCGAGAAATTCCCGTTTGCCTTCGACGCCGAGAAGGTCAAGGAGATGTTCAAGGGCATGAAGATGCCGATGGTCGACATGGACGCCTTCGTGTCGGCTCACCAGAAGAACTTCGACGCGATGGTCGAGGCCAACAAGGTGATGTTCGCCGGCTACCAGGCCGTCGCCAAGCGCCAGGCCGCGCTGGTCGAGGCCGCGATCGCCGACACCAAGGACAAGTTCGCCGCTCTGCAGGGTCAGCCGATGACCGCCGACCAGGCCGCGAAGAACGCCGAGGCGGTGAAGGTCGGTTTCGAGAAGGCCGTCGCCGACGTGCGCGAGTTGGCCGAGATGGCGCAGAAGGCCAATACCGGCGCCTTCGAGGTGGTCAAGGCCCGCATCGACGAGGCCGTGGCCGAGTTCAAGGTCGCTGCCGACAAGCTGGCCGCCTGAGAGCGCTCACCACATAGAAGGCCCTGACCGGTAATGGCGGGCCTTCCACGGTTCGGGCCGCCTGCATCCTCCCTGCAGGCGGCCCTCTTGATTCCTGGGCGCAGGCGCGGGTATCTGGCCGCGGCCGAAGAAGCCAAGATGGCCAATGAAGCCCCAGAGCCCGGAGGAAATCCACCATGCCCGCCGACAGCGCCGCCACCATCAGCTTCGATGACTTCCTGAAGGTCGACATCCGCTGCGGCCGGGTGGTCGACGCGCAGCCGTTCCCGGAGGCGCGCAAGCCGGCGCTGAAGCTGTGGATCGATTTCGGGCCGGAGATCGGGGTGAAGAAGACTTCCGCCCAGATCACCGAGCATTACGCGCCCGAGGCGCTGATCGGCCGGCAGGTGATGGCGGTGGTCAACTTCCCGCCACGCCAGATCGGCCCGTTCATGTCCGAGGTGCTGACGCTCGGCGTCGCCGACGCCGAGGGCCGGGTGGTGCTGCTGTCCCCCGATCATGACGCGCCGCTTGGCGCTCGGATGCACTGACGGACTGCACCGAAGCTGACCTTCCGCCCGCATCCTGAGCAGTCTGGCGCGGGCCTTTGCCGGCCGGTCGGAGAGATGCGGCCTTCCGGGGAAGGCATGGACGTCGTTCAAGCTCGAACAGAGTCTCGCGGCATCGCGGAGCCGCGGGCCGACCAGCCTTACTGCTTCGGCTCCTCGTTGCTGGAGACCTTCTCGATCTTTTCGGTGAGCCACGCCTTCCAGACCTCGGTCTGCTCGCCGAGCTCGATCCGGTAGCGGTCGATTGTGGTCACGTACTGGTTCATCGCCGGTTCGAGCTCGGGCTGCGACGCGATGATCCGCGGGTGAAGCACGTAGAGGCCGACAACCACGCTGGCGACCATCGCCACGAGGGTGAAACCGGTCATGAAGCCGCCCGACTTGCGCCGCCGTTCGCGGGCGCGCTGCATCCGCTTGGCCCGTTTCTCGTGGCGCTTGCGCAGCTGCGCCGCGTCATAGTTGTTCTGGGCCGCTTCGCCCTTCACGGCGCGGCCGAGCGTGTCGACCTGGTCGATGCGCGCCTTCAGCGGATCCTGGCGCTCCTCGGCCTCGGAATCGCGGTAGAAGCCGCGCGCCGCCGCGGAGATCGGATTGGCCGGCTCCGATTCCGCCTCCGGCTCGGCTTCCGGCGTGGTATCGGCGCTTGCCTTCAGGTCGGACAGCATCTGCCTGATCGTGGCAAGCTGATCATCGCGCGAACCCGTCGCGGCAGCGGCCTGAGCAGCCGCACCGGCCGCTGCGAAGGCCGCGCCTGACGGCATCGACGCGGCGGCGCCCGATGGCGCCGTCGGCGACGGTGCGTGTTGTTCCATCACAGGCGCAGATCCGTGCTCGGGCCGCGATGGCCCGGCCATTTCCGGCATCCCGGCCATCTGCGGCGTTTCCGCCGCACCCGTCACCTCGGCGGGCTCCATGCCTTCCGGAAAGGCCCGCCACTTGTGCTGGCAGTTGGAGCAGCTGACCTTGCGGCCCTGCTCGCCGATGGAATTGTCCGGCAGCTCGTAGCGCGCCTGACACGATGGGCAAACAATCTCGATCACACCCTACCTCCAAACCCTTGGAGCACTCTCCTGTGCCCGTTTATAAGCTTTTTTTGTCCGGACTCCAAGTCGGGCGGGACAGGTAGTGCCCCACTACTGTTGCCAAACCGCTTCGGCTGTGATTCTTCAGTCGAGTTTGGAGGGCGGCCCGGGCAGTGATCTCACTCGAACAAGTCAGTTTCGGCTACGGTGGCCAGGCGACGCTGAGCGACCTTACGGTCAGTCTCACGCCCGGGTCGTTCCATTTCCTGACCGGTCCGTCGGGGGCGGGAAAGACCACGTTTCTCAAGCTGTTGTACCTGGAGCACCGGCCCGTCTCGGGGCACTTGCAGTTGTTCGGCAGCGATCCCTGGGCGCTGGGGCCGCGCGAGCTGACGCGGGTTCGCCGCCGGATCGGCATCGTGTTCCAGGACTTCCGCCTGCTCGACCACATGACAGTGCGCGAGAATGTTGCCCTTCCGCTACGGATTTCGGGCAAGGCCAAGGCCAAAGAGACAAGGGACGTCGACGAACTGATCCGTTGGGTGGGGCTGGGGCACCGCAGCGCCGCGCATCCGCCCGAGCTCTCGGCCGGCGAGAAGCAGCGCGCGGCCATCGCCCGGGCAGTGGTGGCCTCGCCCGAGATCGTGCTGGCCGACGAGCCGACCGGTAATGTGGACCCGGAGATGGGTGCGCGAATCCTGCGGCTGCTTGCCGAGTTGCACCGGCTTGGCAAGACCATCGTGGTGGCGACCCACGATCTGGGTCTGATCCGCTCGGTGAAGGGGTCGGTTGCGGCCCGCATCCTGCGGCTTTCGGAGGGCCGGCTGGCACAGGGGGCGACGGAGCTGTGACCCTGGCGGGCGCGATCGCTGCGCTGAGGCGGCTGGTGCCGGTTCCGTTCGCCGTCGGCGGCGGCGAGACGCCGATCGTGCCGCGGTCCGGCTGGACAGCCGGACTGACCACGCTTGCGGCGCTCGCCATGAGCTTCATGGCGGTGCTTACCCTGGCCACCGGACTTGCCGCGGACCGGCTGGCGGAGTCGTGGCGCGCCGATCTCGCCGGCAGCGCCACCGTGCGCGTCATTGCACCCAAGGGCGGGATGGAGGCGGCGGTGACCTCGGCGCTGGTGGTGCTTGGAACCTCGCCGGGGATCGCCGGCGCGCGGGTGCTGTCGGACGCCGAGCACCGGGCGCTGCTCGAGCCCTGGCTCGGCGCCGGCGACTGGCTCGGCGACCTGCCGGTGCCGCGCCTGATAGAGGTCCGGCTCGACGGACCGGGACCGGACCCCCAGGTGCTGCAGGCCCGGCTCGACCAGGGAGCGCCGGGCGCGATCTATGATGGCCACGCCGCCTGGCGCCTGCCGCTGGAACGGGCGGCGTCGGCGCTGAGACGGCTTGCCTGGGCGGCGACGGCACTGGTTGCGCTGGCGGCGGCGGCAATGGTTGCTCTGGCGGCCCGCGCCAGCCTGGCCGCCCATGCCGATGTGGTCCGGGTGATCCGGCTGATCGGCGCCGAGGACCGCTACATCTCGGCCGCGTTCGTCGGCCGGCTGACCGCGCGGGCGGCGCTGGGCGGAGCGGCGGGAACGCTTGCCGGCGCGGGCGCGCTGGCGCTGATGCCCGAGCTTGCGCCGGGCACGCCGATGGCCGTATCGCTGGGACCCGTGGGCGCGGGCTGGGCGTTGCTGCTCCTGGTGGTGCCCGCCGGAACCGTGCTGGTGGCCTGGCTGACGGCGCACCAGGCGGTGCGGCTGATGCTGCGCGGCATGTGGTGAGGGGGAGGGCGATGCAGGGACTGCGCTCGGCGTTGCAGAACCTGGCGGTCTTCGGTCTGATGGGCGTCTTCGGCATCCTGGGGGCGCCCTTCGTGCTGTGGTCGCGCGCCTGGACGCTGGCCTGGATGAAGCTCTACGTGCGCTGGAGCCTGGGGCTGACACGGGCGATCTGCGGGCTGAGGGCGGAAATCCGGGGCCCGGTTCCCTCCGGCCCGGTGGTGGTCGCCGCCAAGCACCAGTCGCTGCTCGACGTGCTGATGCTGTTCCACGCATTGCCGGAGCCGCATTTCGTGATGAAGCGCGAACTGGTCTGGGTGCCGGTCTTCGGCCAGTACGCACTCAGGATCGGCTGCATCTGGGTGGTGCGCGAGCAGCGCGGCCAGGGCCAGACGATGATGCGCCGGCTGCAGAAGGGATGGTCCGGAACCGGCCAGATCGTGATCTACCCGCAGGGCACGCGGGTGCCGCCCGGCACCCACAAGCCCTATCGCCGCGGTGCCGCGCTGGCCTATCTGGAGCTGGGCCTGCCGATGGTGCTGGCGGCGACCAATGTGGGCTGGTTCTGGCCGAAGAAGGGGATCACCAGGCGTCCGGGCACTGCGGTGGTCGAGTTCCTCGAGACCCTGCCGCCGGGTCTGCCGCGCGACGAGGTGATGCGGCGCATGGAAGCCTCGATCGAGTCGGCCTCGGACCGGCTGGGGGCCGAGGCACAGAAGGAACTGGGTCTGACGGCGCCCGACTGACCGCCGGTCCGGCGGACCTCAGCCGAGCCCCTTCGCGCCCATGCCGATGAACTTCTTGCGCCGGTCGGCCCGAAGCTGGCTGGCAGAAAGCCCGTCGAGCGAGGTCAGGGCCGCCTGAATCGCCTCGCCGACCCCGGCGATCGCCGCCTTGGGGTCACGCTGGGCGCCGCCCAGGGGTTCGGGCACGATGGCGTCGATGACGCCGAGCTTGTGCAGGTCCTGGGCGGTGAGGCGCAGCGCCTGGGCCGCTTCCTTCATCTTCTCGGCGTTCTTCCAGAGGATCGAGGCGCAGCCCTCGGGCGAGATCACCGAGTAGATCGCGTGCTCGAGCATGATCACCCGGTTCGCGGTCGCGAATGCCACCGCGCCGCCCGATCCGCCCTCGCCGATCACCACCGAGATCAGCGGCGCGTGCAGCCTCAGGCACATGTCGGTGGCCCGCGCGATCGCCTCGGCCTGGCCGCGTTCCTCGGCGCCCTTGCCGGGATAGGCGCCGGGGGTGTCGACGAGCGTGATCACGGCGAGGCCGAAGCGGTCGGCCATTTCCATCAGCCGCACCGCCTTGCGATAGCCCTCGGGCCGGGCCATGCCGAAATTGCGCTCGAGCCGGGTCTTGGTGTCGGCGCCCTTCTCGTGGCCGATCACAACCACGGGACGGTCGTTGAAGCGGGCGAGCCCGCCCATCACCGCGTGGTCCTCGGCGAAGTTGCGGTCGCCGGCGAGCGGCGTGAACTCGCTGAAAAGCGCCTCGATGTAGTTCTTGGCGTGCGGCCTGTCCGGGTGGCGGGCGACCTGGCACTTCTGCCAGGGGGTCAGTTCCCCGTAGAGTTCGCGCAGCATCTCGCGCGCCTTGCCCTCGAGCTGATCGGCTTCGCCCTCGACCTTGAGATTGGGGTCTTGCCGGGCCATGGCGCGCAACTCGGTCGCCTTGCCCTGGAGCTCGGCCAGGCCCTTTTCGAAGTCGAGATAGTTCTGCATCCCGGTCTGTCCCTGCGGCACCGGTTCCGGCCGGCGACGTTTCGCCGAACTATGGCATTTGCCTCCGGAATGCAATCCGGAGCCGGGCCAGGGCGGCGGCGCGGCCCGGCTGCGTTTACCCGGTATTTAGCATGTCTGTTAGGCCCGGGCTAACAATACGGACCTAGCTTCGCGGGGACGGCAGGCGGGCGGTGCGGGTGGATGGCGTTGTTGAGGAAGAATGGCGGGGCGGCGGCTTCCGGTGCGGGCGTTGGCAGCGGCCTCTTCGCGGCTGCTAAACCCGTCTACGATGTCGCCGGGTTGATCCATGCCCTGACCACCGGGGACGGGTCGACGCCGTCGGTCGCCTGGAAGCCGGACATCATCACCTACTCGATCGCCACCGGCCAGATCGGCCCGACCCACGCGGACTACACCCCCGAGATGGTTGGCTACGTCGCCATGACCACGCTGATGGAGGCCACGGCGCGGGAGGCCTTCGAGCTCTGGGACGACCTGATCGCGGTCGAGCTGCTGGAGATGGACGACTGGCCGAGCGCCCATATCACGGTGAACTATTCCTCGACCACGGCGGGCGGAGCCTATGCGGAGTTCATCTATTTCGAGGTCGATAACGCACCACGCTCGCAATTCAAGCTCGGCGATGCGGACATCTGGGTTGCCGATGACTGGCCGAGCCTGGACGAGGACAGCGACCTCGCCCTCGGCGGTTACGGCTTCCTGACCTATCTGCACGAGATCGGCCACGGTCTGGGGCTCACCCATCCGGGGCCCTACAATTTCGCCGCCAGCTATGCGGCCGACGCCACCCACCAGCAGGACACCCGCGAATATACCGTGATGTCCTATTTCGAGGCCGGGGCGGATGGCAGCGGGGCGGATCACACGACCGGTGGCGGCGCGGCCTACGGGGCGACGCCGCTCCTGAACGACATCCTGGGGATCCAGGCGGTCTACGGCGCCGACATGACGACCCGGACCGGCGACACCGTCTACGGCTTCAACAGCACCGCCGGGCGGGACGCCTTTGATTTCACCGTGAACTCCGAGCCTGTGGTGGCGATCTGGGATGCGGGTGGAACCGACCGGATCGACGTCTCGGGCTGGAGCACGGACCAGACCGTCGACCTGAACGCGGGCGCCTTCTCCTCGGTCGGCAATCTTTCGCGCAACCTTGCCATCGCCTGGGGGGTGACGATCGAGCAGGCCGTGGGCGGCGGCGGCAACGACCGGCTGACCGGCAACGCGGCGGCGAACCTGCTGGTCGGCAATGGCGGCAGCGATATGCTCGACGGCGGCGGGGGCGGCGACACGCTGCAGGGAGGGTCCGGCAACGACCTCCTCTACGGGCGGGCGGGCGTCGACACGCTCGAGGGTGGTGACGGGGCCGACATCCTCTATGGAGGCGGCGGTGCGGATCACCTGGATGGGGGCGCCGGCGAGGACTGGGTGCGCTATCTGGGCGCCTCCGCCGGGGTGACCCTGAACCTGCAGGCCGGAACCGGGTCCGCGGGCGAGGCGGCGGGGGACAGCTATCTCGGGATCGAGAATGCCGGCGGATCGGACTGGGGCGACGACCTGACCGGCTCGAACTTCGACAACAAGATCTATGGCGAAGGCGGCGACGACACGATCCATGGCCAGTCGGGCCACGACTTCCTGCTGGGCGGGGCCGGTGACGACACCATCGACGGCGGCTATGGCAACGACATCCTGCGCGGCGGCCCGGGGGCCGACCGGCTGATCGGCGACATCGGCAAGGACTGGGCGCAGTACAACACCGCCGCGGCCGGCGTGGTCCTGTCGCTCGCCACGGGCGGCACCGGCGGCGAGGCGGCCGGCGACAGCTTCGAGTTGATCGAGAACGTGCGGGGCTCGGCCTATGCCGACAGCCTGACCGGCGACACGGCGCGCAACCTGATCATGGCCGGGGGCGGTGACGACATGGTCGACGGGGCCGGGGGGCCGGACGTGCTCCACGGCGAGGGTGGGGCGGATACGCTGGCCGGCGGGGCGGAGGGCGACGAGCTCTGGGGCGGGGCCGGAGCCGACGCGCTGGACGGCGGCGCCGGGATGGACTGGGCGCGCTATGACGACTCGCCGGCCGGAGTGGCGGTAGACCTTGCCTCAGGAACCGGCGCGGGCGGCGACGCGGCGGGCGACATCCTCGCGGGGATCGAGTTCCTTTGGGGCTCGGCCTTCGCCGACACGCTGTCGGGCGATGCCGGGGTCAACATGATCCGTGGCGGGGCCGGCGACGACGTAATCCGAGGCCGGGCGGGCAACGACGTGCTCGAGGGTCATGGCGGGGCGGATAGCTTCGTCTTCGGCTCCGGCGACGGGATCGACCGCATCCACAACTTCGATCTCGGCGCTGACCTGATCCGCTTCGAGAGCGCCGCTGGCGGCTTCGGTGCTCTGGGCATCGGCGACTTCAACGGCGACGCCGCGGTCAGCTATGGGCCGGGCGACGTGATCCTGCTGACGGGGATCGACAGCCTGCTGCTGAACGCCGGCCATTTCGAGTTCGTCTGAGACGGGTGGGGCGCGGGGCCGGGGAGGAGACTCCGGCCCCGCGATCGCAGCCGATATCCGGAGGGGCTGTCAGTCCGGCCGGCCGGCCTCGCGGGCGATGGCTTCGATATGGACCCCAGCACAGTCGAGCGTGGCGAAGCCGGGATCTTCGCCATCGAAGGCGAGGAACAGGTCGGTGCCGCCCAGCAGCAGCAGCTCGGCGCCGCGCCGGGCCAACGCCCGGCCCGCCTCGA
This sequence comes from uncultured Pseudomonadota bacterium, assembly GCA_963700775.1. Taxonomy (GTDB): domain Bacteria; phylum Pseudomonadota; class Alphaproteobacteria; order Rhodobacterales; family Rhodobacteraceae; genus Thermohalobaculum. The sequence goes on from CAVOYU010000004.1 coordinate 43,524, forward strand.
AGAATACCTTACGCTGGTCCGGCGTGATCCTGGCAGAGAGCGCCATGTCCACATAGTTGCGATGGACCAGGGCAATCCCGGCCTCGTCCGGCACCAGCACCTCGACCGAGCGCAGACCGCCATAGAACCGCGTCGCCATCACGGTGTCGGTGCCGATGAGGCCGACCTTGCGGAACTTCTTCCCGGCGAGGAAGCGGTCCATCTCGGCGATCATGTCGATGATCGGAAGCGGGCAGCGGGCGCGGAACGGCTCGATGCAGAAATGTCCGCCGATCGAGGTGATGGCGACGGCCCTTGCTCCCGCATCGACCAGCCGGTCGGCGAGGCGCAGGAAGATCTCCGCCTGGGCCTCGGGCCGGCGGGCCTCGAAGTTCCTTACCAGCGTCGGCGCATCGGCGTGGACAATGGTGAGGTCGAGCGGGCTGCCCCGCGCCTTCATGGTGTCGATCAGGCCGCGGTAATAGAGGTCGGTCGCCGCCGGTCCGATGCCGCCGATCAGTCCGATATGCACCGCCGTCCCTCCGTGAATCTGCCGCCTGCCCGGGCAGCCTGACTTAAGCAGGCCCGGCCGGCACAAAAGTCAAGCGGACGGTGCATTGCCGCACCGCCGTAGGGTCAACTCGCCATCGGCAACGCTGTTTCGACCAGTCTTGCGAACCAGGAAGCACCGATCGGGCTGGCGTCGTCGTTGTAGTCGAAAGCCGGGTGGTGGCAGAAAGCGCCGGGCCCGGTGCCCAGCAGGACCATCGCGCCGGGGCGCTCGCGCAGCATGTAGGAGAAGTCCTCACCTCCCATGCTCGCGGGGCATTCCGCGTCGACCCGCTCGGCGCCGACCACCTGTGCTGCCACCCGGGCCGCGAAGGCGGCCTCGTCCGCGTCGTTCACCGAGGGTGGGTAGCCGAACTCGTAGGCGACCTCGGCAGTGCAGCCGTGAGCGGCGGCGGAGGCCTCGGCGATCCGGCGGACATCGTCGGCGATCCGCCGGCGCAGCGCCTCGTCATAGGTCCGCACCGTGCCGGCGAGCAGACCCTTGGCGGGGATCACGTTATTCGCCTCGCCGGCGCTGAGCACTGTGAGCGAAACCACCACGGGGACCATCGGGTCGACGCGGCGCGCCGGGATCGCCTGCAGCGCCTGCCCGGCTTGCAGCATCGCCGGTACCGGGTCGATCGCGGTGTGGGGGTAAGCGGCGTGGCCGCCCTTTCCCCGGATCGTGATCCGGAATTCGTCAGTGGCCGCGGTGAAGGCGCCCGGGCGCAGATGGATCCGGCCGAACGGGATCTCGGGCGCGTTGTGGAGCGCGAACACGCGGGAGATGCCGAAGCGGTCCATCATCCCTTCCTCGCACATGATCCGGCCGCCGCCGACCGTCTCCTCGGCCGGCTGGAAGATCAGCGCCACGCTGCCCGCGAAGTTCCGGGTCTCGGCCAGGTAGCGGGCGGCGCCGAGCAGGATCGCGGTGTGGCCGTCATGTCCGCAGGCATGCATCAGGCCGGGGCGGGTGGAGGCGTAGGGGGCGCCGGTCTCCTCCTCGATCGGCAGCGCGTCCATGTCGGCGCGGAGCCCGATCACCGGCCCCACCTGCGCCCCCCGGATCAGCGCCACGATGCCGGTCTGCGCGATGCCGGTGTGGATCTCGTCGACGCCGATCTCGCGGAGCCGCGCCGCGACGAAGGCCGCGGTCTCGGGCAGGTCGAGGCTCAGCTCGGGATGGGCATGGAGATGCCGCCGCCAGGCGCGCATCTCGGGCTCGAACTCGGCGATCCGGTTGATGACCGGCATGTGGACCTCCCTGGAGCGCGCGCCAGGCCTCAGCCAGCGATCAGCGCCGCCTGCTTCACGATCACCTGGGCCTGGCGGATCGAGGCGATGTCGATCAGCCTGCCGTCGAGCGTCACCGCCCCGGCGCCTTCCTTCTGCGCCTGCTCCATCGCCTCGAGGATGCGCCGGGCCTGGGCCAGCATCGCCTCGGAGGGGGTGAAGACCTCGTTCGCCAGCGCGATCTGCTTCGGATGGATCGCCCACTTGCCGACCATCCCCAGCGTCGCCGCCCGCCGCGCCTGGGCGCGGAAGCCCTCGTCGTCGGAGAAGTCGCCGAAGGGGCCGTCGACCGGCAGGAGCCCGTGGGTGCGGCAGGCGGCAACGATGGCGACGGTCGGGTGGTGCCACGGGTCGCCCCAGTGCACCGCGCGGGGGCCGCCGTCGGCGCGGGCGTCCTCGAGCATGTAGTAGTTCGCCTGGGTGCCGCCGATGCCCGTCGTCGCCATGCCCATCGAGGCGGCATAGTCGGCCGCGCCGAGGCTCAGCGCCTGCATCCGGGGGGAGGCGGCGGCGATTTCCTCCACATGGGCGATGCCGGCGGCGGTCTCGATAATCGCCTCGAAGCCGATGCGCTTCCTGCGCCCCCTGGCGGCCTCGATGGCCGTCACCAGCGCGTCGACCGCGTAGATGTCCTTCGCGTTGCCGACCTTCGGGATCATGATGAGGTCCAGTCGCTCGCCGCAGCCCTCCAGCACCTCGACCACGTCGCGGTACCAGTAGGCGGTGTCGAGGCCGTTGATGCGGACCGAGACGGTCTTCGTCCCCCAGTCGACGTCGTTGATCGCCTCGATGATGTTCTTCCGCGCCTGCGGCTTGTCCTGCGGCGCCACCGCGTCCTCGAGGTCGAGGTTCACCACGTCCGCCGCCGAGGCCGCCATCTTCTCGAAGATCGCGGGACGCGAGCCGGGGCCGAAGAGCTGGCAGCGGTTCGGGCGGGCGGGCGGCGTGGGCTGGAGGGTGAAGCTCATCGGGGACTCCGGGATGGCCGTGGCGGGTCTGATCGAGGTCGTTCCGGGTGGCGGAATGCTGCGGCGCAACGTAGTGCCCCGGTGCCGGGCGCGTCAATCGCGGGCCGGCCCTTGCACCGCTTGCATTTTCCGGGCCGGCATCTTAGGTGCTGGCCCATGATCCGGCCGATCCTCATCCACCCCGACCCGCGGCTGCGGAAGGTCTGCAAGCCCGTAGAGGGTGTCGATTCCGCAGTGCGCGAGCTGATGGGGGACATGCTGCAGACCATGTACGATGCGCCGGGCATCGGCCTCGCGGCGCCGCAGGTCGGCGTGCTCTCGCGGGTGATCGTGATGGACTGCGCCAAGGGCGAGGACGAGGAGCCGGAGCCGATCTGCCTGGCCAATCCGGAGATCGTGTGGTCCTCGGAGGGAACGCGCGAGCACGAGGAAGGCTGCCTTTCGATCCCGGACCAGTACGCCATGGTGACCCGGCCGAGCGCGGTCAGGGTGCGGTTCCTGGACCGGGACGGCAAGGTGGCGGAGCGGGAGTTCGAAGGGCTCCGCGCCACCTGCGTGCAGCACGAGATCGACCATCTGAACGGCAAGCTCTTCATCGACTATCTCGGCGCCATGCGCCGGCAGCTGATCACCTCGAAGATGAAGAAGCTGAAGCGCGAGCGCGCCCGCGCCGCCGCCGAATAGCGCCGGGCGGGGGCCGCGGCCGATGCGCCTCGCTTTCATGGGAACCCCCGATTTCGCCGTTCCGGTCCTGCGGGCGCTGGCCGACGCCGGGCACAAGATCGTCCGCGTCTACACCCAGCCGCCCCGGCCCGCCGGGCGGGGCAAGGGGCTGAGACAGTCTGCCGTCCATGCGGCGGCGGCGGAGTTGGGCCTCCCGGTGGAGACGCCGGAGAGCTTCCGCGACCCGTCCGTGCTGGCGGACTTTGCCGCGCTCGGACACGATGCCGCAGTGGTCGTGGCCTATGGCCAGATCCTCCCGGTGGCGGCGCTGGAGGCGCCGCGGCTCGGCTGCCTCAACCTTCATGCATCGCGGTTGCCGCGCTGGCGGGGAGCGGCGCCGATCCAGCGGGCGGTGATGGCGGGCGACGCCGAGACCGGGGTCTGCGTGATGCAGATGGAGGCGGGGCTCGACACCGGACCGGTCCTGGCGTGCGAGGCGACGGCGATCGCTCCGGAGGACACCGCCGGCACCCTGCACGACCGGCTGGCGGGAATCGGGGCAAGGCTGATCGTTGCGACGCTTGCGCGGCTGCAAGCCGGCATGGCCGCCGCGGTGCCTCAGTCCGAGGAGGGTGTCACCTATGCCCGCAAGATCGACAAGGCGGAGGCCCGGGTCGACTGGACCCGCCCGGCGGGCGAGCTGGCCGCCCTCATCCGCGGCCTGAGCCCGTTTCCGGGCGCCTGGTGCGAGATCGGGGGCGAACGGGTGAAGCTGCTGATGGCGGTGCCGGAGGACGGCGCGGGCGCTCCCGGCGAGGTGCTGGACGATGCGCTGCTGGTCGCATGCGGCGCCGGCGCCCTGCGGCTGGTCACGCTGCAGCGCGCCGGCAAGGGGGCGATGGATGCGGCGACGTTCCTCAACGGGTTTCCGTTGCCGAGGGGTGCGCGGCTGGAGTGACCCGGCTCACTCGATACCGTTCGCCCTCTGGACCGCGCGCAGGAAGACGATGATCTCCGACAGTTCGGGGTCGCCGATACCCTCGATTTGCGGCATGTCGCCGAAATTCCAGTGATGGGCCCGGCTGCCGCCGCGGACGGCGAACAGGATCGCCATGTCGGCATGGTGCCCGGGTGCGTAGATCGGGTGGATCAGCGGCGGCCCCTTGTCGGTGCCGCCGGCGTCGTCGCCGTGACAGCTGGCGCAGTAGTAGCCGAAGGCAGACATGCCGCGCAGGGCTTCGTCCGACAGGTCAGGGATCACGACTCCGGACGTCGGAGACGCCATGCGGACTGCTGCCAGGGCTGCGCCACCGAGCAGCACGACGGCCGCCGCAAGTTTTGTGCGCGTCATCCGCATGGTTGTTCCATCGGGCTCAGGGTCGAGTTTCCTTGAAACCGCTACATGTCTTCCTTAGTCCTTCCACAAGCCGGAAGGTCAAACGGTTTTCGGAGGAGGCCCATGAATATCGGATCCGCCGCCCGCGAAAGCGGCCTGCCGACCAAGACGGTGCGCTACTATGCGGATATCGGGCTCGTCCGCCCTCAGGGGCGTGGCGAGAACGGCTATCGCGCATACGGTCCCGACGAGGTGCGGCGGCTGCAATTCGTCCGCCGGGCGCGGGCGTTCGGCTTCTCGGTCGAGGAATGCCGGGACCTCCTTGGCCTCTATGCGGACCGCAACCGCGCGAGCGCCGACGTCAAGAGCCTCGCCCTGCAGCGGATCGAGCGGATCGAGACGCAGATGGACGAGTTGAAGGCGCTGCGCGACGACCTCGCCCGGCTGGCCGAGGCCTGCCGGGGCGACGGCAGGCCTGACTGCCCGATCCTGAACGGGCTGGCAGGGGGCCGGGCGGCATCCGCCTAGGCGGGCGCTGTCCGCCGGCCAGCCTGCCGGTCCCGCCGGAAATCTTACCCGTCCCGCCTGAAGATCCCGGCGCCGGCGGTGCCGTCCTGGCGGCCCGAGTAGTCCCCGCGCAGGGTGTTCTCGTCGATGTGCGAGTATGCCGCGTGGATGTTCCGGCCGAGGTGGACGGTAAGCTGGTCACCCGCGATCGTCGCATCATGGTCGACGTAGCTGCCCCACTCGCTCTTGTCGCAGATACCCCACTCATAGAGAACGACGGCGCTCTCGGGGCCGACATCGCTCACCACGATCGAGCCGCTGCAGCCATTGCTCCAGGTTCCTGACCACTTGCCCTCCCATTGCTGCTTGAGCGTGGCGATGTCGAGATTCGCGACCGCGGGGGCAGCGGTCGGCTGTTCGGCCGATTGACAGCCGGTGAGAATGGCCACGACCGCCAGCGCGATACCTGTCCTGATGATTGTCATGGAAGTCCTCCGCACTGGGGGAAATTGCCAGTGCCCACAGATTTCCTTGCGAAATTCAAGCCTGCAGGATCGCAACTCGCTGGCGGCGGGGCAAGGCGAACACCGATGGGTAACCCGGCCGCGACCGCTGCCCCAATGCGGAGAGGGAAACGAAAAGGGGCGCCCGCCGGGCGCCCCTTCGATCCGTCTCTCTTCGATGCATCCTCAGATGCCCATGCAGAGATACTTGATCTCCAGGAAGTCCTCGATGCCGTATTTCGAGCCCTCGCGGCCGAGGCCGGACTGCTTGACGCCGCCGAACGGGGCCACCTCGGTCGAGATGATGCCGGTGTTGATGCCGACGATGCCATATTCCAGCGCCTCGGCCACCCGCCAGACCCGGCCGAGGTCGCGCGAGTAGAAGTAGCCGGCGAGGCCGAACTCGGTGTCGTTCGACATCCGGATGACCTCTTCCTCGGTCTCGAACTTGAACAACGGCGCGACCGGGCCGAAGGTCTCCTCGCGGGCGACGGCCATCTCCTGGGTGACGCCGGTCAGGATGGTCGGCAGGTAGAAGCTGCCGCCGAGCTCATGGCGCTTGCCGCCGGCAGCGACCTTTGCCCCCTTGGCGGTGGCGTCGGCGACGTGCTCCTCGACCTTGGCCAGCCCGGCGAGGTCGATCAGCGGGCCGGTGGTGACGCCTTCGCCGAAGCCGTTGCCAACCTTCAGCTTGGCGACCGCGGCCTCGAGTTTCTTGGCGAAGGCATCGTAGACGCCGGCCTGGACGTAGATCCGGTTGGCGCAGACGCAGGTCTGGCCGGCATTGCGGAACTTGCACAGCATCGCGCCCTCGACCGCCTTGTCGAGATCGGCGTCGTCGAACACGATAAAGGGCGCGTTGCCGCCCAGCTCCAGCCCCAGCTTCTTGATGTCCTCGGCGCACTGGCGCATCAGCACCCGGCCGACCTCGGTCGAGCCGGTGAAGGTCAGCTTGCGGACCTTGGTGTTGGCGCAGAGCTCGGCGCCGACGCTGCGGCTGTCGTTCGAGGTGATGACGTTGAAGATGCCCTTCGGAACACCCGCCTGCTCGGCCAGCACCGCCATGGCGGTGGCGCTCAGCGGCGTCTGCTTGGCGGGCTTCAGCACCATGGCGCAGCCGGCGGCCAGCGCCGGGCCGGCCTTGCGGGTAATCATCGCGTTCGGGAAGTTCCAGGGCGTGATAGCGGCGACGACGCCGATCGGCTGCTTCAGGACCACGATCCGCTTGTCCGCCTGGTGGCCGGGGATGGTGTCGCCGTAGACGCGCTTGGCCTCCTCGGCGAACCACTCGATGAAGCTGGCGCCGTAGACGATCTCGCCCCTGGCCTCGGCCAGCGGCTTGCCCTGCTCGGCGGTGAGGAGCCGGGCGAGGTCGTCGGCGTTCTCGATCATCAGGTCGAACCAGCGGCGCAGGATGGCGGCGCGCTCCTTGGCGGTCTTGGCGGCCCAGGCGGGCTGGGCGGCGTAGGCGGCGTCGATGGCGCGCTTCGTCTCGGCGACGCCCAGATCGGCGCACCGGGCGATCTCCTCGCCGGTTGCCGGGTTGGTCACGGCGAAGGTCTTGCCCGAATCGGCATTGATCCACTCGCCGTTCACATAGGAACGGCCCTCGAGCAGGTTGCGGGCGGTCAGGTCGAACATGGGGGGTCTCCTCCGGGTAATTGTTTCATGGTCCGGAACTGCCGCTAGATGCGTCCGAATGGGGGCGAAGGTCAAGGGGAGGCGGAGTTCGCATGAGTCGGCCCGCGGGTCAGGCCCGACCGGTTCCACCCCCGCTGGCGGCCATCTCGGCCGCCTGCGCCTTCAGCGCCTTGATCTCGGCCCGCGCCAGGGCGTCGGCGCGTTCGTTCTGCTCGTGGCCGGCATGGCCCTTGATCCATTCCCAGGACACGGTATGCCGTGCCTCGGCGGTCTCGAGGCGCTGCCAGAGGTCGTCGTTCTTCACCGGTTTCTTCGCCGCGGTGCGCCAGCCGTTGCGCTTCCAGCCGTGTATCCAGCGGGTGATGCCGTCCCTGAGATAGACCGAGTCGGTGACGACGGTGATCTCGCTTGGCCGGGTCAGGGCCTCGAGCGCGGCGATGGCGGCCATCAGCTCCATGCGGTTGTTGGTGGTGGCCGGGTCGCCGCCGGAAAGCTCGCGCGACCGGATCAGCTCGCCACCCTCCCAGGCCTCAAGGACCACGCCCCAGCCCCCCGGGCCCGGATTTCCGGAACAGGCTCCATCGGTATAGGCGACGAGGTCGGGCATGGCTCACCGGATCGCGCAGGGCCCGGCCCGTCTAGGGCGTCCGCGGGGCCGGGTCAACCGCGACCCCGGGGATCCAGTCAGGCGGGTTCGAGTGCCAGCCGGGCGCCGAGCGCGGCCAGCATGCGGATCGCGGCGGCAACGGTGCATCCGACGATAGCGAAGAGCCCCGCCCGGAGGCCGCCGCCGAGTGTGGTGGCGAGGGTGTAGACCACGCCGATCCCCGGCGAGATGCAGACGATGAAGGCGGTGAGCAGGAACTCGGGAGACATGGATCTGACCTTCCGCAGCGAATGAGCGCGAGGCTCGTCCCCGTGCAACCTGCCGTCAAGGGCGGTCAGCCGGCGCGGGCGCGGACAATCAGCCAGGGCTCGGTCTTGCCGGCCAATCCGCGGTCGGCGCCCTCCGCCTCGGCGATCAGGGTAAAGCCGGCGGCCGCGAGCAGGTCTCGAAGCTCGGACCGGGTCACATAGGTGTAAAACCGCTCCAGCCTGTCGCGGCCTTCGCCGGTGCCGGTCTTCATGCCGACATGCAGGAGCCCGCCGAGCACCAGCGCGAGGCGCAGGGCGGCGAGATGGCGCGGCAGATCGGCGCGCGCCGCGTGCAGCAGCGAGAAATTGGCCCAGACGCCGTCGTAGGCGGCCTCGGCGTCGATGTCGTCGAAGGTGGCGAGCCGGGCGCCGATGTCGTGGCGGGCATTGGCCAGCGCCACCATGGCGGGCGAGGCGTCCACCGGATCGGGCCGCAGCCCGGCGGCGCGCAGGAAAGCCGAGGCACTGCCGGGGCCGCAGCCGAGGTCAAGCACGCGCGCGGCTTCGGGCAGCGCGTCGATAAACGCCTGCAGATGGGGGTCGGGCGACGCGGTGCGGAAGCGCTTCTCGTAGTCTGCCGCATGGGCGTCATAGGCGGCGACGGTGCGCCGGTCCGCACTCATGCGGGTTCCCGGAGCACGCGGGGCACCTTGAAGTTGACATTCTCGGTCGCGGTCACGACCGGCTCGATCGTGACCTCGTAGCGCTGTCGGAAGGCGTCGATCACCTCGGTCACGAGCTCCTCCGGGGCGCTCGCGCCGGCGGTGAGGCCGACGGCGCGCATACCCGCCAGCGCCGCCCAGTCGATGTCGGCGGCGCACTGCACCAGAGTGGCATAGGCGCAGCCGGCGGCGGTGCCGACCTCGACCAGCCTGCGCGAGTTCGAGGAGTTGGGCGCCCCCACCACCAGCAGCGCATCAATCATCGGCGCCATCGCCTTCACCGCCTCCTGGCGGTTTGTGGTGGCATAGCAGATGTCCTTCTTGCGCGGCCCGAGGATGCCGGGGAAGCGCGCCTTCAGCGCTGCAACGACCGCGGCGGTATCATCGACCGAGAGTGTGGTCTGGGTGATGTAGGCAAGCCTTTCCGGGTCGCGCGGGGTGATCCGGGCCACATCGGCAACTGTCTCGATCAGGATCACCTCGCCGTCCGGCAGCTGGCCCATCGTGCCGATGGTCTCGGGATGGCCGGCATGGCCGATCATCACGATCTGGAGTCCGCGTTCGGCGTTGCGCTCGGCATCCAAATGGACCTTCGTGACCAGCGGGCAGGTGGCATCGACATAGAGAAGGTTGCGCCGCTCGGCCTCGGAGGGCACGGATTTCGGCACCCCGTGGGCCGAGAACACCACCGGCCGGTCCGGCGGACATGCGTCCAGCTCCTCGACGAACACGGCGCCCTTGGCCCGGAGCCCGTCGACCACATGGCGGTTGTGGACGATCTCGTGGCGCACATAGACCGGCGCTCCCCATTTCTCGAGTGCGAGCTCGACGATCTCGATCGCCCGCACCACGCCGGCGCAGAAGCCACGCGGCTCGGCGAGGTAGAGGGTCAGGGGTGGCTTGGTCATGCGCGCTCCTCGGCGGGACTGAACTGAAGTGCGGCGAGGCGGGCATAGAGCCCCCCTGTAGCCACCAATATATCGTGCGTGCCCTGTTCCGCCACACGGCCCTCCGCCATGACGCAGATCCGTTCGGCGCGGCGGACGGTTGCCAGGCGGTGGGCGATCACGATGGTGGTGCGGCCCGCCATCAGTCGCTCCAGCGCCTCCTGCACACGGGTCTCCGCTTCCGCGTCCAGCGCCGAGGTCGCCTCGTCGAGCAGCAGGACCGGGGCGTCCCGCAGCATCGCCCGGGCGATGGCGATGCGCTGGCGTTCGCCACCGGAGAGCCGGGCGCCGCCTTCGCCGAGCGGGGTGTCGTAGCCCTGGGGCAGGCGGGCGATGAAGTCGGCGGCGTTGGCGGCGGCGGCGGCCGACGCGATCTCGGCCCGGGTGGCGCCGGGGCGGCCGAAGCCGATGTTCTCGGCCACGGTGGCGTCGAACAGGAAAGTCTCCTGCGTCACCAGCGCGATCCGGTCGCGGAGCGAGGCCAGCGTCACGTCCCGGATATCCTGGCCGTCGATGACGACGCGGCCGGCATCCGGGTCATGGAACCGCTCGATCAGCGCCAGAACGGTGGACTTGCCCGAGCCCGAGGGGCCGACAAGCGCGGTGACCTGGCCAGGGCGGGCCTCCAGATCGACGCCGCGCAGCGCCGGCGCCTCGCCATAGGCGAAATGCACGTCCTCGAAGCGGATGTGCCCGTCCGTCACCGCCAGCGGCAACGCGTCCGGGCGATCCGCCGCCGCCGAGTCGGCATCCAGCAGGTCGAAGATGAACTCGACCGCCGCCAGATGCTGGCGGAGCTGGACGTCGAGCTGCGCCAGGCGCCTGGCGGGGTCGATGGCGAGGAAGAGCGCGGTGACGAAGGCGAAAAAGGTTCCCGTCTCCATGGCACCCGAGGTCACGCGCCAGCCGCCATAGAGGATGACGGCTCCGGCGATCAGCCCGGCGCTGGCCTCCATCAGCGGATTGACCAGTCCGCGCAGGCGCACGATCCGGTCGGCGCGTCCGCGGACGCCCTGGACCGCCGAGTCCATCCGGGCCCGCATGGCCGGCTCGAGCCGGAAGGCCTTGATCACGCGCGCGCCAGCGACGGTCTCGGCCAGGGCCGAGATCACCCGCGCCTGCTGGGTCACCTCCTGCTGCGCAAGACGGCGCACCCGTCTTACCAGCCAGGCGACGCCACCGGTGATCAGCGGCAGGCCGACCAGCGCCACCAGCGCCATGGACCAGTCCTGCCACAGCATGACCGCGATCAGCGCCAGAAGCGCCAGCAGGTCGGCGCCAAGCCGCGTGGCGACCAGGTCCAGCGCCTGCCGGGCGGCGGCGCAGTTGTGGGTGATGCGGGTGGTCAGCGCTCCGGTCCCCTCGCGCGCATGAAATCCCATGTCCTGGGACATCACGTGATCGTGGATGCGCATCTGCAGGCGGGCGACGACGCGGTTGCCGATCCGGCCCAGCAGCACGGTCTGCACGTAGGCGGCCGCGCCGCGGATCACGAACACGACAAGCACCCAGGCGGCGATGGCGGAGACCGCTCCCGGCGAATGACCGGTGAAGACGTCGTCCATGATCCGCTGCATCAGGATCGCGATCGCGCCGCCGGTGGCCGCCACCAGCGCCATCATCGCCAGCGCCAGAGCGTAGCCGCGGCGGTGCTCCCAGGCGCTTTCGGAAATCAGCCGCAGCAAGAGCCCGGCCCGGCGGCCGCCGATCATCCTTGCGGCGAGGTCGGTGAACATCGGAATGGCGGTCCTGTCTCGCGCCTGTCTCGCGGCGGTGGCTTACCCGATCGGTTCCGCCGATGCCAGCCCAAGCCGGCAGGCCGGCCGGGCGGGTCGGGATGCCGTCAGGGCGGTGTCATGGCGTGGGTTTCGAACAGGCGGACCAGCCGGATGCGGGCTTCGGGGACGGACTTCACCTCGAAGGCCGGGCAGGCCCAGTGCTCGAGGAAGAAGCCGGACATCCGTACCGCCTCGCGCACGGCGCCGATGGTCGGCTCGGCTCTGCCGGTCAGGAATCCCGGCAGCGGCAGCAGCCGGTCGGCCCAGGCGCCGCCGGCATCGCGGGAGACCGCGCGGCCCGAACGTGGCGAGACATAGACCAGATCGTCGGCCTTGCCGGTGGCGGCGCAGCGGGCGAGGTCGAGGCCGAAGCCGAGGGCCTTCAGCAGGGTGATCTCCCAGCGCGCGTAGCGCGCCGGCCAGTCCCATTCCGCGGCCGCCAGCGCGTCGGCCAGCGCCAGGGTCGCGTCGTAGATCTCGGGGTTGGGCTCGCGCTCGGGCAGCATGGTGACCAGGAGCGCGCCCGTGGCGTTCAGCGCCGCGAGACCGGCGCGGTCCGCCATGATCGAGGCGGCGCGGGAGCGCAGGAGCTCGACCCGGTAGTGGCCCAGATGCTCGGAGAGCCTGGCGCGCCAGTCGAGCATCAGCTGGGCGCCGGGCTGGAGAGCGGGGGTCAGCGCCGATCCCTGGCCACCCTGCACCAATCCGGCGTGGCGACCATGCTCGCGGGTCAGGCATTCGATGATGGCGCTGGTCTCGCCATGGGGCCGGACCGCCAGCAGGATGCCTTCGTCGCGCCAGTCCATGACCCGAGCCTATGCCTCCAGCCCCGGTTCGCCCAGCAGGTGGCGGCCGCGCGGGTCCTCGACCTCGATCACCCAGAGATCCGGATCGTAGCGCCGCTGGCGGGCCAGCGCCGCGTCCACCTCCCCCTCGGGAACGTCCTCGGCCTGGGCGTGCCAGCCGGTGACGCCGTCGGCGCCGAATGCACGGGTGAAGAACGAGGCGCGGCCGTTCATGGTAGCGACCTTGACGGCGACCGCCCCGGCGGTCTCGTCCCCCTTCCGTGCCACATGGGCGAAGATCCCTTCGAGCGACAGCCGGGTCAGGTAGGCCGAGACCCAGATCGCGGTCGCGAGGCGGGCCACCGGTCAGTCCCCGCCGGTGAAGTCGAGCCCCATTTCGCGGTAGCGCTCGGGCTCGTCGAGCCAGCCGGGCCGGACCTTCACGGTCAGAAACAGATGGACCTTGCGGTCGATCGCCTTGCCGATCTCGGCCCGGGCCTCGGCGCCGATCTGGCGAATGGTCTGGCCGCCATTGCCGAGCACGATGCCCTTGTGGCCCTCGCGGGCGACATAGATCACCTGGTCGATCCGGGTCGAGCCGTCCTTGCGGTCCTCCCAGGCCTCGGTCTCGACCGTCATCTGGTAGGGCAGTTCCTGGTGCAGCCGCAGCGTCAGCTTCTCGCGGGTGATTTCGGCGGCGAGCTGCCGCAGGGGCAGATCGGCGACCTGGTCCTCCGGGTAGTGCCACGGCCCTTCGGGCACCAGTCCGGCCAGCCAGCGGCGGAGATCGGCGACGCCGTCACCGTTCTCGGCCGAGATCATGAAGGTTCGGTCGAAATCCCGGGCTGCGTTGAGTTCGGCCGCCAGCGCCAGCAACCGGTCGCGCTTCACCCGGTCGATCTTGTTGATCACAAGGGCCAGCGGCCGGCCCGGCTTCCGATGGGCGTCGAGCGCCGCCAGGATATCCCGCACGCCCGCGGTGATGCCGCGATGCGCCTCGACCATCAGCAGGATCGCGTCGGCGTCCTCGGCCCCGGCCCAGGCCGAGGCGACCATCGCCTGGTCGAGCCGCCGGCGCGGCCTGAACAGGCCCGGCGTATCGACGAAGACGATCTGGCTCTTGCCCTCGATGGCGATGCCGCGGATGCGGCTGCGGGTGGTCTGCACCTTGTGGGTGACGATCGAGACCTTGGTCCCGACCATGGCGTTGACCAGCGTCGACTTGCCGGCATTCGGCTCGCCGATCACCGCAACGAAGCCGCAGCGGGTATCACTCGCCGTCATCATCCTGCCCTCCGATCCCAAGCAGGCGGAGGATCGCGTCGGCCGCGCGCTGCTCGGCCTGTTTCTTCGACGGAGCCGTGCCGGTTGCGGCCTCGCCCGTTTCGAGCCGCGCCTCGACCGTGAATTGCGGCGCATGGTCGGGCCCTTCGCGGCCGGTGACGGTGTAGTCCGGCGGCCGCTGCCCGCGGGCCTGGACCCATTCCTGCAGCCTTGTCTTGGCGTCCATCGGCGCTTTCGCCGGGGCGTCGATCCGGGCCTGCCAGCGCGACAGCACGAAGGCCCGCGCCGCCGGCAGGCCACCGTCGAGATAGAGCGCTGCGATGACCGCCTCCATCGCATCGGCGAGGACCGCCGCCTTCTTGCGGCCGCCGCTGCTGGCCTCTGAGCGGCCGAGACGGAGGAAGCCGCCGAGGCCGATCTCGGACGCGACATCGGCCAGGGTCTCGCGGCGCACGAGGGCGTTGAAGCGGGGCGCAAGCTCGCCTTCGCTCTCTGCCGGATAGGCGGCGAGAAGCGCCTCGGCGACCACCAGCCCCAGCACCCGGTCGCCCAGGAATTCGAGCCGCTGGTTGTCCGGTTCCCCGGCGCCGGTCGCCGAGGGATGGGTCACGGCCCGCTCGAGCGTTTCCGGCGCCCGGAAACGGTGGCCGAGCACCGAGGCCAGCTTGCCGAGCGGGGTGCGCTCGTCGCGCGGCTGCATCAGCGCACCATGGTGAAGAAGCGCTCGATGCGCAGGGACGGGAAGCGGCTGGAGCGGTCGAGCGAGGTGTGGATCATCCAGACCTGATAACGGAGGTTCCGGATCGGCACCATGCCGTGCAGCGGGAACCGGCTGTCGACGGCGAGATCGCGGTTGTCGCCCATCAGGAAGACCTCGCCCTTCGGTACCAGAAACTGCGTGGTGTCGTCCGGGCTGTTGCCGCGCGCGGGCGCAGAGGTGCCGATCCGGTTCTGGGTGTTCAGAACCGTGACGACGGAGCCGTCGGGATAGGTCTCGCGCCAGGATTCCTGCCGGCAGTCGGCGCCGTCCTTCACCGGGTCGTTGATGCAGCGTGGCATTGTTGTGCGCGGCGCGGGGCGAAGCTTGCGGATCACCCGGTCCTCGGTCCGCTCCATGCCGACCCTGGTGCCGTTGACGACAACCGCACCGCCGCGGATCTGGATCCGCTCGCCGGGAAGGCCGACGACCCGCATGATCTGCTCGACGCCGCGTTGCTGCGGATGCTCGTAAACCACGATGGCGCCGCGCGGCGGAACCTGGCCGGGTAGGAGCGACTCCACCAGCACCCAGTCGCCGGGCAGCAGCGCCGGCTCCATGGCCTCGGTCTTGATCCGGTAGTTGCTCCCGCCGGCCACTCGCATTGCCAGCAGCGGCCCCACCAGAACCAGCACCGCGGCCATGATCGCGAGCCCCAGGAGCGCGCCCAGGACAAGGCGCCCCCAGGATATCTGGCCGCCGCCATCCATGTCAGTTGATCGACTTGAAGAACCTGTCGGGGCGCCAGTTCCAGACCTGCCAGAACGGGCCGTCCGAGGAGAGAGCGATCACCTCGGCGCGGCCGATCAGATTCTCGTAGGGCACGAAGCCGACATCGGACTGATAGCGGCTGTCCACCGAGTTGTCGCGGTTGTCACCCATGAAGAAGAAATGGTCCGCGGGCACTTCGAAAACCGGCGTGTTGTCGGTATTCGACAGCGGCGGCTCGCTGGTGTCGCCAACCGTGCCGACGATGTTCAGCACCGAATGGGTCTTGCCCTCGGGAAGGGTCTCGAGCCAGTGCTCCTTGATGCAGTCGGCGCCGTCGGAGACCGGTTCGTTGACGCAGCGGGGACGGCTCGGTGGGCTGCCGCGGAACACCTTCGGCTCGACGTAATCGCCGGCGCGCACGGTTTTCAGCGGCTGGCCGTTGATGTGCAGGATGCCGCCCCGGATCTGGATCTTGTCGCCCGGCATCCCGACCAGTCGCTTGACATAGTCGACGCAGTCGTCCGGCGTGCCGCCGCGCCCGCCGGTCAGCCGCCGCACCAGCCCGGCGACCATGTCGAGCGGGCCCTGGGTGCAGGCGTCCTTGCCGGGCTTCTTGAACACGATCACGTCGCCACGCTTCGGCATGGTGCCCCAGATCCGGCCGTCGAACCAGTCCGGCGAGAACGGGAGCGAATAGCGCGAGTAGCCGTAGGAGAACTTGGAGACGAAGAGATAGTCGCCGATCAGGAGCGTGGGCTTCATCGAGCCCGAGGGGATCGAGAACGGCTGGTAGAGGGTCGTGCGGAAGACCATTGCGATCAGCAGCGCCCAGAAGATGGTCTTGACCGTCTCCCAGAAACCGTCGCTCTGCTTCTGCTTCTTGGCCATGGGAGGTGGTCTCGCAAGGGGGCGCGCTGCGCAGGGTCCGGCTATCTGACCCCCCCGTCCGGGGAAGTCAAGCTGGCGGCCGCACCTCGCCGGCGCCATGCGGGATCGCCTCGATGACCACGAACGCCTGTGCCCAGGGAAAATCGTCGGTGATGGTGACGTGCACGCGGGCGGCGTGGCCGGGCGGGAGCAATGCCTCGAGCCGAAGCGCGGCGCCGCCGGTGATCTGCATGGTCGGCTGGCCCGAGGGCAGGTTCACCACCCCCATCTCGCGCCAGGCGACGCCCATCCGTAGCCCGGTGCCAAGCGCCTTTGAACAGGCCTCCTTGGCCGCCCATCGCTTGGCATAGGAAGCCACCCGCTCGCGGCGTCTCTCGGACTTCGTCCGCTCGATCTCGGTGAAGACGCGCCGGATGAACCGCTCGCCGAAGCGGTCGAGCGTCTTCTCGATGCGCCGGATATCCGCGAGGTCGGAGCCGATGCCGATGATCATCAATATTCCCTGCCGTTCCGAAGCGCAGGCTATTCGGTTCGGCCAGAGATTGCATCCACGGAGTGGACCCGGCGGGAGGGCGAACTGTCCCCGGCGCACCGGAATCCCCTCGGCGCGCTGCCGGGCGGCCCCTCAGACGGGGCGCCCGGATCGGATGCGCGCTACGTCAGAACGCGGCCCTCCACTGCTCGGTGTCGACAAACCAGCGTTCCTCGCTGACCAGGGCGCCGGTGAACCGGAAGAGCACCGCCAGTTGGCTGCCGCCGGGGACCTTGTCGCTCTTCCAGTCGATGATCGAGACGACTTCCGGGCCATCGCCGATCTGGCGGATCGAGGTGATGCCGAAGCCGGGTGGCAGGGCAGCACCGAGATCGTTCAACGCTCCACGGAATGCCGTCTTGCCCTCCAGCACGTCGTTCTGCCCCGGCATGACGAAGATCATGTCCGCGGTGTAGTCGGCGGTCAGCGCATCCCAGTCGCCGCGCGCAACGGCGTCCCATCCCCGTTCCACGATCTTGGCGCTGCCTGGCGTTGCGGCCATCGAGCCTGCTGTCTGTAGGTCGTGCATTTCCGTCCTCCACGGGCTGCTGCAATGTTGCAAAGCTACGGAGGCTGGGCTTGGATCGGAATCGGCCGGGTGCTGTATTCTGGCTAGGCCACATGCCGCATTTCGCATACGGCAGATGACTGAGAGCGGGGATAACTGCCGGCAATGCCGAACATTCCTGGATGAGTAACGTGGATAAGCCCGGGGTAAGGATCGACCAGCTGAGCTCACGGGAACGGGAGGTGGCCGAGGCTTTCTCGGGCGGCGAGAATTACAACCAGATCGCGGACCGGCTCTGCATCTCGCCATCGACGGTGCGCACGCATCTCGGCACGGTCTATCGCAAGCTGGGAGTCACCTCGAAGCTGGAGCTGCACAAGCTCCTCGAAGCGACCCTTCACCCACCCGGAGATGCGACCGACCGGCACCCGCCGAGACCCGACAAACCCTCGATTGCAGTCCTCGCCTTCCAGAACATGTCGGGCGATCCAGAGCAGGAGTATTTCTCGGACGGCATTTCTGAAGACATCATCACGGCGCTTTCGCGCTCGCCCTGGCTCTTCATCATCGCCCGCAACACGACCTTCACCTACAAGGGCGAGAAGATTGACGTCCAGAGGATCGCGGACGAGTTGGGCGTTCGATACGTTCTGGAGGGCAGCGTTCGCAGGTCCGGTGACCGGATCCGGGTAACCGCGCAGCTGATCGACGGCATCACCGGCGGGCATGTCTGGTCGGAACGCTATGACGGCCAGCTCGCCGATGTTTTCGACCTCCAGGACGAGATCACGCGGAACGTGGTCGCGTCCATCCAGACCCGGGTGCATCTGACCGCGAGCGAACCCGCCGATCGCAGCAAGCGCCCCGACCTGACGGTCTGGGAGCTGACGATGCGCGCTTGGCGCCTGCTCTACGACTTCGACCCGGATAGCTACGCAACCGCCAGGTCCCTGCTCGAGCGCGCACTCGAACACGACCCCGACAGTGCGGAGGCAACACTGGTCCTGTCCCTCATCTACCATCACAGCGCGTTGCTGGGTTTTTCCGAGGACTACCTTGCGACCGTCACGAAGGCCCGCGAATTGGGCGTCCATGCAACGCGGTTGGATGAGCGGAACGAATACGCCCACTGGGCCCACGGCATAAGTTGCTGGGGCCTCCACAGACACGATGAATCCATCGCGGCGCTGGAGCGCGCGGTCGAACTCAATCCGAATTGCTCGCTGGCCTATGGCAGTCTGGGGACGGTGCTCGGCCTCGTCGGCCGCGTCGAGGAAGCAATCGAGAACCAGCGGATTGCGATCCGCTCCAACCCGCGCGATCCGAGCATCTTCTTCCGGTTTTCGGGGATGGCCATGGCGCATTATCTGGCGGGGCGCTACGACATCGCCGCCGAATGGGCCCAGAGAGCGGTCCATCGCAGGCCGCAGTGGTACATTGGCCATTTCCTGCTGGCGGCCAGTCACATGCGGGCCGGCCGCGAGGCCGCGGCCAGGGCGGCGATCGACGATTGCCGTGAGGTTCTGCCGGGCGCGCGGGTCTCGCATCTCGACCGCATCCCGCTGAAGGACGCCGCACAAATGGAGCAATTCCGCGCCTGCCTGCGCAATGCGGGATTGCCGGAGTAGTCCGGCCCCTCTCGCGTCGTCGGTCTACCGGGCGGCTTCGTCTGTCGAGGCAGTTCTCCGGAGCCCGCGAGAAACGATCGTCTCCGGAACGCGCCCCGAAGCCGTGGCCGGGTCGCGCGGTCCGCCCGCCGCCGGCGGACCGGAAGCGCTTGCGTCACGCAACCCCCTCGCCGAAGGCCTCGCGCCTTGCCCGGTCCATCAGCCCGCGCATCCGGCGGATGGCGCTGTCGAGGCCGGAGAAGATCGCCTCGCCGACCAGGAAGTGGCCGATGTTGAGCTCCATCACTTCCGGGAAGGCGGCGACCGGGGCGACCGTGTCGTAGGTCAGCCCGTGGCCGGCATGGACCTCGAGGCCGAGCGAGTGGCCGAAGGCCGACATGTCGCAGAGCTTCTCAAGCTCGGTGTCGCGGTCGGCGAGCCGGCCCTCGTGATGGGCGTCGCAATAGGCTCCCGTGTGCAGCTCGATCACCGGCGCGCCGATCCGGTGGGCGGCCTCGATCTGGCGCCGGTCGGCGGCGATGAAGATCGAGACCCGGCAGCCGGCCTCGCGCAGCGGCGCGATGAAGTGGGCGAGCCGGTTCTCCTCGCGCGCCACCTCGAGCCCGCCCTCGGTCGTGCGCTCCTCGCGCTTCTCGGGCACGATGCAGACCGCGTGGGGGCGGTGCCGGAGCGCGATCGCCTGCATCTCGTCGGTCGCCGCCATCTCGAAGTTCAGGGGCAGCGTCAGCGCCTGCATCAGCGCCTCGATGTCGGCGTCGGTGATATGGCGCCGGTCCTCGCGCAGATGGGCGGTGATTCCATCGGCGCCGGCCTGTTCGGCAATGCGCGCGGCGTGGACCGGGTCCGGATGGTTGCCGCCGCGGGCGTTGCGGATCGTCGCCACATGGTCGATGTTGACCCCGAGCCGGAGCCGCCCGAGCGGCTGGGTCGTGGTTGCCCGGTCATGCATTGTCGCCCTCCATCGCGTCATTCGCCCGATAGGCTTCCTGCTCGTCGAGCGCCAGCTGGCGACGCTGTTCCGCCCGCCTCGCGAGCCGCCGGCGCCGCCGTTCCTGGTAAGCTGCCACGATCGGTCCGATCAGCCAATAGGAGACCACGGCCGTAACGAGACCCGGCAGGATGCCGCCGATCAGGTAGGGCAGGAAGATGTCGTCGAGGAACACGATGATCCCGTCCCACTTCGATGGACCGAAGCCGAACCAGCTCTTGACCGTGGCTTCGATCGAAATCATCGCCTCGGCGAAGGCATGGGTGATCGTCTGAAACTCGGAGCCAGTGTCGTAGCGCCCGAGCATCCAGCGCCCGAGCCAGAGAGACGAGACCGAGATGAAGGGAAACGTCAGCGGGTTGCCGACGATGGTCCCGAACAGCGAGGCGAGCACGTTGCCGCGGACAAGCCAGGCGAGCCCCGCCGCGAGGAAGAAGTGGAATCCGAAGAAGGGCGTGAACGAGACGAAGGCGCCGCAGGCGAAGCCGATGGCGATGCGGTGCGGGCTGTCCGGCAGCCGCCGCATCCGCATACGGATGTACTCGAAACCGCGCCAGAACCCCTTTCGCGGGTAGACCGCCTCGCGCAGCCGGTCGCTGAGCGGCGCCCTTTCGCGGCGCTTGAAGATCATGTCGCCTCAAACTCCCCGTTGCTGGCTGCGCCCCCGGTCGCCATCGCGGTCAACCCTCCTCGGCCGGTGCCGAACCGAGCGGCAGCCGGGGCTGGTCCGCGGCGCGATCCGCGGTCATCTGCGCCGGCGGCGTGACCGCCCGTTCGACCTGGTTGACGAATGACTGGGCGCGGAATGCGGTCAGCACGTCGCTCAGATGCTTCACGTCCCTGACCTCGAGATCGACGCTCATGCGGAAGAAGTCGGGCTTGCGCGTGGTGACGCCTACATTGTCGATGTTGGCCTGCAGTTCCCCCGCCAGCGAGCAGACCTTGCCGAGCGAGCCCGGCTGGTTCGCCAGCGTCACGTTGATCCGGGCGACGTTGATCGGCTTGCGCGAGGCCTCCGGATCCCAGCTCAGATCGTGCCAGCGTTCGAGGTCGTCCTCGAACTCGGCGAGCATCGGGCAGGAGATCGCGTGCACGATCACCCCGCCACGACGGGTCAGCCCGATGATGCGGTCGCCCGGGATCGGCCAGCAGCAGGTGCAGAACTCGATGGCCGCGCCGCGCTTGATGCCGCGGACGAGGGCGCGCGCCGGCTCGGCATCGGCCGGCGAGGGCGCCGAACCGGCGGCGGTCGGGTAGACTGCCTCGACGATCTGCCGTCCGGTCACCTCGCCGGTGGCCAGGTCCACCAGCATGGCATCGACCGACGCAAAGCCGAGCTTTGCCGCGGCCGCCGCGAAGGCCTTGTCGCCGCCGCTGCGCCCGGCATGGGCGAAGCTCTGCTCGGCGAGGTCGCGGCCGAGCGCGATCTGCTCGATCTTCAGCCGGTCTCGCAATGCCCGCCGGACCGCCGCCTTGGCGCGGCCGGTCTGGGCCATGTCCTCCCAGTGCGGCGAAGGCTTCTGACCCTCGGCGGTGATGATGTCGACCTGCTGGCCGTTGCGGAGCCGGGTCCAGAGCGGCACCCGCCTTCCGTCCACCAGCGCGCCGGCGCAGTGATCTCCGACGCTTGTGTGGATCGCATAGGCGAAGTCGATCGGGGTGGCGCCCCGGGGCAGGCCGATCACATCGCCCTTGGGCGTGAAGCAGAACACCTGGTCGGTGAACATCTCCAGCTTGACGTGCTCGAGGAATTCCTGTGGCTCGTCGCCCTTCTCGAGCCGTGCCACAAGGTCGCGTAGCCAGGTGAAGGGATCGACCGCGAAGGGGTTCTGTACCCGCTCGCCGTTCTTGTAGGCCCAGTGCGCCGCGACGCCGGTCTCGGCCACCTCGTGCATCTCGTGCGTGCGGATCTGCATCTCGACCCGCATCGCGCCGGCGCCGTACACGGTGGTGTGGATCGAACGGTAGCCGTTGGCCTTCGGCCCCGAGATGTAGTCCTTGAACCGGCCGGGCACGCTGCGCCAGTGCCGGTGGATGGCGCCAAGCGCGCGGTAGCAGTCGTCTTCGGTGTCGCAGAGCACCCGGAAGCCATAGATGTCGGAGAGTTGCGAGAAAGCCGTCTCCTTCTCCTCCATCTTGCGCCAGATCGAATAGGGCTGTTTCTCGCGGCCTTGCACCACCGCCTCGATCCCGCTTGCGGCCAGGGTCCCGGTGATCTCGGTGCTGATCTTCGGGATCAGGTCGCCGGCGTCGCGGCGCAGCTTCAGGAAGCGGCGCATCAGCGAGGTCCGGGCCTCGGGATTCAGGACGTCGAAGGCAAGATCCTCGAGCTCCTGGCGGATCGATTGCATGCCCATGCGTCCCGCCAGCGGGGCATAGATCTCCATCGTCTCGTGGGCGATCCGATGGCGCTTCTCCGGCGACAGGTGGCCGAGGGTGCGCATGTTGTGGATGCGGTCGGCGAGCTTGACCAGGATCACCCGCACATCCGCGGCCATCGCCAGCAGAAGCTTGCGGAAATTCTCGGCCTGGGCCGACTCGGACGAGGTCAGCTCGAGCTGGGTGAGCTTGGTGACGCCGTCGACCAGGCTGGCGATCTCGAACCCGAAGAGCTCGCTGATCTCCTCGCGGGTTGCCTCGGTGTCCTCGACCGTGTCGTGCAGAAGCGCGGTGACGATCGACGCATCGTCAAGCTTCAGGCCGGTGAGGATCGCGGCCACCTCGAGCGGGTGGCCGAAATAGGGTTCGCCGCTGGCGCGCTTCTGGTGCGCGTGGGCCTTGGCGCCGAACACGTAGGCCCGGTTGAGCAGCGCCTCATCCGTGTTTGGGTTGTATTCCCTGACCCGCTCGACGAGTTCGAACTGACGGATCACGGATGTCTCCAGAACTCCCGTCCGTGCGGCCGGGATGCAAGCGGGTTACTTCCTGTCCTGCTCGGCCATCAGCGCCCGCAGGAGCTTTTCCTCGTCGAGATCGTCGACCATACCCATCGGCGCAGCATCGGCACTGGACATCAGCAGGGAGATGTTGTCCTCCTCCGGCTCGTCCACCTCGATATGGCGCTGGTAGCCCTCGATCGCCTGCTCGCGCAGGGTGTCGACGCCCAGCGTTTCCTCGGCGATCTCGCGCAGCGCGACGACGGGGTTCTTGTCCTTGTCGCGCTCGACGGTGATCGGCGCTCCGTCGGCGATGGAGCGCGCGCGGTGCGCAGCAAGCATGACCAGATCGAAACGGTTCGGGACCTTGTCGACGCAGTCTTCGACGGTGACGCGGGCCATCGGCGGCACTCCAGTTCGTAGCGGTTCTCGGAAGCTGCAGAGAAATAGGCTGATGCGCGGGATATTGCAACCCCCGCCGCGGTGTCCGGGGCGGGCGCGATGCCGCAAGGACACGCATTCCGGCGGTCAGGCCAGCGGACGGATCGCGGCCAGCTCCTCCGGCGGCAGGGCGTCGCGCATCTCGGCCACCGTGAGCCCGGTCGCCGGATGGCGCCAGCCGGGGGCGATCTCGGCCAGCGGGACCAGCACGAAGCCGCGTTCGTGCATCCTCGGATGCGGCAGGATCAGCCGCGGCGGAGTGACGCTCTGGGCGGTGCCGAGGTCGAGCGCCATCCAGCGGTCCAGGGTCGCCCGGTCCGGCAGCACCAGGTCGCCGATTGCGATCAGGTCCAGATCGCAGATCCGTGGCGCCCAGCGTGATGGCCGCTGGCGGCCGAGTTCGGCCTCGACACGGTGGAGCACGGCCAGCAGCGCCTGCGGCGCGAGCGTGGTCGAGAGCTCGGCCGCGCCGTTGACGAAGTCGGGGCCCGAATCGGGCGGAAAGGCGGGAGTCCGGTACCAGCGGCTGCGCCGGAGGAGAGTGATTCCCCCGGTTTCGGCGAGCAGCAGGAGCGCCCGCCCCAGGATTTCCTCCACGGACGCTCCGGGTGACGCAACGTTACCTCCCAATGAAATCAACGAAACATTCATAAGTGCCCTTTTTGGTATCTGGACAGGTTTGGTAAGGGTACATAAGTGTCCGCTCGATTCGCGTCCGGCACTTGTGTATGATGCCTGCGCCGGACGGGACACAAGTCGGCAACCGGGGAATTGAGGATCCTAATGTTTTACCGGGACGAGCGCCTCGCGCTCTTTATAGATGGCTCCAATCTCTACGCGGCGACAAAAGCGCTGGGATTCGACATCGACTACAAGCTTCTGCGCAGCGAGTTCATGCGGCGTGGCAAGATGGTACGGGCTTTCTACTACACGGCATTGATCGAGAACGAGGAGTACTCGCCGATCCGGCCGCTGGTCGATTGGCTCGACTACAACGGCTTCACGCTGGTGACCAAGCCCGCCAAGGAGTTCATCGACTCCACCGGGCGGCGCAAGATCAAGGGCAACATGGACATCGAACTCGCGATCGACGCGATGGAGATGGCCGAGCACGTGGAGCACATCGTGCTGTTCTCGGGCGACGGCGACTTCCGGCCCCTGGTCGACGCGCTGCAGCGCAAGGGCGTGCGGGTCTCGGTGGTCTCGACCATCCGCTCGAGCCCGCCGATGATCGCCGACGATCTTCGCCGCCAGGCCGACAACTTCATCGAGCTCGACGAGCTGCGCGAAGTCATCGGCCGGCCGCCGCGGCCCGAGCGGGTCGCCGAGGAGCAGATCGCCGCGAATGACGAGTGAGCCGCGGCCGGAAGCGCCCCGCGACTGCACTCTCTGCGACCGGCTGGTCGCCTATCGCGCCGCGAACCGCGCGGCGCATTCCGACTGGTTCAACGGCGCGGTGCCGAGCTTCGGCGACGCGCGGGCACGGCTCCTGATCGTGGGCCTCGCCCCGGGCGTGACCGGGGCGAACCGCACGGGCAGGCCGTTCACCGGCGACTGGGCCGGGGACCTGCTCTACCCGACACTGGCGAAATACGGCTTCAGCCGGGGCCGCTTCGCCGCCCGGCCGGACGACGGGCTGGAACTGACCGGCGCCATGGTCACCAACGCTGTCCGCTGCGTGCCGCCCCAGAACAAGCCGGTCGGCGACGAGATCAACCGCTGCCGCCCCTATCTCGCCGCCCGCATCGCGGCGCTTCCGCGGCTCACTCACATCGTCACACTGGGCAAGATCGCCCATGACTCGACCGTGCGCGCGCTTGGCGGGCGGGTGGCGGATCACCCGTTCGGCCACGGGGCGGTTTCGCGCATCGGCAGGCTGGCATTGCACGCCAGCTATCACTGCTCGCGCTACAACACCAACACCGGACGCCTCACGCCGCCGATGTTCGAGGCGGTCTTCGCCGGCGTCCGGGAGTCACTGGACGCCTGATCCCGTTACCCGAACGCGGGTCGGTCAGGCCGAAATCCGGGCGCCCCTGCCCGCCCGCTTGCCTGCCGCCAGGGCGTAGGTTGCGATTGCCGTGTCCTGGGCACCGGTTCCGGTCAGGTCGCAGATGGTGACCTGACCTTGAGACTGCCGCCCCGGATGCTGCCCGGCGACGATCTGGCCGAGCTCCGGCGGCCTGACTCCGGGCTCGAGGAGCCCGGCGGCGATGGCCGAGCGCAGCTCTCCGAGCACGGCGCATTGGCTGGCGCGGTCACAGACATAAAGATCGGCGGCCACCAGCGCCTTCGGGTCGATCTCGTTCTTCTCGGACATGTCCGAGCCCATGGCGGTGACATGCAGCCCCGGATGCAGCCACTCGGCCCTGAGGATCGCCTCGCGGGCCGGCGTCGTGGTGACCACGAGCTGACTTTCCGCCACGACCCGCGCGGGATCCTCCCATGCTTCCGCAGGCACGCCAAGTGCCGTGGAGATGTCGGCGGCACAGGCTTTGGCCCTGCCCTGATCGCGACCCCACACCAGCACGCGCCGGAACGGCCGGACCAGATGGGCGGCCTGCATCTGCAGCCGCGCCTGCAGCCCGGTGCCGAATACGCCTGCGGTCGCCACTTCGCGCGGCGCCAGATGCCGGGCCGCCACGGCGCCTGCGGCCGCGGTACGCAGATCGGTCAGGTAGCCGTTGTCGAGCAGCAGCGCCTCGAGCAGTCCGGTCTTCGCCGAGAACAGGGTCATCAGGCCGTTGAGGCTGGGCAACCCCAGCTTCTGGTTGCCGTAAAACCCGGTCGAGACCTTGATGGCAAATCCTTCGAAGCCGGGAATGTAGGCGGTCTTCACGTCCACCTCACCATGAGCCTCGGCGATCTCCATCGACATGATCGGCGGCATCACCACCTTGCCGCCGGCGAGCGCCCTGAAACAGTCCTCGACCACGCCGATGGCGGCGGGGTCGAGTTTCACGCATTCGCGGAGTTCCGCCTCGGTCAGCAGGAAGATGTCGCGCATGGCCTATCCCTCCACGATCCGGTCGCCGATCTGCACCGGCCGGCCGGCTGCGATGGCGGTAAACTTGTCCATGTCGACGCCGCGCCCGCTGATGATCAGCGCGGTCTTGCCGTCGAGCTTCAGCTTCCCCGCCAGCAACGCCGCGACCCCGACAGCCGAGCCGCCCTCGGCGACGATCCGCTCGTCGCGGAACAGGCAGCGCATGGCGCGGTAGATCTCGGCTTCGCTGACCAGCAGGGTCTCGTCGAGCAGGTCGCGGCAGAGCGGGTAGGTCCAGCGGTTCCGGAGCCCGATTCCGCCTCCGAGGGAATCCGCCAGCGACGGCACCTCGGTCACGTCGACAGGGTGCCCGGCGCGGATGCTGTCATGCATCGCCGGGCCATCCTCCATGGTGATGCCGACGATGCGGAGATCGGGCCTGACCGCCTTGGCCGCCAGTGCAATGCCGCCGGCGAGACCGCCGCCGGAGAGCGGGATGACGATCGTCGTCAGATCGGGCGCGTCCTCGAGGAGTTCGAGACCTATGGTTCCCTGGCCCGCGATTACGTGCGGGTGGTCGAAGGGCGGGATGTCGGACAATCCCTCGTCGGCCACCAGCCGGTCCACCTCGAGCTGGGCGTCGTCCTGGGACTGCCCGATCCGCCGCACCTCGGCCCCCAGCGCCTCGATGGCTTTGACCTTCACGTCGGGCACCAGCCGGGAGAGACAGACCACGGCCCGGATGCCCGCCGACCGCGCGGCATGGGCGACCGCGCGGCCGTGATTGCCGGTGGACGAGCACACGACCCCGCGGCTTCGCGCCGCCTCCGGCAGGTTCGCGACCGCATTGGTGGCGCCGCGGAGCTTGAAGGCGCCGGTCGGTTGCAGCGTCTCGAGCTTCAGCAGGATCTCGGCCCCGAAGCGCTCGGAGAGCCCGAAGGCGGGGATCAGCGGTGTGCGCAGCGCCACGCCGCGAATGGTCTTCTGGGCGGCGCGCACGTCCTCGACGGTGATCTGCTGCGGGCTGGGCATGAGGTCTCCGGTCGTTCTGGCGACGGGCACTCTAGCGGCGCCGGGCGGTCCGGGCTACCGCAGGTTGATCCGGAGTGCCGCGGCGGCGGCGAAGGGCGTCAGCGCGGCCGAGAACAGCGTCAGCGCGGCGACCAGGCCCAGAGAGGGCCAGGGGGAGAGATCGAGCAGCGACTGCTCGATTGCCCGGGCGCCGAAGATCAGCGTCGGGATATAGAGCGGCAGCACCAGGATCGACAGCAGGAGCCCGCCCCGGCGCACGCCGACGGTGATGGCGGCGCCGACCGCGCCGATCAGGCTCAGGGCCGGAGTGCCGAAGGCCATCCCGGCGGCCAGCGCGGGGAGGGCAGAGCCGGGGAGCTGGAGCATGGCGCCCAGCACCGGCGCGATGATCGTCACCGGCAGGCCGGTTGTCAGCCAGTGGGCGATGCTCTTCGCCAGAACCACCTGTTCGAGCGCGAGCGGCGCGAGCATCAGCTGGTCGAGCGAACCGTCCTCGAAATCGGCCTGGAAGATGCGGTCGAGCGACAGCAGCGCGGCCAGCAGCGCCGCGATCCAGATCACGCCGCCGGCGATCCGGGCCAGGGTCGTCGCCTCGCGCCCGACCCCGAGGGGGATCAGCACCACGGCAAGGACGAAGAACGCCACCCCGATACCGCCGCCCCCGCCGAGCCGGAGCGCCAGGCGGATGTCGCGGGAGAGAAGGCTCGCGAGGCCCTTCATCACCAGGCCCCCGCGAGGAAGGGATCGTCCTCCGCTCGCGCCTCGACCCTTGGCGGGGTCATCCGCAGGACGGGAATGTCGCCCAGGCCGAGCTCCACATGGGTGGCGATCAGGGCGATGCCGCCGGCTTCGACGTGCTCGCGGACGAGGTCGGCCACCAGCGCGGTCGATTTCGGCGTCGAGCGAGACCGTGGGCTCGTCCAGCAGCCAGAGCGGCCGGTCCATGACCAGGAGCCGCGCCAGCCCCAGCCGGCGCTTCTGCCCTGCCGAGCATTGCCCCGCCGGGCGCGCGGCGATGCCGTCAAGGCCGAACCGAGCCAGCGCCGCCCCGGCGCGGGCCGGGTCGGTGCCGTGGATGCCGGCCCAGACGGCGAGGTTCTCGCCGATGCCAAGCGCGGGCTTCACCGCGTCGAGATGGCCGGCATAGGCGACCCGCTCCTGGAAGCCCTGCCGATCGGCGGCCAGCGACACGTCGCCGAGCCGCGCGTCGCCGCCCGCGACAGGGATCAGCCCGGCGAGCTGGCGGAGCAGCGTCGACTTGCCGACTCCGTTCGGCCCCCTGAGCGCCGCCGCCTGCCCGGCTTCGATCCGGAAGCTGAGATCGCCGAACACAAGCCGCCCCGCCCGGCGGCAGGCCAGGCGTTCGAGCTGCAAGGGCGCGGATGCTTCAGTGGTCATCGCTCGATGCTCTACCATACCCCGCGCCGAAGCCCAGTCGCGATATAGCCCCAAAGGGTCGGGTGAAAGTACTGGCGGCTCTCGCCCGCCGCCGGCCGGACCACCAGCCGGCCCGCCACGGCGGCGCGAACCGCCTCCAGCAGCAGCGGCACCCCGGCGGCGAACTGCAGGGCGGGATAGGTGTGAAAGCTGTCCTCCGGGTCCGGCGAGATGGCGGTCTGGGCGACGATGCCGCCGGTGTCGACGCCGGGATCGACCAAGTGCACGGTCACGCCGCAGTTCTCGCGGTCGCCGCTGGCAAGCGCCCAGTATCCGCCGTGGACGCCGCGATAGGCCGGGGTGATCCCGGCATGTATGTTGAGGATCGGAACCCGGATCGCATCCAGCAGCGCCCGCGACAGGATGCGGGTGCCGCTGACAACAATCACCTCCGGTGCGGCGGCGTCGATCAGGCTCGCGGCGCCGTTGGCGCTCCCGATGCTGCGGGCGCGCCCGGCCGGCAGGGGGGTCTCGTCGAGCCCGGCTGCGGCAAGGATCGCGCGCCGGCGCGCTTCCGCCCGGCCCGCGGCCAGCCTGGCCCAGAGCGCGAACAGCAGCTGACCCGCCACGGTCACCGGACCGAGCCTGCGCAGCCGGCGCCGCAGGAAGGCCCGGCGCGGCTCGCGGTCTTCGATGATCACCGTCAGCTGGTGCCCCGCGCCGGCCAGCGCGTTGGCCAGAATCCACGTCGAGTGGCCCGGGCCGGCGAGCAGGAGCACCCGCGCCATCTCAGGCGGCCAGCGCCCGCGCGGCGGCGTCGGCCATGGACAGCGAGGGCCAGCCATGGTCCTCGCGAAGCCGCGCCGCCTCGGTCGCGACCCGATCGAGGACGGTGAAGTTGCGATCCTGATCGACCCCGAAATTGTGCGGATGGAACCACAGGTGGAACAGCTCGCCCCGCGCCGCCGCCCGGCGCATGGCCGACAGGATCCGGTCGAGCCTCAGAGGCTCCAGCACCGCCAGGCTTCGCGACCAGGGCCGCAGGAAACGGCTGGAGGGCAGATCCGCCATGCCGTCCCGGAGCTCGGCCACGTGGCCATGGGCGCCAGTCACGTTGACATAGGCGTCCGCGAGTTTGAGCCCGCGCTTCAGCAGTCCCTCGTCGCCATGCGCGGCGGCGGCATGAATGCGTGTGCGCTCCTGCCCGCGATAGGCGGTCAGTCCGGCCTCGCGGCAGGCGGCCAGATAGGCTGCATTGACCTGGTTGCGGGGGAAGACGATGCTCTTCAACACCATCCCCTCGGCCGCGGCGGCCCTGCCGGCGGCGGCGAGGTCGGCGCGAAACTGCGCCAGGTTCTGCCCCGGCTCCAGGCAGTAGAAATGCGAGAATGTGTGGGTCGCGATCTCCTGACGCGGCGCTTGCGCGATCCGCCGGATCAGCGACAGGCCGAAATGATAGGGATCGCGGCGCTCGTCCGGGCCGATTGCGGCCAGGTCGCCATAGGGCGACAGGCGGGCATCGTGATAGCTCGGCCGCTCGTCGGGAAGCGCGGCCAGCAATGCGTCGCGGTCGTCGAAGAACAGCATGCCCACGGTGGCCCAGGTGCAGCCCAGCTCGTGGCGGGCGAACAGATCCAGCAGCCGCGGCACAACCTGACGGACCCCAAGGATGTTGGCGCCGTAATCGGCAACGGTCCGGCAGTCGCGCACGCCCCACATCAGCTCGAAATCGAGCGAGATCACGAAGCCTCCGCGAGACGAAACCGGATTATGATCGAGCATGGATCCTGTCCGTCCCGCACCGCCTGCTTCCGCCGCCGGGCGGACCAGACGCAAACCTACCGGCCCCGCCTGAGCCGGGCAAGCGCGACTGCGGCCACGCGTCCTCTGTCGGCGTCTGCGGGGACCCGCCTCGGCGCGTTGGCCTTCATGGCAGGGCCGGCGACCGTATTGCCTTGGCGGCATTGTCGGTGACAATGCGGGTGGCCAGGCGGGCGGCCAGCCCGGCCCGGCCACTGCGGGAGGGGTCATGAACGCCGAAGCGATCAAGTCGATGAAGCTCTATTCCGGGATCGAGCGCGTCCTGAACGACCTCGCGGCCGAGGGCTATGGACCCGGGGACCGGCTCACCGTCGATGCGCTGACGCCCTTTGACCAGCTGCACTATCACGGCACCGACGCGGTCGATCTCGCCATCCGGTCGATCGGGATCACGGAGGGCTCCCGCATCCTCGAGATAGGCTCGGGCTTCGGCGGGCCGGCGCGGTACCTTGCGCACAAGACCGGCTGCCGGGTCATGGCGGTCGAGTTGCAGGCGGATCTGAACGCGCTTGCATCCGACCTCACGGCGCGCTGCGGTCTTGCCGGCCGGGTCGAGCATGTCTGCGGCGATGTTCTGGAAACGCATTTGGAATCCGAGGCTTACGATGGCGTCGTGTCCTGGCTGGCGCTCTTCCACATTCCCGACCGGGCACCGCTGTTTCCGAAGCTGGCGGCCGCGCTGAGGCCAGGCGGGCGCATCCACGTCGAGGACCTCTGCAAGCTCGGCGACTTCACCCCGGCCGAGCGCCATGATCTCGGCGGGATGCTCTATGCCAAGACCATGCCGCTGCGCGACGAATACATTGCCGAGGTCGAGGCGGCGGGGCTGATAGGGGTCAGGTTCGAGGACATGACGGATGACTGGACCGCCTTCACCAGCGAACGCCTCGATGCCTTCCGTGCCGCGCGCGGACGGCATCTCCGGGTGCACGGGACGGAGATCGTCTCCGCGCTCGACGAGTTCTACGCGACGATGGTGCGGCTCTTCCGGGGCGGGCATGTCGGCGGCGCGCGCATAACCGCGCGCAAAGGCTGAAGGTCGAGCCGCGGGCCGAGGCGACGCGGCGGCGCGTGAAACCGCCCCGACGCGGACATCTCCGCGTCTCCTGCCTAAGGCGTTCCCGTCTTGACGCACCCGCACGGCGCCCGCGACCGGATCGCATGGCCCTGCGACTCGCGAGCCGATTGCGTTCACACGGGATTTCCGCCATTAAGCGCGGAAATCCAGCCTATGCCTCCCCCGGCCGTGCGGTCCGCGCCCGCCCGTGCCGGCCTCCAGTGCAATCGGGGGGGGCCGTCACGAGAAGGGAGACACGCATGCCCATCACCGTCGGTTCCGACAGCGCCAAGACCCGCCGTACCCTGAGCGCCGGCGGCAAGAGTGTGGCTTATTACTCGATCCCGGCTGCCGAAGAGGCCGGGCTCGGCAGCTTCGCGAAGCTGCCGGCGGCACTGAAGGTGGTGCTCGAGAACATGCTGCGCTTCGAGGATGGCAGGACCGTTACCGTCGACGACATCCGGGCGTTCTCGGAATGGGGCAGGAACGGCGGCAGGAACCCGCGCGAGATCGCCTACCGGCCGGCCCGCGTGCTGATGCAGGACTTCACCGGGGTGCCCGCGGTGGTCGACCTGGCGGCGATGCGCGACGCGATGGTGGCGCTGGGTGGCGACCCGGAGAAGATCAATCCGCTGAACCCGGTCGACCTGGTGATCGACCATTCGGTGATGGTCGACGAGTTCGGCAACGCCCGCGCGTTCCAGATGAATGTCGAGCGGGAGTACGAGCGCAACGGCGAGCGCTACCAGTTCCTGAAATGGGGCCAGGGCGCCTTCGACAACTTCCGCGTGGTGCCGCCGGGCACCGGCATCTGCCACCAGGTCAACCTCGAATACCTCGCCCAGACGGTCTGGACCGACAAGGACCAGTCGGGCCAGGAGGTCGCCTATCCGGACACCCTCGTCGGCACCGACAGCCACACCACGATGGTCAACGGCATGGCGGTGCTGGGCTGGGGCGTCGGCGGAATCGAGGCCGAGGCGGCGATGCTGGGCCAGCCGATCTCGATGCTGATTCCGGAGGTGGTCGGCATGCGCCTGAACGGACGGCTGAAGGAGGGTGTCACCGCCACCGACCTGGTGCTGACGGTGACGCAGATGCTGCGCAAGCACGGGGTGGTCGGAAAGTTCGTCGAGTTCTACGGCGAGGGGCTGGACCATCTGCCGCTGGCCGATCGGGCCACCATCAGCAACATGGCGCCGGAATACGGGGCCACCTGCGGCTTCTTCCCGGTCGATGGCGAGACGCTGCGCTATCTCAAGACCACCGGCCGCGATGCGGCCCGGATCGCCCTGGTGGAAGCCTATGCCAGGGCCAACGGCATGTGGCGCGACGCCGGATACGCGCCGGTCTACAGCTCGACGCTCGAGCTCGACATGTCGACCGTCGAGCCCTCGATCTCCGGCCCGAAGCGGCCGCAGGACAAGATCCTGCTGAAGGAGGCGGCGCCGACCTTCAGGCGCCACATGGAGAGCGAGTTCAAGCGCCCGCTCGGCAAGGAGGTTGCTGTCGCGGGAGAGGACTACTCGATCCATTCCGGCTCGGTGGTGATCGCGGCGATCACGTCGTGCACCAACACCTCGAACCCCTATGTGATGATCGGGGCCGGGCTCGTGGCCCGCAAGGCCCGCGCGCTCGGCCTGAAGGCGAAGCCCTGGGTCAAGACCTCGCTCGCGCCCGGCTCGCAGGTGGTCTCGGCCTATCTCGAGGCGGCGAACCTGCAGGAGGATCTCGACGCGCTCGGCTTCAACCTGGTCGGCTATGGCTGCACCACCTGCATCGGAAATTCGGGCCCGCTGCCCGAGAACATCGCGAAGGCGATCCATGGCGGCGACCTGGTCGCCTGCTCGGTGCTGAGCGGCAACCGCAACTTCGAGGGCCGGGTCAACCCGGATGTCCGCGCCAACTACCTCGCCTCGCCGCCACTGGTGGTCGCCTATGCGATCGCCGGGGACATGAACATCGACATCACCCGCGATCCGATCGGCAAGGACCAGTCGGGCAAGGACGTGTTCCTGAAGGACATCTGGCCGACCTCGCGCGAGGTCGCCGATCTGGTGCACGAAACCGTCACCCGAGAAGCCTTCCTGTCGAAATACGCCGAGGTCTTCACCGGCGACGACAAGTGGCGCGGCATCGATGCGGGCGGCGGGCTGACCTATGCTTGGCCCTCGACCTCGACCTATGTGCAGAACCCGCCCTACTTCCAGGGCATGGGCCGCGAAAAGGGGGCGATCCACGATATCGAAGGCGCCCGGATCCTGGCGTTGCTGGCGGATTCGGTGACGACCGATCACATCTCGCCCGCGGGCTCGTTCAAGCCGGACACCCCGGCCGGCGAGTACCTGGTCGAGCGGCAGGTGCAACCGCGCGACTTCAACTCGTTCGGCGCGCGTCGTGGCAACCACGAGATCATGATGCGCGGCACCTTCGCCAACATCCGCATCAAGAACGAGATGCTGGAGGGCGTCGAGGGGGGCTTCTCGAAGGGGCCCGACGGCACGCAGATGCCGATCTACACCGCGGCCATGGCCTACAAGGACGCCGGCATCCCGCTGATCGTGATCGCCGGCAAGGAGTACGGCACCGGCTCGTCGCGCGACTGGGCGGCCAAGGGCACCGCGCTCCTCGGCATCAGCGCGGTGATCGCCGAGAGCTTCGAGCGCATCCACCGCTCGAACCTGGTCGGCATGGGGGTGATCCCCTTCGAGTTCACCGGCGGCGACACCCGCAAGTCTCTGGGGCTGACCGGCGACGAGGTGATCTCGATCGGCGGGCTCGAGGGCGACCTGAAGCCCCGCCAGACGGTGAAGGCGACGATCCGCTACAAGGACGGCACGGTGAAGGAGATCGATCTCCTCTGCCGGATCGATACCGAGGTCGAGATCGAATATGTCGAGAATGGGGGCGTGCTGCACTACGTGCTGAGGAACCTCGCCGCGGCCTGAGCCGCGCCGCCTCCGGAACGACGCCCCCGCGGCCCGCCGCGGGGGCGTTCGCGTCTCCGGGCGCCGGTTTGGCCGCTCCACCACGACCGCAGATTGCGTGTTGCCCGGGCGACTAAACCGGCGGCCGAGAATGAGCCTGATTCCAATCGGTTCGGTACGAAAACATTACCACTTGGCAAGACATCTGTGGCAGCATCCTATGACCGCCTTCTTCCGGGTCCGTGCCGGAACGCACGCCGGGCCGGGGGCGCGAGCCAGTGGCAGGAGATGTTGCACGGTCAAGTGATGAAGCGCATCGACCCGGACTTCCGGCGCCAGCTCGAGGGATACTCCCTCGCGACAGCCGAGATCTTCTACCGAATGCCCGACGCACAGGATCTGCTTCAGACCTATATCTGGCAGGACTACGACCTGGCGCCGCGCTTTCCCAATCTGCGGAAATTCCTCGACTTCTGGGCGCGCGAGCTCGACGGGCCGATCCACTCGGTCAGGCTTGCCCATGCGAGGCTGCTGCGCCCGGCGGAGTTCCGCTATGCGGGATTTGAGCTGAACATCCACTGAGATCGCTGAATGCGGCTGGCCTGCATGCGCCCGGCTGTCCTATGATCGGCCGGGCACTACACATGCGCGTCACGCAGGAGTGATTGGTGATGACGGCGCGCCGACCTTATGTCCCGGGCATGTTGGGACAAGCCAAGATCATCGTGTGCGCCGCTCTCGGTCTCGCGGTTGCCGCTCTGACTGCGCCCGCAGGCGCCCAGGGAACCTCGCAGGGAGCCGCCGGTGCCGGTCCGGCGCCAGTCGTGCTCGAACTCTATACGAGTCAGGGTTGCAGCTCCTGCCCGCCCGCTGACGAGACCCTCGCCCGGCTGGCCGGGCGCGACGATGTCATCGCCCTCGCGCTCCATGTCGACTACTGGGACTATCTCGGCTGGCGCGACACCTTCGCCCAGCGCGAGTTCGGCCTGCGGCAGGCCGGGTACCGGGACGCGTGGCACAAGAGCGTCGTCTATACGCCGCAGATGGTGGTGCAGGGCCAGCACGACGTCTCGGGCCTGCACGCCGGTCAGCTCTCCGCCGCCATTGCCGAGGCGCAGGCTGCCGTGCCGCCGGTCAACGTGGTGATCGAGCGCAGCGGCGGCATGCTGAAATGCCGGATCGAGCCGGGGCCGAATCCGGTCAGCGGCACCATATGGATCGCCAAGTACATCCGCAACGCAAAGGTCGAGATCGAGCGCGGCGAGAATGCCGGGCGCACCATCACCTACACCAATGTGGTCAGCAGCCTCGACCGGATCGGAACCTGGGAAGGCTCCGCCGCCGAGGAGGTGGCGATGCCGCAGCCGGGGCCGGGCGAGGGGGTGGCTATCTGGATCCAGGACGGCGCCGCCGGGCCGATCATGGCCGCTGCAAAGATCGAGAACCCCGAGTAGTTCGCCTTAGCCTGCTGTCTGGTGGTGTGTCCGGCGCCGGGTCAGATGGTGGAAGCGCATCGCCAGCAGGAGTGTCGCCATCATGCAGGAGGCGAAGATCGCGCCCAGCAGCCCGCGCTCGTCGAAGCCGAGTGGCCCGGTCAGCATCCAAGCCAGCGGCGGCATCACGATCAGAAAGGCGCCCATGTAGCAGGCGACCGCCACCCAGGCGTCGCCGAGGGCCCGCACCGCCTGACCGACCACAACCTGGGCGCTGTCGGGCACGAAGACCAGGGCCACGACCAGGAACAGGCCCGCGGCCCGTGCCGCGACGACCGGGTCATCGGTGTAGGCCATCGCGACCGCATCGCGGCCGGCCGCCACCGCCAGCGCCAGACCGCCGATCACGATCACCACGGCGAGCAATCCGGTCCAGCCGGCGAAGGCGGCTTCGTCGGGCCGGCCGCGGCCCATCTCGATGCCGACCCGGACACCGGTCGCGACAGCGAGCCCGAGGCCGACCATGAACACCATCGCCATCAGGTTGTGTGCCAGCGAGTATGCGGCCAGCGGCAGGGCACCCAGCTGCCCGGCGAACATGGTCAGCGCGGCGAAGCCCACGGTCTCGAAACCGTTCGACAGCCCGGCCGACATGCCGAGCTTGCGCATGGTCCGGCCCGCGGACCAGCCGCCCGGACCCCAGACCGTCTCCCAGGGTCCGACGACGCCCGCGGCCCGCGCCCGCGGCCGGGTGACGATGTAGAGCACCAGACCCACCGCCGCCGCGACGCGAACCAGGGTGGACGCCAGGGCCGCGCCCACCGCGCCAAGTTCGGGCAGACCCCAATGGCCCCAGATCAGCAGCCAGTTCAGGCCGAAATTGCCGAGATTGGCGAATATCATCGCCACCAGTGCCGGCATCGTCCGCCGGGTCGCTTCGAGATAGAAGGCCGAGGCGGTGAAGACCGCCTGCGCCACCAGCCCCGGTGCCAGCGCGCGGGCGACGGCGCCGCCCCGGGCGGCAAACGCCGGTTCCTGACCGAACAGCGCCAGCAACGCCTCGCCCTGCCAGCAGATCAGGGTGGCGATCCCGGACGTCAGCACCGCCCAGGACAGCGCCCGGCGCCAGGCCCGGCCGCATTCGATCCATGCCCCGGCACCGAAGGCGCGCGCCACCACTGGCACCATGCCGGAGCAGAACCCGATGGCGATCACCAGGAGCGGCACGAAGATCGAGACGCCGAGCGTCAGCTCGCCGATCGCGCCGGCACCGTAGCGGCCGAGCATGGCGATGTCACAGAACGCCATGACCAGGATCCCCGCCCGCGACAGCATCACCGGCCAGGCCAACCGAAGAAGGTCGGCGAGGTGGCGCAGTGCGCGCGGCAGGAATGGCTCGGTCGCCGCTTCAGGCGGGATTGTCGTCATCGAGACTCCGGCAGGACGTCACCGGTACCGGTGCGGATTGCCTGGCCGCGCGGTACCCGGAGCCGAGTTGCTTCGGGATCAGCCGGCTTCGGGCACGGCGACGCCGATCATGCAGTCGCGGCTGACCAGCGCCTCCAGCCGCTCCCGGTCCCAGCCCTCGGTGCCGGCGGGACGGCGGGGCAGCACCAGATAGCGCATGTCCGCCGTCGAATCATGCACC
Source organism: uncultured Pseudomonadota bacterium (assembly GCA_963700775.1). Taxonomy (GTDB): domain Bacteria; phylum Pseudomonadota; class Alphaproteobacteria; order Rhodobacterales; family Rhodobacteraceae; genus Thermohalobaculum. The sequence continues at coordinate 80,944 of CAVOYU010000004.1, forward strand.
CGCACCTGCACGTCGTCAGGCAGGTCGAGGCCGAACTCGCCGAGCACGGCGCGGGGCTCCCTGACCATCCGCGAGCGATAGGCGCGGGTCTTGTACCAGTCGGGCGGCAGGCCGAGCAGGTTGCGCGGGTAGCAGGAGCAGAGGGTGCAGACGACGACGTTATGCGCCTCCGGCGTGTTCTCGACCACCACCAGCTTCAGCCCGTCGGGCTCGATCCCCATCTCCGCCATCGCCTTCGAGCCGTCGGCCAGAAGCCGCGCCTTGAACTCCGGGTCGTCCCAGGCGCGGGCGACAACGCGCGCGCCTTGGGCGGGGGTTCGGGCATCCATCCTGGCGATCTGGGCGTTGATCCCGGCCGCGGTCGTGATCCCCTTCTCGACCAGAAGCTCGCGCACCGCGATCTCCATCCGCTGCCAGTAGGTCAGCGGCTGGTCGTTGTCGGGCCTGTAGGGATGGCCCGAGGGGCTCGTGCCCTCGTGATGGAAATGATCGTGATCATGGTCGTGATGGTCATGGGGCATCGGCGGGCTCCAGCCAGTGCTCGAAGATCTCGGCGTCGATCGTGTCACGGGCGCGCTCGGCTCCGTTGCCCCAGACCTCGTCCATGGTGAAGCGGACCCGGTAGAGGGGGCGGGCCGGCAGGCCGTCGCGCCGGTAGGCGAGCTCCTCCGGATTGGCGAAGTCGCCGCAGACGCGCTCGATCCGGCCGGTGCGCCCACGCAGGTACCAGGGTGTACGCATGTGGCCCGGCGCGGCGCCCTTCTTCACCCGCACAGTGTCGCCGGGCGCAAATCGGGCGCCTTTCGTCGGATAGGGCGGATCGAAGGGCGGGGGCGAGATTGCGGGCAGCACACTCATTCGCCGCTCCCCTGCTCTCCGATGCCTTGGGCCTCGCCATAGGTGGCGCCGCGGGCGGCGACCTCCTCCATGCGGGTGTTCAGCTCCTCGAGCGTGAAGGCGCCGGCCTCGACCAGATTCTGGGTGATCGAGAAGATCCAGCGTTCGTAGTAGCTCATGGTCTCGTAGCTCTCGGGCGGCATGTCCTCGAGGACGCGCCTCAGCCCGTCGACGGTGAAGTAGCCCTTGGCCGAGCTGATGCGCATCAGCGCATCGACCCGCTTCTCCCAGAGCGCGTAGTCATGCTCGCCGCGCTGGATCGCGCCGGCGTCGCGCCCGCCCATGTCGTGCCAGCGGTGGCCGGCTTCGTGTCGGTCTGTCATGGCGGGGAAGCTAGCGCGGCTCGGCGGCGGGGCCAAGATCATTCCGGCGTGAGTCGCCGCCGCCCTTCTGTCGTGCGCGGCGCAGATGTGGCAGCATGGCGCTTCCGGACCCCGAGACGTTCCCCCGGGACGTTCGGGCGAGACAACAGATTGTGGAGGAGACGGAGATGGGATTTCGAACAGCAGGTTTGATTGCAGGTCTGGCGGGCGTACTGGCGCTGCTGCTGCCGGCGCTGGCGGCGGCCGAGACCGCGACGGCGACCCTCGCCGGGCCGGACGGCGCGCCGATGGGCACCGTGACGCTCACGCAGGGGCCGGCCGGCGTGCTGGTCTCGGCGGATCTGACCGGCCTCGCCCCGGGCGCACACGGCTTTCACATTCACGAGACCGGCGCCTGCGCGCCCGATTTCGCCGCGGCGGGCGGCCACTACAATCCGGGCGGCTCCGGGCACGGCGTGCTCGATGCCGGAGGGTACCATGCGGGTGACCTGCCGAACATTCATGCCGCGGCCGACGGCACGGCACGGGCCGACTTATTCACCGTGGACGTGACGCTCGGCGAGGGCGCGAGCACGGTCTTCGACGCCGACGGCTCGGCGATCATCGTGCACGAGAAGCCGGACAGCTACGGGGCCGACGCAGGCGCCGGCGGCCGCGTCGCGTGCGGCGTGATCATCCGCGACTGAGCGGCGGGCGCGCGAAAGCCACCAGCAGATTGTTGGCGGGCATCTCGGTGACCACGGCTGCGCCGAAGCCCGCATCGGCGGCCTGGGCGGCCACCTGGTCCAGGTCGCGCACGCCCCAGTCCGGATTGTCGGCCCTGAGCCGGGCGTCGAAATCGGCGTTGCTGGGCGCCGTGTGCCGGCCGCTCCGGCGGAACGGCCCGTAGAACACCAGCCAGCCCTCGGGTGCCAGAAGCTTGGCGGCACCGTCGACGATGCCGCATCCGACCGCCCAGGGTGTGATGTGGATGACGTTGCAGGCCAGCACCGCGGCCAGCGGGCCAAGCGCCCGGACCGCGGGCTCGGCCGTCCAGTCCGCCGCCCCATCGACATGGATCGGCGCTGCGAGGTTTCTCGGATTGGCGAAGGCCCGCCAGGCCTCGATGCTGGCCCGGTGCTCGGGGGCGATGTCCGAGGGAACCCAGGACAGGTCCGGGAAATCCGCCGCCAGCGAGGCGATGTGCTGGCCGGTGCCGGAGCCGATTTCCAGCACCGCGCCGCTCCGCCCCGTCAGCAACGGCCGCAGGCCGTCGCGGATCGGGGCGTAGTTGCGCTCATAGGAGGGGGAGAAGAGCCGTCCGTCCGGGTCGGACACCACGTTCTCGAGCGAGTAGCGCGGGATGTGCCGCGCGGTCATGGCGACAGCGCGGCGGTCATACTCGCTGGGGCGCCACGACCATGATCATCTGCCGGCCTTCCATCTTCGGCATGGACTCGATCTTGCCGATCTCCTCGATGTCGGTGGCAATCTTCTCCAGCAGGTTGCGGCCGATCTCCACATGGGCCATCTCGCGCCCGCGGAACCGCAGGGTCACCTTGACCTTGTCGCCCTCGCCCAGGAACTTGGTCACCGACCGCATCTTCACGTCGTAGTCGTGGGTGTCGATGTTCGGCCGGAACTTGACCTCCTTGATCTCGATGACCTTCTGCTTCTTTTTCGCTTCGGCGGCCTTCTTCTGCTGCTCGTACTTGTACTTGCCGAAGTCCATGATCTTGCAGACGGGAGGATTCGCGCCGGGCGATATCTCGACCAGGTCGAGCCCGACCTCCTCGGCCATATCCATCGCGGCCGCGGGGGTGACGACCCCCACGTTCTCTCCGTCCTGATCGATGAGCCTGATTTCAGTTGCGCGAATCATCTGGTTGACGCGCGGACCCGTGTCGCGGGTCGGGGGTGCGTTGTGCGGTCGTCTGGCTATGGGTCAATCTCCTCTGCTGCGCCGCTCCGGCCATCACATTCTGCGGCCACGTCCCGACGCCGGTCCCGCAGGAGACCGGCAAACATAACCGCTGTCTGAAGTATAACTTGCGACTCGGCAAGCGGAAAGGCCGCTTCTGCCAATCACTGCGCGTCGGGAAACCAGGTCGGCAGCACCAGCACGGTCGGCCGCGAGGGCAGGCTGTCCCGCGAGACCCGGATCGTCCGGCTCTGCCCGATCTCGATCTCGAATTCGGACCGCATGCCGTCGATGAAACGGGCCAGCGAATGCTCGCCGAAGGCATGCATCGGCAGGACGAGGCTCGCCTTCAGGCGCTTCAGCACAGCAATCATCTCGCCGATCGCCAGGGTGAAGCTGCCGTCGACGGGTGCCATCACCACGTCGAGCCGGCCAAGCATGGCGTAGTGGGCGTCGGTCAGCGCGTGGTGCAGGTGGCCGAGATGGCCGATGCAGATGTCCGCGACCTCGAAGACGAAGATCGAATTGCCGTCCTTCTCGGGCGTGCCCCAGCCGCGGATGTCGGTGGTGACGTTACGGATGGTGACGTCCCGCAATGTCATCAGGTGCTCGGCCGGACCGGTGCCGGCGGGGTTCCAGCCCCTGAGCACAAAGCGGATCGCCGGGTCCGGGAAGTCGGTGTAGTGGGTCTCGTGCGCCTTGTTCATGGTCACCACGTCCGGCACATCCCCCTCGCCGGCGGCGCCGAAATAGTCGGTGGCGATGGCGACGCCTTCCCCGGTCTCGATCCGGAAGGTGGAGTGGCCGACATAGGTGATCGTGACTTCCTGCGCCTTCGCGGCGATGGGGCCGAGGGTGGCGTAGCGCACTCCCGGCAGGCCCTCGACGAAGGCATGGCAGGTGCTGGCGCGGACGTGACCGGGCAGGACGCACGCAAGGGAGAGAGCAAGAGCGGCGAGACTGCGGATCATGGCGGGCCTCAGAGGGGCGGCGGCGCGGGCGTGTGGCATTCTCCCGGATGCGAGCTAACATCCTGGACAGCGAAGTCAAACACGGGCTTTCGCTGCAAAGGGAAACCTGAGAGGGACACGATGTCACCTGAACTGTTCTGGGTTGCCGCCGCTTGCCTTCTGACGGCGGTCATGTGGGTGCCCTACATCCTGGCGCTGCTGGGCCAGGTGGGAGTGCCCGCCGCGCTCGCGGACGGAGAGCACGATACCGCGCTCGAGGCCGCCTGGGCGCGGCGCTGCAAGCGGGCGCACGCCAATGCGGTCGAGAACCTGGTGGTGTTCGCACCACTGGCGATCGGCATCCATGTGGCGGGCCTCTCCAGTGGCACCACGGCGACGGCCTGTGCGGTGTATTTCTTCGCCCGCGCCGGACATTACGTTGTCTATACCGCGGGCATGCCCTTTATCCGGACGCCGCTCTTCGCCATCGGCTGGCTCTGCACCGTGGTGCTGGGTCTGGCGCTGATTGGCGGCGCCTGAGGCGCGTAGGCCGGCCGGGCCGCCGGTGAAACTGATCGTCACCGGGGCGACCGGACTGGTCGGCGGCGAGGTCTTGCGCCAGGCGTTGGCCGATCCCAGGGTGGCAGAGGTTCTGGCCACAGGCCGCCGGCCGACCGGGCTTTCCCACCCGAAGCTCTCGGAGCTTGTGCTGGAGGATTTCGGCGAGATCGGCCGGCATGGCGACCGGCTGACCGGGACCGGGCTCTGCCTGCACTGCCTCGCCGCCTACGCCTTCCGCACTGGCCGCGCCGCCTATGAACGGATCACCGTTGGCTATCTCGACGCACTGATCCGCGCGCTGGAGGCCGCAAGCCCGGAAGCCGGGATCTGCTTTTTCACGTCCGAGGGGGTCGGCACCTTCAAGGAGCGGCTTTTGCCGGCGCTTGCGGCCAAGGCGCGGGCCGAGCGGCGGCTGCTGGCCTCGCGGCTGCCACGGAAGTTCATCTTCCGTCCGGGCTACATCCATCCGACACGGCCGCGGCCGCGGGCGCTGTTCTACGATCCCTTCGCGACGCCCTATTTCCGGTTGTTCCCGTCGAGCGGCATCGAATCGGAGGACCTGGCACGGGTCATGCTGGAGACCGGACTGAGCGATCCGGGGCCTGCCGCGATCCTCGGGAATTCCGAGATCCGGGCGCGGGTGCAGTAGCGGGGCGCACTTGCGGCGCGGTCAGGCCAGGTCCGGCGGCGTCGCCTCCGCGGCCAGCGCCGCCACCGCTTCGTCGAGACTCATCACCTTCTGGCCCTGCTCGCCGAGGCGGCGCACCGAGACAGTGCCGGTCTCGACCTCCTGCCGGCCGACCGCGAGGATGGCCGGGACATGGAGGTTCGAGTGCTCGCGGACCTTGAAGTTGATCTTCTCGTTCCGCTTGTCGGCCTCGGACCGGAGGCCTGCCGCCTGCAACCGCCCGACCACCGCGTCCGCATAACGGTCGGCATCCGAGACGATGGTCGCCACCACCGCCTGGCGCGGCGCCAGCCACAGCGGGAAGCGCCCGGCGAACTGCTCGATCAGGATGCCGATGAACCGCTCGAAGCTGCCGAGGATCGCCCGGTGCAGCATCACCGGCCGCTTCCGCAAACCGTCCTGGTCGACATACTCGGCATCCAGCCGCTCGGGCAGCACGAAGTCCACCTGCAGGGTGCCGCACTGCCAGTCGCGGCCGATTGCATCGGTCAGCACGAACTCGAGCTTCGGGCCATAGAATGCGCCCTCGCCGGGGTTCAGCGTGAAGTCGCAGCCCGCCGCCCGGGTCGCGTCGATCAGCGCCTTCTCGGCCTTGTCCCAGACCTCGTCGGCCCCGGCGCGGGTCTCGGGCCGGTCCGAGAACTTGACCTTGAAGCCGGCAAATCCGAGGTCGCGGTAGATCGAGGAGAGGAGATCGATGAAGATCTTGGTCTCGCTCTCGATCTGCGCTTCGGTGCAGAAGATGTGCGCGTCGTCCTGGGTGAAGCCGCGGACCCGCATGATGCCGTGCATGGCACCCGAGGGCTCGTAGCGATGGCAGGAGCCGAACTCGGCCATCCGGAGCGGCAGGTCGCGGTAGCTCTTGATGCCCTGATTGTAGATCTGCACATGGCAGGGGCAGTTCATCGGCTTCAGTGCGTTGATCCGCTTCTGCTCGCCGCCTTCGTCCACCTCGGCGATGAACATGTGCTCGTGGAACTTCTCCCAATGGCCGGAGGCCTCCCAGAGCTTTCGGTCCACCACCTGCGGCGTCTTCACCTCGACATAGCCCGCGGCGTCGAGGCGGCGGCGCATATAGGCCTCGATCTGGCGCCAGACCATCCAGCCCTGCGGATGCCAGAACACCATGCCGGGCGCCTCTTCCTGCAGATGGAACAGCTCCATCTCGCGGCCGATCCGCCGGTGGTCGCGCTTGGCGGCCTCCTCAAGCATGTGAAGGTAGGCCTTGAGGTCGTCGCGGTTCCTGAAGGCGACGCCGTAGATCCGCTGCAGCATCGGGTTGCGGCTGTCGCCGCGCCAGTATGCGCCCGCCACCTTCATCAGCTTGAAGGCGTCGGCCGGCACCTGGCCCGTGTGCTGGAGATGCGGACCGCGGCAGAGGTCCTGCCAGTGGCCGTGCCAGTACATGCGGATCGGCTCTCCCTCGGGGATCGCCTCCACGAGCTCGACCTTGTAGGGCTCGTTGGTCTGCTTGTAGTGGTTGATCGCGTCCTCGCGGCTCCAGATCTCGGTGCGGACCGGATCGCGGGCGTTGATGATCTCGCGCATCCGCTTCTCGATGGCGGCGAAGTCGTCCTCGGTGAAGGGCTCCGAATGGTCGAAGTCGTAGTACCAGCCGTTCTCGATCACCGGGCCGATCGTGACCTTGGTGCCCTGGAAAAGCTCCTGCACCGCCCGCGCCATGATGTGCGCGCAGTCGTGCCGGAACAGCTCCAGCGCCTCGGCCTCGTCCTTCGGGGTCACGATGGCGAGCTTCGCGTCGCGCCCGATCGGCTGCGACAGGTCCGCGAGCTTGCCGTCGATCCGGCAGGCCAGCGCCGCCTTGGCGAGCGATTTCGAGATGTCCGCGGCGATCTCGGCCCCGGTCACGCCGCGCGGATAATCGCGCGTGGCGCCGTCGGGCAGGGTGATCGTCACATGTCCTTCGCTCATCGTGGGGTTCCCGGCTGGAGTTTGGGTCGGCGAAAATCTGCGTGGCGCAACATCGTGGGGGGCGGCGTGGCTGTCAAGCGGTGGCGCCAGAGGCCGCAAGGGGCCGGGGCTGCCGCGTCAAACCAGCGGGGGGAACGTCCGGCCCGCGACCCGTTCGTAAACGTCGAGGGTGGCGCGCTGCATCGCCGAGATGGTGTAGCGCGAATGGATGCGGGCGCGGGCGGCCATGCCCATATGCGCCCGCTCGGACGGGTCGAGGTTCAGTGCCTTGTCGAGCTCGACCGTCAGCCGCGCCACGTCGCCCGGCGGGTAGAGCCAGCCGGATTCGCCGTGCGCCACGGTCTCGCGGGCGCCGCCGTGGTCGGTGGCGATCACCGGGCGGCCCATCGCCTGGGCCTCGACCACCGAGCGGCCGAAGGCTTCGGGGGCGGTCGAGGTCGAGACCACCACGGAGGACAGCTTGTAGGCGGCGGCCATGTCGGCGCAACTGCCGGCGAGTTGCACCACATTGCCGGCGCCAAGCCGCTCGATGCGCTTGCGGAGCGTCTCGCCATAGCCGCTGCCGCCGTCCTCGCCGACCAGCAGGATCAGGAAGTCCTCGCCGCGCATGCCGCGCAGACGGTCGGCGGCGTCGATCAGGTCCTCGGCCCCCTTTAACCGGCTGAGCCGCCCGGCAAGCATGACCACCGGGCGGGGATCGTCCAGAAGCCCCCACTGCTCGGCCAGCTTGACCGCCCGCTCGTTGCCGACCGTCTCCTCGGAGAAGACATTGACGTCGGCGCCGCGCGGGATGGTCACCACACGGTCCGGCGAGACGCCGTGGCGCCGGATCACGAGGTCGCGGATGAACTCGGACACCGCGATCACCGGCCTGCCCTTGGCCATGACCGCGTTGTAGCGCCGTTTCAGGGGCAGATCCTCGGCATAGGCACCGTGATAGGTGGTGATGAAATGGGCCCCGGTGCGCTCGGCTGCCCAGAAGGCGCTCCAGGCCGGGGCGCGCGAGCGGGCGTGGACGATGTCGACGCCGAGATCAGTGATCAGGCGGGCCAGCAGTCTTGCGTTCTGCCAGATGTTGAGCGGGTTCTTGGTCTCGACGTTCATGGCGATGACTTCACCACCGACCTTGGCGATGCGGGTCAGGAACTGCCCGCCGGATGTGACGATCAGCGCCCTACCACCCTCGCGGACGATGGCCTCGGTGATCTCCATGGTGCCGCGTTCGACCCCGCCCAGCTCCATGCGCGGCACGATCTGCAGCACGGTCAGCGGCCGGTGCCCTTCCGGCTTCGCACCTGCGCCGCTAAGGTCGCCTTCCACCTGGCCAGTGATGGAGGTTGACAGGAACATGGATGCCGCGAGCTTCCTCGAAATTGGGGCGGACCGCAGGATCGCCTTTCACAGCATAGCGGCTCGGGGCGGCGGCGCAAGCTTGCCCGGAGTGGTTTTCCTCGGTGGCTTTCGATCGGACATGACCGGAACCAAGGCCGTATGGCTCGAAGCCTGGGCGCGCGAGCGGGGCCGGGCGTTCCTGCGCTTCGACTACCGGGGTCACGGGTCGAGTTCCGGCGATTTCCTCGACGGCTGCATCGGCGACTGGGCCGACGATGCGGCCGAGGCGGTGGGCCGGCTGACGCGGGGTCCGCAGATCCTGATCGGATCGTCCATGGGCGGCTGGATCGCGCTTCTGCTGTCGCAGCGGATGCCCGAGCGGGTCGCAGGGCTGATCGGAATCGCCGCGGCGCCGGACTTCACCGACGGCATGTGGGACGAGATGACCCCGGCCGAACGCGAGCTGTTGCTGCGGGACGGGCGGATCGAACGGCCCTCGGACTATTCGCCGGAGCCCTATGTGATTACCCGCCGCCTGATCGAGGACGGGCGGGCCCGGCGGGTGATGGACGCGCCCTTGCCGCTGCCCTGCCCGGTCCGGCTGCTGCAGGGCACGGCAGACACCGACGTGCCGCCGGCAGTTGCATTGCGGCTGCTGGAAAACATCGACTGTCCCGACGCGCGGCTGACCCTGGTAAAGGGCGCGGATCACCGGTTCTCGGGCGAGAGGGAACTGAAGCTGATCGGCAAGACCCTGCACGGAGTGACGGAGGCGGCGGCCGGTCGTTCCTGAACCGGGGTTCAGAACGGGATCGCCTCGCCCTTGTAGTCCTCGAAGACCCCGGTCGTCGCGAGCGACAGCGCGTCGAAGCGCTGCATCAGGCCGGCGGCACTTTCCTCGACGTCGATCGAGGCGCGCGGCCCGCCCATGTCGGTGCGCACCCAGCCGGGATGGTAGGCGCCGACCGCGATGCCGCGCGCGCGGAAATCGGTCGCGAAATTGCGCGCGAGGTTGGTGGCTGCGGCCTTCGAGGCACGGTAGACATAGCCGCCGCCAGGCGCCCGCTCGCTCGAGGCCATGATCGAGGATACGATCGCGATCTTCGCGCCTTTCGCCCTTTCGAGCCGGGGCAGGAAGGCGCGGACGGTGAAGAAGACACCGGCGACATTGGTCATCAGCACCGTGTGCCAGGCGTCGAAGGTGTACTCCGGATCGTCGATACCGCCGCGGGCCACGTACTGCCCGGCGTTGCAAACCAGGAGGTCGATCGGCGCATCCGAGCGCTCGGCGACCGAGTTCATGGCGTCCGGGTCGGTGACATCGAAGGTCAGGACCGTGACGTTCGGTCGGCTCCGCGCCAGCGCGTTCAGCGCCTCGGCGGCACCGGGACGGCGGGCGCCGGCCAGCACCGTGTCGCCGCGCTCGGCCGCCAGCCGCGCCAGCTCGAGGCCGATGCCGCGATTGGCGCCGGTGATTAGAGTGGTTCTTGCCGTGGCTGCCTTGCCGGCTGGGGTTGGCTTGCCGGCTGGGGTCGTCTTGTTCGCTAGGGTTGTCTTGGGCATCCGCTGCTCCATCATCGCCGGGGGCGCACACCGGAACCCGACCGGAACCCGAGCGTCTGATTCTGGGAGAATGACATGACCGCCAGCTATTCCAAAGCCTTGATCATTGGCGCGGGCGCAGGATTGTCGGCCTCGCTGGCGCGGCTTTTCGCCGCGAAGGGCATGGCGGTGGCCCTCGCCGCCCGCTCGACCGGCGATCTGGCAGGGCTGGCGGCCGAGACGGGGGCCAGCCTGCACGACTGCGATGCCGCCGACCACGCCCGGGTGGCGGCACTTTTCGCGGCACTGGACGCCGGCGGCGCGCCGGATGTGGTGGTCTACAACGCCTCTGCCCGGGTCCGCGGCCCGTTCATCGAGCTTGACCCGGCCGCGGTGGCGAATGCGGTTGCTGTCAGCGCCGTCGGCGCCTTCTACGCGGCCCAGGAGGCGGCGAAGCGGATGGCGCCGAAGCGGCACGGGGCGATCCTGCTGACCGGCGCCTCGGCGGGGATCAAGGGCTATCCGCAGTCGGCCCCTTTCGCCATGGGCAAGTTCGCGCTGAGGGGCCTCGCCCAGTCGATGGCGCGCGAGCTGCACCCGATGGGCATCCATGTGGGCCATTTCGTGATCGACGGCGGCATCCGCAGCGCCACCCGGCAGGACCCGGCCGAGAGCCCCGACTCGCTCCTCGACCCCGACGCCATCGCGCGGAGCTACTGGCATTTCCTCGAGCAGGACCGGTCGAGCTGGGCCTGGGAGATCGAACTCAGGCCGTGGGTCGAACGGTTCTGAGGAGACCTACCTTCGGCGGAGATCCAGCAGTGTGTTCATCACCACGCTGATCAGCACGATGCCGCCGCCGAGCAGCGCTGCGCCGGTCGGGCGTTCGGCCAGGAAGATCCAGACCCAGAGCGGGCCCAGAATCGGCTCGATGGTACCGATCAGCGCCGTCGCCGCCGCCGGGATCAGACGGGCACCGGAGACGAAGAGCGCCAGGCCGAGGCCGAGCTGGCCGGCACCGAAGCCGATCAACAGCGCAAGGTCGGGTGCCGGAACCGACAGCGGCATGGCCAAGGGCGCCGAGACCGCGACCGCGATGGCGGTGCCCGTGCAGACGGCCGGCGTCATCCGGACCGCGTGGTGGCGGCGGGTGATGACGATCGCGCCGGCGTAGCTGATCGCGATCAGCAGGGCGAAGAGGTTGCCGAGCAGAGCGCCCTCGCCCTCGGCATCGGAAACCATGATCGCGACCCCGGCGGCCACCGCAGCTATGGTCGCCCAGGTTGCGGGCCGCACCGCTTCGCCCAGGAAGACCCGACCCAGCAGCGCCGCCACCAGGGGCGCGGCGCTCATGATCAGGAGTGTCTTGGCCACCGAGGTCAGGCTGAGTGCGACCACCAGCGAGATCGAGGCGCAGGCGAAACAGGCGCCGACAGCGAGCCCGGGCAGCCCCATGGCCCGGAACAGCCCCGGTGTGGCACGGCCATCGCGGACGGCCATGAATACCAGCAGGAAGACGCAGGCGCTGACCGAGCGCCAGAAGATCACCGTCCAGTCATCGGTCTCGCCGACCAGCCGGAGGATCAGGCCGCCGGTGCTCCAGATCACCGCCGAGGCGGCGACCAGCAGCAGCCCCAGCGGCTGGACCGGCGCGGCGGCAGGGGCGGCCCGGACCGCTGCGGGGATGGTCATTCGCGTGCCGGGCTCAGCGTTCGGAGGCCGCGAGCGGGTCGAGCACCAGCCGGCCGCCATCGACCGCGAGCACCTGCCCGGTGACGAAGCTGGCGGCCGGCGAGGCGAGGAACAACGCCGCCTCGGCGACTTCCTCGGCCTCTCCGATGCGGCCGAGAGGCGTGACCGCCACCACCTCGTCGCGCAATTCCTCGCGCGCGCGGAGCGCCTCGCGGAGCGTCGCGGTCATCACGCCGCCCAGCGCCACGGCGTTCACCCGGATCCTCTCCGGCGCCAGCGCCGCCGCCAGCGAGCGGGTGAGCTGGTCGAGCGCAGCGCAGGAGACCGAATGCGCCAGCAGTTCGGGTACGGTGCGCTGGGCGGCGATCGACGTGATGTTGACCAGCGCGCCCTGGAAATCAGGGTCCTCGGCGCGCTGCTGGACCATGCGCTTCGCCACCATCTGGCATTGCAGGAAGACGCTTCCGACATTGTCGGCGACCGCCGAGTTGAAATCGTCCGGCACGAGCTCCAGGGCGTTGCCGGGCGGGCAGTTGCCGGTGCCGGTGACCAGCACGTCGATGCGCCCGAAGGCCTCCGAAGTGGCGGCAATCACATTGGTGACGCCGAGCCGGTCGTCGATCGGGTGAGCGAAGCAAGCGATCCGGCCTTCGTCGGCGTCGATGCCTCCGGCAGTCTCGTTCAGCCCCTCATCGTCAGTGTCGACCAGCATCAGCCTTGCGCCGGCACTCGCGAAACGCCGGGCCACCGCGCGGCCGATCGGCCCGCCCGCAGCGGCGATGATCGCGGTCCGGCCCTCGAGTGCTCCTGCCATGGCGATCCCCCTTGCCGCGCAAAGCGCCGCGCCCGGCACCGACTCTGGCATGAGCCGAACGGCGGCGCAACGGGGCGGCGCGGCCGGAATCGCGGTGCTTGCGGCAGCTATCCTGTCGTGTCTGCGGCCGGCTCCGCCAGAAGCAGATCGATGAATTCCACCAGGCAGATGCCGTCCGGGCGCGGCGCCGAGAGGTAGGAGGCGAACGTGATCGCGCCGATTATGGCGGCGCCGACGGCGCCGAGCAGCACTGCGCCCGCGGCGACGTCCTTCGCGGCGCCGATTGCCGGATGCGGCTCGGGAGACACCGCGTCGCAGAGGTGTTCGAGAGCGGTGTTCAGGGCTTCGGCCACCCAGACCCAGAGGATCGCCGCAATGATCCAGCGCCAATCCTCGGCATCGATGCCAAGGGCCACCCCGAAACCGGCCGCCAGAGTTGCGGCGGCGAGGTGGATCCGGGCGTTGTGTTCCGTGGCCAGCAGGCGGCGGAGACCGGCGAAAGCGAAGCGGAAGCTGGCCAGCCGTTGCCGGAGGCTGAAGCGGAGGCCAGGCCCCTCGCGCACCTTCCCGACGGCGGCGGGCGGGTCCGGGTAAGGTCGCCAGGCGAGTGCGCGGCCGCGCGCCGTCGCACCGCGGGGACGCATGGCGCGCAGAGCCGCCGCTGCGGTGGCGAAGACCAGGGCGAGGAGCGCGCAGCAGATCATCGCGGACCTCACGCGGACGGAGCGAGGCGGAGCGCGATGCGGCCCCGCAGGACGATCCCGATCCGGGCCTCGCCGCTCCGGTCGGCGACGACCGGCGCGGCGCCGTCGCCGGAATATCTCCGTCCCGGCGCGAGGCCGCCGATGGTCAGCGTCACCGGTCCCGGTTCCCGGCCGGGATAAATGACGGCCTCCAGGGCTCCGCCCGTCGCGGTCGCCCGGGCGAACAGGACCTGCGGGTAATCCGCATCTGCAATGAAGGGTGCGCCAGCCCCCGGCGCAGACGCCGTCACGATGGCGCGCAGCCCGCCGGCCCGGCTGCAGCGCGCCATCAGTTCGACCGCATGAGCCCAGAGAGAGGCGTCTGCCCGGTGTGCCACGCCGCCCGCCAGGGTCCGGGGGCAGTCCTCCTCGAGCGCGCCCAGCAGCTTCGCCGCCATCTCGCCATCGCCCATCTCGACGGCGGCGGCGGCGGTCGCGGCGTAGCTGGAGGCGCGCGAGAACCGGTAGTTGCCCACATCGACCGGCCACATCGACCGGCGCCAATCTGGCCGCGTCAGATCTCACCGCAGGATGAGCCAGTGCCGCCGGGCGATGTCGGGCAGCGTGGCGTTCAGGAACAGGCAGGGCAGCGCCTGCATCGCGGCGCCGCCGACGGGCGGCAGCGCCAGCCCGGTGAGGCTCGACCGGCACGGGATGAAGCGGCCGACCGGCGAAAGGAACTCGGTCTCGAGCCGGTGCCGGAAAGACGCTTCGATGCCGTTCCAGACCGAGCTTCCGCCGGCGGTGTCCTGGGCGCGGATGGCGGCGGCGGTGATCGCGTTGCAGAGCGGGTAGACCCAGTTCGGCTCGCAGGCGAGCAGCCCGAAGGGAGCACGGGCGTAGGCGCGCCCGAGGAGGCGCGCGATCGACGGCAGCGAATAGGCATACACGGCTCCGGAGGGATGCCTGAAGGCGAGCGAGCCCGGCGCGTCGTGGTCGCGCCGCCCGGTGGCATTTCCGGCGAAGGCGAGTTGGGCCGCGAGGAAGCCCGAGAGCATGATGTTGTCGCGCGCCACCGGATCGGCCCCGGGGTCGAGGTTGCCCCACAGGTTTTCGAGCCGCCAGTAGCGCCAGATCCGGTGATCGAGCTGCTTGGCGGCCAGGTTGCGTTGGGCGAGGTGCATGTAGCCCTGTAGCGCCGGCAGATGTGTCGCCTGGGCGAGTGCGAGGGCATAGGAGGAGAAGTTGATCTGGTAGCGCAGGGCAGAGGTCTGGAACTGCTCGATGTGCTCGAAGCCGTCGAATACCGAGACCGGTTGCAAGGCCCGGTCGAGCAGCACCCGCAACAGCCGGAGATCGTCGAGGCTGAGCTCCGGTTTCGAGTTGCCGGAGGCGCCGCATCGCGGTGCTTGCGGCTCGGCAAGCGCTCGGAGGCTGGCGTTCAGCATCGCCCGGCGCCGCAGAGCGTGCAGTCCCAGTACGGCCGAGAGCGCATAGGCGGACAGGCCCGCTCCGGCGACAGCGAGCGGGACGCCCAGCTCGGCGGCCGGCCAGCAAGGCGGGGACTGAGGCGCCAGGGCGGCCGCGGCGAGGGCGGCCCCGGCCCAGACGGCGGCGGGCAGGACGACGTTGCCGGTCGCGAACCAGACGAGACCGGCCGCGAGGAGCATGCATGCCGACGCCACCGCAAGCGAGACCGCCAGCGTCTGGGCCGGGCAGGCGGGACCGGCGCCGAGGAGAAAGCCTCCGCCGGGCGCGGCAAGGCCCAGGGCCAGCGCCTTTGACGCCGCGTCCGTGCTGGCGCCGGCGCCGATGGCCGCCGCGGCAGCGAGCCCGAGCGCGACGAGCAGCAGGCGCCCGTGCCGGGCGCGGGTCGCCGGCCCGAAGGCCAGGCCGCCGAGCGGAAAGGTCGCTGCGGCCGAGGCGTCAGGCTGGCCGGAGCGGCGATGTGCGATCGGTTCGTTGTTCATTCCGATGACTCTTTCTCGAAGACTTCTTTGCAACGCAAAGCAAATGGTCAAATGGAGACTCACGCCGGCTTGAGCCTCGCGCCGCCCGGCTGCGGCACGTCTCCGTCGGCCTCGCGTGCCGCATCGCGGACCACGGATTCGAGTACGGAGAGATACTCGACGAACCGCGCCCGGCCCGCCCCGGTCAGCCGGCAGACCGTCAGCGGCCGCTTCTTCTCGAATCCCTTCTCGACCGTGACCAGACCCGCCTCCTCGAGCACCTGCAGATGCCGGCTGAGGTTGCCGTCGGTCAGACCGCAGAGGCGGCGCAGGTCGACGAAGGACAGTCCCCCCGGATGCGCCATCAGCGAGGTCATCAGGCCGAGCCGGGCCTTCTCGTGGATCACCCGGTCGAGGCCGTCATAGGCGAACGGGGCACGGGGGTCACGGGCCGTCATCGTCATCCCCCGTGCTGCAGGCGAGCACCGCCGCCATCAGGAACTGGCCGACCGCGAAGGGCAGGCCCATCATCCACTGTGCGAGGCTGTGCGAGGCGCCCGCGGCGGCGACCATGCACAGCCCGGCGACGAGATACCATGCGCCCACCAGCCGGGCCGCGCGCGGCAGCGACCGCGCGGCGGCGAAAACGCCAACCGCGACGAGCACCTGCCAGAGCCCCGGCAGCATCCAGGCCGTATCCGGCGAGAATTCCAGAACCGCGAACCCGATCGCGGCGCCGGCGACGCCCACGGGCAGGAACTGTTCCAGTGCATTGGCGTTCATCGCCGGAGCCAGACCGGCATGATGCCGGCGCGATCTGAACAGCATGCCGACTCCGATCAGCGTCGCTGCAACGATCGCGGTCGCTGCCCAGACCGCGATGAACAGCAGCGGATCTGCACCCAGCGCCGCCCACCAGATCGACTGCGCCACGGCGGTTGCCGCCGCGAGCGCGCCGGTCGCAGCGACGACATGCGGTCCGAAGCCCCGGTAGATCGTGCCAGCCGCGATCCGGCTGCGGATCTCGGCGATATCGGCGAGGGCGTGGTCGATCTCGCGCATGGGGTCTCCGATATAGCTTTGCGATGTAAAGTGACTGGCATCGCAAAGAATGTCAAGCGCCGTCGACCCGCCGGCGCGCCGTGCCATTTGACAAAGCCCGGCCCGCGCGGCAGATCACGGGCGCAGCCGCACCGCGCCGATTGGGGATCCGCCATGACCGACGCCTACCGCGAGGGCCTCGACCGCCGGCCCGCCAACTACCAGCCGCTGACCCCGCTGTCGTTCCTCGCCCGCTCGGCGCAGGTGTTCCCCGAGCGGACCGCCATCGTGCACGGCAAGCTCAGGACCAGCTACGCCGATTTCTATGCCCGCGCCCGCCGTCTCGCCTCGGCGCTCAGGGGCGCCGGCGTCTGGCCCGGCCAGACGGTGGCGACGCTGCTGCTGAACACACCGCCGATGCTGGAGGCCCATTACGGGGTGCCGATGGCCGGCGCGGTGCTGAACACCATCAACACGAGGCTCGACGCCGCGGCGATCGGCTTCATCCTCGACCACGGCGAGGCAAGGCTCGTGCTGGTCGACAGCGAGCTCGCGCCACTGCTCAGGGATGCGTTGGCGGCGATGAACGGGCCGAAGCCCGCTGTGGTGGAGTATTCGGATCCGACGGCCGTCGGCGGCGGCCGGGTCGGGCTCGGCGAGGATTACGAGAAGTTCCTCAGGAAGGGCGACGCGAACTTCAACTGGAAGATGCCCGAGGACGAGTGGGACGCGATCAGCCTCAACTACACCTCCGGCACCACCGGCAACCCGAAAGGCGTGGTCTACCACCACCGCGGCGCGTCGCTGCTGGCGACCGGGAACGTGATCCATGCGCGGCTCTCCGAGCCGATGGTCTATCTCTGGACCCTGCCGATGTTCCACTGCAACGGCTGGTGCTTCCCGTGGTCGGTCTGCGCCGCCGGCGGCACGCATATCTGCCTGCGCCAGGTCCGTGCCGGGCCGATCTACCAGGCGATCGCCGAGCACGGGGTGAACCTGATGTGCGGCGCGCCGATCGTGATGTCGGTGCTGCTGAACGCCACCGATCAGGAGCGGCGCGACTTCGGCCAGAAGGTCACCTTCCTCACCGCCGCCGCCCCGCCGCCCGAGGCGACGCTGGCGGCCATGGCCGAGGCCGGCTTCGAGGTGATCCATCTCTACGGCCTGACCGAGACATACGGGCCGGCGGTGCTGAACGAATGGAAGCCCGAGTGGAACGCGCTCGACGGGCCGGGGCGTGCGGCGATGAAGGCGCGGCAGGGGGTGAAATACGCCGCCCTCGAGGCGCTCGAAGTGATCGACCCGGACACGATGGAGGCGGTGCCCGCCGACGGCAAGACCATCGGCGAGATCATGTTCCGCGGCAACGTGGTGATGAAGGGCTACCTCAAGAACCCCAAGGCGACCGAGGAGGCCTTCGCCGGCGGCTGGTTCCATTCGGGCGACCTCGCGGTCAAGCATCCCGACGGCTACATCCAGATCCGCGACCGCTCGAAGGACATCATCATCTCGGGCGGCGAGAACATCTCGTCGATCGAGGTCGAGGATGTGCTCTACAAGCATCCCGCCGTGGCCATGGTCGCGGTCGTGGCGAAGTCCGACGAGAAGTGGGGCGAGACGCCCTGTGCCTTCGTCGAGCTGAAGCCGGGAAGGAAGGCCACCGAGGAGGAGCTGATCGACTACTGCCGCGAGCGGCTGGCGCGCTACAAATGCCCACGCCACGTGGTGTTCACCGAGCTGCCCAAGACCTCGACCGGCAAGATCCAGAAGTTCGAGCTGCGGAAGATGGCGGAGCAGGTGTGAGGCGGAGTTTGCCCCGCCGCGACGGCCGCCATGCCCCCCCTGCGCCGGATCTGATCCGGGGCCCCGACGGGCCGCCCATCGCGGCGCGAGGCCCCGCGGGTCAGCAGGCAGCCGGAGAATTCGCCCTGCGGGCGCGCCGCCAAGACGATCGACCAACGCCTGCCCGAAGGCACGTCCGGCCCGGCCTCGCGGACCCGCGTGCAACCGGCGCTCCGCAGCCATCGCCGTGCACGCCGCGCCCATGGTGATGGGTCGGGGCACCCATCACAGGGCCTGGACCCACAGCCGATCGATGCGACGTGGAATCGGAACCCGCAAATCGGAGCGGGCCAAATCTCTGGCGTGCGGAGGAAACCGCCATCAACGCAACGAACCAAGCGCCGCGTTGGGTCCCGGTTGCTGCGGCTGGGGCTATGTCCCGAACGTGCCACGAGTTGCCTTTTGCACGTTCGCTCGGCAACGTGGATTTCTCCGTCTGCGACCGCTAATCTCGTGACGAAGGGAAATCGAAAATGGAGCGCCGTCTCGCCGCCATTCTCGCCGCCGATGTGGTCGGCTACAGCCGGCTCATGGAAGCTCATGAGGAAGCGACGCTTGCGACGCTTAATGCCTATCGTACGGTCATAAACAGACTAGTAGTCAACCATCATGGCCGCGTGTTCGGTAGCGCCGGCGATAGCGTCATTGTAGAATTTGCGAGCCCAGTTGAAGCGGTGCGCTGCGCGGTCGAAATCCAGCAAGAAATTGAAGCCGGCAACGCCAACTTGTCGGAAGATCGCCGTATGCACTTTCGCATTGGAGTTAATCTCGGTGATGTGATGGCGGAAGGCGACAACTTGTTCGGCGACGCAGTCAATATCGCGGCGCGGCTGGAGGGGGCGGCCAAGGCCGGCGGCGTCTATGTTTCAGGCACGGTTTTCGATCACGTCCGCAACAAGGCTGGACAGGAGTTCGAAGCCCTCGGCGAGTTGCAGGTTAAAAACATTAATCAGACCGTCCCAGTATATCGCATTAAGTTGAAAAGTGAGGCAACCGATATTCCGGCTGGAAGGGAGGCGGCGCTCGCCCACAAGCCATCAATTGCCGTAATGCCATTCACGAACTTAGCCGTCGAATTTGACGATTACTTCGTGGAGGGAATAGCCGAAGAAATCATGATTGGCCTCGGCCGATTTCGTGAGATCGTTGTGGCCGCCCGTGGCTCATCCTTCCTCGTCGGCAGCCAGTCTTTGGACATAAGCGAGGCGGCACGGAAGCTCGGTGTCCAATATATCTTAAAGGGAAGCGTGCGTAGGGGCGGTGACCGAGTGCGGATCACCGCTAACCTCGTTGACGGCTCAACCGGTCTTCAAATCTGGTCCGAGCGTTACGACCGCGTTCTCCATGACATCTTTGAAGTACAGGACGATGTCGCGCGACGGATCGTGGTCACCTTGACGGGAAGCATTGAGCGGGCCGATCAAGCCCGGTCGCTGGCCAAGCCGCCGTCGGATCTGTCCGCCTATGAATGTGTCTTGCGCGGTCGGCACCTTTATGGCGAGTGGGGGAAGGGCCGCAGCCACGAAGACATCCTCCATGCCCGTGAGATGTTCGAACGGGCCATCGAAATCGACGAGAGATGTGGCGCGGCTTTTGCCGGGATCGCCGCGACATACCTAACGGAATTTGAAAGAGATTGGTCTGACACGCCGGAAGTAGCTGGCGAAAAGAGTATAGCGCTTGCTCGCAAGGCGGTCGAGCTGGATGATAGTGATAGCGTTGCGCATTTGGCGTTGGCGGCCGCCCTGTGGCAGGTAAATAGGGATTGGGAACGCTCGCGGTCCCAACTTGCCACAGCAATCGAGCGAAACCCGAATTATTACTGGAACTATTGTTTCGGCAGCTGGTTTTGCGCCTGTGCGGGAGATCTGGAGTCAAGTCTTGATCACGGTCAGGAGGCGATCCGTCGCAGCCCACTTTTGCCAGACGGTTGCCTTGTATCACTCGGCTTCACGGAATACCTCGCTGGACGATACGAACGTGCCGTCGCGAACTTTACTCGAATTACGAACATGGACGAAGTCTCTTGCGCCGGTTTGGCCGCATCCTACGCTCAGCTCGGGCGACAGAAAGATGCGGCAGCGGCGGCAGCGGAGTTTCGGAAGATCAGCAAGAGAGGCCCGATGACAGCGGCAGACTGGTCCTCCTTCTTAGCAACCTCAATGCCTTTCAAGGATCAAGAGCCAGTTGAGCATCTGCATGAAGGCCTCGAAAAGGCCGGTTTGATTTCTGATCACATGCCAGCAGCCAAGGCGTGACCTGCCTGAACGACGGGCTTGGGTCATGTGTGGATGCCCCCGTTGGTGCAAGGTTTTTCTGAGCGGTTTGCGCATGTGATCGAGTGCTGTCATGTGTCAGGCCTGTTTGTGCGGCGCTGATCATGGCCGCTGGCCGGTATGGAGATACGCGGATCAGAGGCAAATCACGAATTCGAGCTCCTTGGCTCCCTGACCCAAACTGCTTCGTCTGATCCGGATCTTGTCGATCATGTGCCCTTACTGCTCGTCGACCTCCTCACACCCCCGACGCACCGGGGCTTTGCTTCCTGATTGGTGTGCTCAGGCTGCAGCCGCCGGGTTCCGGTAATCCTCCTGCTTCGTCATCATGGCCCAGATGCCGCGCGCCATCTTGTTCGCGAGCGCGATGGCGACCAGCATCTTCGGCTTCTTCGCCAGCATGCGCTCAAGCCATGAGCCCTCTGGGACACCGTGGCGCGTCGCCGCTCTGACCACCGCCATCGCACCGATGATCAGCAACCGGCGGATGTCACGCTGGCCCATCTTCGCCGTTCGTCCGAGCCTCTGCTTGCCGCCCGTCGAGTTCTGGCGCGGTACCAGCCCGAGCCAGGCTGCGAAGTCCCGTCCTCGGCGGAATGTCTCCATCGGCGGGGCGAAGCTTTCGATGGCAACCGCCGTAATCGGGCCCACCCCCGGCATCGTCTGCAGGCGCCGCGTGGGTTCGGCTTGGCCAGCCTCTGCGCGCAGCTTCTTCCCCAACGCGTCGATCCGTTCACCGAGAACATCAATCTGTTCGAGATAGAGCCAGCCGATCTGCCGGACCGTGGCGGGCAGTGCAACCGTCTCATCGCCGATCACATCGGCCAACCGCTTCACATGCACGCTCCCCTGCGGCGCCACTACACCATGCTCGGCAAGATGGCCGCGCAACGCGTTGATCAGCTGGGTCCGCTGGCGCACTAGAAGATCGCGGGTCCGAAAGATCATCGAGCGTGCTTGCTGCTCTTCGCTCTTCACCGCGACAAAGCGCATGGTCGGACGCGATCGCGATCGCCTCGGCGTCAGCCGCATCGTTCTTCTGGCGCTTCACGAAGGGCTTCACATAGATCGGTGGGATCAGCCGCACCTCATGACCGAGCTTGCCGATCTCCCGGCCCCAGCCATGCGCCGTCGCGCAAGCCTCCATCGCCACCGTGCAGCGCGGCTGTGTCGCCAGAAACGTCAAAAACTGTGATCGCGGCAGTTTCTTGCGGAATACCACCGAGCCGTCCGCCGACGCGCCATGCACCTGGAAAACCCGCTTTGCGAGATCGATGCCGATAATGCTAACTTGATCCATGGATGCCCTCTCCTCTCGTGGCGATTGATCAATCGCCACCTTGGCACATTGCGATGCCGTCGGATGGGGGCATCCACTCCATCACGAATACGCTTAGAGCGGTTCCCGATCAATCTGGGTCATACCCTGCGGCAGCGAAGTAGTTCGCGCACTCGGTTGGTGTGAAGACATCGACCAGGCGGCCGATGGCGGCCCAGAGCCCGTCGACGGTGCGCTCTGCGGCCTTGCGCAGGAGAGCCTTGAGCTTGGCGAAGGCGTTCTCGATGGGGTTGAAATCGGGGCTGTAGGGCGGCAAGAACCTGAGTTGCGCGCCGCAGGCGTTGATCATCGCCTTGACCGAGGCGCGCTTGTGGCTGGAGAGGTTGTCCATGATGACGATGTCGCCGGGGCGCAGGGTTGGCACCAGGATATGGGTGACATAGGCCTCGAACCAGTCGCCGTTGATCGGTCCGTCCAGCACCATCGGTGCGATCATGCCATCGAGGCGCAGCCCGGCCACGAGCGTAGTGGTTTTCCGATGGCCATGCGGAAAGCCCATGCGCAGCCGTTCGCCCTTCTGGCAGCGGCCATGGCTGCGGGCCATGTTCGTCGCCGTCCAGGTCTCGTCGATGAACACGAGCCTCTCGGGGTCGAGGTCCGGCTGGGCCTCGAACCAGTTGCGGCGCTTCTTCAGGACGTCAGGCCGGTCCTGCTCGACCGCGTGACCGGTCTTTTTTTGCGCGTGATCCCGTGGCGTCGGAAGAACCGCGACAGGGCGGAGGTCGATGCGGCAATGCCGCGCTCCGTCAGGCGGCCGCGGAGTTCTTCCAGCGTCTGATCGCCCTCCTCCTCCAAGGCCTCCATCACCTCGGCGTGGTGCTCTTCGATGCGCCTGGAGCGCATGTCACCGCCCTGCGGCTTCGGCTCGAAGCTCCCGGTCTCGCGCCGCGATGCATCCCAGCGGATCACCGAGGACACCGATACGCCGAAGCGCTTGGCCGCCGAACGCCGGCTCACTCCGGCGTCCACCGCGGCCAGAGAACGCGCCCGAAGATCCATGGATAGTGGTTTGCCCATCTCATGCCCCAAAATCTGCCTATGAGGCAATGAATCAGAAATCAGGCGTCGTGAGAATCCCCGTCAGCGATTCAAAACGAACGGCAGACGTAGCGCGAGTGTTCTGAGCGCCCGGCTTGCCCCGTACTGCTGCCGTTCGAGCGTCGCGGACCCGGTAGATTGGGCCAAAGCCGCCATCGGCTGCCTTCTCTTGGTCAATGAGTGTGATCCGAGGTTGTCGGGTCTCCATCCGAGCGCCAGGCCCGGCGGCGTAAGGGAGAACGTGTTCCGCGCCGCTGTCCCCGGTCACCCAACAAGGCGGCGCTCGTTCCGCCTAGCGGGCGGGATGCTCTCCCTGTCGCAACCTCCGGTTAACCTTAAAACCTGCTCAAATCGCAATTCCTGATAAATCAACGGGTTAGCCCCCTGCTCAATGTTGAGCAGCCCCAATTCTCACCCCGCAAACACCACCAGCAGGTCCTTGGCGTCCACCTGCGTGCCCGCCGGCGCCACGATGCGCTCGACCACCCCGTCGCGCTCGGCGTGGAGCGCCGTTTCCATCTTCATCGCCTCGAGCGTCAGCAGCAGGTCGCCCGCATGGACGAGCTGGCCGGCGACCACGGCGACCGAGCCGACCATGCCGGGCATGGGCGCGGCGACGTGGTTCGGGTTCTTCGGATCGGCCTTCTCGGACTTGGCGTGGGAGGCGGTGAAGCGCTTGTCCTCGACCCGGATGGTGCGCGGGGCGCCGTTCAGCTCGTAGAACAGCCGCACCGCGCCGGTCTCGTCCGGCTCCGAGACGGTCAGCAGCCGGATCACCAGGGTAACTCCGGGGCGCAGGTCGACCAGGATCTCCTCGCCCGGCTCCATGCCGTAGAAGAACGCCAGCGTCGGCAGCACCCGCACCGGGCCGTTTTCCCGGCGCCGGCCCATGTAGTCGAGATAGACCTTGGGATACATCAGGAACGAGCAGAGATCCTCGTCGTCGACCGTGACGCCCGGCATCTGGTCTTCGGCCTCCTTGCGGGCGGCCTCCAGGTGGACCGGCGCCATCAGGCTGCCGGGGCGCACGGTGATCGGTTTGGCCCCCTTCAGCACCTTCTTCTGCAGCGCCTCGGGGAACCCGCCGGGCGGCTGGCCGACATCGCCCTTGAAGAAAGTGACCACCGACTCGGGAAAGGCGATGTCCACATCCGGGCTCTCGACATCCGCCCGCGTCAGACCGGCCGCGACCATGGTCAGCGCCATGTCGCCCACGGTCTTGGCGATCGGGGTCACCTTGATCACGTCGCCGAACATGGCGTTCACATCGGCGTAGGTGCGCGCGACGTCGTGCCAGCGGTCCTCGAGCCCCATCGAGCGGGCCTGGGCGCGGAGATTGGTGACCTGCCCGCCGGGCATCTCGTGGAGGTAGACCTCCGAGGTGCCGGAGCGCATGTCGAACTCGAAGCCGGAATAGAGGCGGCGCACCCCTTCCCAGTAGGTCGAGATCTCGCGCACGGCGTCGAGGTTCAGGCCGGTGTCGCGCTCCCGATGCTGGAGCGCGGCGACGATCGAGCCAAGGGGCGGCTGCGAGGTCAGCCCGGAGAAGGCATCCATCGCCGCATCCGCCGCGTCGACGCCTGCCTCGGCCGCGGCCAGCACCGAGGCGGCGGAGATGCCCGAGGTGTCGTGGGTGTGGAAATGCACCGGGATCGCGATCTCGTCCTTCAGCGCCTTCACCAGCGCGGCGGCGGCGGCCGGTTTCACCAGCCCGCCCATATCCTTGATGCAGAGGATGTGAGCGCCGGCCTTCTCAAGCTGCTTCGCGAGATCGACATAGTAGTTCAGCGAGTATTTCGCCCGCGCCGGGTCGTGGATGTCGCCGGTGTAGCAGAAGGCGGCCTCGCAGAGCCTGCCGCTCTCCAGCACCGCATCCATGCAGACCCGCATGTTTTCGACCCAGTTCAGCGGGTCGAAGATCCGGAAGACGTCGATGCCGGTCTCGGCTGCCTGGCGGACGAAGAGCTGGACGACATTGTCCGGATAGTTGGTGTAGCCGACGCCGTTGGAGGCGCGGACAAGCATCTGCAGCAACAGGTTCGGCATCCGCGCGCGCATCTCGCGCAGCCGCTGCCACGGGCACTCCTGCAGGAAGCGGTAGGCGACGTCGAAGGTGGCGCCGCCCCAGCACTCGACCGAGAACAGCTCGGGCAGGTTGTGAGCGTAGGCCGGGGCCACGCGCAGCATGTCCAGCGAGCGCATGCGGGTGGCCAGAAGGCTCTGGTGGCCATCGCGCATGGCGGTGTCGGTCATCAACAGCCGTTTCTGGCCAAGCATCCAGTCGGTCAGCGCCTTCGGACCCTCGGAGTCGAGCTTCTGCTTCAGTCCGGGCGCAATCTCGGACGCGCGATGCGCCGGGAGCTGCGGCTGATGGACGTTGCCGGCCGGGCGCGGGCGGCCCTGGGCCTCGGGATTGCCGTTGACCGTGACGTCGCTGATGTAGCGTAGCAGCCGGGTCGCCCGGTCGCGCCGGCGCTTGAACTCGAACAGCTCCGGCGTCGTGTCGATGAACTTGGTGGTGTAGCTCAGGTCGCGGAAGGTCGGGTGTTTCAGCAGGTTCTCGACGAACACAAGGTTGGTGGCGACGCCCCGGATCCGGAACTCGCGTAGCGCCCTGTCCATCCGCGCGATCGCCTCCTCCGGCGTCGGCGCCCATGCCGTGACCTTCTCAAGCAGCGAGTCGTAGTAGCGGGTGATCACCGCCCCGGAATAGGCCGTGCCGCCGTCGAGGCGGATGCCGAAGCCGGTGGCGCCACGATAGGCGGTGATGCGGCCGTAGTCGGGAATGAAGTTGTTGAGCGGGTCCTCGGTGGTGATCCGGCACTGCAGCGCGTGCCCGCGCAGCTCGATCAGCTCCTGCCGGGGCACGCCGGTCGCCTCGGCGATGGTCGCGCCTTCGGAGATGCGTATCTGGGCCTTGACGATGTCGATGCCGGTGACCTGCTCGGTCACGGTGTGCTCGACCTGGACCCGGGGATTGACCTCGATGAAGTAGAAATTTCCGGTGTCCACGTCCTGCAGGAACTCGACCGTTCCGGCGCATTCGTAGCTGGCATAGCGGGCGATGTTGAGCGCCAGGCCGCAGATCTCGGCCCGCTGGTCGGGGGTCAGGTAGGGCGCCGGCGCGCGTTCGACCACCTTCTGGTTCCGCCGCTGCACCGAGCAGTCGCGCTCGAAGAGATGGTAGATCCGCCCGTGCCGGTCGCCGAGGATCTGGACCTCGACGTGCCGGGCGCGCTGGATCATCTTCTCCAGATAGCCTTCGCCATTGCCGAACGCGGCCTCGGCCTCGCGCCGTCCCTCGCGGACCTTCGCCTCGAGTTCCTTCGGTTCGATGACCGGGCGCATGCCCCGGCCGCCGCCGCCCCAGCTCGCCTTCAGCATCATCGGGTAGCCGACCTGGTCGGCCATCTTCCGGATCGCCCCCATGTCGTCGTCCGGGTCCGGCAGCACCTCGGAGGCGGGAATCACCGGCACCCCGGCGGCAATCGCGGCGCGGCGAGCGCTGGCCTTGTCGCCGAGCATCCGCATGGTCTCGGCCCGGGGGCCGATGAAGGCGATGCCGGCGGCCTCGCAGGCCTCGACGAAGGCCGGGTTCTCCGAGAGCAGCCCGTAACCCGGATGGATCGCATCGGCGCCGCAATCCTTCGCCACCCGGACGATCGACGCGATGTCGAGATAGGCTGCGACCGGCCCCTTTCCGGCACCCACCTGGTAGGCCTCGTCGGCCTTGAAGCGGTGCAGCGCGAGCTTGTCCTCCTCGGCGAAGATCGCGACGGTCCGCTTGCCGAGCTCGTTGGCGGCGCGCAGCACCCGGATGGCGATCTCGCCGCGGTTGGCGACCAGGATCTTGCGAAACTCGGGCATCGGCGGGCTCCTCGCGGATGGGCGCAATCCACGCAAGGGGCATAGCCGGGGGAGGCGATGACGACAATACGGCTTGCGACATTGCGCCCGTGCGCGGCGACAAACCGGGATCGATCGTCCGCAAGCGGGCGCCGGCGCCAGGGAGCCGGGCGGCGCGGACCCGCGCCGCCTCCGCCACAGTCTGGACTCAGATCGCCGCTAGGGTATCGTTGTTCCAGCAGGCCCGAGCATGGAAACCACGATGACTTCGACCGAACTCCCGCCCGATCGCCGCCGTTCCGGCACTGCCGGCGGAGACGGCTGATGCGGGCAGGCGCGGATCGTTTCGACCTGACAGTGGTCGGCGCGAGTTTCGCCGGCCTTGCCTGTGCCCGCGCCGCGGCGCTCCGGGGGCTGAGGGTCTGCGTCGCCGAGGCAAAGCCCGATGCCGGCGCGCGCATCCATACCACCGGAATCGTGGTCAAGGAGGCGGGCGACGAGCTCGACATTCCTGCCCGTTTCACCCGCCCGGTCTATGGTGTCAGGCTCTATGCGCCGTCGCTGCGGTCGATGGACCTGCACGCGCCCGGTTACTACTTCCTGACCACTGAGACCGCCGGGCTGATGCGGTGGCTGGCAGAGGAGGCCCGGCGGGCGGGAGCCACCATGCGCTACGGCGCGAGGATCAGGTCCGCGCACCGGGAGGACGGCTGCATCGTGCTGCCGGATGCCGGGCTGAAGACCCGGTATCTGGTCGGTGCAGACGGCGCGCGTTCGGCGG
Source organism: uncultured Pseudomonadota bacterium (assembly GCA_963700775.1). GTDB lineage: Bacteria > Pseudomonadota > Alphaproteobacteria > Rhodobacterales > Rhodobacteraceae > Thermohalobaculum. The sequence goes on from CAVOYU010000004.1 coordinate 108,370, forward strand.
TGGCGCGGATCTTCGGGCTGGGGCGGAACCGGCGGTTCCTTACCGGGATCGAGGCCGAGTACTCGGCGCTGCCCGGCTGCGACAGCCGGTATCTGCACTGCTTCCTCGATCACCGGATCGCGCCCGGCTATATCGGCTGGGTCGCGCCGGCGCCCGGGTTCTTCCAGGTCGGCCTCGCCACCAGCCGGGGCCGCAGGCCGGATCTGGGTGCGTTCCGGGCCCGGACCGGCGGACTGTTCGGCTACGACGACACGGCGATCAGCGAGCGTCGCTCGGGGCTGATTCCCTGCGGCGGGCTCGTCAGGCCGTTTGCCGCCGACAATGTGCTGCTGGTCGGCGATGCCGCCGGGATGGTGTCGCCGCTGACCGGGGGCGGCATCCACCCGGCGCTGCGCTATGGCCGGAGGGCGGGTCAGCTGGTGGCGGACCATCTCCAGCATCTGGGCCCGGCCCCGGACGTGGCGCTTGCCGGCGAGTTCAGAGGGTTCGGGGTCAAGCACGCCCTGCGCTGGGTCATGGACCGGGGAATGCCGGCACCGCTGGTCGATGCGCTGGTCGGCACCCCTCTGATGGCCGGAATTGCGCGGCGAGTGTTCTTCCACCGCCGCGGGGCGGCGCAGGAGACGCTGGCCGAGTACGAGGCCCGCCTCGCCCGCCACCAGCGTCTGGCGGAGAATCGCGCCGGTGGGAGCGAGGCGTTGGGGTGACGGCCCGGCGTACCGCCACGGCGGGATCATCCCGGCCTTGATCCAGCCCCCGAGCAGGATGCAAGCTCTTCGATCAGCTCCGCCGTTTGGGCGCACCGGACGGGCGGGTCGGCGATGAGGTTGCGCCAGAGCCAGAGATGGTGCCGCCTGACCGACCCGGCGTCGAGATGCGGGCGGTCGGCGAGAGTGTTCGCGTCGGATACCGCCACCACCGCATGACCGAGCGAGACAGCGGATCGGATCGTGGCGTCGACACAGAAGTCGGTCGCCCAGCGGGCAACCAGGATCCGATTCGGGGAAAGGCGTGCCAGGGTTTCCGACAGACAGGTTCGCGCGAAGGGGTCGTTGAGGGTTTTCGAAACCACGATGTCGCCGGGCCGGCGGTCGAGGTCGGGCAGAAAGTCCCATCCGGGCGTACCGGGCTGGAAGGTATCGCCCGCGGCGCCGCAATGCCGGATCCAGATGATCGCCCCTCCGGCCCGTCTCACCGCCGCGGCGAGGAGGTTGATGCGGCAGACCACGCCTCCAAGGTCGTCCACCGGCGGGCCCTGGCCGAGGCCGCACTGCATGTCGACAATCACCATTGCGTCCATCGGTACACCGGCACGGGCCGCGAGCCGGGCGGCCTACCCCACCACGAATATGTGCAGCGCCACCGGGCCATGGGCGCCAAGCTGGAGGGTCTGGCCGATATCGGCCGAGCGGCTGGGACCGGTGACCAGGTTTACGGTGCGCGGGTCGAGGCCGCGGGCGCGCCAGCCGGCCCAGAGATCCTCGAAACCGGCCTTGATGTCCTCGGCGTCCAGCACCACGAAATGGGTCTCGCCGAGAAAGGTCAGCGTGACCGGGTTCCGGGCGCCCGATGCCAGCAGCAGGGTGCCGGTCTCGGCCAGGCCGAATTCGGCCCGGCTGAGGGTCGCGGGCTCCTCCAGCCGGCCGGGACCGGTGCTGTGCTCGATCGTGCCCCAATCGCGCTCGAAGGCCGGATCCATCCCGGTCCGGATGGCCGCCGGGAGGTTGCGGGACCTGAGCTCGTGAGCCAGTGCCGCCGGCAGGTCGTCCAGCGAGGCGATCCGGCTGACCGAGGCATCGACCGCCCGGGCCTTCTTCATGAACTGCTCGATCCGCGCCATGCCCTCGGTGGTCGCCATCACCGGGATCGGGGCATGATCCGACCGGTGGTGCCCGAGCCGTGCCGCCACCGCGACCTTGTCGCCCTGCCCGGCGGCGCGCCGGACCCGCGCCAGGATGTTGTCGCGGGCGCTCATCGCACGGTCCTCCCGGACTTCCACCGGGACTGGAACGTGCCGCCCTGCGGCGCCGGGAAGTCGCGGTGATCGGTCCAGCCCCCGGCCAGCGGAATCTTCGCCAGCCGCCCCCTGCCCATCGCCATCATCCTGAGCGCCAGCGAGGCGACCCAGGTGGCGTTGCGATAAAGCCAGGGCCGCGTCGCCAACGCGGTCCAGAATGCGAGGCCCCAGCGCACGGCCGAGGGGCTGAGGTTCCGCTCGAATTCCCGCTCGCGCCAGTGTCGCATCATCTTCGGCAAGGGAATTCGCATCGGGCAGACGCTCTCGCAGCGGCCGCAGAAAGTCGAGGCGTTCGGCAGCTGCCCGCCTTGCTCGACACCGATCAGCGAAGGCGTCAGCACCGCGCCCATCGGCCCGGGGTATACCCACCCGTAGGCATGCCCGCCCACCGCCTGGTAGACCGGGCAGTGGTTCATGCAGGCGCCGCAGCGGATGCAGCGCAGCATATCCTGGAAGTCGGTGCCGAGCATGCCGGTGCGGCCGTTGTCCAGCAGCACCACGTGATATTCCTCCGGCCCATCCGGATCGGTGTCGCGCCTCGGGCCGGAGGAGAAGGTGGTGTAGACCGACATCTCCTGCCCCGTGGCCGAGCGTGCCAGGATCCGCAGCACCGTCGCCGCGTCCTCCAGCGTCGGGACGATCTTCTCGAGCGAGGCCATGACGATATGGACCTTCGGCAGCGACTGGCTGAGATCGCCGTTGCCCTCGTTGGTGACGATCACCGACTGGCCGGTCTCGGCGATCAGCATGTTGGCGCCGGTGATCCCGACCTCGGCATGGAAATACTTCTCCCGCAGCACCGCGCGGGCCTCGGCCTGCATCGAGGCGTGGTCGAGATTGCGCCCGGCCGCGAGATGGCCGTGCTTCGCACGGAAGAGCTCCGCCACCTCAGGCACGGTGACGTGGATGGCTGGGGCGATGATGTGCGACGGAACCTCACCGCGGAGCTGGATGATGTACTCCCCCAGATCGGTCTCGACCGGGCGGATGCCGTTCTCCTCGAGCCAGTCGTTGATCCCGCACTCCTCGGAGATCATCGTCTTGCCCTTGTTGACGGTTTTCGCTCCGGCATTGCGGCAGATCTCGAGCACGATCCGGCGGGCGTCCTCGGCGGTCTCGGCCCAGTGGACATGACCGCCGGCGGCCAGCACCTCTTCTTCATAGCGCTCAAGATAGAGGGCGAGGTTCGCCAGCGTGTGGTTCTTCATGTCCCGCGCCGCGTCGCGCAGCGCGTCGAATTCCGGCATCGCCGCGCGGGCCGCGGCCCGCCGGCCGACGAAACCGGAGCCGCTGGTCGCCATAGCCGACTGGATGTTCGGGTTGGCCAGGGCCTCGCGGACATTCTGCTTGAAGCGCGGTGTGGTGGGGTGCAGCGCGCTCATGCGGTCCTCCGTTCGGTTGCCCGCTGATCGAGCAGCCCGGTCACGTGACCGGCGATCGCGAGCGAACTGGTCAGCCCCGGGCTCTCGATCCCGTAGAGCGCCACCAGACCCGCGACCCCGTGCTGCCCCGGTCCGTCGATCCGGAAATCGGCCGCCGGCTCGCCTGGTCCGGAGATCTTGGGCCGCACGCCGGTGTAGTCGGGCCGGAGCGCATTGTCGGCCAATCCCGGCCAGTATCGGCGAATCGCGGCATAGAAGCTGTCGGCGCGGGCGGGGTCGAGGGTGTAGTCCTCGGTCTCGATCCATTCGACATCCGGCCCGAATTTCGTTCGCCCGCTCAGGTCGACGGTCGAATGGGTGCCGAGCCCGCCCGGCACCGGGACAGGATAGATCAGGCGCGAGAACGGCTGCTTTCCGGAGACCGAGAAATAGGCGCCCCGCGCAAAAAACTGCGGCGGCGCACTATTGGTGAGCTGGCGGGCGAGCGGCACGGCGCCATGGCCGGCGGCATTCACCAACTCGGTGCAGCCGATCTGCATCGGGCTGTCGCCGCCGGTCTCGACCAGGAAGCCGCGCTTGTCGCGGGCCAGCGCAAGGACGGGGGTGCCGAGCGCCAGCATCGCCCCCGCCTCCTCCGCCTCGCCGAGAAGGGAGAGCATCAGCGCGTGGCTGTCGACGATCCCGGTCGAGGGCGAGTGCAGCGCGGCGGCGCAGTGAATCTCGGGCTCCATCTCGCGGGCTTCTGCGCCGGAGATCTCGTGCAGGTCCGTCACCCCGTTGGCGGCGGCCGCCGCGGCAATGGCGGGCAGCTTCGCGGTCTCGGCACCGTCGGTCGCGACGATCAGCTTGCCGCAGCGCCGGTGCGGGATGTGCCGCTCGGCACAGTAGGCATAGAGCGCATGCCGCCCGGCGACGCACAGCTTCGCCTTGAGGCTGTCCTTCGGGTAGTAGATCCCGGCATGGATGACCTCGGAGTTCCGGGCGCTGGTGCGCGAGCCTATCAGCGGCTCGGCCTCCAGGATCACCACCTCACGCCCCGACCGCGCCAGCGCCCGGGCAATGGCGAGGCCGACGACCCCGGCGCCGATCACCACGGTCCCGACGCGGTCCATGCGCTAGCCTTCTCCGATGGCAGGAGTGTCGCTGTCGCCCGCCAGCACCTCGACCACATGGCGCGCCGTCACCGGCCTGCCCTCGCGGCTGAGCTTGCCCGCCATGTTCATCAGGCAGCCGAGGTCGCCGGCGAGCAACAGGTCGGCGCCGGTGCCGACGATGTTGGCGGTCTTGTTGCCGACCATCTTGTTGGAGATGTCCGGATATTTGACGCAGAATGTGCCGCCGAAACCGCAGCAGACCTCGGCGTCCTTCATCTCGGCGAGTTCCAGCCCCTCGACCGAGGCGAGCAGCTTGCGAGGCTGATTCTTGATGCCGAGCGCGCGCAGGCCGGAACAGGAGTCGTGGTAGGTGGCCTTGGCGGAGAAGCGGGCGGCGATCGCATCGACGCCCAGCACGTCCGTCAGGTAGCTGACGATCTCGTGGGTACGCATGGCCAGGGCTTCGGCCCGCCCGGCCCAATGCGGGTCCCCGGCCAGGATCTGGGGATAGTCCTTGATCACCGTGGCGGCGCAGGAGCCCGAGGGGACGACGACCGCGTCGTAGCCCTCCATCGCCTCGATCATGGCTTTCGCCAGCGTCCCGGCGCCGTCCCGGTCGCCGGAGTTGTAGTTGGGCTGGCCGCAACAGGTCTGCCTGGGGACATCAACGACGCAACCGGCATCCTCCAGGAGCTTAACGGCCGCAAAGCCGACCGAAGGGCGCATCATGTCGACGAGGCAGGTCACTAGGAGGGCGACCCGGGGCGGGCCGGAGCGGGACTCGGATGCGGGCACGGCAACGCTCCCGGTTCGGATTGGTCAGCCGGTCATACCGCCCGATGCCGCGAGCGACAAGCCATACCGCGCGCGGGAACGAAGCGCGCCGGACTCTTCCGGGGGAAGCGGGGCCGGTCTTCGGCTTCCGACCTCAGGTGGTCGGCTCGGACGGCGGCGGGGGCGGAGCCTCGGCCGACTCGCTCTGGTTCTTGCCGTGGCAGCCACCCTCGGCAAGGGCAGTACCGGCGGAGGCGAGAATGCTGAGCACGGCGACCGCGTAAAGAAGCACCTTCATGGCAGTCTCCTTTCTTGGAGGAGGCGAATCATACACCGGGTCCGGCGTCTCGCGAAGCCCTAACCTCGGGCGGGCTGCCGGTCAGAGCCGATAGCCGCCCGCGACCTCGATATTGGCGCCGGTCACGTAGCCTGCGTCGAGCAGGTACGCGATGGCGTCCCATACGTCATCGAAGGCCCCGTCGCGGCCGAGCGGGACATGACCCGGCGCGCCGCCGGCTTCGCCGATCGAGTTCACCAACTGGCCTGGCGAGACCATGTTGAGACGGATGCCGTCGGCAGCGTACTCGGCCGCCAGAGTGCGGGTGAGCTGGAGCAGCGCCGCCTTGCTGACATAGTAGTCGGTGGCGACGCGCTCGGCCCGGTTGAGCTGACACGCGGCGACCCCGATGTTGACGATCTGTCCGCCGTGGCGCAGGCGTTCCAGCGCACTCCGGCAGACATGGAAGGCGCCATTGAGATTGACGGCGAAGGTGCGCTCCCAGGCGGCGCCGGATATTCGGCGAAGCGGGATAGGGTCGTAGATGCCGACGTTGTTGATGACCAGTGCGAGGTTGCGGCCGGTGGCATCCGCGGCGGCGAACAGGGCCTCAACCTCGGTGAGGTTGGCGATATCGGCGCGATGCGTCCAGGCAGAGCCGTGGGCCGACATCTCGGCCAGGAGCAAATCGGCGTCCGCCTCCGAGGTCAGGTAGTTGACCATGACATCGTATCCAGCCTCGGCCAGCCGAAGGCAGAAGTGGCGGCCAAGGCCCTTCGCCCCGCCGGTGACGATGGCGAGCGGCCGGGTCACAGGCGGAGCCCGGTGGCAGGCTGCAGCACCAGCTCCTCGGCGACCAGGTTGCCCGGGGAAGTCAGGGTCCGGAAGGCGGCCTCGGCGACGTCCTCCGCCGCCATCATGGCAGCCGGATCGACATCCTCGCCGTCGAAGGAGCTGGTGAGGGTAATTCCAGGGTGGATGTTGGTCACGGTCACTCCCTCGGCTGCAACCTCCTCGCGCAGGCATCGGAACAGCGCCGCCTGTGCCGCCTTGCTGGCCGAGTAGGCGGCCTTGCCCGGCAGCGGCTTCAGCGCCGCGAGCGAAACGATGTTGGCAATCCGGCCGCCGGCGCGCAGAAGTGCCGGCATCAGCGCCTGGGTGACGGTGAAGGCGGTCAGGACATTGGCACGCCAGAGCGCCTCGAGATCGGCCGGAGTCGTTGCGCGGAAGCTGCCATATCGGAAACCGCCGGCGTTGTTGACCAGAATGTCGAGCCCGGCCTCGCCGACGAGATCGGCCACGGCGGCCGCGACGGCGGCGGCATCGGCGGCATCGGCTTGGCGGAAGCGGCCGGCGCCGCATGGGAGCCGGTTCAGCCGCGCGACGTCGCCGGCCGAGCGGGTGATGCCCGCGACTTCCCAGCCCGCCACCGCGAAACGCTCGGCGATGGCACGACCGATCCCCTTGCCGGCGCCGGTCACGAAGATCGTCGGCATGCGGTCCTCCGGTCAGTCGAGATAGTTGCCGAACGGCGTGGCCGGCGCGAGCGGCGGCGGCGGATCGATCGGGACCTCGTCGCCGGGCTGGAAGCGGGGTCTGTCGAAGCAGAGGATGCGGCGTGGCACGTCACAGGGATTGCGGTAGCAATGGACCTGGCCGAGGGACCATGCGAAGGCGTCGCCGGGCGACACCGGCCGGTCCTGCAGCCGCAGCCCCGGATCGATCACCAGCTCGGTCTCGCGCATCACCCGGTGGCAGTGCGGCGGAATCATGCGTCCGGGCGCGATCTCGAGGATATAGAGCCCGAGCACCTGGTCCTCGTAGAGGATGTGGGCAGCACCGAAGCCGGTAGCCTCGGTCTCGATGCCTGGCTCGGACACCAGGGCCGATGCAAGCGTGCCCTGCGCGTTGCTGAGCGACAGCGAAATTGTCGCTGCCTGGCCGCACGGGTCCGTTGCGCAGGCGAAGTTGCCGATCATGTGAAGGATTGCGGGCGCCGGCACTGCCGGATGAGCGATGTCCAGGATGAACGCAGCCGTAGCCCCGAGCAGCCGGGCACGGTCGGTGCCCGGCGGTGGGCCGGCAGGGCAGCGGATCGTGAGCTGGTTGAGAATCAGCGCTCCGCCGGGGCACGGCGGATCGAAACGCCGGTAGGGCAGGTGGAACTCCAGCGCCTCGCCCGAGCGGGTGGGTTGACATCGGGATTCCCAGGATACATCCATCTCGCTAGGAGCCCCGTCTGACCTCCACCGAACCGCCGCCGCAAGAGACTTTGCGCCTCGCTCCGCGGCGACGGCCGTAAGTCTTTAGGGTCATGGTTAACGGGTCGTTAATCCGGTATTGTGGTTGTCCGCGACGGCATCACGATGGTGGAGGGCACGGCCGAGGTTTCGGGCCGGGCTTCGACAAAGATGCGGACGCTGGCTGCGCTGAAGCGACGCGTATGGAAAAAATTCTTTTCCGCCAGATGATTAACGGAATCCTGCCGCCGCAAGCCGCGACTTGACACCCTGTGGGGTCCTCCGTATTTTCCGCCACGTCTTCCGCCGGGGGCAAAGCGCGCCCGGGGATACACCGTGAGGTTCCGCCGATGGGCGCGCCCGAGGAGAGATCCGCGAAGCTCGACGAGCTCGACCAGCGGATCAGGGCGGCGCGCGGACAGCAGGCGCCGGTGCGGGGGAAGTCGGGGGACAAGTTCACCGCGGCCGGCATGGCGTGGCGAATGACCCTGGAGCTGGTCGTCGGCGGTCTGGTCGGCGCGGCGATAGGGTGGGGACTCGATGCGTTGCTCGGCACACTGCCGCTGTTTCTCATCGTGTTCATACTGCTGGGCTTCGCGGCCGGTATCCGCACGGTGATGCGGTCGGCCGAGGAGCTTCAGAAGCGACAGGCGGCGGAAGCCGACGAGAACTGAGCGCCGCGTCCGAGGGGACTGGGGCGCGCGACAGAACGGGGACCTGAGAATGGCGTCGAGCGAAGCTTCCGGAGGCGGCCTCAGCATCCATCCGATGGAGCAGTTCGAGATCACCCCGCTTTTTGGCGAGGGCGAGCTTGGCCTGCTGACGGTCACGAACTCGACGCTGTGGATGGCGCTGGTGTTGGCTGCCGTCTGCGCGCTGCTGATCTTCGGCATGCGCGGCCGCGCGCTCGTGCCGACCCGGGTGCAGTCGATGGCCGAGATCCTTTATGGCTTCGTACGCCAGATGGTCACCGACGTGCTGGGTGAGGAGGGGGTCAAGTTCTTTCCCTACATCTTCACGCTTTTCGTCTTCATCCTGTTCTCGAACCTGCTGGGGCTGATCCCCTACTCCTTCACCATCACCTCGCATATCGCCGTGACCGGCGTGCTGGCTCTGCTGGTGTTCGGAACCGTGATCACGCTCGGCTTCATCAAGAACGGATTGGGCTTCCTGAAGCTGTTCTGGATCGATGCCGCGCCCCTCGCGCTCCGGCCGATCCTGGCGGTGATCGAGTTGATCTCGTTCTTCGTCCGCCCGCTAAGCCACTCGATCCGGCTTGCCGGCAACATGATGGCCGGGCATGCGGTGCTGAAGGTGTTCGCCGCTTTCGTGCCCGCGCTTTCGATCTTTGGCATCCTGCCGCTGGCGATGATGGTGGCGATGACAGGGCTCGAGGTTCTGGTCGCCTGCGTCCAGGCCTACATCTTCGCCATCCTGACCTGCATCTATCTGAACGACGCGCTGCATCCCGGCCACTGAGGTGGCGGGGTGTCGGCGCAAACACGGAAACCCGAGATATCCAATCGAGAGGAGAGACCACGATGGAAGCTGAAGCCGCAGCCCTGCTGGGCAAGTATATCGGCGCTGGCATGGCTTGCACTGCGATGGGCGGTGCCGGTGTCGGCGTGGGACACGTGGTCGGCAACTACCTGTCCGGCGCGCTGCGCAACCCGGCGGCCGCCAAGGAGCAGACCGCGACGCTGTTCCTCGGTATCGCCTTCGCGGAAGCCCTTGGCATCTTCGGCTTCCTGATCGCGATGCTGCTGATGTTCGCCGTCTGAGGCAACATCGGGCGGTCGGGCAAAGGAGGCGAGCTCCGGGGGTTGCTCCGGGGTTCTCCCCTGCGCCCGCCAGGATCAGTGACAGGCCGCGCCCTTGCGGCTTACCGTTTTTGTGGAGAGTCTGATGGCGACATCCACCGACGCCGCTCAAGCCACCGCCGAGCACGCCTCGAGCGGGCTGCCGCAGCTTGATTTCACGACCTTCCCGAGCCAGATATTCTGGCTCGCGGTGACCTGCATCGTGCTGTTCCAGCTGATGAACAGGGTGGCTCTGCCGCGGATCGCCAGCGTGCTCGAGGAGCGGGCGGACGCCATTGCTGACGACCTCGACCGGGCGGAGGAGTTCCGGCGCAAGGCACAGGAGGCCGAGGAGGCCTACCAGCAGGCGCTGGCCGATGCCCGCGTGAAGGCGCAGGGAATCGCCGCCGAGACCCGCGCCGAGATCCAGAAGGACGTCGATGCCGCGATGGCCCGTGCGGATGCCGAGATCTCGGCCCGCGCGAGCGAATCCGAGAAGCGCATCCGCGAGATTCGCGACTCAGCCGTCGCGGCGGTGCGCGAGGTGGCCACCGATACCGCGGGCGCAATCGTCAAAGCGGTTCTGCCTGAAACCATGGACGCCGAGGCAGTGGCCAAGGCCGTTCGCGCGCGGCTGGGCTGAGGGAGGAGCGGAGATGTCCCTGTTCTACGACAGCCATTTCGTGGTCGGCATTGCCTTCTTCCTGTTCCTGGGGCTGCTGGCCTATCTGGGCGTCCACAAGTTCCTCGCCAAGGCGCTGGACGACCGGGCGGCGCGCATCCGGGGCGAGCTTGACGAGGCCCGCCGGCTCCGCGAGGAAGCCCAGGCGACTTTCGCCGAGTTCGAGCGCAAGCAGCGCGAGGTCGAGAGCCAGGCCGAGGAGATTGTCGCCCATGCCAAGCACGAGGCCGAACAGGCCGCCGAGCGGGGCAAGGCCGAACTCGCCGCCTCGATCGAGCGTCGGCTGAAGGCTGCCGACGAGCAGATCGCCATGGCCGAGGCCAATGCGTTGCGCGAGGTGCGCGACAGGGCGGTTCAGGTCGCGGTGGCCGCCGCCGCCGAGGTGATGCAGGGCCGGATGACCGGCGACCGCGCCGACGCGCTGATCAACGACGCGATCCGGAGCGTGGGCGACAGGCTGCACTGAGCTTCCCGGACGGCTCGGCCTGAAGCCCCAAGAGAAAGGCCCGGCGAGAACGCCGGGCCTTTTCCGTTTCGGGTGCGCTCAGTCGGTTCGGCCGGAAAGGCCGGTGATAATCGCGGCCGGCAGTTCGAAGTGCCGGCGTGCTTGGTCGAGCACGTTCGCCTCAAGCTCGGGCGGGCTGAGGTCGATGCCCTTGCCCAGCGTCCGGACGATCTCGTCCATCGCGGCGATGCGGGCGAATTTCTTGTCATTGGCCGGAATTGCCGTCCAGCGGAGCCTCGGGGGTGTGGGTGCGTTCGAACATCTCGTCGATCGCCGCCGCATAGGCGTCCCAATTGCAGCGGTTGCGGAAATCCTCGTAGCTGAGCTTCCATCGTTTCAGTGGGTCGAGGAGGCGGCGTTCGAAACGGCGCAGTTGCTCATCCGGATCGATGTGCAGGAACAACTTGACGATCCGTATTCCGTCGGCCGTCAGCATCCGCTCGAAATCGACAATCTCGCCATAGGCGGCGCGCCAGCGTGGCTCGGGTGTCAGCCTTCGACCCGCTCGACAAGCACCTGCCATACCAGGAACGGTCGAACGCCGAGATCGCCCCGTGTGCGCGGAAGCCGCTCGAAGAAACGGTCAGGAAGTGACGCTCGAGGTAGTATTTGCGGGGCGCGCCGATCGGCCAGACCTTGAAGCCGCGCGGGTCCATTGCCGAGGAAATGCGCCGGATCGCTCCGCCCTTGCCGGAAGCGTCCCAGCCCTCGAACACCAGGACCGCCGAGCGCTGCCGAATCGAAGATAGGCCTGCTGGATCCGCATCAGCTCGTGCTGGAGCTTTGCGAGCTTCTTCTCGTAGCTCTTCGATCCGAGGCTGGCCGACATGTCGAGCGTGCCGAGCTGCGGGGCGCCGGAATTTCCGGGCTTGTCGGTCTTGTGCGCCATGATCGCATCCCTCCGGAACGCGATCATTGCCGCGACAGGCCGCAATGGCAATCGTGCTGGTCAGCGCAAGACCAACTCGACCCTCCGGTTCCGTGCCCGCCCCTCTTCAGTTGCGTTGGAGGCGACGGGTGCCAGAAAGCCGACGCCCTTGGCCTCGAGCCGGTTGGCCGCGACGCCGCGTTCGACCAGCGCGTCGCGCACCGCCTCGGCGCGCCGCTGCCGGAGAGCGTCAGGTTGGCATCCAGCGGCCCTGGTTGTCGGAGTGGCCAACAATCAGCACCGAAATCTCGGGCTTGCCGGCGAGCATTGCCGCCAGATCGTCAAGGGCCGGGCCGAAGTTTCCTTGGAGAGCGCCGCTCCGCCGGTCTCGAAGGCGATCCCTTCGACGGTGGCGTGACCCTCGTTGGCAAGCCGGTCGAGCAGCGAACCGCCGTCGCCCGGCAGTATCGGGAGCGGGATGGCGGGGTCGGTCTCGGGCGGCGGCGACGCCGTGATGATCTGGCCGGGTCTGGCCGGGCTGACCACCACGGTCTGGACATCGATCGCACGAGCAGCCGGCTGACCAGCACCGACACCACCGTCTCGCTGCCCTCCGGCTCGGCCCGGCTGACCGAAAGCTGAGCGAACTGCCGGCGGTGTCGACCAGCATCGCCGGCGCCGAAGCAAGCTGACCGCGAATTGGAAATCGAAGCCGCCGCAAGCGGCGTTGGCGCAGTCGAGCAGGGGCGAGAAGCCCATGGCGCGCAGCCGCGTCCGGTAACCGGCGATGACGTCGGCGGCGCTGGCGCCGTGGTCATCAAGGCGGAAGCCGGACCAGCTCACCCTGCCCTCGACCTGCCGCAGGCTCGCGGCGGGGTCCGGGCCGAAGGGTGCGACCGGCAGGGCGTAGCGGTCGAAGTCACGCTCGACCGAGGCAGTACGCACCGCGCCCTCGGGCGCGCCGGGGTCGAGTGGTGGCTGCTCCTGCGCCTCGGCGGGCAGAAGCCAGGATGCGACCAGACAGGCAGCGGTGATCGCCGCGCGCATCGATCAGCCGCCCCGCCCCATCGCGTGATACTCCGGATTGGCACCATGCCGACGGCGCTGGCCATGCGGTTCGACATGTTGAAGAAGGCGGCGACCTCGGCGGCCGCCCAAATATCGGCGTCGCTCAGGCCCACGGCGCGCAGCGCCACACGGTCCGTCTCGCCGACCGAGCCGCTGTCCCGGGTCAGCTTGCGGCAAAATCGACCAGCGCCCGCTCGCGTGGCGAGAGCTTCGCATGACGGTGGTCGAGGGCAAGCGCCTCGCCAAGCTCGGGGCTCTGCGACACTCCTCCTCGTCCGCACGGCGGCGCCGTGTGCCACCAGGCAGTACCAGCAGTTGTTGATCGCCGACACGGCGACCGCGATCATCTCGCGCTCGAGCTTGGTCAGGCCGCCCGGCGCCAGCATCAGGGTGTTGTACATCAGGCTGAAGGCGCGAAGCCTGGCGGGGTCATGGGCATAGGCGACAAGCACGTTGGGGATCAGGCCGAGCTTGTCCTGGCACTTGGCAAAGAGCTCGGCGACGTCGTCCGGCAATGGATCGGGCGGAGCGAGATCCAGCGCGGTCACGCGGGGAAAACCTGTGGCGCGGCCCTGCTTCCCGGATGCCTGCTTGGGCAGCGGATCTGGTGGAAGCCTTCTCGGGGCAGCGGCCTTCGCGGGCGACTTCTTTCGGGGCTGTCTCACGCGGGTCCTCTCAGGCGGCGGCGATGCGGTAATGGTATCGCCCGGCGAGCGTCATTCCCAGCTTCTCGTAGAGCGCGCGGGCCGGCGCGTTGGCCTCGGTGACCGCGAGCGCGAGCGAGGCGGCCCCGTGCTCGGCGGCGAAGCTGGCGGCGCCACGGAGCAGGATCTCGCCGCCACCTTTGCGCCGGTGGAGGCCACGCACCTCGATCGCATGGATCATGGCGATCTCACCGTCCACGGCGACGAAGGCGACGCCGACGGGCCGGTCATCGGCGCGGGCCATCAGGGTGACGTGCGGGCCCGCCGGGCGCTCCATCACCGCCCGGCGTCCGGGGCCGATCCCGCCTTCCGACCAGATCTCGTCGACGATGGCGAGCGGGGCGCATACCCGGAAGCTCCACGTCTCATCGCGCCCGTCCGTGAGGGCGGAGACCGGCGCGGTATAGAGGGTGACGGGGTCGTGCCTTCGATAGCCCGAGGCCTCGAGTTGCCGGTCCAGCGTCGCCTGTTTCGGCGTGACGCGGAATAGCGGCGGCTGGCCCCATTCGCGCATCCCCTCCTCGGCGGCAGCGATGTCGGCCATCTCGCTCCCGGTCGAGGCTGCCGAGACCCGCTGGCCGCCACCCGCGCCCCGGCGCAGCAGCCAGGGCCCGGCGTCTCGATACTCGGCGGGCGGCCAGGTGGATCCACTGCGGTCATGAGGCGGTTCGTGTCGGGTGGTGTCGGTGTCATGCTGCGCGTTTGCCTCGGTGCCGTACCCGTATCTGTTCCCGGCTTGCGCCGCCCGGGGCCATGCTTACAGTGGGGCTGCGCCCGATAGCAATCTCGTGATGGGCGCACGTTCTCAGGGCGGGGTGGAAGTCCCCACCGGCGGTGATGGGGCGAGACCCCAAAGCCCGCGAGCGCCTGCGGTCAAGACCGCAGGGTCAGCAGATTCGGTGCAATTCCGAGGCCGACGGTTACAGTCCGGATGAGAGAGAACGGGAGGGCAGCCAGGCACCGCCGGCATCCGCCGCGGCGTCCTGGTCTCCCTTTCCCCGGCCCTGGATCCTGGTGGCTGAGCGAAAGGAGAAAACGATGAC
>CAVOYU010000005.1:0-248059 GCA_963700775.1 uncultured Pseudomonadota bacterium
TCGAATTACACGATGATTCAATTGTGAACGCGGATACAAAGGATGCTGGGAAAGTTTCGTTTCTCCAATACGAGGGGGTTGCGCCTCAAAATATGCTTAGGGTTGAGACTTATTCAGACCCAGAATGCGATGAGAGTAGCGAGCGCGACGGCGGAGAGGAAGTTGCGGGCGAGCTTGTCGTAACGGGTGGCAATGCGTCTGAAGTCCTTCAGTCGGCAGAATGCGGCCTCGATGCGCCATCGGCTGCGGTAGCGGATCTTGTCATGCCGGATCGGCTTCTTCCGGTTGCAGCGGCCGGGGATGACGGTCAGCGTTCCGGTGGCTCTCAGGCGCTTGCGCAAGGTGTTGGCGTCATATCCCTTGTCGGCGATGAGGCAGCGCACCGGACCTGCCGCATCCATCAGTTCGCCGGCCATGGTGACATCGGCGACGTTGCCCGGGGTGAGGCGGAGGATGGCCGGGCGGCCCAGAAGGTCGGTTACCGCATGGATTTTCGTGGTCTGGCCGCCGCGTGAGGGACCGATCGCCTGCGCCTTCGCCCCCCTTTACCGCCATGGGCGGAGCGATGGGCTTTCACATAGGTGGAGTTGATCGAGGCGGAGAGCGCAAGCACGCCTTTGGCGACCAGGGCATCGAGGATGTCAGTCCATATCCGGCGCCGGGACCAGCGGTTGAAGCGATTGTAGATGGTGGTCGGCGGGCCGTACCGGGCGGGGCAGTCCTTCCAGCGGCAGCCGGCCTTCAGCACATGCAGAATGCCGCTGATCACCCGGCGGTCGTCCACCCGCCGCGCGCCCGGCTGGTTCTTCGGCAGATGCGGCTCGATCGCCGCCCATGCATCATCGCTTAACCAGAATAGACCCCTCATCCCCGCCTCCGGCATGAAACTCGAAGGCAGAGAATTCTGATTTGCTAAGCCAGTTCAAGCACCTGATTGGGTTCTGACCCTAGGCTCTTCCAACATGGAGCAGATCGCAAGACGGACGGAAGGTTGAAGGTTTCTAGCCGCAAGAAGGCGATTTCTGTGTTCCCGCCACCAATTGACGGATTCACAACGCATGACAAACGGGTTATGAAGGAGCTTGAGGATAAGGAGAGCGCGGGATCCAACCTCGATCAAGGGCCAGGCGACGATGGGAACGCGGCGTGATGAAACTAAGAGGCAACCGGAGTTCCTATTTGTTTTTCAAGGTAATGATGCGGGTAAGATGAGTCCCGTGGCGCCACTCAGAACGGCCGATGCGCCATCATCCGAACATGAGCGCGAGAAGATTCTCGAGAAGCGTCGTGAGTTGATACGGCAATTGGAAAAGTTCGGAATTTAGGCGCATCCAACAACGAGCGCCTCTCGCGTGCGACGGCTTCGCCATCGCACCACGGTGGGCTCTTCTTCCCCAGCGAGCCGTAGCGGAGGGCTCAACCCCACCGATCCCGCGCAGCCCCCGCGCAGGGTGGCTTGAAAACCGACCCTCACCCGCCCGCCAGCCCGTAGCAACCATTAACGGCCGACGGCTCTTTCGGTCCACGGGGTTCCGCGCTGGACGACGGTGTTGGCGTAGATCAGGAGCTTTCGCGCGCAGGCGATGAGGGCGGCCTTGTGGGCCTTGCCACGGGCAACGAGGCGCTTGTAGAGCGCGACGAGGGCCGTGTTCCAGCGGAAGGCCGCTGGCAGCGCGGCGGCGAACAGCGAGCGGCGCAGCCGGCCGCGCCCGCCTGCAATGTGGCGCTGGCCCTTGCGCGGGCCGCTGTCGTCGTCGAAGGGTGCCAGGCCGGCGAGGGCGGCGGCTTCCTCGCGGCTGACGCGGCCGAGCTCGGGCAGGCGGATGACGAGGGCGAGCGCGGTGCGCTCGCCGATGCCGGGGACGCTTTGGACGAGATCGAGGCGCCGGGCCAGGTCGGCATGGGTGCGCAGCTCTCCGGTGATGCGCCGCATCTCGGTCGCGCGCCGCACCTTCAGCCGCGCGATGTCGGCGCGCACGAGACGCCGGTGGCGCGGATCGTCGAGCTGCTCGAGCCGGGTCTTGAAGCGGGCGATGTCCTCCTCGATCTGCTCGACGAAGGTCAACTGCCGGGCCAGTTCGGCCAGGCGCGCGTCGGGCTCCCGGCACGGCTGGTCGTCCAGCGCCGCGACGGCGGCGATCAGCGCCGCATCGAGCGTATCGTTCTTGGCCCGGCGCAGATGGACCCGCGCATAGGCCCGCACCTGGGCCGGCTGCAGCACCAGGACGGGGCATCCCGCGGCCCGCAAATGCCGGACCACGCCCTGCTCGTAGCCGCCGCTGGCCTCGATGCCGACGCGCGTGACGCCGACCTCGGCCAGCGCCCGGTGCAGGCGCCGCCAGCCCCGCAATGTGTTCTCGACCCGCCAATGCGCGGCCTGACCGTGCACGGCCACGTCGAGCTTGTCCTTGGCCGTATCGATGCCGGCCACCAATGTGATAGTCTGTGTAATCTTCGTCGATCCCCGCCTTGTGAAGCGAACCAGGCTGTTCCGGCAACCATCCGGGTCCGATGAAGATGCTGACGACGATCCCGCTACGCGACAGCCACAAATGGCTCAGGGTGGGCCCGATCCGATCGCCAGCGGCCTGCTGCGGGAGGCCTCCCGCAGCAGGCCATTCCTCTCGGAACGCGTCCTTGATAGCCGGTTTCGCTATTACAAGGGTGGGTTCTTCGAACCCACCGATTGCGCGGCGGTTCCTCCCTCGGTGGGTTCGGAGAACCCACCCTACCGCGGAGTCAGGCGCCTCCGCCTCGCCCTGCCCATCCCCGACGCCCGTGGCACCCGCACCCTGGGCGCAACCCTCCATGTCCGCGCCACCCCGGCCATCCGTCAATCCCGCGAAGGCGGGAAATCCCCGGCCCGGGCCTGCGAGGTCCCCCGCCTGCGCGGGGACGACGGTGAGGGGGCGGGGCGCCGGCGCCCATGCCGGTGTGGTGGCTCCGGTCCTGACGCACCGGCGCCACCCCACCCATCCGTCATTCCCGCGAAGGCGGGAATCCCCGGCCCGGCCCGGCGAGGTCCCCGCCTGCGCGGGGACGACAGCGAGAGAGCGGGGGCGAGAGAGCGGCGGCGAGAGGGCGGGGGCGAGGGGGCGGCGACCCCGCCCGACCCGTTCCGGGCACCCCTGCTCGCACCCCTCTCTCACACCCCGTCTCAAACACCCATTTTTGGAAAATCCTTTGATCCCAATACCTTGACCCCCTGCTCAACATTGAGCAGGCTTGCGCACGGCCCGGCGGGCGCCTCCCGACCCCTCCCGGCCCCCTCCCGGCCCCCTCCGGCCGGGGCTCCGGCCGGAGCTCCGGCCCCCTCGCCCCGCACCTCTCCCTTGCCGGGGCGCGGGGATGGGGGTAACACTCCGGCCCATGCCACATCCGGTGATGTCCTGTCCGATGGTGTTCGATCTGGCCGACCGCGCCCGCCTGCCCTGGCGGTTCCACGGCCGGATGGCCAGCGCCGTCCGGCCGGGCTGAGCGCGCCCCGCCGCGCCCGCCCGCCCCCCTGCGACACGCCAAGGAGACCAAGCCATGACCGCCACCCCTTCGCCGACGACGCTTTACGACAAGATCTGGGACGCCCATGTCGTCGACACCTCGGACGACGGCACCTGCCTGCTCTACATCGACCGCCACCTGGTCCACGAGGTCACCAGCCCGCAGGCCTTCGAGGGCCTGCGCCTGGCCGGCCGCAAGGTGCGCGCGCCCCGAGGCGACGCTGGCGGTGCCCGACCACAACGTGGCCACCACCCTCGACCGCAACGAGGGGATCAAGGACGAGGAGAGCCGCATCCAGGTCGAGACCCTGCGCGAGAACGCCCGCAACTTCGGCATCGAGCTCTTCGACGTCGACGACCCGCGCCAGGGCATCGTCCACATCATCGGCCCGGAGCAGGGGCTGACCCAGCCCGGCATGACCATCGTCTGCGGCGACAGCCACACCGCCACCCACGGCGCCTTCGGCGCGCTGGCCCACGGCATCGGCACCTCCGAGGTCGAGCACGTGCTGGCGACCCAGACGCTGATCCAGAAGAAGTCGAAGAACATGAAGGTCGAGGTCACCGGCAAGCTGGCGCCCGGCGTCTCCGCCAAGGACATCACGCTCTCGGTGATCGGCAGGACCGGCACCGCCGGCGGCACCGGCCACGTGATCGAGTATTGCGGCGAGGCGATCCGCGATCTTTCCATGGAAGGGCGGATGACCGTCTGCAACATGGCGATCGAGGGCGGCGCCCGGGCCGGGCTGGTGGCGCCCGACGAGAAGACCTTCGCCTATCTCAAGGGCCGCCCCAAGGCGCCGAAGGGCGCCCAGTGGGAGATGGCGGTCGCCTACTGGAAGACCCTGAAGACCGACGAGGGCGCGAAGTTCGACAAGGTGGTGACGCTGCGGGGCGAGGACATCGCCCCGGTGGTCACCTGGGGCACCAGCCCCGAGGACGTGCTGCCGATCACCGGCGAGCGTGCCCGACCCGGCCGATTTCGCCGATCCCGGCAAGCAGGCGGCGGCCAAGCGCTCGCTCGCCTACATGGGGCTGAAGCCCGGCACGCCGCTCAGCCAGGTGGCGATCGACACGGTCTTCATCGGCTCCTGCACCAACGGCCGCATCGAGGACCTGCGCGCGGTGGCCAAGATCGTCGAGGGCAAGAAGGTGAAGCCGGGGCTGAGGGCGATGGTCGTGCCGGGCTCGGGCCTGGTGCGCGCCCAGGCCGAGGAGGAGGGCATCGCCGAGATCCTGATCGCCGCCGGCTTCGACTGGCGGCTGGCGGGCTGCTCGATGTGCCTCGGCATGAACCCGGACCAGTTGGCACCCGGCGAGCGCTGCGCCTCGACCTCGAACCGCAACTTCGAGGGCCGGCAGGGCAAGGGCGGGCGCACCCATCTCGTCAGCCCCGCCATGGCGGCGGCCGCGGCCCTGACCGGACGGCTCACCGACGTGCGCGAGTTGATCTGAGAGATATCGGGAGAACGACCATGGAAAAGTTCACCACCCTGACCGCCGTCGCCGCGCCGCTGCCGATGATCAATGTCGACACCGACATGATCATCCCGAAGCAGTTCCTGAAGACGATCAAGCGGTCCGGCCTCGGCAAGAACCTGTTCGACGAGATGCGCTACCGCGACGACGGGTCGGAGAATCCGGACTTCGTGCTGAACAGGCCCGCCTACAGGGGCGCCAAGATCATCGTCGCGGGCGACAATTTCGGCTGCGGCTCCAGCCGCGAGCACGCCCCCTGGGCGCTGCTGGACTTCGGCATCCGCTGCGTGATCGCGCCCTCGTTCGCCGACATCTTCCACAACAACTGCTTCAAGAACGGCATCCTGCCGATCACCCTGCCGCAGGAGGACGTTGACAAGCTGATGGACGACGCCAACCGTGGCGCCAATGCCATCATCACCGTCGACCTCGAGAACCAGGTCATCACCGGGCCGGACGGGGGCGAGATCCGGTTCGAGATCGACCCGTTCAAGAAGCATTGCCTGCTGAACGGGCTCGACGACATCGGGCTGACCATGGAGAAGGAGCGGAGCATCTCCGCCTACGAGGCGAAGCACCGCGCCGCCCAGCCCTGGCTGACCTCGTCCGGCGCGTGACGCAACGGGCGGCGCTGGCTCTCTGCGCCGGGCTGGCGCTGGCCGGGGCCGCCGCTGCGGAAGCGCCCTGGGAAGCGAAGGCCGAAGGATCGATCCGGGTCGCCGTTTTCAATGTAGGGATGGTGCGCAAGGGCGCCGGGCTGCTCGCCGCCGAAATCGAGGCCGGCAGCCCGCAGGTTGACGCGGTGGCCGAGATCATCCTGCGGGTTCGGCCCGATATCCTGCTGCTGATCAAGTTCGACCGCGACCCGGCGCACCGGGCGCTGGCGGGGTTTGCCGGCCGGTTGCGCGCCGGGGTGGCGGGGCTGCCGGGGCTCGACTTTCCGTTCCTCTACCAGGGGCCGGTGAATGCGGGACTGCCATCGGGCCTCGATCTCGACGGCGACGGGCGGAGCTACGGGCCGCGCGACGCATTTGGCTATGGCCGCTTTCCGGGCCAGCACGGCATGGCGCTCCTGAGCCGGCTGCCGATCGACTTCGATCGCATCCACAGCTTCCAGCGATTCCGGTGGGCGGCGATGCCAGACGCTGACCGGCCCCTGAATCCCGACGGTACGCCGTTCCACACCGACGCGGTCTGGCAGGCGCTGCGGCTGAGTTCCGCCAGCCACTGGGACGTTCCGGTCGCCCTGCCGGGCGGGCAGGTGCTGCATCTGCTGGCCGCCCATGCGACGCCGCCGGTCTTCGACGGGCCGGAGGATTTCAACGGCCGGCGCAACGCCGACGAGATCCGGCTGCTCGGCGCCATCGCGGCGGGGGCGGACTGGCCCGAGGACGACCGGGGCCGGCGCGGCGGGCTGAAGGCGGGGGAGCCGTTCGTGATCGCGGGGGACCTGAACTCGGATCCTTTCGACGGCGACTCGCGGCACGAGGCGATTGCCGCCCTGCTGGACGATCCGCTGCTGCAGGACCCGGCGCCGGCCAGTGCGGGCGGGGCGGAGGCGTCCGATCCGGGGCATGCCGGGCCGGCGGCCCTCGACACGGCGGATTTCAGGGACGGGGCGCCGGGAAACCTCCGGGTCGACTACGTGCTGCCCTCGGTCGGGCTGCGGGTCACCGGGGCGGGGGTGTTCTGGCCTGTCGGCGCCGATCCGCTGGCGCGGCTGGTGGCGGGCGGAAAGCCGCCGGCGAGTTCGGACCACCGGCTGGTCTGGGTGGATGTCGTCGCGGAGTAGCGCGGCGTCCCGGGCCTGACCAGGGCCCCCGACGGCCGGCACGGGGCCCTTCGGGATCTTGGCCCAGGGCCGGGGCATTGGAGGCAATCTCCCGAAGTACAGCCGGCGGCTCAGAGCCCGGCGCAGACCGGGCAGCCCCTGCGCTTCGCCACCCGGATGATGCGGGTCTCCGCCTGCAACGCGTCGTAGAGCATCAGGCGCCCGTCCAGCGGTTCGCCGGTCTCCGTGATCAGCTTCACCGCCTCGACCGCCTGCATGGCGCCGACCACGCCCGCCATGGCGCCGAGCACGCCTGCCTCGGCGCAGGCGGGGACCAGGCCGGGGGCGGGGCTGTCCGGGAAGATGCATTCGTAGCAGGGGCCGCCGAGCCAGGGGCGGAAGACGCTGACCTGCCCCTCCCAGCGGCCGATGGCGGCAAAGACGAGGGGCTTGCGGTTCTCGGCCGCCACCCGGTTCACGAGGTAACGGGTCGAGAAGTTGTCCGAGCCGTCGATCACCAGGTCGTAGGCGCCGATCAGGGCCGCCGCGTTGTCCTCGCCGAGCCGGACGGCGTGGGGCACGAGCGCCACGTGCGGGTTGATCCGTCCGACCGCGCGCCCGGCGCTTTCGACCTTGGGGTTGCCGACCTCGCCGGTGGCGTGCAGCACCTGGCGCTGGAGGTTGGAGAGCGAGACGGCGTCATCGTCGATCACGCCGAGCGTCCCGACGCCGGCCGCCGCGAGGTAGAGAATCGCCGGCGATCCGAGACCCCCGGCGCCGATCACCAGCACCCTCGCCGCCTTCAGCCGCTGCTGGCCGGGGCCGCCGATCTCGTGCAGCACGATGTGCCGGGCATAGCGTTCCAGTTCTTCCGGCGTGAAGCCCATCCGGTCATCCCTCGCACGGGTAGCGGGTCGCCGCCATGCTGGGGCGGGCATTCCATGCCGCCCACCAGGCGGCGAGGCGCGGGCGTTCCGCGAGCATCGCCGGGCCGGGGTCGGTACGGATGAAATAGGCCAGCACCGGGGCGAGGTACAGGTCGGCGTGGCTGGGCGCGGTGCCGACGAGGGCATCGCCGTCCCCCGCAAGCCCGGCGATCGTGTCGAGCACCGTGGCGGCGGTGGCGAGGCCGCGCTCGACCAAGGCCGGGTCGGACGTCTTGCCCTCCGCGGGCTTGCGCAGCTCGACATAGGTGTCCCAGACCATCGCTCGGTAGCCGTAGCCGTCGACGATGCCGGCGATCTGGTCCATGCGGGCGCGCCGGCGCGGGGCGTCCGGGATCAGGGAAACCGGGCCGAACTCAGGCTGCTCCAGATAGCGCAGGCAGGCGCCGGTCTCGTAGAGGGCGAAGCCGTCATGATCGAGCGAGGGGATCTTGCCGAAGGGATGGCGGGCGGTCTGCGCCTCGCGGTCGATGCCGAAGATGTCGGTCTCGACCCAGCGGTGATCGATGCCCTTCTCGGCCAGCGCCAGGCGCAGGATGCGGGAATAGACGCTGTAGGATGCGCCGTGGACGGTGAGCGTCATCGCCCTTTACACCCCGTCGAAAAGAGCGGTCGAAAGATACCGCTCGGCGAAGCTCGGCAGGATCACGACGATGCGCTTGCCCTCCATTTCCGGCCGCTCGGCGACCTCGATGGCTGCGGCGACGGCGGCGCCCGACGAGATACCTCCGGGGATGCCCTCGGTGCGGGCGAGCTGGCGGGCGGTCTCGAAGGCGGTCTCGTTGCCGATCGTCAGCACCTCGTCGATCAGCGAGGTGTCGAGGATCGGCGGGATGAAGTCGGCGCCGATGCCCTGGATCTTGTGCGGCCCGGCCTCGCCTCCGGAGAGCACCGGGCTGTCCTCGGGCTCGACCGCGACGATCCTCACGCCGGGCCGGCGCGCCTTCAGCACGCCGCCGACGCCGGTGATGGTGCCGCCCGTCCCGACCCCGGCGACGAAGACATCGACCTCGCCGCCGGTGTCGACCCAGATCTCCTCGGCAGTCGTCTCGACATGGACCTGCGGGTTGGCCGGGTTCTCGAACTGTTGCGGGATCACCGCGCCCTCGATCTCGGCGGCGAGCTTTTCGGCCATCCGGATCGCGCCCTCGATGCGCAGTTCGGCCGGGGTCAACTCGAGCCGGGCGCCGAGCAGCGCCAGCATCTTGCGCCGCTCGATCGACATCGAGTCGGGCATGCAGAGGATCACCTTGTAGCCCCGCGCCGCGCCGGCGAAGGCGAGCGCGATGCCGGTGTTGCCGGAGGTCGGCTCGATGATGGTGGCGCCCGGGCCGAGTTTCCCCGCCGCCTCCAGCGCATCGATCATCGCCACACCGATGCGGTCCTTGACGCTCCCGAGGGGGTTGAAGAACTCGAGCTTGCCGCAGATCTCGGCCTTAAGCCCCAGCGCGGCGCCGAGACGGCCGAGCCGGACCAGCGGCGTCGCGCCGAAAGTCTGGGTGATGTTGTCGTAGATCCGTCCGCGCGGCTCGGCCTTGTACATCTGGCTGGTCCTGTCCCCTCTCGCGCCCGGATCGGGTCAGATGTTGAAATCGGGTTTGAGCTTGGCCCCGTGGGCGATGCCGAGCTCGCGGGCGCGGCGGCACATGTCCTCCATGGTCACCTGATCGAGCCGCTCGAGAATCGCCTCGCGGGTCTCGTTCCAGAGCGGCGCCACCACCTTCTCGCCGAGCTCGGCCTGGCTGACCGGCTCGCCATCGGCCTCGGCATCGAGCTGGTCGACGATGCGGACCACGTCGCCGACGGTGATGCGGCGCCGCTCGCGCGCAAGCGTGTAGCCGCCCTTCGGGCCGCGCACCCCCTTCAGCACCCCGTGATGCACGAGCTGCTGCATGACCTGCTCGAGATAGCGCTGCGGGATGCCCTGGCGCGCAGTGATGTCCTTCGACTGCACCGGGTCCGGGCGGGCGTTGTAGGCCACGTCGAGAACCGCCTCGAGCGCCAGCATGGTCTTGCGCGACAGTCTGAGCATGCTCTCTCCGGGCCTCCCGCTTCAGCCGGTCCCGGTCGAACCGAAGCCGCCGGCACCGCGTCCAGTGCGGGGCAGCGCGGCGGCGGGTGCAAGGCGCGCCTGCACCACCGGGGCGACGACCATCTGGGCGATGCGGTCGCCGTGGCGGATCACCACGGTCTCGGGGCCGAGATTGACCAGCAGCACCATGACCTCGCCGCGATAGTCGCAATCGATTGTGCCGGGGCTGTTGGCCAGCGTCACCCCGTGCCGCGCCGCGAGGCCGGAGCGCGGCCGCACCTGGCCCTCGTAACCTGTCGGAATCGCCAGGGCGAGGCCGGTCGGCACGAGCACCCGGCCGAGGCTCGGAAGCTTGATCCCGGCGGCCCGGTCGGCCGGCATCAGCGATGCGCGCAGGTCCATCCCCGCCGCGCCTTCCGTCTCGTAGGCGGGCAACGGCAGGGCCGGGTCGTGATGCGGCAGCGTCGAGACGGCAATCTCGGGGCCGCTCATGCCACGCCCTCGCGGTGGAGCGCGTCGGCGATGCGCCCGGCGAGGCGGCGGGCCACCTCGGTCTTCGAGGCGCGCGGCCAGTTCTCCGCGCCCTCGGCGGTTACCAGCGTCACCGCATTCTCGGTTCCGCCCATGATTCCGGTCTCGGGGCGCACGTCGTTGGCAACGATCCAGTCGCAGCCCTTGCGGGTCCGCTTGGCGGTGGCGTTGGCGACCACGTCATCGGTCTCGGCGGCAAAGCCGACCACCAGCGCCGGGCGCTTGCCGGAGGGAAGCCCGGCGATGGTCTTCAGGATGTCCGGGTTCTCGGCCAGCTTCAGCGCCGGCACCTTGCCGGAGCCGTCCTTCTTGATCTTCGAGGCCGAGGCGCCGACCACCCGCCAGTCGGCGACGGCGGCGGCGAAAACGGCGGCGTCCGCCGGCAAGGCGGCCTTGACCGCCTCCAGCATCTCGCGCGCGGACTCGACATGGACGATCACCGGCCCGGCCGGCAGCGGCGCGGTGGCCGGACCGCTGACCAGGATGACCTCGGCGCCAAGAGCATGAAGCGCCGCGGCGATGGCCGATCCCTGAGCACCGGAGGAGCGGTTGGCGATGTAGCGCACCGGGTCGATCGGCTCGTGGGTGGGGCCGGAGGTGACGATCACCCGTCGCCCGGCGAGGCGTCCCGAGGCCGTCGCGGCAAACTGCCCGGCGGGCGATCCGGACTTGCCGAGCCGCGCCACGATGGCGGCCAGGATCTCGTCCGGCTCGGCCATCCGCCCCGGCCCGAACTCGCCGCAGGCCATGTCGCCCGCATTCGGGCCGACCACGGCGACGCCGTCGGTCGTCAGCATGGTCAGGTTGCGCTGGGTTGCCGGGTGGAGCCACATCCGCACGTTCATGGCGGGCGCGACCAGCACCGGCGTGTCGGTGGCCATCAGGAGCGTCGAGGCGAGGTCGTCGGCATGGCCGTTCGCCATCTTCGCCATCAGGTCGGCGGTGGCCGGGGCCACCACCACCAGATCGGCCAGGCGAGAGAGCTGGATATGGCCCATCTCGGCCTCGTCGGTCAGGTCGAAGAGGGCGGTGTGGACCTTCGCCTCGGCCAGCGAGGAGACCGCGAGCGGGGTCACGAACTGCTCCGCCGCGCGGGTCAGCACAGGCGTCACCGCGCCACCCGCCTTGCGGACAAGCCGGATCAGCTCCAGGCATTTGTAGGCCGCGACGCCGCCGCCGATGATCAGAAGTATCCGCTTGCCCTGCACGACCGGTCCCGCTCGTCTGTGCTGTCCGGGATTTGCCGGAAATCCCGCGCCGACACTGTAATATCTCAGGGCCGAGCATTTCAACTGCGGGCTGCGCCGAAATCGCGGCCGATCACGAGAATGCGCACGAGATCGTGAGCGAGATCCGGAACGGGGCCGTTCAGCCGACCTCGATCACCGTGATCTCCGGCGGCACGCCGAAACGGATCGGCAAAATGGAGCAGCCAAGCCCGCCCGAGATCACGATGTCTCGCCGACCCTCGCGCACATGGCCATAGGCGTAGCGGTTGCCGAAGCGCGAAGGCACCACCGGCGAATGACCGAAGAGCCGCACCTGGCCGCCATGGGTATGGCCGCTGAGGGTCAGGGCGATGCGCTCGGGCACCAGCGGGAAGATGTCGGGCTCGTGGGCGAGCAGGATCGCGGGGGCGTCGTCGGTGATCTGCGCCAGGGTGCCGGGGAGGTCGTCGACGCCGCCGAAACCGCGGCGGGGGAAGGCGAGCTGGTCACCGAGGCCGAGGAGCCAGAACGGCGCCGCGCCGCCCTCGATGCGGAGCGCGCGATTCTCCATGACCGGCAGCCCGGCCGCCTCGAAGGCGCGGTGGGCCTCGGTCGGGCCGGCGCCGCGGTCCTGGGCCTCGCGATCATGCCACCAGTCGTGGTTGCCGAGGATTGTGTGGACGCCGAGGGGAGCTTGGAGCCGGGCCAGCGTCCGCGCCGTGTCGGCGAGCGGCACCCTGCTTGTGACGAAGCGGTGCCCGGCCTCGTAGTCGCCGAGCAGCGCGATCAGGTCGCCGCCAAGGCCGTTCGCCCGGTCGACCACCCGCTCGAGCCGCGACAGCGGCATGTGGGGCGCGCCCATATGTGGGTCGGCGACGGCGACGATCCTGAGCCGGTGGCCCCGGGGCCAGAGCGGCGGCTCGATCCGGTGGGTCGCGACCCGGAGCCTGAACCCGGGCTCGATTGCCAGGGCATAGGCCGCGGTCGCTAAGCCGAGCCCCGCCATCCAGCGCAGGAACTGGCGGCGGGTGATCATCCGGGAGCCTCCGGGATACTGTCCGGTATCATGGGAAGGTGGTAGCGCGGCCGGATGGCAGAACTTTGGCCTTGCGGCAGGTCTGACGTGGCGGGCTAAAGCGTCAGCGCGGCCCAGGCCAGCACCGCGCCGGCGGCGAGCCCGGCGGCGCCCCAGATCCAGGGGTGCGGGCCCGCCGGATCGCCGCCGGCGCCCTTGCCGCCGCTCCGCCTCGTGCGGGCTTCCTCGGCCAGCAGCACCATTTCCTGCGCCAGCCCCGGCAGCCTCGGGCCGAGGCGGGCCAGAACTTTCACCGTCTGGCCAATGTCGCGGGCCATCTGTGACGGGCCGAGATTCTCGCGGATCCAGTCCTCGACCACGGGCTTGGCCGCCTCCCACATGTTGCAGTGGGGGTCGAGGGTGCGGGCGACGCCCTCGGCAACCACCATGGTCCGCTGCAGCAGGATCAGCTCGGTGCGGGTCTCCATGCCGAAGCGCTCGGAGGTCTCGAGCAGGTAGGCCAGCAGCCGGGCCATGGAGATCGACGAGACCTCCTGGCCGTGGATCGGCTCGGCGATCGAGCGGAGCGACTGGGCGAAGGCCTCGACATCCCGGTCGGCGGGCACATAGCCGGCCTCGAAATGCACCTCGGCGCCGCGGCGGTAGTCGCGGGTGATGAAGGAATAGAGGATCTCGGCATAGTGCCGCCGGGTGATCGGGTCGAGCCTGCCCATAATACCGAAGTCGAGCATGATCAGGGTGCCGTCCGGCGCGATCCGCAGGTTGCCCTGGTGCATGTCGGCGTGGAAGTAGCCGTCGCGGAGCGCGTGGCGCAGGAACACCCGGATAAGCCGCGCGGCGATCTCGGTCAGGTCGAGCCCGGCGGCGGCGAGCGGTCCCGGCTCGACCGGCAGGCCATCGACCCATTCAAGCGTCAGCACCCGGCGCGAGGTGCCGGGCCAGTAGACCTCGGGCACGTGCAGCCGGTCGTCGGCGCGGGCGTTGTCGCGGTACTCGCTGGCAGCCGCCGCCTCGAGCCGCAGGTCGAGCTCGGTGTTCACCACCCCTTCGAAATGGGCCACCACGGCCGAGGGTCGGAGCCGGCGCGAGCCCGGCACGATCCGCTCGACCAACCCGGAAATGAAATAGAAGGCGGCAATGTCGCGGCGGAACTGGCGGCGCACGCCGGGCCTCAGCACCTTGACCGCCACCGGCTGGCCGGTCGGCTTCCAGACCGCCGGATGCACCTGGGCGATCGAGGCCGCGGCCACCGGCTCGCCGAGATCGCCGATCAGCTCCCACGCCCGGGCGCCAAGCTCGTCCGCGATCGACTCGCGGGCCTGGGCGGTCGGGAACGGGGTCAGCCGGTCCTGCAGGAACCGGAGCTGGTCGCCGAGCTCGCGGCCGGTGACGTCGGGCCGGGTCGAGAGCACCTGGCCGAACTTTACATAGGCCGGGCCCATCGCCTGCAGGGCGCGGGGCAGCGGCGGCAGGTCCGGGTTGCCGGGCCGCCCGAACATGCCGAAGGGCCAGGCGAAGGCGCGGAGCGCGATCCGCGGCCAGCCGCGGATCTCGAAGGCGTC
Source organism: uncultured Pseudomonadota bacterium (assembly GCA_963700775.1). Taxonomy (GTDB): domain Bacteria; phylum Pseudomonadota; class Alphaproteobacteria; order Rhodobacterales; family Rhodobacteraceae; genus Thermohalobaculum. Next base: position 14,061 of record CAVOYU010000005.1, read on the forward strand.
CAGGATCGCCACCATGGCGCCGGTCCGCTCGAAGGTGGCACCGGTGCGGAAGAGGCGCCAGAGATGCGAGAGCGCGCTGAACATGCGCCTAGAGCCGCCAGCCGGAATGGAGCGCCGCGACGCCCATCGAGAGGTTGCGGTGCTTCACCTGGCCGAATCCCGCCTCGCGGATCATCGTCGCGAAGCGCTCCTGATCCGGGAACCTGCGGATCGACTCGACCAGATACCGGTAGCTGTCGCGGTCGCCGGTCACCGCCTGGCCCATGGGCGGGATGACGTTGAAGGAATAGCGGTCGTAGAGCCATTCGAGGCCGGAATTGGTCACCCGGCTGAACTCGAGGCACAGGAACCGGCCGCCGGGCCTCAGCACCCGGTACGCCTCGCTGAGCGCATCCTCGATCCGGGTCACGTTGCGAATGCCGAACGCGATGGTGCAGGCGTCGAAGCTGCGCTCGGCGAAGGGGAGGTGCATTGCGTCGCCGCAGACCCAGTCGATACTTGCGACGCCCTGCGTCTCGGCCCTGCGCATGCCCTCGTCGAGCATCGCCTGGGTCATGTCGCAGACGGTCACGTGGCCCTCGCCCCTCAGCCGCTTGAGGACGCGGAAGGCGATGTCGCCGGTGCCGCCGGCGACGTCGAGCAGATGCATGCCGGGCCGTGGCGCCAGCCAGTCGACCAGCGCCTCCTTCCAGAGGCGGTGCATGCCACCCGACATCAGATCGTTCATCAGGTCGTAGCGGCGGGCCACCGACGAGAATACCCCATGCACCATCCCGGCCTTCTCGGCCTCGGGCACGGTGCGGAACCCGAAATGGGTTTCGGCGGAAGGGGGCTCGTCGGTCATGGCCCGCCTAAATAGCGCGGGGCCGGACTTCATGCTATGGCGCTTTTCGTCTCTGCGAGGTTTTGCGATGCCCGAGCTGCCCGAAGTCGAGACCGTCCGCCGCGGGCTGGAGCCCGTGCTCGCCGGCCGCGTGCTGGCCCATGTCGACCAGCGTCGGCCGGACCTGCGCTGGCCGCTGCCCGAACGCTTCGCCGAGCGGCTGGCAGGGCGGCGCGTGACGGGGCTCGGGCGGCGGTCGAAATATATGCTGATCGGGCTGGAGGCGGACGATCGATCGCCCGAGGAAACCTGGATCGTGCATCTCGGGATGTCCGGCCGCATCCTGGTCAGCGGCGCGATGCTGGGCGAGTTCCACCATGCGGCGCCCGGGCCCGGCAAGCACGATCATGTCATCGTCACTACCGACCGGGGCGACGTGGTCACCTATAACGACGCGCGGCGCTTCGGCGCTATGGACCTCTGGCCGACCGCCGGGCTGGAGGCGCATCCGCTGCTGGCGGGGCTGGGGCCCGAGCCGCTTGGGAACGCGTTCAGCGGGACGGCGCTGGCAGCGGCCTTCGCGGGCAAGCGGGCGCCGGTCAAGGCGGCACTGCTGGACCAGCGGGTGGTGGCGGGTCTGGGCAACATCTATGTCTGCGAGGCGCTGCACCGGGCCGGGATCAGCCCCAAGCGGCTCGCCGGCTCGCTGTCGCGGAATTGGATCGAGCGGCTGGCCGGCGAGGTGGTGTCGACCCTGAACGATGCCATCGCCGCCGGGGGGTCGAGCTTGCGCGACTACCGGCAGGCGGATGGCGAGCTCGGCTATTTCCAGCACTCTTTCCGGGTCTACGACCGCGAGGGCGCCGCCTGCCCGACGGAGGGCTGCCACGGCACCGTGCGCCGCATCGTCCAGTCGGGCCGCTCGACCTTCTTCTGCCCGAAATGCCAGCGCTGAGTATCAGGTGCATGGTCGGCGTCTCTCCGCCATGGGAGTGCGCCAATCAGGTTGCCGTCGCCAGGCCCTCTGCCGAATGATCGCACGGCGCGCACCACGATCCCGCTGCCGTCTGCCGGGAGCCATGGAGCCGGCTGTAGCAATCAGGCGGCAGGGAATATCGCGCAAAATCCGCCGGCCGGGCGTGCCGCCAGGCCCGGAAGCCCACCCTCAGGCGCGGAGGTCGCCGCCCGACGCGATAAGCCGCGTCCGCATCCCGTCCATCAGCGATGCGTATCGCGGATGGTCGCGAATGCTGTCGAGGTCGCTGTCGCTCTCGACCCAGGCGAGATAGCGGGGCTGCATCTTTGCGAGCGAGCGCTCGAGATAGTCGAGCGCCCGTTCGGTCTCTCCCAGCAAGGCAAAGGTGCAGGCCAGGAGGTACAGCCCCCGAACCTCCTCCGGTGCGATAGAGAGCGCCCGGTTGGCCCACTCGATTGCGCGCTCCCTCTCGCCCAGGTCCGCGAGGACCGATGCGCCGTGGAACAGGGCGCTCGTATCGTCGGGGCGCTTGGCGATGGCAGCCTCGATCCGCTGAAGCGCCCGGCGGCTGGTTTCGCGCCCCTTCTCCCAATTTCCCAATGCGTTGTAGCTCTGGATCGCGAGCGCCAGCGACAGAAACTCGGTCTCGGAGAGCGCCGCCGCCCTTTCATGGTACCGGATCGCGAGTTCCGCCCGGCCTAGCTCGGTACAGGTGCGGCCGAAGAGGAAGTTTACCTCGTAGGAGTCGGGGCTGAGCGCGACCGAGCGCTCATGTGCCGCGAACGCTTCGTCATACTTGCCGAGACCGCAGAGCACCCGGCCCATGGTCGCCAGAGCGATGGGGTGGTCGGGGTCGAGCTCGATCGCCTTTGTAGCGGCGGTCATCCCGGTCTCCTCCGCGCCGGCCATCTCGTAGAGCGCGATTTGCGACGCGGCGATCAGCGCCCAGGCCTCGGCGTATTGGGGGTCCGCCGCGACGGCCTCCTGCGCGAACCGCAGCGCCATCCGGGTGTCGTGGATGGTGTTGCTGTAGCGGTAGTATCGGGCCAGGAGAAGCAGCCTGTAGGCCTCCGCATTGCTCGTGCCGCGGTGCTCGATCGCCTTGCGCTCGTCCGGCAGCAGCTTGACCTTGAGAGCCGCGACGATCGATTTGGAGATGTCATCCTGAATCGCGAAGATGTCGTCGAGCGCGCGGTCGTAGCGCTCCGCCCAGACATGGGCGTCGATCGCGCCGTCGATCAGCTGGGCGGTCACGCGCACGCGTCCGCCTGCCTTGCGGACGCTGCCTTCCAGAATGAACCGGACGTTGAGCTGACGCGCCGTCTGCGCCAGGTTCGTGGACTTGCCCTTGAAGGTGAACGAGGTGTTTCGCGAGATGACCCTGAGCGCAGCGATCTTGCTGAGATCAGTGATCACGTCCTCGCTGATCCCGTCCGAGAAGTATTCCTGCTCGGGATCCCCGCTCATGTTGACGAATGGCAGGACCGCAATCGCGGGCTGGTTTCCCGCGACCGGCGCCTCGGGCTGGCCGGGTGGATGACCGTCGGTCGATAGTGGGGGGGGCGCGAGGCGGAACACGCGCACGGGCAAAGCGATGTTCTTGAGCCCGTGCTCGCCCATGTCTTCGAACGCGAGGTCGAGACGGTTGCCGATATTCTCCCGCACCGTGCCCGACACCACGATTCCGCCCGGTTGGGCGATCCCCTCGAGGCGCGCCGCGACATTGACACCGTCGCCCAGGACGTCGTCGCCCTCGATGATCACGTCGCCGAGGTTGACACCGATCCGAAGCCGGATCGCCCGGTCCTCCCCGAGGCCGGAATCGCGCTCGCCGAGCGCCTTTTGGATATCTGTGGCGCAGGCGACCGCCGCCACGACGCTCGCGAATTCGACCAGCATGCCATCGCCGGTCGTCTTGAACAGCCTTCCGCCATGCTCTGCGATCTTTGGGTCGATCACCTCGGCGCGCAATCGCCGGAGTTCCGCCAGCGTTCCTGCCTCGTCCATCCCGATCAGCCGGGCAAAGGCGACCACGTCCGCGGCCATAATCGCCGCCAGGCGACGCTGAACCGATTTCTCTGCCACCGTTGGAATGGCCCTTTCAGCCGAGATTGATCGGCACACTTTATGCCGCCACCCCCTACCTATCATTTTGCGGATCGTTCGCGGAAGGCCGCCGTGGTGCTGATACATGACCCGGCTGGTATGTGACCCGGCTGGCCCGCTCCGATTTCCACTCTTCGGAATCTCGGCGCTTGAGGCTGGGCAGCAAGCCGGCCGAAGGTTCCCCGGAAGCGTTAACCATGACTCGCGCTCACAGAACTGTTTCAATGTTTTCATATGGTTGACCAAGTTCTCAAGCTTGAGACGCGGCTTGCGCCCGCTCCCGGGCGGCCTTTCGGGACGCCCTCCGGCACGCTCCCCGCCCCTGCTTGATCGCGGCGGCGGGCGGCGCTAGACCGGTCGCTCACCGAGCGGAGGCAGGGGGGAGCCCATGGCTTACGAGAATATCATCGTCGAGACCCGCGATCATGTCGGGCTGATCCGGCTGAATCGGCCAAAGGCTCTGAATGCGCTTAACTCGGCCCTGATGCGCGAGCTCGGCGAGGCGCTGGCGAAGTTCGACGCCGACGACGCGATCGGGGCAATCGTGATCACCGGCTCGGAGAAGGCCTTCGCCGCCGGGGCCGACATCAAGGAGATGCAGCCCAAGGGCTTCGTCGATGTGTTCCGCGAGGACTTCATCACCGCGGAGTGGGAGGCGGTGACGCGCGTCCGCAAGCCCGTGATCGCCGCCGTTGCCGGCTTTGCGCTGGGCGGGGGCTGCGAGCTGGCGATGATGTGCGACTTCATTCTGGCCGCCGACACGGCGAGGTTCGGCCAGCCCGAGATCAATCTCGGCGTCATGCCGGGCGCCGGCGGCACCCAGCGCCTGACCCGCTTCGTCGGCAAGTCGAAGTCCATGGAGATGAACCTCACCGGCCGTTTCATGGACGCCGAGGAGGCGGAGCGCTCGGGCCTCGTCAGCCGAATCATCCCGGCCGACGAGCTTGTGGACGAGGCAGTGGCCACGGCAGCCAAGATCGCCGAGAAGGGTCCGATCGCGGTGATGGCCACCAAGGAGGCGGTGAACCGGGCCTACGAGACCACGCTCGCCGAGGGCGTGCGCTACGAGCGGCGCCTGTTCCACAGCCTGTTCGCGACCGCCGACCAGAAGGAGGGGATGGAGGCCTTCGTCGAGAAAAGGACTCCGAATTTCAAGGGACAGTAGGACGCGGTCTTAACGCGGACTCCCCCGTTGACGGGCCGGGACGCTTCGTGTATCCCCGCCGCTCATCTTCGAGAGACAGCAAGACGGAAGACAAGCATGGCCAACACGCCATCCGCGAAAAAGCGCGCTCGCCAGACGGAGCGGCGCAGCGTGGTCAACAAGGCGCGGCGCTCGCGCGTGCGCACCTTCATTCGCAAGGTCGAGGAGGCGATCGCCTCTGGCGACAAGGCCGCCGCCCTCGACGCGCTGAAGATCGCCCAGCCGGAGATCATCCGCGGCGCGGTCAAGGGGATCATGCACAGCAAGACCGCCAGCCGGAAGGTGTCGCGCCTGCATCACCGCATCAACGCGCTGAGCGCCTGAGCGCAGCCCTCCCGACCGGACGACCGAGGCCCGCCCCGCTCAAGTGGCGGGCCTTCGCTTTCCGGGCTTCGCATTCCGGTTACAGAACCGTCATGTTCCGTTTTCGTGCCGGTGGGCGCCGCGCGAAAATTTGGCTAGCATCGTTGGCAAGGGATTCGCTCCGACGGTCCCAAATCCGTACGAGTAATCGAAGGCGCGTGCTGTTGTAATTCGACAGCATATGCGTCTGTTTTTATTTATGCTTTACTTGCAGCTTCTTCTCTCCTTTTGTTGCGACATGAAATAATAGGGCGATCGGGTCGAAAAGCTGTTGCCCCGAATCTGGATCGGCGTCTAGGTCTGAACCCCTGTCACCTGGAACGGGAATCGGGGCGCAAAGATCTGATGCCAGAGGTCCTCCAAATCGTCGACGAAGTGGACCCTGAACAAGCCTACGGCATCCTCGAATCTCAGCCCGGAACTGCCCTGGTGGATGTGCGCACCCGGGCCGAGTGGGCCTTCGTCGGACTGCCCGATCTGGCCGGAATCGGCCGGCCGGTCTGGCCGGTGGAGTGGGTGTCCTTCCCCGCCATGACCCGGAATCCCGGGTTCCTGTCCGAACTCGCCGAGCGCAGCGGGGGAAATCTGCCGGAGCGGATGTTGTTCATCTGCCGCTCCGGCGCGAGGTCGCTGGCGGCCGCGAAGGCGGTTGCCGCGGCCATGGCCGAGCAGGGTATCGCGACGCATTGTACCAATGTCGCCGAAGGTTTCGAAGGCGACCTCGATGCCGAGGGACGCCGTGGCCGTGTCAACGGATGGAAGGTGCGGGGACTACCCTGGCGCCAGAGCTGAGGACAACGCCCGCGGGCCTGCCCGGCCCGAGCGGGACCGCTTGCTGTTCTGTGCAGGCGAGGAGAGGAAGATGGGGAGTATCATGTCGCATTGGGGGGACAACTCGAAGGGCGGTGGCGGGCTCGATCTCGGGAAGGTGTGGGCGGCGGCGCTGGCGCAGGCGGAGAGCGAGCTGGGCGCGGATTGCGTCGAGCAGTGGATCCGGCCGGTTCAACTCGCCTCGATCGTGAACGACACGGCGGTGCTGGCCGCCAGCACCGGATTCCTGGCGGACTGGGTCGAGCGCAACTACGGGCTGCACCTGCTACGCATCCTGCAGGCGCGGGTGCCAGGGATGCGCCGGATCACCGTCACCGTGTCGGGTGATGCGCCGCGGCCGGTGGTTGCGGCCCCGCGCCGCGGCCCGCGCGCCGGCCCGGAGGATGGGCCCGCCACCGCCGAGGACGCCGCCGCCGAGCCGGGTCCGACGAACGGCCGCGGCGCTGCGGTCGACGCGCTGGAATCGGCGCCGCTGGACCCCCGCTTCACCTTCGAAAGCTTTGTCGTCGGCAAGCCGAACGAACTGGCCCATGCCGCCGCGCGCCGCGTGGCGGAGAACCCGGACGCCTCGTTCAACCCGGTGTTCCTCTATGGCGGCGTCGGGCTCGGCAAGACCCACCTGATGCATGCGATCGGCTGGCACCTGCGGCGCAACCGCAAGGACTGCAAGGTGCTCTACCTTTCGGCCGAGCACTTCATGTACCGCTTCGTCCAGGCGCTGCGCTACCGCGACACACTGACCTTCAAGCGGCAGTTCCGCTCGGTCGACGTGCTGATGATCGACGACGTGCAGTTCATCGCCGGCAAGGACTCGACCCAGGAGGAGTTCTTCCACACCTTCAACGCGCTGATCGACCAGAAGAAGCAGATCGTGATCTCCGGCGACCGCAGCCCGGAGCGGATCGACGGGCTCGAGGAGCGGATCTGCTCGCGTCTGCAGTGGGGCCTCGTCGTCGACCTGCACCCGACCGACTACGAGCTTCGCCTCGGCATCCTGCAGTCGAAGGCCGAGACCATGGCGGCGTCCGATTCCAACTTCACCGTCGAACCGAAGGTACTGGAGTTCCTGGCCCACCGGATCAGTTCGAACGTGCGGGTGCTGGAGGGCGCGCTGACCCGGCTCTTCGCGTTCGCCTCGCTGGTCGGGCGGCGGATCACGATGGACATGACCCAGGAGTGCCTGGCCGACCTGCTGCGCTCGGCCGACCGCAAGGTCACCATCGACGAGATCAAGCGCAAGGTCGCGGATCACTACAATCTTCGCCAGTCGGACCTGATCTCGGCGCGGCGCGCCCGGGCCGTGGCGCGGCCCCGCCAGGTGGCGATGTTTCTCTGCAAGGCGCTGACTTCGAAATCGCTTCCCGAAATCGGGCGCGGCTTCGGCGGTCGTGACCACACGACAGTGATCCATGCCGTGCGCAAGATCGAGCAGCTCCGGGAGACCGACAGCCAGCTTGCGGACGACATCGAAATGCTGCGCCGCAGCCTGGAGGGGTGAGGCGCCCAGATCGGGCGACCTGACCCCAGCATATTGTGTCATTCGGGCATTGAATCCCCAAATGATTTGGCTAGTCTGAGTCTCCCGCAGCAGGACGGTGCGGCCGGCAGGCGGCCGCGCCGAGGGACGGATCAGGCAATGAAGGTCACAATCGAGCGTGCCGCACTCTTGAAGGCGATGAGCCGCGCGCAGGGCGTCGTCGAGCGCAAGAACACCATCCCGATCCTCGCCAACGTGCTGATCGAGGCTGAAGGCGACAAGGTCAGCCTGCGGGCCACGGACCTCGACATCGAGATCGTCGAGCGCATCCCGGCCGCGGTCGCGCAGCCGGGTGCAGTGACGGTCGCCGCCCACCTGCTGCACGAGATCGTCCGAAAGCTGCCGGAGGGCGCGCAGCTGGCGCTGAGCGCGGACACCGACTCGGGCCGGCTCGACGTGGTCGCCGGGCGGTCGCGCTTCTCGCTCGCGACCCTGCCGCGCGAGGATTTCCCGGTGATGGCCTCGAGCGAATACGCCTGCTCGTATTCCGCCCCGGCGCCGGTGCTGCGCCGACTGTTCGACAAGTCGAAATTCGCGGTCTCGACCGAGGAGACCCGCTACTACCTGAACGGCGTCTACCTGCATGTGGCCAAGGAGGACGGTGCCCAGGTGCTGCGCGCGGTCGCCACCGACGGCCACCGGCTGGCGCGGATCGACGCCGAACTGCCCGATGGCGCCGGCTCGGCGCCCGGCGTGATCGTGCCGCGCAAGACCGTGGGCGAACTCAGGAAGCTGCTGGAGAACGACGGCGACGAGATCGCCGTTTCGGTCAGCGAGACCAAGATCCGGTTTTCGGTCGACGGGCTGAGCCTGACCTCGAAGGTGATCGACGGCGCCTTTCCCGACTACACCCGGGTGATCCCCACCGGCAACACCCGTCGGATGGAGGTGGACGCCGCGGATTTCGCCGCCGCGGTCGACCGGGTGGCGACGGTAAGCCAGGAGCGCTCGCGGGCGGTGAAGCTCTCCATGGAGGCCGACAAGCTGACCCTCTCGGTCAACAGCCCGGATGCCGGCAGCGCCGCGGAGGAGCTGGTGGTGGCCTATCCGGACGAGGCGATGGAGATCGGATTCAACGCCAAGTACCTGCTGGAGATCGCCGGCCAGGTGGACCGCGAAAACGCGGTATTCCTGTTCAACAATCCGGGCGACCCGACGCTGGTCCGCGAAGGCGACGACGCCAGCGCGGTCTATGTTGTCATGCCGATGCGGGTCTGAGGCAGCGGGGGCGATGCCCCGTTTCATGCCGACGGGAAACGGATCGACCACTGGGCTTGCGCATGCGCGCGCCGCGCTCCTGCCCCGCAAGCTCGGGCGGTGCGTGCCGGCACGTGCCCTGCGGGCCGGGGAACTGGTTTGCGGATGACCCGGCTCGCCCTCCTCTCGCTGAAGCTGGCGCAGTTCCGGTCCTACGATCTCGCCGAAATCCGGACCGGCGGCGCCTCGGTGGCGCTGCACGGGCCGAACGGGGCCGGCAAGACCAACATTCTCGAGGCGGTGTCGCTGCTGGTGCCGGGGCGCGGGCTCAGGCGGGCGGCGCTCGACGAGATGATCCGGCGTCCGGAGGGCAGCGGCTGGCGGGTCCGGGCCGATGTGGAGACCCCGGGGGGCGTGATCGAGATCGTGACCGGGGTCGATGCGGCGGATGCCGGGCGGCGGCTGGTCGAGATCGACGGCAAGGCGGCGCCGCAGACGGCGCTGGGGCGGCATCTGCGCATGGTCTGGCTGACCCCGGCCATGGACCGGCTGTGGCTCGAGGGCGCCGGCGACCGGCGGCGCTTCCTCGACCGGATCGCGCTCGGTTTCGAGCCCGAGCACGGCGAGACCGCGCTCGCCTACGAGAAGGCGATGCGGGCGCGGAACCGGCTGCTGAGGGAGCCTGAATGGGACGATGCCTGGGTCTCAGCGCTGGAGGCGCAGATGGCCCGTGCCGGGGCGCGAATCGGCCGCGCGCGGGCCGATGCGCTGGTGCGAATCGGCGAGGCCCAGATGGGCGCGGAAACGTTGTTTCCTCAGGCGGATCTGGCTATTCTGGGCGACATGGAAACCCGCTTTTCCCAAGTGATTCGCGCGGGCGACGATCTCGATTCGCTGGAGGTGCAGGAAGCCGCGGCGCTGTCGCGCGCCCTGGCTGATTCGCGCGGCCGGGATTCGGCTGCCGGGCGGACGCTCGTCGGACCGCACCGGAGCGACCTGACGGCGGTCTACGCCGCCAAGGACATGCCCGCCGCGGCCTGCTCGACCGGCGAACAGAAGGCGCTGCTGATCTCGCTCTGCCTTGCCAATGCCCGCGCGCTGGCGGCCGCCACCGGCGCGGCGCCAGTGCTCCTGCTGGACGAGGTCGCGGCCCATCTGGATGCCGGGCGCCGCCGGGCGCTCTTCGGCGAGATCGAGGCGCTGGGTGCCCAGGCCTGGATGACCGGCACCGGGCCGGAGCTGTTCGAGGGGCTGGGGGCCGGGGCGCTGCGCCTCGCGGTCAGCGAGACCGGCGGCCTTTCGGCCGTGGCGGAGGCCTGAACCATGGACCAGCGGATCAGCCTGATCACCCTGGGGGTTGCCGATCTGGACCGCGCGATCGCATTCTACGGCACACTCGGCTGGGACCGGGCGGCCGAGAGCCAACCGGGGATTGCCTTCTACCAGCTGAACGGACAGGTGCTGGGGCTGTTCCCGCTGGCGGAGCTGGCCAAGGACCAGGGCCGCGAGGGTGTAAAGCTCGGTTTCGGCGCGATGACACTGGCACAGAACTTCGCCGCAACGGCGGAGGTCGACCGCGCCTTTGATGCCGCGCTCGCGGCCGGGGCGTCGGTTCTCAAGCGCCCTGAGAAGGCGTCCTGGGGCGGCTATTCGGGCTACTTCGCCGATCCGGATGGCCATGTCTGGGAGCTTGCCCACAACCCGTCCTTCCCGCTTTCGCCGGACGGCGCGCTGACCCTGCCGAGCGCCGCGGAGGCAGAATGACCGTCACCCCCGAGCAACTCGCCCTGTTCGCCGCGGCCATGGTGGTACTGGTCGCCTCGCCGGGTCCGTTCGTCGCTGCGGTGGCGGCGCGGTCGGCGGCGCTGGGCTTCCGCTCGGGCGCGGCGATGGCCCTGGGTGCAAGCGTGGCGGAGATGGTGTGGATCGCGGCTGCGATCCTCGGCTTAGGGGCCGTGGCGGCGGCCCATTCGGGGCTGCTGGTGGTGCTGAAGTATGCAGGCGCCGGGTGGCTACTCTGGATCGGCTTCGGGCTCCTTGCCGCGCGCCGGACTTTGGTTGCGCCCGAGGGCACCGTCCGGCGCGAACGCTTCTGGCGCGCCGTCCTCTCGGGCGTGCTCCTGAACCTCGGCAACCCGAAGGCGGCGCTGTTCTACATGGCACTGTTTCCGGGCTTCTTCGACATGGCCCGGATGACGGGGGCGGACGCGGCGGCGATCCTGGCCGTCGCGCTGCCGATCGGCCTCGGCACGGACCTTAGCTACGCCTGGGCCGCCGCCCGCGCGCGCCGCCTCGTGGGGGGGAGCCGGGCGGCCAAACGCATCGACCGGATCTCCGGCGGCGTCCTCTGCGGCGCCGGCGTGGCGATCGCGGCGCAATGAAATCGGGAAAGACAATGACTGACAACGAGCAGCCCGAAAACGAACAACCCGAAGACCGGAAGAAGCCCGTTCGGGGCGACGCGACCGACGAGCCCGGCATCGGCGGCAAGGCGGGAGAGCCGGGCGCCGCGGACTACGGCGCCGAATCGATCAAGGTGCTGAAGGGGCTCGAGGCGGTGCGCAAGCGCCCGGGCATGTATATCGGCGACACCGACGACGGCTCGGGCCTGCACCACATGGTCTACGAGGTGGTCGACAACGCCATCGACGAGGCGCTGGGCGGCTATGCGGACCTGGTGAAGGTCACCCTGCACGCCGACGGCTCGGTCTCGGTCAGCGACAACGGCCGCGGCATCCCGACCGACATCCACGCGGAGGAGGGAATCTCGGCCGCCGAGGTGATCATGACCCAGCTCCATGCGGGGGGCAAGTTCGACCAGAACTCCTACAAGGTCTCTGGCGGGCTGCACGGGGTCGGCGTCTCGGTGGTGAATGCGCTGTCGGACTGGCTCGACCTCACCATCTGGCGCGGCGGCAAGGAGCACTATGTGCGCTTCGAGGGCGGCTTCACGGTCAAGCCGCTGGAGGTGGTAGGCGACGCGGGCGGCCAGCGCGGCACGAGGGTGCGATTCCTCGCCTCGGCCAAGACCTTCACCAATCTCGAATACAACTACCGCACGCTGGAGCATCGCCTGCGCGAGCTTGCGTTCCTGAACTCGGGCGTCCGCATCGTGCTGCGCGACCAGCGCCATGCAGATGTGGTCGAGCAGGAGCTGCATTACGAGGGCGGGGTCGAGGCCTTCGTGCGCTATCTCGACCGCTCGAAGACGCCGCTGGTGCCGAACCCGATCGTGATCCGGGGCGAGCGCGACGGGGTCACGGTGGACTGCGCCATGTGGTGGAACGACAGCTACCACGAAAACATGCTGTGCTTCACCAACAACATCCCGCAGCGCGACGGCGGCACCCATCTGGCCGGATTCCGCGGCGCGCTGACCCGGACCATCAACAACTACGCTTCCTCCTCGGGCATCGCCAAGCGCGAGAAGGTGGCGCTCAGCGGTGACGATGCCCGCGAGGGGCTGACCTGCGTTCTGTCGGTCAAGGTACCGGACCCGAAGTTCTCGAGCCAGACCAAGGACAAGCTGGTCTCATCCGAGGTCCGCCCGGCGGTGGAATCGCTGATGAACGAGAAGCTGGCAGAGTGGTTCGAGGAGAACCCGGCCGAGGCGCGCCAGGTGGTGACCAAGATCGTCGAGGCGGCACTGGCCCGCGAGGCGGCGCGCAAGGCACGCGAGCTCACCCGGCGCAAGACCGCGATGGATGTGGCCTCGCTGCCCGGCAAGCTGGCCGACTGCCAGGAAAAGGACCCGGCCAAGTCCGAGCTGTTCCTGGTCGAGGGCGACAGCGCCGGCGGCTCGGCGAAGCAGGGCCGCAGCCGCGCCAATCAGGCGGTGCTGCCGCTGCGCGGCAAGATCCTGAACGTCGAGCGGGCGCGGTTCGACAAGATGCTGTCGAGCCAGGAGATAGGCACGCTGATCACCGCGCTCGGCACCGGCATCGGGCGCGAGGAGTTCGACATCTCGAAACTCCGCTACCACAAGATCATCATCATGACCGACGCCGACGTGGACGGCGCCCATATCCGCACGTTGCTGCTGACCTTCTTCTACCGGCAGATGCCGGAGCTGATCGAGGGCGGCTACCTGTTCATCGCCCAGCCGCCGCTGTTCAAGGTGACCCGGCGCGGCAGCTCGCGCTACTGCAAGGACCAGCGCGAGCTCGAGGACTACCTGATCGGAGAGGGTACCGATGCCGCGGTGCTGAGCCTCGGTTCGGGCGCTCAGGTCGCCGGCGAGGACCTGCGCCGCCTGGTCGAGGAGGCGCGGCGGGTGCGGGCGCTGCTGAACGCCTTCCCGACCAACTATCCGCGCTTCATCATCGAGCAGATGGCGATCGAGGGCGTGCTGCGGCAGGGCACGACCGCCGAGGAGGCCGTCCGCGTCGCCGCCCGGCTCGACACCCTGGCTCCGGAGACCGAGCGCGGCTGGCAGGCCGAGGTCGCGGCCGATGGCGGAGTGCGGTTCACCCGTGTGCTGAGGGGCGTTGCCCAGACCCACTCCATCGACGGCTTCGCGCTCCGCGCCGCCGAGGCGCGCCGCCTTGCCGCCATGAGTCGCGAGCTTTCCGAGACCTACGCCACCGCGGCGAAGCTCGAGCGCAAGGAGCGCGACGTGGCGATCCGGGGGCCGTCCGAGCTTCTGGACGTGATCATGGCCGAAGGCGAGAAGGGGCTGGCGCTGCAGCGCTACAAGGGCCTCGGCGAGATGAACGCCGACCAGCTCTGGGAAACGACGCTGGACCCGGAGGCCCGGACGCTCTTGCAGGTGCGCATCGATCACATGGCGGATGCCGACGAGATATTCTCGAAGCTCATGGGTGATATCGTCGAGCCGCGCCGGCAGTTCATCCAGGACAACGCCCTCGCGGTGGTGAATCTGGACATCTGATCCGTCGCCCGTGCCTTGCACCACCGCCGCGGATCCCCATCCCGACCTTCCCGCTTGAGGGGAAATCGGCGCCAGACCTCGCCGCTGCCGCTCGAGGAGTTGCCCAGATGACCGCCGTCGCCGCATCCGAATCCGCCGACCGGACCCTCGTGGGCGTCGGCTGGATGCTGGTCACCACGGTGCTGTTCGTCTGCGTCACCTGCATCGTGCGCTATCTGGGCTCGGACATCCCGGCGGTCGAGGCGGCTTTCATCCGCTATGCGATCGGGCTCGTGCTGATCCTGCCCGCGTTCCGGCCGCTGATCCGCCACTGGCCGCGGGGGAGGCTGCTCGGCGGCTTCGCGCTGCGCGGGCTGGTGCACGGGGTGGCGGTGATGCTGTGGTTCTATGCCATGGCGCGTATTCCGATCGCCGAGGTGACGGCGCTCGGCTACACCTCGCCGATCTTCGTGACCCTCGGCGCCGCCTTCTTTTTCGGCGAGCGGCTGCATCTGCGCCGGATCATGGCGGTGATCATCGGCTTCGCCGGCGCCATGGTGATCGTCCGGCCGGGCTTCCACGAGATCTCGTCGGGCCAGCTCGCCCAGCTCGCGGCGGCGCCGCTGTTCGCGGTGTCATTCCTGCTGGCCAAAGGGCTGACCCGCGAGGTCGGCTCGGGGCTGATTGTCGGCATGCTGTCGCTCGGCTGCACCCTGGTCCTGCTGCCGGGGGCGATCCTTCAGTGGCGGGACCCGACACTGGAGGAGGTCGCGTGGCTGGGGCTCACCGCCTGCTTCGCCACCGCCGGGCACTATGCCCTGACCCGCGCCTTCCAGGCCGCGCCGCTGACGGTGACCCAGCCGGTCGGCTTCCTGCAGTTGGTCTGGGCGGCGCTGCTGGGAGTGCTGCTGTTCGGCGAGCCGTTGGACCCCTTCGTGTTCATCGGCGGCGGCATGGTGGTGGCAGCGGCCACCTACATCTCGCACCGCGAGGCGCAAGCGGCGCGGCGACTGCGCACGCCGCCGGCCGTGGCTACCGAGACCTGATGTTCAGCCCGTCAAACCCGCCTCGCGCATTCCGCGCTCGAATCGCTCCCGGTAGGCGGTATCGGTAATCGGCAGCACGCTGCGCAGGAACTCCATGGTGAAGCCGGGTTTCCTTGCCCACGCCCGCTCCAGCGCCTGGCTCGCCTCTTCGGACCGCCCCAGATGACCCAGCGCGACAACCTCGGCGATCGACGCATAGAAACCCATGGTCCGCTGCCGGTTGGCGCGGCGCGCCCAGTCCAGCGCCTCGTCGAAGCGCTCAAGCATGCTGAGAGCCAGCGAGTAGCTGGCCATGTAGGCCCAGGTCACCGGATCGTTGGGGCTTAGGCGCATCGACGCCTCGTGGGACGCCAGGGCCTCCTCGGCGTGTCCCGACATCCAGAGACTGTGCGCCCTGCCGAAATGGGCGGCCGAATAGCTCGGATTCAGACCGATGGCGCGGTCGCAATGCTGGACCGCAAGCTCGTGATCCGCCCGGACCGTGTGCACGCGAGCCATCGCCACATAGGCGAAGGGATCCGCGGGATCGAGCATGATCGCCCGGTGCCCGGCGGCAAGCGCACGGTCGATGTCGCCCGCACGGTCCTGCGAGGCGCCCAGCAGGACATGATAATAGAGCGCAAAGGCAAGCCCGGCCTGCGCCAGAGCGAATTCCGGGTCCCGTTCGACCGCCCGCTCCATGAAACGAACGCCGAGCGGGATATCCTCGAGGGTGTACTGGTAGAGATGCCAGAGCCCGCGCTGGTAGCTCTCCCAGGCATCCAGGTTGTCCGGCGGCTTGCGCCGGGCGCGCTGGCGCTCGGTCTCGGCCAGATGCGGCTCGATGGTGGTGACGATGGCGCGGGTCACCTCGTCCTGAACCGCGAAGATGTCCTCGAGGTCGCGGTCGTAGCGGTCGGCCCAGAGATGGACGTCCTCGACCGCGTCGATGAGCTGTGCGGTGATCCGGACGCGGTTTCCGGCACGGCGTACGCTGCCCTCGACCACGTAGCGCACCCCGAGCCGCCGGCCGATCTCCTTCACCTCCAGCGCCTGGCCCCGGAAGGCGAAGGAGGAGTTGCGCGCGATCACGAACAGCGAGCGGAACTTCGAGAGCTCGGTGATGATGTCCTCGGCGATTCCCTCGGCGAAGAACTGCTGGTCCGGGTCGGCGGACATGTTGTCGAACGGCAGGATGGCGATCGAGGGCTTGTCGGGCAGGGCGAGGGGCGGACCGGCATCCGGCGCATCGCCATCCGCCGGCTCGGGCGCGGCTGCGCTGCCGTCCGGCGCCCAGCGCCAGACCCGGATCGGGCGCGCGATTTCCTTGAGCTCCTTCGCGCCCGCATCGGCGAAACCGGCCTCGATCCGGTTGCCGAGGCTCTCGTGGACGATCGCCGAGATGCAGATGCCACCCGGCTCGGCCAGTGCCTCGAGCCGGGCGGCGACGTTGACGCCGTCGCCGTAAATGTCCTCGCCATCGACGATCACGTCGCCGAGGTTGATGCCGATGCGGAGCCGGAGCGGACCGCCGGACCCGGCCAGAGCGGTCTGGATGGCGATTGCGCACTCGACCGCGTCGACCACGGAGGGGAACTCGACCAGCGCTCCGTCGCCCATCAGCTTGACGATCCGCCCGCCGTGGCGCGCGGTCTCCGGGTCGAGCAGCTCCGCCCGGTGCGCCCGCAGCGCGGCGAGCGTGCCGGCCTCGTCAGCCGCCATCAGGGCCGAGTATCCGACCACGTCGGCAGCAAGAATGGCGGCAAGCCGGCGCATCGTCGGTCCCCCAGAAGATCCGGGTGACGTTAGCCGAGCGCGGTTGCGAGCGCCACCGCCCGTCCGGTGGCTGGACCTGATCCAGGTGATGCCCAGGCACCGGAACCGCCGGGGAGCGCCTTGCCTGGGTATGATCTGCTGGAAGCGATTGACTCGGAGCGACCTGAAACGGCGGAACAGCGCCGTAATCGCGCATCACCTTCAACGGTCGCGGCGATACCCCGCAAAAACCAACACAGAAGAGCCGCGACATCAGCATCGCAACACCGAGACCGCCAGGTACTGAACTCTCGCAGGTACTGAACTCTCGGGTACCGTTGCAAGATCGTGGACACGCGACCCCTGGCGGGCTTTTCGCCGGAAAACGCAAAGCCGGCGATGACACGTAACAAGCAACACACAACACACAGCATCCGAGTATGGCTCCGAATCGGGCAGAATACGGGCGTCATTCCGGAGAAACCGGGGTATTGCGGTGCCCGAGTGCGGAAATCGCGCCGCAATGCCGGTTTAGGGTTGCGTACCGCCGCCGGGTCTAGCGCGGCGCGTGACGTCGGATCGGCTCAGGTCATGCCGCGCTCGGCGAAGACCTTCCTGGCGATCCGGAAGCACTCGACCCCGGCCGGAACCCCGGCATAGATCGCGATGGCGTGGATGGCGGCGCGGAGCTCATCGCGGCTGACGCCGTTGTTGATGGCGCCGTTGAAATGGAGCTCCCACTCGTGCATCCGCCCGAGTGCCGCGATCATGGTCAGGTTCATCAGCGAGCGGGTCTTCGGCGGGATCGCGTCGTCACCCCAGCCGAAACCCCAGCACCATTCGGTCATCATCTCCTGGAACGGACGGTTGAAGTCGTCGGCCGCGGCCAGGTTCTTGTCGACATATTCGGCCCCAAGCGTGCTCCGGCGCATTTGCAGCCCGAGGTCGAAACGATCCTTGTCCATGCTTTCGGTTCTCCGGTGATGTGTTGCAGGCGATTTGTTGCTTCGGCGACATGATCTGCCGCTGCGAGAATTGACGCATGGGGCGGCGCGCACAACCCTGAAAGCGGTCAGAAACCTGGGAGCGACGAGATGCCCTGCCAGACGATGCCTTCCGCCGCATGAGCGTTGCCGGCGAGCAGGCTGCCGAGGCCGGCGGCGGCCGGGCGATCGGCCTGGTGCTGGTCGCCATGGTCTCGTTCTCGACCCAGGACGTGGTGGTCAAGCTGGTGGCGCCGCAGGTGTCCCTGTGGCAGCTTCAGGCGGTGCGCTCGCTGGCCACGCTGGTGCTGCTGATTCTGCTGGTCGCGGCGCTTGGCCAGATACGGTCGCTCAGGCCGCGCGGGCTCGGCTGGCCGCTGGCGCGGGCAGGCTTCATGTGCTGCTCGTATCTGACCTTCTACGCCTCGCTGCCGTTGCTGCCGCTGTCGCAGGCGGCGGCGACCTATTTCACCGGCCCGCTGATCATCACCCTGATGGCCGCCGCCCTGCTGGGCGAGCCGATCGGGCCTCGTCGGATCGTCGCAGTGATCGCGGGGTTCGCGGGCGTGCTCTGCATCGTGCGGCCGGGGATGGCGGATTTCCAGCCCGTGGCGCTGCTGCCGCTGCTGGCGGCGGTGTTCTACGCGGCCGGGATCGTGCTGACCCGCTGGCGTTGCCGGGACGAGAGCAACTATGCGCTGAGCGCCGTGCACAATTCGGTCTACATCGCCGTCGGAATCGCCGGGGTGGCGCTGGCGCCGCTGCTGCCCTGGTCCGACGCGACACGCGCCGAGTGGCCGTTCCTGACCGGCGGCTGGCTGCCGCTGACGGCTTTCGCGCTGGTCCTGATGTTGGTTACCGCCGGCACCCATCTCGTCGGCGTCCTGTGCAGCGTCCGCGCCTACCAGCTCGAGGACGCGAGCCGCATCGCGCCCTTCGAGTATGCCTATCTCCTGGTCATGCCGGTCTACGACATCCTGCTCTGGGGCCATTGGCCCGAGCCGCTGACGCTCGCCGGCATGGCGCTGATCTGCGGCGGCGGCGTGTTCGTCGCCTGGCGCGAGGGCCGGCCGCCCCGGCCACAGATGTATCCGCGCGGCGAGGAGCCGTGGACACCGGATGCGCAAAATGCTGAGAAGGGCAGATGACCGCTCCGACCAAGCCCCCGCGCCAGACTCTCCGCGCCATGTTCGACGCCGCCGTGGCGGCTGCGGATCCGATGGCCATGCTGCACCGGTTCCTGCCCGCGGCACCGAAGGGGCGGACCGTTGTGGTCGGCGCCGGAAAGGCTTCCGCGCGAATGGCCGAGGCGCTGGAGGCGGCCTGGGACGGGACGCTGTCGGGGCTGGTGATCACCCGCTACGGCCATGCCTGCCCCTGCCGGCAGGTCGAGATCGTCGAGGCGGCGCATCCGGTGCCCGACGAGGCCGGGGCAAGGGCGGCGGCGCGAGTGTTGGAAACGGTCACGGGGCTTACCGAGGACGACCTGGTGATCGCGCTGGTCTCCGGCGGCGCCTCGGCGCTGATGACCCTGCCGGCGGGCGGCATCACGCTCGCCGAGAAGCGGGCGGTGAATCAGGGGCTGCTGGCCTCGGGCGCCGCTATCGGCCAGATGAACGTCGTCAGGAAGCACCTCTCGGCGATCAAGGGCGGGCGGCTCGCGGCGGCCGCGTGGCCGGCGCGGGTTGAGGGGTTGCTGATCTCGGATGTGCCCGGCGACGATCCGGCGGTGATCGGCTCGGGACCCACGGTCGGCGAGACCTCGACGCCGGCGGAGGCGCTGGCGATCCTGGAGCAGTTCCGGATCAGGGTGCCGGACAGCGTGCGGGCGCACCTGGCGAAGGCGCGGGGCTGCCCGGCGCCGGGCGACCCGCGGCTCGCCCGGACCGGGAACCGGATCATCGCCGCGCCGCAGATCTCGCTGGAAGCTGCGGCCGAGGTGGCGCGCAATTCGGGTTATACACCGCTGATCCTCGGCGACAGCCTGGAGGGCGAGGCGCGCGAGGTTGGCATCGTCATGGCGGGCATCGCCCGGCAGGTGCTGACCCACGGACAGCCGCTCCCGCGCCCCTGCGCGATCCTGTCGGGTGGCGAGACCACGGTGACGCTGAGGGGAACCGGGAGGGGCGGCCGCAACGTCGAGTTCCTGCTGTCACTGGCAGTTGCGCTGAACGGCGCCCCGGTCCACGCCGTCGCCTGCGACACCGACGGGGTCGACGGCGCCGAAGAGGTCGCGGGTGCGATCTGCGCGCCGGACACCCTGGCGCGCGCCCGCGCCGCCGGGCTGAACCCGAAGGCCGAGCTCGCGAACAACAACGCACACGGATTCTTCAAGGCGGTGGGCGACCAGGTGGTCACCGGGCCGACGCTGACCAATGTCAACGACTTCCGGGCGCTGCTGATCCAGTGAGGGAGCGCTGCCCGCGGGATCAGCGACGAGCTGGGGCAGGCGGCGTTGAAGATGATCTCGATCCATATCGGACTGGTGACGGACGCCGCCGACCTGCTGGCGGAGTCGGCGGCGCAGCGGTAGCCCGGCCGCCTGCCGCGCCCCGGTGATGGCTGCGCTTCGGCTCGCCGTCCGTGCGGGCATCGGTCAGTCGTCTGGAAAATATAGATTAAGTTGGAGAAGCCGGCCATACAGCGGGGCCGAGTCGCCATTCACAACTATCATGGGTTATCGATCCAATAGACCTTGACGTCACTTACTACGATGCGTCAGCCTGAAGTAATATCAAAGATTAGTCTAGGGCGATTAGATGTTTCGGTGGATCGATCGCATTGGCATATGGCACTCTGATCGAAACAGAGTCGATGAGTATTTGTGCATCTACAGCCATATCCGAGCCGTCCTGATCAGGGAGAAGAGTGCGGCGCTGTTCCTGTACGGGGAGGCGATGTTCAACGCCGTCAACAACAGATCTATCGCGCTCGGCCTGTCGGCAACGGATATCCTCACGCGGGATGAACTCACCTTGCGGGAGATCTCGAACCTGGATGCGGGTCTCGAGAAGATCGACCTGCTGACGATCGAACCCGTCAAGCCCAATCAGCGGAATGCCGAGATCACCGCCCGGATCGAACGCACCTGCGAGATGATCCTGACGGTCTACTGCGGCGTGATCGCGATCAAGAGCACAAGCGCAGGGCGCGCCGGCGCGGCGGCCACGGCGTGCTCGGATCTGTACATGGAGCTGATTTCCGATCTCTATCAGATCGGTTCCGGCGCTGGCGACGGGGAGGTGCTGCGAAGCCGGCTGCGCTCGCGCCTGCAGGGCCACGGCGCTTCCGGCCACCCGTGAGGCGGCGCCGGAGCGCGTGCGAGGCACCGGGCGGCCAAAGGCGTCACGGTGCCACCGTGGCCATCAGGTTGCAGAGCAGCCGCGCCAGCGCCTTGCCGCCGAGACCCGCCGGATCGCGCTCGGGCACATACTCGACCACCGTCGCGCCAACGATCTTCGCCCTGGCGGCGAGGCCGTCGAAGAGATCGAGCATCTGCTGGTAGCCGAGCCCGCCGAATTCCGGGGACAGCACGCCCGGGCAGAGCGCCGGGTCGAGGCCGTCGGCGTCGATGTTGAGCGCCACCTTCACGCCCTCCGGCACCGCGGCCAGAACCGGTGCAAGCCCCTCGGCATGCACCCGCCGCATCGGGAAGAGCTGCGCCCCCCAACGGCCCGCGGTGGCAAGCTCGCCCTCGCGCGCCGAGCCGACGCCACGCAGCCCTACCTGAACGATGCCCTTGACCTGAGCCATCTCCGACGCGCGGCGCATGGTCGAGGAGAAACCGTGGGTAACCCCCTCGACCTCGTCGCGCCAGTCGATATGGGCGTCGATCTGGACGATCCAGATCTCTTCCCCCGCAAAGCCCTCGTAGAACGGGATCGGTACGGAATCGTCGCCCCCCAGCATCACCGCCGCCGCGCCGGCGGCGCGGATGGCCGCCACCGTGTCGCGGATCGCCGCCCGGTTGGCGGTGCCGTCGTCATCCGGGCTGGTCGGCACGTCGCCGAGGTCGACCGCCCGCACCCCCTGCATCAGCGGAGTGCCGCGGTCCATGTCGATATGGGCGCGCCTGGTGTCGTACCATTCGAGCGCCGCCCGCAACGCCGCTGGCGCGCCGGAGGCATGGCTCGGGGTGCCGACCGCGTAGGGCGTACCGTGCGCGGCGCCGAAGATGGCCAGGTCGGCGTCGAGACCGGCGATATCGGCGAAGGGCAGGAGGCAGAAGGTCGGGTCGGGTTTCAGCATGGGGAACCTCGCTCAGAACAGCCCGTCATAGGCGCGCCGCGGAATCTCGACCGCGATCAGGGTGAACCTGTCGGCGGCGAGCGCCTGCGTCACCGCCGGGCCGGCGTCGCCGGGTCCGGTCACCGTGACGCCGTTGCCGCCATAGATCCTGGCCAGCGCCGCGAAGTCGGTGCGGCGGAAATCGACGCCCGCGTTCTGCAACGCCGAGCGGCGCTGTTTAAGCTCGATCAGTGCCAGCGACTGGTCGACGAAGACCACCACCACGAGCGGCAGGCCGAGGTCGCGCAGCGTCGAGAGCTCGCCCAGCGTCATTTCGATCCCCGCATCGCCCATGAAGGCGATCACCGGGGCGTCGGGCCGCGCGTACTTGAACCCGGAGCCGAGCGGCAGGGCGCAGCCCATGGTGCAGAGGCCGGTCGATTGCAGCACGCCGCGCGGATGCTTCGCCTGCCACATCTGGCTCAGCAGGATGCGGTGCGCTCCCAGTCAATGGTGATGGTGACCTCGGGCGGGGCGGCGGCGAGGATTTCGGAGATGGCGACCGCCGGCCCCCAGTCGCGGGTCGTCGCAAACGCCTCCGCCAGCGCGGAGCGGATGCGGGCCGGCGTGTCGCCGGACCAGCCGCCCTTGGCTGCGCCGTCGATCGCCGCGAGGCCGCCCGCCACCGAGGAGACCCAGGAGAGCCCGGCATAGTGCATGTCGTGGGTGTTCGGCGCGTGGGCGAACTCGATTGCCCTGGCCGGGTCCCAGGGGTCCTGCCAGCCGGTGCGCATCTCGATCGGGTCGTAGCCCGCCGCGATCACCAGATCGGCGGCCTCGAAGACCGGCAGCACCAGCTTGTCCGACTTCGGCGACAGCCCGTGCCCGCCGAGGGCGAGCGGATGATCCTCGGGCAGGATGCCCTTGGCCTTGTAGGTGGTGACGAGCGGAATGCCGTGCTTCTCAACGAAGCCCGCGCCGCGCGGGCGCCGCCCGGCTCGTTCAGGACGTCGAGCCCGGCCATCATCACCGGGCGCTTCGCCGCGGCGAACATGGCGCGGGCGCGGTCCAGCGCCGGGCCGGGAGCGGGGGCCGACAGCAGGCCAGGGCCGCGGAGCACGGGCGCTGGCTCGGGCTCCTCTGTCTCGGCGACCCGGATCGGCAGGTCGATATGGACCGGGCCGGGGCGGCCCGCTGTAGCGATCGCGAGAGCCTTGTCGATCATCGCGCCGACGCCGCCCGAGGGCGCAGTGAAGCTCGCCTTGCAGATCCGGGCGAAGGCGGCGGAGTGATCGAAGACCTGATGGTTGTAGCGCATCGCCTCGGCCGCATCGACGGCGCCTGATATGGCGATCAACGGCACCCGGTCCTGCTCGGCGTTGGCGACCACGTTGAAGGCGTTGGCGATGCCGGGGCCGACGGTGGCGACCAGGATGCCCGGCGCACCGGTCGCGTGCCAGGCGCCCTCCGCCATGAAGCCGGCGGCGTTCTCGTGCTTGGTCAGCACGAAGCGGATGCCGGCGCGCTCCAGCGCGTCGATCAGGGTCAGCACCTCGCCGCCGGGGATGCCGAAGGCGGCGCGGCAGCCGGCGGCGTGGAGGCGCCGGGCGATGACGTCGGCGGCGTTCATCGCCGCCCGCCTGCGGCAAGTTCCCGAGCCCGCGCCGGAACCGCGAGGATTCGGGCGGAGACGAGCGGGACCAGGCCCGGCCCGCCTGCGCGCGGCTCCGGGGCAGCCCCGGGACGTGGGTGCGGTGCGGTCATGCTGGTCCCTTTCCTAGTCCCCATCGAAGGCACAGAGCGTATGGACCTCGATCCCCATCTTCCGCAGCCGCTTCCCGCCGCCGAGATCCGGCAGGTCGACCACGAAGGAGGCGGCGACGATATGGCCGCCGAGGCGCTCGATCAGCTTGACCCCTGCCACCGCGGTGCCTCCCGTGGCCAGCAGGTCGTCGATCAGGAGCACCCGTGCTCCGGCCTGGAAGGCGTCGTCATGGATCTCGACGATGGCGTCGCCGTATTCGAGGCTGTAGGCCTCGACGATCGTCTTGCCGGGCAGCTTGCCCTTCTTGCGGATCGGCACGAAGGGCAGGCCCAGGCTGTAGGCGATGGCCCCGCCGAGGATGAAGCCCCGCGCATCCATCGCCACCACCACGTCGATGCCGTCTTTCGAATAGGGCGCGGCCAGCTCGTCGACCGCGCGGCGGAAGGCGCCGGCATCGGAGAAGAGGGTGGTCACGTCGCGGAACTGCACACCGGGGACGGGGAAGTCCGGGATGGTGCGGATGTAGTCGCGGAGGGATTTCTCGGGCATCGCACTCGCTCGGGGCACTCGTGGGGCAGGTGGGGCGCGGCGATCTTAGGGGCTGGGGCCGCAAAGGCAATCGCTGCGCCGGTAAAATCGGCTGGCCGGTCAGCCGCCGGCGGCGAAGACCGGTTGCAGCGCGGGCGGCAGGGTCCAGCGACCGGGAAAGGGCTCGGCCATCAGCCGCTCGACCGCAGCCCGCGCTGTCGCCTCGCGCGCCTCCCAGCCGCCGCCGATCCGCTCGACCCTCGCGCCGGTCCGGGCCAGAAGCTCGTCGCAATGGCGCTGGAACCGCCGCCGGCCGCCGCCATCGGCGAAGTAGCGGATGCCGTCCTGCACGAAAGGCACGTCGGCGTCGAGCAGGAGATAGAGATCGCCCATCGGCCGCGCTTCCAATTCGGGCAGCGGCTCGCCCAGCAGCATGCGCGCCCAGACCGCGGTCAGAAGCGGATCGGTGTCCTCGATCAGCACCGGCCCGGCCCAGGGGGCGATGGCCGCACGGTGGGCCTCGTGACGGCGCGCGAGCTCGATCAGCTCGGCGGCGGTCCAGTCCTTCTCGCCGCGGACGAACTCGTGGGCGCGGCCGTATTCCGGGACGACCGGCCCGCCGAGCCAGCGGGCGAGCTGCTCGGCGAGCGTCGACTTGCCGGTGCTCTCGGCGCCGAAGACGACGACGCGCTTCTGGTACCAGGGGCGGACGGCGCCGGGGATGTGGCGCCATTCGCCCGCCGGGTCGGCGCGGACCGCGCTGCCGGAGACCGGGAAGGCGCGGCGCGCCGGGTCGACCGGCACGGGCTGGCCGCCAAGCTCAGCCGCCAGACGGGCGACGTAGCTGTCCGAGCCGAACACCATGTCGACCGGTTCGGGATGGATGCCGCGGATCGCCTGGCGCCAGATCGGCCAGAAATCCGGGTGGTCGGCGGGCTCCTGTGGGAGGTCGCGGTCGAAATGCACGACCCGCGCGCCCGGCACCAGCGCCCGCACCCAGGCAGCGCGCAGCGCGCCAGGGATCGGCTCGCGCTCCAGCGTGCAGACCATGACCGTCAGTTCGTCGACCAGGGCCGAGGCCATGGCGCAGATCGACATGTGCCCCGTATGGGGCGGCATGAACTTGCCGAGCAGGAAGCCGCGGGTGGTCATCCGGCGGCTTCCGGTGCGGGCGGAGGCGACACTCCCCCCTTTTCGTCTCTCCCCCACAAGGGGGGAGAGGGGCGCCGGTGGGCGGCGTCCATCGCCGGCCTAGCCGAGAACGCGCCCGGCCACGGCGTCGAGCCTGGCGACCAGCGCCGGGTCGCGCTTCTCGGGCGCGGTCATCAGTGCGAACTCCAGTGCCCGGTCGCAGCCATGCGGGCACGCTGCGCGCTCGCCGGCGATGCGGGGGATCACGTTCTCGACCAGGCTGCGGGCATGGTCGACGTTGGCGTGCATGGTGGCGAGAATTGAGGTGATGTCGACCTCGCCATGGTCCGGGTGCCAGCTGTCGTAGTCGGTCACCATGGCGACCGTCACGTAGCAGAGCTCGGCCTCGCGGGCGAGCTTGGCCTCGGGCATGTTGGTCATGCCGATCACGTCGCAGCCCCAGACCTCGCGGTACAGTCCGGCTCTCGGCGAGGGTCGAGAACTGCGGCCCCTCCATCGTGAGGTAGGTGCCGCCGACATGCGCCTTCACGCCCGATCGCCGCGGCCGCGTCTGCCAGCGCGCGCCGGAGCCGCGGCGCAGGTCGGCTCGGCGACCGAGACATGGGCGACGCACCCCGTGCCGAAGAAAGTCTTCTCGCGGTGCACGGTGCGGTCGATGAACTGGTCGACGAGCACGAAGTCGCCCGGCGCCATCTCCTCGCGGAACGAGCCGCAGGCCGAAACCGAGATCACGTCGGTGACCCCGATCCGCTTCAGCGCGTCGATATTGGCGCGGTAGTTGATCGTGCTCGGGCTGTAGCGATGCCCGCGGCCATGGCGGGGTAGGAAGGCGATCTCGGTGCCGCCGACGCAGCCGGTGAGGATCTGGTCCGAGGGCTCGCCCCAGGGGCTTTCGACGGTGACCCAGCGCTCGTCCGAGAGCCCCTCGATCGCGTAGAGTCCGCTGCCGCCGATCACCCCGATCTTCGCCATTGCCATGGATCCCCTCTCAATCCGGCCGGAGCATCTCCCAGACCTCCGTCACTGTCGTATAGTCCATGTAGCCGAGCCGCGCGACGGGATTGAAGGTGGTGACGTCGAGCCGCCCGCCGACCAGGCATTCGTCGCGGATGTGGACGCCCACCACCTCGCCGATCACCACGATGTTGAAGGCGTGCTCGCGCCAGCTCGGCAGCTCGTCGACGATCGTCACCAGCCGGCATTCCATAACCGCCGGAGCCTCGGCCACATGGGGCGCGGCGATTGCGGTGCCGGGAGCCTTGGTGAGGCCCGCGAGTTCGAACTCGTCGACCTCGGGCGGGTACGTGCCCGAGGAGATGTTCATCGCGTCCTTCAGCGCCTGGCTGACCACGTTGCAGGCGAACTCGCCGGTCGCGCGGATGTTGGCGATCGTGTCCTTCACCGGCTCCGGCCGGCTCTTGCGGCCGGACTGGGAGAACATCACCAGCGGCGGTGCGTCGCCGCAGCCGTTGAAGAAGCTGTAGGGCGCGAGGTTGGCGCGGCCCTGGGCATCAAGCGAGGAAATCCAGCCGATGGGGCGGGGCGCGACGATGGCCTTGAACGGGTCGTGCGGCAGGCCGTGGCCGTCGGCGGGCCGGTAGAACATGCGGGTCGCTCCCTCGGAATGCGGCGGTCTGGTCAGGATCGGGCTGGCGTGCTAACGCCGGTCTCAACACTTAACGCCTTGCCGCGCCAAGGCAACTGTCCAGACAACTGCCCGATCGACCGCTCAAGCGAATGCCGGCCCGATGTTCCGCATCCTCCCCGAAACAGCCGACGACATTTACGAGGTCGAGATGCTGCTCGATCTCGCCTTCGCGCCGGGTCGGACAGCGCTCAGCTCTTACCAGCTGCGCGAGGGTGTCGAGCCGGTGGCCGAGTTGTCGCGGATCGTGCGAGATGAATTTGACGCGGTGGTCGGCGCGATCCGTTACTGGCCGATCAGAATCGGCGCCTCCGGCGATCCGGCGCTGCTATTGGGCCCGGTGGCGATCCATCCGACACGGCAGGGCGAAGGGCTCGGCGCGCTGCTCATCGGCGAGACCCTGGACGCCGCCGCGAAGCTCGGCTGGGAGCGGGTGGTTCTGGTCGGTGATGCGCCCTATTACCGGCGTTTCGGGTTCACCCGGCAAATGACCCTTGCGCTCGATTTTCCCAAGCCCGTCAACCTTGAGCGATTACTCGCGAAAGAACTAGTTGAAGGCTCGATGAGCGAAGTCAGCGGCATGGTTCGGCGCTGGTCGACCGAAGATTGATAGAAGAAATCGCGAAAGTTCCGATAAGAGATTTTCCCCGTTGCGCAGAAGTACGCATTATTATTTGCAAACGCAGAAAGCCAAGTATAGCTTCGAGGAATTCGGTGCCCGGTTGCCCATGCCACGAATGTCGCAACAGGAAGTCGTGTGAGCTTATTCCGGTGCTCCGAATGTGTGTTTAGAATTGACGGAGAAAGAGAATGGCCGAACCTGCAATCGACCATGGGGAGCTCCTGGCACTTACTTCCGACATCGTTGCCGCACATGTCTCGAACAATTCGGTTCCGAGCACGGAACTGTCTACGTTGATCGAGGCCGTGTTCGGCACCCTGTCGAAACTGGGTGAAGAACAGGCCGAACCCGAGGTGGAACTGAAGCCCGCGGTGCCAATCAAGAAATCGGTGACAGACGACTTCCTGATCTGCCTCGAGGACGGCAAGAAGCTGAAGATGCTGAAGCGCCACCTCAAGACCGCCTACGACATGACGCCGGAGGACTACCGGGCGAAATGGGGCCTCGGCCCGGACTATCCGATGGTCGCGCCCAATTATGCGTTGAAGCGTCAGGAACTGGCGAAGAAGATCGGCCTCGGCCGCAAGCGCAAGAGCAAGTAAGCCGGATCCGCGATCCGGACGGGGCGGTCCTGTCCGGCCGTTGCAGCCGGGACCCCGCCGCGCTAGACAAACGGCGCGCCCTGACGGGCGCGCCGTGAAACGTTTCCGATGGCCTTCCGCGATGGGCGCACCGAAGAAGCTCTTCATCCGCACCTACGGGTGCCAGATGAACGTCTACGACAGCGAGCGCATGGGCGCGAGCGCTGGCGGCCGACGGCTATGCGCGAGACGGACAGCGCCCGAGGACGCGGATCTGGTCATCCTCAACACCTGCCACATCCGCGAGAAGGCGGCCGAGAAGGTCTATTCCGAGCTCGGAAGGCTGCGCCCGCTCCGTGAGGCCAGGGCGGCGCGCGGCGGGCGGATGGCGGTGGCGGTCGCCGGCTGCGTCGCCCAGGCGGAAGGCGCCGAGATCCTGCGCCGCCAGCCGATGGTCGACCTCGTGGTCGGCCCGCAGATCCTACCACCGGCTGCCGGAGATGCTGGCCCGCGGCGTCAGGACCGGGACGGCGCAGATCGACACCGATTTCCCGGCCGAGGACAAGTTCGACCACCTGCCGCGCGGCCCCAGGGCGCGGCGCGCGCCGGCGGCGTTCCTGACCGTGCAGGAGGGTTGCGACAAGTTCTGCGCCTTCTGCGTGGTGCCCTACACCCGCGGCGCCGAGGTCTCGCGCCCGGCGGCGAAGGTGCTGGCCGAGGCGCGCGACCTGGTGGAGCGGGGGGTCGCCGAGATCACCCTCCTGGGCCAGAACGTCAACGCCTATCACGGCGAGGGGCCGGACGGTTCCTGGAGCCTGGCGCGGCTGATCCGTGAGCTCGCCCGTATCGAGGGGCTCGAGCGGCTGCGCTACACAACCTCGCACCCGAACGACATGGCGGACGACCTGATCGCCGCCCATGCCGAGGAGCCGAAGCTGATGCCCTATCTGCACCTGCCGGTGCAGTCGGGCTCGGACCGGGTGCTGAAGGCGATGAACCGGCGCCACACCGCAGGGGAGTATCTGCGGCTGATCGGGCGCATCCGGGCGGCACGGCCGGACATCGCGATCTCGGGCGATTTCATCGCCGGCTTCCCTGGCGAGACCGAGGCGGATTTCGAGGCGACGCTGGCGCTGGTCCGGGAGGTTGGTTACGCCGGCGCCTATTCCTTCAAGTACTCTCCGCGACCGGGCACGCCGGCCGCCGGGGCCGAGCAGGTGCGCGAACCCGTGAAGGCCGAGCGCCTGGCGCGGTTGCAGGAACTGCTCGGCGCGCAGCAGGCGGCGTTCCAGCGCTCCTGCGTCGGGCGGGAGCTGGCGGTGCTGGTCGAGAAGCCGGGCCGGCATGCGGGCCAGATGGTCGGCCGCTCGCCCTATCTGCAGGCGGTGCATTTCGACTGCGATGCGGGGATGGCGGGCCGGATCGCCGAGGTCGCGATCACCGGGGCGGGGCCGAACTCGCTGTCCGGGGTGCTCGCCGGCGGCTGACCGGCGCATATTGAACGGCCGGGCGCGGCCCATAAATCCAGAAGCGCCAGCAAAGCGACCGAGGGAGGCTGCCCGTGACCGCCAGTCCGTCCGCCATGTCGACCGAGACCAAGGCCGGCCTTCTGCTCGCCGCCGCGGCCTTGGCCGGGGTGGCCTTCGAGAATGTCGCGGCGCTGAAGCCGTTCTATGACAGCCTGCTGAACCTGCGGCTGACCGTGGCGGTCGAGGAAGCCGCGATCTCGAAGCCGCTGCTGCTGTGGATCAATGACGGGCTCATGGCGGTGTTCTTCCTGCTCGTCGCCATGGAGATCAAGCGCGAGATCCGGGCCGGGGCGCTGAGCGACTGGAGCCGGGCGGCGCTGCCGGTCTATGGTGCGATCGGAGGCATCGCGGTGCCGGCGGCGATCTTCGTGCTGGTGACCGGCCCGGGAACGCCCGAGGCGCGCGGCTGGGCGATCCCGGCGGCGACCGACATCGCCTTCGCCATGGGGCTGCTTTCGCTGTTCGGCAAGCGCATCCCGGCGGCGCTCCGGAGCTTCCTGCTGGCGCTGGCGGTGGTTGACGACCTGGCCGCGATCGGCATCATCGCCGTGTTCTACACCGACGATCTGGCGACAGAGGCGCTATTACTGGCGGGGATCTCGCTGGCGGTCCTGGCGGTCCTGAACCTTGCGGGCGTGCGCCGGGGCGTGGCCTATGTGCTGGTCGGGCTGATCCTGTGGACCTGTGTGCTGAAGTCGGGCGTCCATGCCACCCTTGCCGGAGTGGCGCTCGGCTTCGCGATACCGCTCGCGCCGGACCGGTCGGGCCGGTCGCTGCTGCTGGACATGGAGCACGCGCTGCACCCCTGGGTCGCCTTCCTTACGATGCCGCTCTTCGCCTTCGCCAATGCGGGCGTGCCGCTCGCGGAGCTGTCGCTGGCGGGGCTGGTCAAGCCGCTTACTCTGGCGGTGCTGCTGGGGCTGTTCGTCGGCAAGCAGGTCGGTGTCTTCGGCGCCGCGTGGGGCGCGATACGGCTCGGCCTCGCGAAGCCGCCGGAGGGTGCGACCATGATCCAGCTCTACGGCGTGTCGCTGCTGGCCGGTATCGGCTTCACCATGAGCCTTTTCATCGGCACCCTCGCCTTCAGCGACCCGGAGTACCAGAACGCGGTCAGAACGGGCGTGCTGCTTGGATCGTTGCTCTCGGGCGTAACAGGGGCGACGGTCTTGCTCTGGGCCCGCCCGCCGGCGGCCGATGGGGCGGCCAAGGGAGAGGTGGGCGGGCCAGCTGCCGGAGAAGCACCAGCCGTGGCCACGGATGATCCGCTCGAAGATCAACGCCAACATCCCGGCCGATGAAGCCGCAAGGCGGCCGCTGGGCCGCATTCCGATGACCAGAGTCCCTGATCCCGGGAGACCCCGATGCTGATCCGCGCCGATGATTCCTGCCTGATAGTGATCGACATGCAGGAGCGGCTGGTGCCGGCCATGCAGGCGCCGGCGCGCACCATCCGCAATGCCCGGGTATTGATCACCGCGGCGGAAGCGCTGGGGGTGCCGGTGCTGCTGACCGAGCAGTATCCGCAGGGCCTCGGGCCGACCGTGCCGGAACTCGCCAGGGCGGCGTCGGGAGCCAGGGCCGCGATCCTGCCGAAGATGCATTTCTCCTGCATGGAGGACTTCGGTTTCGCCGCCGCCTTCAAGGCCACCGGACGCCGACAGGCGGTGATCGCAGGCATGGAGGCGCATATCTGCGTCATGCAGACGGCGGTCAGCCTTATGGAGCAGGACTATGAGGTTTTCGTGGTCACCGACGCCACCTCCTCGCGCACGCTCGAGAGCGAAAAGGCCTGCCTCGACCGGCTGCAGGCCTGCGGGGCGGGGATCGTCACGACCGAGATGGTGGTGTTCGAATGGCTCGGCCGGGCCGGAACGCCGGAGTTCAAGGCGCTTCTGCCGCTGATCAAGTAGGGGCGGCGCGGGGCGCTGACCCCTGCCGGGTCGGGCGCTCACATCGCGCCCTCGCCTTGCGCAGACTGTAGCACCCGCCTTCGACGGCAGGGCGGATCCGGTCGCATGCACGCGCGGGAATGCGATTGCAGCGCGCCGGCTCTGGCCTTAGCCTCGGGAATCGGGGGAATTGGAGTCGGCATATGTTCAATCCGACCGCGGTCGTGGCAGCTGCCTTCGGCGACTATCTCTCCGAGCTCTACCTGCAGCATTTCTCGGTCCGGAAGCGGGAATACGCGTCCTTCATCGGTGGCGCGGCGCGGCTGGTGCTGGAGCGGATCGGGAACTCGGACGCCCTCTACCACAATGCCGAGCACACGATGATGGTGACGCTGGTCGGCCAGCAGATCATGCGCGGCCGCCTGATCGCTGAGGCGATGCAGCCCGAGGACTGGGTGCACTACACGATCGCCCTCCTGGTCCACGACATCGGCTATGTGCGCGGCATCTGCAAGGGCGACCGGGACGGCGAGGTGGTGATCAACGCGGCCGGAGAGCGGATCACGCCGCCGAGGGGCGCGTCGGACGCATTCCTCGCGCCCTACCACATCGACCGCGGAATGATCTACGCGCGCGAGCGGTTCGCGGCGTCGGACTATATCGACGAGGAGCGGATCGCGCGGGCGATCGAGTTCACGCGCTTCCCGGTGCCTGCGGATCCGCGGTTCCTCGCCACCGACAGCGAGCCGGCGCTCGTCCGCGCGGCGGATCTGATCGGGCAGATGGGCGATCCGTTCTACCACAGGAAGATCAACGGGCTGTTCCAGGAATTTTCGGAGTTCGGCCTGGCAAAGCAGCTTGGCTATGACAACCCGATGGATGTCGTCGAGAAGTACCCAGAGTTCTTCTGGTCCCAGGTCCAGCCCTATATCGGGACGGCACTCCGCCATCTCGAGCAGACCATCGACGGCAAGCAGTGGGTCGCCCAGCTCTACAACCACCTGTTCCAGGTCGAGCACCGGGCGAGCTATCTCGGCCCCTTTCGTGGCCCGTCGAGCTGACTGCGGCAACGCGGATCGCCGAGCCAGTGGTGGTCGCTCGGGCCTTTGCCGCTCCGAGAACGATTCAGCGCGGATTGTCCAGGTAGAACCGCAGCTTCGGAGAAGGGTTCCGCCGCTCCTCGGGAAGCACGAGCGGATGCCAGCGGATGCCGCCTCCGCCGGCGAGCGCTCGTGCGCCTCGCGGCTCCATTGCCAGACCGGGGCCGCGAAGCCGGGCGTGTTCATGAGGATGCCGCGGATCACCCGGATCCCTGGCTCGGCCTGCCGCGCGTGACGCATCGGAATTCTGAGACACCGCCACTGTTTGACAGGAGCGTGACCGTATTTTCCCTTGCGAATGTTCGCCGCCTGCGTCAGCATCCTGACGTGTGGATGGCAAGGGACAAAGGGACTGCGTGGCCAACTCCGCCCTCAAGGACATGAGCATGCCTGAGGCGCTGGACGAGACCCTTGTCGAGTTCCCGGACAATCGTCTTCTGATCGAGCTTTGCGGCCAGTTCGACCGCAACCTGGCGGCCTTCGAGCAGGGTTTCGGCGTGGTGATCATGCGCCGCGGCAACCGGCTGGCACTGCACGGGCCGGCGGATCAGCGCGAGCGCGCGCTCTCGGCGCTGGACACGCTCTACGGCCGGCTGGAGCAGGGGCGCAGCCTCGAACAGGGCGACATCGACGCGGCGATCCGCATGGGAAGTCCGGCGGCCGCGCCGGCCGCGCCCGCCGAACCGGATCGCAGCCGCCAGCTCGACATGTTTCCGGGCGGACGGATGGAGATCCGCACCCGCCGGAAGCTGATCGAACCCAGAAGCCAGACCCAGCGGGTCTATGTGGCCGAGCTGTTCCGGCGCGAGATGGTGTTCGGCCTCGGCCCCGCCGGCACCGGCAAGACCTACCTCGCCGTCGCCGCCGCGGTCAGCATGTTCTTCGAGCAGAAGGTCGATCGCATCATCCTCAGCCGCCCGGCGGTCGAGGCCGGCGAGCGGCTGGGCTTCCTGCCCGGCGACATGAAGGAGAAGGTCGATCCCTATCTCCGCCCGCTCTACGACGCGCTCGGCGATATGATCCCGGCCAAGCAGCTCGCGCGCCTGATGGAGGAAGGGCAGATCGAGGTCGCGCCGCTGGCCTTCATGCGCGGACGCACGCTCGCAAACGCCTTCGTGGTGCTGGACGAGGCGCAGAACTGCACCGAAATGCAGATGAAGATGTTCCTTACCCGCATGGGCGAGGGCAGCCGGATGGCGATCACCGGCGACCCGACCCAGATCGACCTGCCGCGCGGCACCGGCTCGGGGCTGGTCGAGGCGCTGCGGGTGCTGGAAGGGGTCGGCGAGATCGGCTTCGTCCGCTTCACCTCGGCGGACGTGGTCCGCCACCCGCTGGTGGCGCGGATCGTCGAGGCCTATGACGCCGCGGGGACCCGCCCCCGGTGAGCCTGGCGGGAGCGATCGCCGGTATGCTGATGGACGAAAGCCTGGTCGACCTCGCGATCGAGGAGCCGGAATGGACGCAGGCGCTGCCGGGGCTGGAGGACGATATCGCCACCGGCGCGCGTTTGGCGCTCGACGCCGCGGGGCTGGACCCGGAGGGCTGGGCGATCTCGGTCCTGGCCTGCTCGGATGACCGTATCGCCGGACTGAACCGCGACTTCCGTGGCCGTGAGGGGCCGACCAACGTGCTGTCCTGGCCTGCTTTAGACCTTGCCCCGCCCCGCCCCGGCGCGGCACCGGGGCGGCCGAGAAGGGGGGGTGCGGGGGGACGCCAGCCGCTCGGCGACGTGGCAATCGCGTTGCAGACGGCGCGGCGCGAGGCCGCGGAGCGATCAATTCCCTTGAAAGATCACGTTATCCATCTGATCTTACACGGGTGCCTGCACCTGCTCGGCTACGACCACGAGACCGAGAAGGATGCGGAGCGGATGGAAGGGATGGAAACGCGGGCGCTGGCGCGCATCGGCGTTTCCGATCCGTATTCGAGCGAGGGCGCGGCATGACCGCGCCCGGATTGGAAGAGATGGACGAAGGACCAAGTTTCGGGCCCTCGACGGAGGGTCAGAACATCGGAAAAGCCGGGGCCGAGGCGGGAGAGAGCCCCGCGGGCCGATCATTTCTGATCAGGCTGTTCCAGCGCGCCCACAGCGCGATCTATTCGGACGGAATCAGCGACACCGAGCTGCGGGCCGAGCTGGGCGAGTTCCTGCGCGGGGCCACACCGGCCGAGCGGCTGATGGTGGTTAACATCCTGCGCCTGCGGGAGAAGCGGGTGATCGACGTGATGACCCCGCGGGCCGACATCGTGGCGGTGGCCGAGGACGCCACCCTTCCGGAAGTGATGGCGGCCTTCGAGAAGGGCCAGCTCTCGCGTCTGCCGGTCTACCGCGAGACCCTGGACGATCCGATGGGCTTCGTCCACCTGAAGGACATCGCGCTGACCTACGGGGTCGGGAGCGTTGCGCCGAAGAAGGCGTTCAGCCTGAGCGGCCATATCCGCAAGGCGCTGTTCGTGCCACCCTCGATGCGGATCGCGGCGCTGATGCAGCGGATGCAGGCGGCGCGCGTTCACATGGCGCTGGTGATCGACGAGTTCGGCGGCGTCGATGGCCTCGTGACCATCGAGGATCTGGTCGAGCAGATCGTCGGCGACATCGAGGACGAGCACGACAGCGAGGACGGCGACCAGTGGACCGAGGAGGCGCCGGGCATCTACATGATCGACGCCCGCGCCGACATCCGCGAGTTCGAGGAGGCCGAGGGCGTGCATCTTCTGCCGCCGGACTGGGAGGAGGACGTCGACAGCTTCGGCGGCCTGGTCTTCATGCTGACCGGACGGGTGCCGAACCGGGGCGAGGTGATCGCCCATCCGAGCGGCCACGAATTCGAGATCACAGATGCCGATCCGCGCCGGATCAAGTGGCTGCGCCTGACCCTGCAGGGCGCCGGGCAGGGGCTGGGCGGGAGCGCCCGCGAAGCAGCGGAATAAGCCGCCGGAACGGACCGGATGGAGCCGTCCGGGCCAGGGGATTGCCGCGGAGACTTGCCGATGCAGGACCGAGCTTCCAGCGGCGCCGCGCGTGCCGGCCCTGCCGGGTGGATCGCGGCGCGCGGCCGCTGGAGCCGGCTCGGCCTGGCGATTCTCGCCGGAGCGGCGATGACGCTCGGCCAGGCGCCGGTGTCGTTCCCCTGGGCGCTGTTCCTGGCGCTGCCGGTGCTGGTCTGGCTGCTCGACGCCGCACCGGGGCTCAGGGCTGCGGCGGCGACCGGCTGGGCCGCTGCGTTCGGCTATTTCGTCACCGGGCTCTACTGGATCGGCCACGCCTTCCTGGTCGATCCGGAGCGCTTCGCCTGGATGATGCCCTTCGCCGTCACCCTGCTGCCGGCTTTCCTTGGCCTGTTCTGGGCCGCGGCCTTCGCATTGGCGAAGCGGGTCTGGCCCCCCGGCGCCTGGTGGCGTCCGGCGGCGCTGGCGGTCTGCCTGACGCTGGCCGAGTATGCCCGCAGCCACGTGCTGACCGGCTTCCCCTGGGGCCTGCCGGGCTACGTCTGGGCCGAGACCCCGGCAATGCAGGCGGCGGCCTGGGCGGGGCCGTTCGGGGTGACGTTCCTCACCCTCGCCCTGGTGCCGATGGTGGGGCTGGCGGCGGCGGAGCGCAGGGCGCTGCCCGGCATCGCCGCGGCGGCCTGCCTCGCCGGGCTCTGGGTTGCGGGATCGGTCGCGCTGGGCCGGGACGGAGCCGGGCCGGCGGGACCGGTGATCCGGGTGGTGCAGCCGAACGCGGACCAGAAGCTGAAATGGCAGCCCGAGCATGCGCGGGAATTCTACGCGCGGCTGCTCGCGGAGAGCGGGGCCCCGCCTGATCCGGAGCTGGGGCGGCCCGCGGCGGTGATCTGGCCCGAGACCGCGGTCGCCTTCCTGCCCGCCTACAAGCCCGAGCGCCGGGCCGAGGTCGCCGCCGCCGCGAACGGTGCCGTGGTTCTGCTGGGCGCGCTCCATGCGGAGCTGAGGGGCGGCGCGGAGCTCTGGTACAACGGGCTCGCCGCCATCCTCCCCGATGCGAGCCTCGGGCCTCGCTACGACAAGCACCATCTGGTGCCCTTCGGCGAGTACCTTCCCTATCCGTCCGTGTTGGGCGCAATCGGCTTCCGCCAGCTGGTGCAGCAGGGTGGCTTCACGCCCGGCGGGCCGCCGAAGGCGATGGTGGTGGAGGGGCTGCCGCCCTTCTCGGCGCTGATCTGCTACGAGATGATCTTCCCGGACGAGGTGGTGCCGCCGGGTCCCCGCCCGGCCTGGATCCTGCAGGTCACCAATGACGGCTGGTTCGGCTCGTATGGCGGGCCGCAGCAGCATCTGGCGCAGGCCCGCATCCGCGCGATCGAGCAGGGGCTGCCGGTGGTGCGGGCGGCGAACACCGGCATCTCGGCGGTGATCGACGCGCGCGGCCGGGTGCTCCGCAGCCTGCCCATGCATCAGGCCGGGCGGATCGACGCCCGCATCCCCGGCGCGCTGCCGCCGACCCTCTATTCCCGCACGGGCGACGTGCCGGCACTCGCGGCGCTGCTGGCGGGGCTGTTCCTGCTGACCCGGCGCCGGACCACGCCCGGGACCCGGCGACCCGCCGAGCCCGGTTGACCGGCGACGCCGCCCCGTGGCAAAGGATCGCCGGCGGCGCCCGATCCGGCGGCGCCCGTCGAACCTGTTTATGGAGCTGCGTCAGATGGCCCGCCAGAACTACCTCTTCACCTCCGAGTCGGTCTCCGAGGGCCATCCGGACAAGGTCTGCGACCAGATCTCCGATACCATCATCGACCTGATCCTCGGCCGCGAGCCCGAGGCGCGCGTCGCGGTCGAGACCGCCGCCACCACCAATCGGGTGGTTATGATGGGTGAAATCAAGGTCTCGGAGGCCAACGCACCCAAACCCGAGGAGATGTGCGCCGCCGCCCGCGAAACCATCCGCGATATCGGCTACCAGCAGAAGGGCTTCCACTTCCAGACCGCGCAGATCGACTGCTATGTCCACGAGCAGTCCTCGGACATCGCCCAGGGCGTCGATGCGGCCGAGAACAAGGACGAGGGCGCGGGCGACCAGGGCATCATGTTCGGCTATGCCTGCGACGAGACGCCGGAGCTGATGCCGGCACCGATCCAGTTCTCGCACCGGATCCTCCGGCTGA
This sequence comes from uncultured Pseudomonadota bacterium, assembly GCA_963700775.1. Taxonomy (GTDB): domain Bacteria; phylum Pseudomonadota; class Alphaproteobacteria; order Rhodobacterales; family Rhodobacteraceae; genus Thermohalobaculum. Next base: position 51,895 of record CAVOYU010000005.1, read on the forward strand.
TGGCCGAGGCGCGCCACTCGGGCGAGGCGCCGCTCCTGGGCCCCGACGCCAAGAGCCAGGTCACCGTCGAGTACCGGAATGGCAAGCCGGCCCGCGCACACACCCTCGTGGTCTCGACCCAGCACACCGATCCGGAAATGGAATCGGCCGATGTGCGCAGGGTGATCGAGCCCTACGTGTTCGCGGCCCTGCCCGAGGGCTTTGTCGACGCCGATACGATCTGGCATGTGAATCCCACCGGGCGTTTCGTGATCGGCGGGCCGGACGGCGACGCCGGGCTGACCGGGCGCAAGATCATCGTCGACACCTATGGCGGCGCGGCGCCCCATGGCGGCGGCGCCTTCTCGGGCAAGGACCCGACCAAGGTCGACCGCTCGGCCGCCTATGCCGCGCGGCACCTGGCGAAGAACGTGGTCGCCGCCGGGCTGGCGCGGCGCTGCTGCATCCAGCTCGCCTACGCCATCGGGGTGGCCGAGCCGCTGTCGATCTATGTGGACAGCTACGGCACCGGCGAGGTCTCGGACGAGGCGATCGAGAGGGCGATCCGTGACTTGGTCAGCCTGACGCCGCGCGGCATCCGCACCCGCCTCGGCCTCAACCGGCCGATCTACCGGCGCACGGCGGCCTATGGCCATTTCGGCCGCGATCCCGATGCGGACGGCGGCTTCTCCTGGGAAAAGCTGGACCTGGTCGAGACGCTGAAGGCGGCAGTCTGACCGGCGCGGGCCCGCGGGGACCATCGCGATGGACATCTGGCACTTCGTTGCCTTCAACACCGCCCTGCTGGCGGCGTTTGCAAGCCCCGGCCCGGCGCTGCTCTATTTCATCCGCGCGGCGCTGAGCGGTGGCCGGGCCGTGGGCATTGCCACGGGCGCGGGTCTGGCGACGATGGCGGCGGGCTGGACCGCGATGGCGCTGTTGGGGCTGGACGGCCTGCTGCGGCTCTTTCCGGCGGCTTATGCCGCGATGAAGGTCGCCGGTGCGGCCTATCTGCTGTGGCTCGCCTGGCAGACATGGCGGCACGCCACCGATCCGGTCGCCGCGGCAGCCCGGCCGCGGGCACGGGCATTCGCGGGAGGCGTGCTGGTGAACCTGGCCAACCCGAAGTCGGTGTTCTTCGCCGCGGCGGTGCTGGTGGTGATCTTCCCGCCCGGGTTGAGCGCCGCCGACAAGGCGCTGATCGTCGGCAACCATCTGGCGGTCGAGGTCGCGGCTTACGCCGGCCTCGCCTTCGCGCTCGGCCGCAGGGCGGTGGCCGACCGCTATCTCCGCGCGAAGCCGGTGCTGGACCGGATCGCCGCAACGGTACTCGGCGCGCTCGGCCTGCGGCTGTTGCTGGAGCGCTGAGCCGGAGGGTCCGCCATGACCGCACCCGATCGGCCCGATGGCGCCCCCTGGCGCAACTTCTATGGCCGGCGCCGCGGCAAGACCCTGCGCAAGGGTCAGCGCGATTTGCTGGAGACGCGCCTCGCCGCGCTGGCGCCCGGGGGCGTCGGCTGGGACGAGAACCCGGAGCGTGATCCCATCGACCTGCGGGCGCTGTTCCCGGAGGCCCGCGAGGTCTGGCTGGAGATCGGCTTCGGCGGCGGCGAGCACATGATCGCCCTGGCGGGGGCGAATCCCGATGTCGGGATCATCGGCTGCGAGGCCTTCATCAACGGCGTCGCCATGCTGCTTTCCGGCATCGAGCGGGCCGGGGTGAACAACCTCGCCATCCATCCGGGCGATGCACGCGACCTGATGGACGTGTTGCCGGCGGGCTCGGTGGCGCGGGTCTTCCTGCTCTACCCGGATCCCTGGCCGAAGAAGCGCCACCACAAGCGGCGCTTCATCGGACCCGAGAACCTCGACCAGCTCGCCCGCATCATGGCACCCGGCGCCGAGCTGCGGCTCGCGACCGACATCGCCGACTATGTCCGCCACGCCCTGGAGGAGATCGCCCGTGACGGGCGATTCGCCCGGCCTGCCGGAACCCCTGCGGACTGGCGCGATCCCTGGCCCGGCTGGCCCTCGACCCGTTACGAATCAAAGGCGCTGCGGGAGGGGCGGCGGCCCCAGTATTTGGTTTTTCGGCGAAACTGACACGATTTCGCCCAACTCAGGGGTTTTTGCCGGGGACCTCCGCACAATTAAGGCGGGAATCAGGCGGATCACGCCGTACCCCTGCCCTGTTCAGTTGCGATTTTAAATCTGCGGCGTCGCGTTGGGTCAGTTCTGATTGCCGCAAGTTCGAGTGATCAGGCATCCGACGCGAATCCGGTGCTGTGTGCGTAGCGTAACGGCGCTGGCCCAGTGTTCCGGGCCAGCGCCTTTGGCGTTCTGCGGACCGCGTTTCCGGCGGGTGGACGGCGCACCCCCGATGGCGCTAAATGCGGCGACTCTTTCCCCGCACCGGAGCGCCGCCACATGTCCCATTCCCCGCAAGCCGTTCCAGTCGCGTCGCGGCGTTCCGCGCGGCTGTCCGGCCGGGCGGAGGTGCCCGGCGACAAGTCCGTGTCGCACCGGGCGCTGATCTTCGGCACCCTGGCGGTCGGCGAGACCAAGGTAACGGGGCTGCTCGAGGGCGAGGACGTGCTGGGCACGGCGCGGGCGATGCGCGCCTTCGGGGCCGAGGTGACCCGCCATGGGGAGGGCGCCTGGAGCGTTCACGGGGTCGGCGTCGGCGGACTCGCCGAGCCCGAGGACGTCATCGACTGCGGCAATGCCGGGACCGGCGTCCGCCTGATCATGGGCACGATGGCGACCACGGCAATCAGCGCAACCTTCACCGGCGACGCCTCGCTCAGGCGGCGGCCGATGGGGCGCATCCTCGACCCGCTGAAGCTGTTCGGTGCCCGTTCGGCGGGCCGGGCCGGCGGCCTGCTGCCCCTGACCCTGACCGGGGCGCGCAACCCGGTGCCGGTGGAATACCGGCTGCCCATGCCCTCGGCCCAGGTGAAGTCGGCGGTGCTGCTGGCCGGGCTGAACGCGCCCGGCGAGACCGTGGTGATCGAGGGCGAGGCGACACGCGACCACACCGAACGGATGCTCAGCGGCTTCGGGGCGGAACTTTCGGTCGAGGAGCTGCCGGAGGGTCGGGCGATCCGGCTGACCGGCCAGCCGGAGCTGGTGCCGATGACCATCGCCGTGCCGCGCGACCCGTCCTCGGCCGCCTTCCCGGTGGCGGCGGCACTGATCGTCGAGGGCTCGGAGATCCTGGTTCCGAACATCTGCCTGAACCCGACCCGGGCCGGCTTCTACCAGACGCTGGCCGAGATGGGCGCCGACATCGCGCGCGAGAACCCGCGCGAGGAGGGCGGCGAGCCGGTGGCCGACCTCAGGGTCCGGTTCTCGGCCCTGAAGGGGGTCGAGGTGCCGCCCGAACGGGCGGCGAGCATGATCGACGAATACCCGGTCCTGGCCGTCATCGCCGCCTGTGCCGAGGGCGACACGGTGATGCGCGGCATCGGCGAGCTGAGGGTAAAGGAATCCGACCGCATCGCCGCGGTGGTGGCGGGGCTACGGGCCAACGGGGTCGAGGTCACCGAGGAGAAGGACGGCATGACCGTCCATGGGCGAGGCGCCGATGGGGTGCCGGGCGGCGGGACCGTGGCGACCCATCTGGACCACCGGATCGCGATGGCGTTCCTGGTGCTGGGGCTTGCCGGCCGGGCGCCGGTCACGGTGGACGATGCCGCGCCGATCGCCACCAGCTTCCCGAGCTTCCTGCCGATGATGCGGGGACTGGGCGCCGACCTCCGGGAGGGAAATTGATATGGGCGCATCGGGAAGCTGCCTCTGCGGTGCAGTGCAGTTCTCGGTTTCTCAGCCGTTGCTTGATGTGCATGCCTGCCACTGCACGATGTGTCGAAAGCAGTCGGGACATTTCGTTGCTGGCGCGTCGGCGCCGCGGGCCGCGGTGCGGATCGAGGGGGCGGCGGCGATCACCTGGTTCACGTCCTCACCGGGAATCCGTCGAGGATTTTGCCGGAACTGCGGGTCGCATCTGTTCTGGGATCAGGCGAGCTCCGGGACCCTCGGCATCAACATGGGGTCAATCGACGGCCCAACCGGGCTCAAACTCGAGAGCCATATCTTCTGCGCGGACAAGGGCGACTATTACGAGATTGCCGATGGCCTGCCCCGGTACGCGGCCTACCGGGCGGGTCACGCGTGAAATTCACCGTTGCAATCGACGGGCCGGCGGCGGCCGGCAAGGGGACCATCGCCCACGCGGTGGCGGCGCGGTTCGGTTTCGCCCATCTGGATACCGGGCTGCTCTACCGGGCGGTCGGACGGAAGACCCTGGCGCAGGGGCGGGGCGTGCTCGACGAGGGGCTGGCCGAGCTGGTTGCCCGGGAACTGACCGAGGCCGACCTGGCCGAGGGCGGCCTGCGCGGGGCGCTGGTCGCCAACGCAGCCTCGAAGGTTGCGGCCCTGCCCGGAGTGCGCAGGGCGCTGCTGGATTTCCAGCGCCGCTTCGCCGCCCGCGAGGGCGGCGCGGTGCTGGACGGGCGAGACATCGGCACCGTGGTCTGCCCGGAGGCGGAGGTGAAGCTCTTTGTCGTCGCCGACGACGAGACCCGCGCCCGGCGGCGCCATGCGGAGCTGACCGGCCGCGGCGACGACATTACCCTGGCACAGGTGCTGGCCGACCTGAAGAGTCGCGATGCCCGCGACGCCGGCCGGACCGACGCCCCGATGCGGCGGGCCGAAGACGCGCACTTGCTGGACACGACGGAATTGGATATAGACGCCGCCGTCGCAAGGGCGGCGCACATAATCGAGCAGGCACTGAGTTCGGGCGGAACCTTAGACCCGGGGCGGTGGCGTTTTTTTTGCGTTCTGCCCAGCACGAGCACCTGAAGACCGCCGGAGACAACCGGCTGGCCGGATAAACATGGATAGGAGACTGACTGGATGACCGCTAAAGCCTCCATGGAGGAATTCGAGGCCCTTTTGAACGAGAGCCTCGAGAAGGAGACCCCCGAAGAGGGCTCCGTCGTAAAAGGAAGAGTGATCGCCGTCGAGAACGGCCAGGCGATCATCGACGTCGGCTTCAAGGTCGAGGGCCGCGTCGATCTCAAGGAATTCTCCGCCCCCGGGCGTCCGTCCGAAATCGCTGTCGGTGACGAGGTCGAGGTCTTCCTCGACAGGGTCGAGAACGCGCGCGGCGAAGCCGCCATCAGCCGCGAGAAGGCCCGCCGCGAGGAGGCCTGGGATCGGCTCGAGAAGGCGAACGACAAGCAGGAGCGCGTCGAGGGCGCGATCTTCGGCCGCGTCAAGGGCGGCTTCACAGTCGATCTCGGCGGCGCCGTGGCCTTCCTGCCCGGCAGCCAGATCGACGTGCGCCCGGTGCGCGACGTCGGGCCGCTGATGGGCATGCCGCAGCCGTTCCAGATCCTGAAGATGGATCGCCGCCGGGGCAACATCGTGGTCTCGCGCCGCGCCGTCCTGGAGGAGAGCCGCGCCGAGCAGCGCGCCGAGATCGTCGGCAAGCTGAACGAGGGCGACGTGGTCGACGGTGTGGTCAAGAACGTGACCGACTACGGCGCGTTCGTGGACCTCGGCGGGGTCGACGGCCTGCTGCATGTCACCGACATGGCGTGGAGGCGCGTCAACCACCCGTCCGAGATCGTCAACATCGGCGAGACCATCAAGGTGCAGGTGATCCGGGTCAACAAGGAGACCCAGCGCATCAGCCTCGGCATGAAGCAGCTGATGGCCGATCCCTGGGACAGCGTCGAGACCAAGTACCCGGTGGGCGCCAAGTTCACCGGCCGGGTCACCAACATCACCGACTACGGCGCCTTCGTGGAGCTGGAGCCCGGTGTCGAGGGCCTCGTGCATGTCTCGGAGATGTCCTGGACCAAGAAGAACGCGCACCCCGGCAAGATCGTCTCCACCTCCCAGGAGGTCGAGGTCATGGTGCTGGACGTGGATTCGCAGAAGCGCCGGGTCAGCCTCGGCCTGAAGCAGTGCATGGCCAACCCGTGGGAGAGCTTCGCCGAGACCCATCCGCAGGGAACCGAGATCGAGGGCGAGGTGAAGAACATCACCGAGTTCGGTCTCTTCGTCGGCCTCGAGGGCGAAATCGATGGCATGGTGCACCTCTCGGACATCAGCTGGGACCGGCCCGGCGAGCAGGCGATCCAGGAGTTCAAGAAGGGCGACATGGTCAAGGCCGTGGTGCTGGACGTGGACACCGACAAGGAGCGCATCTCGCTTGGCATCAAGCAGCTCGCGGGCGATCCCTTCGCCGAGGCGTCGAAGGGCGTCAAGCGCGGCCAGGTGGTCACCGTGACGGTCACGGCGATCGAGGATGGCGGCATCGAGGTCGAGTATGACGGCATGAAGTCCTTCATCCGCCGCTCGGACCTGAGCCGCGACCGCTCGGAGCAGCGGCCGGAACGGTATTCGGTCGGCGGCCGGGTGGACGCCAAGGTCACCAATATCGACAAGGCCTCGCGCAAGATCAGCTTCTCGATCAAGGCGCGCGAGATCGAGGAGGAGAAGGAGGCCGTGCAGCAGTATGGCTCGTCCGACTCCGGCGCGTCGCTCGGTGACATTCTCGGGGCTGCGCTGAAGCAGCAGCAGGAGAAGTGACCGCGCCCGCATGACGGTGTGAGAGAACGATGAGCGCGACAGCGGATCTCATCCTGGAGCGGCGCCGGATCCGGCGCCGCCTCGCGTTCTGGCGCATCGCCGCCTTCTTGGCGGCGGCGCTCGCCGCGATCGCCATGATCCCCTCATCCGAGGGTCCGGCGCGCGGCGACCATCTGGCCCGGCTCCGGATCGACGGGATCATTCTCGACGACCCCGACCGCGACGCGGCGCTGCGCAAGCTGGCCGAGACTGACCGGGTGGTGGGCGTCCTCGTCCACATCAATAGCCCGGGCGGGACCGTGGCGGCCTCCGAGGCGCTTTACGAAAGCCTGCGGCGGATCGCGGCGAAGAAGCCGGTGGTGGCGGTGATGTCCGAGGTCGCCGCCTCGGGCGGCTACGTCACAGCAATCGGTGCCGACCACATCGTCGCCCGCGGCAACACCCTGACCGGATCGATCGGCGTCATCGCCGAGATCCCGAACATCGTCGGGCTGATGGAGAAGCTCGGCATCGACGTGACCCGGGTCAAGAGCGCGCCGCTGAAGGCGGAGCCAAGTTTCACCACTCGCCCGGACGAGGCGGTGCTGGCAGCCGAGCGCGAGCTGATCGCCGACAGCTTCGCCTGGTTCAGGGATCTGGTTGGCGAACGTCGCAGCCTGGCCGGCGCGGCGCTGGACAGGGTTGCCGACGGACGGGTGTTCACCGGTCGGCAAGCGCTCACGCTGGGGTTGATCGACGCCATCGGCGACGAGGAAACGGCGCGTGGCTGGCTGGCCGCCGAGCGGGATTTGCCGGCGGAGATGCGCGTGATCGACTACGACTGGCGCGAATCGCCCCTGCCCTGGCCGGCGTCGATGCTGGAAGAATCGCTGGCCGAATTGTTGTCCACGACCCCGATTTTCCCGGCCGGAATGCGCCTATATGCCGTGATTCACTAGGAAAGTTCGCTTCGGACGTTGACGGAAGCCGATCCAGCATGACAGCTTCGGAAATTGGCCGGGAAGGCGAAGGAATCACAACCAGGCGACCGACCGGGGGATCAAGATGATCAAATCCGAACTCATCCAGCAGATAGCGGAGGACAACCCACACCTCTATCAGCGGGATGTCGAACGAATCGTTTCGACGTTGTTCGAAGAAATTACCGCCGCGCTCGCGCGGGGCGACCGGGTTGAGTTGCGTGGATTCGGCGCGTTCTCGGTGAAGCGGCGCGACGCTCGGCAGGGCCGCAATCCGCGCACCGGCGATTCGGTGCCGGTGCCGGAGAAGTCGGTGCCCTTCTTCAAGGCCGGCAAGGAGTTGCGCGAGCGCATGAACGAGACGGGCTGAACGGTCCGACGGAACCGGGAAGGGGATGATGCGGACGATCAAGCTGATCGTGCTGGGCCTTTTGGCCGCAGTCCTGATCGCCCTCGGCGTCGCCAATATGGGCGCGGTCGATCTCTATCTGCTGCCGGTGTCGCTGGCCGGCGACCGTTTCGGCCTGAAGGGCATCCCGCTCGCCGCGGTGATCCTGGCGGCGGTGCTGCTGGGCATTGTGGTCGGCCAGGTGCTGGAATGGGTGCGCGAGCGCAAGCACCGGGTCGTCGCCGACCAGAAACGCCGCGAGATCGTGCAGCTCCGCCAGGAAGTGACCAAGCTCCGCGCCAAGCTCGGCGACGCAGCCCGCGACCTGCCCCGCATCCCCACTGCCTGAGAAAGGCCCGGACGGCCTGCCATGCGCGTCAAGATCTGCGGCCTCACCAGCGCGGCCGCCGTCGCCCATGCGGCCGCGGCGGGGGCCGCTTATCTGGGATTCAATTTCTACCCGCCCTCCCCCCGATTCCTGACGCTGGATGCGGCGGCGGAGCTGACTCTCGGTACGCCCGCCGGGATCGCCCGGGTCGCGCTGGTGGTGAATGCGGATGATGCTTTCCTCGGCCGGCTTCTGGACCGCGTGCCGGTTGACATGCTGCAACTCCACGGCTCCGAGACCCCGGAGCGGGTGCGCGAGATTCGGATGCTCTCCGGCCTGCCGGTGATGAAGGTGATCGGCGTCCGCGAGGCGGCGGACCTCGTCCGGGTCCCGGACTACGAGGCGGTGGCGGACCAGATGATGATCGACGCCAAGCCGCCGACGGACGGCGGCAGCTATCTGCCGGGCGGCAACGCGCTGACATTCGACTGGCGGCTGATCGCCGGCCGGCGCTGGGCACGGCCCTGGATGCTGGCCGGCGGGTTGACGGCGGAGAACGTGGCCGAGGCGGTGCGCCTGACCGGGGCACGGCAGGTCGATGTGGCGTCCGGGGTCGAGAGCGCGCCGGGGGTGAAGGATCCGGCAAAGGTCACGGCCTTCATCCGCGCGGCTCAGCGTGCCGCGGATGCCGCATGATCATCCGCGAGGCAGCGGAGGCCGATCTCGTGGCGATCGCCCGTCTGCTCGCCGATGACGGGCTGGGGCGAGGCCGCGAGCGGCCCGGCGACCCGGCCTATGCGCGCGCTTTCCGGGCGATGTCGGCCCAGGCGGGCAATGTCTATCTGGTGGCGGAGGAAACGGATGGCGCGCTCGCCGGCTGCCTGCAATACACATTGATCCACGGCCTTTCGCGCACCGGCGCCTCGCGGGCGCAGATCGAGGGGGTGCGGGTCAGCGCCGCCCGGCGCGGCGCCGGGATTGGCGAGGCGCTGATGCGGGCGGCGATCGCGCGGGCGCGGGCCGATGGCTGTGCGCTGGTGCAGCTCACAACCGACCGGGCACGCGCGGATGCGCATCGCTTCTACGAGCGGCTGGGTTTCGTCGCGAGCCACTGGGGGATGAAGCTGGCGCTGTAGGTGCGGAGGCGCATTGCATCTGCCGGTGCGGCGGCTAGGCTCCAGTCCGGGCGTCCGTACCGCGAGGCAGGCCATGACCGCACGATCCCTTCTCGCCGAGGCGGCCCGGCGCGCTGCCGGGTACCTGGAAAGTCTGGACGAACGGCAGGTGGCCGCTGACCCGGCCGCGGTCGAGCGGCTGCGCGCGGCCCTGAGCGGGCCGCTGCCCGAGACCGGCGGCGACCCGGCGGACGTGATCGGCTTCATGGACCGGATGGGCTCGCCCGCCACCGTCGCCAGTGCGGGCAGGCGGTATTTCGGTTTCGTGACCGGCGGCGCCCTGCCGGTGAGCGTGGCGGCGCAATACCTGGCCGCGGCCTGGGACCAGAACGGTTTCAGCCATGTGAGCTCGCCCGCCGCCGCCCTGTTCGAGGATGCGGCGCTGCGCTGGGTCAGGGAGGCGCTCGGCCTGCCATCGGCGGCGGCCGGCGCTGTGACCACCGGGGCGACCATGGCCAACTTCACCTGCCTCGCCGCCGCCCGCAACGAAGTGCTCGGGCGGCACGGCTGGGACGCGGACCGGGACGGTCTGATCGGAGCGCCGCCGGTCTCGGTGATCATCGGCGAGGAGGCCCATGCGACCATCTACAAGGTGCTGTCGCTCCTCGGCCTGGGGCGCGAGCGGGTGCAGAGGGTTCCGGTCGACCGGCAGGGGCGGATGCGCCCGGAGCGGCTGCCGCCGATCGAGGGGCCGGCGATCCTCTGCCTGCAGGCCGGCAATGTGAACTCGGGCGCCTTCGATCCGGCCGGGCCGATTGCCGAGGCAGCGCATGCGGCGGGCGCCTGGGTCCATGTTGACGGCGCTTTTGGTCTCTGGGCGCTGGCGGCTCCGGAGCTTGCCGGGCTGGCCGCGGGAGTGAGTGCGGCGGACTCCTGGGCCACCGATGCGCACAAATGGCTGAACGTGCCTTATGATTCCGGCATTGCGCTGGTCCGCGACCCGGCTGCGCTTCGTCGCGCCATGTCGATCAGCGGCGCCTATCTGCTGCCGAGCGCCGAGCGGGACGCGATCGAATACACGCCGGAAAGCTCGCGCCGGGCGCGCGGCATCGAGATCTGGGCGGCGCTGAGCGGACTCGGCCGGGCTGGGCTCGCGGAGCTCGTGGCCCGGAACTGCCGCCAGGCGCGGGATTTCGCTGACCGGCTCGGGCAGGGCGGGATCGAGGTGCTGAACGAGGTGGTGCTGAACCAGGTGGTGGTCGCGTTCGGCGACGACGACCGGACCCGCCGGGTGATCGCCGCCGTGCAGCGCGACGGCACCTGCTGGTGCGGCGGCACGGTGTGGCAGGGCCGGGCGGCGATGCGGATCAGTGTCAGTTCCTGGGCGACGACGGACGCGGATGTTGCGCGCTCGGCGGCGGCGATCCTGGCGGCGGCCGGGAAGGGGTGAGCTGGCGGCCCGGCGCGGGCGATGGGTTGAGGACGCTCCGGCGCCGGCCTTGGCCCCATGCGGAAAAATTCGGCGTTCGCCATTGCTGCGTCTGGCGCGCGGCGGAGCACCGCCCTTCGGGCCCCATTCGCAGTCTGGTTCCGGCGAGCCGCAACCCTATTTCTTTTGCTTCCCGGTTCGGTCCCGCGACTCTGTCAGCCGGGAAGCCGGTGCCGACTTTGCCGCCGGCGACTGCGTCTTGGCCTGCTTGGGTTTCTTGACTTCGCGGTTGCTCCGCTTCTGGCCCTTGGCCATCGTCTTGATCCTCCCGGCTGTCAATGGAATCAGGTCAGCCCGTGCTGTCTGCATCCTTCGAACCATAGCAGACGCCCACGATCGATCACCCCACAATCTCGTTCGGGTCGTGAACCGACGTTCCGTCTGCGGATGCCCGGTCCCGGGTACGCCGCCATCGACCGGCTCCGACCCACCACCTGCCGTCCGATCCGCGTTACCTTCGCAATCCGGGATGACGGATCGGTTTCCGGGCGCTAAAGAGGGGCGCGAGTTTCCGACAGGAGCGTGACCCCATGCACCAGGACATGCCGAACAGCTTCCGCACCGGCCCCGACGAGCGCGGGCGCTTCGGTCAGTTCGGCGGGCGTTTCGTCTCCGAGACGCTGATGCCGCTGATCCTCGACCTCGAGGCGGAATACGAAAGGGCCAAGACCGACCCGTCCTTCTGGGCCGAGATGGAGGATCTGTGGAAGCACTATGTCGGCCGCCCCTCGCCGCTGTACTTCGCCGAGCGGCTGACCGAGCGGCTGGGCGGCGCCAAGGTCTACTTCAAGCGCGACGAGCTGAACCACACCGGCGCGCACAAGATCAACAACGTGCTGGGTCAGATCCTGCTTGCCCGCCGCATGGGCAAGACCCGGATCATCGCCGAGACCGGCGCCGGCCAACACGGGGTCGCCACCGCCACCGCTTGCGCCCGCTTCGGATTGAAATGCGTGGTCTTCATGGGCAAGACCGACGTCGAGCGGCAGAAGCCGAACGTCTTCCGGATGAAGCTGCTGGGCGCCGAGGTGGTGCCGGTGACCTCGGGCCGCGCCACTCTGAAGGACGCCATGAACGAGGCGCTGCGTGACTGGGTGACCAATGTGCGTGACACCTTCTACTGCATCGGCACGGTGGCAGGCCCGCATCCCTATCCGGCGATGGTGCGGGACTTCCAGTCGATCATCGGGCGGGAGACCCGCGAACAGATGATGGAGCGGGAAGGGCGGCTGCCCGACAGCCTGGTTGCCTGCATCGGCGGCGGCTCGAACGCCATGGGCCTGTTCCACCCGTTCCTCGACGACAAGGAGGTGCGGATCATCGGCGTCGAGGCCGGCGGCCACGGCGTCGACGACCGCAACGAGCACGCAGCGAGCCTCACGGGCGGCCGGCCCGGCGTGCTGCACGGCAACCGGACCTATCTGCTGCAGGACGCTGACGGGCAGATCCTCGAGGGGCATTCGATCTCGGCCGGGCTCGACTATCCGGGCATCGGACCGGAGCACGCCTGGCTCCACGACATGGGTCGGGTCGAGTATGTGAGCGTCACCGACGACGAGGCGCTGGCGGCATTCAAGCTCTCCTGCGTCACCGAGGGCATCATACCGGCCCTTGAACCCAGCCACGCTTTGGCGCATGTGGCCAAGATCGCGCCGAATCTCCCGCCCGACCACCTCTTGGTGATGAACATGTGCGGCCGGGGCGACAAGGACATCTTCACCGTGGCTGAGGCGCTGGGCGCCGGCATCTGAAGGAAATCAAGTGGCGAAGTTCAACATCGGGGACCTGGTGGTCCTGAAATCCGGCTCGATGCGCATGTGCGTCGAGAGCGCCGACGACGAGGCGATCTCGACGGTCTGGTGCAACGAGGGCTTGATCGGGCGTGACCGGTTCGACCCGGCCCTGCTGAACAAGTGGGAGCACCGCGAGGACGACGGCGGCCGCCCCAGGGCGCCCCGCGGCGACCGTGATGGCGGCGGCCGCAAACCGCCCTATCGCGGCGACCGGGACGACCGTGGCCCGGATCGCGGAGGCGACAAGGGCGCCAAGGGCGGCGACGACCGCCCGCGCAAGACCGGCTGGGACGGCAAGCCGCGCGAAAAGAAGTATTTCCGCAAGAACGAGGACTGAGCCGGGGCGAAACCGGCGCCCGGCCGCCTCTCCGCGCGGGAGGGCCGCGATTGAGTGAAGGGGGGTAGCCATGTCCCGCATCGATGTGCGCTTTGCGAGGCTGAAGTCCGAGGGCCGCCGGGCCTTCATTTCGTTCGTCATGGCGGGCGACCCGAATTACGAGACCTCGCTCGAGATCCTGCGCGGGCTGCCTGACGCCGGGGTCGATCTGATCGAGCTCGGCATGCCCTTCACTGACCCGATGGCCGACGGCCCCTCGATCCAGCGCGCCGGGCAGCGGGCGCTGGAGGCGGGCCAGACCATGGCCAGGACGCTGGAGATGGTGCGCGCCTTCCGCGAGGAGGACACCCTGACCCCGGTGATCCTGATGGGCTACTACAACCCGATCTACTCGATGGGGGTTGACGCCTTCCTGAGGGCGGCGAAGGAGGCCGGGGTCGACGGGCTGATCGTGGTCGACCTGCCGCCCGAGGAGGATGACGAGCTATGCCTGCCGGCGAACAAGGCGGGGCTGAACTTCATCCGGCTCGCGACGCCGACCACCGATGACCGCCGCCTACCGAAGGTTCTGCAGAACACCTCCGGCTTCGTCTACTACGTCTCCATCACCGGCATAACCGGCGCCGCCGCCGCCCGGTCGGGTGAGGTCGGCCCGGAGGTGGCACGGATCAAGGCGCAGACCAGCCTGCCGGTCTGCGTCGGCTTCGGCGTGAGGACCCCGGAGAACGCCGCCGACATCGCCTCGGTCGCCGACGGCGTGGTCGTGGGTTCCGCCATCGTCGATCGCATCGGCAAGGGCGACAGCCCGGCCGAGGTACTGAAATTCGTCCGCTCGCTGGCTGGAGGCGCCCACAGCGTCTGACGGGCGCGCCACGCTCTCGCCCTTGCATCGGGACCGCACGGACCCCACTTCGTTAACGAAGGTTAACGGGGGTTACCGTTCCGATGCGGCGTCTGCTCGCCATTTGCGCTTCCGTCCTGCTGTGCGCGGGAAGCCCGGCGATGTCGCTCGAGCTCTCCGGCAGGGCGGTGGTGGTCGACGGCGACACGCTCGCGCTCGGTGCCGAGACCCTGCGTCTCTTCGGCATCGATGCGCCGGAGGCGGGTCAGATCTGCACCGATGGTGCCGGGCGCGACTACGACTGCGGCGCGGCCGCGACGCGGGCGCTCGAGGCGATGGTGGCTGGCGGCCGCATCGACTGTAGCGGCGACGGGCGCGACCGCTACGGCCGGCTGATCGCCATCTGCCGTCGGGATGGCCGCGATCTCAACCGCGAGATGGTCGCCGCCGGCTGGGCGCTGGCCTTCCTGCGTTATTCAGGCGCCTATGCCGCCGAGGAGTCCGGCGCCGCCTCGGCCCGCCGCGGCCTCTGGGCCGGCGGCTTCGAAGCGCCCTGGGATTTTCGCCAGGCCGCGCGGCCGCGCGTCAGCACGATGAACGAGGCCGGCGCCGCATCCGGCCAGTGCAGCATCAAGGGCAACATCTCGCAGAACGGCCGGATCTACCATCTGCCCGGATCGCCCGACTACGCGGCGACCCGCATCAACCCCTCCCGAGGCGAGCGCTGGTTCTGCTCCGAAGCGGAGGCTCGTGCGGCCGGCTGGCGCCCGGCGCGGAACTGAGGGACCGGCGTTGGCTGCGCTTCAGCGCGCCGCTCCGCCCGCGGGCACGAGGCACATGAATGCGCACCCTGCGGCGATCATGCGCTGTGGGCGAAATCCCAGTAGAGCTCGCGCGCGCGGCGGGCCATAGGGCCGAACTGCAGGTGGCGGTCGTCGAAGCGGAGGATCGGCTGCACCTTGATCGCGTTGCCGGTGGCGAAGATCTCGTCGGCGTCCTCGAAATCCTGCAGTGTCAGGCTGGTCTCGTTGACCGTCACCCCGTCGCCCCTGAGCAACCCGATCACACGCTGGCGGGTAATGCCGTTCAGGAAGCAGCCGGTGGGGACCGGCGTGAACACCTCGCCGTCGCGGGCCATGAAGATGTTCGAGGTCGCGGTTTCGGCCACGTTGCCGATGGCATCGAGCACGATGGCGTTGTCGAAGCCCTTGGACTTCGCCTCGCGCAGCATCCGGGCATTGTTCGGGTACAGGCAGCCCGCCTTCACGTCGACCGGCATGCAGTCGAGGGTCGGCCGACGGTAGCGGGTCCGGGTGATCGAGAAACCCTTCGCCGGCGGCATCGGCCGCTCCTCGAGGCAGAGCGCGAAGGCGGTCGAGTCCGGGTCTGGCGGGATCATGTAGTCCTGGCCGCGCCGAGCCCAGAGCATCGGGCGGATGTAGATGCCGGTGCCGCTGGCGAACTTCCGCACGCCCTCGGCCGCGAGGCTGGTGACCTCCTCGTCGGACAGCACCGGCCTCAGGTCCATGCGGCGGGCGGATTCGTTGGCCCGCGCGCAATGCAGGTCGAGATCGGGCGTCACGCCCTCGAAGGCCCGCGCACCGTCGAACACCAGCGAGCCGAGCCAGGTTCCGTGGTCGGCGGCGCCCAGGATCGGCGTGTTTCCCTCGTGCCAATCACCCTCGTAATAAGTCCAGATCTGCGCGGCCATCTGCGTTGTCTCCGTCCGAATTCGTGCCGACACTGCGCCAAGCCGGCCGGGGACACAAGTCGCGCGGCCGATTTCGCGGTCACGAAGCTGCTGAGGGAGGGCGCAGCATGGCGATCCACCGGCTCGACGACGAGAATGGCCTCTACCATCTCCACACCCCGCCGGCGCGGCCTGCCGCCCCCACCTTCGTCTTCGTCAATGCACTGACCGGCTCGACCGAACACTGGGAGAAGGCGATCGCCCCGTCTCTGCGCGAAGGCGGCTTCGGCACCCTCAGCTACAATTTCCGCGGCCAGGCGGAGAGCCCGTTCGCCCCGGGCACCGCCCTGACACCGACGCTGATCGTGGACGACCTGACCCGGCTGATGTCGGCGCTGCGGCCGCAGCGCCCGGTGCTGGTCGGGCTCTCCATCGGCGGGCTCTTCGCCGCTCATGCGGTACTGGCGGGGGTGGAGGCCGAGGGGCTGGTGTTCCTCAACACGCTCCGCGTGATCGGCCCCAGGATCGCCTGGATCAATGATGCCCTGCCGCTGATCGCCGCCCATGGCGGCGTGCAGCTGTTCATGGATGTGAGCTTCCCGCTGGTGGTGAATCAGGAATTCGCCGCCGCCGCGCGGCCGAACTTTCTCAGGGGAAACTACCAGCCGATGGATCCGGACCACCCGCATCTCAACCTGATGCGCCATGCGAAAGATGCCGACTGGGACATCGACTGGAGATCCCTGAAGCTGCCGGTGCTGAACGTCACCGGTCTGCAGGACCGGGTGTTCTACGATGCCGAGGTGGTGGACCACCTGTTCGCCCTGCTGCCCGACGCACGGCGCGAGGACTGGGCCGATTGCGGCCACATGGTGCCGCTGGAGCGTCCGGAGCGGCTTGCAGAAAGCCTCGCCCGCTTCGGAGCGGAGATCGAGGCTGCCGGGTAGGCTCCGCGAGGCGGCGCGCCCGGCCGGTGTCCCGCAGCGCCGCATTGCGCGGCGCGGCGCGGGCCGCTATTTAGCGCGGGAAGCCTCTCATCGCGGAGCGCGCATGAACTGGATCACCGAATTCGTCCCGCCGAAGATCAAGTCGTTCTTCCAGCGGCGCGACACGCCCGAGAATCTCTGGACCAAATGCGAGAGCTGCGGCCAGATGATCTTCCATCGCGAGCTGGCAGAGAACCTGAATGTATGCCCGGGCTGCGATTTCCATATGGCGATCACACCCCGGTCCCGGTTCAAGTCACTGTTCGACGGCGGTGTGTTCCACGAGGTCGAGTTCCCCGATCCGCTTGCCGATCCCCTGCATTTCCGGGACGAGAAGCGCTACTCGGACCGGATGAAGGATGCCCGAAAGAAGACCAGCGAGCATGAGGCGATGCTGGTTGTCCATGGCCAGATCTTCGGGCTCGAGACGGTCTCGGCCGGGCAGGACTTCAGCTTCATGGGCGGCTCGATGGGGATGGCGGTCGGCAATGCGCTGCTCGCCGCCGCCGAGACCGCGGTGAAGAAGAAGGCGCCGCTGGTCGTCTTCACCGCCGCCGGGGGCGCGCGGATGCAGGAGGGCATCCTGAGCCTGATGCAGATGCCGCGTGCCACCATCGCGGTCGAGATGGTGCGCGAGGCGCGGCTGCCCTATGTGGTGGTCCTGACCCATCCGACCACCGGCGGCGTCACCGCCTCCTACGCCATGCTGGGCGACGTGCAGATCGCCGAACCCGACGCGCTGATCTGCTTCGCCGGCCCGCGCGTGATCGAGCAGACCATCCGCGAGACCCTGCCCGAGGGCTTCCAGCGTTCGGAATACCTGCTCGATCACGGCATGATCGACCGGGTGGTGCCGCGCGGTAAGATGCGCGAGGAGCTGGGCACCATCCTGCGCATCCTGATGAAGCAGCCGCCGATGGTGCGCGGCGACCTTCCGGCCCCGGAAGCGGAGGCCCCGTCGAAGCCGTCCGGGCCGTCGAAGCCCGGAGAGCCGTCGAAGCCCAAGGGACCGTCGGCGCCGGAGAAGCCGAAGGCGAAGGGCGGGAGCCTCTGAGCATGCCCGGCCCGCAGCCGAGCGACGCCATCCTCGAACGGCTGCTCTCGCTCCACCCGAAGATCATCGACCTGACGCTCGACCGCGTCCGGAGGCTGCTGGCCGAGATGGGCAGCCCCGAGCGCGCCCTGCCGCCAGTGGTGCATATCGCCGGCACCAACGGCAAGGGCTCGACGCTGGCGATGATGCGGGCGGGGATGGAGGCGGCCGGAGACCTCGTGCATGCCTATACCTCGCCCCACCTGGCGCGCTTCCACGAACGGGTGCGGGTGGCGGGCGAGCTGATCTCCGAGCCGGATCTGGCGTCGGTCCTGGAGGAATGCGAACGGGCGAACGGAGGGCTGCCGATCACCTTCTTCGAGATCACCACCGTCGCCGCCTATCTGGCCTTCGCGCGGACGCCCGCCGACTGGACCCTGCTGGAGGTCGGACTCGGCGGCCGGCTGGATGCGACCAACGTCATCGACCGGCCGCGGCTCACCGTGATCACGCCGGTCTCCATCGACCACCAGCAGTACCTCGGCGAGACCCTGGGCGAGATCGCCTTCGAGAAGGCTGGTATCCTGAAGCCGGGCGTGACCTGCGTGGTCGGACCGCAGGAGGATGCGGCGCGGGAAGTGATCGAAGCGCGCGCGGCGGATATCGGTGCGCCGCTGCTGATCCATGGCCAGGACTGGTCGACGCGCGCCGAGGCCGGGCGGCTGGTCTACGAGGATGGCGGCGGCCTCCTCGATCTCGATCCGCCGGCGCTGATCGGGGCGCACCAGTTCGAGAATGCGGGCACCGCGATCGCGGGGCTGCGGGCGCTCGGCTTCGACGAGGTCGCCTGCCGGGCGGCGCTGGCCGATGCGGTCTGGCCCGCCCGGATGCAGCGGCTGACCTGGGGTCCGCTGGCCGAGCGGATGCCGGCCGGCGCGGTGCTGTGGCTCGACGGCGGCCATAACGCGGCGGCCGGCGTGGCGCTGGGTGCAATGCTGGCCGAGCTTGGCGCCCGCGCCCCGGCGCCGCTGTGGCTGATCACCGGAATGCTCGACACCAAGGCGGCCGAGGATTTCTTCCGTCCGCTGGCGCCCCATGCCGCAGGAGCCTTCACGGTGACGATCCCCGACACCGCGGCAGCGATCCCGGCGGCGCGGCTGGCCGAGCGGGCACGGGCTGCGGGGCTGGACGCCCGGCCGGCGGACTCGGTTGCGGCTGCGCTGGAGGCCGTTTTGGCCGAGGTGCCGTCAGCGCCGCTGAGAGTGCTGATCTGCGGTTCGCTCTATCTCGCCGGGGCGGTGCTGCGCGAGAACGGGTGAGGCGCCGGGACAGAGCCTTCGCACCGGCGCCGCCGGCATCCTCGCCGTGCGGGTCCCATTATGCCTAGATGAATCGGAATCCGTGCGATACCCTCCCCCTCGGGCCCATCCCTGTGGGAGAGGCATCATGACCACAATGGCCAAGATCACCCTGATGTTCGTGGTGTTTGTGGACCTGATCGGCCAGGGACTGGTGTTCCCGATCATCAATTCGCTGATCATGGATCCGGGCTCGGGATTCCTGCCGGAGGGCACGTCGACGGGCCGGCGGCACGTGGACTTCGGGCTGGTGATCGGGATGTTCTTCCTCGCCTGGTTCGTGGGAGTGGTCTACGTCTCCAAGGTATCCGACGCGATCGGCCGCAAGAACGCATTGCTGATCTGCCTCGGGGGCGCCCTTGCCGGCTACGCCGTCACCATCGTCGCGCTCTTCGTCAACAGCCTCTGGCTGCTCATCCTCGGCCGGGCCATCACCGGCTTCACTGCCGGCAATCAGCCGATCGCCCAGGCGGCGATGATCGACGGCAGCACCGACGACGCCGACCGTGACCGCAACATGGGCTACATGGTCACCGGGGTCAGCTTCGGCCTGGTCGGCGGCCCGCTGATCGGCGGCGCCCTGTCGGACCCGGACCTGCTCGGCGGCCTCGCCAGTCTGAAGCTGCCCTTCTACGGCGCGCTGGTCCTGGTAGTGGTCGCGATCGTCCTGGTCCAGACGACATTCCACGACATCCGCACCGAGCGCGCGCCCTTCGTGTTCCGGCCCCGTGACATCACCGACGGCCTTTGGCGGGTCACCGAATATCCGGTCGTGATGCGGATCATGCCGGTCTACACCCTGTTCATGATCGCCAACGTCACCTTCTACATCTTCATCGACAACTATCTGACCAGCGCCTTCGGCTATGGCGAGATCGGCGGCAGCGCCGCGATGCTGGTGATCGGCGCTGCGCTGGCGGGCTCCAGCACATTCCTCGTCAAGCCGGTGCAGGAACGCCTCGACAAGCGGCAGATCATGCGGGCGAGCCTGGTCTGCATGCTGGTCTGTGCGCTGGCCTTCGCCCTGGTTCCGGTCGCCGTGCTCACCTTCGTGCCGGTGTTCTTCTTCTATGCCTTCTTCGGCGTCTCCTATCCGACCGTGCTGGGGCTCATCTCCGGCGGCGTCAGCATGGACGACCAGGGCTGGGCGATGGGCGTTGCGACGGCGGTCTTCTGCCTCGCGGGCGGGGTCATGTCGCTGATCGGCGGCGGGCTCATGGACATCGACATCCGGCTGCCGTTCTACATCGCCGCGGTGGCCGCGTTGTCGGGACTGTTGGTCTTGGCGCGAAGCTGGGGAACGCCGGAGATGCGCCGGTTGACCGCCCGTCCGGGCGGGAATGCCGGGCCGTGACGGCCCGCAGGATTGGCGCGAGGAAATCAGGGGCCGGCGTCAGGAAGCGGCGGCGGGTGGCGCGACTCTTTTCAGGCCGGCGTCTTTCAGGCCGATCACTCGGGCCACCTCCACGGGCGCCTGGATCCCCTTCAATGTAAGTTCGCCCGCAGCTTCGGCGATGACCGTGTCCGCAACCGCCCTGTGGGCGCGGGGGCTGAGCAGGATCTCGCCGTCGCCCGCGTGATCGCAGAGCCGCGCCGCGAGGTTCACTGCCGTGCCGCTGGCCGTGTAGTCGTATCGCCCCTCGGACCCGACAATGCCCACTGTCGCGTAGCCGAGCGAGATCCCGACCCCGAAGCCCAGCCGGTGGCCGAGTTTGCGCCACTCGGCGCAGAGCCCCGCCATGCGCGCCCGCATCGCCAGCGCCAGCCTTACTGCGTCCTCGGCCGGGCTGTCGCAGGGGAACGGATCGTTGAAGATCACCATGATGCCGTCGCCGGAACGGTGGTCGACCCCGGCGCCGTGTTTGACGATGAGGGCTCCCATCTGCTCGTGATAGGTCTGTAGGACCTCGATGGTTTCCTCGGGCTCGGCGGTCTCGCAGAAGGCGGTGAAGCCGCGCATGTCGCAGAACAGCGTCGCGATCATCGCCCGGTGGCTCGCGAGCAGCTTGTCGTCGCCCGAGGTCACCACAGCCTCGGCGACCTGCGGCGACAGGAACCGCTTCAGGCGGCCCATGCGTTCCAGTTCGTCCACCTGCGCCGCCACCCGGCCCTCCAGGCTCGCGTTCAGCGCCTGCACCTCCTCGGTGCGGGCCTGGAGCGCCTTGAACTGGCGCACGTTCTCGATGGCGATGACGGCCTGGGCGGCGAAGGTCTGCACAAGGGCGATATCACGCGCCGAGAAAGGTTTCACCTCCCGGCGGCTCAGCGAGATGGACCCGAAGGCTACACTGCCGCTGACGAGAGGGACGGTCAGGTATGTCCGGATTCCCTCCTCATCGACCAGCTTGACCCGCATAGGGTGGCGCTGGCGATAGAGGATGTCCTGCGCGAGGTCCTCGGTATGGATCGTCCGCGCCTCCCGGATGGCAATCGCGATGCCGAGCGGCGAATTGAGCGGGAATTGCTCACCGATGCGGAATGTCCGCAGCTCCTCTCCCCAGGCGGCAGCCAGCGTAAATTGCGTGCGCGCCTCGTTGACGACGTGAAGTCGCGCCATCGGCGCGTCGCACAGACGCGCGGCATTCCTGAGGATCGTGTCGAAGACCGGTTTCTCGTCGTCGCGCGACCGGCTGATCACCTCCAGGATCTCCCGCGTCGCCGCCTCGTGCTCGAGCCGGATCTGCAGCTCGCGGAACTGGCGCACGCTCTCGATGGCGATGACGGCCTGCGCCGCAAAGGTCTCGATCAGGTCGATTTGCCGGGCGTCAAAGGGACGAACCTCCCGACGAAAAAGGGCGATGCATCCGATGGCCTCGCCGCTGCGCAGCAGCGGGACGGCGAGGAAGGTCCGGATCCCTTCCTTCTCGACAGATCTGACACGCAACGGATCGCCACTCTTATAAAGATCGGTGGCTGCAAAATCCTCGATCTGGACGCGCCGGTTCTCTCGCACCGCTTGTGCCGGAATCGCACTTCCGTCGAGTGGCCACTCCGAGACGCCAACTTCAAAATGATCGAGCGCCGTGCCCCAATGGGCTCTGAGAATCAGCCGGTTACCCGTCTCGTCGAGCAGGTTCAGGCTCGCCATTGGCGCATCACAGAGCCCTGCGGCATTCTTGAGGATCGCGTCGAAGACCGGCTTCTCATCGTCCCGCGAGCGCGCGATCACCTGCAGGATCTCCCGCGTCGCCGCCTCGCGTTCCAGCGCCTCCCGAAGTGCGATGGCGTCGCCGGACTGCGTCCCTGGATCAGAGGTCAACTTGCGGCTCCCGGAGGCGACACGACCGACGGACCCGGGTCAGTCTAGGGTGCCTGCCGAAATTATTCCATCGCGGCCGGTCGGTCTGGCTCAAAAAAACTAAGGGAGCGGCCATCGCCGCTCCCTGCATCGTTTCGGCGGTCGCCTCAGATCGCGCCCTGGATCCAGCTCTCGATGCCGCGCTTCGAGTCGGCGCCGACCTTGCGGCCGACTTCCTCGCCGTCCTTGAAGATCAGGAGCGTGGGGATACCGCGCACCCGGTAGCGCGAAGGCGCGTTCGGGTTGTCGTCGACATTGACCTTGGCGATCTTGACCTTGCCGCCCATCTCGCTGGCGATCTCCTCGAGCGCCGGGCCGATCTGCTTGCAGGGACCGCACCACTCGGCCCAGAAATCGACGACGACCGGCACGTCCGAACCAAGGACATCCGATTCGAAGCTGTTGTCGCTCACGGACATGGTTGCCATCGCAGTTTCCCTTGCTGAGGCCCCGGTCGGGGCAATGCTCCTCAAGGCCCGAAACTAGGGGCGGGTTCGGGCATTATCAAGAACTGGAAATTTTATGGGCGGCGAAGGCGCCGTCCATCAGCGGCCCCGGCAGCGCCATCAGCGCGGGCGCGGCTGTCCAGAGAATCGCAGCATCGACAAGGCGTTCGGGCCAGATCGCCTTGGCCGCGGACCGGTAGCAGGCGAGCTGGAGCAGATAATTTTCCGGTACCGCCTCCGGGGTGGCGGGCGGGCCCGCATCGGTCTTGAAATCGACCACCAGGACCCGGTCAGGGCAGATGACGAGGCGGTCGATTCGGCCCGGGCCGAAACCCGGCAGGCCGATGGCGATACCCGATTCGGCGAGCGAATCGGGGCCGAAGATGTCGCCGGCGAAGGGGGCGGCGAGGACCGCGAGAGCCTCGGCGATCACTCCCCCGACGAGACCGCCCGGCAGTTCCGGGAAGCCTTGCGCCAGAAGGCGCCGAGCCATGGCCGGGCGGCTTTCCGCAGACAGGCCGGGCAGGCGCTCCAGCAACAGGTGCACCGCCGATCCGCGCAGCATCGCGGCGGCCCGGCCGCGCCCGGCGCCGCCCTGCTCCGCATGCTCGCCGAGAGCGGAGGGGCTGATCCGCTGCGGCCGTTCCTCGCGCGCGGCGGGGGCCAGCCAGGCGGGGTGGTCCGGGGCCGTGGCGGGCTGGGCCGTGGGAGCCTCCTCCGGCGTGCCGGCGACCGGAACCGGGTCATGGGCGCGCCTGATGACCGGGCCCGGAAGCTCCCCGGGGCCGGACATCTCGGCGGCGCCCAGCGCCTCGATTCCGCGCTCGACCATCTCGTACCAGCTTCCGGGCTTCGACTTCGCACTGCCGGCGGCGCAGAGGATCAGCCAGTCCTCCGCCCGGGTCAGGGCCACATAGAGCAGCCGCTTGCGTTCGTCCGCTTCCCGCGCCGCCGCGTGATCGCGGGCGGCGCGGGTAACGCGGTCATCCTCGGATTTCGCCGCGGCCCAGTGCATCAGCGGCGGCTTGTTGCCGCCGGGCGGGGCCGGGAGCAGCACCGGCCCGCTACCGCCGCCACCCTTCGAGAGCATGTCCGGCAGGATCACCACCGGTGCCTCCAGTCCCTTGGCGCCATGCACGGTCATCACCCGGATCT
The DNA here is from genome assembly GCA_963700775.1 of uncultured Pseudomonadota bacterium. Taxonomy (GTDB): domain Bacteria; phylum Pseudomonadota; class Alphaproteobacteria; order Rhodobacterales; family Rhodobacteraceae; genus Thermohalobaculum. The sequence continues at coordinate 75,696 of CAVOYU010000005.1, forward strand.
CGTTCCGGCCGCGCTCCATCTCGCGCTTGACCTTGATGTCGGCGGCCTCGATCCAGGCCACGAAGCCGGCCAGCGACGGCGCCTCGCGGGCTTCGTAGGACAGCGCCTGCTGCAGCAGCTCGTCGACCGGGTCCTCCGCCTCGGGGCCGAGGCGGGCCAGCAGCCTGCGGCGGCCGTCATGGCGGATCAGGGCGCGCTCGAGGAATTCGTAGGGGCGGAGATAGTCCGCTCGCGCGGCCAGGTCCTTCAACATCCCCGCCACTCCCGGGTGCCGGTCCTCCGCAGCCATCAGTGCCCGCCAAAGGCTGCCGGGGCGCCTCCAGGCAAGTGCGAACAGCTCATCCTCGGTCAGGCCGCAGAGCGGCGAGCGCAGCAGCGCCGCGAGGCTGAGGTCGTCGTCCGGCGTTGTGGCGACCTTGGCCAGCGCCAGCAGGTCCTGCACCGCCAGTTCCTGGGCGAGGCTCAGGCGGTCGGCCCCGGCGACCGGCAGGCCGCGCGCCTTCAGCTCGCGGATCAGCGCCTCGGCGAGGGCGTCGCGGCGGGTGACGAGCACCAGGATGTCGCCGGCCCGCACCCGCCGGCCGGGGTGGCCCCGGCGCGGCGGAAGCCGATCCTCCGCGACCATGCGCCCGATCTCGGCCGCGAGAATGCGCGCCAGCCGCAGCTTGGCGTTGCCGGGGGCAGGGGCATCGACGGGGATCTCGTCCCACTCGTGTGGGTCGAGGGCTGGTTCGGTCTCGATCAGCGGCCAGAGGTCGACCCGCGAGCCGTCCTCGGCCCGGTTGGCGAGGTGCTCGACCGGCTCCTCGTCGACGGTCAGCCCGCGCGCCGCCTCGCCCTCGAACACCTTGTCGACAAAGTCGAGGATGCCGGGGGCCGAGCGGAACGAGGTGTGCAGCGCGGGCCGCGCCAGGGTCTGGCCCATGCCGTGGAGCCAGGTCTCGAAATGCGCCCGGTTCTCGCCGAACGCCCGCGGCTCGGCGCCCTGGAAGGAGTAGATCGACTGCTTCTCGTCGCCGACCGCGAAAAGTGTCCGGCCCGCCGTCCGAGCGCCCGTACCGGCGTGAAACTCGGCAGCGATCGCGCGGATCACCTGCCATTGCGCCGGCGAGGTGTCCTGAGCCTCGTCCACCAGGATGTGGTCGATCCCCCGGTCAAGCCGCCAGAGCGCCCAGGCGGCCATGTCGGAGCGGGTCAGCAGCGCCGCGGCGCGGGTGACGAGGTCGTCGAAGTCGAGCAGCGCCCGGGCGCCCTTGGCGTCGCGGTAGCGGGAAAGGAGTTCAGTGGCGAAGGCGTCGAGGTCGCGGGCGCGGGCGGCGGCTTCGCGGCCGTACCAGGTCTCGCGCCAGTCGGCGGCCCACTGGATCAGCGCGTCGGTCAGGGCGCCAGCCTCGGGGTGGGCTTCGATGACGGTCTTCACCGGGAAGCCCCTGCGGCTTCTGGGTTCGCCCTTGTCGGTGAGAAAGGCCGCTGCGATGATCTCCGCCGCCTCCATCGGAGCGCCGTCCTTCAGGGTCAGCGCCGACCGGATCGCCCCGGCGGCGGCCGCGTCGGTCTTGCCGCCACCGTCGAGCCAGCCCGCGTAGGCGCCGAGCTGCGGCCAGTCGAGCCGGGCCAGCGCCGCCGCTGCCAGCGCGGCGGCGTCGGCCTCGGCGAGCGTGCCGAAATGGGCGACGAGCCGCGGGCCGATCTCCGTCTCCGGGAACTCGGCCCTTCCCGCCAGCACCTTGTCGATCAGCCCCTCGATATCACCCTCGTTGAGCCGGGCCGCGACCCGGTCGAAGGCGGAGTCGCGGCCCGCCTCGGCCTCGGCCGCCATCCCGGTGCGGATCGCCCGGATCATCAGCGCGCTCTGCCGCTCGTCCAGCACCTCGAATCGGGGCGAGACCCCGGCCTCCAGCGGGAAGCGGCGCAGCAGAGCGTCGCAGAAGGCGTGGATGGTCTGGATCTTCAGCCCGCCGGGCGTCTCCAGCGCCCGGGCGAAAAGGCGCCGGGCGCGGGCGAGGGTCTCCGGATCGGTGACCGGGGCGGTCTTGCCCTCGATTGCGGCGAGTTCGTCGCCGAGCCGTTCGTCGGCGGCCATCGCCCAGCCGCCCAGCATGTCGAAGAGCCGGTTCTGCATCTCGGCCGCGGCGGCCTTGGTGTAGGTGAGACAGAGGATCCGCTCGGGCTCGGAGCCCGCCAGCAGCAGGCGCGCCACGCGCTGGGTCAGCACCCGGGTCTTGCCGGAGCCCGCATTGGCCCCGACCCAGGCGGAGACGGCCGGGTCGGCGGCGGCGATCTGGGCGGGGGTCGGGCGGTCGACGGGGGGCGCGCTCATTCTGCCTCCCCGTCGCCGCCATCCCACTCGCCGCGCCGGGCCAGGTGATCGTAGTCGCCGGCGGCGCCGGCCTTCAACGGCCGGCCATGGGAAAGGTAGGGGGTCTCGGCCCGCATATAGGCGGCCATCAGCTTCAGGAACCGCTGCCAGTGCGCCCCGACCGCCTCGGCGAGATCCTCGACCGCCTGCTCCTTGCCGCCCTTGCCCGAACCGGTCAGGCCCAGATAGGCGCCGATCCTGGCCTCGAGCGGGCCGAGGCCCTCGAACCCGCCCGCCATCAGGATCCGCGCCTGCAGGTGGAGCTGCTGGTTGAAGCCGAGGTCGATCTGCTTCTTCGATGGGGGCGCGCCGGTCTTGTAGTCGTAGATCGCCGCGCCGCCGGCCGTCAGCCGGTCGATCCGGTCGACCTTGGCCGAGAGGGTGAAGTCATGCCCCCCCGGCAGCTTCACCGGCAGGGCGCCCTTGACCTCCAGGCCCTCGGGCCGCCCGGCGGCGCGGCGGGCGGCCTCGCGTTCGAGGAACCAGTCGGCGAAACGCGCGATCCGCGCCCGCCAGGTCCGGCGCATGTCCGGCCAGGGCACGTTCTCGGCCAGCACGGTGTCCGCGATCTCCAGCATGGTCTCCCGCGCCGCATCCGGCGAGGGCAGGCCATTGCCGGTCGCCTGGGTGAACCGCTGCATCACCTCGTGGACCACGACGCCGCGGTCCAGGTAGTTCGCCGGCCGCCCGAGCGGGTCGAGCGGTTCCAGCCGCAGCACCTTCTTCGCATAGATCGCATAGGCGTCGCGGATCAGCGTCTCGACCTGGGTGACCGAAAGCCGCTGGGGCCGCGCCTCGACCGGGGGGCGGGGCGCCGGGCGCGGGGCGGGCTCGACGGCTTCCTCCGGCCGGTGGACGAATGGCAGAAGCGCCAGCAGCGCGTCGCCGCGCGCGCGGATCTCCCGCAGTGCCGCGCCGTCGCCGAGTCCGCCGAGCAGGTTCTCGATCCGGGTCAGCCAGCGGGACGGAACCGTGGGCGTGCCCTCGATCCTCCGGGCGCGGCTGAGGATCACGGTCTCGCGCGCCGCGCCCTGCAGGAAGTCGTGGGCCGAGAGGCCGATCTGGCGGTCCGGACTGGGAAGGCCGAGCGCCTCGCGCATCGGCCGGCTGAGCCAGGGATCGGGGCCGGGCGGGGCCGGCCAGACGCCTTCGTTGAGACCGGCGAGGATCATCAGGTCGGCCGACTGGACCCGCGCCTCCTGGGTGCCCCAGATCATGACCCGGGGGTGCGGGCGCTCCGGGGCGGGCGGCAGGTTCTCCGAGGCGAGAAGGTTCGAGAGGAGCGCGAGATAGCCTTCCGCCGGTCCGTCGCCATGGGCATCGGCATTCCGCGCGAGGCGGGCGAGCAGTCTATGCATCGCTTCGCCGTCCCGCCCTTCCCAGACCGCCGGCGCCCCGTCCGCCTCGCGGGTCAGCGTCTCGGCGGCGGAGATGTGCGCCTCGGTCACGGCGGCAAGAGAACCGCCGTCGCAAAGCGGCCTCGCGAGCGCTGCGAGCGCCGCCTCGATTCGTCCGAGCCAGTCTCGGGCCGCGTCACCGGCGTCCGGCCAGGCCGGCAGCCGTCCCGGCGGCAGGCCGGGTTCGGGCCGGGCGCGCAGCACCTCGATCTCGTAGCGCCGGGCGAAGGCGAGATGATCGCTCCGCGGCAAGCCTGGCCGCGTCAGCGGGTGCTGCAGCATGGCGGCCAGCCGCACCGGTTCGGCACCCTCGGCGGCGATCCCGGCGATCAGGCGCAGAAAAACCCCGGCCGGGCTCTGGGCCAATGGCCTGCCGAGGAAATCGTCCGGCAGTACATCGAAGCGACCAAGCTCGGCGGTGACCCGGCGGGCGAGGGCGGCGTCGGGGGTGACCAGCGCGATCCTCCGGCCCGGGACATCGAGCCCGCGCCGGATCGCCAGCGCCAGCGCCGCGGCCTCGTGGCGCGCGGTCGGAGCCTCGATCAGGGTCAGCCCGGCGGTCGCGGCCCCGGCCTCGGCCGCCAGGGCGGGGGCGGCGCGCTGCCAGGCATCGGTGAAAGGCGCCGGCCGGAGCGCCTGGGCCAGCAGCCGGTGGCGCGGGCCGGGAGCGGGTGCATCCGTCCAGGGACGGACGCCGGCGGGGGCGAGGCCGAGGCGGTCCAGCAGCCGCTTGAACGGTGCCATCGGGTGCTCGGGACCCATCGCCGCCCAGATCTCCGGCTCGACGCCGGCATCGAAGCCCGGCAGCACCACGGCGCCCTGGGGCAGGCGGGCGATCGCGGCCAGGAGTTCGGCGGTGGACGCGACCGAACCGGTGGAGCCGGCGGCGATGACCGGGTCCGCCGGGGGCGCACCGCCCCAGCCTGCCGCGAGCTGCTCGATCACCCGGCGCTGGCGGTCCTTCGGATCGAGGGCGCCCGCTTCCTCCTCCGCCCGGATCGCCGGCCAGGCGCGGCGGACGATGTCGATGAAGCCGAGCGTCTCCTGCCAGTGGGCGGCGGCGCGCTCTGGCAGCTCGCCGGCGACGAGGCCGTCGAGCGCCGCCGCGTCGACGCCTTCCTCCTGCAGTTCATCCAGCAGCCGGGTCAGCGCATCGGCGAGATCGGCGGCGGCGGTTGCCGGGGCCGATCCGGAGACGGCGAGGTATCGCTCGACCAGACGGATCAGCCGGAGCTGGCGGCGCAGCGGGTCGATGGCGGGGGGCAGATCCGGGCAGGAGAGCGGGTCCTCGCCGAGCTCCGACAACAGCGAGAGGCGCGGCAGCAGCGCCGCACCGCCGGCCGCGGCGACCAGCGCGTCCTCGATGGCGCGCTGGCCACGGCGGGTGTTGACCATCACGGTGACCCGCGCCATCGCCTCGGGCGGCGCGGCGTGCATGCGGGCGCGGAGGCCATCGGCGAAGCCGGCGGCGAAATCGGCGCCCGGACGCAGGGCGTAGAGGCGGGGGGAGGGGTCGGCGAACAGGGTCATGCTCCCGGCCCGGCCAGCGCCGCCTCGGCCTCGGCGAGCCCGGCGGGGGTGCCGACATCGACCCACTGGCCCGGATAGCTCACCGCCGCGACACGGCCCCAAAGGGGATTGAGCACGTCCCAGAGCGGGAAGCGGCCCGGCGCGACACCGGCGAACACTCGGGGATCGAGGATCGCGGCGCCGGAATAGACCATCGGTGCGGTTTGGCGGGTGCCGCGCCAGCCGGGCGAGGCGCCCTCGGCGGCAAGAAAGAAGTCGCCGGGCCGCGTGTAGCCGCGGGCACGGCTGCGCGGAACCAGCAGCAGCAGGGCATCCATCCGGCCCGGATCCCAGGCGGCGGCGAGAATCGGCAGCGGTTCGGGTCCGGCCCAGACCGCGTCGGAATTGACCAGGTAGAACGGTTCCGGCCCAAGCAGCGGCAGGGCCTGGACGATGCCGCCGCCGGTCTCGAGCACCAGCGGCTGCTCCTCCGAGAACAGGACCTCCGGGACCGCCCGCCCGGCGAGATGGGTGCGGATCCTGTCGCCGAGATAATGCAGGTTCACCACCGCCCGGCGCGCCCCGGCGGCGGCGACATGGTCGAGGGCATGGTCGATCAGCGCCCGGCCGGCGACCGGCAGGAGCGGTTTCGGGCAATCGTCGGTCAGCGGCCGCATCCGGGTGCCGAGCCCGGCTGCGAGGATCATCGCGGTATCCGGCCCGCTCATTCCGCCGCTCTCGGCGCGGCCGCGACCCGCGCCAGCGTGGCCGGGTCGGGCGGCGGGACGTGGCGGCGGACCCAGGCCGCGAGCGGCGCCAGGGCAGGATGGGACAGATCGTTCGTCAGATGCCCCCAGACCCGGGGGATCATGGCCAGATAGCGGGGCTTCCGGTCACGGATCGCGAGGCGGGCGAAGATGCCGACGATCTTCAGGTTGCGTTGGGCGCCGAGCGCCGCATAGGCGGCCCGGAACGCATCGGCGCCGGTTCCGGGCCGGCGGGCCAGGTAGCGGGCGAGCATCGCTTCCCGGAGGTCAGGCGTGGTGTCGCGCCGGGCGTCCTCCAGCAGCGAGACCAGGTCATAGGCGGCGTGGCCGGCGAGCGCGTCCTGGTAGTCGAGCAGGCCGACGCGGGCGTGGCCGGCGCGCGCCGGGAGCCACAGCAGGTTGTCGGCGTGGTAGTCGCGCAGCACGACCACCTCGCGGGCCGGCTGCACCCCGGCGGTGGCCCCGGCAACCAGCGCGTCGAACTCGGCGCCGAGGTCCGACGCGGTCGGAGCGCCGGTGGCGGCCGGCATCCACCATTCGCGGACCAGCGCCGCCTCGCGGCCGAGCACCTCGGCGTCATAGGGCGGCAGCGGCATCCGGCAGTCCGGGGGTCCGAGCTCCGTCGGTGCCGGAACCGCGGCGAGGTCGGCGAGAAGGTCCACGGCGGCGGCGTAGAGCTCGGACTCCTGCGCCGCGTCGCCGGCGAGCAGACGGGAATAGAGATCGTCGCCCAGGTCCTCCAGCAGCAGGAAGCCCTGCGCGAGATCGGCGGCGGTCACTTCGGGCGCCGAGTGGCCCTGATCCCTCAGCCATCGGGTGATCGCCACGAAGGGGCGCACGTCCTCGCCTTTCTCCGGAGGCGCGTCCATCAGCACCGCATCCGCGCGACCCGGCGCCGCCAGCCGCAGGTAGCGCCGGTTCGAGGCGTCGCCGGCCAGCGGGCGGGCGGCTTCCGGTGGCCAGCCTGCGGCGCACAGGAAGGCTTCAAGCGCCGCCATTCGCGCCGCAGCCGTCACCGCCACCCCTCCAGTAGCTCCAATACCCGGTCCCAACCCGGCCCCTGCGCTGTGATCTCCACCGACCGGCCGCCGCTCGCGGGTGCCGCGAGGGCAATCGCGAGGTGGCGGGCCGGCAACGCCCCACCCAGGCGCTCGGGCCACTCGATCAGCACCAGGGCCGACTCCATGGCCTCGGCGAGTCCGAGCTCCTCGATCTCCCCGGCGGCTCCGGCGAGACGGTAGAGATCCGCGTGCCAGATCTGCCCGGCCGGGGTTTCATAGACATTCACCAGCGTGTAGCTCGGCGAGGGGACCTCCGCCGCCGGGTCGTTCAGCAGCGTGGTGACGATCGCCCGCGCCAGTGCCGACTTGCCGGCGCCGAGCGGTCCGCTCAGCAGCACCGTGCAGCCGGGCGCCAGCAAGGGCGCCAGCGCCGCGCCGAAGCGTGCGGTGGCGCGCTCGTCCGGGAGGAAGAGCGTGCGCGCGCGGGGCTGGATCGAGGAGAGCATCTCGCGTTGCACTGCCGGGGTTTCTGCCTGTCGCTCCGGTTTAGCGCGAATGCCGGAGCATGTCAGCAAAGTGCGGCTTCAGGAGGCGAGTTTCCCGCCGGGCCCTTGGTCGCCGCCAGCGACTCCTTCCGGCTCCGCCAGCCCGCAATCTTCGGACGTGACGCCGTCCGCGCCGTCCCGGGGCCGATCGACGTCTGCCGCCTCCCAGATCTCCGCCTGCTCGGCGGCCCGGTTCGGCAGCCGCACCGCGATTTCGGGGCCGGCCGCACCGGCGACCGAGAATACGAAGCTGCCGCCCTCCTGTTCGGCAAGCCGGCGGAGGAAACCATGGGTTGGCGGATCGGCAGTCGGCGACAGCTGTGACGGCTGGCCGCCGTCGACCGGCCGGACGATGGCAAAGATCTCGACCAGGGCCGGGTCGAGGGGACGGGCGCCGAGCTCGACGCTGCCGCCGGCTGGACACCGGCCGATGGCGTCGGCGGCGAGGCCGAAGGCAATCTGGCGCAGGCGCCCCGGCTCGCTGGCCGGGTCGCACTCTGCGCCGGGAGTACCGATCCGGAGGTTGATTCCGGCCTCGGCGGCGCGCCTCTCCAGCAGCTGGCCGGTGAGCATCAGCGTGTCGGCCAGCGCCGGGCCGCCATCCTCGTCATAGGCCCGGTCGATCTCCAGCGCGGCGAGGTCCGAGACCTCGTCGACGCTCGCGAGGAGCTGGCGAGCCGCCTCGATGATCCCCTCGGCATAGCCGCGCTGGCTGTCCGACAGCGCGCCGAAACTGCGGTCGGCGATCAGCTGGCTGAATCCGAATATGGTGTTGAGCGGCGTGCGCAGCCGGTGCGAGATCTGGTCAAGCACGGCGCTGCGCATCTCTTCGGCAGCTTCCAGCACCTCGTTGCGCTCGTGCAGGGCCCGGGCGAAACGCTCGCTGTCGGTGATGTCCGAGAAGGCGGCGAGGGTCGAGCCGTCCGGCAGCGGTGCGAAGCGGGCGCGCAGGATCCGCCCGCTGCCGAGCGTCAGCCGCGCGTCCCAGGGTTCGCGGGTCTCGTCGCTGGTGACGAAGGTCAGCATGCGCCGCCAGACGTCGGTCTCGACCGTCAGTCCGGCGACCAGCGGCATCAGCTCGCGCGCGTGCATGGCCGGGCGGATCGAGGCCGCGTCGGTTCCCCAGATCTCGTGGAACGCGGCGTTGACGATCTGCAGCAGGCCATCATGGCCGAACACTGCGAGCCCCTCGTCCAGCCGGTTCAGCGTCGCCCGGCGCAGGTCGATCGAATGGCGGAACTGCTGCTCGAGCCTGAGCCGTTCGGTGATGTCATCGAACACGAAGGCCAGCGATCCGTGCGGGTGAGGCCGGGCCAGGACGCGGATGTCGGAACCGTCGGAGAGGTGCCAGAGCTCCTCGTAATCCGCCGCCTCGGTGTCCTCGAACAGCCCGGTCAGCTTGCGACGCCAGCCGTGGAAATCGGCCGCCTCCGGAATCCGGCGGTTGGCGCGCAGGCGGTCGATGATCTCGCGCAGCGAGGGGCGCCGGGCGAGCCAGGCCGGGTCGGCCTGCCACATCTGCACCAGTGCCGGGTTGAACATCACCAGCGTCTGATTGCGGTCGAAGATCGCCAGCCCCACGGTGAGATGGGCGAAGGTCTCGGTCATGGTGCGCACGAAGCGCGACAGGGTCTGCTCCGCCTCCAGCAGGGGGGCGGCGTCGACCGCAAAGCCGATGCTGCCGCCATCGGAAGCATCGGTCTCGGCGGCGTCGAGGACGATCCGTGCGCCTTGCGCGCCTCCGGGGATCTCCATCCGGAAGCGCCGTGGGACCGGATCGGCGGCCACCGCCGCAGGCGGCTCGGCATCGGGACCCGCAGCGGGTCTTTTCTCGGCAGCGGGTCTCGGCGTCAGACGCAAGGCCTGCGCCACGGCGGCACAGTCGACGGTGCCGTGCCGGGTGGCGATCCGGCCGCGGCACCAGACGATGCGGCCGTCGGCGTCGCGGAGCCAGGTGATCATCGGCGCGCGGTCAAGGAGCACCTCAAGGTCGTGGCCGGCGGCACCGGTCGCCGGGCCGGCGGCGGACTGCGGCTGAACCGCCGTCGTGTCCCCTGATCCCGGTTGGTCCGCCTGTCGCAGGAGGATGCGAAGCAGGCCGCCCGCGGGCTCGCCGATCACCGCATAGGAACAGCCGTCGGCGCCTGGCGCCAGGCGGTGGAACGGGGTGCCGCTGCGCCGGAGCTCGTCGAAGGCGGCGCGGACCCCGGAGCTGTCACTGTCCCCGAGCAGCTCGTTCGAGCAGGGTCTCGGCGTCCAGCTGGCGGATTCCATCCGGAGCCGCCGCCTCGATCATTGCGCGCGTCCGCGGGCAGGCATCGACAAGGCAGCCGTCACCGAGCACGAACACGCCATCGTCGGTCCGTGCGAGCCGACGCTCTGCCAGTCTCGGCCGCGGCGCGGAGTCGGGTGGCGTAGACGATCAGCGCGGCGCAGGCGAGCGCGAGCAGAAGGGCCAGCGCGGCCGTGAAATCTGTCCCTACGACCGTCACCGTAGTTCCCGGAATCGTGTGGCAACACAGATGCCGACCGCGGTAGTGCCTGGCACGGTCTGCACCATACTCAACCCTCGGCGCAGATGGTTAATGAGACACTAATCTTCATGCGCGAAACGGTCATTCCGGCCCAGCGCGCGGCGGGCGACCTCCTTGGGCGTGACCAGCGCGGAGGCCGGCCAGACTATCTCGATGATCGCGCCCGGCGGGTGCGCCAGCTCGCGCGGGGCCTCGGGCTCGCCGGTCCTGCGGTGCCGAGCATCGCCGCCATTGGCGAAGGACAGGCGGGCCCCGGTCCGCTCCAGCAGGGTGCGGGCGATGAAGAGCCCGAGACCCATGCCCTCGTATTCGGAGTGCTCGCCCGCGTCGGCCGCGCGCGTCTCGCCGCGACGGCGGGTGCTGACATAGGGCTCGCCGAGCCGGGGAAGGATGTCGGGGCTGAAGCCGGGCCCGTCGTCGCCGACCGCGATGCGCAGTTCGCGCTCGCCGGTGTCGACATCGATCCAGACGGTGCTGTGGGCGAAATCGACCGCGTTCTGGATCACGTTTCGCAGGCCATGCACCAGCTCGGGGCTGCGTTGGACCATCGGCTGCGCGTCGCCGGAATCCCCGGACGGAACACCGTTGGTCCGGATCACCAGCTCCTTGCCTCGCTTGCGGTGCGGGGCCGCCGCCTCCTCGACGATGGCCGAGAGCGGAGCGGTCTTCACCTGCCGGTCGTCGCGGCCGCCGCGGGCGAGGTCGGCCATGATCGCGCCGCAGCGGTCGGCCTCGTTGCGGATCAGCGCCACGTCCTCGGCCAGTTCCGGCTGGTCGCGGAGGTCGCGGGCCAGCTCGCCTGCCACCAGCTTGATCGTGGCGAGCGGGGTGCCGAGCTCGTGCGCCGCCGCCGCGGCAATGCCGCCGATCGCCGCCAGCCGCTGCTCGCGCGCCAGCGCGATCTGGGTCGCCGACAGGGCCTGGCTCATGGCATAGCCCTCGACCGTCACCCGCCGGGTGTAAAGGGCGAGGAAGGTGACGGCGATGGCCAGCGCCGCCGTGACGCCGGAGCGGTAGAGTTCGGGCACCTCGAGCACGCTGCCGTCGGCGGCCACCAGCGGCCTGTAGAAAACCGACATCAGCGCCACCGCTCCCATGCCGGCGATACCGAGCCAGAGGGTCGACTGCAGCCTGAGCGCGGTCGCCGAGATGGTGACCGGGGCCAGGATCAGCACGGCGAAGGGATTGTTGAGCCCGCCGGTGATCATCAGCAGCGTCACCAGCTGGGCCAGGTCGAAGAACAGCGAGGCCAGGGTCCACTGCTCGCTCAGCCGCTTCTCTGCCGGATAGACCAGATGGGCGACGATGTTGACCGAGGCCGAGGCCGAGATCAGCAGCGCGCAGAGCGCCAGCGGAAGCTGGAATCCCATCGCCTGGCTGGCGATCAGCACCGTGGCGGTCTGGCCGGCGACCGCGATCCAGCGCAGCACCACCAGCGTCCGCAGGCGCACCCAGTCGCCGCGGGCCCGCAGGTTGAACAGGTAGCTGCGGCCGGAATCCTGCATGGCGGCGAATATCGCCGGAGGCGGGGCCGAAGAAAAGCGCCCATGCTACATGACGTCGCGACATGTGCCGGGGACCTTGCCGGCTTTGCCCATCGCGCTTTGATGAGGTATGCAGCCAGCAGCAGTCGGAGCGGATGATGCGCAATCTTGTGATGGCCCTTGCCGGTGCGGTCTTCGTGGCGCTGACCGCCGCGGCGATCTTCCTGGCGCTCAAGAAGCCCGCCGACGCGCCGCAGTCTCCGGCGGCGGTCAACGTCGCCGGAGCCGAGATCGGCGGGCCGTTCGAGCTGACCGACCATCACGGCAAGCGGGTCACGTCCGCCGAGGTCATCGACGGGCCGGCGCTGGTCTATTTCGGCTATACCTTCTGCCCCGACATCTGCCCGATCGACACAGCGGTGATGGCCTCGGCGGTCGACCTGCTGGCCGGGCAGGGCTACGCGGTGAAGCCGGTCTTCATCACCGTCGATCCCGCCCGAGACACGCCCGAGGCGCTGTCCTACTACGCCGAGGCGGTGCATCCGGGCCTGGTCGCCCTGACCGGGACCGAGGACGAGATCGCGGCCGCGGCCAAGGCCTACAAGGTCTACTACGAGCGGGTGAACGTCGAGGGATCTGCGGCCGACTACCTGATGAACCACACGACCTTCACCTATTTCATGATGCCGGACGGCATCCGGGCCCTGTTCCGCAACGGCTATCCGCCCGAGGAGATGGCCGGCGAGGTCGCCCGCATCCTCAGCCGTGAGTGACGCGCGGCGCGAGCAGCTCGGGCCGGTTCACCAGCAGCACGCCGATCGCGGTCACCGCCACGCCGCCGATCTCGATCGGGCCCATCCGCTCGCCGAACAGCGCCCAGGCCATCAGTGCCGTGGTCGGCGGCACCATGAAGAAAAGGCTCGCGACCGCCGAGGCGGCACCGCGCCGGATCAGGAACAGGAGCAGCGACAGGGCGCCCAGCGACATCACCAGCACCAGCCAGGCCAGGGTGACGACGAATTCCGGCTGCCAGTCGATCTCGCGGGTCTCGAAGGCGAGGGAGAGCGGCACCAGGACCGCCAGCGAGGCGAGGAACTGGATCAGCGCGCCCGAGCGCATCGGATGGTCGCCGCCCCGCGCCTTCTGCAGCACCGCGGCGACCGAGATCCCGGCCAGCGAGGCAAGGCAGAGCGCCACCCCGCGCCAGTCGCCGATCCCGTCGCCGAGCTTGCGCGCCACCACCAGCGCCACCCCTGTCAGGCCGAAGGCGATCCCGGCCCACTGCACCCGGGTGAGTCGCTCGCCCAGGTAGCCGCGGGCAATGAAGGCGGTCAGCACCGGCTGCAGGCCGACGATCAGCGATGACAATCCTGCCTCGATGCCGAAGTCTATCGCCTTGTAGATGCAGCCGAGATAGACCGCCTGCAGCAGCACCCCGATGAGCGCCGCCTCGCGGGCCTGCCGCCAGGTCGGCCAGGCCGCCCGGGCGAGCAGAATCCAGGCGGCAAGCGCCGCTGCGGCCAGCGAGAAGCGCACCACCAGGAAGGTGATCGGCTCGATATAGGTAAGGCCGAACTTGGCGCCGACGAAGCCGGTGCTCCAGAGCACCACGAACAGGGGTGCCGCCAGGGTCTCGGCTCGCAGCGATGGGGTCGTCGGCATCGGGACTCCGGGTCGGCATCATCGGCGTCGTGTCGTCAGGCCTCCACCGGGCCGGCACCTGACCGGGTCGGGGCCGGGCTCCCGGACCCGTACTTCGGCCGGATCGCTACCTGCAGCCAGGGTGGCGGCGCGATTTGACATGAGGCCGCAATGCGGGAAATATCAACCGCCAAAGTGCGCGGCGCAACCGCGCTGGCGGGTCTGCTTGGGGGAAACGATGTCCGACGTACGCTCCGGAATCGGCGGCGACAACTCGCTTCTGGTGCTTGACGACGACGCCCCGTTCCGCCAGCGACTCGCCCGGGCGATGGAGAAGCGCGGCTTCGCCCCGGTGATGGCCGAGACGGTGGCCGAGGGCCTCGCCATCGCTCGCTCGAAGCCGCCTGCCTATGCGGTGGTCGACCTCCGGCTCGAGGACGGCAACGGGCTCGACGTGGTCGAGGCACTGCGCGAGGTGCGCCCCGACAGCAAGGTGATCGTGCTGACCGGCTATGGCAACATCGCCACCGCGGTCGCCGCGGTGAAGATCGGCGCGGTGGACTATCTCGCCAAGCCGGCGGACGCCGACGACGTGGAGCGGGCGCTGCTCTCGCAGACCGATGACAAGCCGATGCCGCCGGAGAACCCGATGTCCGCGGATCGGGTGCGCTGGGAGCATATCCAGCGGGTATTCGAGCTCTGCGACCGCAACGTCTCCGAGACCGCCCGCCGCCTCAGCATGCATCGCCGCACCCTGCAGCGGATCCTGGCGAAGCGCAGCCCTCGATAGAGGCGACCCCAGGCCGGGACCCTGCGCCCCTACGGCCAACGGCCCCGAGCGAACATCCTGCGATCGCATCGGTTCGGCACCGCCCGCAGCCGCCCCGTTCCGGGCGGGCTGGGCCAAGCAATGACCTTGAACTCTTCATTTTTCCGCCATGGCCGGCTGGCCTGCTGGCGGCGTGGGAGTACCGAATGAATTTTCGGGGTGGAGGACTGGCGATGAACGATCTGCCGAACATGGTAAGCCGGTACGTGGCGCCATTCGGACTGGGCATGTCGATGGCGGCGGTGGCTGCAGCCAATGACCTGCTGACCGGGGCCGCGATGGCCGCCCTCGCCTATCTGTTCGCGCTCCTGAGCGCCGGTGCGGGGCGCCGGATGCTCGTGCGGGTTCTTGCGGTGATGCCGGACCCGCGGGGTGTCTGGCGTCTGGCGCCCGGCGAGCCGGCGCTGGACCGGGGCGCACCATAACCGCGGCCCCAGGTCAGTCCGCTCCATCAGGCGCGCTCCGCAGGAGGCGGCAATGAGCCTTGAGCTGATCCGGTTCCGGCCCGAGTTCCGGCAGGACGCCGCCCGGCTGCTGACGGCGTTCTGGCCCGACCCGGCCGAAAGCGCGGCCCTGTTCACCTGGCTGATGGAGGAGAATCCCTACACCGAGACGCCGCTCGCCTATCTCGCGCTCCTGGACGGCAAGGTCGCCGCCATGCGCGGCTTCTACGGCGCGAGGTGGGAGGTTCCGGGTTCCGGTGAGACCGTGGACATGCCTTGTGGCACCATGTTCGCCACCGATCCGGCCGTGCGCGGTCAGGGACTTGGCAAGTTTGTCGTCGAAGGCGCCCTCGCCGATCTTGCCCGGCAGGGGTATCCCTATGTGCTTTCCTTCAGCGCCGAAGCCGTGACCTACCGGATCCAGGAGCGGCAGGGCTGGCAAACGGTCCAGAGCTACCGGCCGGTCACGCGCGACACGGGCCGCCTGCGGCTGCGCCGGTCGCTCGGCCGCAGCTTTCCGTTCCTGCGCCAGGTCGCGCAGTTTGTCCGCCGACATTCGGCCCCCCGCGCGGTTCCGGTCTCGGCGCCGGCCGTCGCCACATTCGCAACCCTGGACGGGGGCACCCCCGACACGGTCGCCGGCGGGACGCTCAGGGTGACGCAGAGCCCCGACGGGGCGTACATGGCGGAGGTCGCCGAGGCCGCCGCCGAACCGGGCTTGATCCGCCATGTGCGGACGGCGGAACATTTCCGCTGGCGCTACCGGGCGCCTGACATGGAATACCGGTTCCTGCACTGGAGCCAGGGTACCGACCGCGGCTTCCTGGTCCTGGAGGCACGCCGCCGCATCGCCGGGCCGGTCCGGATCGTCGACTGGGATGTCACCGACGACAGCGTTCTGAAGCATCTCATCGGAGCGGCTGCCGATTTCGGCGGGTTTTCGGGCCTGTCGGTCTGGCGGGCGGGATTCCCGGCCGGACTGGCGGGCTTCCTCGCCGAGCGGGGCTTCGCCGAACTGGTGCGGACGACCGACATGCCGGGCTACCGGCCCGGCATGATGGTGAAGTCGCTGACCGGGGTTCCGGCGGAGGCCCCGTGGGAAGTCCTGCGCCGAAGCATCACCGACCCCGGCAACTGGTCGCTGCGGCAGTCGTACTCGCTCTGACCGGCCGGCCGGCGAGGCTGTACGGCCCGCGGAAATCCCGTGTCTACAGCGCCTTCCGCGCCGCCAGTGCCGCCGAGATGGTGCCCTCGTCGAGATAGTCGAGTTCGCCGCCGACCGGCACGCCCTTGGCGAGCGAGGTGACGGAGACATCGGAGCCTTCCAGATACTCGGCGATCACATGGGCGGTGGTCTGGCCGTCGATGGTGGCGCCGACGGCCAGGATCACCTCGGCAATCCCCTCCGTCCGCACCCGGCCGGCAAGCTCCGGGATCCGCAGACTTTCCGGCGTTACTCCGTCCAGCGCCGAGAGCACGCCGCCCAGCACGTGGTAGCGCCCGCGGAACACTGCCGCCCGCTCCAGCGCCCAGAGGTCGGCCACGTCCTCGACCACGCAGAGCCGGGTGGCGTCGCGGCGGGGGTCGGTGCAGATGGCGCAGGCCTCGCCGGTGGCGAGATTGCCGCAGGTCCGGCAGGTGGTGACCTTCTCCGCCACCTCGGCCAGCGCCTGGGCCAGCGGCAGCATCAGCCGCTCGCGCTTCTTCACCAGCGCCAGCGCCGCGCGCCGGGCAGAGCGCGGGCCAAGTCCAGGAAGCTTGGCCATCAGCTCGATCAGCCGCTCGATCTCGGGGCCGCCGCCGGTCATCAGCCGGCGATCCGGAGTTGCGCCAGGAAGTCGACCGACCGTGGCGTCCAGCCGAGCTCCGTCCGCGCGCGGGTCGCATCGACCGGCTGATCCCACGCATAGGTGTCGCCCTCGGCGGGCTCGGCCAGCGCCAGCCCTGCCGCTCGGGCAACGTCGGCGGCCCGCACGGTCTCGGCGACGGCGAGGTAGCCCTCGCCCGGCCGGCCGCGCTCCAGTGCGTCGGCATAGGCCTCGCCCAGGTCGTCCGCCTCCACCAGCGGCCAGCGCTGCGTGCCCGGCCGGACCGGCCGGCCCGGAAGCCGCTGCCCGGCGCCCCAGACGAGCCCCGGATGGACGCAAACCGCATCGGCGTGCCCGGCGGCAAGCCGCTCCCAGCCCTCGACCAGCCAGCGGAAGGCGTGCGGTGCGGCGAAGGGCGTCGACTCGGCAATGGCCTCGCCGGAGGAGGGCCCGAACAACCACACTCCGCCGGTGTAGAGGATGCGACCGCCGAAGCCGCTGCCGAGCAGCGCGCTGACCAGCCGCGCATCGCTCGCGGCGGTGTCGCCGCTCCAGTCGGCGGCGCAGTGGATCAGCGCATCCGCCCCATCAAGGACGCCGATCCATGCCTCCGGCTCTCGGATGTCTCCGGTCACGGCCCGCGTCGCTCCCCTTGGTGCCCG
The DNA here is from genome assembly GCA_963700775.1 of uncultured Pseudomonadota bacterium. Lineage (GTDB taxonomy): Bacteria > Pseudomonadota > Alphaproteobacteria > Rhodobacterales > Rhodobacteraceae > Thermohalobaculum. Next base: position 92,675 of record CAVOYU010000005.1, read on the forward strand.
TGCAGGGTCGCGCACCACCACGACCGGCTCGTGCCCGCGCCGCACCAGCGCACGCACGCCGGCCGTGCCGATCAGGCCGGAGGCGCCCAGCACCACGACCCGCATCAGGCCATCTCCCGCGCCACGACGCCGGTCAGGCAGCCGACCGCGCCTGCCGCCTTGCGCAGCTCGCCCATCGGCGTCTCGGCGACCTCGACACCCAGCCCCTCGTAGAAGGCCCGCGCGCCGGGGTTGCCGGCGGGCATCAGGATGTGCCTCGGCCCGAGGGTGACGAAGTTCAGCGCCTTGTTGTTCTCGGCCTCGCCTTGCTCGGGCAGGAAGGCCACCCGGTAGCCCCGCTCGCGGAGCGCCGTCACCGCCGCGTGCGGTGTTCGCCGGGGCCAGGCGATGGCGAGTTCCGGGCCGGGGATGCGCAGCATCCCCATCAGGTGCATGGTGCCATAGGGCAGGTCGACGGCGATCAGCTCGGTGCCGAGTTCGGCCATCAGCCCGCCGATCTGGGCGATCGCCTCGTCGTTCGTCCTGAGACCCCGTCCGATGATCGCTGTCTCCGGATCGAGCCACATCAGGTCGGCGCCCTCGAAGGTCGCCTGGCCCGTGAGTGTCCTCAAGATCGGCACCCGAGCCCCGGCCAACGCTGCGGCGACCGCCACCTCCTCGCCGGCGCGCACGGTCGAGGCGGGCCGGGCGAGGATCGCGCCCTCGGGCGTCATCACGAAGAGGTCGGCGCAGAACATCCGGTTGGGCGTCGGTCCGGGCACGTCCGGCACGTCGATCACGGTGACACCCGCGGCCCGGTAGGCCTCGGCCATCCCGTCGTGCTCGGCCTGGGCGCGGCCGAGGTCGAGGGCGCCGAGGAACTGGCTGGCGTTGATGTCCGCGACCGCGATTTCCAGGCCCGGCCGGCGCAGCAACACCGCGGTCAGGCGGCGCCATTCGCTGTCGATTCCGCTGGCGGCCCAGAGCGTGCCGATCTCTTCGGCATGGGTCGCCACGCGCGGCGACCAGCCCTCGCCGCCATAGGCGGCCGCGCTGAAGCTGGAGGCCGGTTTCTCCGAGTCCTTCATGGGGTTGCCCTCAAACCGCACTCAACCGAAGGGCAGCTTCATGCCAGGCGGCAGCGGCAGGCCCTCCGCCAGCTTCGCCATCTCGGCCTGCCCCGCCTCGCGGGCCTTGCGGGCGGCGTCGTTGACGGCCGCGACGATCAGGTCCTCGAGCACCTCCTTCTCGTGGCTGCCGTCGAGCAGCGAGGGATCGACCTTCAGCGCCTTCAGCTCGCCCTGTGCGGTGGCGGTGGTGCGCACCATGCCGGCGCCGGCCGAGCCCTCGGCCTCGATCACCGCGATGCGCTCCTGCATCTCGGCCATCTTGCCCTGCATCTCCTGGGCCTGCTTCATCAGCTTGGCCATGTCGCCGAGGCCGCCCAATCCCTTCAGCATCTCGCCTGCTCCTTGCCCATGTTGCCCATGTCAGAGGCCCTCCTCGAATGGGTCGTCCGGATAGTCGTCATCGTCGATGAGATTGCCCTCGATATCGATCAGGTCGCGTTCGGGGACGGGGGCCAGCGCTTCCTCTGCCGCCGCCGCGCCGAGGGGCCGGATGTCGCGGATCTCAGCGCCTGGGAACATTTCCAGTGCCGCCAGCACCAGAGGGTGCAGGGCCGCCTTCGCCGCCTCGGCATCCCGCTCGGTCCGGGCCTGTTCGGCCATGGTCGGCAGGCCGGGCTCGGAGCTGACCAGCACGGTCCAGCGCGCGCCGGTCAGGTCGCGGAGCCGCTGCGACAGGCGCCCGGCCAGATCGGCGCGGCTGCCGGGGGCGGGGTTGAACTCGATCAGACCGGGCCGGAACCGGACCAGCCGGAGCGAGGTCTCGATCTCGTGCAGCAGCCGGATGTCGCGCTCGCGGCGGAACAGCGCGATCAGGTCCTCGATCCGCTCATAGGCTGCGAGCGAGGTGACAGGATCGGAAAACGCCGCCGGGGCGCTCCCGCCGCCGGCGATCGCGGTCAGCCTCGCGGCGGGACCGCCACCCCCACTTCCGCCGCCGCCGCCACCGCCGCCTTTGGGTGCCGGTGCGCCGCGGCCGCCGCCGGGCGCGCCCTCGGTCAGCCGGCGCACCAGCTCCTCGGGCGGCGGCAGGTCGGCGGCGTGGGTCAGCCGGATCACCGCCATTTCGGCCGCCATCATCGCCGTCGGCGCAATAGGCACCTCTTCGATCGCCTTCAGCAGCATCTGCCAGGCGCGGCTCAGCACCCGCATCGAGAGCCGCCCGGCCAGATCGCCGCCGCGGCTGCGCTCGGCCGCGGAGACGGTCGGGTCCTCGGCGGCCTCGGCCGAGATCTTCAGGACCGAGATCCAGTGGGTGAGCTCGGCCAGGTCGCGCAGCACCACCGCCGGGTCGGCGCCGTCGGCATATTGCGCGCCGAGTTCCTCGAGCGCGCCCTTGGCGTCGCCCTTCATGATCGCCTCGAACAGGTCCATCACCCGGCCCCGATCGGCGAGGCCGAGCATGGCGCGGACGTCGGCGGCCCCGGTTCCGGCGCCCTGGCCGTGGGCGATGGCCTGGTCCAGCAGCGACAGCGCGTCGCGCACCGAGCCCTCTGCGGCCCGGGTGATCAGCGCCAGCGCGTCGTCGCCGATCTCGGCCCCCTCGCGCCCGGCGATGCCGCGCAGATGGGCCAGCATCGCCTCGGGCTCGATCCGTCGCAGGTCGAAGCGCTGGCAGCGGCTGAGCACGGTGACCGGCACCTTGCGGATCTCGGTGGTGGCGAAGATGAACTTCACATGGGCCGGCGGCTCCTCCAGCGTCTTCAGCAGCGCGTTGAAGGCCGAGGTCGACAGCATGTGGACCTCGTCGATGATGTAGACCTTGTAGCGCGCCGCCGCCGCCCGGTAGCGCACCGAGTCGATGATCTCGCGCACGTCGCCGACCCCGGTGTTCGACGCCGCGTCCATCTCGATCACGTCGACATTGCGGCCCTCGGTAATGCTTGTGCAGGCCTCGCACTCGCCGCAGGGGTCGACGGTCGGCCGGTCGCCGCGCCCGGTGCAGTTCAGTCCCTTGGCAATGATCCGCGCCGTGGTGGTCTTGCCGACCCCGCGCACGCCGGTGAGGATGAAGGCATGGGCGATCCGGTCGTGCTCGAAGGCATTGGTGAGCGTCTTCACCATCGCCTCCTGGCCGATCAGGTCGCGGAAATGGCCGGGCCGGTACTTGCGGGCCAGCACCTGATAGGCGCCGGCGTCCTGCGGCGGCGGAGCGGAATCGTTCATCGGCCGGGTCCGGGTCGGGGCATGGGCCAGCTATAGCCCCGGTCGGAGGGTCGGACAAGGTTGCGCGGGCAACCGGAGCGGAAGCCGGTGCTAGCGAAGCTGATCCCCACGGTTTCCCATTTCCCCCACCGTTCGCACGCCGCGCCGCCAGAGCCGTCAATCTCCGGCATCGCCTGACCATGAGCGGGGTCAATCTGCCGAAGGACGCATCTGCGTCCCGATGGATGAACCGGCCCAGGGCCGGCCGATCAATCGATCAGAAAGCCCTGCCGGCGCGAATGCGCGCGGCGGGGCCGATCGCGACTCTCTATGAGTAATCGGCGGTCACCAGCCCGGCGATCGAGACTTCGTTTCACGGCAATCCCGGCCCGTGCGACGCCGTCCAACCTGATGCTGGGAGGTGAGAGGCTGGACAACGACCCGAACTAGAACTCGTTGCGGCTGCTTCCTTCCGGACCTGACCGGGTTGGCGAGGCGTCCGCCCGTGCCAACCTCTCGGGGCCGCATATACGGCGCATGACGGTCGGATGCAAGCCGGAGGCCGCGCCGCCATGGCGCTCAAGCACGTTGCAGTGCGCGGGCGGGTTTGGCATCAAGGGCGCCGACGCCCGGCAGTCCGGACGGGGAGAGCATGAGCCTCAGCGACCCACTGACCTTCGCCGCGGATGCGGGCGAGCTCGACCGCGCCGCGCATCTGCGCTGCGACGCGGCCGAGCTGCTGGCCGGGTCCGCCGCCCGCCTGCTGCCGCAGTGGAGCGAGAAGCCGCTGATCCGGCTGGGCGGCGATGGCGGCGAGCCGGCGCTCGGCTGGGTCGTGCCCGAGCCCGGCCTGCTGGCCGCGGCAAGCGAGGCGCCGGTGTTCCTCGGCCGGTTCCGCGGTATGGACTGCTTCACCGCCGATCTCTCGGGACTCGGCGAGGAGGCGCTGGCCACGCGCTTCGGCGCGGGGATGAAGTTCATCGACCTGCGCTCGGTCGCCGGCCAGCTCGACAAGGCCGAGGCGGCGGTCGCCTCCACCGCCAAGGGGGTGATCGGCTGGCATCGCATCCACCCGTTCTGCGCCCGTTGCGGCCAGCCGAGCGCGCCGGCCGACGGCGGCTGGCAGCGCCGGTGCACCGCCTGCAACGCGCCGCACTTCCCCCGCACCGACCCGGTCGTGATCATGCTGGTGACCAGGGGCGACAAGGTGCTGCTCGGCCGCCAGGCCATCTGGCCGCCGGGGCTCTACTCGCTGCTCGCCGGCTTCATGGAGCCGGGCGAGACCATCGCCGACGCGGTGCGGCGCGAGACCTTCGAGGAGACTTCGGTGCGGGTCGGTCGCGTCGGTTTCCTCGCCTCGCAGCCCTGGCCCTTTCCGGCAAGCCTGATGCTGGGCTGCTGGGCCGAGGCGCTGACGGACGGGATCGTGATCGACGCCGAGATCGAGGATGCGCGCTGGGTCAGCCGCGCCGAGGTGGCGCTGGCGCTGGAGGGCAGGCACCCGCACTTCGCCTCGCCCCGGAAGGACGCGATCGCGCGCTGGATCCTGACCGCCTGGGTGGCGGGCGAGATCGGGGACGAGGTCCGCGACGCGGGCGGGACGGCGGCAGCCAGGGCGTGATAGGATGACGCGGCGCGGACGCCGCCCGCTTCGAGCCGGACCCGGACCAGAATGCAGGACCTGACCGAGACCCAGACCTTCGACGACGCCGACGCCGCGGTGGCGCGGGTGGCGGAGATCTACAATGCCAGCGTGGCGCGGCTTCGGGGCGCCTTCGAGCGGGTGCGCGGCGGGGCCGCCAGCGGCCTGGCCGGGCCGGTCGCCGCCAACTATCCCTATGTCGGCTTCACCGTCGGTCACGCAGACCTGAACACCGATGCGCGGCATTCCTACGGGGTGCTGCTCGAGGCCGGGGACTACCGTGCGACCTTGACCCGTCCGGACCTCTTCGGCGCCTATTACCGCGAGCAGATCGCCATGGTGATGCGCCGCCACCGGATTCCGGCCCAGGTAGGCGTCAGCCACCGGCCGATCCCGCTGCCCTACGTGGTCGAGAGCAGCGTCATCGACATCGGCGAGCGCGAGGTGCGGGCGCTGCAGGAGCATTTCGCCCTGCCGGACCTCTCGACCACCGACGACGACATCGCCAACGGCACCATGGCGCTGCGCTCGGGCCGGCCGAAGCCGCTGGCGATCTTCAGCGCCGAACGGGTCGACTACTCGCTGGCCCGCCTCCAGCACTATACCGGCACCTCGGCGGAGCACTTCCAGCACTTCATCCTGCTGACCAACTACCAGCGCTATGTGGACGCCTTCGTCGAGCACGGGCTGGCGGAGGCCGGGCGGAACGGATACAGCGACTTCGTCGAGCCAGGCGACCGGGTCCACGGGCCGGGCGCCGCACCGCCGGGCGCGCCGCCGCGGCACCTGCCGCAGATGCCCGCCTATCATCTGAAGCGCTCCGACGGCGACGGCATCACCCTGGTCAATATCGGTGTCGGGCCGTCGAACGCGAAGACCATCACCGACCACCTGGCGGTGCTGAGACCCCACTGCTTCCTGATGCTCGGCCACTGCGCCGGCCTGCGGCGCAGCCAGCTGCTGGGCGACTATGTGCTGGCCCACGGCTATGTGCGCGCCGACCATGTGCTGGATCAGGATATGCCGCTGTGGATCCCGGTGCCGCCGATCGCCGAGGTGCAGCAGGCGCTGCAGGAGGCGACGGCGCTGGTCACCGGCCTCGAGGGGCTCGAGATGAAGACCCGGATGCGCACCGGCACGGTGTTCACCACCGACAACCGCAACTGGGAGCTGCGCTTCGACGAGCTGTTCGTGGCTCTCAACCAGAGCCGGGCGATCGCTGTCGACATGGAATCGGCCACGGTGGCGGCGAACGGGTTCCGGTTCCGGGTTCCCTACGGGACGCTGCTCTGCGTCTCGGACAAGCCGCTGCATGGCGAACTGAAACTCGGCGGCATGGCGAACGCCTTCTACCGCGAGCGTGTCAGCCAGCACCTGAGCATCGGGCTTGAGACGATGAGAATTCTGCGCGAGCGCGGCGTCAACCGGCTGCACTCGCGCAAGCTGCGCGGGTTCGACGAGCCGGCCTTCCGCTAGGCGGTGGCCGGCGCCGGCGCTCGATCCTAGCGCTTGACCTTGGCGATCGAGTCCTTGAACGGCTTCACCGCCTTGATGCTGGCAACCGTGGTCGCCGGCGAAACCATCGAGGCGCCGGTGGCCGGGTTGCGAACGGTGCGCGCGGCGCGGTGCCGGGCGTCGATCTTGGCGATCCCCGGCAGAGTGACGGCGCCGCTCTTCAGGCCCTTCAGCACCACCCCAGGCAGCGCGTCAAGAACCGCACCTGCGGCGGCCTTGCTTTGCCCGCTCGCTGCCGCCAGCGCGTCGACGAGTTCCGATTTCTTCATGGTCCCCTCCCGATATGGCGCACCCACGGGGCACGCACGGTTGCGTCCGGAACCACCGAATCGGAAGAACGCGCCCGGATCAATCGTTTTTTTGCGCAACCGACGAGCCAAGGTGCCGCAGACCGAAAAAAACTCCCGAAAATCGCTGAATCGGCGCTCCGGCGGGGTGGGCCGGCGCCCGGTGTGGCCAGACGGCCGGAAAGCGCGATATTGTGGAATCCGGGCTTCCGACGCGGGAAAGCCGACGGGAACCGCACCGATGACGCCATCCGGAACGCCGCCTGCGAACGACAAGACCGCGCTGCGCGAGGCGCTGGGCGCCTTCGCTACCGGCGTGACCATTGTCACCGCGCGCACGCCCGGGACCGGAGAGCCGGTGGGGTTCACGGCCAACTCCTTCACCTCGGTCTCGCTCGACCCGCCGCTGCTGCTGGTCTGCCTCGCCCATCTGGCGGCGAGCTACCGCGTGTTCCGCGAGGCGGGGAGCTTCGCGGTGAACGTGCTGGCCGCTGACCAGGAGGAGACGGCGCGGCGCTTCGCGACCCGGGGCGCGGACAAGTTCGGTCCGACCCGCTGGCATCCGGGCGCCGAGGGAGCGCCGCTGATCGAAGGCTGCCTCGCCCGGTTCGACTGCACCATGCACCAGCGGGTGACCGCCGGGGACCACGACATCCTGATGGGACGGGTCATCGGCTTTTCGCGCCACGCCGGCGAGGCGCTGCTGTACCATGGCGGGGCGTTCCAGCGGCTGGGATAGGGGTCAGCCGGCCTGCGCCTGCCGGATCTCGCCATAGGCGCGGGTGACCGCCGCCAGCCGCTCCTCGGCAAGGCGACGGGCTTCCTCCGGGATGCCGCGGGCGATCATGCGGTCCGGGTGCAACTCGCGCACCAGCGCCTTGTAGCGCTTGCGCACCCGATCGGTCGTGGCGCCGGCCTCGAGGCCGAGCACCACCCAGGGGTCGTACTCGCCCGCCAGGTGGCGGGCGCGGATGGTGCGGAACCGCGCCTCGCTGACCCCGAAGATCCGCGCCACCTCGCTCAGGAATGCGGCTTCGGCCTCGTGGTAGCCGCCGTCCGAGGCGGCGATGTAGACCAGCCCTTCCAGCAGGTCGGACAGGACCTCGGGGCGGTCGCGGAACATGCCGGCGATCTGGCGGGCGTAGAGATCGTAGCCGGCGACCTCGGTGCGGGCCATGTTGAAGACCCGCGCGGCGTTCGCCTCCTCCTCGCGGGGGATGTGGAAGATGCGGCGGAATGCGGCGATCTCGTCACGGGTGACGCGCCCGTCGGCCTTTGCCATCTTGGCGCCGAGCGCGATCACCGCGATGGTGAAGGCGACCGTACGCTCGGGCGGCGTACGCAGCTTCTCGAACGCCGCCGACAGCGGTTCGCCTTTCGCCAGCGCGGCGATCGCCTTCCTGATTCGCTTCCAGATCGACATTCGGTGCAGTTTAGGGGGTTGGCGTGTTCGGGAAATGGCCGAGTCATGAACTGCGCGGCAATGCATCTCGCCCCGGACTTACCTATGCTGACTTGCCGAAACCGGCTGGCCGAAACTGACTGAACGCCCCGGACTCGCCGGCGCCCGGCTTGCTCCCGGCCGGGCCGGTCTGCAATGCTCCCGTTCAGGGATGACGTCACCGAGGGGGAAACCGATGCCGCCGACCCCGCAGCGGACCCGGACCTACCGCCACCACCATCTGGACAGCACCCGCTGGGACGCGTTCCGGCCGCGCGCGGGCGATATCGTGATCGCCACCTCCTACAAGGCGGGCACCACCTGGACCCAGGCGATCGTCGCCAACCTGCTGTTCCCGGGCGGCGCCTTCCCGGCCGCGGTCTGGGAGATGTCGCCCTGGATCGACATGCGGGCCGCGCCGGTCGGTGGGCTGATGGAAAAGCTGGAGGCCCAGACCCACCGGCGCTTCGTCAAGACCCACCTGCCGCTCGACGCGCTGCCCTGGCATCCGGAGGTCCGCTACATCTTCGTCGGCCGCGACGGGCGCGACGTGTTCATGTCGCTGTGGAACCACTACACCAACTACACCGATGAGACCTTCGCCCGCTTCAACGACACCCCCGGCCGGGTCGGGCCGCCGGTGCCGCGGCCGCCGGAGGACATCCACGAGCTGTGGCGCAACTGGTGCAGCCGCGGCTCGTTCGACTGGGAGACCGACGGCTGGCCGTTCTGGTCGCATCTCAGGGTGACCCAGAGCTGGTGGGAGCACCGGGCGCAGCCGAACATCCTGATGCTGCATTATGCCGATCTGAAAGCCGACACCGGCGCCGAGGTCCGGCGGGTGGCAAGGTTCCTGGGGCTCGACCGCCCGGCGGCCGAGCTCGACGCGGTGACCGAAGCGGTGTCGCTGGAGGCAATGCGCCGCCAGGCCGAGACCTATGCGCCGCGGGGCGGCGCGAGCTGGAAGGGCGGTGCCCGGGGCTTCCTCTACAAGGGGACCAACGGACGCTGGCGCGACGTTCTCTCGACGGACGAGCTGATGCTCTACGAGGCCGCATGCGATCGGGCGCTGACCCCGGACTGCCGGGCCTGGCTGGCGGCGGGCGGGCCTGCCTAGCCGTCGAGCGCCAGCACCATCAGTGCCAGGTCCAGCCGTTTGCCGCGCTTGATCCCGACACCGGTGAGCCGGCCCTGCTCTGCGAACCCGAGCTTCCGGTGCAGCTCCAGGCTCGCCCGCTGGTCGGCGCTGACGCCGCCGATCATGCGATGCATCCCCGCCGCCTTCGCATGGGCGATCAGCCGCTCCATCAGCAGCCGGGCGATGCCGCGGCCGCGGGCGTTGCGGGCCACGTAGACCGAATGTTCCACGGTCTCGCGGTACCCTTCCCCGGCGCGGAACGGGCCGTAGCTGGCATAGCCCAGCACCTCGCCGCCCTCTTCGGCGACAAGCACCGGGAAACCGCCAGCGCTGCGTGCGGCGTACCAGCCGGTCATGTCGTCGGAGGTCTTCGGCGTCTCGGTCCAGCTTGCGGTGCCGGACAGGATCTCGCGGTTGAGAATCGCGGCAATGGCCGCGAGGTCGCCCGGCTGGGCGTCACGCAGGATCATCCCCGCAGCATCAGGAAGGGGTCAGCGGCGTGGACGGCGGTCCGCGCGAATCGGCTCAACCCGGACCGGCACCGGCTGGCGCTCCGCCTTCCCGCCCCGCCGTGTGGCGGCGAGCAGGAGGGTCAATCCAAGGATACCGATCAGGGTCAAGCTCATCAGGCTCTCCGCGTCTTTCCCCCTCTAACGTAATCGTCTATGCCCGTCGCGTCGAGTCACAAATGTGGAAATTTTCGGGCGGAGACACGGGAATGGTCGGGGGAGAAGTCGATCCGGCATGGGATTTCTGGGTCGACCGGGGCGGAACCTTCACCGATGTGGTGGCGCGCCGGCCGGATGGGAAGCTGCTGACCCGGAAGCTTCTGTCCGAGAATCCCGAGCAGTACGAGGACGCGGCCCTGCAGGCGATCCGCGAATTCTTGGGCCTCGGGCGCACCGAGCCGATTCCGGCCGGGCGGGTGAACCGGGTGAAGATGGGCACCACGGTTGCCACCAACGCGCTGCTGGAGCGCAAGGGCGACCCGACGGTGCTGGTGATCACCCGCGGGCTCGCGGACCAGTTGCGGCTGGCCTACCAGAACCGCCCGGACCTCTTCGCCCGCCAGATCGTGCTGCCGGAGATGCTCTATTCCCGCGTCATCGATGCCGACGAGCGGGTGCGCGCCGACGGCACGGTGGAACGGCCGCTCGACGAGGCGAAGCTGCGCGCCGACCTCGCCGCCGCCCATGCGGCGGGCATCCGGGCCTGCGCGGTGGTGTTCGTGCATGGCTACCGCCACACCGACCACGAGGCCCGCGCGGGCGAGATCGCCCGCGAGGCCGGCTTCACCCAGGTCTCGGTCAGCCATGTGGTCTCGCCGCTGATGAAGATGGTGAGCCGCGGCGACACGACGGTGGTCGACGCCTATCTCAGCCCGATCCTGCGGCGTTACGTGGACCGGGTGGCGGCGGCCTTCGAGGGCGACGCCTCGGGCAAGCTGATGTTCATGCAGTCCTCGGGCGGCCTGACGGATGCACGGATGTTCCAGGGCAAGGACGCGATCCTCTCCGGCCCGGCCGGGGGCGTTGTCGGCGCGGTGCGCACCTCCGAGATCGCCGGCTTCGACAAGATCATCGGCTTCGACATGGGCGGCACCTCGACCGATGTCTGCCATTTCGCCGGCGAGTACGAACGCGTGCTGCTGACCCAGGTCGCGGGCGTCCGGATGCGCGCGCCGATGATGAACATCCACACGGTGGCCGCGGGCGGCGGCTCGATCCTCCAGTTCGACGGCACCCGGCTCCGCGTCGGCCCCGAGAGCGCCGGCGCCAATCCCGGCCCGGCCGCCTACGGACGCGGCGGGCCGCTGGCGGTGACGGATGCCAATGTCATGGCCGGCAAGCTCCTGCCCGAGTTCTTCCCGGCGATCTTCGGCCCCGACGCCGACCGGCCATTGGACGTGGCGGCGACGAAGGCGAAGTTCCAGGCGATGGCGGCCGAGGTCGGCAAGGATCCGGTCGAGCTCGCCGACGGCTTCATCAAGATCGCGGTCGAGAATATGGCCAACGCGATCAAGAAGATCAGCGTCCAGCAGGGCCACGACGTCACCGAATACTGCCTGACCGTGTTCGGCGGCGCCGGCGCCCAGCACGCCTGCCAGATCGCCGATACGCTCGGCATGGAGACCTGCCTCGTCCACCCGATGGCCTCGCTGCTGTCGGCCTATGGCATGGGGCTGGCGGATATCCGGGCCAGCCGCGAGCAGGCGGTCGAGGCCGAACTGACCGGGGACAGCCGCGCCACCGCCGAGGCCGAATTTGAGCGTCTGGGCGCCGAGGCTGTCGCCGAGGTCGCGCGCCAGGGCATCGCGCCGGAGGCTGTCCGGCTGGTCCGCACGGTCATGCTGAAGGTGAAGGGCACCGACACGGCGCTGGGCGTTCCCTTCGGCACGGTAGCCGGGATGCTCGAAGGCTTCGCCGCGGCCCACCGCGCCCGCTTCGGCTTCGATGCGCCGAAGAAGCCGCTGGTGATCGAGGCGGTCACGGTGGAGGCCATCGGCGATGCCGCTGATCTGGCGGAGGAAGCCGTCCCCACCGCCACGCGCGACGAGGCCGAGATCGATGTCGCCCTGATTGCGGACTTCTACTCTGACGGCCGCTGGCACGGCGCCCGGTTCGTTCGCCGCGAGGCGATGCGTCCGGGCGACACTCTCACCGGCCCCGCGGTGCTGGTAGAGCCCCACACCTCGATCGTAGTCGAGCCCGGCTGGCAGGCGCGGATCACCGCCCACGACCATGTCGTGCTGGCCCGCATCGCGCCGCGCGAGGGCCACGCCGTCGGCACCGAGGCTGACCCGGTGATGCTGGAGGTGTTCAACAACCTCTACATGTCGATCGCCGAGCAGATGGGGGCGGTGCTCGAGAACACCGCCGTCTCGGTCACCATCAAGGAGCGGCTGGATTTCTCCTGCGCCGTCTTTGACGCGATGGGCGACCTGATTGCCAACGCCCCACACATGCCGGTGCATCTCGGGTCGATGGCCGCTTCCGTGCGCACGGTCATGAAGCTGAACCCGGACATGAAACCGGGCGATGTCTATGTGCTGAACGCCCCCTACAACGGCGGCACGCATCTGCCAGACATCACCGTGGTGACGCCGGTCTGGAACGACGAGGGCACGAAGGTGCTGTTCTACACGTCGGCCCGCGGCCACCAGACCGATGTGGGCGGGCTGACGCCCGGCTCGATGCCCCCCGACAGCCGGGTGGTCGAGGACGAGGGGGTGCTGATCGATAATTTCAAACTGGTGGAGGGCGACGGGAAGGGCGGCGGCCAGTTCCGCGAGGCCGAGGTGTACCGGATGCTGACCACGGCCAAGTATCCGGCCCGGAATCCGCTCGAGAACATCGCCGACCTCAAGGCCCAGGTCGCCGCCTGCGAGAAAGGGGCGGCTGAGTTGCGCAGGATGGTCGACCATTTCGGCCTCGGCGTGGTGCAGGCCTATATGGCCCATGTCCAGAACAACGCCGAGGAGCTGGTGCGCCGGCGCATCCTGGCGCTGAAGGACTCCGAATACGTCTACGAGATGGACCCCGACTATGACGGGCGCCCCCGCGCGATCCACGTCAAGGTCACCGTCGACCATGACGCCCGCTCGGCGACCATTGACTTCACCGGCACCACGGGCCAGCTCGCCACCAACTACAACGCCCCCGAACCGGTCACCCGCGCCGCGGTGCTCTACGTCTTCCGCTGCCTCGTCGACGACGCGATCCCGATGAACGAGGGGGTCATGAAGCCCCTGAAGGTGATCCTGCCCAGGGGCACGATGCTGAGCCCGCAGTACCCCGCCGCGGTGATCGCCGGGAACGTCGAGACCTCGCAGGCCGTCACCAACGCGCTTTTCCTCGGTCTCGGCGTCATGGCGGCGGCGCAGGGGACGATGAACAACACCACCTGGGGCAACGCGAAGTACCAGTATTACGAGACCATCTGCGGCGGCTCCGGGGCGGGGGTGCTGAACGACGGCACCGGGCACGCCGGTACCGACGCGGTGCATACCCACATGACCAACTCGCGCCTCACCGACCCCGAGGTGCTGGAGTGGCGCTTCCCGGTGCTGCTGGAACAGTATTCGATACGGCGCGGCACCGGAGGCAGGGGCAGATTCCGGGGCGGCGACGGAGCGGTGCGGCGGATACGCTTCCTCGAGCCGATGACCATCGCCATCCTGTCCGGCCACCGTGTGGTGCCGCCGCCGGGGCTGGCGGGCGGCGGCGCGGGCGCACTGGGGCGGACCCGCATCATCCGCGCCGATGGGTCCGAGGAGATGCTGCGCTCCGCCGACAAGCGCGAGGTCGGGCCGGGCGACGTATGGCTGCTCGAGACGCCGGGAGGCGGGGCCTACCTGCCGGAGGGGGGCAAATGAGCCTGATCCTCTATCTGGGCGTCGCCACCACACTTGTGGGGCTTGCCGGGATCCTCTGGTTCATGCGCCGGGCGAAGGCGCTGAAGTCGAGCACGGCGGACAACGCCACGGTGCAGGCCGAGCTGAGGAAGCTGGTGGTGATCAACGTGGCCGCGGTGGGCGTCGCCTTTTTCGGCCTGGCGCTGACCGTGGTCGGGGTGATCCTGGCCTAGGGGCGTGTCCTGGGGCGCTGCCGGCCTATCCCCGGCCCTGAGCCGGGCTCCCGATGCATGGCGCGCGGCGGATCGGAGTTCCGGGCCGGGCCCGGGGACCGGACGAGGAGTCAGTCCTCCTCCTCGCCCTTCTTCGCCTTCGGCAGGTTGAACAGCGAATCGGCGTCGACCTCGGGCTCCTCGTCCTCGCCGCCGCGCGGGTCCTCGAGGCTGAAGCCGGCGAATTCCTCCAGCTTGTGCGGCGACGAGGGCCCCTGCGCCATCGCAAGCGACTCGTCCGTCGACATCAGGCTGATGCGCTCCTCCGGCGTCGGCACCGGTTCCTTCGACTTGGCCTTCTTTTCGGCGGCCTTGCGGACTACCGCGTCGAGGTCGAGCTGCTTGCACAGCCCGAGCGCGACAGGATCGACCGGCTGGATCGACGAGATGTTCCAGTGAGTGCGGTTGCGGATCGACAGGATGGTCGGCTTGGTGGTGCCGATCAGCTTGGCGATCTGGCTGTCCTCGAGCTCCGGGTGGTAGCGCACCAGCCAGGCGATCGCCGAGGGCCGGTCCTGGCGCTTCGACACCGGCGTGTAGCGCGGGCCGCGGCGCTTCTGCACCGGCGCGATCTCGCGGGTCAGCAGCGTCAGCCGCCCCAGCGGGTCGGCCTCGCAGCGGCGGATGTCCTCGGCGCTCACCTGGTTGTTGGTCACCGGGTCGAGCCCTTTGATCCCCTGCGCCACCTCGCCATCGGCGATGCCCGCGACCTCGAGCTCGTGCATGCCGCAGAACTCCGCGATCTGGCGGAAGGTCAGCGTGGTGTTGTCGACCAGCCAGACGGCGGTCGCCTTGGGCATCAGGAGCGTGTCGGTCATCGGCCAGAACCTCTTGGTCATCGCTGCCTCGAAAACGGCTCCGCCGCGCTCAGAGACCGGGCGCGGCGCGCAACTCGCGGTTTCGAGGAGTAATCCAGCGGCTATATAGTCAGGGTCGGAGTGAAAATAAAGCGGAATTGCCCATGCGCCGGATTGCCCTGACCATCGCCCTGCTGTCGCTGCTCTGGCCTCCGCGCGCCGGCGCCGAGGACCGGGCGGGCGTGTTCGACTACTATGTCCTGTCGCTCAGCTGGAACGCGGCCTGGTGCGAGGCCGAAGGGGCCGGACGGGGTGCGCCGCAATGCGACCCGGACCGCGACATCGGATTCGTGCTGCACGGCCTCTGGCCGCAACACGAGCAAGGCTGGCCGGAGTTCTGCCGCACCCCGAAGCGCGACCCGAGCCGGGCCGAGACCGCGGCCATGGCCGACATCATGGGCTCGCCGGGGCTGGCCTGGTACGAATGGAAGAAGCACGGCCGCTGCTCGGGCCTCGACCCGGCCGACTACTTCGCCCTGGCGCGCGAGGCCTGGGACGGGATCAACCGGCCCGATGTGCTGCGCCGCGTGCGGCTGCCGATGCGGGTCTCGCCGCGGGCGATCGAGGACGCCTTCCTTGATGTGAATCCGAATCTCAGGGCCGACGGAATCACGGTGACCTGCCGCGACCGCCGCTTCGACGAGGTGCGAATCTGCCTGAGCAAGTCCCTGGTGCCGCGTCCCTGCACCGGTGATGTTGCCCGCGACTGCCCACTGAAGGACCCGTTTTTCACGCCGATGCGTTAAGTAGGCGTATAAAACTTCCGAAAACGGTTTTGAAGATTCGCGTAAATGCCTCTATAATGGCTGGCGGGCACAACTATTGCGTGTGTGGGGTGGTCCGAGATTGTTGCTCCGGACGTGAGGAGACGGTCGATGTTGCGTACGAGTGTCGCTGCCGCGAGAGTTGCTCTCGTCGCGCTCGCCATGGCTGCGGCTCCGCTCCATCCGACAGGTGACGGAATCGGCACGCCGGAGGCGGTGGCCAAGGACGGCAAGGGCGGTGGCAACGGTCGCGGCTGGGGCCGCGGTCCGCAGCGGAGCGGCGGCTTTTCCTCCCCGGTTCCCGATCTGGTCGACGCCATCAACCTGGTGCTCGACGTCGTGCTTGGCGAATCGCGCCGGGGCGGGACCAGGGCGGAGCCGCAGCGGCAGATCCGAACCTTCGAGCCCGAGCCTGGATCCGGTTCGGCGCGCGCGCGTGGACCGGCGGCGCCGGCGGCGATGTCGATCGTGCCGGCTCCGCGCCCCGTCGTGATTGTGCGCCTGGCCGAAGCGCCGTGGCAGCTTGCCGCGATGGCGGCCCCGGCATCCCCGGAGATCACGCCGTCGGCGGCTGCCGCGTCGGGTGCGCCCGGGGTGCTCGCCGCCGGTGCGCCTCTGTCCGCCGGACCCGGTTCCTCGGTGCCGGATACGGTAGCGGCCCCGGTCGCCGCGCCGGCTGTCCTCGCCGCCATTGTGACGGCGCCGGCGCGCCCGACCGTAGGAACCGCCGCGGAACTCGCTGCCGGCTCACCGGCGGATGCCCGGCCGGTCCCGGAGCCCGTGCCGTCCCTCGCTGCCGCCGGGGCTCCGCCTCTGGCACGGAGCGTGCCGGCCCAGCCCGCGGTCCCGGCGGCCCCCGGCCTTGCAGCCAGCGCGCCGCCCCACCCTGGCCCGGCGGAACCGGTGACTGAAACGGCGATCGCAATCGCCGGTGCCGAACCCGCTGCCGATTCGGCCATCGCCAGTCCAGTGGCGGATCTGGCGGTCGTCGCGCCCGAATTCGTAGTGCCCGAATTCGTAGTGCCGGAGTTCGTCGCGCCGGAGATTGTCGGGCCCGGAATACTTGCGTTCGATGCCTTTTCAGCGGGTTCCACCTTGGCGGAAACCCCTGTCCCGAGCATCGTCGCCCCGATTGCCCTTGCTCCGGTCGCCTCGGCCCCTGCGGCCGGCGGACGCAGGATCGAAGCACCGGCCGCTGCCCCGGCGGCGACCGCAGCCCTGCCCGCGGCGGCGCCAGCCGATCCGGCGGCTTCAGGCATCCTGGCGGGCCTCGCGGCCGCTCTGGCGGTGGTCCTTCTCGGGCTCCTGGCCGTCGCGGCGGCCATGTGGGCGGGCGCGGCCCGGCAGAGCCGAGAGTCCGCGGGAGAGGGTCCGGCGGAGGCAGTTCAGGCCGCAGAGGGCCGGCAGCACGGAAGCCTGGTCTGGCAAATCCCGGCGAAGCTCGCCGCCGGATCGGTGGCACTCGCCGCCAGGGCGGGCCGGATGATCTATATGGTCGCGGTTGTCGCCTGGACGGTGCTCGAGGTTGCCGCGGCCCGGCTGCTGCCGGTGGCCCGGCACGTGGCCGGCGCCGCGGCGGGCGCCATCTCCGGGCGGCTGCTGCCGGCCGCCCGCGCCGGAATCGCAACTGCGGCGGCCGGCGCCGCGGCGGTGACCTCCAAGCTGCTGCTGCCGGCTGCCCGGCAGGCGCTCGGAAAGCTGTCTGGCGCTTTCTCGGCGCTGCACCGGCGCCGGGCCGAGCCGTCAGTTGCGCAGCCCGAGGCGCCGCGCTACCGGGCGCCGCCGCGGAAGGCGCCGTTCACCGAGGAGGACGCGGTGCGCGCCGTCTGCCGGGCCTTCGACCGGCTGGACGAACAGGCCCGCACCCGCCGGGTCTCCTGACCCCCGCGTGACCCCCGCGCGCCCGCCGGCAGCTCGGTTCTCACCCGACGGCCTGCCGGGGCGGTGATAGCGGCGCGCGGGATGCGTGGGCCGGTTCGGGCTGTCCGGACCCGGTGTCGCGTCAGTTCCAGTCGCCCTGGATGTCGCGCCAGATCTTCTCGCCGATCAGGCAGTCATAGCCTTGGGATTCGGCAGGGAGGACGATGGCCCGCTCCGGCACCGGCGTGCCGGCCAGCTCCAGCACCAGCTTGCGGCGCACCGCCTGGGGGAAGTGGCTCCATGCGAGCACCGGGATGACGAAGGCCCCCGGCCCGCCGATCACGCATTCGCGGTAGTAGACGTCGAGGTCGTCCAGGTGCCACTGCACGCCCATGCCTTCGCGGGTCATCAGCGGCAGGCCGTTGATGACGATTCCCCCGGCAACGGCCGCGTCGCGGGCGAGCGTCACCGGGCGGCCCTGGTTGTTCGGCCCGTCGCCGGAGACGTCGATCACCCGCCGGAGCCCGGCGAAGCCGTTGCCATGGAATCGCGTCGCGGAAAAGTCGATCGCGCCCGAGATCGAGGTGCGGCGCAGGTTCGAATCGAAGATTGCGGTGAGTTTCGCGGCGAAGGCCTCGGCCTCCTCCCGGCCTCGCACGAGCGTCCAGTCGACGATCACCCGCTGGCTGCCGTTGCCGGCCCATTCGAGATAGGTGAGCGCGATCTGACCCGTCGGCCCGTCCCGGATTGCCGCGACCACCTCCGGGCTTACCAGCGCCGCCGCATAGCCGCGCCGCTGGATCTCGAGCTCGCGCGCGGTCATCGAGCGCGAGACGTCGACCGCGAGGACAAGCTCGAGATCGACCTCGGTCTCGGCCCGGGCCGGAACCGCGGCGGCGAGGGCGATCGCGAGGGCGGCGAGCAACGTGCGCATGGGGGGCAGTCTGCGCCCCGAAGAGCTGGCTGTCGAGGCGGCCGGCGTCACATCGGGGAGAGGGGCGCACGGTCGGAGCGGCGATGGCGGGCGGCCTTGACCGTTTCCACGCGTTGCTATGGGATGGCCGAGACGCGCCGTGAGATTGCAAAATTTTTTCGCCAGGGGGAGAGCATGAGAACCATTCTTTCGAGCGCCGTCACCGCGGCGGTCCTGGTCGTGACGGCGGGGCCGGCCGCCGCGCAGTTCAAGCCCACTGCGGAATCCCTGTCGGGCCTCTATGCCGGCAAGGTCTATTCGCCCTACGCACAGCGGCGCTTTCCGAGCAGGCCGCTCTGGGGCGACACCCACCTCCACACCGGCCTTTCGGTCGACGCCGGCCTCTTCGGTGCCCGCCTCGGCCTTGACGAGGCCTACCGCTTCGCCCGCGGAGAAGAGGTCACGGCATCGAGCGGCCAGCCGGCGAGGCTCTCGCGCCCACTCGACTGGCTGGTGATCGCCGACCATTCGGATGCCATGGGCTTCTTCACCGATCTTGCCGCGGGCCGTCCGAAGATCCTGAAATTCGACCAGGCGAAGCCTTGGTACGACGGGCTGCAGGCTGGCGGGGAGGCGTCGACGAAAGCGGCGCTGGACCTGATCACGACCTTCGCACAGGGAAAGATCGATCCGGCGATGCTCGCCGAGTATTCGCCGGGCGGCCGGACCTACAAGTCGATCTGGGAGAAGGTCGTCGACGCGGCCGAGCGCTATAACGACCCCGGCAGGTTCACCGCGCTGATCGGGTTCGAGTGGACCTCGCTCGTCGCCGGCAACAACCTCCACCGCAACGTCATCTTCCGCGACGGCAAGGACAAGGCCGGCCAGATCGTGCCCTATCACGACCCAGGCGCCGGTCGGGTCCACCGACCCGCTCGACCTCTACAAGTGGCTGGAGAACTACGAGGCCAAGACCGGCGGCTCGGCGCTGGCGCTTGCCCATAACGGCAACCTGTCGAACGGCATCATGTTCCCGGTCGATGCCCAGTACACCGGGCGCGCGCTCGACGAGACCTATGTCACGCAGCGGGCCAGGTGGGAGCCGATGTACGAGGCGACTCAGATCAAGGGGGACGGCGAGGCGCATCCCTTCCTGTCGCCCGACGATGCCTTCGCTGACTACGAGACCTGGGATGCCGGCAACCTCGACCTCTCGCAGGCCAAGACCGATGACATGCTGCAGTACGAATATGCGCGCGAGGCGCTGAAGAACGGGTTGCTGCTGGAACGGCGCCTCGGAACCAATCCCTACAAGTTCGGCATGGTCGGCTCGACCGACAGCCATACCGGCCTGAGCACCGCCGAGGAGGACAACTTCTTCGGCAAGGCCAGCAACGTCGAACCCAATCCGGCGCGGATGAACCATCCCTTCACCAAGACCGAGAATGGCGTGTTCGAAGGCTATCAACTCGTCGCATCCGGCTACGCGGCGGTCTGGGCCGAGGAGAACACCCGCGCCTCGGTCTGGGACGCGATGGCGCGCAAGGAGGTCTATGGCACGACGGGCCCGCGCATGGTGGTGCGCTTCTTCGGCGGCTGGGACTTCGAGTCGGCGGATCTGAACAGCCGCCAGCCGGCTTTCCGGGGCTACGAGAAGGGCGTGCCGATGGGGGGTGACCTGCCCGCCCGCACCGGCGACGGCGCGCCGCGCTTCATGGTCTATGCGCTGCGCGATCCCATCGGCGCGAACCTCGACCGGATCCAGATCGTGAAGGGCTGGCTCGATGCGGACGGCGCGACCCACGAGAAGGTCTACGACGTCGCCTGGTCCGCCGGCCGCGAGCCGGACGCGAACGGCGTCCTGCCGCCGGTCGGGAACACCGTGGATGTCGCGAACGCCAACTGGACCAACACCATCGGCGCCTCCGAGCTCGGGACGGTCTGGACCGATCCGGAGTTCGATCCCGGCCAGTCGGCCTTCTACTATGCCCGGGTGCTGGAAATCCCGACCCCGCGCTGGGTCGTCTACGATGCGTTCCGCTTCGGGGTCGACCTTCCGCCGGGAGCCGAGACGACCGGGCAGGAGCGGGCCTATACGGCGCCGATCTGGTACACGCCATAGCGTCGGCGAACCGCCGCCGCAATTCCGGCGCGACACGCCGCACGGTTGCCGCGTGGCTGCGACCGATCGCGGGGCAAATGCCGGCCGGCGCCTGCTGCTGCCGGTGGCGCCAGCAGCGGACGGGCGGGGTGCTCGCCGTCTCGGTCTACCGCCCGGAGGACCAGGTCGTGCGGCAATCCTTCGCAGCACAAGACCGTCCCGTTTCAACAGGCCGATCTCGCATCGCTCCCGCAGCGAGAGCTGTGAATAGTGCTGTCCCATCGCAACACCAGTTTAGGTGCGTTGCACTTGCCGCGTTAATTCTGGGAGGCTCCGGCCGACGTCGTCAGGTCCCCGCCTTCGCGAGGATGACGCCGGATGTACGGGCGATCCGGTCTGATCGGACGCTGCGCTAGGCCGGACTGCCCCGGCGACAGCGGCGCGTCGATGGTCGTCCCATGGCTGTTCCGTTGTTTCCGTCAACAGGACGGAAAGAAGGCCAAGTGGACACCTAATACCACGCGTCCGGCACCGACGCCTTTTTCCGGGCCACGTAGTCCTTCAGCGCCTCGTCGACGCCGGGGTCGAGCGGCGGGGCCTCGTATTGCGCCAGCATCGCGTTCCAGCGCTCATAGGCCCGCCGCGCTGCGTCCTTCGACCCCTTCTCCTCCCAGAGCTCGCAGCTCTCCGAGTCGGATATGGCGGATTCGAAGAAGGCGGTCTCGTAGTTCGCCATGGTATGCGCCGAGCCCAGGAAGTGGCCGGCCGGCGCCACGTCCTGATAGGCGGTGACGCCCAGCGCGTTGTCGTCGGTCGCCATGCCGCGCAGCAGCACCTCGTAGGCGCCGAGCCGGTCGGCGTCGATGATCAGCTTCTCGTAGCCGGTGCAGAGCGCGCCCTCGAGCCAACCCGCGGCGTGGAGCACGAAGTTGGCACCGCCGAGTGCGGTCGAGAACATCGAATCGGCGCTCTCGGCGGCGGCCTGGGCGTCGGCGATCTTCGAGCCGGTGAGCGACCCGCCGCAGCGCAGTGGCACGCCCAGCCGGCGGGCGAGCTGGCCGATCACCAGATGCGCCATCACCGGCTCGGGCATGCCGAAGGTCGGTGCCCCCGAGCGCAGGCTCATCGACGAGAGGAACGGCCCCAGCACGAATGGCGCACCGGGTCGCACGAGCTGGCTGTAGGCGCCGCAGGCCATGCCCTCGGCCAGCGCCTGGGCAACGGAGGCCGCCGTCGTCACCGGCCCCATCGCGCCCGAGAGGATGAAGGGCGCAACGATGATTCCCTGCCCGGCGCCGCAATAGACTCGGATCGCCTCGGTCACCACCTTGTCGACCATCAGGGGCGAGTTCGAGTTGACGTTGCCCAGGATCACGCAGCGTTCGTCGATGTTGCCGTGCAGGATGCGGGCCATGGCCACCGAATCCTCGGCCCGGCTCTTCTCGGTGATGGCGCCAAGATGCGGTTTGTCGCTCCAACGCATGTGGGTGTAGAGCATGTCGAGATGACGCTTGTTCACCGGCACGTCGCAGGGCTCGCAGGTGACGAAGCCGGAATGGTGCAGGCTCGGCAGCATCCAGGTCAGTTTCACCAGCTTCTCGAAGTCGCCGATGGTGCCGTAACGCCGCCCGCCATCGAGGTCGCGCACGAAGGGGGCGCCGTAGATCGGGGCGAAGACCTGGCTCCGCCCGCCGATCCGGACCGTGCGGGCCGGGTTGCGGGCATGCTGGGTGAACTCGGCCGGCGCAGTCTTCAGCAGCGCGCGCGCCATGCCGCGCGGGAGACGGACGCGGGTCTCCTTCACGTCGGCACCAGCTTTCCGCCAGGTCTCCAGCGCCTGCGGGTCCTGGCGGAACTCGATGCCGGTCTCCTGCATCAGCCGCTCGGCCTGGTCCTCTATGCGGACGAGCGCTTCCTCGTCGAGGAAGTCGTAATAGGGGATCGCGCGGTTCACATAGGCGGGGGCGGGACGGGCGCTCCGGGCGCGGCGGTCGGTCCGCACGCGGCGGCGCGGCGCGCCCGCGGGCTCTTCGACCGGGTCCCCGATTCTGGATTCGCTGTCCGCCATGCTGTTCTCCCTGGGACGACGGTAGCTCTGGACACATGTGTCGAGCGGTCGGAATCCGCCTCTCCTGCGGCGGTTTTCG
The DNA here is from genome assembly GCA_963700775.1 of uncultured Pseudomonadota bacterium. Classification (GTDB taxonomy): domain Bacteria; phylum Pseudomonadota; class Alphaproteobacteria; order Rhodobacterales; family Rhodobacteraceae; genus Thermohalobaculum. The sequence continues at coordinate 115,217 of CAVOYU010000005.1, forward strand.
TCATCCGCCCGGCGGCATTCGGCCGATTTCGCCCGGCGCATTCACAGCCGGCCGGTTCTCGGCGATAGTGCGCCATGTCCTGACACTTCGAAAAGGGGGAGACGCCATGACTGCCAAGACGGGATTCGCATCGGTTCGCCTCGACAAGCCGGGCCGCGGCCGGATCTACGATTCGATCGTCGAGACCATCGGCAACACGCCGCTGGTCCGGGCGCCGCGCCTGGCCGCCCGCGAGGGGCTGGTGGCCGATCTCTGCCTGAAGCTGGAGTTCTTCAACCCGATCGCCAGCGTCAAGGACCGCATCGGAGTCAGCATGATCCTCGACCTCGAGGAGCGCGGCATCATCCGTCCGGGCTTCGCCCTGATTGAGCCGACCTCGGGCAACACCGGCATCGGGCTTGCCTTCGCCGGTGTGTCGCGCGGCTACCGGGTGATCCTGACCATGCCCGACTCGATGTCGGTCGAGCGCCGCAAGATGCTGGCCTTCCTCGGCGCCGAGCTGCACCTGACCCCGCGCGAGAAAGGCATCGGCGGCGCCATCGCCAAGGCCGAGGAGTTGCTGGCGACGATTCCGAACTCGGTCATGCCCGGCCAGTTCTCGAACCCCGCCAACCCGGAGATCCACCGCCGCACCACCGCCGAGGAGATCTGGAACGACACCGGCGGCGAGGTCGACTGCATCGTCTGCGGCATCGGCACAGGCGGCACCTTCACCGGCGTCTCCTCGGTCCTGAAAGCCTCGCCGGCCGGGCCTGCGCATGGTGGCGGTCGAGCCGGTGCTGAGCCCGGTCCTCTCCGGTGGCACGCACTCGCCCCATGTGATCCAGGGTATCGGGGCGGGCTTCATCCCCGAGGTGATGGACACCAAGGCCATCGACGAGATCGTCAAGGTCGCCAACGAGGACGCGGTGGCCACCTCGCGCGCCCTCGCCGCGCTCGACGGCATTCCGGCCGGCATCTCGTCGGGCGCCGCCGCCTGGGCCGGCCTCCAGATCGCCAAGCGGCCGGAGATGAAGGGCAAGCGGGTGGTCGTGGTCATCCCCTCCTTCGCCGAGCGCTACGTCTCCACGGTGCTGTTCGAAGGCCTCTGAGCCGGCGGCAGGCCGGGGCTGCTGTAAAGGCCGCCCCGGCCATTGACCTTCCAGTGCATGGAAGGTCCATATCCTGCCTCACGGGTGCCCCGTCCCTCGCGGGCGCGCCACCGCAGCCTTGGCCGGGAGAGGCACGCCGATGTCCGCACATGAGCACCATGACCACACCCAGCCCGCCCCCGCCGCCCCGGCGGCGGTGATCCGCGATCCGGTCTGCGGCATGACGGTCGACCCGGACAAGGGCAAGCCGACGCATGAGCATGGCGGCCACCTGTTCCACTTCTGCAACCCGAAGTGCCGCGAGAAGTTCATCGCCGATCCCGACGCCTATCTCCAGGCCGAGGATCCGGTCTGCGGTATGAAGGTGAACCGCGCCACCGCGCGGTTGATGTCGAAGCACGAGGGCCAGCGGTTCTATTTCTGCTCGCCCGGCTGCCAGTCAAAGTTCGAGGCCGAGCCGGCGAAGTACCTCGCCGGCCGCCCCGCCCCCGAACCGATGCCGGCGGGCACCATCTACACCTGCCCGATGCACCCGGAGATCGAGCAGGTCGGCCCCGGCGACTGCCCGATCTGCGGCATGGCGCTGGAGCCGAAGGGCCTGCCCCCGGCCGATGCCGGCCCCAACCCGGAGCTGGTCGACTTCCGCCGCCGATTCGCCATTGGCGCGGCGCTGACCCTGCCGGTCCTGGTCCTGACCATGGGTCCGATGCTAGGCCTGCCGGTGCGCGGCTGGCTCGGCGAGCGGGCGGCGCAATGGCTGGAGCTGCTGCTTGCCTCGCCGGTGATCCTCTGGTGCGGCTGGCCCTTCCTCGTCCGGGGCGCGCGGTCGTTCCGGACCATGAACCTCAACATGTTCAGCCTGATCGGCATGGGCGTGGCGGCGGCATGGGCTTTCAGCGTGGTCGCGGTGCTGGCGCCAGGCATCTTCCCCGCGGGCTTCCGCGACGCCGACGGCCACGTCGGCGTCTATTTCGAGGCCGGGGCGGTGATTGTGGTGCTGGTGCTGCTGGGGCAGATCCTGGAGCTCGGTGCCCGCGAGCGCACCGGGGCGGCGATCCGGGCACTGATGGATTTGGCGCCGGAGACCGCGCGGATCGTGCGGGCGGACGGCCGCGAGGAGGAAGTCTCGCTCGAGGCTGTGAAGCCAGGCGACCGGCTGCGGGTGCGCCCCGGCGAGAAGGTGCCGGTGGACGGCACCGTGGTGGATGGCCGCTCGGCGGTCGACGAGTCGATGCTCACCGGCGAGGCGGTGCCGGTCGAGAAGGTCGCCGGCGACCCGGTGACCGGGGCGACGATTAACGGCACCGGAACATTCGTCATGAAAGCCGAGCGTGTCGGAAGCGACACCATGCTCGCCCGGATCGTCGGCATGGTTGCCGAGGCGCAGCGCTCGCGGGCGCCGATCCAGAAGGTGGCAGACGCGGTCGCCGGCGTCTTCGTTCCGGCGGTGATCGCGGTGGCGGTTCTCGCCTTTGTCGGCTGGGCCGTCTGGGGGCCGGCGCCGGCCTACGCCTATGGACTGGTCGCCGCGGTCTCGGTGCTGATCATTGCCTGCCCCTGCGCGCTGGGGCTGGCGACGCCAATGTCGATCATGACCGCGACCGGGCGCGGCGCCCAGGCCGGGGTGCTGATCCGGAATGCCGAGGCGCTGGAGCACTTCGCGAAGGTAGATACGCTGATCGTCGACAAGACCGGCACCCTGACCGTCGGCAAGCCGAAGCTGGTCGCGGTGACCGCGGCGAATGGTTTCTCCGAGCGCGAGGTGCTGCGGCTCGCGGCCAGCCTGGAGCGTGGCTCCGAGCATCCACTGGCCGAGGCCATCGTTGCGGGCGCCGAGGCGCTGGGAGTGAACGCCGCCCGGGCCGAGGATTTCGAGGCGGTGACCGGCAAGGGAGTGACCGGCACGGTCGAGAACCGGAAGCTGGCGCTCGGCAACGGAAAGATGCTGGCAGATCTGGGCATGGATGCGGGTGCGCTCGCCGCGGCGGCGGACCGACGCCGCGACCAGGGCGAAACGGTGATGTTCCTGGTCGCGGACGACGCCGTCGCCGGGTTCCTCGGCGTCACCGACCCGGTGAAGGAGACGACGCCTGAGGCACTGAAGGCGCTGCACCGCCTCGGCTTCCGGATCGTGATGGCGACCGGCGACAACGAACGCACCGCGCGTGCGGTGGCGGCGCGGCTCGGCATCGACGAGATCCGCGCCGACGTCCTGCCCGAGGACAAGGCCCGGATCGTGCGCGAGCTGCAGGCGGCGGGCGCAAGGGTGGCGATGGCCGGCGACGGGGTCAACGATGCGCCGGCGTTGGCACAGGCAGATGTGGGAATCGCCATGGGCACCGGCGCGGACGTGGCGATCGAGAGCGCGGGCATCACCCTGGTGAAGGGCGACCTGCGGGGGATCGTCCGCGCCCGGCGGCTGTCGCTCGCGACCATGCGCAACATCCGCCAGAACCTGTTCTTCGCCATGGTCTACAACGCCGCCGGGGTGCCGGTGGCGGCCGGGCTGCTCTATCCGGTACTCGGGCTGCTGATCTCGCCGATGCTCGCGGCGGCGGCAATGAGCCTGTCGTCAGTCTCGGTGATCACCAATGCGCTGAGGCTGCGCAGCACCCAGATCTGAGCCAGCGCCGGTTGCGACAAGCCACGGTTGCAGACGAGAACTAAAAATCCATTCAATTCAATGTGTTATTCTGGTATCGTTGTTTCTGTCGTAGACCTGTCCCTCAGGCTATGGCTGCGTGTGTAGCGTACACCGAGTAGCGTGTGGTGACCGTCTTGCGTCCGCAGGACGGTCACTTCGCGACGAGGGCAGCAGCCGGATGGCGCCGTGGGCCCAGCCCAGCAGGCCCTCGCAGGCCGGCATGGCCTCAGAGTCCGGAGCTGCGATCATCCAGGGACCGAACTCGCGGGCGGCACTGTCGCGCGTCACGCTGCCGTCATCCGGCAGGCAGCAGATCCAGACGCCGGGCGCCGCGCCGATCGCTTCGTGCATATGGTTGATGCCGACGAGATCGCCGTGGCACAGATGGATCGCGGCTGGATCGGCCGCCGCACCGCGGAACTCGACGGTGGTGGTCGGCATGAGATCGGCGTCTTCCGCCGCAAATGCCGGCGAAGCGGCCGCGCCGGCCAACACGGCCGGAAGGACACGTCTCTTCAAGGGTCCCCTCCCTTCGTGCCGCGACGGCGGCCGCTTGACCGACGCGCCGATCGGGTCCAGAGCTTGAGGCGCGAGTGATTCCGGGGAGCACCATGTCTGGATCGTTCCGACGTCCGAGTTTGGCCGGGTCTTTCCTTGCCGCCGCTCTCCTGTCGCTGCCTGGGCCGGACGGCGCGGCACAAGCGCAGGGGACCGTGGCGGTTCCCTCCCTCGCCGGCGAGACCGCTGGCGCCGAGCCGGTCGCGGAGAGCGACGCGGATGTGTTGGTCGACCGGCTGTCCGAACCCTGGACCGGTGACCTGGCGGGGATCCTCGAGCGCGGCTTTCTGCGTGTAGGCACCGCCTACAACCCGGTCATGTTCACCTATAGCGGCGCCGACCAGCGCGGCATCGTGGTCGATGCCGCGGCCGAGTTGCAGGCGCAGCTCCGCAAGAAGCTGGGCAAGCCGGCCAGCCACCTGACCGTCGTGCTGGCGGCTCTGCCGCGCGACCGGATGCTGCCTGCGCTGGAGCGGGGCCAGGTCGACGTGCTGATGGCCAACCTGACGATCACCCCCGAGCGACAGGCGCGGGTCGACTTCACCAGGCCAACCCTGACCGGGGTCAGGGAGGTGCTGGTGACCGGGCCGTCGGCGCCGCTGGTTGCCAGCCTCGACGACCTGGCGTCGGTGACCCTGCATCTGCGCCCCTCCAGCAGTTATGCCGAGCACCTGGCAGCGCTCAACGCCGCCCGCAGGGCCGCGGGCAGCCCGGAGATCCCGGTCGAGCCGATGGACGAGAACATGGAGGACAGCGACATCCTCGAACTCGTCGGTGCCGGCACCCTGCCTGCGGCGATCGTCGACAGCCACATGGCGGCGCTCTACGCCCGGATCATCGACGGGCTGACGGTCCATGACGACGTCGTCGTCAACGAGGGCGGCGAGATCGCCTGGGCGATCCGCAAGAACTCGCCCGACCTGATGGCGGTGCTCGACGGCTTCCTCAAGGGGGCGACCAAGGGCACGCTGCTGGGGAACACGCTCTACAACCGCTACTTCAAGGATACGAAGCGGGTAGAGAACGCGATGGAGAACGAGCCAAAGGAGCGCCTCTCCGAAACCTTCGGGCTGATCAAGCGATTTGCGGGCACATACGGCTTCGACGCGATCCTGATTGCCGCCCAGGGCTACCAGGAATCCAGCCTCGACCAGAAGAAGCGCAGCCCGGTAGGCGCAATCGGGATCATGCAGGTGATGCCGCAGACCGCGGGCGACCCTGTGGTCGGCATCCCGGAAATTCACATCGCCGAGAAGAACGTCGAGGCCGGGGTGAAGTACCTGCGCTTCCTGCGCGACCGCTATTTCAGCGACCCGGCCATGGACGACTTCAACCAGACCCTGTTCTCGTTCGCCGCCTACAATGCCGGGCCGGGCAACATCAGCAAGGCCCGGAAGCGTGCTGTGAAGATGGGCCTAGACCCGAACGTCTGGTTCGGCAACGTGGAGCTCGCGACCGCGAAGGCGGTCAGCCGCGAGCCGGTGGTCTATGTGCGGAACATCCTGAAGTACTACGTGACCTACAGGATCTACCGTGAGCGCCTGGAGCTGCAGCCATAGTGACCTGCGAGCAGGCTCAGCGGTCGTTTCTCCGGAAGCGGTGGCATTCCGGGCCGGCCAGCAGCGGATCACGGGCGAGGCAGCCGATGAACTCCCGGTCCTCCTCGGTCTCGACGCCGCGGAGCGGAGGGCCGTTCGGGTAGCTGGTCTCGCAGGCTGCGAGCAGCATCAGGGTCGATAGGATCAACGTCGCCGGCCGCATGGGCGTGCTCTCCCGCAGGATCGAGATGGTCCGGTTCGAGTCTAGACCGTAGCCGCCGCCGGCGCCAGCGTCGGCACGTCCGGAACGGGCCGGAGGTGGGTCGCGCCCGCCTCGGGTCCCGCATCAGGCATCCCGGACAATTCGGCTATAAGGCGTTGCCGGAATGTAACTATGGCCGCGATTCTTGGTCCCGCGGCGATTCCGCACTCTCCCGTACTCGCGTTTCGGGCGAGAATATAGAGGCGAGCGGTTTGGTTTGGCGGCAGAAACGAGACACGTGCGATCGAAGGCACGTCACTGTCGCGTGACCCGGTAGCGAACGGAGAGAGGGATGAAGACTGCCACCTACCTTATGCTTGGGGTTTCGGCGCTGGCGCTTGCCGGCTGTACGAACCTCCCGGGCTCGTCGCTGGGCGCGACGTTCAGTGCGGAGCGGTATCTGAACGGCGAGCACGGCAGCGACGCGGATTTCAACAGCGCGCTGGCGAAGGAGTACACGGAGCTTGGTCGCCGGGCGGCGTTCAAGGACGTTCTGTGGCTGAACTCGACGGCGTACATCGCGAAGGCGCAGCAGGCGGAGGCCGGGGTGACGCCTGCGCCGTGGACGCCGGCGGAGCTTGGCGTGAACGGCGACGCGACGGCTCTGTACGAGACGGTCGTGGCGACGATCAACGAGAACAAGGACGCGCGTCCCGCGGCCTGCGCGCATCTGCAGGCGATGTGGGACCAGTATCTTGAGGCGCTGCGCGGGGGTCCGACCTTCTGCGTGAAGCCCGAGGATGCGCGTGCGCTTCTGGACGAGGCGCTTGCGGCCTGCGGGCCGCACGGCCCGGCGAACTTCACGGTGTATTTCGGCTTTGACAAGTCGAACCTGACCGACGAGGCGCGGGCGGTCGTGGACGAGGTCGTGGCTGCGGTGCAGCAGATGAGCGCGACGGCGCTTTCGGTTGTGGGCCACACGGACACGGTTGGCTCGTTCGAGTACAACCAGGGTCTGTCGGAGCGCCGCGCGGACAGCGTGGCGGCGGCGCTTGCCGAGCGTGGCATCCCGATGGGTGCGATGACGCTGGCGGGCCGTTCGTGGAGCGAGCTTGCGGTTCCGACCGCGGCCAACGTGCGCGAGCCGCTGAACCGCCGCGTGGAGATCACGCTGTCGAAGTAGGCCGCGAGGCAAGCTTCGGCACCAGTCCGGGGCCACGGCCCCGGCGCATTGAAACCGGCCGCCCCGCACACCACCTGTGCGGGGCGGTTCGCTATTCGGCGGCAGGTGCGGCCGCAGGGCCCATGCCGCGGGCCATCTCCGCCTCGAGCACCGACTTCTTCCATCGGCTCTTGTTGCAGATCCAGGCTTCGGGCTGGCGGCGGATCGTCCCTTCGATCGCGTGCGCCATGAGTTGGGTCAGGTCCCGTTCCGTGCGCTGCCCGTCACCGGTCGAGGGCCAGATCGGCTCGTGAAAGACCAACTCGAAACGACCCGGGCCAGTGCGTCGCGTCTCGCCCGGGATGATCGGACAGCCGAACTTCAGCGCCAGCCGCGCCGGCAGGTGCGTGAAGGTTGTCGGCCGCCCGAAGAACTCGACATCGATCCCGACCTCGACCCGCTGGTCGACCAGCAGCGCAATCGACTCGCCGCGTTTCATTGCATGGATGCAGGCCCTGAGCGCCTGCGACTTCTCGACATAGGTCGAGCCGGTCTGGCTGCGCGCGGCGGCCAGCGCCTCGTCGACGAAGCTGTTGCCGATCAGCGAATAGATGATCGTCAGCGGCAGGCCGGCGCGCTCGAACAGCAACGGAATCACCTCCCAGTTGCCGAGATGGGCGCAGACATAGACCGCCTGGCCACGGGTCCGGAAGGTGTAGTCGGTCGCGCCGACGGCCTCGACTCCCGTACCCTGCCCGCCCTTAGCGATGGTGGGCATATGGATTATCTCTGCCATCAGGCGGCCGAAATTCGCGACAATTCCCTTGCGGATGGCGATCCGTTCGGCTTCCGGCGTCTCCGGAAATGCAGCACGCAGATTGCGGTCCATCACATGCGGTTTGGCAAAGACCCCGGCAGTCCAGCCGGCCAGAAGCGCCATCATCGGGCTCGCCAGCCTTAACGGCATCAGCCGGACCAGCGGATAGGCGAACTGGGTGAGCGCATGGAGTCCGGGATGCTTCAGCTTCGGCACTGGCGCCCCTCCCCGAAATTTTCCACATCGACCCGCGCGACAAGTCTCTCCGCATCCGGAATGTCAGGCGGCGTCCCGTCCCCGTAGCGGTTCCACGCGCCGTGTCAAGGTGTCGGATATCGCACCTCCGCCCGAGGCGGACGGGCCGCTCAATCCCGGTCGCGGAGCTGCATCACGACGACGCCGTACTTCAGCTCGCTTCTCAGGTAGACGAGCTGGTAGAGACCGTCGGGACGCTCCTTCAGCCGGAGATGCAACGGCAGCATCGGCATGTCCGCCATCTTCGAGGGCTTGAACCCGGCGACGCGGATATAGGCGCCCTCGCAGGTCAGTCCGTCGCCGGACCGCTGCGGCGGGCCGAACTCGAAGGCGAAGCGGTGCTCGCCGTCGAAGGCCTCGACCCGGCGGTTGCAGGCCTTCTCGGCCGTGGCCGGGGCGAGCGCGTGGAGGATCGCGCTCAACGGATCGATCGCGCCCTGCTGGTCGCGGGCATCGATCGACCAGGGTTTGGTCTTGAAGGCGGGCTCGGCGCTGACCGAGCTTGGCCCGCCGCCCGAGAAGTCGACCTCGACCACCCGCACGTCCCGGTTCTCGCGCTCGTTCGAGGTGAATCGCACCGGCGTCAGCCCGGCCGCGCCGACCCGGCCTTCCGTCGATACCGTCATCTCGGTGTCCGACAACAACCCCGCGATTCCGGTGGTGCGGAACTCGGCTCCGGCCCGGTAGGCCTCGGCTCCGAAATCCGCCGAGACGGTCATCTCGCCGGCCCTGAGGCCGCCGAAGAAGAAGTCGTAGGTCGCCGTCATGCCCGGCACGACCGGGGCGCCCGCCCCGAACGAAGCCGGCGCAAGCAGGACTGACAGGACAAGTGCCCCCGCAGCAATCTTCGATCTCATCTGGCTCTCCACTGCCCGGATGGCCGTCTTTTTTACCGAGTTTAGTACAAACCGGCCGGCAAGACTATTACGTGCGTGTCCCCGCCTTCCGTCACCGGCGCCGGATGGCAAGCGCCGGCCTCCCTGCCACCTAGCGCATCCGCCAGGCCTGGGTGCGGCGCAACACCCCGTGCGACAGCGCGATGTGCACCAGCCGGGCCGCGGCGTTGGTGTAGAAGATCATCATTCCCATGGCCGCGGCCGGGGCGATGTCGCCGGCGTCGTCCATGTTCAGCACCGCCACCGAGGCCAGCGCCGTCTTCGGCGAATACAGGAACACCACCGCCGAGACCGTGGTCATGGCGTTGACGAACAGATAGATCGAGATGTCCAGCATCGCCGGCAGGCAGACCGGCACGGTGACCCGGGCGAAGAGCCGGTAGAAGGGCTGCTTCAGCGAGGCGGCCACCGACTCGAACTCGCGGTCCATCTGCTTGAGCGCGGTCATCGCCGTCAGGTGCGACACGGTGTAGAAATGCGTGACCGTGCAGATCACCAGGATCGCCATGGTCCCGTAGATGAAGTTCAGCGGGTTGGCCGGGTCGTTGAAGAAGAAGATGTAGGCGAGCCCCAGCACCATGCCCGGGATCGCCATCGGCATCATCGCCAGCAGCTGGAACACGCCCGTCCGGCGCCGAATCCGCGGGTCTTCTCGACCATGTAGGCGCCGGTGAAGACCACGGCCGTGCCGATGACGGCGGTCAGCAGCGCCATCTGGATCGAGTTGTAGTAGGAATCCCAACCACCGCCGTCCATCAGGTCGAAGGCGTAGTTCTTCAGGCTGAGGCTGAGGTCGTAGGGCCAGAACTTGATCAGCGCCGCGTACTGGCAGACCGCCAGCAGCCCGACGATGAACACCGCCACCAGCGCGCAGTAGCCGAGGCAGATCAGGTCGAACCGCCGGTCCGGCTTCGGCTCGTAGGGCACCGAGCGCGCCGAGAGCAGCGCCACCTGCTTCTGCTGCACGATCCGGTCGACCGCGAAGGCGATCACCGCCGGGATCAGCAGCACCACCGAGACCACCGCGCCCATCTCGAAGTTCTGCTGGCCGATCACCTGCTTGTAGATGTCGACCGCCAGCACGTTGTACTGCCCGCCGATCACCTTCGGCAGGCCGAAATCGGTGATCACCAGGTTGAACACAACGAAGGCCGCCGAGATCAGACCGTAGCGGGCGCCGGGGATGGTGACGGTCCAGAAGGTCTTCCACGCGCTCGCCTTCAGCGACACTGCCGCCTCGTAGAGCCGGGCGTCGGCGATGGACAGCGCCGTCGAGATGATGATCAGCGCGTGCGGGAAGGTGAAGAAGACCGAGCCGATCACGATGCCGATCGGTCCGTAGATCGACTCCCCAAGCAGCAATGCCTTCATCATCCCCTGGTTGCCGAAGAGATAGACCAGCGCGATGCCAGGCAGCAGCGAGGGCACCAGGATCGGCGCCATGGCGACCAGCCGGAACAGGCCCTTGAAGGGCATGCAGCTCCGGTTCAGCGCGTAGGCGAAGCCGAAGGCCAACGCGACCGTGATCACCGTGCTGACCAGCGAGATCACCAGCGAGTTCTCGATCGAGCGGAACAGCGCGGGCGTCGAGAAATAGGTTGTGTAGTTGTCGAGCCCGCGCGCGACCACCGGGCGCAGCATCACTCTCCGGAAGTCGTTCGAGCTGAACTCCATCCATTCGGTCCCGCTGTGCCGCTCCGATCCCGCCAGCCAGACCGTATCGGCCGTGGTGCCGCGGATCCGGTACCTCACCGGGCTTCGGAAGCTGAAATCGGGGAAGAAGCTCGTCGCCGGCAGCCGTCCGTCCGCATTGGTGGCCAGGTCGGTGGGCGGCACCGCGCCGGTCTGCTCGTTCAGCGCCAGCGCGGTGACTGGCGGCGCCGCGAAGTTGCCGGCCTCGTCGCTCACCTGGAACTCGTAGCGCGCGAGGTCGAAGCTGTAGGTCGAGAACGACTTCGACAGCATGGCCCAGAGCGGCAGTGCCAGCGCGACAACCAGATAGGCCGCGATCACCACCATGTAGCCGCGCATCAGGATGTCGTCGCGGCCGAGCCTCGGCCGCAGCGCCCGCCCGGCGGGCATCGTCGGCTCAGCCGCGGCGGTCATCGCTGCCTTCCTCCGCAAAAGCCAGCAGCCGTGCGGGCGGAAGCTCCAAGGTCATCGCAATGCCCTCGGCCAGCGACAGCCGACGCACCGCGTTGATCGAGAAATCCGCCACCAGCCCGTCGGTGCCGAGCCCGGTCCCGCCCAGACGCGCCCGCCAGAACGAGCCGAGGAACTCCATCTCGTCCAGGCTGGCGTCGATCACGTTCCGTCCCTCGCCGTCCGGGCGGCGGTAGCCTGCCTCGTGCGGGATCACGTCCTCGGGCCTGATCACCGCGGTTACCGGCATGCCCGCCGCGATACCGTGGGCGACGCTGTCGAGCGTCCGCTCGCCGACGGTCAGCCGGGACGGCCCCTCGGCCCGGGCCGCGAGCTTGTTGGTCTCGCCGATGAAATCGGCGACGAACAGCGTCTTCGGCTCACGGTAGATCTCGGTGGGGCTGCCGACCTGCTCGATCACCCCGTGGTTCATCACCACGATGCGGTCGGCCATGCTCAGCGCCTCCTCCTGGTCGTGGGTGACCATGATGGTGGTGACGCCCAACTTGCGCTGCAGTTCCTTGACCTCGTGGCGCAGATGCACCCGGACCTTGGCATCGAGCGCCGAGAGCGGCTCGTCGAGCAGCAGGAGCCCCGGCGAGGTGGCGATGGCGCGGGCGAGCGCGATCCGCTGCTGCTGTCCGCCGGAGAGCTGGGCCGGGTATTTCCGCCCCTGGTCGGGCAGGCCGACCAGCTCCAGCAGCTCCGTCACCCGCGCGGACGATCTCGGCCCGCGAGCGGCCGGCGTTCTCCAGCCCGAAGGCGATGTTCTTCTCGACGGTCAGGTTCGGGAACAGGGCGTAGGACTGGAACACGATGCCGAAGTCGCGCTCGGTGACCGGCAGGGCCGAGATGTCGCGCCCGGCCTGCTCGACCGTGCCGCGGGTCTGGAGGTCGAGCCCGGCGATGGCGCGCAGAAGCGTGGTCTTGCCGCAGCCCGAGGGGCCGAGGAAGCAGACGAACTCGCCCTCGTTGACATCGAGCGACACGTCCCGCAGGGCGTGGAAGCTGCCGAAGGCCTTCCACAGATTGCGGATCCTGAGGAACACCGTGGGCTCGCTGGTCGCACTTGCGCTCATCGACCGGCCCTCCGCTTTCCGCGCCGGCGAACTGGCGACGCCGTGCTCACGCATGATATCTTTCCGGCGCTGCATGTGAAGCCGGGCGCCGCAGCAGGCGGCGCCCGGAAATTCGTGCGGTCAGTCCGGCGTCAGCTCTTCGGCTCGGACTTCGAATCGTAGCGCTTCTGCCACTCCTCGAGGATGGCCTTGCGGTTGTTGGCCGCCCACTCGAAGTCGTTGTCGATCATCTTCTCGATCAGCCTCTCCGGGAAGTGCTGCACCGGCTTGGCGACGCCCGGCATGGCGACGACCGCGTAGCCGTTGTTGTACATCTCGTTCGCCGTCTCGGTGATCGACCAGTCGAGCAGCGTCTGCGCCGCCTCGAGCTTCTGGGTGCCGGCGATGATGGCCGACGCCTCCATGTCCCAGCCGACGCCCTCGGAGGGCACGATGATGTCGATGGGCGCGCCGGCGGCCTTCTCCTTGGCGCCGCGGAAGGCGAAGGAGACGCCGATCGGGATCTCGCCCGCGCCGGCCATCTTGCAGGGCTTCGAGCCGGAATGGGTGTAGCGCGCGATGTTCTCGTGCAGCGCGTCCATGTAGGCCCAGCCGTCAGCCTCACCGAACATCTGCAGCCAGCTCGACACGTCGAGGAAGCCGGTCCCCGAGGAATTCGGGTTCGGCATGATGACATGGCCCTTGTAGACCGGGTTGGTCAGGTCCTTCCACGAGGTCGGCACCGGCAGGCCCAGCTTGCCCGCCTCGACCGTGTTGAAGCAGATCGCCGCGACCCAGGCGTCCATGCCGACCCAGGCCGGGGGGCTGCTCTTGTCGACGAATTTCGGGTCGAGCGCCTCGACGCCCTTCGGCGCATAGGGTTCGAGCATCCCTTCGGTCTTCAGGAGCAGCAGCGAGGTCGCGGCCAGGCCCCAGACCACATCGGCCTGAGGGTTGTTCTTCTCGGCCAGAAGCTTGGCGGTGATGATGCCGGTCGAGTCGCGGACCCAGTTGATGGTGATGTCCGGGTGATCCTTGTTGAAGGTCTCGGCGTAACGCTTGAGATCCTCGGCCTCGACGGCGGTGTAGACGGTCAACTCGGTCTGCGAGAGCGCGTTCGAGGCCAGCAGGATGCCGGCGGCGACGGCGGACCAGAAGCTGGTACGGACTTTCATGGTGGACGGAACCTCCCTGTTCTCATGTCCTGGCGCCCGCTTGGCCGCGGACGCGGCGCAATGCTGCGCGGAAACAGTTCATAAGTAAAATGTTTTGCACTTATGTGACAGGTCGATCTAGTCGATAGGTTCACCGCCCTGCATCGCGGCGGAACGGTCTTTCCGTGGAGGAATCTCCGGAGGCCGGGTCCCCGCAGACCCCTGAGGAGCACATGGAAAGCGGCCCCGGAGGGCCGCTTTCATTCTTGCTGCACGCAAGGCCGGCCGCTCAGCCCAGCTGGTCACCGATCGGCAGGTTGCGGATGCGCGTGCCCGTGGCGTTGAAGATCGCGTTGGTCAGCGCCGGGATGAAGGGCGGCACACCCGGTTCGCCCACCCCCGTCGCATGGACCGCGAACGGGTGCGGTACGATGTGGGTATGCACCACCTCCGGGAAATTGTGGGCGCGCACCTGCTCGTAGTCGTGGAAGTTGCTCTCCTGGACCTCGCCGTCGGCGAAGCTGATCCCGGAATGCATCGCCACGGTCATGCCGAAGACGCAGGCACCCTGCATCTGCGAGCGCACCCGCTCGGGGTTGGCGATGTAGCCAGCATCCACGGCGACGTGGACCTCGGGCACCCGCACGACCCCGCCGTCGACCTTCACCCGCACCACCATCGCGATGTAGGAGACGAAGCTGCGATGGGCGGCGATGCCCATCCCCTCGCCGGCCGGCGGCGCCTTGCCCCAGCCCGCCTTCTCGGCGGCGAGCATGGCCACGTTGCTGAGCCGCCGGTATCGAACGGGAACTCGAACGGGAACTCGTCATAGGGCTCGTACTGGTTCCAGAACGGTCCGGGCAGGCCGGAGGCCGCCGCATCGAGGATCCGTGCCGGGCCGATCATCTCCAGCAGGAAGTCCTTCTGGTCCCGCCCGAGCTCGGCGGCGAGTTCGGCGGTCGCCGACTGGACTGCGAAGCAGCGGGGGATGTTCGAGACCGACCGGTACCAGCCGACGCGGGTATGGGCGTGGGCCTTGCACTGCTCGGCGCTGATGTTCGGCAGGTCGTAGGGCAGGGTCTCGAGCCCCATGCCGATCTCGATCTCGTGCTGCACGCCTGCGCGAAGGCGCAGCCGGCGCGCTCAGTTCCGTGTGTCGCTGACGATCCGGCCGTCGACCAGATGGACCCGCCGGTCCATGCGCTCGGCCATGTCGATGTCGTGGGTGACGGCGACGACGCTCTTGCCGTCCTCGCCGGCGATCCTCTGCAGGATCTCGAAGACCTGCTCCGAGGAGCGCGAGTCGAGCGATCCGGTCGGCTCGTCGGCCAGGATCAGCGGCGGGTCATTGGCGAGGGCCCGCGCGACCGCCACCCGCTGGCGCTGGCCGCCGGAGAGCTGGTCGGGGCGCTTCGCCATATGGTCGGCGAGGCCGAGGGACTCGAGGATCGCCGCCGCGCGCGCCTCCATCTCGGCCGGCGGCCAGCGGCGCAGGCGGCGCATCGGGATCATCACGTTGCCGATCACCGTGAACTCGGGCAGCAGGAAGTGGAACTGGAACACGAAGCCGATGCCGGAAAGCCGGATCGCCGCCTTGGCGTCCTTGTCGAGCTCGTGGGTCGGCCGGCCCTCGAACAGGATCTCGCCGGCGGTCGGAGCGTCGAGCAGGCCAAGCAGATACAGCAGGGACGACTTGCCCGAGCCCGAGGGGCCGGTGATCGACACCAGCTCGCCCCGGCCGATGGCGAGATCGATCTCCTCGACCAGCGTCACCGGCACGGTCTCGGGCAGGATGCGGGTTGCACCGCGAGCCTCGACCAGCGGCGGGCCGGAATCGGTGGTGGACTTCCGCGCGGCGATCGCCCCGGGCGCACTCATGTCGCCCCCCGGATGATGTCGACCGGATTGCCGCGCGAAGCCTTGCGGGCGGGCAGGAAGCCGGCGATCCCGGCCGAGCCGATGGCGAGGCCGGAGGCGATGACGTAGTGGATCCAGTTGAAGGTCACCGGCAGGTGGGTGACCTCGGTCTGTTGCGCGATGTTGAACTCGATGCTTCCGAGGACGGTCGTCAGCCCATAGCCCAGCGCCGCGCCGAGCAGGCTGCCGCTCAGTCCCATCAGCGCCCCCTCGGCCAGGAAGATCACCCGCACGTCGCCCTCGCGGAAGCCGAGCGACTTCAGGATGGCGATGTCCCGGGCCTTCTCGTGGGTGATGATCGAGACGATGTTGAAGATGCCGAAACCGGCGACAACCAGGATCGCGGCGACCACCGTGTACATGATCACGTTGCGGATCTGGAACGCCTCGAGCAGGTCCTCGTTCGCCTCCTGCCAGGAGACCGACTTGTATCCCAGCATCTCCTCGGTGCGGGCCGCGATCAACCGGGCCGAATCCGGGTTCCGGAGCCTGATCCGGATGTCGTTGACCGCGTTCTGTCGCGCCGCCAGCACCTGCGCCGACTTCAGCCGCACATAGACCAGCGACTCGTCGCTGGCGACGATGCCGGTGTGGAACAGACCCACCACCTTGAACTGGCGGGCGACGCCGGTCGCGGTGGTCAGCCGGATGCTGTCGCCGATCTCGGCCGAAAGGCGCCTCGCCAGCCGGTCGCCGATCACCACCGAGAATCCGGCGGCGTCCAGTTCCTCGAACCGTCCGGCGACCATGTCCTCGCCGATCTGCGAGACCTGCACCGCGTCGGCCGGCTCGATCCCCATGATCTGCACCCCGCGCTCGGCGCCGCCGTACCGGGCGACCCCCTGCAGCGCCAGCCCGGCCGAGAGCGCCCCCGGCACCCAGGCCCGGAGCCGGGCGACCGCCGCGGTCGGGTTCAGGATGCCGCGCACGTCGTCCTCGGGCCGCAGCCCGTGGAATGCCACCGCTTCATACACCCGCTCGGCGGGCTGCACCGGCGGGTTACGCTGCTCGTCGGTCACCTGCACATGGGGCATGGCGTCGATCAGGGTGCCGACGAACTCGTCCTGGCTGCCCTGCATCAGCGCCGCCATGGCGATGGCGAAGCCGACCCCCAGCGTCACCCCGGCGACGGAGACCAGGGTCTGCCGCCCGCGGCCCATGATGTGGGTATAGGCGATTTCGAGCAGCAGCCGCATCTCACTTCGCCCGCACCCGGTCGCCGGTCCCGACTCCGTCCACCGCCGGCGCCAGAACGGTCTCGCCGGCCTCGGCGCCGGAGACGATCTCGATGCGGGCAGTGCCGGCGATGCCGGTCTCGACCTCGCGGATCTCGACCGTACCGTCCGCCCCCAGCACCTGGAGAGTGCCGCTGGTCAGCGCCTGGGAGGGGGCCAGCACGACCCCTTCGCGCACCTCGATGACGATGTTCACGTCGACCGACATGCCGATGAAAAGCGGCGTGTCCTCCGGCAGCGCCAGATAGACCCGGTAGGTCTTCAGGACCGGGTCGCCCTTGGGCGTGATCTGGCCAACCGTCGCGGGCAGCTCCCGGTCCGGGTAGGCGTCGGCCAGGATCAGCGCCTGCTGGCCGGTTGCGACCAGCGGGATGTCCTCCTCGTTGACCTCGGCGATGATCTGCAGCGGCCGCGGCTGGCCGATCCAGGCCAGCGTCTCGCCGAGCTGCGCCACCTCGCCGACCTCCCCGTCGATCCTCAGCACCTGACCCGCCATCGGCGCCCGGATCTCGAAATCGCCGATCTGGCTGCGGATCGCGGCGACCGCGGCGCGCAGGCTCGAGCGCTCGGCGAAGGCCTCCTCGTACTTCTCCCGGGTGCCGACCCGGCGGTCGAGCAGGCCTTCGGCGCGGATGAATTCCTGTTCGGCGAAGGCGAGGCGGGCCTCGAGCTCGGTCAGCCGGGCGCGAAGCTCGGAATCGTCCAGCCTGAACAGCAGCGTTCCCTCCGGCACGTCCTGACCCTCGCAGCGGCAGGTCTCGACGATCCGGCCGCGCTGCAGCGTGGTGACCTCGGCCCAGCGTTCGGGCTCGACCACACCGGTGGCGTAGACGATCCGCGCCGCGTCGCCGCGGGAGAGCTCGGCGACCGTGACGGGCAGGGGACGCTGCGCATACCACCACCAGCCGCCGGCGGCCAGCGCGGCGAGGACAGCGATCTGCAGGAGGCGTTTGATCATGGGTTCTGCCCGGTTGCGCGGCGGGAGGGCCAGACTAGGGGGATTCGCGTGCCTGAGAATGACACGGATCAAGCGGGCATACCCGTCTTCGCGGTGTCGCGGCTGCCGGAGGCGCCAATTGCGTGTTGCCTGACTTCCCGGGGCCGGCGCAAGCTGTCGCCGGCGGAGCGGGGGACCGAGATGGCCGGCAGCCATGGCGACCGGTGGCGGAACATGCGGAGGCTGGCGGCAACAGCCCTCGGCGCGGCATTTCCGCGCCCCGTGCTGTGGCAGGTGGCGGTCTGCCTCGCGGTTCTGGCGGCCGTGGATCTCGGCGTCGCCCTGCTCTGCCCGCGCCACGGCGGCAACTGCCTATATGGCCTGTTCACCCTGGTCGCCGGTCCGGTGCTGCTGGCGGGCCTCTGCGGCTCCCGACTGCCACGCGCGGCGGCGCGTCTGGCCGATGGACACGCCGCCCGGGCCGCCCTGATCGCGGCGGGCGGGCTTGCGGTCCTGGGCCTGACCGCCGCCGGCCATGTGGCCGCGATCCGCCTCGCCAACGGCGCCGATTATGGCGGCATCCTGGTCCGGCCCCGGCTGCTGTGGGTCGGGTTGGCGCTCGCAGGGGTCTACTACGGGGCGCTGGCCGCGATCGCCATGTGGAGCAGCCCGAGAGGCCGGTAACCGTCTCAGCCGAGCGCGGCGTCGATGTAGCCGCGTACCATCCGCCGGGCGCGCGCGACCGGCATCGCCGCCGGGTTGACTGCGATCTCGTACCAGAGGCCGGAGAGCAGGGCCGCGATTGTGTCGGCGACCGGGCCGGTGTCGCGCGCGATCCCCCGCTCGGCCGCCAGCGCCGCCACATGCGGGGCGAGTGTGTCGCGCATGGTCTCCGAAAAGCGGGTCATCTGGTCCTGCAGGTCGACCTCGCTGCGGGTCAGCGACCAGAAGGCGATATAGGCGCCCGCCACCTCGTCGCTGAGCCAGTAGTCGGAGAAATAGTGGTCGATCAGCGCATCGAGCCGGGCGGCCGGGCGCAGCCCGGCGCGCGCCCCGATCTCGCGCCGCTCGGCCTCGAAGCGCTGGGCCAGTGTCCGGTAGGCCTCGGCCAGCAGCTCGCTCCAGGAGGCGAAGAAATAGGAGATCAGGCTCGGGGCGACGCCAAGGTCGCGGGCGACCTGGCGCATCGTCCATTGCTGCGGGCCGTGCCGGGCGAGGCAAGAGATCGTCGCCTCGACGATCTGGCGCCGCCGCGCCTCGGGGTCGAGGCGCGGGCCGCGGGGCGGGCTGGTCCGTGGACGTGATCCTGACAGCGTGCCATCCTCCGCGCTGAACAGGTGTTCAATATCCGAGGACGGGCCGGTCTGCCAGAGCCGAGCGGCCCCGGCGGCGGCCGCTACTTTCCCGACCCGGCGATCTGGTCGCCGTCGCGGGTCAGGTAGTAGGCGGCGAGGATCGGCAGGAAGGTGACCAGCACGACCACCATCGCCACCACATTGGTCACCGGCCGCTGGCGCGGGCGCACCAGCTCCTCGAGCATCCAGATCGGCAGGGTCTGCTGCTGCCCGGCGGTGAAGGTGGTGACGATCACCTCATCGAAGCTCAGCGCGAAGGCGAGCATCCCACCCGCCAGCAGGGCGGTGCCGATATTCGGCAGGATCACATGGCGGAAGGTCTGGAACCCGTCGGCGCCGAGGTCCATCGACGCCTCGACCAGCGAGCCTGACAGGCGGCGGAAGCGCGCCACCGCATTGTTGTAGACCACCACGATGCAGAAGGTCGCGTGGCCCAGCACGATGGTCCAGGTCGAGAACGGGACCTCGGCGATCGAGAAGGCCGAGCGCAGCGCGATGCCGGTGATGATGCCAGGCAGCGCGATCGGCAGGATCACCAGCAGCGACACCACCTCGCGGCCGAAGAACTTCGACCCCGACACCGCGGCGGCGCAGAGCGTGCCGAGGCAGATGGCGATCGCGGTCGAGACCGCCGCCACCTTCACCGAGAGCCCCAGCGCCGCCCAGACATCCGGCCGGTCCCAGGTCACCGCGAACCATTGCAATGTCAGGCCGGGCGGCGGGAACTGGTAGGTCCGCTCCTCGGTGGTGAAGGCATAGAGGAAGATCAGCAGCAGCGGCAGGTGCAGGAAGGCGAGGCCCGCGAAGGCCGCGATCTTCAGGCCGAGAGGGGCGCCGGATCGCTCAGAGCGCATCGAACGCTCCCTGCCGCTTGGCCATCCAGAGGTAGAAGCCCATGATCACGATCGGCACCACGGTGAAGGCGGCGGCCAGCGGGATGTTCCCCGCTGTGCCCTGATGGGCATAGACCGCCTGGCCGATGAACAGCCGCGACGAGCCGACGATCTGCGGGATGATGTAGTCTCCCAGCGTCAGCGAGAAGGTGAAGATCGACCCCGCGATGATGCCGGGCAGCGCCAGCGGCAGGATGACCGTGAACAGGGTCTGCCCCGGCGAGGCCCCGAGGTCGGACGAGGCCTCGATCAGGCTCGCCGGCACCCGCTCGAGCGATGCCTGCATCGGCAGGATCATGAACGGCATCCAGACATACACGAAGACCAGGAAGGTGCCGATATAGCTGACCGACAGCGAGTTGCCGCCGACCACGGGCAGCGCCAGCACCGCGTCCAGCACCGGCGTCAGGCCGGCCTTGTCCACGAACCAGGTGAGGATCCCCTCCTTGGCCAGGATCAGCTTCCAGGCATAGACCTTGACCAGGTAGCTCGACCACAGGGGCAGCATGACGCCCAGATAGAACAGCGCCTTCCAGCGCCCCTTGGCGTAGCGCGCGGCGAAATAGGCGATCGGGAAGGCGATCACCGCCGAGGCGAGCGTCACCGCCGCCGCCATCGTCACGGTGCGGAGGATGATGTCGAAATTCGACGGCCGCAGCAGCTCGGCATAGGTCTTGAGCGTGAGTTCGTAATTGATCAGCCCCGAGAACTCGTCGATCGAGAAGAAGCTCTGCAGCAGCAGCGCGAACAGCGCGCCGAGATAGACCACGCCGAGCCAGAGGACTGGCGGCGTAAGCATGAGCAGCAAGAGCAGCCCCGGCCGCCGCCACAGCAGGTCCGAGATCCGGGCAGCCAGCCCCGCACGGGCAGCGGTTACGGCGCCGGCCATCAGCCGGCCTCCATCAGGTGCAGCGCCTCGGCGTCCCACATCAGGCCTGCCGGCTCGCCCTCGCCGGGCACCGGACTCCCTGCCGGCACCAGCGCCGCCAGCGCGACCCCGTCGACCGCGACAGAGACCCGCGTGGCGGCGCCGAGGTAGCGCACCGACGCGACCCGGCCCGTCACCCGCGCCGTCGAAGGGTTGGCGAGGCGGATCGACTCCGGCCTCAGGCTCGCCCAGGAGGCGGGGCCGCCCAGCGCCTTGGTCAGCTCCGGCGGCAGCACGTTCGACGAGCCGACGAAATCGGCGACGAAGCGGGTGCGCGGCCGGTCATAGATTTCCTGCGGCGTGCCGACCTGGACGATCTTCCCCTCGTTGAACACCGCCACCCGGTCCGCCATCGACAGCGCCTCGCCCTGGTCGTGGGTGACGAAGACGAAGGTGATGCCGAGCTGGTGCTGCAGGGTCTTGAGCTCCTCCTGCATCTGCTCGCGGAGCTTGAGGTCGAGCGCGCCCAGCGGCTCGTCGAGCAGGAGCACCCGCGGCTGGTTCACCAGCGCCCGTGCCAGCGCCACCCGCTGGCGCTGGCCGCCGGAGAGCTGCCCCGGCCGCCGGTCGCCATAGCCCTCGAGCTTGACCAGTGCCAGCGCCTCGTCGGCGCGGGCGTGGCGCTCGGACTTCGTGACCTTCTTCACCATCAGCCCGTAGGCGACATTGTCGCGCACGTTCAGATGCGGGAACAGCGCATAGTCCTGGAACACGGTGTTGACGTTGCGCCGGTAGGGCGGCAGACCCTCCACCGTCTCGCCGAAGATCTCGATATGCCCGGCGGTCGGCTGCTCGAACCCGGCGATCAGGCGCAGGCAGGTGGTCTTGCCCGAGCCCGACGGCCCCAGCATGGCGAAGAACTCGCCCTCGGCGATGTCGAGGTCCACGCCGTCGACGGCGCGCACGGCACCGAAATGGCGCGAGACCTTCTGGAACAGGACGGCAGTGGTCATCTCAGGGCTTCCCCGTGCCCCGGCCCTGGGCCTCGACAGGCCGGGCGGAACGGAACGAGGCCCCGGCTCAAGGCCGGGGCATCATGTCGATTGTGCGGCTCAGCGCCCGCCGATCACGCCGATATAGTCCGACACCCAGCGGTAATAGGGCACGCACTCGCCCTGGCTGGCGCATTTCGAGACCGGGGTGGTCCAGAACCGGATCTTCTCGAAATCGCCGAGCCCGTTGGCGGCGCAGCCCTCGGCATTCTGCATGCCGCGTCCGTCCGTGCAGGCGGCCGGCACGCTCGGCACCGCGCCGAACCAGACCGAGAGGTCGGACTGCAGGTTCGAGCTCAGCGTGTGCTCCATCCACAGGTAGCTGCAGTTCGGATGGGTGGCGTCCGCATGCAACATGGTGGTGTCGGCCCAGCCCGTGGCCCCCTCGACCGGGATGGTCGAGGCAACCGGCTGGCTCTCGGACTTCAGGATGTTGACCTGGAACGGCCAGGAGCCCGAGGCGACCACGCCCTCGTTCTTGAAATCGTCCATCTGGATGAAGGCGTCGTGCCAGTAGCGGCCGACCAGCTTGCGCTGCTGGCGCAGCAGGTCGAGGGCCGCCTTGTACTGGTCCTCGTTCAGCTCGTAGGGGTTCTTGATCCCGAGCTCGGGCTTGTTGTGCATCAGGTAGAGCGCCGCGTCGGCCACGTGGATCGGGCCGTCATAGGCCTGGACACGGCCGGCATTCGGCTTGCCGTCCGGCAGGTCCATCGGCTCGAACACCACGCTCCAGCTCGCGGGCGCCTCCGGGAACACCTTGGTGTTGTACATCAGCACGTTGGGGCCCCACATGTAGGGCGTGCCGTAGTGGACGCCGTCCACCGTGTGCCAGGGCGCGTTCTGCAGCCGCTCGTCGACCGTCGACCAGCTCGGGATCAGTGCGGTGTTGACCGGCTGCACCCGCTTGCCGGCGATCAGCCGGAGCGAGGCGTCGCCCGAGGCGGTGACGAGGTCGAAGCCGCCCTCGTTCATCAGCGCCACCATCTCGTCCGAGGTGTTCGCGGTCTTGACGTTGACCTTGCAGCCGGTGGCCTCCTCGAACTTGGTCACCCAGTCGAAGGCTGCGTCGGTCTCGCCGCGCTCGATATAGCCGGGCCAGGCGACGATATCGACCTGCCCCTCGCCGGCCCCGAGGGCCTGGAGCATCTCGGCCGCCGGGGCTTGGGCTGCGAGGCCGAACATAAGCGCCGCGGCCGCGCAGGACGCAGTGAAGGTTCTCATCTTGGGGTCTCCCTGAGCGAAACTGTTGTGGCGGCGGCATTGATGGCCACCGTCGGCGGGCAGTATGCGCCGGAAATCTGTGGTTCGAAAAGCGAATTCCGGGGGCCTCCCCGTTTGTGCCGCAAGCGTCAGAGACCCCGCCCCGGCACCGACCGCGCCGCCAGCGCCCGGCGCGCCCTCTGGCGCTCGCGGTAGAGCGTGTAGATTCCGGTGCCGACCACGATGGCGCTGCCCGCCAACATCGCCGCGCTCGGCCGGTCGCCGAAGACGACGGCCCCGAGCAGGATCGCCCAGATCAGGATCGTGTAGCGGAATGGCGAGACGAAGCCGATCTCGCCATGGCGCATCGACAGGACGTTGAAGACGTAGCCGATCAGCAGGAACACCGCCGCCGCCGCCAGCAGCGCCATGGCATCGCCGGTGACCGGCGCCCATGTGCCGGTGGCGGCGGCGGCGATGCCGCCGAACAGCATGATGCCCGACCCGGTGGTCAGCGCCACGAAGATCGAGGGCACGTCGCGGGTCAGCCGCCGGGTGGAGAGGTCGCGCACCACCATGAAGACGATCGCGCCCACGGCCCAGAGCGCGTAGATGGTGAAGCCCTCCGAGCCGGGCTGGATGATCACCAGCACGCCCAGGAACCCGACCGCGATCGCCGCGTAGCGGCGCCAGCCCACGGGTTCGCCGAGGAACAGCGCCGCACCCAGCGTCACCGCCAGCGGCATCGACTGCAGGATCGCGGTGGCGTTGGCGATCGGCATGTTGAAGAGCGCGGTCAGGAAGCAGGTGGTCCCGCCGATCTCGGCCGCCATCCGGAGCAGGAGCAGCCTGCGGTCCGTCGGCCCGAGCGTCGGCATCAGCGCGCCCCGGCTCAGCGCGAACAGCGCCAGCATCGCGCAGGCCATGAGGCCGCGCAGGAAGATCGCCTGGAACAGCGTCAGCTCCTGCGACACCAGCTTCATCAGCGTGTCGTTGCAGACGAAGCCGGCCATGCCGATCATCATGAAGACGGCGCCGCGCGCATTGTCGGAGAGAGGGGCCATGGATGTCCGGCGAAGGAGGGGCGCTGATCCGCTCATGCCTGAGCGGGCTCGGGCGCGCAACCGGAATTGCGGCGGATAGCCGTCGCTGGCCTACCCCCCGACGATCCGGGGCAGCAGCACCACCTCGCTGTCGGGGCGGATCGGGGTGAACCAGGAGTCGTTGTAGACCAGCCCGTCGATCGACACCGACACGCCGCGCTCGATCTGCGGCCGGACGCCAGGGTACGCCTCCGCGAGCCGGTCGAGCAGCTCGCGGAGATTTCTCGCTTCGATCTCGACCTCGCCGCGCCCCTCGGTGGCGGCGCGCAGCGAGCCCCATATCGCGACCTTGACCATCGGCCGGGCGCCTCCGACCTCAGGCGCGGGCACCCTCGATGGCTTTCAGCACCTTGGGCGGCGACATCGGCAGGTCGGTCAGCCGGACCCCCGCCGCCGCCGAGACCGCATTGGCAACCGCAGCCAGCGGCGGCACGATCGAGGTCTCGCCGACGCCCCGCACCCCGTAGGGATGGCCGGGATTCGGTATCTCGAGGATCACCGTGTCGATCATCGGCAGGTCCGAGCAGACCGGAATCCGGTAGTCGAGGAAGCCCGGGTTCTGCAGCCGTCCATCCTTGCCATAGATGTACTCCTCATTCAGTGCCCAGCCGATTCCCTGCGCCGCGCCGCCCTGGAACTGGCCCTCGACGTAAGCCGGATGCACCGCCTTGCCGGCATCCTGGAACACCGTGTAGCGCAGCACCTTCACGGCGCCGGTCTCCGGGTCGACCTCGGTGTCGACCATGTGGGTCGCAAAGCTCACCCCCGCACCCTCGGCATTGACCTCGTGGTGCCCGGCGATCGGGCCGCCGGTGTTCGACGCGATGGCGGCGATCTCCTTCAGCGACATCGGCGGGAACTTGCCGGCGTTGGGGCCGGCGGGCTTGGCATGCCCGTCCTCCCAGGTCACGGCATCCGCATCGATGCCCCAGACCTTGGCCGCCCGTTCGCAGCAGACCTTGATCGCCTCGCGCGCCGCCTTGATGGTGGCGAGCCCGACCGCGAAGGTCACCCGGCTGCCGTCGGTGACCTCGTTCTGGCCGAGCGCGCCGGTGTCCGCGATCACGGTACGGACCTGCTCGTAGGGAATGCCCAGTTCCTCCGCCGCCATCATGCTCATCGAGGCACGCGAGCCGCCGATATCCGGGTTGCCCTCGGTCAGCGTCACGGTGCCGTCCGGGGTCACGTTCAGGCTCACGCAGGTGTCGCCGCCGAAGTTGAACCAGAAGCCGCAGGCGACGCCCCGGCCCTGGTTCTTGCCGAGCTTGGCCTTCCAGTGCGGGTGTTTCCTGGCCGCTTCCAGCGTCGCCGGCAGGCCGATCTGGTTGAAGGTCGGCCCGTAGGACGACTTTGTGCCCTCGCGCGCGGCGTTCTTGATCCGGACCTCGAGCGGGTCCAGCCCAAGCTTGACGCAGAGCTCGTCGATCACCGACTCGACCGCGAAGGCGCCCATCGGCGCGCCCGGCGCGCGGTAGGCGGCCTGCTTCGGCCGGTTGGTGACCACGTCGTAGCCGATCGACTTGACGTTCTTGAGGTCATAGGGCGCGAAGCACGCCATGGCCCCGAACTGCACCGGCGAGCCCGGATAGGCGCCGCCCTGGTAGCGCAGCTCGGCCAGGCCGGCGGTGATGGTGCCGTCCTTCTTCATGCCGATCTTGCAGTCCATCGAGGTCGAGGAAGTCGGCCCGGTGGCCCGGAACACCTCCTCGCGGCTCATGGTCATCTTGACCGGCCGGTTGGCCTTCTTCGACAGCACGAGTGCCACCGGCTCGAGGAACACGGTGGTCTTGCCGCCGAAGCCGCCGCCGATCTCCGAGGCGGTGACCCGCAGATGGCTGACATCCATGCCCAGCAGCCCGGCGCAGGTGTTGCGCACCATGTAGTGGCCCTGAGTGCAGACCCAGAGATCGGCGATCCCGTCCGGCCCGACCGAGGCGAGGCAGGCATGGGGCTCGATGTAGCCCTGGTGGGTCGCGGCGGTCTTCAGGCTCCGCGAGATCACCAGATCGGCCTGCTTGAAGCCTTTCTCCACGTCGCCATGGCCGTATTCGAAACGGTGGGCGACATTGCCGAATAGCCTTTCGGCACGGTCTCGTCCGAAAGGCCCCGGTGCAGCACCGGCGCGCCCTTCTTCATCGCCGCGTCGACGTCGGTGACGTGGGGCAGCACCTCGTAGTCGACCTTGATCGCCTTCAGGGCCTTGCGCGCCGCATGGGCGCTGGTGGCGGCCACGGCGGCCACCGCGTGACCGTCATAGAGCGCCTTCTTGCCGGCCATCACGTTGTCGAGGACATCGGCCAGGTCGGCGCGGGTCTTGGGGAAGTCCTTGCGGGTGACCACCGCCTTGACGCCCGGCACCTTCTCGGCCTTCGAGGTGTCGATGCCCTTGATCTTCGCATGGGCGTGAGGGCTCCGCAGGATCCGTCCCACCAGCATGCCGGGCGCATTCATGTCGGCGCCGAAGCGGGCGCGTCCGGTCACCTTGTCGATGCCGTCGGGCCGCGGCACCCTCGTGCCCACCACCTTGAACTTGCGCGGTGCGTCTGCTCGCTTGTCGAGCGCCATGGTCAGGCCCTCCTCATTTCCTTGGCCGTGTCCAACACGGCACGGACGATCTTGTCATACCCGGTGCAGCGGCAGAGATTGCCGGCGAGCCAGTAGCGGACCTCGGTCTCGGTCGGGTTCGGGTTGCGGTCCAGCAGTGCCTTGGCCGCCACCAGGAAGCCCGGCGTGCAGATGCCGCACTGGAGCGCGGCGTGGTCGAGGAACTTCTGCTGCAGCGGGTGCAGCTTCTCGCCGTCGGCCATGCCCTCGATGGTGGTGATCTTGCGGCCATCGGCCTCGGCGCCCAGCACCAGGCAGGCGCAGACCAGCCGGCCGTCGACGGTGACCGAGCAGGCGCCGCAGTCGCCGGTGCCGCAGCCCTCCTTGGCGCCGGTGAGCCCAAGATGGTCGCGCAGCACGTCGAGCAGGGTCTCGTCCGGCTCGCACAGGAATTCGGAGGCGTCACCGTTGATGGTGGTGGATACGTGGATCTTGCTCATCTCTCAGCCTTTCGCACGGGCTTTGGCCCGGTCGCGGGCGATCAGCGCGGCGCGGCGTGCCAGCACGCCCGCCACCTTGATGCGGTACTCGACGGTGCCGCGCTTGTCGTCGATCGGCTTGCAGGCTTCCGAGCAGGCCGCCGACAGCGCGTCCAGCGCCTTGGCGTCGAGCTTGGTGCCGATGATCGCCTTAGCCGCCTTGTCGACCAGCAGCACGGTCGGCGCGACCGCGCCGAGCGACACCCGCGCGGCAGTGCAGACGCCCTTGGCGTCGAGGGCGAGGCTCACGCCAACGCCGACCACGGCAATGTCCATCTCGGTGCGCGGAATGAAGCGCAGATAGGCGTCGCCGGCGCGGGTACCGCGCTTCGGCAGGAAGATCGACGCGACGATCTCGCCCTTCTTGAGCGAGGTCTTGCCGGGTCCGGTCGGCACCTTTTCAACCGCCACGTCACGGCTGCGTTTCGGGCCCGCGATGCGCACCGTCGCGCCCGCCGCCGCCAGCGCCGGCACGCTGTCCGCCGCCGGCGAGGCGTTGCAGAGGTTGCCGGCCATGGTGGCCCGGCCCTGGATCTGGGTCGAGCCGATCAGGTTGAAGGCCTCGACCACGCCCGGCCAGTCGCGGCAGACGCCTTTGTGCTCGGCCAGCTCGGCCCCGGAGACAGCGGCGCCGATGCGCCAGCCGCCCTTCTCGGCGGTGATCGACTTCATGCCGTCGATCCGCTTGATGTCGACGATCAGGTCCGGCTCGGCGAAGCCCGAGCGCATCCGCACCAGGAGGTCGGTGCCCCCGGCGAGGATCTGGGCGCTGCCCTTCGCACCCGCCAGCAGGGCGACGGCGCTCTTGAGCGACCGCGGCGCTTCATATTGCATGGGTGATGTATCCGTCTTTCAGGCGTTCAACCAACGGCCCGCACCGTCGCGCGGCGCAGGCCCTACGCACCTAACGCTGCCGCGGATGCGGCGTCAAGCCGGGGCGGCGACGCGGGACTGGCGCGGCGGCTCAAATCAGGGCTTTGGTTGGGCGCGCGAAGCCCTATTATCCGGCCCGGGAGTCGCGGATGCCCGGGCAGGGACTGCCCGCGTGGGCAAGGGAGGAACAGGCGATGAAGACGTACCAGCATTATATCGACGGCCAGTATGTCGACCCGGCGGGCGGCGAGTGGTTCGATTCGGTCGATCCCTACCGGGGCGAGGTCTGGGCCCGGATGCCGCGCGGCAATGCGGCGGATGTGGACCGGGCGGTGCAGGCCGCGAAGCGGGCGATGACCACCGGCCCCTGGGCGACGATGAGCCCGAGCCAGCGCGGCAAGGCGATGCGCAGGCTCGGCGATCTGGTGGCGGCCAACGCTCAGCGGCTGGCCGAGATAGAGGTCCGCGACAACGGCAAGCTGATGTCCGAGATGCTGGGTCAGCTCCGCTATCATCCGGAGTGGTGGTATTACTTCGCCGGGCTCGCGGACAAGATCGAGGGCACCGTGGTGCCGATCGACAAGCCCGACCACTTCGCCTTCACCACCCACGAGCCGGTTGGCGTGGTCGGCGCCATCACCGCCTGGAACTCGCCGGTGCTGTTCATCGCCTGGAAGTGTGCGCCCGCCCTGGCGGCGGGTTGCTCGGTGGTGGTGAAACCCTCGGAATTCACCTCGGCCTCGACGCTCGAATACGCGGCGCTGACGAAGGAGGCGGGGATACCCGATGGGGTGTTCAACGTGGTTGCGGGCTTCGGCAACGAGGCCGGCTCGGCGCTGGTCGATCACAAGGACGTGGCCAAGATCACCTTCACCGGCTCGGACAAGACCGGTGCGATGATCTATTCCCAGGCGGCGAAGGGCATCAAGCGCGTCTCGCTCGAGCTCGGCGGCAAGTCGCCCAACATCGTCTTCGCCGATGCCGACCTTGCCGCCGCCGCCTCGGGGGCGGTCTCCGGCATCTTCGCCGCCACCGGCCAGACCTGCGTCGCGGGCTCGCGGCTCCTGGTGCAGAACTCGGTCCGCGAGGAGTTCACCCGGCGGCTGGTCGAGATGGCCAGGACCGCGAAGATCGGCGACCCGATGCAGGCCGATACCAACATCGGCCCGGTGACCACGGCGCCCCAGTACAGGAAGATCCTCGATTACATCGGCATCGCCAAGGAAGAGGGCGCCACCTGCCTCTTTGGCGGCGGCCCGGCCGAGGGGCCGGGGCTGACCGGGGGGCAGTTCGTGCAGCCGACCATTTTCACCGATGTGACCAACCGGATGCGGATCGCCCAGGAGGAGGTGTTCGGCCCGGTGCTCTCGATCATCGGCTTCGAGGACGAGGCCGAGGCAATCGAGATCGGCAACGACGTGATCTACGGGCTCGCCGCCGGGGTCTGGACCAAGGACATCGGCCGGGCGGTCCGGATGTCGAAGGCGCTGAAGGCCGGCACGGTCTGGGTCAACACTTACCGGGCGATCAGCTACATGATGCCCTTCGGGGGCGTGAAGAACTCCGGCATCGGCCGCGAGAGCGGGATCGAGGCGATCCGCGAGTACCTGGAAACCAAGTCGGTCTGGATCAACACTTCGGACGCGGCGCCGGGGAACCCGTTCGTTCTCAGGTGAGAGGGGCACCCCTCTCCCCACCCCTCCCACACAAGGGGGGAGGGAGCCCGCCGCGCTTCTTGCAACGCCGCTTGCCAAGCCGCCGCAGCATGTCCCCTCCCCCTTGCGGGGGAGGGCTAGGGAGAGGGGGACGGCCACCCGCCCAACAACGCAGAAGGACATCCCAATGCCCTCGATCGTGATCGACTCGAAGCTCTGGGGCGAGATGTTCGGCACCGCTGCCATGCGCGCGCTGTTCACCGACCGGGCGATGGTGCAGCGCTATCTCGACGTCGAGGCGGCGCTCGCCCGCGCCCAGGCGAAGGTCGGCATCGTCCCGCCCGAGGCCGCCAAGGCGATCACGGCCGCGGCACATGTCGAACATATCGACTGGGACCGGCTTTCGGCCCGTACCCAGATCGTCGGCTACCCGATCCTGCCGCTGGTCGAGCAGCTCTCGGCATGGCCGGAGGGCGGGCTTGGCCAGTGGAGCCACTGGGGCGCCACCACCCAGGACATCATGGACACGGCGGATGTCCTCCAGATCCGCGACGCGCTGGGCCTGATCGGCGCCGACCTCGACGCGGTCGCCGCGGCGCTGGCGAAGCTGGCCGAGGACCATGCGGAAACCGCCATGGCCGGCCGCACCCATCTCCAGCACGCGCTCCCGGTCTCCTTCGGCTACAAGGCGGCCACCTGGCTCTCCGGCATCGACCGTCACCGGGCACGGATGAAGGAACTTCGCCCCCGCGTCGAGCTTGTCTCCTTCTCCGGCGCCGCCGGGACGCTGGCCTCGCTCGGCGAGCAGAACGGCCTCGCCACCCAGGCGGCGCTGGCCGCCGAGCTCGGCCTCGCCGTGCCGCCGATAACCTGGCACTCCATCCGCGACGGCTTCGCCGAGGTCACCGGCTTCCTGGCGCTGGTCGCCGCCAGCCTCGGCAAGATCGGCTACGACGTCATGCTGATGATGCAGACCGAGACCGGCGAGGTGATGGAGCCGTTCCAGCCCGGCCGCGGCGCCTCGTCGACCATGCCTCAGAAGCGCAACCCGATCGGCTCGGAGCTGATGCTGGCCGCCGCCAAGATCGTGCGCGAGCAGCATTCGCTGATGCTCGACGCCATGGTGCAGGACCATGAGCGCGCCACCGGCCAGTGGCATGTCGAATGGCAGGCCCTGCCCACAGCCTTCATCGTCGCCTCCGCCGGGCTGCGAGCCGCCCGCGAGGTGCTGGAGGGGCTGGAGGTCCGACCCGACCGGATGCGCCTGGTGCTGGGCGCCACCGGCGGGCTGATCGTCGCCGAGGCGGTGATGATGGGCCTCGCCCCGAAAATGGGCCGGCAGGTCGCCCATGACGTGGTTTACGATTGCTGCCGCAGGGCGCTCGGCGGAGAGGCTACCTTCCTCGACGCGCTGGCCGCGGATCCTAGAATCTCGATCGCGATGGATCGGGCGGAACTGGAACGCCTTGTCGACCCCGCCAACTATCTGGGCGCGGCGCCCGAGATGGTGCGCCGGCTGCTGGCGGGGCGGAACGGATAGGGGTCAGCCCGGACAGGGGCAGGCGGTGCAGCCGTCGAACTGGCTCCGGGCGCGGAACGCGACCCTGCCCTTGCCGGGGCTGTAGACCGCGTGCTCGCAGCTCAGCACCCGGCCCGCCGCGTCCTCGACCGTCAGCCGGTAGCGGAGCGAGTGCGGCGATCCCCGGTAGATATAGTCGAGCTCCAGTATCCGGAGGGTGATCCGGCGCGCGGCCGGGCCGAGGAGCGTGACCTCGGTCGCTTCGAACTGGCGGCTCTCGTCCGGGTGCCAGAGGCCGAGCGGAAACACCACGTCGCCGGTGAAGTGCTTCTCCGGCTGGCCGGCGGTCTGGTCGAAGACGCGGCCAAGACCCGCGCCGTCTTGGGTCGCCGCCAACAATTGCCGCCGCTTGCCGCCGCGGCTCACGCGCTCGTAGACTTGGACCGGGATGCCGGCGGTCGGGTCGGCCAGCTCCAGCGGGCCCCGGATCGAGACGCCGGGCGCGCCTGCACCGGCCCCGGTCCAGAGATCGACGGTGATCACGCGGCCGGCGGCCGCCGGAGCTGCCGGCATATCTGACCGGCCGTCGTCGCCGCAGGCGGCGGGCAGCAGCAGCATCGCCGCCAGCGACAGGCGCCGCAGCAGGTGGCCGACGGCGCCGATCCGGTGCGCCGCTTCCGCAGGCGGCCAGGTTGCTGGTCCCACCCGCATCGCTCAGGCCGGCGCCGTTGTGGCGCCCGGCAGCGCGAGCCGGATCGAGGTGCCGCCAAGTTCGGACACGCCGATCGAGACGGTGCCGCTGTAGAGCCGCACGATGTCTCGCAGGATCGCCAGGCCGTGGCCGTGGCCAGGCGCTGCCTCGTCGAGCCGCGCGCCGCGGCGGAACACCCGCTCGGCGACCGATTCCGGAATTCCGGGGCCGTCGTCGTCGACGCGGAGGTCGAGCTGGTCGCCGGTCAGCGCCGCGTCGACGCGTACCGTCCGCTTCGCCCATTTGCAGGCATTCTCGACCGCATTGCCGAGAATCTCGTGCAGGTCCTCGGTGTCGCCGATGAACTGCAGCCCGGCGGGAACCCGGCACTGCAGATCCAGGCCGCGGCCGTGGAACAGCCGCGACATGGCGAAGATCACATCCTCGGCGACTCCGTCGACGGCGACGCGGCCGTGATGCGGCCCGGCGAGACGACGGCGCGTCAGGTGCCAGTCGAGCGACTGCTCGATCCGGGCGAGCTGCTCGGCCATCTGCTCGACCGCCTCGGGCGGCATCCGCTCCGCCGTCTGGCGCAGGATCGAGAGCGGCGTCTTCAGCGCGTGGGCAAGGTCCGAGGTCTGGTTGCGCGAGCGCTCGACCAGCCGCTCGATATGGGCCGAGAGGTCGGCCAGCTCGGCCACCGCCGGAGCGAGCTCGCTCGGCCAGCGGCGGCTCTCCGTCGTCTCCGGCACGCCCTCGCGCATTTGCCTGACCAGGTCCTTGAGCCGGGTGACGGGCGCCAGCACGATGCGGCTCACAACCAGGCTGGCGCCGAACATCAGCAGGCCGAAGACCGCCAGCGCGGAGAGCAGCAGTTTTGAGAAGTACGCGACGCTGTCGTCGATCTCGGCGCGGGGGCGGGCAACCGCGAAAGTGGTCGGCATGTCCTCGCCGCGCAGCACGACATCGCGCGTCACGCCGCGCGCGGAGGCGCCGCCGGGGGCGGTGAAATCGGCGGGGGATGCGCCCGGCGGCGTCAACAGCTCCATCACGCCCCTGACCATCGGCCCCAACGAACCCGACTGTGCGAGGATCGCATCGCCCCGCCGCACCTGCCAGGCCCAGCCGGAGAACGGCTCGCGGAACTGCGGCCCCAGCGGCTCGCCCCGCACTGCCGGCTCGTTCGCCGCGCGCCCGCTGACCTCGCGCACCAGGTTCACGAGGTCGGATTCGATCCGGATGTCGAAGCTGCGCTCGGCCTCGCGGCGGAACAGCTCGGTCAGGATCAGCCCGGTCGCCAGCAGTGCCAGTGCGCTCCAGATCGCGGTGATCAGGGCCAGGCGCGCCGCCAGCGAGTAGGTTCCGGGCTCAGCCATCGGCGCCGTCATCCGCCGGCACCAGGTAACCATGGCCGCGCCGGGTCACGATCACATCGCCGCCGATCTTCCGCCTGAGCCGCGCGACGGTCACCTCGATCACGTTGGAATCGCGCTCGAAGTCCTGGTCGTAGAGATGGCCGGTCAGCTCGGTCTGCGAGATCACCCGGCCGCGGTTCAGCGCCAGATAGGCCAGGGTCCGGAACTCGTGCGCGGTGAGCGCAATCTCGGTGCCGTGGCGCGACAGCACCCGCTGCGACAGGTCGATCTCGAGGTCGCCGAGCCGGAGCAGCGTGGCGGAGTGGCCCTTCGACCGGCGGATCAGCGCCTCGATACGGGCGATCAGCTCCTCGGTGCGGAACGGCTTGGTCAGATAGTCGTCGGCGCCGGCGCGAAGCCCCTGCACCTTCTCGCGCCAGCTCCCGCGGGCGGTCAGCACCAGAACAGGGGCCGCCATGCCCTCCCTGCGCCAGCCGCTCAGCACGGTCAGTCCGTCGATCACCGGCAGGCCGAGGTCGAGGATGACCGCGTCGTAGTCGCCGGTGCCGCCGAGATGGGCCGCATCCTCGCCGTTCTCCGCCTGCTCGACCACGTAGCCCGCGGCCGAGAGCGACTCGACCAGGGCGGCGCGAAGCGGGGCGCTGTCTTCGACCAGAAGGAGCTTCATCGGCCGCGGGTCGCCTTTCCTAGTTTGACTGGATGTGCTCAGCCCCTGCCGCTGCCGCCACCGCCGCTTCCACCGCCGCCATCATCGCCGCCGTCATCGCCGCCGTCATCCCCACCACCGTCATCCCCACCGTCATCCCCACCGCCGTCATCGCCGCCACCATCGTCTCCGCCGTCATCGCCCCCACCGCTTCCGCTGTTGCCGCCGCCATCGTCGCCGCCGTCGTCACCCCCGCCAGGTCCGGAGTTGCCGCTGCCCGACCCGCTTCTTGCGCTGCCGGGCCCGCTGTTGTCGCTGTCGTCGCCGTCATCGTCGCCGTCATCGTTGCCGTCAGCGCTGCCGTCATCGCCGCCACTCGCGTTCGATCCGCCTTCGCCGCCGGTGGCCCTGCCGTCCGCACCGGCCTCGACCCAGTCGCGGTCGTTGTCGATCTCGACCCGCTCCAGCGTCTCGGCGTCGAAATTCATCGACCGGACGCGGCCGTCCTGCATCAGCAGATCCACCCTGAACACCAGCCGGCAGGCATCGGCGTCGCGCGGCCGGATCAGCCAGGTGGCCAGAAGCTTGCCCGGCGCTCCGGCGCGGGCGTCCTCGACGGCCCGGGCGAGGCGCGAGAAGGACGAGACATGCGGGTCCGGACAGTCCGCCGCATGGGCGAAAGGCGCCGAGCCGGCCAGAAGCGCGGCGGCGCAGACCGCAGACCTTGCTACGCGTCGATACATCGGAACAGCCGTCACGATCACGTCACCCCTTCCGCGAGGTGACAATATTAAACCCAATCTTAACGCGAGATGACAGGGCGTTGCGCGGAAACTTCAGGTCGAAGGGAATGCGAAAGGATAGCGAAAGGATAGCGAAGGGAATGCGCAGGGAAAGCGCAGGGAGATTGCAGGGCGCCCGGACCGATCAGGGGACCGGAGCGTGGCGCGTCACCTCGACCAGCAGGGCGGCGTAGAAGATGAAGCTCGCCGCCAGCACATGAGCGTGCCAGATCGCGTTGTGATACCGCAACCGGGGCAGGTAGAGGAACACGACCCCGATCGAGTAGATCACGCCGCCGGCGATCATCAGCGCGAAGGTCGCCGGCGCGACGCCGGCAAGGATCGGGCGTCCGACCAGCAGGATCGCCCAGCCCATCGCAAAGTAGAGGCCGAGCGCCGTCCATTCCCAGCGCCGCGCCGAGATCAGCTTGACCGAGACGCCGACCAGGGCGGCGGTCCAGATGCAGGCCAGGATCACGGTCGCTTCCGCCCCGGCGATGAGGACTGCGAACGGGGTGTAGGTGGCGGCGATCTTCACATAGATCGCCGCATGGTCGAGGCGCCGCAGCCATGTCTTTCGCCGCGGGTGGCGCGACATGTGATAGGAGGCCGAGAGGGCGAACATGGCGATGAATCCGACGCCGTAGATGATCGCCGCGCGCACGACCGGCGCGTCGCCATACCAGACCGCGGCGAGGGTGATCAGTACCGGAAGCGCGATCAGACCGCCGCAGATCCCGGCCGCGTGGACCGCGGCATCAAGCAGGACTTCCTCGCGGCTGTAAGCGGGGCGAGCCGGACTCCCGGCCTCAGAGTGGATATGAGCACGCGATACTTCCATGCACGCAAAGATAGAACGCGAACGATAACAGTCTGATCATTCTACGTTATCAAATTGATGACCGGGCATAAAGTCAATTTGCCGAGAGCCGGAGCGAAACCCCGGCCGGCTTCCCTCCCCGTCCCTCCTCGGCGTCACTCCACCGAGCAGGCGAGCGTGCGGCTGATCTGGGTGAGCGGCCGGCCGGATTCCGCGCGCCAGGCGTTGAACGCCGCCTGCACCTTGGCGAAATCGCGCTGCGAGCTTGGCGCCTTGTCGATCACGCCCTCGCGGATCAGGGCCCGCACGACGTCCTGCGACAGGACGAAGCTGTCGACCCCGGAGAAGCGCAGGAAATACTGCGCCGCGGTCCCGCCCAGATGCGAGGCGTGCTTCTTCAGGAATACCAGCAGACCGGCATAGTCCTCGCTCGGCCATTCCGCGAAGAAGCGGGCCGCGCTGCCGTGTTCGCGGGCGAGCCGGGTCAGCAGCGCCGCGTTCTCGATCACCGAGCGGATCTTGGCGCCGTTGCGCACGATGCGCGTGTCCTGCACCAGGGCGTCGAAATCCGAATCCGACATCAGCGCGCAGCGGCCCGGGTCGAAGCCGTGGAAGGCTTCCTCGAAGCCCGGCCACTTGGCGTCGATGACCTTCCAGTTGAAACCGGCGTTGAACACCGCCCGGGCCATCGCGGCAAGCCAGCGGTCGTCGGGGATGGCGGCGAGCTCGGCGGGCGTCTTCGGGGCAGCAAGCGTTTCCTCGAAGGCCGCGGCGCCGCCCTTGCGGGCCGCGGCAATGGCGAAGATCTCGTCGAAGGGGCGGAGGTCGGACATCCGGTCAATCCGTTTCGGTGGGCGCGTGCCGGGAAAGATAGCCCCGCTCAGGGTCCGATCCAGTGTACCCGGCCGTGGCCCGAAAGCCCGTAGCCGCCCATCTCGCGGGCATGGTCGGCGAAGGCCGGGCCGCGGCAGAAGGCGGCCAGCGCCTGCCAGCGTGGCTCGAACCAGGCGCGCCGGTCGATGGCGATGTCGTAGCGCTCGGTCACCAGCGGCAGGAACCCCAGCCGGAACTGCCGCGCCATCGCCTCGAGCCCCGGCGCCGCATCCGCCGCGCCCGAGGCGACGGCCGCTGCGGCCTCGGCCTCGGTGCGGGCAGGGCTGTCGGCCGGAATGAAGTCTTTCCGCGCGAGCCCGGCCTCGGCCAGCAGGTGGTCGAGCAGGATCTGCCCGCCCGCCTTCGGCTGGCGCAGCGCCACCCGGCGACCCCGCAGGTCGGCGATGCTGCGCACCTTGCCGCTCCAGCCCCGGCGCCAGGATCAGCCCGCGGCTGCGCTCGGCCCATTCCAGCAGCGCCACCGGCGCCGCCGCCAGCGCCGCCGCCGCATGGGCCACGTTCCACCCGCCGCTCTCCGGTTCGAACACGTGCATGCCACAAGCGATCGCCTCGCCGGCCGCCAGCCGTTCGAGCCCGTCGAGGCTGCCGTCAAAGAAGCTCGCGAGCCCGCTGCCGGATTCCCTGAGCGCCCATTCCAGCAGCGGATCATGGCTGCCGCAGACCACGTCCGGCGCGCGCGCCGCCCGCGCCGGGGCGGATTTTTGCCCGCCGGCCAGCCAGGTCTCGATCTCCGTTCGCGGGAACAGCAGCTTGCCGGTCAGCCGGCGGCAGGGGATCTCGCCGGCGGCGGCAAGGTCGTAGACCTTGCGCTCCTTCACCCGCAGCAGCGTCGCCACCTCGCGGGTGGTCAGGAACTCCGGGGCGTCCTGGTCACGGTCCATGGGGCGATTGGTAGCGCGGGCCCCGCGCGAGGGGAAGCCGCTTCACCGCGCGCCTCACCTTGCCCTGCGCGCCCGGTCCACCAGCCGCATGATCAGCGGCGTCAGGATCAGCTGCATGGCGAGGTCGAGCTTGTTGCCGGGAATCACGATCGAGTTCGCCCGGCTCATCCAGCTCCCGGCGATCATCGTGGTGAGGTAGGGAAAGTCGATCCCGCGCGGGTTCTTGAACCGGATCACCACGACGCTCTCGTCCGGGGTCGGGATCCAGCGGGCGACGAATGGGTTCGAGGTATCGACCACCGGCACCCGCTGGAAGTTGATGTCGGTCTCGCTGAACTGCGGGCAGATCACATGCACGTAGTCGTGCATCCGGCGTAGGATGGTGTCGGTCACCGCCTCGGTGGTGTAGCCGCGTGCCGCGCGGTCGCGGTGGATCTTCTGGATCCATTCGAGGTTGATGACCGGCACGACGCCGATCTTCAGGTCCACATGCCGGGCGATGTCGAGCCCGTCGATGCAGACCGCCCCGTGCAGCCCCTCGTAGAACAGGAGGTCGGTGCCTTCGGGCACATCCTCCCAGGCGGTGAAGTTGCCCGGCGCCACGCCGTAGCGGCGCTGGTCCTCCTCGTCGTGGCAATAGTGCCGGATGCGTCCGGTCCCGGTCTCGCCATAGCTGCGGAGCAGCGCTTCGAGAGCGTCGAGCACGTTCGCGTCGAGGCTGAAATGGCTGAATGTGTGGTCGCCCGCCTCGGTACGGCGCGCCAATTCGTCGCGCATCTCGGCCCGGTTCAGCCGGTGGAAGGCGTCGCCGGTGACCGAGGCGGCGTTGACGTGCTCGCGGCGGAAGATCTGCTCGAAGGTATGGCGGATGGTCGAGGTGCCGGCGCCCGACGAGCCGGTCACGGTGATCACGGGGTGCTTCAGCGACATCGGGTTCTCCGTCAGCTCCGGAACAGCCCGCGCCGCCCGAACAGCGGCGAGGCGTCGGCGTCCGGCAGGTCGTGGCAGGCGGCGAGGCGGGCGACCAGCCCGGTATCACCGAAGGCGACCGGCCGGGTCTCGGCAAGGCTCTCCGGCGCGCGGCCGAGAAGCCGGGACTGCCCGTCGGTCGCGCTGCCGCCGGCGGCTTCGGCCAGCCGGGCCAGGGGCTGGCCGGTCAGGATCAGCGACGGAGCCGGGCGCGCCCCCGCCAGAGCGAGGCAGACACCGCCCCTAAGCAGCACGGCCATCGCTTCGGCGGCCAGCGAGCCGGTCCAGTGGAACGCGAAATCCCGGCCCTGCGGCCCCTCGGTTCCGGCGAAGCATTCGTCGGCGAATTGCCGCACCGGACGCTCCCAGTGCCGGTAGTCTCCCAGGTCCGCCGCCAGCATCGCCACGCCGCCGGGAAGCCCGAGCGGCGGGTCGAGGCGGACGAACGCGCTTCTGCCGGTGTCGCGGGCATAGAGCGCGGCCCCGGAACCGAGAGCGAGCGCCAGCAGGCTCCGGGCGCCGCCCAGCAGGCAGCCCGCAACCATCGACCTCGGGAGGCTGTGCCAGGAATGTCGCCTCGGCCGGGCCTGGGGCGGCGGGCCGCAGGGTGAAGAGGGCACCTGCCGGAGCGTCGGGGCCGCCGGCCGGGAGCAGTGCGACGGCGGCGGCGAGATCGGCGCCAGCGGAGACCTCCGCCGGGGCGCGTGCGGCACCGTCCGGAGCGCCGGTCAGGAGCCAGCGCAGCGGCAGGTTCCCGAGCGCAGCGCCGAAGCCGTCATCCGGCGCCACGTCCGCCCATGCCCGGCAGATGCCGAGCACCGCCGCGCCCAGATCGGGCGCGGCGTCGCGGGCAAGTGCCTGGTCGAGCGATGGTGCGGATGCCATGCGCCGGTTTCCTGTGCTGGCGATGTGTCCCCTGTCTCGTATCACCCGGCGCGGCGGACACCGCAACGTTCCGCGCTGCTAATCGGGGAGAATCCGACATTGCGCCCCGGCACGCGGCCGCTTCCCGTTGCCAGAAGCGCGGATTCCGGGTTTTCCTCTGCCTCCGAGTTGCGGAAGCGGCCGGGGCGGCAGGGAGAGCGGCACGACATGAGAATCCTGGTTCTGCAACACGAGTCGATCGAGCATCCGGGCGAGCTACGCCGTTTCCTGGCCGAGGACGGCCACGAATGGGTGCCGGTGGAGCTGGACGAGGGCGAGACGCCGCCGTCACTCGACGGCTTCGGCGCGCTCTGGGTGATGGGCGGGCCGATGGATGTGTGGGAAGAGGACAAGCATCCCTGGCTGATCGCCGAGAAGGCGCTCATCCGCGAGGCGGTCGAGGTGCGGGGCATGCCCTATCTGGGACTCTGCCTGGGCCATCAGCTCCTCGCCTGCGCCCTTGGCGGGGAAGTCGGCAAGGCGGCGACGCCCGAGGTCGGCGTGCTGCCGGTGCAGCTCACGGAACTGGGGGCCGAGAGCGTATTCTTCGACGCGGTGCCGGGGACCTTCCATTGCCTGCAATGGCACGGGGCCGAGATCACCCGGCTGCCCGAGGGCGGCCGGGTGCTGGCGACGACCCCGGAATGCGCGGTGCAGGCGATGAGCTGGGGGCCGCGGGCGCTGTCGATGCAGTTCCACCTCGAGGTCGAGGCCGACACTGCCTCGGCCTGGACCGCGATCCCGGAATACCGCGTGGCGCTCGAGCGGAACATGGGCCCCGGCGGCGCCGAGCGCATGATAGCCGATTGCGCCAGGCATATCGGCGCCATGAACGCGAATGCCGAGCGGATCTACATCAACTGGCTGCAGGCGGCGGCCCAGGCCTAGGGCCGGCCCGCGTTTCCGCGCTGGATCGGGAACGCCCCGGCCAGCAGGTCGCGCGCGGCATCGCGGGCCGCTCCCAGATCCTCGGCCTTGAAGTAGGGTCCGATCAGCACCAGCCAGCGCGGCGCGCCGGCGCCGTTGGCGGTCTCCTCGAACTCTGACCGGAAGCCCTGCCGCCGCCAGGCTGTCGGCGAAGCTGGCGGCATTGGCCTGGTCGGCGAAGTAGCCGCCCTGCAGGAAGTGCATCGGGCCGGCCGGCGCCGGATCGTAGTTCCGCGCCGCCACTGTCTCGCCGGCCGTCCCGGCAACCGGCGCCGTCGCCACGTCGACCGGCGGTTCGGGCGGGGCGGCGGGATGCGCACTCTCGGCGGCCGGGATCGCCGCGGGCCCGGCCTCATGGCCCACAAGACCGTCGGGCGTCGGGCCGGGCAGGCTCGCCGGCGGCCCGAATGCCGGCCGGCCGCCGCCGTCCGGCACCACCAGCCCGCCGGCGATGCTGCCGGTCGGGGTCGCGAGCAGCGTCTCGTAGTTGGGCACGAAGCGGCCGATCAGGCCGAAGGGGCGAACCTTCAGCCGCTGGTCGCGGATCGGCTGATACTCCGCCGGGCTCGCATCCACCGGAGGCGGCATTACCGCGGCAAGCTCGAAGCGCTTCACCGGGTCCGGGCCCGGCGGCGGGCCGAAACTGGCCATGAGGGCGACGATACCGGCCCCGGCGCAGGCGACGCCCGCCGCGAACCGGGCCGCCGATCCGGCCATCGCCGCGAAACCGCCGGGGCGGCGCGCGGGAGGGATCTGGTCGTCGATTGCGGCGTCAGGCTGCCGCTCCACGGATCCGGACCCCCCGAAATCGCGCGCGCCAAAATCCAGCGGACCGGGACTGTGCGCCGGGGCCACCGCCTTTCCGAAACCGTCCAGAGGGTCCATGCCCGCTCCACCGCTGACGGGAAACCCCGCACCGTCCCAGAGGTCGTTGCACCGGCCGCCGGGACTCACCCGCCGAAGCACCCGCGCAAGACTACATCCTGTGGCAGTTTCGCGCCCACGCTACAAGCCGATTCAAGATATTGTGGAGGCGCCGGGGGATCAACCCATATCTGTCGGGGTTAGGCCCGGAGTTGATCCTGGGCCGCCCGCGGTCAGCTCGCCGCCTCGACCAGCGAGCGGCGGGCGGTGTCGAGGTGTTCGCGCATCAGCCGCGCGGCGGTCTCCGCGTCGCGGGCGCGGATCGCGTCGATGATCGCCCGGTGCTGGCGGTTGTAGTTGGCGATGATGCCGGGCTCGAGCGTGATCGTGCGCATCCGAGCCCATTGCGAGTGGCTGCGCACCTCGTGCATCTTCTCCATCATCCAGACGATCAGCGCGTTGTGCGCGCAGCGGGCCAGCGCCAGATGGAAGCGCTCGTCGGCATCGGCGAAAGCGGCCGGGTCGCCGCCGCAAGCCTCCATCGCCTGCATGTGCGCCTCGGCCTTGGCGAGGTCGAATTCGGTCGCGTGCAGCACCGCCAGCCGGCACATGTGCGGCTCGACACCGACCCGGGCATCGATCAGCTCGAGCGGGCGCGTGGTCTCGACGATCGAGCGGGTCTCGTCCTTCTCGGAATAGGTGACATAGGTGCCCGAGCCCGGGCGCCGGGCGACGAAGCCCGTGTCCTCGAGCTGCTTCAGCGCCTCGCGCACGGTGCCGCGGGCGACGCCGAACTGCTCGGCCAGGGTGCGCTCGGGCGGCAGCCGGTCGTTCTGGACGAACCGCGCCGAGGCGATCTGCCTTCGCAGGGCGCCCGCGATGTCGGCGGCGTTCATCTTCTCTCTGGCTCCCAAGCCCGCTCCGTCGGTTCGAGACTTTCGATCCGCGTGCCCCGTTCCGAGGCCGGAAATCCGTCCGGTTCTCCGGCGCGTTCCCCAGCCCGGCATGACAACTGGCGGGGCCGCCTCGATGCCTGATATTCGCATATACCAAACCAAACCGAAAGGCACAAATCTGGTTGCAAAGCGGTTGCAAATTGGTCAGGGTCGGTCTGGAGCGGAGGGGCGCGATTCGACTAATCGGACCAATAAAGGCAAATTGGGTCTAATGTGGCCTAAACCAATCAAGCGAACTGGTCCGGACGGCGCCTGAAAATGGTCGGCGTGCAGAATACCATGGGGCGGGCCGCACAAGCGGCCAAAGCCACTGGCAGACGCGGCCGCGCCGTCGGACGAGACATAAGATGCAAAACGGCAAGGGAGGAGAAGCATGGCTAGGAGTGCCGCGAAGAGGGCGCCGCAGGAGATCGATGCCTTCGTCGACGCGAAGGGCCGCGACGCGATGGTCAAGGCGGTGCGCAGGAAGATCGACGAGATGGGGATCGAGTATCTCTATCTGCAGTTCGTCTCGGTCACCGGGCGCATCTGCGGCAAGGGCATTCCGGCCGCTCACTGGGAATTGGTGGCGCGCAAGGGCTTCCAGCTCGTCTACGGCGCGACCGTCAACCTGTTCACCAACCGCCACGGCGAATACATGGGCTACGGTCCCGAAGCGGCCGAGCTGGTCGGCAT
Organism: uncultured Pseudomonadota bacterium; assembly: GCA_963700775.1. Classification (GTDB taxonomy): domain Bacteria; phylum Pseudomonadota; class Alphaproteobacteria; order Rhodobacterales; family Rhodobacteraceae; genus Thermohalobaculum. The sequence continues at coordinate 157,829 of CAVOYU010000005.1, forward strand.
CCCCGAGCCCGAGACCTTCTGCCAGCTGCCCTGGGACAAGCGTGTGGCTCGGCTCTGGTGCACGCTGTTCCGCAATCGCGAGGAGCGGGTCGACGCCGGCGCCTTCCTGACCTCGGACTGCCGCGGCAACCTGCGCCGCCTGCACGCCGCGTTCGAGAAGAAGCACGGGCTGCATCTGCGCACCGGCACCGAGCCGGAGATGATGTGGCTGAGGAAGGACGAGAACGGCGACCCCGCCGGCGGCTTCTCGCGGCCCTACTGCTACCACATCGACCAGTTCGAGAGTCTGCGCCCGGTCTACATGAAGGTGCTGGAATACTGCCGCGCCATGGGCCTCGACATGATCCAGGGCGACCACGAGGACGCGCCGGGCCAGCTCGAGCTCAACTGGACCTACGACGAGTGCCTGCGCACCGCCGACCGGCTGACCACCTACCGCCAGATATGCGCCCAGGTGGCCCGCGAGTTCAACCTGATCGCCTGCTTCATGACCAAGCCCTTCATGGGTGTCTCGGCCTCCGGCTGCCACCACAACATGTCGCTGTGGAAGGGCGGCAAGGACGGGGTCAACAAGCTCGGCCACGACAAGCTCCCGGCCATGGACGAGGTGTTCGCCTACCGCTCGGGCGGCGACAACACCTTCGATCCGGAGGGCGAGGACAGGCAGATGCCCGGCAAGATCGGCCAGTACTCGATCGGCGGCATCGTCAAGCATCTGGACGCGCTGACCGCCATCGGCTGCTCGACCGTCAACTCCTACCGCCGGCTCTGGGACACCGGCTTCTGGGCGCCGGTGTTCAAGGACTGGGGTTTCCAGAACCGCACCACGGGGCTGCGCATCTCGGCCCCGGGCCGGTTCGAGTTCCGCTCGGTCGACTCGATGGTCAATCCCTACCTGATGGCCTCGGCCATCCTCGCCGCCTGCGACGACGGCATCTCGAACAAGATCCCGTCGGGCAAGCCCGAGGAGCGCAACATCTACGCGGCAATGGAGGCCGGCAAGCAGGTATCCAAGCTGCCGATGACGCTCGGCGCCTCGCTCGAGGCGCTGTCGAAGGACAAAGTCATCCAGTCGGCGATGCCGGGCGAGATGTACCGGCTCTACCACGAGTACAAGACCGACGAGTGGGAGCGTTTCAACCACACCGTCACCGACTGGGACGTGAAGACCTATCTGAACTGCCTGCCCTGAAGGGGCCGTTCAGGAAGACCGGCCCGGCGCCCATGCGCCGGGCGGACCCGTAGCGATCGAGAAGAAGGACTTAGACCGACATGTGCGGGATTGCTGGACTTATCCATCGCGGCAAGAGCTCGAATGTGGGCTCCGAGATGACCGCGATGCTGAAGGCCCTGAAACACCGGGGTCCCGACTCGACCGGCTTCGCCGTCTATGGCGAGCCCGTCGAGGGCGACTACGTGATGCGCTTCAAGGTGGCCGAGCAGGAGGACATCGCCAAGGGCCACGGCATCGACAAGCGCATCGCCGAGCGGATCGCCGAGGTCGACCGGCGGCTCGAGGAATACGGCGCGGTGATCAAGACCCGCGACAAGGCGACGCCCTACGCGCTGCGCTACGTGATGACCCATGACGGCGACACCGAGGCGATGGCCAAGTATGTCGAGGAGATCGACGACGTCGAGATCCTGTCGATGGGCAACGGACTCGAGCTGATCAAGGATCTGGGCGACGCCACCGTGGTGTCGAGCCAGTACAAGCTCGACGGCTTCCAGGGCACCCACGGCATCGGCCACACCCGGATGGCGACCGAGTTGGATGTCGACATCCGCTCGGCGCATCCCTACTGGGCCTTTCCCTACAACGACGTCTCAGTCGTCCATAACGGCCAGATCACCAATTACTGGAACATGCGCCGCGAGATGGAGCGCAGGGGCCACCGCTTCATGTCGAGCTGCGACTCCGAGCTGCTGGCGGTCTACACCGCCCACAACCTCGCCAACGGCGTGACGCTGGAGGAAAGCCTCAAGCGCTCGATCTCCGAGATCGACGGAGTGTTCACCTATCTGGTGGCGACCAAGGACCAGCTCGGCATGGCCAAGGACACCATGGCCGCCAAGCCGCTGGTGCTCTACGAGTCCGACGACCTGATCGCCATGGCCTCGGAGGAGGTCGCGATCCGGGCGATCCTGCCCCAGGAAATCGACACTTACGACCCTTATGACGAGGAGGTCCGGGTATGGCAGGCGTGACGCCCGATCTGGAATACGGCAAGAAGCAGGAGGCCCGCGCCCGCGAGCTCGGCATGATGTCCGAGCAGCTCAAGGGCCGGTCGATGCAGACCTTCTTCGACCCGGTCGAGGACGAGAACTACACCTATGCCTTCGCGCAGGACGTGGACTTCAACAAGCGCACCGAGGTCGACGCGGACGGCAAGACCACGACCGAGGTCAACCGCGCCATCCGCAAGCTGATGGCCGAGGGTTACGGCACCATCGTGATCAAGAACCCGCGCGGCATGCACTCGCTGGGGGTCGGCATCCTGAACCGGCTGAACCTGATCATCGACGGCTCGACCGGATATTTCTCCACCGGGCTCATCGACGGCCCGAACGTGCGGATCAACGGCCGCGTCGGCTGGTCCTGCGGCGAGAACATGATGGCCGGAACCGTACTGGTCGAGAAGAACGCGGGCTCGACCTTCGGGGCGGCGATGCGCGGCGGCGACCTGGTCTGCCGCGGCCATGTGGGCAGCCGCACCGGAATCGACCAGAAGGGCGGCACCATCATCGTCGGCGGCGACACCGGGGCGCTGACCGGGTTCATGATGCAGCGCGGGCGGATGATCATCTGCGGCAATGCCGGCAAGAACCTGGGCGACTCGATGTATGACGGCATGATCTTCGTCGGCGGCAAGATCCGCTCGCTGGGGGTCGACGCGATCGAGGCGAAGCTGACCGACCTCGACCGCGCCTGGCTGACCCGAAAGCTGCGGCAGTACGGCCTGCTGCCGGACAAGGGCGTCGACCATTTCACCAAGATTGTCGCCGGCAAGCAGCTGTGGAACTACGACAATCTCGAACCGTCCGAGAAGAAACTGATCCTCTGAGGGAGGCACTGACAATGGCTGATGGTGGCGCCCCCAAGGGCAAGAAACCCCTGAACCGAGACGTCAACCGGATCGGGAACAGCTTCGTGTTCCCGCCCCATGTGATCGACGACATCCATATCAAGTCCGAACTGGGCCGGTACCGGATGCGCGGCTTCTCGCTGTTCAAGAAGATCCCGCACTGGGACGACCTGACCTTCCTGCCGGGCACGCTGACCCGCTTCGTCATCGAGGGCTATCGCGAGAAGTGCGATACCCAGACGGTGCTCGGGCCCAGGGCGAAGAAGCCGATCGTGCTCGACATTCCGGTCTATGTGACCGGCATGAGCTTCGGTGCGCTCAGCTTCGAGGCCAAGACGGCGCTGGCCCGCGGCGCGACCATGGCCGGCACCGCCACCTGCTCCGGCGAGGGCGGCATGATCCCGGACGAGCGGCGCTACTCTACCAAGTGGTTCTACCAGTGCATCCAGTCGCGCTACGGCTTCAACCCGAACCACCTGATGCTGGCGGACGGCTGCGAGTTCTTCATCGGCCAGGGCTGCAAGGTGGGCCTCGGCGGCCACCTGATGGGCCAGAAGGTCACCGACCAGGTGGCCGAGATGCGCTCGCTGCCGGCCGGCATCGACCAGCGCTCGCCGGCCCGGCATCCGGACTGGCTGGGGCCCGATGACCTGGCGCTGAAGATCCTCGAGATCCGCGAGGCGACCGACTGGCAGATCCCGATCCAGCTCAAGCTCGGCGCGGCGCGTGTCTATGACGACGTGCGCATGGCGGTTAAGTGCGATCCGGACTCGATCTATATCGACGGCATGGAGGGCGGCACCGGCGCCGGCCCGCACCTGGCCACCGAGGACACCGGCGTGCCCGGCATGGCGGCGATCCGGCAGGCCCGCAAGGCGATCGACGATCTCGGCAAGCGGGGCGAGATCAGCCTGGTCTATGCCGGCGGCATCCGCAACGGCGCGGACGTGGCCAAGGCGATCGCGCTCGGCGCCGACGCCATCGCCCTCGGGCACTCGGTGATGATGGCGCTGAACTGCAACAAGGACATCCCCGAGGCCAACTTCCAGGAGGAACTCGGTGTCGAGCCCGGCTACTGCTACCATTGCCATTCGGGCCGCTGCCCGGTCGGCGTCGCGACCCAGGACCCGGTGCTGCGCAAGCGGCTGGATCCGGACGAGGCGGCGGAGCGGGTCTACAACTTCCTGCACACCCTGACCATCGAGGCCCAGCTCTTCGCCCGCGCCTGCGGCAAGACCAACATCCACTCGCTTGAGCCCGAGGACCTCGCGGCCCTTACGATGGAAGCCTCGGCCATGGCGGGGGTGCCGCTGGCGGGGACCAACTACACGGTGGGCGTCGAGGACTACCATCACCTTTGAGGATGGGTGCCAACCCACCATCGGGAGAGAGACATGGCAGGCACAAGCTACAAGGGTTCCGAGATCAAGGACGTCGATCAGTTCCTGAAGACCGACGGGCTGGAAAGCTCGCGCGAGAAGGAGATCGGCCAGCACATCGGCTATCGCTACGACGTGAACCTGGTACCGGACTATTCCCGGATCACGCCCTACCTGACCAGGTACATGGAGGTCATGGGCTGGGACGACCTAAATTGGCTCGAGGACGTCCATATGGGCTACGAGGAGGGCCATGCGGCGGTGTTCGACCGCAACATCAACGGCTGGGTGCGGGTGCCGGACACCATCGACCTGCCGGACAACCAGCAGGATCGCGACATGATCGCCCGCGAGCTCCTGCTGAAGTTCCAGATGTCCGAGAAGCACCCGCTGGTGCAACTCCGCAAGGCCTACATGAAGTTCTGATCCCTGTCAGAACCTTGCCCCTCCCTCTGCGGAGGGAGGGGACTTTGAAAACAGGCACGAAGGAGGGTCGATGCCCCGCCCGCTGCACATAGCCTGCCTGCAGACCCGACCGATGCCGGATTTCGACTCCGCCATCACCGAGGCGCTGGGTCTGGCGGAACGGGCGGTGGCGGAAGGGGCGGAGCTGCTCTGCCTGCCGGAATACTGCGGCGCGCTGGTCAGCCGCGACGGGGTGATCGTGCCGCCGTCGGCGCCCGAGGCCGATCACCCGGCGCTGGCGGCGCTGCGGGATTTCGCGGCGTCGAAGCAGGTCTGGATGCAGGTCGGTTCCGTGGCCGTGGACGGGCCGGACGGGCGGATCGTCAACCGCGGCTTCCTGCTCGACGCCGGAGGCGGCATCCGCGCTCGCTACGACAAGATCCACATGTTCGACATCCAGCTCTCCGAGACCGAGGTCTACCGCGAGTCGACCTTCGTCTCGCCGGGCTCGGCGGCGGTGATCGAGGAGACCCCCTGGGGCTCCGTCGGCCACACCATCTGCTACGACCTGCGCTTCCCGCAGCTCTACCGCGACCTGGCCCGGGCCGGGGCCGAGATCCTGACCGTGCCGGCGGCCTTCACGGCAAAGACCGGCGCCGCGCACTGGCATGTGCTGAACCGCGCCCGGGCGATCGAGAACGGCGCCTTCGTGGTCGCCGCCTGCGCCTTCGGGCCCTGCCCGGGCGGCGGCGCGGCCTATGGCCATTCGCTGATAGTCGACCCATGGGGCAAGGTTCTGGCCGATGGCGGCGAGGGGCCGGCGGTGGTCGGCGCGGTGATCGATCTCGACGAGGTCGCCGCGGCGCGGGCGCGCATCCCGAGCCTCTCCCATGACCGGAGCTACCGCCAGCCCCGGCCGCCGGCCCAGGCGGCCGAGTAGCAGGGGCGGGCGGATGATGGCCAGCAGCCGAGCCGCGCGGATGAACAGCGTCGACACGGCGCTCCGCGACAGCTTCCTGCGCTGGCAGTGCCGGGTGCGGCAGATGATGATGCGCGACGACCATGGCCGGCCCGGAGAAGGCGTGATGCCCGCCCTGACACTGTCCGGTGCCGACGCGCCGATGGGGCATGTGATCACGGTGATGTCGAAGTCGCCGCCGTTCTCGAAGACCCCGGAGCTGCGCCAGATGGCGCGGCGCACCAACGACCCGGCGCAGCGCCGGGACGCGGCGCTGAGCTTCTTCAGCGAGACCTACTATCAGCGGGCGGCGGAGTTCTCCGACATCCTGACCGCGACCTTCCCGCCGGGCTCGCCCGGCGCCGCCGCGATCCGCGAGGCGGGGCGGGTCCGGCTGGATTTCGCCGCCTTCAGCCAGCGCTATGCGCTCGACTGCCGGGTCTGGTCGCTGGCCGAGCACAATCCGCTCTGGCAGGCGACCTACTGGCATAACCTGCAGTTCAACCCGAACCTGCCGGCCGGCACCGTGATCCTGGGCTTCGAGCCCGACTGGGCGCGCTGCTCGGCCGAGCCGAGCCCGGTCTGAGCCGATGGCATATGGATACGTCATCGCCCAGATCAGTGTCACCGACCCGGTGGCCTACCGGGACTACGTGGCCGCGGTGACCCCGGTGGTGGCGAAGTTCGGCGGCGAGTACCTCACTCGCGGCGGCCGGGCCGAGACGGTGGAGGGGACGGCGCCCGGCGAGCGCACCGTGGTGATCCGGTTCCCGAACTACCGGGCGGCGCGAGACTGGTACTTCAGCGACGACTACGCGGACATCAAGAAGATGCGGCAGGCGGCCTCGACCAGCGTGCAGACGCTGGCCGAGGGTGTGTGACCGCGCGCGGGGAAACGAATGACAGGGCAATCAGACTAATCAGACTAAGGAGTGGCACAATGACGAAACGGGTGGCGGTGATCGGAGCCGGTCCGTCGGGAACGGCGGCGCTGAGGGCGTTCCAGTCGGCAAGGGAGAAGGGCGCCGAGATCCCCGAGGTCGTCTGCTTCGAGCGTCAGGAGGACTGGGGCGGCATCTGGAACTATACCTGGCGCACCGGAACCGACGAGTATGGCGAGCCGGTGCACTGCTCGATGTACCGCTACCTGTGGTCGAACGGGCCGAAGGAGTGCCTGGAGTTCGCCGACTACACCTTCGACGAGCATTTCGGCAAGCCGATCGCCTCGTACCCGCCGCGCGAGGTTCTGGCCGACTACATCCGCGGCCGGGTCGAGAAGGCGGGCGTGCGCCCCTGGTGCCGTTTCCGCACCCCGGTGCGCATGGTCACCTATGACGACGCGACGGCCAAGTTCACGGTCACCGCGCATGACCTGAAGAAGGACCATATCTACTCGGAGGTGTTCGACAACGTGATCGTCGCCTCTGGGCACTTCTCGACCCCGAACGTGCCGTTCTTCCCGGGCCTCGACAGGTTCGGCGGCCGGGTGTTGCACAGCCACGATTTCCGCGACGCACTCGAGTTCAAGGGCAAGGACGTGATGGTGGTCGGCCGGTCCTATTCGGCCGAGGACATCGGCTCGCAGTGCTGGAAGTACGGCGCCAAGTCGATCACCGTCTGCTACCGCTCGGGCCCGATGCACTTCCACTTTCCGGACAACTGGGAACAGAAGCCGCTGCTCGAGCGGGTCGAGGGCAATACCTGCCACTTCACGGACGGGACCTCGAAGGAAATCGACGTCATCATCCTCTGCACCGGCTACCTGCACCACTTCCCGTTCCTGCCGGACGATCTGCGGCTGAAGACCAACAACCGGCTCTGGCCGCTGGGGCTCTACAAGGGCGTGGCCTGGGAGGCGAACCCGAAGCTGTTCTATCTGGGCATGCAGGACCAGTTCTACACCTTCAACATGTTCGACGCCCAGGCCTGGTGGGCGCGCGACGTCATCCTAGGCCGCATCGAGCTGCCGCCGAGGGCTGCGATGGAGGCCGACTCGGCCGCCTGGCGCGCCCGCGAGGAGAAGCTCGAGACCGACGAGGACATGATCTGGTTCCAGGGCGACTACACCCAGGACCTGATCGACGCGACGGACTATCCGAGCTTCGACATCGAAGGGGTCAACAAGACCTTCATGGAGTGGGAACACCACAAGCATGAGGACATCATGGGCTTCCGCAACAACTCCTACCGCTCGCTGATGACCGGCAGCATGTCGCCGACGCACCACACGCCCTGGGTCGAGGAGATGGACGACTCGATGACGGCCTATCTCAAGACGTGACGGGGAACACCGCAGGCGCCGCCGCGGCGCCTGCGGGCCGCTACCGGACATCAGAGGCCGGGGCGCAACAAGGTCCGAAGGACACCGGAACCGATCGGCAGTGACTGTGGCGGCATGGGCCGCCGGAAACCAAACAGGGGAGAATGACATGAGACGCACGACCAAGAACCTGCTCGCCGGAGCCGCCGCCGCGGCGCTGATGGCACCTGCCGCCTGGGCGGCGGATTCCTCCGACCCGATCGTCATCCCGATCCACAACTGGTCGAGCCAGATCGTGATGAGCCATGCGGTCGGCCACATCTTCGAGTCGATGGGCAACAGCGTGGAGTACGTCACCACCGACAGCCAGGCGGTCTACGAGTCGGTCCGGCTCGGCGACGTGAGCCTCGAGCTCGAGGTCTGGGAAGGCGCCTTCGGCGCATCGTTCCGGGCGGCGCTCGAGAAGGGCGGCATCGTCGATGTGGGCGACCACGACGCGGTGACCCGCGAGGACTGGTGGTACCCGATGTGGACCAAGGAGGCCTGCCCGGGCCTGCCGGACTGGAAGGCGCTGAACGACTGCGCGGCGCTGTTCGCGACCGCCGAGACCGGCGACAAGGGCCGCTATCTGGACGGTCCTGTCGACTGGCTCAAGCACGGCAAGGAGCGTGTCGAGGCGCTGGGCATGAACTTCACCGTGATCAACGCCGGCTCCGCCGCGGCGCTCTGGGCCGAGATCGGCGCCGCCGAGGCCGACAAGCGCCCGGTGGTGGTGTTCAACTGGACGCCCAATTTCGCCGAGGCGGTGTGGCCGGGCGAGTTCGTCGAGTTCCCGGCCTGGGAGGATGGCTGCGACAAGGATCCGGCGAAGGGCCCGAACAAGGACGCGCTCTATGACTGCGGCAACCCGGCCAAGGGCTATCTGAAGAAGGCGGCCTGGGAGGGCATGGAGGCCAAGTGGCCGGCTGCCCATTGCGTCCTGACCAAGATCTCGTTCACCAATGCCCAGATCGCCGAGATGGCGAAGCTGGTCGACGTCGACGAGATGGAGCCCGACGAGGCCGCCACGGTCTGGCTCGGGAACAACGAGGGCGTCTGGAAGCCCTGGGTCGACGCCTGCGCCGGCTGATGCCGGATACGGCAGATTGACATCGGGCCATCCGGCGCATCCGCCGGGTGGCCCAGAGGGAGTCCGCGACCATGACCGACAGCGCACCCGTCATCGCTGCCCGGAACGTCTGGAAGCTGTTCGGCCCGGACCCCCGGAAATATCTGTCCGGGATGCCCGCGGGCCGGAGCTACGAGGAGATCCGGGCCGACGGTTACATCGCCGGCGTCAAGGACGTCTCGATCGACGTCGGGCGCGGCGAGATGCTGGTGATCATGGGCCTCTCCGGGTCCGGAAAGTCCACCCTGGTACGCTGCTTCTCGCGGCTGCACGAGATCACCGGCGGCGAGGTCCTGATCGAGGGCCAGGACATCATGGCGCTCAACGAGCGGGAGCTCATCGAGATGCGCCGGAGCAAGATGGGCATGGTGTTCCAGAGCTTCGGCCTGTTGCCCCACCGCACCGTGCTCGAGAATGTCGCCTTCCCGCTCGAGATGCGCGGCCAGGACCGCCACGCGCGGCGCGAACGGGCGCTGGAAGTGGTCAGGCTGGTCGGGCTCGAGGGCCGCGAGGACTACTTCCCGCGCGAGCTCTCCGGCGGCCAGCAGCAGCGCGTCGGCATCGCGCGGAGCCTGGCGATCGAGCCCGACATCTGGTTCCTGGACGAGCCGTTCTCGGCGCTCGACCCGCTGATCCGCCGCGAGATGCAGGACGAGTTCCTGCGGCTTCAGGGTCTGCTCGGCAAGACCATCGTCTTCATCACCCACGACTTCGACGAGGCGCTCAGGCTCGCGGACCGGATCGCGATCATGAAGGACGGCGCGGTCGAGCAGTGCGACACGCCCGACCGGATCGTGCTCGATCCGCAGACGCCCTATGTGGCGAAGTTTACCGAGGACATCGAGAAGGCCCGCGTGGTCCATGCCTCGGTGCTGGCCCGGCCGCTGCACGGGGCGCCGCCTGCGGGCTCGCCGGTGCCGGCCGGCGCGACGGTGATGCAGCTCGCGCGGCAGCTGGTGAACGACCCGCGCGAGGAACTTCCGGTGGCGGCGAAGGACGGCACCCTGATCGGCGTCCTGAACCGGCAGGAGGCGCTCGACATCCTGCTGGGTGACCGCTGATGCGTGCCGCCGCCCTCTCGCCGGCCGCGGCGCGGGCCGATGCGCAATGGTCCGAGAAGCGGACGATCGCTCTGGTGCTTCTCGGCCTCGCATTGGCGGCCGCCCTGGCGCGGCCCGTCCTGCCCCAGGGGCTGGTGATCCGCCAGGAGGTCGGCGTATTGCCCTGGGCGCTCTGGCTCGACGCCATCTTCAACTTCGTGCGTGATGACCTCGGCCTGATCCACCTGACCCGGACGATCTCGGGTGGCCTCGAGTACCTGCTGGATGCGACGGCCAATCTTCTCTACGGCAAGCGCCGCTGGCCCTATCTCGGGCCAATCCCCTGGACCGCGATCGCCGCGCCGGCCGTGGTGCTCGGCTACTATCTCGGCGGCTGGCGGATGGCGCTGATCGCCGGCGGCACCTTCGCCTGGACGGCGCTGATCGGCCAGTGGGATCTGGCAATGCAGACCATGTCGGTGATCGTGGTCGCGGCCCCGGTCGCCTTCCTGTTGGGGCTGGGCTTCGGCATCCTGGCCTGGAAATCCCCCGCGTTCGACAAGGCGATGCGTCCGGTCCTCGCCGTGCTCCAGACGCTTCCCTTCTTCACCTATCTCCTGCCGGCGGTGATCTTCTTCAAGGTCGGCCCCACGGCCGGCTGCGTCGCCACCATCGTCTACGCCGTGCCGCCAATGATCCTGATGACCACGCTGGGGCTCCGGAAAGTTCCGCCCGAGGTGGTCGAAGCCGGCAAGATGTCCGGTTGCACAAGCTGGCAGATGCTGCGGCACGTCTATCTGCCAACGGCGCGCACCGAGATCCTGGTCGGCGTCAACCAGGTGATCATGCTCTGCCTCGCCATGGTGGTGCTGACCGCCTTCATCGGCATGCCGGGGCTGGGCGCCAAGCTTCTGGCGATGATGAATTCGTTCAAGATCGGACGGAGCTTCGAGATCGGCGTCACCATCGTGCTGATCGCGGTGATGCTGGACCGGCTGTCGAAGCAGTGGATCGTCAAGCAGCCCGAGCACTTCCCGCGCGGCACGCCCTGGTGGCAGCGCCATGCCTATCTGCTCGGCGCCATCGGCGCCTTCGCCGCCTTCTGTGTCGTCGCCTGGCTGGTTCGCGATCTGCCGGATGTCGCCATCGCCGACCTCACCAGCCCGGAGGCCGCGGGCGGGCCGGTCGGCTACGTGCTTGGCATCCTCGACGAGGTCGGCCGCACCCAGTCGCTCAGCCAGGGCGGCCTGATCGACGATCTGATCAAGGGCTTCCTCGACATCGACGCCGTGCAGGCGGTCACCGAGTGGCTCCGCTGGTTCCTGAACGTCTGGGTGCTGATTCCGTTCCGCAACGCGCTGCTGTGGCTGCCGATCCCGACGGTGGTGCTGGCGATCGCCTCGGTCGGCTACCTGGTCGGTGGCCGGCGCTCGGCGCTGATCGGAGGCGGGTTCTTCGTCATCATCGCGCTCACGGGATGGTGGGACCGGGCGATCATCACCCTCTACACGGTGATCTCGGCGGTGCTGCTGGCGACGCTCATCGGCCTGCCGCTGGCGGTCTGGGCGTCGCGGTCCGGGAAATGGGCGAGCCGCATCCTGCTGTTCTGCGACACCGCCCAGACCTTCCCCAGCTTCATCTACCTGATTCCGGCGATCATGCTGTTCGGGGTGAATGACGTCGCCGTGGTGTTCTCGATACTTATATTCACCCTTGTGCCGCTGACCCGCTATACCATCGAGGGGCTCCGCGGCGTGCCGGCGGAGCTGACCGAGGCCGCCGACATGTCGGGCGCCACCCGCAGCCAGAAGCTCTGGAACGTGCAGCTTCCGCTGGCGCTGCCGACCATGGCGGTCGGCTTCAACCAGGCGATCATGTTCGCGTTCTTCATGGTCATCATCGCCGCCTTCATCGGCACCCAGGACCTCGGCCAGGAGCTGCAGCGGACGCTGGCCGGTACCGATCTCGGCAAGAATTTCGTCCTTGGCATGTGCGTGGCGCTGATGGCGCTGACCTTCGACCACATCATCACGCGCTGGTCCGTAGACCGGCGCCGGGCCCTGGGAGTCGGCTGATGGGACTGATGCTACCGTTCGAACGCCCCTATGCCCGCGGCGGCATCGTCACCCCCGGCCTGCCGATCCTGCCGCATGGGGTCGAGCGTCATCCGGTACCGGGCGGCGGTTCGCGGGCGGTCCGGATCGACAAGGGCGACGAGATCTGGGTGGTGGACCGCGAGGGTCTGCAGGTCGCCGAGTTGGTGTTCTTCGGCCCCGACGGCCGCTCGGATGCCGGGATGATCGGCCTGAAGGGCCTCGGCGACGCGAAGGGAATCAAGGCGGCGCTGGCCTCGGGCGACGCCTCCGGGCGGCGGGTGCTGAAGGCGCTCGAGACCGCAGGCTTCGACATCGGCCGGGCCGATGCGGCGCGGCTGTTCGCCGGCGGCTCGAGGCCCGGCGAGAGCGCCACGATCCACGCCGCCTCCGACGGGCTTCTGATCATCTGCGCCCCGGCCGCGCCGATGGAGCCGCAGTCCCAGGACACGGCGACCGAGCTCATCGTCTATGTCCGCCGCGCCGATCCGGGCCCGGCGAAGGGCGGTCATGCTGCGCCCGACCCGCTGGCCGACCCTCTCCTCGACCTCAACATCCTGCCCGGCGAGGCGAAGGGCTACGAGGTCAGGGCCGGGCAGTTCATCCAGATCCTCGACGTCCAGGGCCGCGAGTGCTCGGACTTCCAGGCCCTGTCCCTGAGGGCGCTCGACAAGGGGCTCGAGCGGGACATCGACCCGACCTCGACGCGCTCCTTCATGGGTCGTCTCTATCCGGAGCCGGGGCTCTACTCGAAATACTGGTCCTCGGACCAGGAGGCGCTGGTCGAGGTCGTTCAGGACACCTGCGGCCGGCACGACACGTTCGGGCTGGCCTGCACCCAGCGCTACTACGACGACATGGGCTATCCCGGCCACGTCAACTGCACCGACAACATCAACCGCGACCTCGCCCGCTGGGGCGTGAGGCCGCGCGGCGGCTGGCCGGCGATCAACTTCTTCTTCAACACCATGCTCGACGACGCCAACGCCATCGGCATGGACGACCCGTGGTCGCGTCCCGGCGACTACGTTCTGGTCCGCGCGCTGACCGACCTCGTCTGCGTCTCCAGCGCCTGCCCCTGCGACATCGACCCGGCGAACGGCTGGAACCCGACCGACATCCAGGTGCGGGTCTATGGCGCCGGCGAGGATTTCCAGCGATCGAAAGGCTTCCGGATGACCACCGACAGCCCCGTCCAGGCGACGAAGAAGACCGGCTTCCACGACTGCTTCGCCCGCCACACCCGTGACTTCGCCGAGTACAACGGCTACTGGCTGGCGAACCAATTCACCAACCACGGCAAGATCGCCGAGTACTGGGCCTGCCGCGAGGGCGCGGTGGTGATGGACCTCTCGCCGCTCCGCAAGTACGAGATCACCGGCCCCGACGCCGAGGCGCTGATGCAGCTCTGCGTCACCCGCGACATGAAGAAGCTCGCCACGGGGCAGGTGGTCTACACCGCCGTCTGCTACGAGCATGGCGGCATGATCGACGACGGCACCGTGTTCCGCCTCGGCGACAACAACTTCCGCTGGATCGGCGGCAACGACCTCTCCGGCCTCTGGATGCGCGAGCAGGCCGAGAAGCGCGGCATGAACGCCTGGGTGCGCAATTCCACCGACCAGCTCTGCAACATCGCGGTGCAGGGGCCGAAATCGCGCGAGATCCTGAAGCGGGTGATCTGGACGGCCCCCACCCAGGCCTCGGTCGAGGAGCTCGGCTGGTTCCGCTTCGCCATCGGCAGGATCGGCGATTACCAGGGGACGCCGCTGGTCGTTAGCCGCACCGGCTACACGGGCGAGCTCGGCTACGAGGTGTTCTGCCACCCGAAGGACGCGGCGGTGGTTTTCGACGCGGTCTGGGAGGCCGGGCAGCCGCATGGGCTGATCCCCTTCGGCCTCGGCGCCCTCGACATGGTGCGGATCGAGGCCGGGCTGATCTTCGCCGGCTTCGAATTCTCGGACCAGACCGACCCCTTCGAGGCCGGGATCGGCTTCACCGTGCCGCTGAAGGCCAAGACCGACGACTTCATCGGCAAGGCGGCGCTCGAGCGGCGCAAGGCGAGCCCCGGCCGCAGGCTCGTCGGCCTCGACATCGCGGGCGGAAAGGTCCCCTCGCATGGCGACTGCATCCGCGTCGGCCGCGCCCAGGTGGGCGAGATCACCTCGGCGATGAAATCCCCCGTCCTCGGCAAGGTCATCGCGCTCGCCCGCGTCGACGTCACCCACGCCGCCGAAGGCACCGTGCTGGAGGTCGGCCAGCTCGACGGCCGGCAGAAGCGCCTCGAGGCCCGCATCGTGCCCTTCCCGCATTTCGACCCGGCCAAGGAGCGGGTGAAAGGGAACTACGGTTGAGGCGCGTGAGATCTCTGGTCTTTCGCCAGACTCTCGCGCAATTGGGCCAGAATTGGTTCTCTCGCCGGGGTTGTGGCCGACATCTTTGCGCCATTCGATAATGCGGTGCCCATCATGTTACTGTTGCATCGAGGCACTGTAATATAACGGAAAATCCAGCAGGTCCGCCGACAGTTGACCAATTTCTCCTCTGGTCGTCGGCTGTCCGCAGTGAATATTTTTTCACGCCCGTAAAAATCTTTCATGCGCGTTGTTTTCACGCTTGAGGTTTGGGCCAGTTTTGGCTCAGAATATCAGGCAATTACCGGGGGGTAGGTCGGCCCGGCGGGGCGCGGCCTCGGATACCCCGGACGGTTTCTCGCGTTCGGGGCGCGTGACAGACCGCCGACAATCATGCCTCGCTGAAGGGGAGAGATCGCATGGACACCGATATCGGTGCTCTGACAGTCATCTTCACCGAGTTCTATTACTGGGTGACGGTGCCGATGATGTTCCTCATCCATGTGGGATTCTGCATGTATGAGGTCGGCGCCTCGCGGCGCAAGAACCACCTCCACACGTTGATGAAGAACACGATGGTGATCCCTCTGGTCACGATCACGTTCTATTTCTTCGGCTGGTGGATCTATTTCGCCTTCCCCAATGGCCCGGGCATCACCGGCGGACTGGTCGAGAACACCAGCGCGCTGCCCTGGTCCGAGATCATGGGCACCCATCTGGGTGGACCCGGCGTCAACGACGCCGATGCGGTTCCCTACGGCAACATGGTCTGGGCGCGGCTGAACGGCGTGTTCTGGGCGGCGTTCCTGCTGTTCTCCTGGACCGCGGCCTCGATCGTGTCGGGCGCCACCATCGAGCGCATCCGGCCCTCTGCCTTCTGGATCGTCGCGGTGCTGGTCGGGTCCGTGACCTGGATCATCGACGCGGCCTGGGGCTGGCATCCGGACGGCTGGATGGTCACCCAGCTCGGCTATCACGACGCCTATGCCTCGGGCGTGATCCATGCCATCGCCGGCGGTGCGGCGCTGGGCGTCATCATCCCGCTCGGGCCGAGACTCGGCAAGTTCGCGGCCGACGGCACACCGCGCAACATCAACCCGCACAACAAGTGGCTGGTGACGATCGGGCTGTTCCTGATCTACTGCGGCTTCTGGGGGTTCTACGTCGCCTGCAACGTGCCGATCATCGACCACGGCACGATCGGCGGGGCCGAGGGCATCAAGAACTTCACGGCGACCACGATCTACCTGACGCCCACCACCCTGTCGGCGATCGTGTTCAACTTCCTGATGTCGCTCTCGGGCGGTCTGATTGCCGGCTATGTTGTGTCGAAGGGCGAGGCGTTCTGGACCTACTCCTGCGGCCTCGCCGGGGTGATTGCCGCCTCGGCCGGCAACGACCTCTACCATCCGATCCAGGCGATGCTGATCGGCGCGGTGGGGGCGGTCTGCGCCTACAAGCTGCACTACTGGGTCGAGAACCGCTTCAAGATCGACGACCCGGTCGGTGCAGTGGCCGTCCATGGCTACACGGGCTTCATTGGCCTGGTGATCGCCGGCTTCATGCTCTGGGGCCATCCCGCCACCGCCGCCTATCACGAGACGACCACGCTCATCACGCCCTGGGGCAACTTCCTCGGCGCGGTGATCATGTTCGGCGTGCTGGGTTTCGTGCCCGCCTTCGTGGTCGCGAAGATCCTGAACGGAATGGGGATGCTCAGAGTGCCCGCGGCGGTCGAACTGGTTGGCCTCGACATGAGCGAGGACATGGCCGAGGAAATGGACGCGATCGAGGTTTCGCAGGCCGACATCGCCGAGGCCAAGCGCCTCGGCCTGCTGACCTGACGATGGACGGAAGGAGGACCGAAAATGCCTAGCATGCAGTTCCTGTCGACGACCATCGTCGAGACCTGGAAAGGCGCGAACCTCGCCGAGATCGGACCGATCTATCCGATGGTCGGGTCGGAGTTCGTCCTGTTCATAATCGGGCTCGTCTTCTGGATCGCGTTCCACTTCAAGCAGGCGTCGATCGAAAGGAAGGAGATGGCCGCCGACGCGGAGGCGGCCAGGAGCCCCGAGCGGTTGAGCCGGGTGTTCGCCGACGAGGCGAAACACTGACGCCGGCGCGTTGACAGAGGCCCGACGGGCTTACAAAACCCGATGGGGCCGGCGCTGCCGGCCCCTTCCGTTTCACAGGTTCGGGGGCGCGAGGTGGCAATCAGTGTCGAACTCGACATCGCGCCCGACGATGCCGCCGCCTTCGACCGCGACGGCTTCCTGATCCGCGAGCGGCTTCTCTCGCCCGCCGATGTCGAGCTGCTGCGGGATGCGATGGCGCGGTGCTTCGACGGCCGCTACGACAGCGGCCTGATGCCGGACGAGGTGAACTGGCGCCCCGGCCAGGACCCGCATGCGACCCGCCAGATCTGCAACGGCTGGAAGGCCAGCCGGGCGATCGCGGCGGCGGTGCTGCACCCGGCCCTCGGCCGCGCGGTGGCCCTGCTGAATCGCTGGCCCGGCGCGCGGCTCGCCCAGGACAACCTGCTGTGGAAGCCGCCGATGGCGGATGGCGTGCCGGGCGGCACGCTGGGGATGCACCAGGACAGCGCCTATGCGGTCTGGGCCGATCCGGGGCTGATGTGCACGGTCTGGATCGCCCTCGACGACGTCAGCGCCGCGGGCGGCACCATGGAGTTCGCCCGCGGCTCGCACCGCTGGCGCCGCCCGGCGCCCGCGGGCGAGTTCCACAACCCGGCCGACTACCGGGCCGCCTTCCGCCGGGCGGCGGAGGCGGAAGGCGCGCGCGATCCGGAGATGGTGCCGGTCGAGGTGCCCGCCGGCGGTGGCTCGATCCATCATGGCTGGCTCTGGCACGGCTCGGGGCCGAACCGCACCGGCAACCCGCGCCGGGCGCTGGTGTCGCACTGCCTCTCGTCGGAGGCGCGCTTCACCTCCGAGGTCGGCTATGTCTATAGCCGCTACAAGCGGCTCGGTTCCGACGCGATGGACGAGGCCTTCTTCCCGGTGCTCTGGACCGAGGCTGGTGGGCGCTCCACCTTCATCGACGCCTATGCCGGCGGCGCGCTGCCCTGGCACGCCGCCTGACAGTGAGGACGCGGCCATGCACGTCACCGGAGGCTGTTTCTGCGGCCAGGTCAGATACGAAACCGAGGTCGACCCGGCGCAGGTCTTCATCTGCCACTGCACCGACTGCCAGCGGCACTCGGGCACCGCCTATGGCGTGGTGGTCGCGGTGCCGCCGGGCGGGTTCCGGCTGTTGCGGGGCAGCCTCAAGACCTTCGACAAGACCGCCGACAGCGGCCGGGTGCGGGTGCTGTCGTTCTGCCCCGATTGCGGCACCCGGATCCACGCCACCGCGAAGGGCGATCCCGAGGGGTTCACCGGGCTCCGCCTCGGCACCGTCGACCAGCGCGCGGAACTGAGGCCGGTGGCGCAGGTGTTTTGCCGCTCCGCGCTCGGCTGGGTGCAGGATCTGGGCGGCGTGCGCGCCTATCCGGGCGGCAGGCCGGGCTGAGGGCGCCCCTTGCCGGCTCCCCGCGGTCGGCGTATATGTTGCTCCGCGTGGCTCTCGGCCCGCCACGCGCCAGCCGGCCGACGCCGGGACGTGGTTTCTCTCTTGAACGTCCCAAACGCCGCGACCGACTGCCAGGCAGTCGTCAAGGGTCGTTGCGAGGAATTCATGATCCTGGTCTCGGGTGTGGTGCTCGTCGTGGCATCGGTCGCCTTGCTGCATCTCGGCCGCTGGTATGTCAGCCGCCCCGGCGTCAGCGACGCCAACGGGCGCTCCTTCGCCGGCGAGACCTTCGCGCTGGTCTTCACCACCCTGTTCAGCCTCGGCTTCGTGCTGGCGGTCGGCGAGGCGATCGTGCATTTCAGCGCCCTCAACGCCGTCAAGCTGCTGGTCGCGATCGCTGTCGCCTGGTTCGGCTCGCGCTGGGTCGCCCGGACCTCGGCCCGCCTCCAGGCCCGGAGGCCCGCCGCCCCGTCGGCCTGAACCGCGAGGTGGCCGCTCCTCAGACCCGCCCCGCGCCGCGGATCTGCGGCGGCGTGCGCGAGCGCAGCGCCACGACGATTCCGGCGGTGGCGATCAGCGCGATTCCACCCCAGCTCAACGCGTCGGGCAGGTTGCCCCAGGCGAAATAGCCGATCGCCGCGCCGAACAGGATCTGCAGGTAGGAGAACGGCACCACCGCACTCGCCTCGGCCTCGGAGTAGGCGGCGATGATCAGCAGGTGCGCAGTGCCCGAGAACACGCCGCAAAGGGCCATCAGCGCCAGGTCGGCGAGGCCGGGGGTCCGCCAGTCGAACGGCGCCAGGACCCCGGTGACCGCCAGCGCCCCGATCACGGTCCAGAGCAGCTGGGTCGTCCGCCCGGTGCCCCCGGCCATCCGCCGGGTCAGCAGCGCGTAGAGCGCATAGATCACGGCACAGGCCAGTGCGTAGACCTGCCCCGGCCCCACCGGCTGCAGCCCGGGCCGGATGATCAGCAGCGCGCCGCAGAAGCCGGCGGCGATGGCGGCCCAGCGTACCGGCCCCACCCGCTCGCCCAGCAGCCAGGGTGACAGCGCGGTCACGATCAGCGGGAACACCAGGGTGATCGACTGGGCGGTCGCCAGCGGCACGTGGGAGAGCGCTGAGACGAACAGCAGCGACGAGGCGCTGAGCAGGCCGCCGCGCAGGAGCAGCATGCCCCTTCCCGGCGGGTTCAGCGCCGCCGCCGCCCCGCGGCGGCGGACCGCGACAGGCGCCAGCAGCAGCAGCAGGAAGCCGAAGCGTACCGCCACCACCTGCACCGGGGCGTAGCCTTCGGTCAGGTGCTTCGACAGCGCGTCCATCACCGGCAGGATCACCACCGCCCCGCACATGAAGGCGATGCCCCGGCCGGTCGGCGTCAGGGCCATCGCCGGAGCCCCGATGGGTGGAGCCCGGCGGCGCGCCGCCCCCTATCTGGTCCGGGGCAGCCGTCCGGCGCGGCCGTCAGCAATCCAGGGTGGTGTCGCGCTCCCAGCCGGTCAGGTGGCGGCAGTAGTCGTTCCACTCCTGGAAGCGCAGCTTCAGATAGGCCGCGACGGTCTCCGCGCCCAGGGCTTCGTGCAGCACCTTGTCCTTGCTCAGCTGGCGCAGCGCGTCCAGCAGGTTCAGCGGCAGCTTCCTGGCGCCGCGGACCTTGTGGCCCTCGGTATACATGTCGATGTCGAGACGCTTGCCGGGATCGCGCTTCTGCGCGAGCCCGTCCAGGCCCGCCGCCAGAACCGCCGCCGGGTAGAGATAGGGGTTGGCGGCGCCGTCGGCGAGACGCAGCTCGAGGCGCCCCTCGCCTGGGATGCGGATCATGTGGGTGCGGTTGTTGCCGCCATAGGTGATCGAGTTCGGCGCCCAGGTCGCGCCCGAGGTCGTGCGCGGCGCGTTGATCCGCTTGTACGAGTTCACCGTCGGGTTCGAGATCGCCGCCATCGCCGAGCCGTGGTAGAGGATCCCGCCCAGGAACTGATAGCCCATCGCCGAGATGCCGAGCTCGCCCTTCGCGTCGTGGAACAGGTTCTTCTTTCCGGCCGTATCCCAGACGCTGATATGGGCATGGCAGCCGTTGCCCGTCAGATGGGTGAAGGGCTTCGGCATGAAGGTGGCGCGCAGCCCGTGCTTCTCGGCGATCGACTTGGTCATGTACTTGAAGAAGGCGTGGCGGTCGGCGGTGACCAGCGCGTCGTCATAGTTCCAGTTCATCTCGAACTGGCCGTTGGCGTCCTCGTGGTCGTTCTGGTACGGCCCCCAGCCGAGCTTCAGCATGCCGTCGCAGATCTCGCGGATCACCTCGTAGCGGCGCATCAGGGCCGAGACGTCGTAGCAGGGCTTCGACTGGCTGTCGCGCGGGTCCGAGATGTCGGTGCCGTCGGCGTTGATCAGGTGATACTCGCACTCGACCCCGGTCTTCATCCGCAGGCCCTTGGCGGCCGCCCGGGCGATGACGCGCCTCAGGGTGTTGCGCGGCGCCTGTTCCACCTCCTTGCCGTCCATCCAGAGATCGGCGGCGAGCCAGCCGACCTCGGGCTTCCACGGCAGCTGGATCAGGCTCTCGGGGTCCGGCATCGCGAACAGGTCGGAATTCGCCGGCGTCATGTCGAGCCAGGTGGCGAACCCGGCGAACCCCGCCCCGTCCTTCGCCATGTCCCCGATCGCCGCGGCGGGCACCAGCTTTGCGCGCATCACCCCGAAGAGGTCGGTGTACGAGATCAGGAAATACTCGATTTTCTTGTCCTTGGCGGCCTTCGCCAGATCGGTTGCCATGGTTCCCCGTTTCTCCCCTGTGTCTGTGGTGGCAAATGGGCGGTCGAGACCCACCCTATGCTGCACCGTCCTTCGTAGGGTGGGTCCCGACCCACCATCTTTCGCGACGCGTACTTCTAATTCCTTGCAAGATCAACGTCTTGACCCCCCGTCCGCGTGCGGACGCCCGCTCAGTATCCGTCCGGGCCCTGCCCCGGGATCCAGCGCGTCCCGGCCAGCGGCACCCCGGCCATCGCCGCGGCCTCCACCGTCAGCGCCGCAAGGTCCTCGGGCTCGAGGTTCCTGACATGGCTCTTGCCGTTGGCCCGCGCCAGGGTCTGCAGCTCCAGTGTCATCACCGCGAGGTAGTTCGCCAGCCGGCGGCCAGCTTTCACCGGATCGAGCCGTTTCGCAAGCTCCGGATCCTGGGTGGTGACGCCGGCCGGGTCGCGGCCCTCGTGCCAGTCGTCATAGGCGCCGGCGGTGGTGCCGAGCCTGGCGTATTCCTCCTCCAGCGCCGGGTCGTTGTCACCCAGCGCCACCAGCGCCGCCGAGCCGATGGAGACCGCATCGGCGCCCATGGCCAGCGCCTTGGCCACATCGGCGCCGGTGCGGATGCCGCCCGAGACGATGAGCTGCACCTTGCGGTGCATGTCGAGCTCCTCCAGCGCCCGGACCGCCTCGCGGACCGCGGCCAGCGTCGGGATGCCCACGTGCTCGATGAAGCAGTCCTGGGTCGCCGCCGTGCCGCCCTGCATGCCGTCGACCACCACCACGTCGGCGCCGGCCTTCACGCCAGCGCGGTGTCGTAGTAGGGCCGCGCCGCGCCGACCTTGACGTAGATCGGCTTCTCCCAGTCGGTGATCTCGCGCAGCTCCTGGATCTTGATCTCTAGGTCGTCCGGCCCGGTCCAGTCCGGGTGCCGGCAGGCCGAGCGCTGGTCGATGCCGTCGGGCAGCGTGCGCATGCCGGCCACCCGCTCGGTGATCTTCTGCCCCAGCAGCATGCCGCCGCCGCCCGGCTTGGCGCCCTGGCCGACCACCACCTCGATGGCGTCGGCCTTGCGGAGATCGTCCGGGTTCATGCCATAGCGGGACGGCAGGTACTGATAGACCAGCGTCTTCGAATGCCCCCGCTCCTCCTGCGTCATGCCGCCGTCGCCGGTGGTGGTCGAGGTCCCCATCGCGGTCGCACCGCGCCCCAGCGCCTCCTTGGCCTGGGCCGACAGCGAGCCGAAGCTCATGCCGGCGATGGTGATCGGGATCTTCAGCTCGATCGGCTTCTTGGCGAAGCGGGTGCCCAGCACCACGTCGGTGCGCGCATTTCTCGCGGTAGCCCTCCAGCGGATAGCGCGCTCATCGAGGCACCCAGCAACACCAGGTCGTCGAAATGCGGCAGCCGCCGCTTCGATCCGCCGCCGCGGATGTCGTAGATGCCGGTGGCCGCAGCCCGCCGGATCTCCGACAGCGTGTAGTCGTCGAAGGTCCAGGACTTGCGCGGCGTGGTGCGGGGCGTGTGGGAATAGTCGGCCATCAATAGGCCCCTATGTTGTCGATGTGGAAGTTGTAGAGCTTGCGCGCCGAGCCGTAGCGGCGGAACTCCTCGGGCTTCGCGTCGAAGCCGGCCCGCGCCAGCAGATCCGCCAGCTCGGCCTTGTGCTCGTCGCGCAGCTCCTTCT
Source organism: uncultured Pseudomonadota bacterium (assembly GCA_963700775.1). Classification (GTDB taxonomy): domain Bacteria; phylum Pseudomonadota; class Alphaproteobacteria; order Rhodobacterales; family Rhodobacteraceae; genus Thermohalobaculum. Next base: position 180,534 of record CAVOYU010000005.1, read on the forward strand.
CGATGCAGTCGGCCCCGAGCGAGGCGACCTTGCCGCGCACAAAGAGCCGGGCCTCGTAGATCGAGTCGCCGAGATCGGCGCCAGCGTCCCCCAGCACCACCAGCCGCCCCGCCTGGGCCATGAAGGCGGACATGTGGCCGATATTGCCGCCGACTACGATGTCGATCCCCTTCATCGAGATCCCGCAGCGCGCCGAGGTGTTTCCCTCGATCACCAAGAGGCCCCCATGCCCGGTGGCCCCCGCCGACTGCGAGGCGTCACCGGTCACCCGGACCGTGCCCGACATCATGTTCTCGGCGACGCCGGTCCCCGCGTTGCCCTCGATGGTGACGGCCGCTTCCTTGTTCATTCCGGCGGCGTAGTAGCCGCAGTGGCCCTTGATGGTGACGCTGACCGGATGCAGCAGCCCGCAGGCGAGCGCATGGGCGCCGCCGGGATTGGTCACCGTGAAGTCGCCCTGCGCCGCGTCCTGCAGCGCCTGGTTCACCTGGCGCCGGTCGAGCGCCGCCAGATCGAGGACGGTATTGGAAGCCGCCGTCATGCCGCGTGGCTCCAGCTGTAGATGGTGGCGGGCGCCGGCTCCCAGATCTTCGCGTTGGCGACGTCCGGAAGCTTGGCGATGGCCCGGAACTCGGAGGACATCGCCACCCATTCGTCGGTCTCGGCGATCACCGCGGGCTTGCAGGCGATCGGGTCCCGCACCACCGCGAAACCGTCCCGGGTGCCGATGGCGAAGGTGTAGAACCCGTCGAGGTCTCGCAGCGCCCCCTGGATCGCCTGGTCGAGCGTATCGCCCTCGCGCACCCGCCAGGCGAGGTAGCCGGCGGCGACTTCGGAGTTGTTCTCGGTCTGGAAGGTCTCGCCGCGCTTCCTCAGATTCTCGCGCAGCCGGTTGTGGTTCGAGAGCGAGCCGTTGTGCACGAGGCAGGTGTCGGCCCCGGTCGAGAACGGGTGCGAGCCGGCGGTCGTAACCGCGCTCTCGGTCGCCATCCGGGTATGCGCGATGGCGTGGGTGCCGGTGCGCCCGGCCAGCCCCAGCCGCTCGGCCACCGCGTCCGGATCGCCGATTTCCTTGCAAAGCTCGATCGAGCTGCCGACCGCCAGCACGCTGACGTCGGGCGCATTCTCGATCAGCCAGTTCCGCGCGGTCTGGCCATCGCCCGGCGTCTTGAAGATCGCATGGTCGGACAGCGTCTCGACCTTCACGTCCGCGCCCAGCACATGCTCGAGCTCGTGCTCGTAATGCTTCCAGTTGGTCTCGCCGGTCAGCGACAGGGCCGAGACCTTGGCCAGCCCGTTGCCGCCGCTGTAGACGGCGAAGCCGGCCGAATCCGGGCCGCGGCTCGACATCTCGTGCAGCATCAGCGCGGTCAGGCGCCCGAGTTCGGGTTCCAGTTTCGGGGTCTTCAGGTAAAGCCCCACAATGCCGCACATGGGCGGATTTCCTCCTATCGGTTGACCGGCTGGAAGGTGGGGTTGGCGCGCTTCACTGTCAAGAACATAATTTTCTTTACAGGAAAGTAGCCCCTACGCCGCCCGGCGCGGCGTCACGATGACCGAGAGATAGACCGCCGGCAGCTTGCGCAGCTCCAGCGGCCCATGCGCGAGGCTGGAATCGAAGAACAGCGAATTGCCGGGCAGCATGGTGTAGGTCTTGTCCCCGTGGGCATACACCACTTCGCCCTCGAGCATGTAGATGAACTCGATACCGTCATGCTGGAAGATCGGGAAGGCGTCCGATGTCTCGTCCAGGGTGATCAGGAAGGGTTCCACCCCGACTTCGCGCCGCAGCGCATGGCCGAGAAGCTGGTAGCGGTGGCCCTTTGCCGAGCCGCGGCGCTCGATGGTCAGCCCGTGCCCGGACTTCACGAAGGTTGCGTCGGATTTCTGGTCGAACTTGGTGAAGAAGCTCGCCAGCGGCATGTTCATGGCGCCCGCCAGCGCCGAGAGGGTCGCGAGCGAGGGCGAGGTCTGGCCGGTCTCGACCTTCGACAGCATGCCGGGGCTGACCCCGGCCGCGGCGGCGAGGTCGCTGATGGTCATGCCGAGTGCGGTGCGGAGCGCGCGGATCTGCGCGCCCACGAGCATCTCGAGCGGGATGTTCGGCGTCTCGGCCACGCGCGTGTCCCTCACGGTTCCCGGAATCGAGCCTAGCCAGTGAGTTTGCCGGGATCAAATGCGAAGCGCAGGGCTGCGCCCGGCCGCCGCATTGTCTTCCGGCAAGACGCGATTCAGCCTCTTCACCCGGCCGCGGACTCCATTATAGGCTCTGCGCGCGCCGGCGCGGCGAAACCGCACCTTGCGCGACAGGAACTGCAATGCCGGCGTGCCCGGCCCCCGGGGGGAGGAACGATGTTCGAGATCAGGCGGGTGCAGGGCGGAGCGCAGGGTCGCAGCGCAGGCTCGGCGGCGGGCGGTTTCGCCTGGGCGGTGGCGACATCGGACGAACCGGTGGCCGACATCTATGCGCAGACCAGGAATGCGCTGGCGAAGATCGACCGCATCCTGGCCGGACTCGGGACCGACAAGACCCGGCTGGTGAACGCCACCGTCTACATCGACAAGATGCAGCTCAAGGGCGAGATGGACCGCGCCTGGTGCGAGTGGATCGGCGACGACCCCCGGCACTGGCCGCAGCGTGCCTGCATCGAGTCGCGGCTCTACGAGTACGACTTGGTCGAGGTCGTCGTGATCGCCACGGCGCCGGCTGCCGGCTGAGAGAGGGAAACGGAATGACCGGGATGCTGACACTCGACGAACTGCGGCTGGCCGTGGAGGCGGGCGAGATCGACACCGTCGTCGCCGCCCAGACCGACATGCAGGGCCGCCTGATGGGCAAGCGTTTCCAGGCGGAGCACTTTCTGGACAGCGCCTGGGAGGAGACCCACAGCTGCAACTACCTGCTGGCCACTGACATGGAGATGGAGACGGTCGGCGGCTACAAGGCCACAAGCTGGGCCGCCGGCTACGGCGACTACACCATGAAGCCGGACCTCTCCACCCTGCGGCGGATCCCCTGGCTCGAGGGCACCGCGCTGGTGCTCTGCGACGTGCTCGACCATCACACCCATGCCGAGGTACCCCATTCTCCCCGCGCGGTGCTGAAGCGGCAGGTGGCGCGGTTGGGGGCGATGGGCCTGAAGCCCTTCATGGCCACCGAGCTGGAGTATTTCCTGTTCCGGCAGAGCTACGAGGAGGCCCACGATGCCGGTTACCGCGGCCTGACCACGTTCGGCCCCTACAACGAGGACTACCACATCTTCCAGACCACCAAGGAAGAGGACATCAACCGGGCGATCCGCACCGGCCTCCAGGGCGCTGGAATCCCGGTCGAGAACTCGAAAGGCGAAGCCTCGGCCGGGCAGGGCGAGATCAACGTGCGCTACGCCGACGCGCTGACCATGGCGGACCGCCATTCGATCATCAAGAACGGCTGCAAGGAAATCGCCTGGGCGAAGGGCCGGGCGCTGACCTTCATGGCGAAGTGGAGCTACGATGCGGCCGGAAGCTCGTCGCACATCCACCAGTCGCTTTGGAGCGCCGATGGCAAGACGCCGATGTTCCAAGACCCGGCCGCCGAGCACGGCATGTCGGAGATGATGCGCAACTACGTGGCGGGGCTGCTTCACAATGCCAGCGAGATCACCTGGTTCCTGGCGCCCTTCATCAACTCCTACAAGCGGTTCATGGCCGGCACCTTCGCGCCGACCAAGGCGGTCTGGAGCATGGACAACCGCACCGCGGGCTATCGCCTCTGCGGCGCTGGCACCAAGGCGATCCGGATCGAGTGCCGGGTCGGCGGCTCGGACCTGAACCCCTATCTCGCCATGGCGGCACTGCTCGCCGCCGGGATCGACGGCATCGAGAACAAGCGCGCGCTCGAGCCGGCCTTCGTCGGCGACGCCTATGGCGGCCGGGACGTGCGCGAGATCCCGAACACCTTGCGCGCGGCAGCGGCGGCGATGGACGGCTCGGCGATGCTGCGCAAGGCGTTTGGCGACGAGGTGATCGACCACTACGTCCATGCGGCGCGATGGGAGCAGGTGGAATATGACCGCCGCGTCACCGACTGGGAAGTGGCGCGCGGATTCGAGAGATCGTGAGGACACCATGACCGCCACCCTGAAACTCGTCACCCCCATCGATGGCTCCGTCTACATCGAGCGCCCGGTCGCCAGCCGGTCCGAGGTCGAGGCGGCCGTCGCCGCCGCCCGCAAGGCGCAGAAGGCCTGGGCTGCCCGGCCGCTGGCCGAGCGCGTCGCGCTGGTGCGCGCCGGCATCGCCCGGCTCCGCGCCATGAACGACGAGATCGTCCCCGAGCTCGCCTGGCAGATGGGCCGGCCCGTCCGCTATGGCGGCGAGGTCGGCGGCGTCGAGGAGCGGGCCTACCACATGGCCGACATCGCCGGGCGCGCGCTGGCCCCCATCGAGATCGAGGACAGCGACAAGTTCCGCCGCATGATCCGGCGCGAGCCGCTGGGCGTGGTGCTGGTGATCGCGCCCTGGAACTACCCCTATCTCACCGCCGTCAACACCCTCGCCCCGGCGCTGATCGCGGGCAATGCGGTGATCCTGAAGCACGCCACCCAGACGCTTCTCGCCGGCGAGCGCTTCCAGCGTGCATTCGACGAGGCCGGGCTGCCGGCGGGCCTGTTCCGCAACCTCGCCCTCGACCACGGCACCACCGAGGCGATGCTGTCTTCCCGCATGGTCGATTTCGTCAACTTCACCGGCTCGGTCGGCGGCGGTCAGGCGATCGAGCGCGCCGCGGCCGGCACCTTCATGGGCGTCGGGCTCGAGCTTGGCGGCAAGGACCCAGGCTATGTTCGCGCCGACGCCGACCCGGTCTACGCCGCCGACGGGCTGATCGACGGGGCGATGTTCAACTCGGGCCAGTGCTGCTGCGGCATCGAGCGCATCTACGTGGCCGCGCCGCTCTACGACGCCTTCGTCGAGCGGGCGGTCGAGATCGTCAACGGCTATGTGCTCGGCAACCCGCTGGAGCAGGCGACCAGCCTCGGCCCGATGGCGCAGGTCCGCTTCGCGAAGCTGGTGCGCGAGCACATTGCCGAGGCGGTGGCCAGGGGCGCGAAGGCCCTGATCGACCCCAGGCGGTTCCCGGCGGATACCGGCGACACCGCCTATCTCGCGCCGCAGATCCTGGTCGATGTCGACCACTCCATGCGGGTGATGCGCGAGGAGAGCTTCGGCCCGGTCGTCGGCATCATGAAGGTGGGTGACGACGACGAGGCGGTCCGGCTGATGAACGACTCCGAGTTCGGGCTGACCGCCGCGATCATCACCCACGACACGGACAAGGCCGCCGAGCTCGGGCAAAGGATCGAGACCGGCACCGTCTTCATGAACCGCTGCGACTATCTCGACCCGGCGCTCTGCTGGACCGGGGTCAAGCACACCGGCCGCGGCGGCGCGCTCAGCGTCCTCGGCTACCAGAACCTCACCCGTCCGAAATCCTACCACCTGAGAAAGGCCTGACCTCCATGACGAGCCCCACCGCCAACTGGAGCTATCCCACTTCCGTCCGCCTGGGCGCCGGCCGCATCAAGGAGCTGCCCGACGCGGTCAAGGCCACCGGCATCAAGCGCCCGATGCTGATCACCGACAAGGCGCTGGCCGCCCTGCCGATCACGGCGGCTGCGATGGACCTGCTCGACGGCGCTGGGCTGAAGCCCGGCCTCTTCTCCGAGGTGCAGTCGAACCCGACCGACAAGAACCTCGAGGCCGGCGTCGCCGCCTACAAGGCCGGCGGCCACGACGGCGTCGTCGCCTTCGGCGGCGGCTCGGGGCTCGATCTCGCGCAAATGCGTCGCCTTCATGCAGGGCCAGACCCGGCCGGTCTGGGATTTCGAGGACGTCGGCGACTGGTGGACCCGCGCAAACCCTGCGGGCATCGCCCCGATCGTCGCCGTGCCGACCACGGCGGGCACCGGCTCCGAGGTCGGGCGCGCCGGCGTCATCACCAATTCCAAGGACCACGTGAAGAAGGTCATCTTCCACCCGAAGATGCTGCCCGCCATCGTGATCTGCGATCCCGAGCTGACGGTCGGCATGCCGAAGTTCATCACCGCCGGCACCGGCATGGACGCCTTCGCCCATTGCCTCGAGGCCTATTGCTCGCCCTTCTACCACCCGATGTCCGAAGGGATCGCGGTCGAGGGCATGCGGTTGGTGAAGGAATACCTGCCCCGCGCCTATGCGACGCCGGGCGACATCGAGGCCCGCGCCCACATGATGAGCGCGGCGGCGATGGGCGCGGTCGCCTTCCAGAAGGGCCTCGGCGCGATCCATGCGCTGTCGCATCCGATCGGGGCGATGCACGACACCCATCACGGCATGACCAACGCGGTGGTCATGCCGGCGGTGCTGAAGTTCAACCGCAAGGCCATCGAGGGCAAGATCGAGCGGCTGGCGGCCTTCCTCGGCATCAAGGGCGGCTTCGACGGCTTCGCCGACTTCGTGCTGAAGCTGCGGAGCGAACTGGGCGTGCCCGCCGGCCTCGCCGCCTTCGGAGTGCCGGATGCAAGCTACAAGAAGATCGCCGAAATGGCCCCGGACGACCCCACCGCCGGCGGCAACCCGGTGAAACTCACCCGCGAGCTGGCGGCAGAGATGCTGGCCGCTGCCCGGTAGCCTCGCCCGTAGGGTGCGCATTCATGCGCACCCTACGGAAGACGCGCTGATGACCCGGTGCGATTGCTGCCCGATACGGTGACCGCGGCATTAACCATAACCCGTGCTCAAACGCGAAATTCAGTGATTCCAACAACTTGTCCTACTGCTCACGCGTGAGCACCCCGTGAGACGGCCCGAATCCACCTCCTGGGGGCCTTGCCTACCCCCGCCCGGCGGTCGGAAACGCCCGCTCCGGCCGGTAGCTGGCGAAGCTCGCCAGCCGCTGGCGGTCGCATTCCGCCTGCCAGCGCGAGCCCGGCATCACCGCCGAGACGCAGAGGTGGTCGCGCCGGTAGCCCTCGGTGCGGGGGTTGGTCTCGATGGCGATGGCGACGATCCCGGCGACCTCGCCCTGCTGGCGGCGCACCAGCTCCATCGCGCCCTCCATGGTGCCGCCGGTCTCGATCCACTGGTCGACCAGCAGCACCCGGGTGCCGGGGGCGAAGGCCGGAAGCCGCATCTCCATCCCCTGGGTGCGGCCCGAATAGTTGGAGAACTCCACCCGGTCGGTGTCGACGCAGAGCTTACCGGCCTTGCGGATCGGCAGGAATCCCACGCCGAGCCGCGCAGCGATGCCGGCGGCGAGAACGAAGCCCATGGCGTCGAGCCCGCCGACCACGTCGATCCGCTGATCCTTCAGCGGTCCGGTGAGATCGTCGAGAAGGTCGGTGAAGGCGGCGGCGTTGATGTAGATCGACGTCGGGTCGAGCCAGGCGAACTTCTCGCCCTTGGTGTTCGGCGCCATCAGCGGCAGGTACCAGCGGTCGTCGCGCGGGCCCTTGTTGATCATGGATTGGCTCCCATCTCTCGTGTCACCCTCATCAGCGCCTCGAGCCGCGCCGGGTCGATGTTGTAGAAGTCGCCGTCCCGGTTGATCCCGGTGGCGACCAGAAAGCAGTCGACGTCGCGGCCGTAGCGCGCGGCGTTCTCCGGCGTCACCCCGGAGGCCAGCGCCAGCGGCGCGTCGCCGAGCCCGGCGCGGAAATCGGCGATCTTGGCGTCGTCGGCCTCGCGGCCCGTGGCGATGCCCGAGGTGGTGACCACGTCCATGAGAGGCCGGCCGATCTCCGCCGAGCGGTGGTACTGCGCCGGGTCGACCGGCCTTTGCTTCTTGAAGGCGACACCGCCGAAATACATCCCCGTCCAGCCGCACTCGGCGCGGACGCGGGCGATTTCGGCCGCCTCGGCCTGCACAGCCTCGCGCTCGTCGATCCGGGCGTCGTCGGCCCAGTAGGCGTCGACCGGGCAGCCCTCGGCCTCGAGCCGACCCAGCACCGGGAAGGCGTCGCGCCCCGTGACGGCAAGGAAGTTCACCCCCAGCCACAACCCCGGCCAGCGGTCGCGCACGGCGCGGAGGACCGGCAGGAGCTGCTCCTTCGGGAAGTCATGGTTGATCAGGAACACCCCCGCCGCCCCGGCCTCGAGCGCCAGCGCCACGTTCCGGGACGCTTGCGCGAGGTCCAGCACATGGATCACCGGCGTCACCACCGGGCCGGGCGCTTTGAACAGCTTGTGGAAGCCGTGACGGTCCATGCCTTCCTCCCACGCGGCAGACTGCCAAGCCGCACTGGATTAACAAAATTCATAATGAAAATGATCCGATAAATCTGCAAAATGCCCGGATGGTCCGGAATGTCCACATCGATCTGCTGCGCGCCTTCGTGACCGTGGTCGATCTCGGCAGCTACACCCGCGCGGCCGAAGCGCTGGGGCGCACCCAGCCCGCGGTCAGCCTGCAGATCCGCCGGCTCGAGGAGATACTCGGCGCCACGCTGCTGCGGTTCCGGGGCCGGGCGTTGAGGCTGACCGACGCCGGCATTGCGCTCGGGCCCTATGCCCGCCAGATGCTGCGGATCAACGACGACATCATCGGCCATTTCCAGAACGAGGCGCTCAGCGGCTGGATACGGGTCGGGCTGCCGTCCGATTTCGCAAATGACTTCCTGCTCGATGCGGTGACCAGCTTCGCCGCGGCGCACGGGGAGGTGCGCGTCGAGGTCGAGAGCCGGCTGTCGCGCGACCTGCGCGACCGGCTGGCAACCGACGAGTTGGACCTCTCGGTGGCCATCGCTGCCGCAGACGGGGCGCCCTACCTGGTGCGCTCCTGGGTGGCGCAACCGGTCTGGGCGGTGCCCGAGGGCCACGTGTTCCCGCAGACCGAGCCGCTGCCCCTGGCCCGGCACCCGGACCCCTGCGAGTACGCCGACCGGATGTTCACCGCTCTGCGCCGCGCCGGCCGCAGTTGGCGCAGCGTCTATGTGTCCTCCGATGTGGCCGGCCTGCAGAATGCGGTCGCGGCCAGGCTCGGCGTCACCGCGCTGACTGGCGCCACTCTTGGTCCGGGAATGCGGATCGGCGGTGCCGAGGACGGGCTTCCGCCGCTCGACCCGCTGCAAATCGGCCTGTTCTACAAGCACGCCCGGCTGTCCGGCGCGGCGCATGGCATGGCGCAGGTACTGATCGGCCAACTCGACCGCGCCGCTGCCGCCGAAGCGCCGCGATCCGGGTCATTGTTCGCCGCGAATTAATGGAATTAATGGGGTCATAACCACGAAAAATTTTCCGATCGGTCAAACGCGTGCTTATGGTAAGCATCGAACATCCGGACGGGCCCCGGCAGAGGGCCCCCGCAACAGGAGAGGAAAAGGACATGACAAGAATTCTTGGCCGCGGCCCGACCCGCCGGTCCGTGCTGAAGGGCGCCGCCGCGACCGGCGCCCTGCTCGCCACGCCCAATCTCAACCGGGCCTGGGCCGCCGACCCGGTGCAGATCAACATGCTGGCCTGGTACGGCCACGGCGAGCCCGACATCGTCGAGGAGTTCGAGGCGCAGAACAACGTCAAGTTCAACGCCAAGTACTATGCGGGCGGAGACAACATGCTGGGTCTGATCGCCCAGTCGCCCCCGGGCACCTACGACATCATTCTTTCGGACGCCGAATTCGTGCAGCAGCTGAACGGCGCCGGCTACATCGAGCAGATGGATGCGGCCGACTACCCGTTCGACGACTTCTTCCCGGAGTTCCAGAAGTTTCCCGGCCACTGGGACGGAGACGACCTCTGGTCGGTGATGGTGCGCTACGGCCATCTCGGCGTCAGCTTCAACACCGAGGTCGTCACCCACAAGGAGGCGATGACCTACGGGGTCTACTGGGCCGACAAGCTCAAGGGCAAGGTGGGGCACTTCGACTGGCATCTGCCCAACCTCGGCAGCCTCAGCCTGTACAACGGCAACAACAATCCCTCGCCCTTCGACATCGACGCGGCGGCCTGGGAGAAGCTGCAGGAGACCACGCTCAGCCTGAAGCCGCAGGTCGGCGGCTATTTCGACTATGGCGGCACCTTCGCCGGGCTGAAGAACGGCGAGATGCTGGCCATGTGCGGCATCGGCGACTGGATCACCGGCGTGCTGCAGAAGGACGGCGCACCGGTCGACTCGGTCGTGCCCGAGGAGGGCGGCATCCAGTGGACCGAGAGCTACTCGATCGGCAAGGGCACCTCGAAGCACGACATCGTGGTGAAGTTCATCCAGTACATGCTCTCCGGACCCGGCCAGGTGCGCTCGGCCAAGATGGCGGCCTATCCGGGCATGCTGCCGACGATGGCCGGCTGGAAGGCGCTGCAGGAAGCCGATCCGGACGAGGCGAAGCGCCAGGGCATGGTCGACGGCGCCGACAACAATCCGCTGAAGCTGATCCGCGAGGGACGCATCTTCTGGCGCGACATCCCGCGCCAGCAGAGCCTCGAGGAATGGAACGACTTCTGGTCGGAATACAAGAACGCCTGACGGCAGGTCCGGGAGCGTCCGCGCTCCCGGCCGGCCCCCGGACCCGCGAATGTCGCTGCGCCGCCTGATCTACCCGATGACCTGGCGCCTGCCGATCATTGTCTGGCAGGCGGCGTTCTTCGTCGTGCCGCTGGGTTTCATGGCGGTGATGACGTTCTGGGCGGTCCGCAATTACCGGATGCAACCCGACTTCATCTTCGACAACTGGTCGAAGATGCTTGGCCGCGGCTACTTCTGGGATGCCTACTGGCTGACCATGATGCGCGCCACGGCGGCCGCGGCCATTGCGAGTCTGGTCGCCTTCCCTGCCTCCTACGCACTGGCCTTCAAGGTGTCACCGGCGGCGCGGCGCTGGGCGGTGTTCTTCCTGATCATTCCGTTCTTCACCTCGTATCTGGTCCGCGCCTATGCCTGGCAGGTGATCCTCGCGGAGCAGGGGGTGATCAATGCGGGTCTCGGCTATGCCGGCCTCGGCCCGTTCACCATGCTGAACAGCGGCTTCGGGGCGATGGTGGGCTATCTCACCCTGACCCTGCCGCTGGTGGTGATCCTGCAGACCTTCTCGCTTGCGAGCGTCGACCGCAACCTGATCGAGGCCGCCTGGAACCTCGGCTGCACGCGGTTCCAGACGATCTTCCGGGTGATCATCCCCTCGGCGAAGGTCGGGCTGATCCTGGGGGCGGTGTTCTGCTTCATCCTCAGCTTCGGCGATTTCGTCAGCCCCTATTATCTCGGCGGCTCGAAGCCGCCGACGCTGTCGATCCTGATCATCGACACCACCAAGTCCGGCCAGCAGTGGCCGCGCGCGGCGGTGGTCGCGGTGATGATGATCGCGACCCTGCTGGTCGTCGCCTTCGCCGCCGTCGGCGCGGCCTACCGGAAGCCGAAGTCATGAGCGGACGGGGCGGCGCCATCCTGTCGCGGGTCTACCTCGCCGCGATCTTCGCCTTCGTCTTCGCGCCGATCGTGGCGAGCTTCGTGTTCTCGTTCAACTCGGACCGGTTCCCGACCGTGCCGCTGGGCAGCTTCACCTTCCACTGGTACCAGACCGCCTTCTCCAAGCCCGGCGTCTGGGAAGCATTCCGCACCAGCCTGCTGGTCTCGGTCAGCGCGGCGACGCTCTCGACGCTGATCGGGTTCTGCACCGCCTACACCGACTTCCGCTTCGGCTTCCGCTTCAAGCCGGCCTACCTGGCGCTGGCGCTGCTGCCGCCGACGATCCCGTTGGTGATCATGGGGCTCGCCATGCTGGCCTGGCTGTCGAATGTCGGGCTCTCGGGCACGGTGACGGCGGTGGTGATCTCGCACACGGTGCTGGGGGCGCCCTTCGCGATGGCGGTGATCCGGCTCCGCCTCAGCCAGATGGACCCGGCGCTGGAATCGGCAGCCTGGAACCTCGGGGCTTCGGAATGGGGCGCGATGCGGCATGTGATCCTGCCGTTCTGCCGCCCCTCGGTGATCGCCGCCTTCTGCCTGACCGCGGCGGTCAGCTTCGACGAATTCGCGGTCGCCTGGTTCGTCTCGGGGCTCAACAAGACGGTGCCGGTGGTGATCCTCGAGATCCTTCAGGGCAATGTCGACCCGCAGATCAACGCCATCGGCACGGTCGTGTTCCTGACCTCGATGACGCTGGTGGTGCTGGCGCAGGTGCTGGTGATGACCCGGACGAAAGGGGAGACCGGATGAGCGAGCCCCTGGTGGTGTTCGACGGCGTGGTCAAGCGCTACGGGACGATCGTCGCCGTGAAGCGCATGGACCTGACCATCGCCAAGGGCGAGTTCGTGGCCCTGATGGGCCCGTCGGGCTGCGGCAAGACCACGACGCTCAGGATGCTGGCCGGTCTCGAGGAGCCGGACGAGGGCCGGATCACCATCGGCGGGCGGCCGATGAACGGGGTGCCGGCCCACGAGCGCGACACGCCGCTGGTGTGGCAGTCGCTGGCGCTGTTCCCGTTCCTCAACGTGCGCGAGAACGTCGAGTTCGGGCTGAGAATGCGCAAGGTCGAGGCCGGGGAGCGGCGGCGCCGCGCGCTGGAGTGGCTCGAGCGCATGGGTCTGAAGGGCTTCGAGGACCGGCGGATCGATCAGCTCTCGGGCGGCCAGCGCCAGCGGGTGGCGCTGGCGCGCTCACTGGTGACCGAGCCCGAGATGCTGTTGCTCGACGAGCCGCTCTCGGCGCTCGATGCCCATCTGGTGGTCCGGATGCAGGGTGTGCTGACCCGCCTCCAGCGCGAACTGGGGATCACCTTCGTCTATGTCACCCATTCCCAGTCGGAAGCCTTTGCAATGGCCGACCGGGTGGTGATCATGGGCCATGGCGAGATCGCCCAGCTCGGTGAGCCGCGGGAGGTCTACCGGGCCCCCGCCAACCGGTTCGTGGCCGAATTCGTGGGGCGGAACAACATCTTCGAGGGCGAGATCGTCGAGACCGGCGGCGCGTTCGACGTCATGGCGGGCGCCTCGGCGCGGCTGCTGGTTCCGGCGGGCGGGAACGAGCCCGGTTCCCGCGCGGCCATCGCGGTCGCCGCCGACCGTGTGCGGGTGAGCGCGGGCGAGCCCGAGGCCGCCAACCGGATCGCCTGCCAGCTCATCTCCGAGGAGTTCGTCGGCGCCGCCGTGATCCTCTATCTGGAGGCGCCGGACGGTTCCGAGATCAAGGTGCAGCTCGGCGAGGCCGAGCTGGAAGCCCTGGACCTGGCGCCCGGAACCAGCGCTCTGGGCGTCGTGGGAGCCCGAGGCGGCCCATCCGCTGGCAGGAGAGAAGTCATGAGCCGGATCACCTGGCCGAACGGCGCGAAGTGTGCCGCGGCGGTCACCTTCGACATGGATGCGGACAGCCTGATCCATATCGCCAAGGAGGACGGGTGGCGGCGGAGCTACCCGATCTCGATGGGCCGTTACGGGCCGACGGTCGCTGTGCCGCGGATCGTCGAGACCTACCGGCGGCTGGGGCTCAAGCAGTCTTTCTTCATCCCCGGCTGGTGTCTGGAGAACTATCCGCGCGCGGTGGAGGCAATCCTCAAGGGCGGCCACGAGATCGGCTGCCATGGCTGGATCCACGAAAGCCCGCTGGACCGGACCCGCGACCAGCAGGCCGCCGACATCGACCGGGCGCTCGAGGCTTTCGACCGCATCGTCGGCATCAGGCCCGGCGGCTACCGGGCGCCGGTCTACCAGGTGACCGAGCACACGGTCGACCTGCTTCTGGAGCGGGGCTTTGTCTATGAAAGCTCGATGATGGCGGACGACGTTCCCTATCTGCTGCGGACCGCGAACGGCGACCTGGTGGAGCTGCCGCCGCACTGGGGCAACGACGACTGGCCGCCCTTCGCGCACTACGAGGAGATCGGCTACATGATGCCGGTGCGCGGTGCCTCGGAGGGGCTGGAGCCGTTCTTCGAGGAGTTCGAGGCGGCCTATGCCACCGGAGGCTTCTGGATGGCGGTGCTGCATCCGTTCCTGACCGGCCGGCTGGCGCGCTGGCGGGTGATGGAGGAATGGCTCGAGGCGATGCTGGGGCGCGGCGACGTATGGTTCGCGAGCCTCGGCGAGATCGCCGCCCATGTTCTGGCCGAGCGGGACCGGGGCGCGGATATCCGGGTCGAGAACTTCCCCTACTACACGGAGCGGCAGCAGTGAGCGTCGATATCCTCGTCCGGGGCGGCGTGCTGCCCGACGGAACCCGCGCCGACGTCGCCATCGACGGCGACCGCATTTCCGCGGTCGCACCGGGGATCGAGGCCGAGGCCGGCCAGGTGATCGAGGCCGAGGGCAAGCTGGTCTCGACGCCCTTCGTCGATCCGCATTTTCATATGGACGCGACGCTTTCCTACGGCATCCCGCGGATCAACGCCTCGGGCACGCTGCTGGAGGGGATCAGGCTCTGGGGCGAGCTGAAACCGATGTTGACCGTCGACGCAGTGGTCGGGCGGGCGCTCCGCTACTGCGATATCGCCGCCGGCAAGGGCCTGCTGGCGATCCGCAGCCATGTCGATGTCTGCGACCCCAGGCTCACCGGCGTCGAGGCGCTGCTCGAGGTGCGCGAGAAGGTGAAGGGGGTGATCGACCTCCAGCTCGTCGCCTTCCCCCAGGACGGCTGGTTCCGCGACCCGGACGCGGCGCGGAACGTCGTGCGCGCCCTCGACATGGGTGTCGACGTCATCGGTGGCATCCCGCATTTCGAGCGCACCATGGCCGACGGCGCCGCCTCCGTGCGGGCGATCTGCGAGCTGGCGGCGGCGCGCGGGCTGATGGTCGACCTGCACTGCGACGAGTCCGACGACCCGATGTCGCGGCACATCGAGACGCTGGCGGCCGAGACGATCCGCTGCGGGCTGCAGGGCCGGGTGGCGGGCTCGCACCTGACCTCGATGCACTCGATGGACAACTACTACGTCGCCAAGCTGCTGCCGCTGATCGCCGAGGCGCAGGTGGCGGCGATCCCGAACCCTCTCATCAACATCACGCTGCAGGGCCGGATGGAGACCTATCCGAAGCGCCGAGGCCTCACCCGCGTGCCCGAGTTGCTCGCCGCCGGCGTGCGCGTCGGCTTCGGCCAGGACTGCGTGATGGACCCCTGGTACTCGCTCGGCACCGGCGACATGCTGGACGTGGCCCATATGGGTCTGCACGTCGCGCAGATGACCAGCCCCGAGGCGATGCGCAAGTGCTTCGAGATGGTCACCACGGCTTCCGCCGGGATCATGGGGCTGGACGAATACGGCCTTGCACCCGGCAAGCTCGCGAGCCTGATCGTGCTCGACGCCGCCGACCCGGTCGAGGCGATCCGGCGCCGGCCCGAGCGGCTGGCGGTGATCTCGAAGGGCAGCGTGGTTGCCCGCACCGAACCGGCGCGGACATCGCTGGCGACGGGCTGGTAGGGACGCCGGGCGCGTACCCGGCGGCTATTCCAGCATCACCGCGGGCAGCCAGAGCGCGAGCTCCGGGAACTCCAGCACGATGCCGAGGCCGATCAGCTGCAGGATCACGAAGGGGATGATGCCCTTGTAGATCTCCTGCATCTTCACCTCGCTCGGTGCCACGCCCTTCATGTAGAACAGCGCGAAGCCGAAGGGCGGGGTCAGGAACGAGGTCTGCAGGTTGATTGCGACCAGCATCGCGAACCAGTAGATCACCTGCGCTTCCACATACTGATGGTCGGCCACCGTGACCGGCGCCGCGAGGCCGAGATGGCCCGCGAATTCGGGCGCCATCGCCTTGATGACCGGGGCGAAGACCGGAAGGATGATCAGGGTGATCTCCAGCCAGTCGAAGAAGAAGCCCAGGATGAACACCGAGAACATCAGCATGAACAGGAGCGGCCAGGGACCGAACTCCAGCCACTCGATGAACTCGATGATCAGGTCCTCGCCATAGACGTTGCGGAAGATGGTCGAGAAGGCGGTGGCGCCGACGAAGATGAAGAAGATCATCGCCGTGGTGAGCGCCGTCCGGTGCACGACGTCGCGCAGCACGTTGCCGCTGAGCGTGCCGTTCGCCACCGCCAGGATCAGCGAGCCGAAGGCGCCGACACCGGCGGCCTCGGTCGGTGTCGCCCAGCCGGCGAAGATCGAGCCGAGCACCATGACGATCAGGAAGATCGGCGGCACGAAGCCCTTCAGGATGCCGCCAAGCAGCGTGTCGCCCTCGCGCCGGCCGATGGCCATGGCGGCAGCGAAAATGCCGAGGAATGCCATCAGCGGCCAGTTGAGCCAGGGGGCGAGACCCGCCTTCGGCCCAAGCACCGCCAGCGCCACGAGTCCGGCAGAGATGCCGAGGAACGCCATCGTGTGCTTCTGGTTGGTCGGCTGAAGGTCGATGGCGTGATCGGCCAGCGGCGGAGCCAGGGACGGCCGCATGGAGCAGAGCACGATGATGTAGAGGAAATAGAGCGCCGACAGGGTCAGGCCGGGGATGATCGCGCCGATGAACAGGTTGCCGACCGAAACCGCGAGCAGGTTCGCCATCAGCACGAGCATGATCGAGGGCGGGATCAGGATCCCGAGCGTCGCCGAGGCGGCCAGGGTGCCCGTGGCGAGCGGCGCGGCGTAGCGCTGCTTGAGCATGGTCGGCAGCGCGAGCAGGGTCATCATCACCACCGAGGCGCCGATGATGCCGGTGGTGGCGGCCATGATCGTGCCCATCACGGTGACCGAGAGCGCGAGGCCGCCGGGCACCCGCTTCAGCATCACCTGCAGGATGTGCAGGAGGTCGGCGGCGACGCGCGATCGCTCGAGCATCGTGCCCATGAACACGAAACAGGGGATGGCGACCAGGATGGGGTTCTGGATCGCCCCCGAAGACCCGTCACCGCCCCAGATGCGCTGGATGACCTGGAAGAACACCGCGAAGTCGAGCACGTCGAGCGCGATGCCGGCCAGGGCGAAAATCAGCGCCACGCCGCCGAGCGCAAAGGCCACCGGCATGCCGGTGAACAGCATCAGCGCCAGCGCCAGGAACATGTAGGCGCCGATGAACTCGTAGAGATGGTCGTAGATCAGTTCCCACATGGCTCAGACTTCCCCCCCGCGCCCTGACCGGTTCGCCGCCGTATCCTCCTCGGTGCCGTGCAGCGCTTCATGCGCCGCGCGCTCGGTCTGGGCCCGGGCTTCTTCCAGCGCCTTGGAGGCCGGGTCCTCGTGGGCGAAGATCGAGAGCGACTGGTGGGCGGCCTCCTTCTGATCGGGCGTTCCGAACAGATAGGCGGAAACGCGCGCAAGCGTGGCGAGCGCGGCCATCAGCACCACGATGAAGCCGATGACCATGAAGCCCTTGATCAAATAGCGCCAGGGTATCCCGGTCAGGGACTCAGATCCCTCTCCCTGGGAGTAGGAGAGCGCCACGAAGCGCCACGAGTAGATCAGCATCATCACCAGGAACGGGATCGCCATGATCGTCAGCGCCCAGAATTCGCTCCAGGCCTGGCCGCGGCGCGACAGGTTCTCGCGGAAGATGTCGACCCGCACATGGGCGTTCATCAGATACCCGAAGCCGAAGGTCAGCAGCAGCAACGCGCCGTGCAGATGCCATTCGAGATCCTGCAGGATGGTCGAGACCGAATAGCCGTAGTTGATCGAGATGTCCGAGAAATGCAGCCGGATGAAATCGACCTTCCGGGTCACCACGTCGAAGACGATGGTGAAGATCAGCGGCAGGATGATCCACCCCGCGGCTTTCCCGACCGAGCGCGCGATGCGGTCGAACGTGCCCGCCAGATTCAGCAGAGAGTCCATGTTTTTTCCCTGAGTGGACACTGGCGTCGCCGACGCCATTCGGGGCATCGCCCCTCGCGATGCCCCGCAGACGAGGTTGCGACGGGAGGCCGGATGATCCGGCCTCCCGCACGCCTGTCAGGCCTACTTCAGGTAGCCGCGGGCGCCCCAGACCTTGTAGCCTTCGTGGAACTTGCTGTAGCTGTCCCACAGCTTGGCCACGTCCGGATTGGCGGCGATCTCCTCGGCCAGGACTTCTTCCCAGGCTGCGCGCAGCTGATCGAGGACCTCGTCCGGCCAGGACACGTTGTGGACGCCGTCCTTCTCGTTGTCGATCATCGCCTGGAACTGCGAGGCCTCGCCGTCGGCGATCATCTGGGCGATCGACGCGTCGCAGGCGACTTCGAGCATGGCCTTGTACTCGTCCGGCAGCTCGTTCCACTTGTCCATGTTGATCAGCAGTTCATTCGAAGTCGACTGCTGGTGCCAGCCCGGGAAGTAGTTGTACTTCGCGATCTGGTAGAAACCGTAGGAGCGGTCGATCGCCGGCATCGAGAATTCGGTCGCGTCGATGGTCCCGAGCTCGAGCGCCGGGTAGATGTCGCCGCCGGCGAGCTGCTGGGTCGAGACGCCAAACTTCTGCATCACCTTGGCGCCGACGCCGAAGAAGCGCATCTTCAGGCCCTTGAGCTGGTCGAGCGAAGTAATCTCGTTACGGAACCAGCCCGAGGTCTCGGGCGGGATCATGCCGCAGAGCAGGAACTTGATGTTGTCGCGGGCATAGAGCTCCTCCGCGATCTCCTTGCCGCCGCCATACTTGAACCAGGCCACGAACTCCGGCGCAGCCGGGCCGAACGGCCAGGTCGAGAGGAAGGCGAAGGCCGAGTTCTTGCCCTGGTTCGCGCCCGAGGTGCCCCATGCGGCCTCGAAAGCGCCCTGGCTCACCGGGTCGTAATAGGCGTATCCGCCGGCAAGCGCGCCGGGCTCGAACACCTTGATGTCGAAGTCGCCGCCCGACATGCGGCCAACTTCCTCGGCGATCCGGTGCGGCGGCGGGCCGATCACGGCCACGTTCTGGCCGAAGGCCGCATGCATTTTCCAGCGCACCTTCTCGGCATCGGCGACTCCGGTGCCGAGGGTGGTGACGGCAAGCGCCGCCGTCACGAACATGCCGGAGCGTTTGACGAGGTCGAAGATCATGTAGTCCTCCCGTGTTGCTGCCGTCGGCGTATCTTGCGGCCGGGGCCGCCGTCACCGATTTGCGATTACCAATGAATGCGGCACCGGATGGCGAGTCAACGCCTTATTGCCCGATCCCCAGATGCGGGGGCCGATATGGGCGTCAGTTTCCGCAGGGTGGCAGGGCGCTCGGCCTCTTGCATTCATTGCGGATTCGCGTATATGGGCGCCTTCTCGCGGCGCTTACACCCCTGGAGGATCGCCGCAACACCGTATCGAACACCCAAGGAGCGCGAACCATGGCCGACACGCCAGTGATCGAAGCCGCGTCGCGCGCAGGTGTGGGCAAAGGGGCTGCCCGGGCCGCGCGGCGTGAAGGATATGTACCCGGAGTCGTCTATGGCGACGGCAAGGATCCGGTCTCCGTCAACATCAGGATGAACACCCTGATGCGGGCGCTGAAGGCAGGCAAATTCCTGTCGAAGCTGATCAACCTGAAGATAGACGGCGCGGACAACCGGGTGATCTGCCGCGCCGTGCAGCGCGACGTGGTCAGGGACCTGCCGATCCATGCAGACTTCCTGCGCCTCAGCGAGAAGTCGCGGATCGCGCTGTTCATCCCGGTCGAGTTCATCAACCGCCCGGCCTCGCCCGGCCTCAAGAAGGGCGGCGTACTGACGATCGTGCGCCCCGAGGTCGAGCTTCGGGTTGCGGCGAGCGACATTCCGGATCACCTGACCGTCGACCTGACCGGCCTCGACATCGGCGACGTGATCAAGATCTCGAACGTCGACATGCCCGCCGGCGCCACTCCGACCATCTCGGACCGCGACTTCGTGATCGCCAACATCTCGGCGCCGTCGGCGCTGATTGCCGAGGACGAGGAAGAGGCCGGGGAAGGCGCCGCCGAGCGCGAGGAGGGCGGCGAGGAAGCCGAGAAGGAAGCCGGGGAGGAGTGATCCTTCCGACTTTTCGGCCTGGAAACACGAACGGCCCGGCGTTTGCCGGGCCGTTTCGCATTCGGGCCGAGGCCCCTGGCAACGGACGCGCCCGTCCGCCGGATTGCTGGACGGGGCCGCGGGCCGCGGCTATAAGCGCGCCATGTCCTGGCCGTTCGGCATCGCGAGACGAATTACCGGCCCGGCCCGCTGACCGGGCGGCGCCGGGAGCGCGTGGCGCATGAGCGCCGCAACCGACCTCAGACCGACATCAGACCGAGAGCCGAGCGATGAGCGCCGAGACCTCTGACGACACCGACAATTCCGTCCGATACAAGGACACCCTGTTCCTGCCGCAGACCGATTTCCCGATGCGCGCGGGCCTGCCCCAGCGCGAGCCGGAATGGCTGGCGCGCTGGGAGAAGCTGGACATCTACGGCCGCCTGCGGGCGAAGACCGGGCGCAAGCCCTTCGAGCTGCATGACGGCCCTCCCTATGCCAACGGGCACCTGCATATCGGGCACGCGCTGAACAAGATCATGAAGGACATGGTGGTCCGCTCGGCCCAGATGCGGGGCTTCGACAGCCGCTACGTTCCCGGCTGGGACTGCCACGGCCTGCCGATCGAGTGGAAGATCGAGGAGGAGTACCGCAAGCGCGGCAAGAACAAGGACGAGGTGCCGGTCAACGACCTGCGCGCCGAGTGCCGCAAGTTCGCCGAGGGCTGGGTCGACGTGCAGCGCGAGGAGTTCAAGCGCCTCGGCGTGATCGGCGACTGGGAGCGGCCCTACCTGACCATGAGCTTCGACGCCGAGGCGGTGATCGCCGAGGAGTTCATGAAGTTCGTGATGAACGGCTCGCTCTACCGCGGCTCGAAGCCGGTGATGTGGTCGGTGGTCGAGAAGACCGCCCTGGCCGAGGCCGAGGTCGAGTACCACGACCATACGAGTCATACGGTGTGGGTGAAGTTTCCGGTGGTGAAGGCCACCGAGGCGTCCCTCGCCGGGCTCGACGTGGTTATCTGGACCACCACCCCCTGGACCATCCCGCAGAACCGTGCGGTCAGCTTCAACCCGACCATCGCCTACGGCCTCTACAAGGTGACGGCGGCGCCCGAGGGCAACTGGGCGAAGGCCGGCGACACCTACCTGCTGGCCGACCGGCTGGCCGCCGAGGTGATGAAGGCGGCGCGGGTCGAGAGCTTCGAGAAGCTCCGGCCCGTGTCGGCCGCCGAGCTCGAGGGCATCACCTGCGCCCACCCGTTCCGCGGCCTCGACGGCGCCAACGGCGAGTGGGACTACGACGTCCCCATGCTCCCCGGCGACCACGTCACCGACGACGCCGGCACCGGCTTCGTCCACACCGCGCCGAGCCACGGCGCCGACGACTACAATGTCGGCGTAAAGCACGGCCTGCCGATGACCCACAACGTGCTGGAGGACGGGTCCTTCCGGCCCGACCTGCCGTTCTTCGGCGGGCTCTTCACCTTCGACCACAAGGGCAAGGAGGGGAAGGCCAACACGGCGGTGATCGCCAAGATGGCCGAGGTCGGCGCCCTGATCGCGCGCGGCAGGATCACCCACTCCTACCCGCACAGCTGGCGCTCGAAGGCGCCGCTGATCTTCCGCAACACGCCGCAGTGGTTCGTCGCCATCGACAAGCCGCTGGACGACGGCATGGGCGAGTACGGCGACAGCATCCGCGCCCGCGCGCTGCACTCGATCCGGCGCCTGGTGGAGTGGTTCCCGAAATCGGGCCAGAACCGGCTCTACTCGATGATCGAGCAGCGCCCCGACTGGGTGCTGAGCCGCCAGCGCGCCTGGGGCGTGCCGCTGACCTGCTTCATCCGGGAGCTCGGCAACGGCGAGGTCGAGATCCTGCGTGACCCGGAGGTGAACGCCCGCATCTCGGCCGCCTTCCGCGAGGATGGCGCCGACGCCTGGTTCGCCGAAGGCGCGAAGGAGCGCTTCCTCGCCGGGCGCAACGACGCCGCCGAGTGGCGGATGGTGACCGACATCCTCGACGTCTGGTTCGACTCGGGCTCCACGCACGCCTTCGCGCTGCGGGACCGCGAGGATGGCGTCTGGCCGGCGGATGTCTATCTCGAGGGGACCGACCAGCACCGCGGCTGGTTCCATTCCTCGATGCTCCAGGCCTGCGGCACCCGCGGCCGGGCGCCCTACAAGGCGGTGATCACCCACGGCTTCGCCCTCGACGAGAAGGGCCAGAAGATGTCGAAGTCGCTGGGAAACACGGTCGCGCCCCAGGACGTGATGAAGCAGTACGGGGCCGACATCCTGCGCCTCTGGGTGGCCCTCTCCGACTACTCGGTCGACCTCCGCATCGGGCCCGAGATCCTGAAGAGCACCGCCGACAGCTACCGGCGCCTCCGCAACACGCTGCGCTACATGCTGGGCGCGCTCGGCGGCGCGGGCGAGGCCTCGCCGGTCGCGGCCGCCGAGATGCCCGAACTCGAGCGCTGGGTGCTGCACCGCCTTGCGGTGCTGGATGCGGATGTGCGCAAGGGCTATGCGGTGTACGACTTCCAGGGGGTGTTCCAGAAGCTCTTCGCCTTCGCGACCGGTGATCTCTCGGCCTTCTATTTCGACGTTCGCAAGGATGCCCTCTACTGCGATGCCGCCGGCAGCCTGCGCCGCCGGGCGGCGCTGACCGTGCTGGACGCGCTGTTTCACCGGCTGGTGACCTGGCTTGCGCCGATCCTCCCCTTCACCATGGAGGAGGTGTGGCTCAGCCGCTATCCCGGCCACGCGAGCTCGGTTCATCTGGAAGATTTCCCGGAGACGCCCGCTTCCTGGCGCGACGACGCGCTGGCGGCGAAGTGGTCGAAGGTCCGCGCCGCCCGCCGGGTGGTCAACGGGGCGCTCGAGATCGCCCGCCGCGACAAGCTGGTCGGCGCCTCGCTCGAGGCGGCGCCGGTGCTCTATGTGGACGACCCGGAGATCGCGGCGGCGGTCAAGTCGGTCGACATGGCCGAGCTCTGCATCACATCGGCGCTGGTGCTGGCGGAGCATCAGCCGCCGGAGGAGGCGTTCCGCCTCGATGATCCGGTGATCGGTGTGGTGTTCGAACCGGCCGAGGGCGAAAAATGCGCGCGCTGCTGGAAGATTCTGCCCGATGTCGGCCATCATGCGCATCCCGGCGTCTGCATCCGCTGCGACGATGCGCTTGGCGGGGTGCCTGGCGGGGCGCCTTGAGGGCACGGGTGGCCGGTGCAGCCGCCGCGTGGGGCTGTAAAACCGGGCCGGATCGGGGTATTGTCGCGCATGGGTGCGCAGAGGAGCGACCGGTGGTGAAGGCAGCCGGCCTGGCAATGGCCGCGATCGCGGCGATGGGGATGACGACCGCCGCGTCGCAGACCTCGGCCGCGATTCCGCGGGTGATCGCCTCCAACGGGGCGGTGATCGACATGCCCGACATCGCCAGCCTCGACTGCGCCGGCATGGAGCGTACGCTGCGGGTGATCGATCTTTCCCAGTATCGCGGCCCGGGGCCGGTGCCGGATGACCATCCCGACCGGCCGATATTCGAATACGAGGACCGTCTCAGCGCAAGCTACTATCACGCCTGCACGCTGGAGCGGCATCGGCTGGAGGATCCCGGCCCGGCCTTCTCGTTCGGGTTCGCGCCGCAGTGAGGACCCGCTGATCGTGTTCGCCGAGAGATTTGCGCTGCTGACGCGGCTGACCTTTGCCGCGCTCGTTGTGCTGGGCGCCGACCGGCTGTCGAAATGGTGGGTGGTCGAGGCGCTGGAATTGCGCGAGCTTGGCCGGATCGAGGTTTTTCCGCCATTCCTGAACTTCATGATGGCGTGGAACACCGGGATCAATTTCGGCCTGTTCGGCGGGATCAGTCCCGAGGCGATGCGCTGGGTGCTGGCCGGGCTGGCGCTGGCGATCTCCCTGGCGCTGGCGGTCTGGGTGTGGCGCCGCGCCGGCACGGCGGGGGCGATTCCTCTCGCCTGGGGTGCCGGAATCGTGGCCGGTGGGGCGCTGGGCAATGCCTGGGACCGGGTGCAGTTCGGCGCCGTCGCCGACTTCCTGAACATGAGCTGTTGCGGGATCGACAATCCCTATGCGTTCAACGTGGCCGATGTGGCGATCTTTGCCGGAGCGGCGCTGATCGCGCTCAGGGCCTGACGCCGGAACGTTGAAGCCGCCGGGCATTGCAGTCTGTGGCCGGAGAGGCCAATATGCGCCCGCGGCAGGATTGCCCTTGCGGGACCGGCCGAGACAGAGGAACGGATGCGATGAGAACCATGAGCGCAAGGAGGATCGCGGGCGCGGCCGGAATGCTGGGCACGTTGTTTGCGCTGATCGGCTGCGGCTCGGTGGGCAGCCCGCTGGAGGCAATCAGCCAGAAGGTGCCGCCGCCGGACGAATTCCAGGTGATCGCCCACAAGCCGTTGCAGATGCCGGCATCGACCGAGCTGCCCGAGCCGCGGCCGGGTGCCCCCTCACCGCTCGACCCGAACCCGCAGGGCGAGGCGATGGCCGCGCTGCTGGGGACCACCGGCAGCCCGGTGGCCACGGGTACCGCACCCAGCGCCGGCGAGCAGGTGCTGCTGAGCTCCGCCAATGCCGCGGCGACGTCGAGCGAGATCCGGGTGCAGCTCGAGGAGGACAAGATCACCGAGCAGGCCAATAAGCCCTACACGCCGCCGACTGTTGCCGCGCTGCTGGGCATGAGCGGCGGGTCCGAGGAACTGGACGAGAAGGAGCTGATCGATCCGCTGGCGGAGTCTCAGCGGCTCCAGCGCGAGGGCGTTGCCGCCCCGGTCGATCCCAATGCCGCAGCGGCGGAAACGGAACAGGCTCCGCGCGATAGTGCCGGCCCGGCCTATCCGGCAGGGCGCCCGAAGAACAAGATTGTCCATCCAGGGACCGGGCCGACCTACTGATTCCGAGCCGGCTGTCTTTTTTGGATGGCATAGCGGAAACCCCGGAGCGAGGGAGCGTCCGATGCGCCTGCACCTGAATGCGACAGCGGGATTGCTGGCCGCTGCCACTCTCGTCGCGGCTTCCGGCGCAGTGGCCGAGCAGCGCGTCACCGACTTCACGCTCGACAACGGGATGCAGGTGGTGGTCATCGAGGACCACCGGGCCCCTGTCGCGACCCAGATGGTCTGGTATCGGGTGGGGTCCGCCGACGAGCCGCACGGCCATTCCGGCATCGCCCATTTCTTCGAGCATCTGATGTTCAAGGCGACGGACAAGCTGTCGGACGGTGCCTTCTCGAAGATCGTCGCCGCCAACGGCGGCAGCGACAATGCCTTCACCTCCTATGACTATACCGCCTATCACCAGCGGATCGCCGCCGACCGGCTGGACCTGGTGATGGGGATGGAGGCCGACCGGATGCGCAACCTGGTGCTGACCGGGGAGGTCGTCGATACCGAGCGCCGGGTGATCCTGGAGGAGCGCAACCAGCGTACCGACAACAGCCCGCAGGCGCTGTTCGGCGAGCAGATGCAGGCGGCGCTCTACCTGAACCATCCCTATGGCGTGCCGGTGATCGGCTGGCGCCACGAGATCGAAAGCCTGGGCGTCGACGATGCCCGCGCCTTCTACGACCGCTACTACGCGCCGGACAATGCGATCCTCGTGGTGGCGGGCGACGTGGATCCGGACGAGGTGCGCCTGCTGGCCGAAAAGCACTACGGCCCGATCAAGCCGTCGGGCCGGCCGCCCGAGGCGCGGGCGCAGGAACCGCCGCAGCTGGCGCCGCGGCGGCTGGTCATGCGCGATCCCCAGGTGCGCCAGCCCTATGTACTGCGCACCTATCTGGCCGACAGTTATGATCCGGCCAATCCGCGCGAGGCTGCTGCCCTCGACATACTGGCGGAGGTCCTCGGCAACGGCATCACCTCCCGGCTGGCCCGGACCATTCAGCTCGAACGGAAGATCGCCATCGACACCGGAGCCTATTACTCCCCCGTTCGGCGCGACATGGGCGAATTCACCGTCTACGGCGTACCGGCTCCCGGGCAAGACCTTGCAACCGTGGAGGCGGCGATCGACGAGGTGCTGGCCGGAATCATCGAGACCGGCCCGACCGAGGAAGAACTGTCGCGGATCAAGCGGCTGAGCCGGGCCTCGCGGATCTTCGCCCAGGACGACGTTTCGGCCCAGGCCCAGCGCTACGGCAGCGCCCTGGCGGTGGGCCGGACGGTCGCGGACGTGCGGAACTGGCCCGAAGCGGTGCAATCGGTGACGGCCGAGGATGTGCGCGCCGCGGCGGCGAAGTTCCTGGTGCCGGAGCGCTCGGTGACCGGCTGGCTGGAAGCGGGGGAGGGCGCGGGCTGATGGGCATTCCGGCACGCCTCTGCGCGGCGATCGCGCTTGCGCTGCTCCCGGCCCTGTTCCTGGCGCCGCCCGTCCGGGCACTGGAGATCCGGGACCTCACCAGCCCCGGCGGCGTGCCGTTCTGGCTGGTTGAGGAGCCATCAATTCCGATCGTCTCGGTCGAGATCAGCTTCGCCGGCGGCGCTCGACTGGACCCGGACGGCCGCGCCGGCGTCGCCAACCTGATGGCCGGGCTGCTGGAGGAAGGCGCCGGCGAGCTGGACGCGGTCGGCTTCTCCAACGCCCGCGACGAGTTGCCGGCGCGCTTCGGGTTCTCGGCCGGCCGGGATTCGATCGATGTCAGCGCCCGGATGCTGATCGAGCAACTGGACGCCAGTGTCGCGCTTCTGGCCACGGCCCTGACGTCGCCGCGCTTCGACCCCGAGCCGCTGGAGCGGGTTCGGGCCCAGGTCCTGTCGGTAATCGCCGAGGACAGTACAGACCCTGACAACGTCGCCGCGCAGGCCTGGTTCGCCGCCGCCTTCCCCGGCCACCCCTACGGCCGCCCCGTTTTCGGCACGGCCGAGAGCGTGCGGGCGATCACCCGCGATGACCTGGTGACCGCGCGGGCGCGGGCGCTGACCCGCGCCAATGCGCGGATCGGCATCGTCGGCGCGATCGCGGCCGAGAAGGCCGGCGAGATCGTCGATGTGCTGCTGTCGGGGCTCGATGAGGGCGTGCCGGTGGAGGCGAGCCGGACCGCGATGCTCCCGCCTCCGGGGGTGACCGTGATCGAGCTCGATGTGCCGCAGTCGGCGGCGGTGTTCGGCCAGGCCGGCCTGCCGCGGGACGACCCGGATTATATCCCCGCCTATGTGATGAACTACATCCTCGGTGGCGGTGGTTTCGCCTCGCGGCTGATGGACGAGGTGCGCGAGAAGCGCGGGCTCGCCTACGGCGTCTATTCCTACCTGGCCGACCTCGACGAATCCGCGCTCTATCTCGGTGGCGTCCAGACTGCGAACGAGCGCATGGCCGAGAGCCTGGAGGTGATCCGGGGCGAATGGGCGCGCATGGCCGCCGAGGGGATCACGGCCGACGATCTGGACCGGGCAAAGAAGTATCTGACCGGGGCATTTCCGCTCGGTTTCGACTCGAATTCCAGGATCGCCAACTACCTGGTTTTCCTGCAGGAGGAAGAGCTGGGCATCGACTATATCGACCGGCGCAACGACCTGGTCGAGGCGGTGACGCTCGAAGATGTGAAGCGTGTGGCGGCGCGGCTGCTGAAGCCGGAGGAGCTGTCGATCGTGGTCGTGGGGAAGCCCTCGGGGCTCTGAGTCGCCCAGGCGAATCCGACCCGGAGGCCACCGGCCGGGCTGCAATCATCGCTTCCAGAATCGCAGCCGCACATGCTAATGGTTGTAGGATGAATAGCCACGACCGCAACATGATGGGTTCCCCCGCCCGAATCCTCCGGTTGCCGGAGGCCGCCGCCAACCGCATCGCGGCGGGCGAGGTGATCGAGCGGCCCGCCTCGGCGGTGAAGGAGCTGGTCGAGAACGCCATCGATGCCGGCGCCTCGCGGATCGAGGTCGCCATCGCCGATGGCGGCAAGACCCTGATCCGGGTCACGGACGACGGCATCGGCATCGCTGCGGAAGATCTGGCGCTGGCGCTCGAGCGGCACGCGACCTCGAAGATCGACGGCTCGGACCTCGTGAACATCCAGAGCTATGGCTTCCGCGGCGAGGCTCTGCCATCGATGGGGGCGGTGGCGCGGCTGACCCTGACTTCGCGGGCGGCCGGGGCGGCCGGCGCCTGGGAGATCGCGGCGCGGGCCGGCGAGATTGGCCGGCCTCGCCCGGCGGCGCGCGGGCAGGGCACCACCGCCGAGCTGCGTGACCTGTTCGTGGCGACCCCCGCGCGGCTGAAGTTCCTGCGCACCGACCGGGCCGAGACCCAGGCGATCGGCGAGACGGTGCGCCGGCTGGCGATGGCCGAGCCGGGCATCGCGTTCACCCTGACCGACGTGTCAGATGGCGAAGGCCGGACCCTGTTCCGGGCCGACGCCGAGACGGGCGACCTGTTCGACGGGCGGCTGGCGCGGATCGACCGCATCCTCGGCGGTGACTTTGCCGCCAACGCCCTGCCGATCGAGGCCGAGCGCGACGGCCTCAGGCTCACCGGCTTCGCCGGGCTGCCGACCTATTCGCGCGGTGCGGCGGTGGCGCAGCACCTGTTCGTCAACGGCCGCCCGGTGCGCGACAAGCTGCTGGTCGGCGCATTGCGGGCGGCCTACGCGGATTTCCTCTCGCGCGACCGGCACCCGGTGGCGGCGCTGTTCCTCGACTGCCCGCCCGAGCGGGTGGACGTGAACGTGCACCCGGCCAAGGCCGAGGTCCGCTTCCGCGAGCCGGGCGTGGTGCGCGGGCTGGTGGTCTCGGCGCTCCGCCACGCGCTGGCCGAGGCCGGACACCGCTCGGCGACGACGCTCGGGGCCGGGGCGCTGGGCGCGTTCCGGCCGGAAGGCGGCGCGCGGCCTGCGGCCCCCTGGCGGCCCTCGCAGGCCGAGATGGCGCGCGCTTTCGCGGCGCAGACCCCGCTCGCGCCGGGCTTCGCCGAGGCCGCCGCCTCGGCGCGGATCGAGCCGCCGGCGGAGGCGGGCGCCGAGGATCTGCCGCTCGGCGCCGCCCGGACGCAGCTCCACGGCAACTACATCGTCGCCCAGACCCGCGAGGGCATGGTGATCGTCGATCAGCATGCCGCCCATGAACGGCTGGTCTACGAGAAGCTGAAGCGCCAGATGGCCGAGCGGGGCGTTGCCCGGCAGGCCTTGCTGATCCCCGAGGTGGTGGAGCTTGGCGAGGACGCCGCCACCCGCGTTCTCGACCATGCCGACCACCTCGCCGCCGTCGGGCTCACGGTCGAGCCCTTCGGCGGCGGCTCGGTCGCCGTGCGCGAGATGCCGGCGCTCTTGGGCCAGGCGGATCCGTCGCGACTGATCCGCGACGTGGCCGACGAACTGGCCGATCTCGGGGCGAGCGGGGCGGTGAAGGAGCGGCTGGACGCGATCCTCTCCCGCATCGCCTGCCACGGCTCGGTGCGGTCCGGCCGCCGCCTCGGGGCCGAGGAGATGAACGCGCTCCTGCGCGAGATGGAGGCGACGCCCCATTCCGGCCAGTGCAACCACGGCCGCCCGACCTGGGTGGGGCTGACGCTGGCCGAGATCGAGAAGCTTTTCGGGCGGCGGTGATGGGCGAGCTCCTGCGCAACGCCGACTGGTCGGACCCTCTGGTGCAAGCGGCGGCGGGCGGGGTGGCGTTCCTGATCCTGTTGCTGGTGCTGCTGATCGCGGCGCTCGGCGCCGCGCGCCGGGCCGGGCGGGCGGTCGAGCCGCTGGCGGCGCAGGTGGCGGCCCTGGGGCAGACGGCGACGACCCTCGGGCAGGGCCAGCAGCAGCTTGTCGGCGGTCTGAACCAGGTCGCCTCGGCCCAGCTCGAGGCGCAGGCCAAGCTGATGCAGACGGTCGATCGGCGGCTGGAGGAGGTCTCGGTGCGGATGGGCGAGTCGCTGACCGGAAGCGCGACCCGGACAGCGCGGAGCCTCGGCGAGCTTCAGCAAAGGCTGGAGGCGATCGACAAGGCGCAGACCAAGATCGAGAAGCTGTCGGGCGATGTGCTGACGCTCCAGGACATCCTGTCGAACAAGCAGACCCGCGGCGCCTTCGGCGAGATCCAGCTTCAGGAGATCGTGAGCCACGCCCTGCCGCCGGACGCCTATGCGTTCCAGGCGACGCTTTCGAACGGCAAGCGGGCCGATTGCCTGATCCACCTGCCGCTGCCGCCGGGGCCGATCGTGATCGACTCGAAATTCCCGCTGGAGGCCTACGAGGCGCTGCGGGCGGCCGAGGGCGACCGGGCGAGGGTCGAGGCGGCCCGAGCGCTGAAGGCTGCGGTCCTCACCCATATCCGGCACATCGCCGAGCGCTACATCATCGAGGGCGAGACGGCGGATTCGGCGCTGATGTTCCTGCCCTCGGAAGCGGTCTATGCCGAGCTCCATGCCAATTTCGCCGATGTGGTGCGCGAGGGTTTCGCGCAAAGGGTCTGGATCGTCTCGCCCACCACCGCGATGGCGACGCTCAATACCATGCGGGCGGTGATGAAGGATGCGCGGATGCGGGCCGAGGCGCACAAGATCCGCCGCGAGCTCGGTCTGCTGGCGAAGGATCTGGGCCGTCTGGGCGAGCGGGTCGGCAATCTGGACCGGCATTTCGACCAGGCCCACGAGGACATCCGGCAGATCCGGATCTCGGCCGAGAAGGCGGGGAACCGGGCCGAGCGGCTGGAGGTTTTCGACTTCAGCGAGGAACCCGAAGCGCTTCCGGCACCGGTCGGTGCGGAATAGGGAGCTCTCTCTGGGGGCAGCCGCAACAGTCTGGCTCAACCTTCCTTCCGAACCTGCCATAACCGGCGCAAAAGCCGGCTTCATCGCGCCGGCGTCCTATTGATTGACTCTGGCAACCTTTTAATGGACGCTGTCCATCAAAAGGGGAGGCAATCATGGCCGGAACTGACCGTGCTGCGCTGGTCGACGATGTCCGCGCATTCAACCGGTTCTACACCGCCCGTATCGGCGTGCTGGGCGAGCATCTGCTCGAGAGCCCATTCTCGCTTGCCGAGGCGCGGGTGCTCTACGAGCTGGGGCATCGCGAAGGGTTGACCGCCGCCGTGCTGGCGCGCGAGCTGGCACTCGATCCCGCCTATCTGAGCCGCATCCTGCGCCGCTTCGCCCAGGCGGGGTTGATCGAGCGGGTGCGGGACCCGGCGGACGGGCGCGGGCGGCTGCTGGCGCTGACCGGTGGCGGGCGGGAGGCGTTCGCACGCCTTGAGCGGGATTCGCGAAGCCGGACTGGCGAGATGCTGGACGCGGTGGCGCCGCACCGGTGCGCCGGGCTCGCGGCGGCAATGGGGGAGGTCCGCGCCATCCTCGGCGGGGCTGCCGATCCGGCGCCGGTCGTCATCCGCGGCCACCGGATGGGCGATGTGAGCTGGGTGATCCACCGCCAGGCGGCGCTCTACCGCGACGAATTCGGCTGGGACCAGCGGTTCGAGACCCTGATCTCGGAGATCGGGGCGGCGTTCCTGAAGACCCACGATCCCGCCCGCGAGCAGTGCTGGGTGGCCGAACGGGGAGGCGCGATCATCGGCTCGGTGTTCCTGGTCAGGGCCGACGAGAGCGTGGCGAAGCTGCGGCTCCTCTATGTGGAGGCTTCCGCCCGGGGGCTCGGTATCGGGCGGCAACTGGCCGAGGAATGCATTCGGTTCGCCCGCGCGGCGGGCTACCGGCGGATGACGCTCTGGACCAATGATTGCCTGACCGAGGCCCGGCGGCTCTACGATTCGCTCGGGTTCGAGCAGGTGTCGGACCACCCCCACAGCGACTTCGGGCCGCCGATGGTCGGGCAGGTGCTGGAGCGGGATCTGTAGCGAAGGACCGGCTGGCCGGCGAGCGGGGCCAGGGCCAGAATACCGGGCCCGACTGTGCAATTGGCGTTAACCATAAATCGTGCTCAAAGCGATTGTGTAATGATATCAATTTGTTATGGGCCTGCTCAATGTTGAGCAGGGTGTGAGCGGCCCATTCAATCGATATCAAGCCCCAGGTCGAGGATGCGCGCCGAGTGGGTCAGCCAGCCGGCCGACAGGTAGTCGACCCCGGTCATGGCGATGGCGGGCGCGGTCTCGAGGGTGATGCGGCCCGACGCTTCCAGAGTCAGCCGTCCGGCGTTCAGCGCCACCGCCTCGCGGAGCGTGGCCGGATCCATGTTGTCGAGCAGCACGTTCTCGGCCCCGCCCGCCTCCAGCACTTCGGCGAGCTGGCCCAGGGTGTCGACCTCGATCTCGATCTTCAGCATGTGCCCGGCATGGGCACGGGCGCGTTCCAGCACCGGCCGGATGCCCCCGGCGGCGGCGATGTGGTTGTCCTTGATCAGCATCGCGTCGTCGAGGCCCCAGCGATGGTTGCCGCCGCCCCCGGCACGGACGGCGCGCTTTTCGAACATCCTGAGCCCCGGCGTGGTCTTCCGCGTGCAGACGATCACAGCGGGAGTATGCGCGATGGCGTCGGCGATCCGGCGGGTCGCGGTGGCGATGCCGGACAGGCGGCAGGCGAAGTTAAGCGCCACGCGCTCGGCCGAGAGAATGGCGCGGGCCTCTCCCGTGACTTCGATCAGCACGTCGCCCGGCGCCACCCGGTCGCCGTCGGCGGCGGGCTGGGTAATCGCCAGCGCCGGGTCGATCAGCTCGAAGGCGATGCGGGCGGCGTCGAGCCCCGCGGCGACACCCGCTTCGCGGGCGCGCAGCAGAGCGGTCGTCCGCGTCCCCGGCGGGATCACCGCGTCCGACGTCACATCGCCGGCTCGGCCGAGATCCTCGAGCAGCGCGGCGCGGATCGCGGGCTCGAGCATCAGGCGCGGGAGGGGCGGGAGCTTCATGTTGCAGCCTCCATGGTCTCTGCGGCCTCGGCGCGGATCGCCAGAGCCTCATCGAGGGTGGTCAGTGTCTGATGTGCCTGGGCGGGATCCGCCTCCGGGAAGTCGGCGCGGTAGTGCCCGCCCCGGCTCTCGGTGCGTTGCAGGGCTGCCGCCGCGATCAGGGTGGCGACCGTCAGCATGTTGAGGAAGCCGCGCGAGGTGCCCTGCGCCGCGCGCTCGATCCGGTCGATGGCGCGGAGCGCATGGGTGAGCCCCGCGGCGTCGCGGACGACGCCCACATCGGCGGTCATCACGCGCCGGAGCTCGGCGCGCGGCGCGTCGGGCAGGTGCCGGACGGCCGGCGCGGGCTCGGGCAGCCGGCCAGCGAGGCGGCCCGACGGCGCGCCGCCGATCGCCTCGGCGATGCGGGCGCCGAACACCACCGCTTCCAGCAGCGAGTTCGAGGCCAACCGGTTCGCCCCGTGAAGCCCGGTGCAGGCGACTTCGCCCACGGCCCAGAGGCCGGGCAGCGAGGTCCTGCCGGTGGCATCGGTGCGGACCCCGCCCATGTGGTAGTGCTGGAGCGGCGCCACCGGGATCGGCTGTGTGACGGGGTCGATCCCGGCCTCGCGGCAATAGCCCCAGATGGTCGGGAACGCCTCGGCGAAGCGGGAGCCGATGGCGGCGCGGGTGTCGAGGAACACCCGGTGGCCGGCGGCGATTTGCGCGTGGATGGCGCGGGCGACGATGTCGCGGGGTGCGAGCTCGGCGTCCGGGTGGACGGCGAGCATGAAACGGGCGCCCGTCTCGTCGGTAAGCGTCGCGCCCTCGCCCCTCAGCGCCTCGGAAGCGAGCGGGGCCGGGTCGCGGTCGACGGCGATGCCGGTCGGGTGGAACTGGATGAACTCCGGGTCGGCGATGACCGCACCGGCGCGGGCTGCCATGCCGAGGCCCTGACCGCAGACGCGGGCTGGATTGGATGTCACCTGGTAGAGCCCGCCGATGCCGCCTGTCGCCAGCACCGTCTCCGACGCGCAGAAGAGGATCGGGGCCGACCAGGGATCGGAGGCACGCCGGGCGAAGACGCCGGCGACGCGGCCCGCGGCGAGCGCGAGGTCGTCGACCTCGATCCCCTCGATCACCCGGATCGAGGGGGTGGCGCGGACGGCCGCGATCAGCGCCTGCATGATCGCCTTGCCGGCCCGGTCGCCCCTCACCCGGACCACGCGGTGGGCGGAATGGGCGGCCTCGCGGGATTGCAGGTAATGGCCCGCCGCGTCGCGGTCGAAGGGGGTTCCTAAACGGGCGAGGTCCTCGATCCGGGCGGCGGCCTCGGTGGCGACCGAGCGGGCGATGGAGGCATCGACCGTCCCGGCCCCGGCGGTCACCGTGTCGCGGGCATGGGCCTCCGCGCTGTCGCCCGCGCCGACGGCGGCGGCGACCCCGCCCTGTGCCCATGCGCTGGAGGCGCCCTCGCCGAGGGGCATGGGCGAGAGTACGGTGACCGGATTCGGGCCAAGCTTCAGCGCCGTGAAGAGCCCGGCCAGCCCGGCGCCGACGACCAGCGGGCCGTCGGCATCGAATAGGGTATCATGGCGGGGCAGCATGGCCTGTGTTCCATCTAGCCGGCAAAGTCCTGGGCAACCACTAGATCGCCGCAGGTCTCGGACCCGGGCCGGATCGCCGCCCCGGCGCCGTGCCGGGTCATCGCCGGGTCGAGCAGATTGCGGCGATGGCCGGCGGACTTCATCCAGAGTGCGACCAGCGCCTCGGCGGCGCCGGCATAGGTGCGGAGTGGAATTGGTGGGCTCTCGGCCGTCCGCGAGAAGACGCAGGCGGCGCGGTCGCGGACAAAGAAGTGTCCGCCGCCGAGGTCCAGAAGGCTGATTTCGGCGAGGTTTTCGGCCACCCTGGGGTAGTCGGCGCCGACCTCACGGTAGCGGTCGCGGAGCGAGGTGCGACCGAGTACCGGCGAGCTGTGGTCGAAGAAGTCGAGCGATGCCATGTCGCCGCTGTGGTAGGTAGCCGCTCGGGCGAGGGCCGGATCGCCGGCGAGGGGCGCCACGCCACGCCGGCAGCGCTCGACGTTGACGGCGCTCCGCACCGCCTCGTCGAAAAGCCACTGGTCGACCCCGCTTGGGTCGATCGTCCGGCCTGCAGCCGGGCCGGGCGGCGTCAGTGCGGCACAGGCGCGGCCCTCGGGCGAGGACGGATCGGCGCCGCCCACGCAGGCGGCGAGGCCGAAGACGACCACGGCACTGAGGACAGGCACCGGATGGATCAGCGGGGCGAGCCGGATCGGCACGAGGATCTCCTGCCTTGGAATGCGTCAGGCGGGGCGCTGCCGCAGGGGCGACGCCACGGGATCCACTCTCAATGCTTGTGCTCCTGAAGCGCGAGCATCGCCTCGACGGCGCGGCGGGCGGGCTCAAGGTATTCCTCCTTCACCGTGACCTCCTCGGTCATCGTATGGAGCGACCAGAGCACGTTCTCGAGCGTGATCCGCTTCATGTGCGGGCAGATATTGCAGGGGCGGATGAACTCGGTCTCCGGGAGCTCGGCGGCGACGTTGTCGGACATCGAGCATTCGGTGACCATCACCACCTTTGCGGGCCTGTGCTTGCGAACCCACGAGATCATGCCCGAGGTCGAGCCGGAGAAGTCGGCTGCCTGGATGACCGATGGCGGGCATTCCGGGTGGGCGATGATGACCACGCCGGGATTGGTCTCGCGGTAGGCCTCGAGCTCCTCGGCGGTGAAGCGCTCGTGCACCATGCAGGTGCCCTCCCACCAGACGATGCGCTTCGAGGACTGCGCGGCGACGTTGCGGGCGAGGAAGCCGTCCGGGGTCATGATCACGGTGTCGCCGGGCATCGCCTCGACCACCTCGAGCGCATTGGCCGAGGTGCAGCAGATGTCTGAAGCGGCCTTCACCTCGGCGGTGGTGTTGACGTAACTCACCACCTTGGCGCCGTGGTACTGGGCGCGCATGTCGGCGACGTCGGCCGCGGTGATCGACGAGGCGAGCGAGCAGCCTGCCCGCGAGTCCGGGATCAGCACGGTCTTCGCTGGGTTCAGCACCTTCGAGGTCTCGGCCATGAAGTGCACGCCGCACTGCACGATCACCTTGTTCGGCACCTTGGTGGCCTGGATCGCCAGCTGCAGCGAGTCGCCGGCGAAGTCGGCGATGCCGTGGAAGATCTCGGGCGTCATGTAGTTGTGGGCCAGGATCACCGCGTCGCGCTCGGCCTTCAGCTTTTCGATGGCGCGGATATAGGGGGCATGGCCCTGCCAGTCCGGCTCTGGGATGATCCGGCTGACGCGCGCATAGCGATCGGCGGTCGCCTTCGCTGCGGCGGCGGAGGGGGCGAGGTCGTAGCTGCGCGCAAGCTCCGCGCGCGCCGTGGCGGCGGGGGTGGTGGCGTTGATAAGCATGGGACGGGCCCTCCGTTGCTCATTATGCTCACTTTGAGCATATATAGTGCCCGAAAAAACGCGCACAATGGCGCGCGGGAATGAACCAAGTCGCAGCGATGTTTGGCGCGGGGGAAATGCCGAAGTCAACCCGGAAGTTTCCTGGTGCTCGCGCAGGGGCGTTGGCATCTGATCGCCCCGGATGCCGCCCGAAACGTCGCATTCGAGGTAGTCCACGGAGCCTCTGCACCCTAGATTAGGGGAGACCGACCCGCAGCCGGGAAGTCAGGCGGGCGCCAGTAGGGGATGGGACGATGGTCGAGCGGGCCCTCATGCCGCAGCGGATCGAGGCCAGCGCCGAGAGCGAGCTTCTGGCAGACCGCATTTTCCTCGGCGGCTATGTGCGCGAGATTGAGATCGGCGCCTATGCCGAGGAAGTCGGTACGCGTCAGCGAGTGCAATTCGATATCGTGCTCGAGGTTACGCGCAACACCGCCCATATCGACGATCAGGTCGGCCGGGTGATCAACTACGATGACCTGATCGAGCATATCGAGACGCTGATCGCCGGGCCGCGCATCTCGCTGGTCGAGACCTTCGCCGAGCGGCTGGCGCAGCTCTGCCTGGTGGATCCGAGGGCGCGGCGGGTGCATATCCGGATCGAGAAACTCGATCGCCTGCCAGGCGGCGCGACGGTCGGCTGCGAGATCACAAGGCGGCGCACGCCGGAATCGAATGAGAAGGTCTGGTCGCTGGCGACGGAGCTGAAATAGCGACGGTCACGTGGCCTTGTGAACTCCGCTACAGGGGGATCCGCTCGCCAAGGCGGTCACTTTCGAAGCAGGCGTCGAGCACCGCCTGAATTTCAGCAGCACGGCGGAAGGTAGGATCGAGGGACTGGCCCTGCCGGATCGCCTGGATGAAGCGGACATAGTTACTGTCGCCCTGGCCGCAATTGACCTTCTGCCAACACTGGTCATGGATGCCCTGTCCTTCGCAGATATCGAGGTCGGTGTAGCTCCGATCTAGGTCGAGCCGGATCGCGCCGTCTGTGCCAAAGAGCTGTAGCGCCAGCCGGTTTGCATAGCCGGTGGCGTAACGGGTGGCGTGGACGGTGCCCAATGCCCCGTTGGCGAATTCGATCATCATCGCCGCGCTGTCATTGGCATCGAGCACGTAGTCGCCAATCTGCCCGCCCGGCGCCCTGTCGAAATTGGCGAGGCGGCAGCTCACCTCGGCGATGTCGCTGCCGGCGCCCCAGGAGGCGAAGTCGAGGCTGTGGATCCCCACATCACCCAGAACCCCCTTGGAACCATGCCCCTCGGAGAGCCTCCACACGAAGGCGCGGGTTTCGCGCCAGTCGCCCCAGTAGTGCCCGACCAGCCAACTCTGCAGGTAGGAGGCTTCCACATGGCGGAGCGCACCGATCCGGCCCTCGGCAACCAACTCGCGCGCCTTCTGGATCGCCGCGGCATTGCGGTAGGTGAAGTTCACCATGCCGACCAATCCGGCGGATTCGAGCGCCTCGGTCATGGTCATGGCGTCGGCGGCGTTCACCGCGAGCGGCTTCTCGCAGAGCACATGCTTACCCGCCGAGATGAGTCGCAGCGTTGCAGGCAAATGGGCGGCGTCAGGGATGACGTTGGAGACTGCGTTGAACTCACCCCATTCGAGGGCCGAATCGAGGCTGCTGAAATCCGCGCTCGATCCCGTATCGGCGCCTGAAAGCATCGAGTACCTCCGTGTCAATGTCACAGGCAGCGGCGATCTCGCAACCTTCAATTGCCTTGAACGCCTGCGCGTGGGCTCCACCCATCATGCCGGTGCCGAGGATCAGGAGCCGCACCGGAGCGTCCGTCGCCTGCGTCGCCATCACCGGAAGCCCTCCTCGCCGTCCTGGTGCAGCCTCGGCCCATTTTGCGGCGATCGTCTCGAAGCTCTGCTCGACCGGGCGGCGCGGGGCCGCGGCCACGTCGCGCCAGGCCGGTGCAGGGGTGTGCGCCCAGCGCACCGCGTTGCGCAGGATCTGCCGCACCTCGACCTGGTGGTAGATCGGGTAGACCTCGTGGCCCGGGCGGAAACAGAAGATCCGGCCGGCGCCACGCTGCCAGGTCATCCCGGATCGGAACACCTCGCCGCCCTCGAACCAACTGATCAGCACCGTCTCCATCGGCTCGGGCACCGAGAAGGGCTCGGAATACATCTCGGCAGCCGGGATCTCGATGGTCCGGCCCAGCCCCCGGACGATCGGATGGCCGGGATTGATCACCCAGATCCGCTCGCGCTCGCCGGCCTCGCGCCAGGCCAGCGCGCAGGGCGTGCCCATGAGGAGGCGAAAGACCTTGGAGAAATGTGACGAGTGGAGACAGATCAGCCCCATCCCTTCCCAGACACGGCGCTGAACGCGCTCGACCACCTCGTCGGCCACCTCGCCGTGGGCGCAGTGACCCCACCAGACCAAGACGTCAGTCTCGGCCAGCCAGGCCTCGGTCAGCTCGTGCTCGGGATCCTGGAGGGTGGCGGTGTGGCGTCTATGGCTGTGTCCTGATTGAGCGCCGACGCGATTCAGGCGTGCATCCCATCCGGGTATATCGCCGGAACGGTGGCGCTGCGCTGTTCGTGGACGTTCTCGCGCCAGACGATGGCGCGGATCTTCATCTCGCCTATCCCGGTAGGTTCTGCCCCGCCGCGAACACCCGCTCGCAGACCGCTGCGGCGCGTTCCTGCAGCGCCCGGAGCTGCGCGTCGAGCGCCGCGAAATCCTCAGCCCCGCATGCACGCGCCATGGCGCGACGCAGGCCCTCGCCAGCGGTCGTGGGGTCGATCGGGGTTTCGAGCGCCACCCGCTCGATCTGCTGGAGGCGCTGCATCAGGGCGATCGCGTCACCGAGTGCCCGCGCCTCAGCAGCGTCGATCCAGCCGGCATTCGCCAGCGCCAGGTAGGCGGCGCCAGCGGTCCGGCAATCGAGGCCATGCAGGAGCACACCGGTCTGGGCCAGGAACTCGATCTCCATCAGCCCGCCGGTAGCGTACTTGAGCGACCAGGGGTTCGGGCGCTCCCTGGCGTGGGAGTCGAGCAGCTTGCCCCGCATCTCGCCGGCTTCCGTGAGCACCCGCGGATCGCCCTTGCGCGCCGACAGCGCGGCGCGGATCGTTGCCGCGGCCTCGGCCGCGAGGCCAGGCTCGCCCGCGACGACGCGGGCACGTGTCAGGGCAAGGTGCTCCCAAACCCAGGCCTGCTCCGTCTGGTACTTGGAGAATCCAGCGAGCGAGGTGGCAACCGGGCCTTGCCGTCCGGACGGGCGGAGCCGCATGTCGACCTCGTAGAGCCTGCCCTCGCCGGTCGGAACTGTTAGCGCCGCGACCAGTGCCTGGGTCAGGCGCGGAAAGTAGGTGGCCGGCGGCAGCGGCCTAGGCCCGTCCGAGGCCTCGGCGCCGCCGGCATCGTAGAGAGTGATCAGATCGAGGTCCGATCCCGCCGTCATCTCTCGGCTGCCGAGCTTCCCCATGGCGATCACCGCCATGCCGCGGCCGGGCGGCGGCCCATGTCGGCGGGCGAACTCCTCGACGACACGGGGATAGAGGCGGGTCAGCGCTGCCTCGGCGATGGCCGAGAAGCTACGGCCCGCCTCGGCCGCGTCGGACAGCGCCCTGAGCACCTGTACGCCGGCGCGGAATGTCTGTTCGCGCGCCCAGCGGCGCACCCCGTCGAGCGCGCCCTCGTAGTCGCGCTCGTCGCTGATCCAGCGTTCCAGGTCCTCCGCCAAGGCATCGGTCTCCGGCAGCGGGTCGAAGAAATCGCGGTCCAGGAGCGCATCGAGTGCTTGCGGCTCTCGGCCGAGATGGGCCGCGAGGCGCGGCGCCGCGGTGCAGATGTCGACGATCAGATCGAGCAGATGGGGATTGGCGGTGAACAGAGAGAACACCTGGATGCCTCCCGGTAGCCCCGAGAGGAAGCGGTCGAACTCGGCCATCGCCTCGTCCGGACTTCCGGCCTGGGCCAGCCGGTCGAGGATCAGCGGCTCGAGCCCCTTGAATAGGCCGCGCGCCCGCGCCGTCCGTGTCGCAGGCATGTTAGCTCCGCGCCAGCGCTCGAGCATCCGGGCGGCATCGGCCGGGCGCTGGAAGCCCATCCGGGCGAGGTCCTCCTCGCCGGTCGCGGCTGCGGCGGCCGCAGTGGCAGCGCGGCGCCCGGCGCCAGGGGTGAAGAACTCCTCGGCAGCCGCATGGACCCGCGCGAGACGTCCGGCCACATCGCGCTCGAATGCGGCCTGGTCGGACCAGCCGCAGAGGGCAGCCAGCCGGGCGCGGGCATCGTCGGCAGAGGGGAACAAGTGGGTCTGGGCGTCCTCCATCATCTGCAGCCGGTGTTCGAGGGTGCGGTGGGCGACATAGTCTTCGGCGAGTAGACCGGCGGTCGCCCCGTCCACCCAACCCTTGCGTGTCAGCGCCCGGAGCGCACCGAGGGTCGTGCGTTCGCGCAACTCCGGGTCGCGGCCGCCGCAGATAAGCTGGCGGGTCTGGGCGAAGAACTCGATCTCGCGGATGCCGCCGGGGCCGAGCTTGATGTCGTGTCCGGGAAGCGTGCGGGGGGTGAACTGGCCCTTCTGGGCGCGGATCTTTCGCAGCAGCTCGTGCACGTCCTCGATCGCGGCGAAGTCGAGATAACGGCGCCATACGAAGGGGGTGAGGCTGTCGAGATAAGCCTGGCCCGCAGTGATGTCGCCGGCAGCGGGGCGGGCCTTGATGTGGGCGGCACGCTCCCAGGTGCGGCCGACGGATTCGTAGTAGTGCTCGGCGGCCTCCATCGCCATGCAGACAGGTGTCGTGGAGGGAGAGGGGCGCAGGCGCAGATCGGTTCGAAACACGTATCCCTCGCCGGTCGTCTCGGACAACAGCCGCACGATCTGCTTGGTGACGTGGATGTAGCGGGCCTTGGCCTCGCCGAAATCGTCGGGCTCGAAGCGGTCCTGGTCAAAGAGGCAGATCAGGTCGATGTCGGACGAGTAGTTGAGCTCGTTCGCCCCGTGCTTGCCCATTGCGATGGCGACGTAACCGGCGCCCGAGGCGAGGTCGGCCTCGGTCAGGCCGGGCAGACGGGATTGGCAGATCTCGGTTCGGAGCAGCCAGCCGAGCGCCGCTCCGACTGCGCCGTCGGCCAATGCCGAGAGGGCGCCGGTGACCTCGGCGAGGTCCCAGACGCCACCGAGGTCGGCCAGCGCGATCAGGAGGGCGGCGCGGGATTTGGCCTCGCGCAGATGCTGGCCGAGGGTGCGGCTGTCGTTGGCCTCCGCGGCCGCAGTGCCAATGCCTCCAAGAATGGTATGCATGGCCTCTTCCGGGGCGTTCGCGGAGATTCCCGCCAGCCAAGCGCCGTGCCGATCGACCAACCGGGCAAGGTAGGGGCTGGAGCCGGCGGTGCCCCGCAGAAGCTCGCCGAGTTGCCCGGCATTGAGCACCGGGTCAAGCGGCGCAAGCACCGCCGCAGCCCGCTCGGTGTCGAAG
Source organism: uncultured Pseudomonadota bacterium (assembly GCA_963700775.1). Classification (GTDB taxonomy): domain Bacteria; phylum Pseudomonadota; class Alphaproteobacteria; order Rhodobacterales; family Rhodobacteraceae; genus Thermohalobaculum. Next base: position 222,040 of record CAVOYU010000005.1, read on the forward strand.
GCGATCGGCGCCGCAGTGATCCGATGGGTAAGGCTTCCACGCTCCATTGGTCCAGAATCCCGGATGGCGCTGCGCCGTCAAGCCCGCTTAGCGCCCCTCGTAGCGGGCCGGGCGCTTCTCGAGGAAGGCAGCAACGCCCTCGAGGAAATCGCGCGACGCGCCAGCCTCGGCCTGCAGCCGGGCTTCGAGAGCGAGCTGGTCGTCGAGGCCGTTGGCCGCGCTCTGGCGCAGCGCCCGTTTGATCAACCGGTAGGCAACGGAAGGGCCGCGGGCGAGGCGGCCGGCAAGCTCTGCCACCCGCTCGGCCAGCCGGTCGTCCTCGACCGCCTCCCAGATCAGGCCCCATTCAGCCGCCTGCCGAGCGGGGACCGGATCGGCAAACAAGCTCATCCCCATCGCCCGGGCAGTGCCGGCGAGCCGCGGCAGCCAGTAGGTGCCGCCGGCGTCCGGGATCAGGCCGATGCGGGCGAAGGCCTCGATGAAGCTCGCCGAGTGGGCCGCCACCACCACGTCGGCGGCGAGCGCTAGGTTTGCCCCGGCCCCAGCGGCGGGGCCGTTCACCGCCGCAATGACTGGCACTGCGGCATCGCAGATCAGCTTCAGGAGTGGCTCGTATTCCTCGGTCAGCACGCGCTGCAGGTTCAGGTCCTCGATCCGGCCGGTGTCGGTCAGGTCCTGTCCGGCACAGAAGCCCCGGCCGGCCCCGGTCAGCACGATCACCCGGGATTCGTGCGGCGCCCGGGTGAGCGCGCCGATCAGTTCGGCCCGCATCGCAGCGTTGAGGCTGTTCATGCGCTCCGGGCGGTTCAGGGTGATGGTCGCGATGCCGTCCTCGACGGCGTAGAGGATGGTCTCGTAAGGCATCGAAGCTTCCTTCCGGGCTGGCGCAGAAAGGGCTGGCACATGACGGAGACTAGCCGGGAACACGGCCCGGCCCAACCCGGACGTCGCGGTAGGGGCGGCTACTGCCCCTGGGCCATCATCCAGGCGAGGGCAGCGGCGAGGGATAGGCCGATGACGATGGCGAGGAAGATCTTCACCGCCGACCACGGCCGCTCGCCGCTGACCGCGCCGGTGCGCCCGTTGATTACCACCCGGTACGGGCGGTCACGGAAGCGGTAGGCCGCGAGCCAGACAGGCAGCAGCACATGCTTGAAGGTGACGTCGCGGTAGCGCGACCGCATCCGGGAGATGCGCTGTTCGTCGCCGCCGATATCGGCGCGGATGTCGGCGCGGAGCGCCTGGTCCATTGCCTCGCGGGCGCGGGCGAAACCCTGGTCAAGGGCGAGCGTCGGCGCCTCTGCGCGGAAGCCGGCCAGGAACTCGGTCCGATAGGGCTCGAGAGCGACGAGGTCCCAGAGCCGGCTGCCATCCTCGGCCGGGCCACCGCCGGGGGCGAGGGTCTCGGAGGCAGCAACCAGAATATCATCGAAGCCGTGCGTGACGCTGCCCGCGACCGGGGTCCAGCGAATCTTTCGGACCTGTTGCTGCACCATCCGGGTCCTGCCGTTCTGGGTCACCGGGACCGTCTGGGTCACATAATAGGCGTCGCCGCGCATGCCCTGGTAGTCGGCGCTGCCCGCCGCATCATAGGTGTAGTGCGGTAGGTAAACGCCGGCCATCGGCCGGCCGGCACGGGCGTACACCTTCAGGCCCGAAGGCGCAAACCAGAGGCCGCGGAGCCAGTGGCCCATGCGCTGACGAGCGTCGCGTTCGGGAATGGCGAAGGGCAGCACGGCCTGGGGTTTCGGATGTCGGTGCGGGTGGGTCTCAGCCTTGGCGAGCGGGGTGGCGCAGAACGGGCAGATGTCGGCCACCGTGTCGGCGCCGAAAGCGATCTCGGCGCCGCAGCCGGGGCAGCGGATCGTGGCGGATTCCTCGGTCCCGATTGTTTCCGAGTGCTGGGCCAGCGCCTGGCCGTAGTCGAGCTCGCGCAGCCCACCGGGCTTCTCCCAGGGGCCCTCGGGCTCGGGTGGAAGCTCGTTGACGGTGCCGCAATGCTCGCAGGCAAGGCTGAGCGCGCGAGGATCATAGCGCAGCGATGCGCCGCAGTTCGAGCAGGGGATTTCGCGGCTGCCGGCCATGGGGCCGGAGCTATCCCGCCGGTGGCGGGGGCGGCGGAGGCGCGATGGTGAAGAGCTGGGCGAGGGCCGCGATCTCGCCCGCGCTCATCCAGCCGGGGAGGCCGGCGGACCAGACCAGGGTGTCGCGGCTGAACCTGCCTTCGCCGACCATACGGCCGAGATCGGCGCGGCTGTAGGGACCGTGGGTTTGGCCGTTCTCGGCGACGTGCCAAACCGTCTCGGCCTGCGGCGGCGGCGGCGGTGGGGGCGCCGAGGTCGTGGCGGCGGGGTGGCCGTAGGCGTTGCCGGTGCCGGTCATCTGGTGGGCCATCTGGTTCGCCATCGCCATGCCGATACCGATCCCCATACCGGCGCCCATGCCGCCGGCGCCCGGGTTGTCGGCCGCGGCACGCATCGCCTCTGCGGCCTGGAACTGGGCATAGCGCGAAAGGTCGCCGACCGCCCCCATCGAGGTTCGCTTGTCGAGCGCCGCCTCGACCACCTCGGGGAGCGAGACGTTCTCGACAAAAAGCTCGGGCATCTCGATACCGTAGGCGGCGAGCTCCGGGGCGACCCGGTTCCTGAGATACTCGGCCAGCTGGTCGGTGTTGGCGGCGAGATCGAGAACCGGGATCCCGGAGGAGGCGAGCGCGTTCGAGAATCGCGCCACAAGGGTGTTCCGGATCTGGAAGGTGACCTCGTCGGTGGTCACCTCGCCGTCGGTGCCGACGATTTCGCGCAGGAACAGCGCCGGGTCCTTGACTCGGATCGAATAGGTGCCGAAAGCGCGCAGCCGCACCGGGCCGAACTCCGGGTCACGCAACATGATCGGGTTGCGGGTTCCCCACTTCAGGTCCTGGAAGCGCCGTGTCGAGACGAAGTAGACCTCGGACTTGAACGGGCTGTCGAAACCATGCGTCCAGTGCTGGAGCGTGGTCATGATCGGCATGTTGTTGGTCTCGAGGATGTAGAGCCCGGGCTGGAACACGTCGGCGAGCTGGCCCTCGTGGACGAAGACCGCGGCCTGGCCTTCGCGTACGGTCAGCTTGGCGCCGTACTTGATCGCGTTGCCCTGGCGCTGGAATCGCCAGACAAGGGTGTCGCGGGTGTCGTCGGTCCACTCGATGACGTCGATGAATTCGCCGGTCAGCGCATTCCAGAGGCTCATGTCGCGTCTCCTCGGTCTACGGGCCGCCGCCGGTCAATTCCGGCGGGCCAGCGGGGGGTGTCCCTCGCCCCTAAATTAGGATGCACGGGTGTGGAAATCATCCCGGTCCTTCGGATCAGTTGCCGGCAGTGCCCGCCGCGGCGCCGGCAAGCGGGCCGGAGGAAAGGACCGGCTCGGCATTCGCGGCGGATTTCAGGGCCGGATCATAGGCCGCCCGGATCAGCGATTCGTCCGCAGCGTCGGGAAGCGAAGCTGACTGCATGTCCTGCGCGATGTCGAGCCCCGCCACGATTCGCCGCACGGCCGGCATAGCCTGGTCTGCGGTCATGCCAGCGTGCAGCCGCGGGTCGTAGAGTATGCGCAGCAGCAGTTCGTCATGGGCGGTCAGGAGCGCGAATTCGCTGTCGTCATTGAATATCGACGGGCGCACCTCTGGGTGGTCGTTCGCCAGTCCGAGCGCCTGGACGATCTCCTCGTGCAGGCAGGCCTTGCGCAGGAGCCCGGTGGTCTCGGAGCCGATCGCCACCAACCCGGCAACGATTCGGTTGGCCTCGGTGCCGGAGAACAGGTTGTTGGCGACACATATGACCGAGGCGGTCCGGCGCCAGAAGTCGAAGGTGCCCTTGAGCGCCGGGTTGAGCCGGCCGAGCTGCTCGGCGTAGTGCTCGCGCTCGGACGGTGTGGTGATCAGGATCAGGAAATTCAGCTCACTGTCTGCCTCGATGATCTCGAGACCGGTCAGGCGCGAGATCTGGTGCATCAACCGGCGGACTTCCGCCCGGTCCTCATCGGTCGCGGCGCTGCCGAGAAGGCGGTAGTTGAGTGGCCCCTCCCAGCGCATCAGCGGGTTGGACTGCCAGTTCGCCTCGCTGGCTGGGACGCTGGCATCCGCTTCGTGGCGCAGAGCAATCCGCTCGAAATTGCGGATGAGGTCGTCCCTGGTGAAGGGGGCATCGGCCGGCGTGCGCTCGGTCCGGAGATCGCCCATCGCCCGGAGCGCCACCTGGTAGGCGACATAGTCCTCCTCGGTCGGCCTGACGGCGCAAGCCGCCAGAAGCGCCAGTCCCAAAACGCAAAAGCCGCGCAGGGCGGCAGAGAATCCCGATCCGGACATGAAGTGTATGCTGCGGCTTGATTCGGGCGGGCGCAAGGTGGGACGGGCGGGAAAGAGGGCGGAGACACGGCAATGTGTGGCAGATTTGCAGTCGGCGACACTCGGGGCGAGGACTGGGCAGACTGGCTCGGCGTCGACCGCGACAGCGCCTGGCCGGCGCCAAGCTGGAACGTTGCGCCGACCCGGAAGGTGGGTATCGTCGGCCAGGGAAGGCGGGGCCGCAGCGTGGCACTCGCGCGCTGGGGGCTGGTGCCGCACTGGTGGAAGAAGCCTCTGGCGGAGTTCAGGGCGACCACCTTCAATGCCCGTTCCGAGGAGGCGACGGAGAAGCCGATGTTCCGGGACGCATGGAAGCGTGGGCGGTGCCTGGTGCCGGTGATCGGCTACTACGAGTGGAGCGGCAAGGCGGGGGCAAAGCGGCCGTTCTTCATCACCGTCAAGGGCAATGCGCCGGGCTTCTGCCTGGCCGGGCTCTGGGCCCAGGTTACGGTCGATCGCGAGAAGCTGCTTTCCTTCACAGTGCTGACATGCGCCGCCGGTGAGGCGACCCGGCACCTGCATCCGCGCTCGCCAGTGGTGCTGGGCGAGGCAGATTGGGTCAACTGGCTGACACCTGAGTCGGAGGCTGCGCACCTGATGCGGCCGGCGGCGGACGCGCGGGTCGAGCTGACCGAGGTCAGGCCCGAGGTCGGCAATGTGCGGAACGACGGGCCAGAACTGATCGCGCCCGCGGGGCTGTCGGTCTGAGGCCGATTCTCGAGATGGCTCTCCCTGGTCGTGGATCAGCGGGCAAACAGCAGGACTTGCTCGCGCTCCTCGCCCGCAGGCGGGCCGTACCGGTTCGCGCGCTGCAGCCCCGGCCGGACGAGCCAGGCGAGCAGCACTAGCTGCCCGACGACCGGCACCAGCAGGATCAGCGCCCAGCCTGGAACGCCGATGTCGTGCAGTCGGCGGACCGTAACCGCCAGCGCCGGCGGACTGAGCGCGGCCACCGCAGCAAGAGAGACCAGCATCAGCGCCGGCGAGACCGTGATCGACACCGCCGCGAACACCACCGCCGCGCCGTAGAGCAGCATGAACCACCAGAATTCGCCGCGTCGCGCGCGGCCGGTGAAGGCCGCGTATTTCCAGAGGCATCTGGCGATTGCGCCGTCGAAGCTCATGCGGCCCTCCCGAGCCCGGACGGTGATGCGACCGAATCCAAGCTGGCATGGGTATCGTAAAGAGCCGGTTAACTTGGGAAACCGGCCAAGTGTCTATCCTGGCGAGCTGGGGTCGTGCTGCGCATCGCTCCGTTCGGAGTGCCATTCCCTGCAGGAATCGGCGCGAGGCGGGCGTGACATCGCGACGCCGCGAGGCTAGATGATCGCGCCAAGCGGCACGGCCGCACCGGACTGAAGTCACCGTGGCGAAGTATGAGTCCTATGTAATCTGCACCTCTCCGCGCAGCGGCAGTACCTTGTTGTGCAAACTCCTGGCGGCAACGCGAATAGCCGGGAATCCGGATTCCTACTTTCATGGCGCCTCGATTTCTGACTGGATGGCCGAATTAGGTCTCGCGCCCAGCCCCTCCGCCTCGGAAATCGAGCTCCTGGAGTCGGTTTTCCGGGCAGCCATCACCGAAGGAACGCTCGGGACCGGAATATTCGGGCTGCGATTGCAGCGGCACAGTTTCGATTTCTTCACCAGAAAGCTGGCCGTCCTTCACCCTGAACATGCAAGTGATGCCGAGCGGTTCCGTGCCGCTTTCGGGCGAACGCTGTTCGTGCATCTGACACGACGCGACAAGGTCGAGCAGGCCGTCTCGTACGTTCGTGCGCAGCAAAGTGGCCTATGGCACGTCGCTCCCGACGGGACGGAGCTGGAACGCCTCGGACCGCCGCAGGAGCCGGTCTACGATGGCAGCAAACTCCGGACCCGTTTCTCGGAAATGACGGCCGACGATCGCGACTGGGACCTCTGGTTCGCCGCGCAAGGGATAGATCCGCTCCGGATCACTTACGAGGCATTGTCACTCGCTCCGGCCGAGATATTGGGGGCAGTACTGAGCCGTCTGGGGCTGGACCGTGAGGCAGCGAACGGCGTTAGACCCGGTTTCGGAAAGCTGGCAGACAGCGTCAGCCAGGACTGGGTAGCACGTTTCCGCTCCGAGTGCGACTTGGCCTGAGCCCCGAAGCAAGAACAGCAAAACAAATTGCGCGCCGGACATCGGCTCCGCCGCGACGTGCGGGTGACGAATGATGGTCCGGGTCCCATCCTATGTGCCAACGGCGCCACGGGATCTGCCCGGTCGGTCCGAAGCGGCGGGCGTTAGGCTTGGGCGCTGCCTCCGGTGTCGCGCGCCCTCGCGGCGGCGAGGGTCGATTTCAGCTCCTCTTCCATCTTGATCAGCTCGCGCTCGGCGTCTGACCGGCGGGCCTTGCCCGCGTCAGCGATCCTGAGGCTGTCCTCGATGGTGGCGATCAGCTTGGCGTTGGCCTGCTTGACGGATTCGATGTCGAAGACGCCGCGCTCCATCTGCTCGCGCACCTCGCGGTTGGCCTGCTGAAGGTTCTCGGCGTTCTTGGTCAGGAGTTCGTTGGTGAGGTCGGTCGCCTCCTTCACCACGCCTGCGGCTTCGCGCGAGCGGAAGATCGTGACCGCCTGAGCGAGCTGCGTGCGCCATAGCGGCACGGTGTTGACCAGGGTCGAATTGATCTTGTTGATGAGCGATTTGTCGTTCTCCTGCACCAGCCGGATCGAGGGCAGGGACTGCATGGTGACCTGGCGGGTGAGCTTCATGTCATGCACCCGGCGCTCGAGTTCGTCGCGGGCCGAGCGCAGGTCGCGCAGCTCCTGCGCCTCCATCACCGAGCGGTCTTGATCGGCCAATTCCACATCCGCCGCCTCCCTGGGGATCTCGACAGTGTCGAGCGTATTGATCTTGGCCTCGCCGGCGGCGATGTAGAGACCGAGCTCGTCATAGAAATCTAGGCTCGATTCGTAGAGCCGGTCGAGGAACTTGACGTCCTTCAGGAGCACGGTCTCGTGCTCCAGCATCTCGTCGGTGATGCGATCGATCTGGCCGCGCACGGTCTCGTATTTGGCCATGAACTCGGCCACCGGCCGCGCCTTGCCGAACAGCCGCTCCCACCAACTCTGCTTGCGGTTCGGGTCGAGTTCGTCGACATCGAAGCCGCGGATCGTGGTGACCATGCTGCGGAGCGACGCTCCGGCCGGTCCCACATCCTTGTTGCGCACGCCCTCAAGCATTTGGTCCGAGAGATGGGTCAGCTTGTTCTGGGCCGCCGAACCGAACTTCACGATCGACTGTGTGTCGGACATGTCAAGCTCGGCGATGCGGCGCTCGATTTCGGAACGGGTGTCAGCGTCGGCCTGATCGAGCGCCACGATCTCGCCCTTGGGCTCGGCCAGGGCATGGGTGGCGAGAGCCTCGATTTCCTCGGCGACGGCGATGGCCTTCTGTCCGGTGTCGTCCATCTTCTCCCTCCTCGTTGCCGGCGCGTTCAGGCGCCTTCCTGTTCCAGCCGCTCGCGCAGAACCTCGATCTCGATCTCCAGATCGGTCCGGTCATCCTCGAGCAGCGTCCTGCGCCCGCGCCCGAAGCTTGCCTCGAGATCGTCGATCAGGGCGAGGTATTCACTGCGAAGCTTCGGGTCGTTGAGCCGGGCGTGGTTCTCGGCGTATTTGCGCGTCGCCTCGTGAGCGCCCTTGAGATAGACTGAAAGATAGCGGCGCGCCCGGTCGAGGTCGCGCGGGTCTTGTTCGACCATGCGAAGCATCTGTCGCGCCTCGCTAACCAACGCAGTCGCGCGGCTCTGCACCTCGCGGTCGCCGAGCCGGGGCGCGAGTTCCAGGATCGCCGCCAGATGCGCCTCCGCCCGGTCCACCGCCTCGGCGGCGCGCGCTCCGTCGGCGCCGTGCTCGCGAACCCCCTTGGCGCGCATCGGGTCGAGGCCGAATGCGAGCAGGTGGCAGCCGGTCGCGAGCGCGCCGAAGGCGAGCGACGGGATCAGCCCCAGACCCCAGCCGAAAAAGGTGGCGAGGAACACGCCGTCGCCGGCCAGCGCCGCGGCGACGAGCTTGCGTGGGAAGGCGGGCGGCCGGGCAATGGTGCGGGCGGCGAAGGCGATCTCCGCCTTGAGCCCCTCTCGGAGCAGGAAGGCGCCGCCGAGCAGCGAGACATAGGCTGCGAGGTCGATTAGCGCCGGGAAGATGTGCCCGGCCCCGATCGAGCCGATGGCGGAGAGGAGCAGGGGCGTCGGCAGGAGGAACAGCAGCCAGCCACGGATACCGGGGGCCGGACCGGTGCCGGGGCGCACCGCCGGATGCGCCGTGCCGGGCTGAGCGCCCGGGCTGTAGCGGCCGGTATAGCGCTGCGCGCTCACCGGATAAGGTCCGTGAGGCCGGCCGCATTCGGTGCCCACCAAGATTGGCAGGACGCTACGGCGATAACCGAGGCGAGGACAATGAAGGCGAGCCAGCCGGCCCAGGTGTTTGGCATCGACTTTGTCTCAAACTGCGTTTTGATCCATTCCAGTATTAGATAATCGAGCCGGGCCGACCATGCCAGCATGTTTGCTGGGGCGTCGCCGCTTGAATCGCCCGGCAAAGCCCTTAGGCTCTCGGGGTGAACCGACTTGGCCCCGGAGTGCGCCCTTTGCGATGTATCCTCGCCTGCCTGCTGCTGTCGCTTTTGGCCGGCTGCGCCACATCGCTGCCGCAGGCGCCGGGGACCATCGTGGCGCGGGACGGTAGGGTATTGTCCGAAAACGCCCTTGCCGCAGCGCTTGCCGAGGCACCGGTGGTGGTGCTGGGCGAGGTCCATGACAACCCGGTGCACCATGCCCGTCAGGCCTGGCTGGTCGGGCGGCTGAAGCCGGGCGGGATTGCCTTCGAGATGATCCCGAGCGCCAGCGAGGAAGGGATCCAGGTCCTTCTCGCGCAGGGCGGCGCACGCGGCGAGATCGGCCCGGCGATCGGCTGGGACCGGCTCGGCTGGCCCGACTGGGCGCTCTACGCACCGATCGTCGAGGCGGCGCCCGATGCATATGTCGCGGGCGGCGGCGTGGCGCGGACCGACATCCGCGCAGCGATGGAGGAAGGGGCCGCCCGGGCCTACGGTACGGGCGCCAAGCGGCTGGGCCTTGACGAGCCGCTCGATCCGTCGATCCGGGCCGCAATCGAGGACGAGATGGTCGCCTCGCACTGCAACAAGCTGCCGCGCAGCGTGGCGGCGGGAATGGTCGAGGCCCAGCGCCTGCGCGATGCCCGATTCGCAGCGGCGACCGGTCGGGCCTTCGCCAACGGTCAGGGCCGTGCAGCGGTGCTGATCACCGGCAACGGCCACGCGCGCACCGACCGCGGGGTTCCAGCCTATCTGCGGGTGGCGGCGCCGGAGCTGCCGGTGCTCGCGGTCGGGATGGTTGAGCTTGAGCCCGGAGCGGATCCCGTCGCCGCGGCGGCGGGCTTGCCATACGACTTTGTCTGGTTCTCGGACCCAACACCGCGCGAGGATCCCTGCGCGGCGTTCAACTGATCCCTAGCCGCCCTTGCGGATCAGGAACAGCATGGCGCCACCTGTGAGGTCCTTCTGGGCGACGAGCGCATGGCCCTGCTCGGCGCAGAAATGGGGGAAGTCGACCCAAGCTGCGGGGTCGTCGGCACGAACCCTGAGCACCGCCCCTTCGGCGAGCCCTTGGAGGCGCTTCCGTGCCTTCAGGACCGGCAACGGGCAGACGAGCCCGGTGGCGTCGAGCTCGGCGTCGAATGCGGGATCGGCGGGCGGTTCGGCGGCGGTCATCGCCAAGCCCTAGCGCCCGGCCAGAGGGTGCGCAAGGCCTTGCGGGATCCGTCGACGGCGCATAGCTTCGCGCCGATCCGGACGGGATGGGACGATCGGAATGCGGGCTTCGAGCTGGGCGGCTATCGCAGGATTGCTGGCGACGGCGATGCCGCCAGCGCAGGCCGCCGATCCGATCGTCGCCTATACCATCAGTGATGCGAGCGAGATCCCGGAAAGCCTGACCGGTGCAACCGGAGATCCGGAGAGCGGCCGGGCGATCTTTGTGTCCGAGCCGCGCGCAGGTTGCCCAGCCTGCCACGGCATCCCCACCTCGGCTGGCGGCGCGCCGCAGGGGCCGGATCTGACCGGGGTCGGCGGCAGGCTGACCTCCGGTGCGATCCGCCTCTGGATCGTAGCACCCGAGGTGCTACGTCCGGACACGCCGATGCCCGCCTTCTACGCCGCCGGCCAGCGCATAGGCGCCGAGGACCCGCTCTATGGCGGGCCGGCGCTGACGGCCGCAGAGGTCGAGGATCTTGTCGCCTATCTGAGCGCCCAAACCGGTCCCGGCTGACGCATTCGTGACACGGCCGCGGCAAGCTGGCCCTTTCACCAGCGGTGCCATCGGCTTAGATGGGATCGGGACAGTCGCGTGGAACCGGGGAACGGGAAGCGTGGAGATCGGAATCCTGACGGCGTTTGCGGGAGGCATCATCAGCTTCCTGAGCCCCTGCGTGCTGCCGCTGGCGCCGCCCTATCTCGCCTATATCGGCGGCACCACGCTCGACCGGCTCTCGGGCGATGAAGCGGACGTCGATCCGCGGCTGGCGCGGCACGTGTTCGCCTCGGCCTGCTTTTTCGTGCTCGGATTGGCGACGGTCTTCGTGGCATTGGGCATGACCGCCTCGGCGCTGGGGCAGTTGCTGTTGCAGCACAAGGTGCTGTTGGCACAGATCTCGGGCGGCATCATCATCGTGCTGGGACTGCATTTCCTAGGGGTATTCCGGATCCCGATCCTCTACCGCGAGGTCCGCTTCGAGGGGCCGCGGCAGGCGGGCAGCTTCGGTACCAGCTACCTGATCGGCATAGCCTTCGCCTTCGGCTGGACCCCCTGCATCGGCCCGATCCTCGGCACCATCCTGGCGCTGGCGGCGCAAGAGGAGACGGTGGGCTCGGGCGCCTTTCTGTTGGCGGTCTATGCGCTTGGGCTGGGTGTGCCTTTCCTGATGGCGGCCGCCTTCATTGGACCATTCCTGCGCTGGGCGCACGGCTTCCGGCGACACATGGGGCTGGTCGAGAAGCTGATGGGACTGATGCTGGTAGCGGTGGGGCTCCTGATGGTGCTGGGCGAGTTCGAGCGCATCGCCTACTGGCTGCTGGAGACGTTTCCGGGACTGGCGACAATCGGGTAGGGAAAGCCAGGGGCGTCCAAGGCCGCAGGTCGAACGTCGCCAGACGGCCTGCACGGAAGCGTGATGCTCGCTCGGGCAAGACCCTGCGCCTCCAAACCCCGTCCAGTAGGCCCACCGGATGCGCCGTGGCGACCGCTTGAACGCGCCCGACAGAGCGCCTGTTCACCCTTTGCCGAAAACAAGATCACCCGCCGTCGGCTCAGGCGTTCGGTCGCCGCCGACGATCATTTCGAGAAGACTGCGTTACCCGGTGCCGTGCGGCTTCGGTTGCGGTAGCGGCGACGAGACATCGTCCGACGCCAAAATGACCAGGTCACGACCGGAGCGGCGGTCGGGATGGGCCGCGAGGTCGGAGACGATGAAGGTCATGCCCGGATGCAGCCGGTCCGCCATTGCCTGCCGGAAGTCGCGGGGCACGCGCAGGCGGTCCAGTACGAAGGCCTCGGCACGAAGCGGCTGGGCCGGGTCGGGGTGATGAGTGAGGCCGGTCCAGACAAGCTGGCCGCCGCTATCGCTGCCGGAAAGCAGAAGGACGTGCTCGCCGAGCGTAGGCGCGCCTTGAATTGTGAGGTCGCCCTCTAGGACTTCCGCACCATCCTCGATCAGCGCGACGCGGCGGTCGGCCCCGGTGGCGAGCACGGTCACCACCGGATAACCGGCGCCGTCGATCCAGTCCGAGGGATGATGCCTAGCATCGAGCGCGGCCACGGCCCGCTTCATCTCTCCTTCGGCTGGGTTGCCCAGGATCACTCCGGGATGCACGAGTTCCCACGGATCGGTGCTGGCTCCGGCGATGATCACTGGCGTCCCGACATGGGTTACCGTGAAGAGCTTCTCCGAGAAATCTAGCGGCAACCGGACGCAACCGTGCGAAGCGGGGTAGCCTGGCAGGTTGCCGGCGTGGAGCGCGATCCCGTCCCAGGTCAGCCGGTTCATGTTTGGCATCGGCGCGTCGCTGTAGCTGGAGGAGCGGTGGTCCCTATCCTTCTGCAGCACGGTGAAGACGCCGGTCGGGGTCGCGTGGCCCTGCTTGCCAGTCGAGCAGGTCGACACCGCGATGCGCACGCCATTGCGATAGACATGGACGAGTTGTTCCGGGAGCGAGACGATTACAGCTACTGACCCCTTCGGCGAACGCTCCGGATGCCAGGTGAACTCGCCCGGCCGGAGCTCCCGGCCATCCAGCAAGGTGTCCGTTGCCGCCCCCGGCATGCCAGCGAGCGCGGTCACACCCGCTGCCGCACCAATGATACCCCGTCGGGTCCACAGACCCGCTCTCCGGTCAGATTGTATCATGCTCTTGCCTCAGATCTTGCTCGATATTGTATCTGTGCATTGACAATACACCACTGGTGGGAAGATGTGCGACGAGAATCGCGATTCGGTTTAACCTTTCATCGACCACGGAAGGCCGACCAGTCACGGGGCCGGTTTCAGTGCTTCCAGCACCCAGACCCTGATCGCGCTGGCGAGCGAGCCTGGCGGAGTGCGGGTGGCATCGATCTCGGCGGCGAGAGCGTTGACTGATTGACCCCGCGACGCGGCGAGGCGCCGGAACTCATCCCAGAAGGCGGCTTCCAGGCTCACTGATGTTCGGTGGCCCTGCAGCGTCAGCGAGCGCTTGACCGGACGGTCACTCAGGCTCATCGGCATCCCTGCCGGCATCCGCTCGTCGATGGCCTTCCAGGCGCTTCGCGTCCAGCTCTGCCTGCGCCTCGCGCAGGCTGCGAACCGACCTTGCCTGGCCATGGCGGGCGACATTCTCGTCCGCTTCGGCACGGGAGAGGTCCCGCGCCTTGCGCTTGCGGCGGCGGCGGAGATTGACGATGTCGCCGGTCATGAAGCGGGGCTCCTCCTCACTCGGCAAGCTCACTCGGCAAGCCGGATGCGGGCGAGGGTAACATAGATCGCGCCGCGGTGCTCACGGTCGAGGCAGTCAGGCGCGGCGACGGCATTGAAATCCGCCGCGCCTGCCGCGCCAAAACGCGCGCCTGAGGCAAGGGATTCGCGGATGGCGGCGAGAAGCCGGCTGCCAATGTCGACTAGCTTCGGGCGGATGCCGGAGGCGAGGTCCGGCGGTTCCGCGGCGGGCGCGGCCCGGCCGGTACGCCAGCGGTCGATCCAGCAGGCCTGGATCACCTTCGCGGCCTCGATCTGGGCCCGGAAGAACGGACGGACAGTGGCGGGATCGAGGCCCGCCTCGGCCGCGTCTGCAACAGCCTTCTTGAGGACGATGGCTTCGCGGGTCCGGTCCTCAACCGCGGTGGCGTTCGCAAATTTCCATTCCGCGACCGGCTTCATCAGCGCCAGCCGCTCGCTGATCAGGGTGAAGACCGCCTCCTCGTGCGGACCCGCAGGCGCCGGTCCGCCGGCGAAAGTCGCGGCGAGCAGGGCGGCAATCGCAATGCGGATCACGTCGACTTCGGAGCTACTTCGGCCCCAGCATGTCCTTCGGCTGCACCACCCGATCAAAGGTATTCTCGTCGACGAATCCGAGGCGGATCGCTTCCTCCTTCAGCGTGGTGCGGTTCTTGTGCGCGGCCTTGGCGACCTTGGTGGCGTTGTCGTAGCCGATGGTCGGTGCCAGCGCGGTGACCAGCATCAGGCTCTCCCACATGAGCTTCGAGATCCGTTCCTCGTCGGCCTGGATGCCGGCGACGCAGTTGTCGGTGAAAGCGACCGAGGCATCGCCCAAGAGCTGCGTCGACTGCAGCAGGTTGTAGATCATCATCGGCTTGTAGACGTTTAGCTCGAAATGGCCCTGGCTGCCGGCAAAGCCAATCGCCGCGTCATTGCCGAACACATGAGCGCAGACCTGGGTCAGCGCCTCGCACTGGGTCGGGTTAACCTTGCCCGGCATGATCGACGAGCCGGGTTCATTCTCCGGCAGGATCAGCTCGCCGAGGCCGCAGCGGGGGCCGGACCCGAGCAGGCGGATGTCGTTGGCGATCTTGAACAGGCTTGCGGCCACCGTCTTCACCGCCCCAGACATCTCGACGACCGCGTCGTGGGCGGCCAGCGCCTCGAACTTGTTGGGGGCGGTCTTAAAGGGGAGTCCGGTGATCTTCGCGATCTTCGCCGCGACCAGCCTGTCGAAGCCCTTCTTCGTGTTCAGCCCGGTGCCTACGGCGGTGCCGCCCTGGGCGAGGAAATAGAGGTTCTTCATCCCCGCCTCGATCCGGCCGATTCCCTGCTTCACCTGGTGGGCGTAACCACCGAACTCCTGGCCCAGCGTCAGCGGCGTCGCGTCCTGGGTATGCGTGCGGCCGATCTTGATGATCCTCCTGAAGGCTTTCTCCTTGGCCCGGAGCGCGGCGTGGAGCGTCTTCAGGCCGGGGATCAGCACGCCGCGTGCGGTCATTGCGGCGGCGATATGCATCGCGGTCGGGAAGGTATCGTTCGACGATTGCGAACAGTTCACATGGTCGTTCGGATGCACCGGGTCCTTCGAGCCGAGCTTGCCGCCGAGGATCTCGATCGCCCGGTTGGCGATCACCTCATTGGCGTTCATGTTCGACTGGGTGCCGGAGCCGGTCTGCCAGACCACCAGCGGGAAGTGGTCGTCGAGCTTGCCGGCGACAACCTCGGCGGCGGCCTTGACGATGGCGCGGCCGAGCCTCTTGTCCAGCGTGCCGAGGTCCATGTTGGCCTCGGCCGACGCCTGCTTGACCACCCCGAGCGCGCGCACCACCGCCACCGGCTGCTTTTCCCCGCCGATCGGGAAGTTGATCAGCGAGCGCTGGGTCTGGGCGCCCCAATAGCGGTCGGCGGGGACCTTCAGTGGGCCGAAGCTGTCGGTCTCGGTGCGGGTGGCGGTCATGGGTGTCTCCGTCGCTCGGTGGGCTGGGCGAGCTATAGCCCCCGGGAGCGGCCATTGCCAATGGCGGATGGCGGTTCGGCGGCCGGAAAACCGGGTCCCTTCAGACCGGGCCGGAGCGCGTCAGGGCTTGCGGAACCGGTCCAGGCTGACGACGTCGGCCGAAGGGTGCGGCGCGTCGTCCCCATCCTCGGCCTCATCGTCGTCCTCGGGCACCTGACCGGTGCGTGAAAGCCCGGCGGAAAGAGCTTCGAGTTGTGGCTCGTCGCTGTCGTGATCGTCGAACTTCAACCCGAACTTTGCCGAGGGATCGACGAAGGTCTTCACCGCACTGAACGGCACGACCAAGGTCTCGGGCTCGTTCGAGAAATTCAGCGTGACCCGGAACCGGTCGCCCATAACGGCGAGGTCCTCGAACCATTCCTGAAGCACGATGGTCATTTCGTTCGGATAGCGCTCGCTGAGCCATCCGGGAATGTCGACGCCGGGGTGGGATGTCACGAAGGTGATGTAGAAATAGTGATCGCCGGGCAGGTGTCCTAGTCGCGCGATCTGACCGAGGACCTCGGCCATCACGCCGCGCATCGCCCGTTCCATGTAGCGCCCGTAGTCGAGCTTGCCGCCGCTCGCCATTCCGCCTTGCCTCGTATCGCTAACGCGGACCATATCCGATTCGCAGGCAGACGGAAGGGGCTGTAAGACTCCCGGCCAAATGTCATCCCCCGTCGTGACAGAAGGGCGCGCGAGGGGACGACAGCCGGGGCGGATCGAGTGAAGTGCAGGCTTCTGTTGCCAGGTGCCTGCGAACCCCGCCTGAAGCGGCTAAGCCTCAGGACTTCGATTTCGGTTTGCTCGCCGCATTACGCGGCGAGGGCCACCGGAGCACGATTGTCGTTGGCAATTGTGCATTTTGGACCGATAACGGTGGTACCTCACCGAGCGAAAGCATTACGCCTTTACACGTCCGTCGATCCTGTTTCGGCCCCCTCTCCCGCCAACGCCGGGATAGTGGTGGAGCCGCCGGGTACCGCCCCCGGGTCCGATCCGCTTATTACGCGCGCGTTTATCGCCATAGTCCCCGAGGGAACCTTCGTAACATAGTTGCTCCCGTGCCCGGTGCAAAGGGATATCATTGCGATATGCCGATGTCGTGCCGCACGCGGCACTGCAAATTCTGCCGAGGAATTGAAGTCGATCTTTAGCATTGAAATGCAATCGGGGCTCGGGAGACAGCTTGCTGCTGCGGCAATCGAGTTAGCGAGGCAATCTTCCGTCCGGCGCGCACCGCGCACCGACCACTCGGCTATCGTGGCCGGAAAATCTCGGCGGCGATGGCTCATTAGCCTTTGGTATCGCTCCGGTGGGGCGGATCGTTTCAACTACACCACGATTGTCAGTCGGATGGTGTCGCTGATCCTGCTGCTTGCCTGGTCCGGTCTCACTCGTTTTCGGAGAGGATCATAGGCTGGTCGATCTCGCGCAGCAGTTTGCGCAGGATCGCACGCGGGTAATCCTCGAAATTCTCGGCGATCTCGACAAAGGCGCCCGGGCCGGCAATCACCTGGCTGCGGTAGTGGGCGACCGGATCCGGGTCGGCGCCACGGATCACGAGTCCGTTGATGGTGAAGCCCTCGGCTGCGAGAGCGACAGAAACCTGGGACGGTGGCTGGCCCTCGTTCGACACGCCGTCGCCAGAAACGTCTATCACCCGGCGCTTGCAGGTATCCGGCGCGGATTCGCTGATCGCGCCGGCATGGGCAATCGCATCGCCGATCGCAGTCGAGAAGTTGCGCCATGCCCGCCCGGCGGACCGCGCCTCGGCAGCGAAGGATGCTAGCGAGGATGCGTCGGTCAGGCGGTGCCAGCCGGTCATCGCCCGCTGCCGGTGCGAGCCCGACCAGTGGGTCAGGATCACCAGCATGCCGCCGGGCAACTCCTTGATCGCCGAGGCCAGCGAAGGGGTTTCGAATGCATCCGCCAGCCCGTTCGATTGCAGCGAGAACTCTTGCGAGTCGATGCTCCCGGACACGTCTACCGCCAGGATCAGCTCGAGCGCGCAGTCCGCCGGCGCCCGAACAGGTGCCAGCGCAAGCAGGACGACGAGTAGCACACGCTTCATCGTGCGTCCCCAACGATCAGCTCCTGGTCGATCTCGCGCAGCAGCTTGCCGATGATCACCGAGGGGTAGTCGTCGAAATCCCGCGCCTGAGCGAGGAAGGCGCCCGGCCCCTGGATCACGTGGTCACGGTAGTAGGGCACGGGGTCGGGGGTCGCGCCCTGTACCACCAGACCATTGATGGTGATGCCATTCAGCACCCCGCGCTGCCGGAAGTAGTCCGGCCCGACGCCGTCGTTGTTCTCGCCGTCGCCCGAGATGTCGATCACGCGGCGAGCGCAGACCGGGGCACGGGAGAACAGCCCGGCGCCATACTGAACAGCCTTTCCGAGGGCGGTTGTCAGGTCCGAATAGGGCCGGCGGTGGCCCGACAGCGAGTTGGCGAAGCGCGCAATCGCCGCCTCGTTGTCGAGTATGGTCCAGGGGATCACCACGTCCTGCTGGTTGTAGCCCGACCACTCATAGACGATTGCCGCGATGGCGGCGCCCTCGGGGGTAAGAATCGCCTGCACCACCTCGGCAGTGCGAAAGGCCTTGGCAAGGCCCTGGAGCTGGATCGTGTACTCGCGCTGGTTCACGCTGGAGGAGATGTCGAGCGCCAGCACCAGGGCGAGCTTGCAGTTCGCGGCCCGCGCCCATGAGGGATTCAGCACGAGTGCGGCGCAGGCTGTCAGCAGCGCGAGAATGATGTGCCGGCGGAGCATCCTAGCGCTCCGCCATCTGGGGGCCGAACTCGCGCAGGAGCTTGCGCCGCATCGCGACCGCATAGTCGGTGAAGCTTTCGGCGACCTCGAGGAAGGCGCCGGCGCCGCGGATCACGTTGCGCTGATAAAACTCGGCCGGATCGGGCCATGCGCCGCGGATCACCAGACCATTGACCGTGACTCCGTTCGCCGCCAGGGCATCAGCCACCGGGCGGGGCGGCTGTCCGCGGTTGCTGGCGCCGTCGCCGGAAATGTCGATCACCCGGCGCGTGCATCGGAGCGGGTTGGTGGCGGAGAGACTGTTGGCATGGACCAGCGCCTCGCCGACAGCAGTGTAGGCGGCGAAGAACAGCCGCTGCTGGCCTTCAATAGCATCAGCGAACGCGCGCATCGATGCGGCATCGGTTAGCCGGGTCCAGGGCACGGTCTGCGCCTGGGATTCGGGACCGCTCCACTGGGTCACGGTAGCCATCACCCCGCCCGGCGTCCAGGTCGCGGCCTCGATGATCTGCGGGTTTCGGAACGCCTCCGCAAGGCCGCGCATCTGCAGGTTGTATTCAGTGTTGACCACCGAACGGGATACGTCCATCGCCAGCACCAGTTCGAGCCCGCATTCGGTGCTGCGCGCGGGTTCTGCAAGGACGGCAAGCGGCATCGACAGGGCGATCGCCAGAGCGTAACCCCAAGCGGATGTGCGTCCACCCGTCGTGGCGTCCGATGCCGAAATCCGCTGCAACAAACTCTCCCCGCCGGGGCAGGCTCCCCGGTCGCAAGCCTCGCTCTCAACAATAGCGCCGACCCTGCAATACGCCAGAGGCGGGCGGTCGGTCGCGCCGATTGCGCCGGGAGCGACCGATCTGGTCGCGGGGCGGAGAGACATATCCGGCATCGCTACCTAGCGAGGGCGGAAGATCGGGCTTGCGCGGTGCGGCCCCGCCGAACCCATTGGCCCTCTGGCAAGATGACTGACACCGAAGCTGCCGAGAGCATAGCGGCGCCACCCGGAGCCACCGAACGGGATCAGCGGCCGCTGGCCGGGATCCTGTTCCTAATGCTCGGGACGACCCTGTTCCCGATGCAGGACGTGATCATCAAGAGCATCAGCGGCGGTTACGCGGTACACGAGATCGTGTTCTTCCGAGGGCTCTTCGCCCTGCCGCTGGTGCTGGTGATCGTGCATTTCGACAGCGGGCTCGGGGCGCTGAAGCTCGGCTCGCTGCGGCTGCAGTTGTTCCGCTCCGCCGCCGGATTCACTTCGTATCTGGTCTATTACATGGCGCTGGCGACGCTCGGCATGGCCGAGACTGCGTCGATCACCTTCTCGACCCCGCTCTTCGTCACTATCATGGCGGTGCCGTTCCTGGGCGAGACCATCGGCTGGCAGCGCTGGGCGGCGGTCTGCATCGGACTGCTTGGCGTGGTGGTGATGATGCAGCCGGGCATGGGGGTATTCGAGCCGGCGTCTCTGTTGGCGCTGATGGCGGCGATCAGCTACGCCTCGGCGATCATCGCCACCCGCAAGCTCGGGAACACCACCAATGGCGGCACCGTCACCTTGTTCTCGACCGTGTTCTTCATGCTCTGCGGCGGTGTGCTGGGATTGATCTTCGCCGGTGCCGAGAGCGGCAGCGCCCATCCGAGCGTCGCTTTCCTGTTCCATCCCTGGGTCTGGCCCGAGGGGCGGGACTGGCTTTTGCTGATGGGGCTCGGCTGCATCTCGGCGGTCGGGTTCTACGCCCTGACGCAGGCCTACAGGCTGGCGGATGCGAGCGTGGTGACACCGTTCGAGTACACCTATCTGCCCTGGGCGGTCCTGTGGGGTTACGTGTTCTTCGGCGCGTTGCCGGGACTCCACACCTGGATCGGACTGGTGCTAATCGTGGGCGCGGGCCTGTTCGTGATCTACCGCGAGGCGTCGCTCGGCACGCGGGTGGTGCGCCGGCGGGGCCTCGGTGTGATGCGTCAGCGCTGAGGCCGGCCTCAGCGGGTAAGGTCCGCGACCTGGTCTTCTCCGATCTCGCGCAGCAGCTTGCGACGCATGGCGCGGGCATAGTCGGCATAGTCGGCGGCCACCTCGACGAAGGCTTCCGGCCCGCGGGCGACCTGGAACTGGTAGAACGACATCAGCTCGAGGTTCCCCGCGCCGATCACCAGCCCGTTGACGGTTATTCCGTCGAAATCGAAGGCGCGGTAGGCGGAATCGGGGCCGAAGCCATCATTGGTGACGCCGTCGCCGGAGACGTCGAGAGTGCGGCGCGCGCAGGCCGGCGCGTCGCGCAGCAGCACCGCGCCGTAACCGAGCGCATAGCCGACCGCGGTCGGGAATTCGCCATAGGCGCGTTGGTGACCGGTGACCGCGCGGGCGAAGCCTTCGAGCGCGGCAAGGTCGGTCACCATCGTCCAGGGCGCGATCATCACCTGCTGGCGCGCGCCGCTCCATTCGTAGGCGGCCAGCGCCACGCCGCCGCCGGGCCGCAGGATTGCCGCCCGGACCGCCGGGTCGAGCAGCGCCCCGCCGAGCCCGTCGAGCTGGAGCCGGTACTCCTGCGGATCGACGCTGGCCGAAACGTCGAGGGCGAAGGCCAGTGCCAGGCGGCAGGCCGTCGCCGGAGTGGCCGCGGCGATTGCCGCCGCAGCCAGAAGCGCCGCTATGCCGCGGCGCCCGCTCACCAGCTTCCGGTGTTGGGCATGCTTGCCCACGGCTCCTTCGGCGGCAGGTTGCCGCCCGCATTCAGGAGCTCGATCGAGATCCCGTCCGGCGAGCGGACGAAGGCCATGCGGCCGTCGCGGGGCGGTCGGTTGATGGTGATGCCTGCATCCATCAGCTTCTGGCACATCTCATAGATGTTCTCGACCTCATAGGCGAGATGGCCGAAGTTGCGTCCGCCGGTATAGACCTCGTCGGAGTCCCAGTTGTAGGTGAGCTCGATCTCGTTGCCGGGGCCGCCGCCGGGTTCGGACAGGAACACCAGCGTCGCCTTCGCGGGCTCCAGGTCCTTGCGCCGGGTCTCGACCAGCCCGAGGAGGTCACAATAGAATTTCTTCGACTCCTCGATGTCCCGGACCCTGATCATGGTGTGGAGGTATTTTATCTTCATGTTGCGTTCCCTCGTTCGATCGCTACAAGATGTTGATGGGGCGACTCGCTGGTCGAGGGAGATGATATGCCGCTGACGCCGGAACAACAGGCTGAAATCGAAGCGCAGCGCGGAGTGCGCCACCAGACTCGGCGCGTAGTGGCCGAGGGGCTGGAGGCGCGGCTCTACGAGGCGGTGCCGGTGCTCGATCACGGCTGCGTGCGGGTGATCGACTACATGGGCGACGATGCCGCCATCGTGCAGGCGGCGCGGGTCAGCTATGGCCAGGGCACTCGGCACGCCCGAGACGACGCCGGGCTGATCCGGTATCTGATGCGGCACTGGCACTCGACCCCGTTCGAGATGTGCGAGATCAAGCTGCACGTGAAGCTGCCGGTCTTCGTGGCGCGGCAGTGGATCCGGCACCGCACGGCCAACGTCAACGAGTATTCGGCCCGCTACTCGATCCTCGACCGCGAGTTCTACATCCCGGCTCCGGACGCCCTGGCGGCGCAGTCGACGGTCAACAATCAGGGCCGCGGCGCTGTGCTTGAGGGGGCGGAGGCGGCACGGGTGCTGGAGATGCTGAAGGGCGACGCCGGCCGCGCTTACGACCACTACGAGCAGATGCTGAGCCAGGACGGCCAGCAGGGGCTGGCACGCGAACTGGCGCGGATGAACCTGCCGATGAACATCTACACCCAGTGGTACTGGAAAACCGACCTCCACAACCTGATGCACTTCCTGCGGCTCAGGGCCGACGCCCACGCCCAGTACGAGATCCGGGTCTATGCCGACGCGATCTGCGAACTGGCGAAGGCCTGGGTGCCGGCCACCTGGGCGGCCTTCGAAGACTACCGGTTGAATGCCGCTCAGCTCTCCGGCCCCGCCGTGGCGGTGCTGCGCCGGATGCTGGCCGGCGAGGCAGTGTCGCAGGAGAATTCGGGACTCTCGAAAGGGGAGTGGCGGGAGTTCGAGGCCGTGCTAAAGGGCTGACAGGTCTCTGCCTCAAGTCTGTCCGCTCCGGAGTTCCGCCCTCCATGCCCGCATTCGACATCGCCCTGGTCGGGCACGCCGCCGGCGTGCTGACCACGCTTTCCTTCCTGCCGCAAGTAAGCAAGGCCTGGCGCACGCGCTCGACCGGCGACCTGTCGCTGGCGATGCTGCTGATCTTCTTCGCCGGGCTTGCGCTCTGGCTCGTCTACGGCATCGGCATCGGTTCGCTGCCGCTGATCCTGGCCAACGGGGTCACGCTGGCGCTCGTGACCGTGCTGCTCGGCCTGAAGCTTGGCGTTTTGCGTTGATCCGCGCCGGAATCCGGGCGAGTCTGCGTGCTTGAAAGAACATCCGGGGGTGGCACTGCCATGAAGAATGCAGCGATGGTGCTGGGAATCATCGGGGGCGTCGTCGGCATGGTCGTCGGCTTCTTCGGATATGGCTGGACCGAGGTGGCGAGCTGGTTCTCCGACGCCACCAACGGTCTCAGCGACCGGGCGGTGGGCGAGGTCGACCATCCCGGGCGGATCCGGCTGATCGGGCTGTTCGCACCGATCCTCAGCATCGCCGGGGGCGCCATGTCGCCGGGCCGGCCGCTTATCGGTGCTGTCCTGATGCTGCTTTCGGCCGGCGGAATGTACTGGGGCTTCGGCTTCGGCGTTTTCACCATGTTCCCGATCGCCATGTGCTTGGTCGCTGGTGTTCTGGGACTGGCCGGCGCCCTGACGCGCGAGGGCTGAACGGCCGCGGGCGGAAGGCATCCGGAATTGTGCCTCGGGATCGATCCTCCGGGTTCGAGCTTCTGCGTTTGAGCCTCTGGGCTTGACATGCCGCGCCGCGGCGGGTGGTGTTGTGCCGTGGCTTGGCGCCTGCCGGGTCCCGCAACCTCCGGAGCGCCGAGCCCCCGATGTCCCGTGACCTCCCGTCCCGTGACCTGCTTTCCTACGGCCAGGCACCTCGCCGAGCCGCGCTTGTGGCCCTGCTTGCAGGGGTGACCGCAATCGGGCCCTTCTCGCTGCAGGCGCTATCCCCTGCGCTGCCGGCGATCTCGGCCGGGTTCCGGGTCCCGGCCTCGGTGGCCCAGCTCATGCTGTCGCTGTCGCTGGCGGCGATGGCGGTCTCGACCCTCCTCTGGGGGCCTGTTTCGGACCGTCTGGGCCGGCGCCCGGTGCTGGTGGCCGGGATGATCTTGGCCGGCTTCGGCTCGGCGCTGGCCGCGGTGGCGCCGGTGCTGTGGCTCGCCGTCCTCGGCCGGCTGCTGCAGGCGGCGGGCGCCGTCGCCGGCATGGTGCTCGCGCGCGCGGTGGCGCAGGACGTCTACGGCCGCGAGGGCGCGGTATCGGTGATCGGCCAGATCACCGCGGCGATGGTGGTCGCCCCGATGCTGGCCCCGGCGCTCAGCGGCCTCGTGGTCGAGATTATTGGCTGGCGCGGCATCTTCGCCTTCGTCGCGGTCGCGGCCGTGGCGCTCGCCGCTTGGGCGCGAGCGAGGCTGCCGGAGACGGCACCCAAGGCGGCACCCGAGCCGCCACGCGAGACGCTGCGCGGTTTCGGCATGATCGCCCGGCGGCGCGCCTTCTGGGCCCATGCGGCATTCGGCGCCTGCTCGCTGGCGAGCTTCCTGTTCTTCGTCGGCGCGGCGCCCTACGTGATGCAGCAGACCTACGGCGCCGGCCCCAGTGTCTACGGCCTGTTCTTCATTCCCTTGGCAGCGACCTACATGGTCGCCAACATTGCCTGCGGTCGGCTGACTGCCCGCCATGGCGGCCGTCGGATGATCGTGATCGGCGGAGTCTGCACCATCGCCGCCATGCTGGCCGGGCTCGCGGTGTTGGGGGTGGGAGTCAACCATCCGCTGGTACTGATGCTGCCGGCGTTCATGCATTCCGTCGGTGCCGGGCTCTCGGTGCCGAACGCGGTGGCGGGTGCGGTCGGGTCTGCGCCGGAGCGGGCCGGGGCCGCCTCGGGGCTGCTCGGCTTCTTCCAGTTTCTCACCGCGGCGGTGACCACGCAGCTCGCCGGCTTCCTGCCCCATCACCAGGCGTCGCCGACACTGTTGGGGATGACGGTGCTCTCGGCGATCGGGCTCGCGAGCTACCTGGCGCTTTCGGCGGGCCCCGCCGCGCCGGCCGCTAGCGGCCCGGGCCCTCACCGGTAAGGGCGCGGAGCACGCGCCGGCAGGCTGCCCCGGTTCGTCCGGACCGGTCCCTAGCCTCGGTCCAGCCGCTGATCGAGACGGCCCTGATGTCGGCCCGCGCCGCCAGGGCGGCGCAGGCCGCGGCTGTCTCCTCCGCCCCTGGCCCGCCAGGCACCGGATAGTTGAAACCGGGCGCCTCGGCGGCGTCGATCACGTCGAGGTCGATATGGACGCAGACCGGCCCGGAGAGGTCGAGCCCGGCAATTTCGGCGACACTCGCCCGGCGTACCCCGCTGGAATCGAGCGCCTCGCGTTCCAGCGGGTCGAGGTCGCGCCCGTCCACCAGCCAGATCCGCTCCTCGTCAATCGGCGACAGCCCAACCGCCTCGCACATCCATTGCGGGCCGCGGCCCGCCATCATCGCCAGCGGCATGCCGCCCAGGAACTGCGACGGGCTGGTCTCCGGCGTATTGAAGTCGCCATGGGCGTCGATCCAGACCAGCGTCGCCTCGACCCCGGCGGCTGCGAGACCGGCCATCACCGGCACCGAGGCGCAGCAGTCGCCGGCCAGCGACACCGGACGCAGGCCGGCTCGCGCCGCGCGTTCGGCGAAGGCCGCGATCGGCCGGTGCATCCGGGCAAGCGCCCCCGGGCTCCGGTCGGCGATCCGCCCGGGCGCATTGGCTTCTGCCCTCGCCGGCGCCGCCGTGAACAGCGCCGGCTCGGGGTGCTCGAAATAGAACGGGGTTACCAGCCAGCGGGAGCGCATGGCCGAGCCTCGCACGGAGAGGCCGGACCACTCAAGCCCCCTCAAGCTCCGCCTGCGCCCGAATGGCGCCGAGCACAACTCCCCCTCCAGGACAAACAGGCGCTCAGGCTCGGAGGCGGGCTTGATCACCAGAGTGCCAACGCCGCGCAGACCGGCGAAGCCACCGGAGCCGGAGACGAGCTCCCGCAGTCCGTTGTCGAGCGGCTCCGGCTTGCCCTCGCCCTGCATGAACGCCGCGCGCACATGGCATTTCAGATAGGTGGTGTCGCCGTTCGGCGCCGTCAGCTCCAGATTACCCTGCGGATCGCCGCCGAAGCGCGGCTGGATGTCGTGCCAGCCATGCTCGACGACCTTGGACCCGGCGAAGGCACCCTCGCCCGCGGCGGTGCCTTCGCGCCGGACCATCAGCACGAAGTTCTTCGAGCCGCCGGCGAAGTCTATCCGGGGAAGTCCATCCGCTTCGACCCGCACCGTCGCGGCTCCTGCTGCGGCTGCGGACCCCGGCACCATGAACCCTGCCAGGATTGCCCGCGGCGCACTCCCTCCCTGTTTGCACCATTGGCGGCACTGCGATAGCACGACCCCCCGCTCGCGCCGGTTCACGTCCGGTTGAGGCCGGCGAGAGCGTCAGTCGACGGCGATCGGGAAGCCTGCCAGAGACGCTCCGGAGGAGCCGGAGTGGGATCGGCGTAAGACCGGGAATCGGCCGCCGAGTGGCTCGTCCGGAACATTCTGCCGCAGGCGAAATTGGCGCTTGCGCCCGATTCCAAATCTGCCTATACAGCGCCTCCACCGGCGGCGGGGCGCAAGGTTGTGTCCGCCGCCGATTGCTTCACGGCCGGGTCTCCGGTGGGGAAGCCGC
>CAVOYU010000006.1:0-658025 GCA_963700775.1 uncultured Pseudomonadota bacterium
GGAGGCGACGGCCGGAATCGAACCGGCGTGCACGGATTTGCAGTCCGCTGCGTAACCACTCCGCCACGTCGCCGTAACCGGATGCCCTGCGCCGACCGGCGCGGTCGCCGTCCATTAGACCGCGTCCGCATCGATTGCAAGCGCGTTGCCGTACGGCCACGATGCCGTCATGAGTTGGCCCGCCCTCGGTTGCGCACCACGCGCCCATGTGGCAATGAAGTTCGACCTTTGCCAGTTGCATCGGATATCGCGCATGACTGACTTCGCGGCTGCCCGCCAGGCCATGGTTGACTGCCAGGTTCGACCCTCCGATGTGACCCGTTATGCGATCATCGAGGCAATGCTATGGGCGCCGCGCGAACTCTTCGTGCCGAAGGCGCGGCGCGACGTCGCCTATGCCGGCGCGGAGATCGAGATCGCTCCCGGGCGCGCCCTGCTCGAGCCCAGAACGCTCGCCAAGATGCTCGAGGCGGCGCATATCGGCCCGCACGATCTGGTGCTCGACCTGGCTCCCGGCACCGGTTACTCGACCGCCGTGATTGCCCGGATGGCCGAGATGGTGGTTGCGGTCGAGCCGGATCCGGCCCTGGCCGAGACGGCGCAATCGGTACTGGCCCAGCTCGAGATTGACAACGCGGTGGTCTCCCCGGGCGATCCGGCAGCCGGCGATCGCGCGCACGGACCCTATGACGTCATCTTCATAAACGGCGCTGTGGAAAAGTTGCCGGAAACGCTGGGCGCCCAGTTGAAAGAGGGCGGACGGCTCGTCGCGCTGTTCCGGAGCGCCGGTGTCGGCCAGTGCCGAATGATCACACGTGCAAATTCTACGCTCTCCGGCAGATATCTATTTGACGCGGACACGCCGTTACTGGCACAATTTGCGGCGGAGTCTGAGTTCGCGTTCTGAAACTGTTCACAAGGTGAGAGGGGTTCGGGGGATGAAAGCTAAGATCTGGTGCGGCCTTGGGCGCGGTCTGTCATTGACCGCCCTTCCGGTGCTCTTCAGCCTGGGGGTAACGCCCGCTGCGGCGCAGTCGCTGGCGGACGCGATGGTGGCCGCCTACCTGAACAGCCCGGAGATCTCTGCCGCACGATCCGACGTCAAGGTCTTCGCCGAGCGCGCCGTCCAGGCCCGCGCCGACGGCCTGCCGCAGGTCGATGCGCAGGGCAACGTCGACCTGCTGGCCGAGTCTGACGATGGCCAGGACCTCCGGTTTCCGGCCTCGGCGCAGTTGAACCTCAGCCAGGCGCTCTACACCGGCGGCCAGATCACCAACCAGACCGAGGCGGCGGAGACCCGCATCGACGCCCGCCAGCTGGTGTTGACGGCGACCGAGCAGCAGGTGCTGCTGGACACGGTGACCGCCTATGCCGATGTGCAGAGCAACGCCGAGCTCGTCACCATCTCGCAGAACAACGTCCGCGTCCTCAACGAACAGCTCCGCGCCGCGAACGAGCGCTTTCAGGTCGGCGAGGTGACGCGCACCGACGTCGAGCAGGCGCGTTCGCGTCTGGCCGCGGCGCACAGCCGCCTGGCCGCCAACGAGGGCGCGCTCGCGACCGCGCGCGAGGCCTACCGCCGCGTGGTCGGCGAGTATCCCGGCGACCTGCAGAAGCTGCCGCCGGTCCCGACCCTCCCGTCCAGCAAGGACGAGGCCGTGGCCATGGCGCTCCGGGATGACCCGGGCGTGATCGCCTCCCGGCTCGAGCGGGATGCCGCCGGCAGCGACGTCCGCGCCGCGATCGGAGCCCTGTTGCCGCAGCTCTCGCTGCGGAGCGCGCTCCGGGTCGAGGACAACGATGATTCCAGCCTCAATTTCGGCGTCACCGACGCGACCAAATCGGCCAATGTCGGCCTGGTGCTGACCGTGCCGATCTACACCGGCGGCCGCAACTCGTCGAACGTCCGCGAGGCCCAGGCGTTTGCCGAGGCCGCGTCGTCGGACATCGTCGCCTCCGAGCGCAACGCGATCCGCAATGTCGGTATATCCTGGGCCAACTACGAGGTCGCCCAGGCGTCGATCCGCGCCGGCCAGCTCGAGGTTTCCGCGGCCCAGCTCGCCTTCGACGGCGTGCGCGAGGAGGCCAAGGTGGGTGCGCGCACGACCCTCGACGTGCTCGACGCCGAGCAGGAGGTGCTGGATGCGCGGTCGGGCCTGGTGACGGCGCGGCGCGACGAGTACGTGGCCGCCTATGGCGTGCTGGCCTCGGTCGGCAAGCTGACGATCGACCATCTCGGCCTCGACACCGGCATCGAGGACACGACGCCGTCCTACTACCAGACGGTGCGGGACCGTAACTTCGGCTATGACCAGACCGACGATACCGTATGGCGGCACGCGCTGCGGCCGTAAGGTCGCAGCGACTCCCCTGTCGGGCCGTCGGCAAGCGAAGGAGCTGGCGGCATGAGCAGCGACAGCGAGGCAAGAAAATCGATGGACGACGTCCTGTCCTCCATCCGGCGCATCATCCAGGGTGATCGCGCCGCGGTGGTGACACCTGAAAGCGCCGACAAGACGAGCGGCGCGGTTTCCGCCCCTTCGGCCGCCGAGGCGGCCGATGACGAGGAAGAGGAAACCGTTCTCGGTCTGGCGGCGGCGTCCGGCGCCCGCGGGCACATGTCCCGGACGGTCGCCTCGGGTTCCGTGGCCGCGAGTGGCCCTGCGGATGTCGACGAGGACGAGGACGGCGAGGCGCTCGTTCTCGGCTCCAGCATGCAACCCGAGGAAACCGGCGACACGGACGAGCCCGAGGCCTCCACACAGCTCGAGGAGGACGAGTTCGGTCTGATCCGGGCGACGACAGCCGCGCCGCGCGCCGGCCTGTCGCTGGTCTCGAACGCGGACTGGAGCCGGGACGGCGAGACCGACGACGGTTCTGTCCTGCGCGGCGAGCTCGAAGCGGACCTCGACGAAAATCCGTCCGCCGGTGCGGGCGAAGCACTCGAGGCTGCGGATGCGGATAATGCCGCGCCTGCCGCTGAATCGGCGGAAGACGACGCCGGCATGGAGGCCCTCGCCAGGGCGCTCGCGCGGATCGGCGACACCGCCGAGGATACCGGCGGCGCGCAGGCCGACGATGCGTGGTCCGGCGGCGCGGCGGCCCCCGAAAGCCCGGAGGAACCGGTGACCGGGGCGGCGGATGCCGGTGACGCGGCGGAAGCCGCCACCGCCGAAGACGCGCCACCCGAAGAGGCGCCACCCGAAGAGGCGCCATCCGAAGACGAACCATCCGAAGACGGGCCATCTGACGCCACCGCCGCCGAGGCCACCGGATCCACGGAAGCGACCGACCAGCCCGAAACCGAAACGCCTGAAACCGAAACACCGGATGCCGGAACATCTCCGGATGAGACCGCCACCGGCGACACCGGCGAGACTGCTGCTGCTGACGAGGGAACCGAGGAGGCTGCAATGGACGACCAGGCGACGGACCTGAGCCCGCCTCCCGACCTTGCCATCGACCCGGCAGAGATGGAGGAAACCATCCGCCGCGTGATCCGCGAGGAGCTCGAGGGCGACATGGGCCAGCGGCTCTCGAAGAACATCCAGCGCATGATCCGCGACGAGGTCGCCCGGGCCATGCTGCGGCGCTGAGGCGCCCAGCCTCCCGCAACTCCCGCTTTCCGGCCGCCCCGGTCCGCGCCGGGGCGCTTCGCCTCTTTTCCCCGCGCGCGTCGCGGGTTAAGAGACGCCCGGAACGACATCTGCGAGCGACATGATGGACAAGACCTTCGACGCGGCCGAGGCCGAAGCGCGGATCTACGCCCGCTGGGAGGAGAACGGCTGCTTCCGCGCCGGCGCCAACGCCAGGCCGGGCGCCGATCCCTTCTGCATCGTCATCCCGCCGCCGAACGTCACCGGCTCGCTGCATATGGGCCACGCGCTCAACAACACGCTGCAGGACATCCTGATCCGCTGGAAGCGCATGCAGGGCTTCGACACGCTGTGGCAGCCGGGCACCGATCACGCCGGCATCGCCACCCAGATGGTGGTCGAACGCCAGCTGGCCGACACCCGGCAGCCCGGCCGCCGCGACATGGGCCGCGAGGCCTTCGTGAACAAGGTCTGGGAGTGGAAGCACGAATCCGGCGGCACCATCCTCAACCAGCTCAAGCGCCTCGGCGCCTCCTGCGACTGGTCGCGCGACCGCTTCACCATGGACGAGGGGCTGTCGAAGGCGGTCCTGAAGGTCTTCGTCCAGCTCTACAACGAAGGCCTGATCTACCGCGGCAAGCGGCTGGTCAACTGGGACCCGCATTTCGAGACCGCGATCTCCGACCTCGAGGTCGAGAACATCGAGGTCGACGGCCACATGTGGCACTTCAAGTACCCGCTCGCCGGCGGCGAGACCTATGACTATGTCGAGAAGGACGCCGACGGGAACGTCACCCTGCGCGAAACCCGCGACTACATCTCCATCGCCACCACCCGGCCCGAGACCATGCTGGGCGACGGCGCGGTGGCGGTGCATCCCTCGGACGCCCGCTATGCGCCCATTGTCGGCAAGCTCTGCGAGATCCCGGTCGGGCCCAAGCAACACCGCCGCCTGATCCCGATCATCACCGACGACTATCCGGACCCGAGCTTCGGCTCGGGCGCCGTCAAGATCACCGGCGCACACGACTTCAACGACTACGGCGTCGCGAAGCGCGGCGGCATCCCCTGTTACCGGCTGATGGACACCAGGGCGGCGATGCGGACGGACGGCGCGCCCTATGCCGAGTGCGCCACGCTGGCGCAGCGGATCGCCGAGGCCCACGGCTCGGGCGGCGCGCAGATGTCCGAGGCCGAGATCGACGCCATCAACCTGGTGCCCGACGACCTGCGCGGCCTCGACCGCTACGAGGCGCGAAAGCGGGTGATCGCGCAGATCACCGCCGAGGGGCTGGCGGTGATGGTGCCCGAGAGCGACCCGCGGGTCTCGGGTGGCAAGAAGGTCCCGGATCAGGTCCGGGACACAGGCGAGGGCACCGATGTCCCGGGCGAGGACCCGGGACCTCGATTGGTCCCCCTGGTGGAATCGAAGAAGATCATGGCCCCCTACGGCGACCGCTCGAAGGTCGTCATCGAGCCGATGCTGACCGACCAGTGGTTCGTCGACGCCGCGACGCTGGCCAAGCCCGCCATCGAGTTCGTGCAGAACGACCAGGTGCAGTTCGTCCCGAAGAGCTGGGAGAACACCTATTTCCACTGGATGGAGAACATCGAACCCTGGTGCATCTCGCGCCAGCTGTGGTGGGGTCACCAGATTCCGGTGTGGTACGACGCCGACGGCAAGGCCTATTGCGCCGCGACCGAGGCCGAGGCGATCGCGCAGGCTGGCGGCAAGCCGCTAGCCCGCGACCCCGACGTGCTCGACACCTGGTTCTCCTCCGCTCTTTGGCCTTTCTCGACCCTCGGCTGGCCAGACCAGACGCCGGAACTGGCGCGCTACTACCCCACCTCCGTCCTGGTCACCGGCTTCGACATCATCTTCTTCTGGGTCGCCCGGATGATGATGGACGGGCTGCACTTCATGAAGGATGCTTCAGGCGCCCCGCTGAAGCCCTTCGACACCGTCTACGTCCACGCCCTCGTTCGCGACGAACACGGCAAGAAGATGTCGAAATCGCTCGGCAACGTCATCGACCCATTGGAGATCATCGACCAGTTCGGCGCCGATGCGCTGCGCTTCACGCTGGCCTCGATGGCGGCGATGGGGCGCGACATCAAGCTGGCCGTCTCCCGTGTCGAGGGCTACCGCAACTTCGGCACCAAGCTCTGGAACGCCGCCCGCTTCGCCGAGATGAACGAGTGCAAGCCGGTGGCGGGCTTCGACCCGCGCGGCGTCACTCAGACGGTCAACAAATGGATCGTCGGCGAGACCGCCCGGATCGCCGCCGCCACCGATGCGGCGCTGGCGGGGTTCCGGTTCAACGACGCAGCCAACGGCCTGTATGCTCATGTCTGGGGCGTGTTCTGCGACTGGTATGTGGAACTCTCGAAGCCCCTGCTGCAGGGCGACGACGCGACCGCCCGCGACGAGACCCGCGCCACCACCGCCTGGGCGCTCGACCAGTGCCTGAAGCTCCTGCACCCGATCATGCCCTACGTCACCGAGGAACTCTGGGGCCAGATCGCCCGGCGCGACGGGATGCTGGTCCATGCGGACTGGCCCGAACTGCCTCTCGACCTCGCGGATGCAGCCGCGGATGCCGAGATGGGCTGGGTCATCAAGGTGATCGAGGGCGTGCGCTCGGTCAGGGCCGAGATGAACGTTCCCGGTGGCGCCCAGGTCCCGACCGTGGTGACCGGGGCAGGGGAAGCGGTCGCCGATCGCCTCGCTCGCAACGGCGCGCTGATCGCGCGGCTGGCGCGGCTCTCCGGCATCGAAATCGTCGCCGAGGCGCCGAAGGGTGTGGTGACTGTTGCAATGGAGGATTGTGCGGTCAGCCTGATGCTTTCCGGCATCATCGATGTTGCGGCAGAGACACTTCGGCTCGAGAAGGCGCTGGAAAAGCTCGGCAAGGAGACCGGAGGGCTCGAATCCAAGCTCGCGAACCAGAAGTTTCTCGCCAATGCGCCGGAGCAGGTTGTCGCCGAGCAGCGCGAGCGCCTCGCCGCCGCGCTGGCCGAGCGCGAGCGTCTGAATGCGGCACGGAACCGGCTTTCGGGCCTGTCTTAGGGCGGGGTTCATCCCGCCAGTGGGCGCCGGTCTGCGGCGGGACGGACCCCGTCCCCCCGGCTTTGCGGGGCGGGGTTTGCCCCGCCGCCCGGCATCTGCAAGACTGGCCATAGAACGGATTCGATCCCGGCGTCCGCGCCTTTGGCCTGCATCACATGCGTGATCCGTCTTACGCGCCATAGACTTGGCTATGCGTCCGCACGCGGACGCCTCTGCCCGCGGGGCCGGCACGGCCCGCCGGGCGACAACGAAGGGAGAGTGTGATGCGGCTCGAAGGCTCCTGCCACTGCGGCAAGGTCCGGTTCGGCGTCGAGGCTCCGAGTCCGGTTCCCTACCTGCGCTGTTTCTGCTCGATCTGCCGCAAGACCGCCGGCGCGGGCGGCTTCTCGATCAACCTCGGCGCCCTGGTCGAGGGCATGACCGTCGAGGGCGACGAGCACATCCGGGTCTACGACGCCAGGGGCGACCGCACCGACGGAACCGGTCGCCGGTTCTGTGGCCACTGCGGCACGGCTCTCTGGCACTGGGACGCGACCTGGCCCGAACTGATCCACCCCCACGCTGGCGCCATCGACACCCCCCTCCCGGTGCCGCCGGCCCACGTTGACATCATGCTGGGATCGGCCCCGGACTGGGCGCGGGCGGGGCTTGAAGCCCCGGAGAAGTCGTTCGACGAGTACCCGGACGAGGCGCTGGCCGACTGGCACCGCCGGCACGGCCTGACCTCTGAGTAGCAGCGCCTAGGCGGCGGCCTCCCGGTTCCGGAGCGGGCAGAGCGGCGACAGGATGAACAGCAGGATCGCCAGGGTCGAGATTCCGTCAGCGGTGAACAGCACCTTGGCCAGCGACGCGTCATAGAGATAGAGCTGTGTTCCCTCGATCACTCCCTTGAGTCCGACCCCCGACAGCGAGAACATGTTCATCGCCGTGTGCAGCCCCATCGCCGCCGCCAGGCTGCCGGTGCGCCAGACCAGCGCCGCCGCCGCGAGGCCGAACAGCGTTGTAACCGCCACGTAATGGAGACCGACGCCGATCTCCGAGCCGTTGGAATAATGCGCCAGCCCGAACAGGAACCCCGGCAGAGCTGCCCAGATCACCGGGCTGCGCCAGCGCCCCGCCAGCTGCTGCAGCATGTAGCCGCGGAACACCAGCTCCTCGGCCGATGCCTGGAAGAAAACCAGCACCGCCAGCGGAAGCATGGCTGCCGCCCACGAGGCGAGCGGCAGGTCGGTGCGCACCGGCGCACCCACGATCGCGCCGCCTATGGTGATGGTGACAACCCAGAATCCGATAGCGATCATTGCGCCGCCTCCGAACTCGCCCCAGCGCATCCGGCCCTCGGGCGAGATCAGCGTGCCCAGCCGCTGGCGGTGCAGCAGCCGCAACGTCACCCAGGCAGCCGGCCAGATCCCGGCGAAGGTCGAAAGCTGGAAGATCACCGACGATGGGGTATGCGCTCCGAGGAAGGCCTGCATCGCCTCGAGCGCCACCGGCACCTGGTCCCCGGCGCCCAGACGCCAGAGCACAAAGCCGCTCATCACCAGCACGGTCCACAGCAGCCAGCCGATGACGATCAGAAGGATGCCAAGAAACAGGCGCCAGAGGCCTGGGCGCGTCATGCCCGGCGCGACATATTGTGCGAGGGGAGTCGTCATGGCTCCGATCCATGGGTGCAAGGCAGCAGGCGTATTGCGACTATTCCGCCCGAAAATGGCCAGATTAAGTCAGGTCGAAACCTCGGGAAATCCGCTATGTGCCAGCTTTTTCCCGTTCGATCTTGAGAAACCTTTTCACCCGCGCAGCCGAAGCCTTGCCCTCATCCTTGTGAGCGTCCTTGGTCAGCTGTCTGACTTTCGGATCGACGGCCTCACCGGCCTGCTCCCGCTCAATACGGACATACTGCTTCGCCACCTTGCCGTCGTCTCGTGCGCGGTCGTGGTCGATCGGATGCTTGCTCATGGCGACCTCCCTGTTTCGGTTTCCATTCCGCGCCTTTGGGGCGCAGCGTTCATTGATACTAATCAATTACGGCGCGGATTTCTTCCCTGATCTGAAGATGACGCATCCTGGGCGGCACCGGCCGGCGCCATAACCGCTGGCATCCCGCCGATCTCGCGGCTAGGGTTCGCGGCGATGAATCACGACTGAAGACCCCGCGGGAGGCGGATCCACGGATGGGCGCGAAGACCTTCGACAAGTCGAAACTGGTGAGCCGGCATGTGACCGAGGGGCCCGCCCGGGCGCCGCACCGGTCTTATTTTTACGCCATGGGGCTCAGCGACGAGGAGATCCACCGTCCCTTCATCGGCGTCGCCACCTGCTGGAACGAAGCCGCGCCCTGCAACATCGCGCTGAACCGCCAGGCGCAGGCCGTCAAGCTGGGTGTCAAGGAGGGGCAGGGCACTCCTCGGGAGTTTACCACCATCACCGTGACCGATGGCATCGCCATGGGTCACGAGGGCATGCGATCGTCGCTCGCGAGCCGGGAGGCGATCGCCGACACGGTCGAGCTGACCATGCGCGGTCACGCCTATGACGCCATCGTCGGCCTTGCGGGCTGTGACAAGTCTCTGCCCGGCATGATGATGGCCATGGTGCGGCTGAACGTTCCGTCGGTCTTCCTTTATGGCGGCTCGATACTGCCGGGTCGCTACGAGGGCCGCGACGTGACCGTGCAGGACGTGTTCGAGGCCGTTGGCCGCCATCAGGCAGGCGATCTCTCCACCTGCGAGCTCCACAAACTCGAGGCGGTGGCTTGCCCATCCGCGGGTGCCTGCGGCGGACAGTTCACCGCCAACACCATGGCTTGCGTCTCCGAGGCGATCGGTCTGGCGCTGCCCAATTCGGCTGGCGCGCCTGCACCTTATGAAAGCCGCGACCAGTATGCCGAGGCCAGTGGCCGCGCGGTCATGAACCTGCTGGCCCAGGGCATCCGGGCCCGCGACGTGGTCACCCTCAAGTCGCTCGAGAACGCCGCCCGCGTCGTCGCCTGCACCGGCGGATCGACCAATGCCGGGCTGCACCTGCCAGCGATCGCCCACGAGGCCGGGATCAAGTTCGACCTGTTCGACGTCTGCGAGATCTTCCGCTCGACGCCCTATTTCGTCGACCTGAAACCGGGCGGGAAGTACGTCGCCAAAGACCTCTACGAGGTCGGCGGCATTCCGGTGGTGATGAAGGAACTGCTGAAGGCCGGGTTGCTGCATGGCGACTGCATCACCGCGACAGGGAAAACCGTTGCGCAGAACCTGGCCGAGATCCAGGGCGAGGCAGATGGCCGCGTGATCTACCCGGTCGGCAAGCCGCTGACCGCCACCGGCGGTGTCGTCGGACTCAAAGGCAACCTCGCCCCGGAGGGCGCCATCGTTAAGGTGGCAGGCATGAAGAAGCAGAAATTCGAAGGCCCGGCCCGGGTGTTCGAGAACGAAGAGGAAGCCTTCGAAGCGGTGCAGAAGCGTGACTACAAGGAAGGTGAGGTTCTGGTGATCCGCAACGAGGGGCCGAAGGGCGGCCCTGGCATGCGCGAGATGCTGGCCACGACTGCCGCGATCTCGGGCCAGGGGATGGGCGGCAAGGTGGCGCTGATCACCGATGGCCGGTTCTCTGGCGCCACCCGCGGGTTCTGCGTCGGCCATGTCGGACCAGAGGCGGCGGTCGGCGGGCCGATCGCGCTCTTGAGGAACGGTGACATCATTCAGATCGACGCCAAGAAGGGCACCCTTAAGGTCAAGTTGACGGCTGCGGAGTTGCGCGCCCGGCGGAAGCAGTGGCCCGGGCCGCGCGAGACGCTCTACGGTTCCGGTGCCCTCTGGAAGTACGCCCAGCTTGTCGGTGCGACCAAGGAAGGCGCGGTGACCCATCCCGGCCAGGCGGGCGAACGCCACGTCTACGCGGATCTCTGAGCGGATCCGGCGCGTGGGCCTGCCGGGCAATGGCTGGACTCTCCATGCCCGCCGCCTTTGCATCGCCTTTCCGGCTATCATGTCGTTGCTTTCCGGCTGCGCCGAGCTCGGTCAGGCGGGCCGCAGCAATGTTGCTGGCGAACTGCTGCGGATCAAGGGCGAGAAAGGTGTCGCGCTGATCTCATGGACGCCCGTCCGCGCCGTCTTCGCGGTGCGCGGCGAGCGCGTGGTCGTTGCGCCTCCCGATGGCTACTGCGTCGACGAGAAGTCGATCGATGTAACCAGGCGCGCGGCCTTCGCACTTATCGCGGATTGCCTGACCGATCCCGGGGCTGCGGCCGGGCAGACAGACGGTAAGGGCAATGTGGTGGCGATTTCACTGCCGCGAAGCTTCCCGGGAATCCTGACGGTTTCCATTTCTGCGGAGTTGGCAATTAAGCCGGGCGACGCAGGCCTCGACGGCTTCGCTGACGCGCTTGCCGGCCCCTCAGGACGGGTCTTGCTCGCGCGCGGCAACGGTGATGCCACCAGGCGGGTCGTCGACCTTCAGCAGATGGGCGGGGCTGTATACGTTCTGGCCGAGGAGACGCCGGACGGCCTCACGATCCTTGCGCCCCGGTTCTGGCGCGCCTTCACGACGATATCGGGCCGACTGGTCATGGTCACCGTCAGCAGTTTCAGCGACCGTCCAGTGGGCGAGCAAGCGATGCAATCCTTCCTCGCAAGAGCGATGGCCGCATTGCGCAAGGCCAACGGCTCGGGTGCGAACGCGGACGAGACCCGTGTCGCCGGAGGACTCGAAGCGAGCCTCGCCAGCCTGCCATCTTCCGGGGCCGAGGCAGGGGCCGAGGAGGTGGCGGTGCTCGAGACTGGATCGGCGATCACCCTGTGGGATGGCACCGATCCCTCCGATTCGCCGCTGCCGCCGAAGCGCCGGCGCTCTAGTGGTGGTGCTGCGGTCGCCCGGGCGGCAATTCCCACTGTCCCGGCACCGAGGCCCTCCGAGACCGCGGCAGCAATTGCGATCATCGCTACGGCTCCGACCGCGACGGTTGCCGTATCCTTGGAGAACGTGGCCACGCAGGCTCCCACGATCGCACCAAAAGCGCCGGCAAAGCCAAAATAGGGCTAACGTTCACAGGTCGAGTTCGACCCAAACGGGCACATGGTCCGACGGCTTCTCTCGCCCTCGGACGTCGCTGTCGATCCCGGCCGCGGCCAGCCGGTCGGCGGCCTGCGGGGTCAGCAGCACATGGTCGATGCGGATTCC
Source organism: uncultured Pseudomonadota bacterium (assembly GCA_963700775.1). Classification (GTDB taxonomy): domain Bacteria; phylum Pseudomonadota; class Alphaproteobacteria; order Rhodobacterales; family Rhodobacteraceae; genus Thermohalobaculum. The sequence goes on from CAVOYU010000006.1 coordinate 11,839, forward strand.
GTCGTTCCGCTCCCAGGCGCCGCGCTGATAGTCCCAGAAACTGTAGGCATGGTCCGCCTGGGTGGTCTCGCGGATCGCATCGGTGAAGCCGAGATTAACGATGCGTCGGAAGGCGGCGCGGCTCTCGGGCAGGAACAGCGCATCCTCCTTCCAGTTCTCCGGGTTCTCGGCGTCGCGCGGCTCGGGGATCACGTTGTAGTCGCCGGCGATCAGTGCGGTCTCCTCGTGAGCGAGCAACTTCTTCGCCCGCTTCACGAGCCGCGCCATCCAGGCGAGCTTGTAGTCGAACTTCGGTCCCGGTGCCGGGTTGCCGTTCGGCAGATAGAGGTTGCAGACCCGGATCGCCGCGTCCTTGCCGCTGACGGTCGCCTCGATCCAGCGCGCCTGCTCGTCGGACGGATCGCCCGGCAAGCCGCGCTTCACGTCCTCGAGCGGCAAATTCGAGAGGATGGCGACGCCATTGAAGCCCTTCTGGCCGTGGGTCTCGATGTTGTAGCCGAGCCCCTCGATCTCCTCGCGCGGGAAGGCCTCGTCGACCGACTTGATCTCCTGCACGAGCGCGACGTCCGGCGCGGCCTCGCCGAGCCATTCCAGCAGGGCGGGCAGGCGGGCCTTGATGCCGTTGATGTTGTACGTGGCGATTTTCATGGCCTGCTCTCGATCCTGGTCGGGCGCGAGCCTACATGCTGGCGCTGCGGCGGCGCAACTCAGTCCCCCGCCGCTTCGATCGCAGCGAGGAAGGCGCCGCCGAAGCGCTCGGCCTTCTGGGCGCCGACGCCGGGGATGCGCTCGAGCGCGCCGAGGTCGCGGGGCCGGGCCTCGGCGATCTTCGCCAGCGTCGCGTTGGTGCAGACCAGGAACCGGTCTGTGCCGGTCTCGCCGCGCATGAGGCCCGACTGGGCACCGAGAAGCGCATCGAAAAGCGCCGCCGCCGGGTCCCCCGCCAGCTTGCGCCGGGCAGGATGGGGCAGGGCGACCGGCCCCGCAGCGACCACCTCGAGGAAGTCGCGGCCGAAGCTCTCGAGCTTCTTTGCGCCCACGCCGCTGCACTCGGCCAGCTCGTCGAGCGTTTGCGGCTTGCGCGCGGCGATGTCGATCAGCGTCGCGTCGTGGAAGATCACATAGGCCGGCACACCCCGCGCCCGGGCGAGCGCGGCGCGTCTGGCTCGGAGCGCTTCGAAGAGCTCGTCGTCCTCCGGGCCAGGCCCGGCCACGGAGCGGGCCTTCGCCTGCTTCTGCGCACGCGGACGGCGCAGCGCGTCCTGGCGGAGCATCACCGTCTCCTCGCCTCGCAGCACCCGGCGACCGCCCTCCGTCGCCTGCCAGCTTCCGGCCTCGGTGACCTCGGCGAGGCCGAGCGCATAGACCTGGCGGAAGATCGCCCGCCACTGGCTGCGCTCGAACTCGGCGCCGACGCCGAAGGTGCGGACGCGGTCGTGGCCAAGCTGGACGACCCGCTCGGTCGCCTCGCCGCGCAGCACCGCGATCAGGTGCTCGACTCCGAAGCGCTCGCCGGTGCGGAGCATGGCGGACAGCGCCTTCTGCACCGCCTCGGTGCCATCGAAACGCTCTGGTGGCTCGCGGCAAAGATCGCAGTTGCCGCATGGCTCGGTGCCGTCCTCGCCGAAATGGGCCAGCAGCACCTGGCGGCGGCAGCGCGGAGCCTCGGCGAGCGCGAGCAGCGCGTTCAGCCGCTGGTGGTCGGCGCGCTTGCGCTCATTGGGGGCGTCGGACTGGTCGATCTGCATCCGGCGGAGCTTGATGTCGTCAATGCCGTAGAGTGTCAGCGTGTCGGCCGGCGCGCCGTCGCGCCCGGCGCGGCCGACCTCCTGGTAATAGGACTCCATCGACTTCGGCAGGTCGGCGTGGACGACGAAGCGGACGTCGGGCTTGTCGACCCCCATGCCGAAGGCGACCGTCGCCACCATCACGAGCCCGTCGTCGCGAGTGAAGCGGTCCTGGCGCGCGCTGCGGGTCTCGGTGTCGAGTCCCGCGTGATAGGCGAGCGCCGGGATGCCCGCGCCAGACAGCGCCGCAGCGACCGTCTCGGTCTTCTTGCGCGAGCCGCAATAGACGATCCCGGGCTGGCCCTTGTGGCGTTTCATGAAATCGAGGATGCGCGCCTGCGGCGACTGCTTCGGCTCGAAGGCGAGGTAGAGGTTCGGCCGGTCGAAGCCGCGCAGGAACATCTCCGGCGGCGCTGCGAAGAGGCGGGCCTGGATGTCGTCGCGGGTCTCGGCGTCCGCGGTCGCGGTGAAGGCGGCGGTCTGCACGCCGCCCAGCGCCTCGCGCAAGCTTCCGATGCGCAGATAGTCCGGCCGGAAGTCGTGGCCCCACTGGCTGACGCAATGGGCCTCGTCGACGGCGAGCAGGTTCACCCCGGCCCGGCGGAGCAGATTCACCGTGGCCTCGCCCGCGAGCCGCTCGGGCGCCAGGTAGAGAAGCCGCAGCCGTCCCATCTCCAGCGCCTCGAAGACGCGCTCGGTCTCCCAGGGGTCGTTTGCCGAGGTCAGCGCGCCCGCCTCGACGCCAGCCTCGCGCAGCGCCGCCACCTGGTCGCGCATCAGCGCGATCAGCGGCGAGATCACCACCGTCAACCCGCGCCGTCGGAGGGCAGGAAGCTGGAAGCAGAGCGACTTGCCCCCGCCCGTCGGCATGATCGCCAGCACGTCGCGCCCGGCGAGGATGGCGGCGACGATCTCCTCCTGCCCCGGCCGGAAGGCGTCGAAGCCGAAGACGGATTTCAAGAGCCGGCGTGTGTCCTGCATCGCTCCCCCGGGGAATCGCTGGCGCGACCCTAGTCGGCCGGGGGAGCGGTGTGAATTGAGTTGATGCTGTCCTAGCCGGCGTCGCGCTTCACGAAGTCGGTCATGAACACCTTCAGCCCACCTTCAGCGTCGTGCCTGAAGCAGTAGCGGGTCGGATAGTAGCCGGCCTTCTCCCAGGCCTCTGGCTGCTTGACGTCGGCGCAGGCATCGCCGCCATTTGCCAGGAAGTCGCGGGTGACCATCACCTCGTGGAAGATCACATGGCCGTCGAAGGCGCCGTAGATCCAAGTATGGGTGAAGGGCTGTGGCGGGTTGCCGAGTTCCGGCGTCTTGCTGTCGATCAGGTGGTTGCCCATCTGCCCGACCGCCCCCTGCACGTCGATATGGTCCGGGTTCACGTATTTTGCGGGCACCGCCTTCACCGCCAGCTCGAAGGCGGCGCAGTCCATGAAGATCCCGCAGGAGCCGAGCTTGATTTCGTCGACCGCCTCGCGCGGGATCTGGTAGAAGTGGATGTCGAAATGCGGCTCCAGCCAGGCCTCCGGCGGGTGGCCGTGAGGCCCCCAGTTGACCATCGCCCAGCCGAACGGGATGTCGCCGCGCCCGGTCAGCTCGGCCGGGAGGGGCAGGTCCGAACTCATAGTCGCCGTCGCATTCGCCGTGATCCGCGATCTTGCCGTCGCCATTGAGGTCGAAGCACCGGCTGACATTGTTGGGGTCGGGCGGCAGGCCGTCGAAGGCGCCCATCGAGAACGCGACTCCGATCTCGGCCGGCGCGCCGTCGGCGCCAATCACCGCGTAGCTTTGCACCGTGCCCTGGCCGAGCGGCGCCGACGCACCGGCCAACTCCGCCGCACCGGCCGCCCCGGCTCCGGCCAGCAACACCGCTACCACTCCGGCGGCAACATCACGAGTCCGAATGGACTTTCCTTCCCCATCTGATGTTTTTCACGTCACCGCGACCCGCCGGCGCGGGTCAGCGGCCGACGATAGCACGGCCCGGGCCGCGGGCTGAGTGAATCCGGCATAACCGGGCGGACACGAGGAGAATCGGGGAACGGGCCGCCGCGGCCTGTTCAGATAGCGAAGCTGGTGCCGCAGCCGCAGGTCGAGGTGGCGTTGGGGTTCTCTACGTGGAACCGGGCGCCGATCAGCTCGTCCTTGAAATCGATCACCGCGCCCGAGAGGAAGGGCAGCGACTCGGGGTCGACCAGCACGCGCTGGCCGTCGCGCTCGATCACGAGGTCGCCCTCGGCGGCCGCGTCCTCGAGCTGGAACTCGTACTGGAAGCCCGAGCAGCCGCCGCCCAGCACGGCGACGCGGAGCGCCTTGGCTTCGCCCGAACCGCCGGCAATCTCGGCGAGCCGCGCGAAGGTGCGATCGGTGACCTTGACCGGGATCGTCAGTTCCATCGCCTGGCCTCTCTGGCTTCCCTGCACCGCGAATCAGCTATAACCGGCCCACGGCCGCGTCTGCCTAGGATGTAACCACGACCGGCGGCGAGACAAGGGTGCGGGGAAGGGGCCCACATGGACGAGACCAGACTGGCACCCTTCGCGGCGCTGCCCGGCGAGACCCGGGGCAGGCTCCACGCTGAGCCGGAGAGCGCGCACCGCTCGCCCTTCCAGCGCGACCGCGACCGGATCATCCACTCCTCGGCCTTCCGGCGGCTGAAGCACAAGACCCAGGTCTTCGTCGAGCACGAGGGCGATTATTACCGCACCCGGCTGACGCATTCGATCGAGGTTGCCCAGATCGCCCGCACGCTGGCCCGGACGCTCAGGCTGAACGAGGATCTGGCCGAGGCGGTGGCGCTGGCCCACGACCTCGGCCACCCGCCCTTCGGGCATACCGGCGAGGAGGCGCTGGACGAGTGCATGGCCGAGTATGGCGGCTTCGACCACAACGCCCAGGCGCTCAGGATCGTCACCGACCTCGAGCGCCACTATGCCGAGTTCGACGGGCTGAACCTGTCCTGGGAGACGCTTGAGGGGATCGCCAAGCACAACGGGCCGCTGCTGGACTCGGCCGATGCGCCGCGCGGCCGGCTGCCTTTCGCGATCGCCGAGTATGCCGCCCGGCACGACCTCGAGCTCCACACCCGGGCCGGGGCCGAGGCGCAGGTGGCGGCGCTCTCGGACGACATCGCCTATGTGAACCACGACCTGCATGACGGGCTGCGCGCGGGCCTGTTCACCCTCGACGAGGCGGAAGCGCTTCCGGTCGTCGGCGATTGCTTCGCGGAGGTCGATGCGGCCTATCCCGGCCTCGACCCGCTCCGCCGCCGCCACGAGGCGCTGAGGCGGGTCTTCGGACTCATGGTCGACGACGTGCTGACCGAGAGCCGGCACCGGCTCGAGACGCTGGCGCCGGCGAGCATGGCCGGGGTGCAGGCGCTCGACTGCCCGGTGGTTGCCTTCTCGGCCCGAATGGAAAGCGACATCGCCACCATCAAGAGTTTCCTGTTCCGGCGCATGTACCGGCACTACCGGGTGCGCCGGATGCGGGCCAAGGCGGCGGGCGTGGTGCGGGATCTCTTCGACATCTTCCTTGGCGATCCCGGACTAATGCCCGAGGAATGGAGCGCCGCGGCGGGGACCGCCGAGTCGGAGCTGATGCGCGCCCGGATCGTCGCCGACTACATCGCCGGCATGACCGACCGCTTCGCGCTGGAGGAGCACCGCGTGCTGACCGATCCGCTGGCGCGGGCCTGAGGCCGCGCCGGCTATTGATTTTTTCCGCGCCAAGGTCTTCTTCTCTTTCGGTGTGCCAATTTCGTAATCGCAGGCCATGTCCACCACGAGCGGCCCGCCCGGGCGGGTGATGCGTCTGACCGAGGAGATGGTCCGGCGGGTCCACCGCGAGGTGCCCGACGAAGGGCCGCTGGCGCACCTCACCTACTTCACCGAGGCCGATTACGACGATCATCTCGCCGGGTTCCTGCGGGAACGGCCCGATGGTCCGGTGCAGGTCTTCGCCTACGGCTCGCTGATCTGGAAACCGGCATTCGAGCCGGCGGCGGTCTCGCGGTGTAGGGCGATCGGCTGGAGCCGCGCCTTCTGCCTCAGGGTCAATCGCTACCGTGGCACCCGGGATTTTTCGGGGCTGATGATGCAGATCGACCGGGGCGAGGGCTGTGAAGGCATCCTCCAGACCGTTGCCGTGGAGCGCGAATGGGCCGATCTATCGGCCCTATGGCGGCACGAGATGACAGTCAGGCCGCCGGGCAATACGCCGCAATGGGTCGAAGTCGAGCGGGGTGGCCAGATAATGAGAGCCATCGCCTTTACTTCCAACTGCGAAAGCCCGAATTATGTGGGCGACCTCGGCGTCGAGGTGGTCGCGGCCACACTCGCCAAGGCCTGCGGCCACTGGGGCTCAGGGGCGGAGTACTTGTGCCAGACGGTGCTCTCGCTCGAAGTCGCGGGGGTTCACGATCCCTATCTCTGGCGGCTCCAGGACCGCGTTGCCGAATTGATCGAGGCGTCTGGAGTTGGCTGAGTGGTTCCATCTGCGGCGGGATGGTCGCCATCTGACAGGTTTGCGGCGGCCACTGACCATGCTATGCGCCACGCAGCCGAACTAAGGAAGCGCCGGGAGCCCCGATGAACCTCTTTACTGAGATCAGGACCGCTGTAGTGGATGCGCTTGAGCGCCTCGAAGCCGAGGGCATGCTGCCGGGCGGGAGCCCGGTCGGCAGCGTGACGGTGGAGCCGCCGCGCGATCTGAGCCATGGTGACATGGCGACCAACGCGGCGATGGTGCTGGCGAAGCCCTCTGGCTTGCAGCCGCGCGCGCTGGCCGAGCAGATAGCGGCCCTTCTGCGTGCCGATCCCCGCATCGCCGAGGTGACCGTCGCCGGGCCCGGCTTCATCAACCTAAGGCTCTCGCCCGCGCTCTGGCAAAGCATCGTCTCGCGTGCGATTTGCGAGGGCGTCGACTTCGGCCGCTCGACGATGGGTGCCGGGAAGAAGGTCAATGTGGAGTATGTCTCCGCCAACCCCACCGGCCCGCTCCATGTTGGACACACCCGCGGTGCTGTCTTTGGCGACGCACTGGCAAGTCTGCTCGATTTCGCCGGCTACGAGGTGACGCGAGAATACTACATCAATGACGGTGGTGCTCAGGTCGACGTGGTAGCCCGCTCGGCCTATGAGCGTTACCGCGAGGCGCACGGGTTGAACCCGGAGATCGCCGAGGGGCTCTATCCCGGGGACTATCTAATTCCCGTCGGAGAGGCGTTAAAGGCGGCATTTGGCGACAGCCTGCTCGAGAAGCCGGAGAGTGATTGGCTGGTTCGGGTGCGCGACTTCGCGACTGCCATGATGATGGACCTGATCCGCGACGACCTGAAAGCGCTCGGGGTCGCGATGGATGTGTTCTTCTCGGAGAAATCGCTCTATGGCACTGGCCGGATCGAGGGGGCGCTGGAGTTTCTGAAGGGCAGGGGCCTGATCTACGAAGGCGTGCTCGATCCTCCAAAAGGCAAGAAGCCTGAGGACTGGGAGCCGCGACCGCAGACCCTGTTCCGTTCGACCGAGTTCGGCGACGATGTTGATCGACCCATCCGCAAGGCTGACGGCGCCTGGACCTATTTCGCCCCGGACATTGCCTACCATAAGGACAAAGTGGACCGGGGCTTTGATCTCTTGATCGACGTCTGGGGCGCCGATCACGGCGGCTACGTCAAACGCATGAAGGCGGCGGTTGCCGCGCTGAGTGCGAACCGGGTTCCGCTGGACGTGAAGCTTTGCCAACTGGTCAAGCTCTTCAAGGGCGGCGAGCCCTACAGGATGTCAAAGCGAGCGGGCACATTTGTGACGCTGCGCGACGTGGTTGACGAGGTCGGCCCCGACGTGACCCGCTTTGTCATGCTGACGCGCAAGAACGACGCGCAGCTCGACTTCGATTTCGTCAAGGTGCTGGAACAGAGCCGCGAGAACCCGGTATGGTATGTGCAGTATGCCCATGCCCGGATCTGCTCGCTCATGGCGCGGGCCGCCGAGGCAGGCGTGCTGGCGGGTGATTCGGAGCTGACAGGGGCGGAGCTCTCCGGTCTTGTCCACGAAGCCGAGATAGGGCTGATGCGAAAGCTCGCCGAGTTCCCGCGAATCATCGAGACTGCCGCAACCCACCACGAACCGCATCGGGTGGCCTTCTACCTCTACGATCTGGCCTCCGAACTCCATTCGTGGTGGAATTTGGGTCAGGGCGAACCGGAACTCCGGATTGTCCGTGACGGCCACATGGCATTGAGCCTGGCCAGATTGGCACTGGCGCGTGCGGTTCAGGTTGTGATTTCGGCGGGGCTTGGTATTCTGGGAGTGACCCCGATGAGCGAAATGAAATGACCGAAGGTCAACATAAAGGGGTCTGAGCAGGAATACCCCCAAACTGAGGGGGCACCACAGGCGCGGAACCCGTATGCGAGACGAGTTCGACGACGACTATGACGTTGCCGAGGGCGATGGCCGCTCGGACTGGCGCGGCCGGATGGCGGCGCGCTTGTCGGTATCGGCCGGGGCGCTCCTTCTGATCGGGATTGTCGTTGGGAGTGGCGTTTGGGTCTACCGGCTTGTCGACCGGGACGTCAGCGCGGTCCCGGTGATTCACGCTGCGCTGACACCGGCCAAAGTTCAGCCCGACGATCCCGGCGGCGCGGTGACGGCACACCAGGACATGACGAGCTACTCCGCTGGCTCCGACCTGTCGAAGCCGCCGCAGATCACATTTGCCCCCCCGCCTGAGCGGCCAGCCGCCGAGGATGTCGCGATGGCGGCGCTGCAGGAGACGGCCGCAGATGTGACCGCCGCGCCCGAGCCCGGCAACGCGACCACCGCGCCAGGTGATGGCACCGAGCTGGCGCCGGAGGTTAGTCCGCCGGCTCCTGCGCGGCCGGGCAATCTCTCTCAGAAGATGGCGACCGCGCAGAAGGCTGCCTCGGTTGAAGAGCAGCTCCTTACGAGCGCCGCAGCTTCGGCGGTCCAGATCCAGCTTGGTGCGTTCGAGAGCCGCGACGAGACGGAAGCCCAGTGGGACCGCATATTCGGCTCGAACGAGGATGTTCTGACCGGCCGCGCACTGGTGGTGCAGAGTACGATCTCTGGTGGTCGCCGCTTCTTTCGGCTGCGCGCGGGACCGTTCAAGGACCGGATCGAGGCCCAGAATGTCTGCCGGGCGCTTCAGTCGCGCGGCCAGGATTGTCTCGTCGCGGTGAATGGGTAATGGCCGCGCGAGCCGCCATTCTTGGCCTAGCAGGCCCGGAGCTCGCGCCCGGCGAGCGGCAATTCTTTGCGCGAACCCTGCCGTGGGGCTTTATCCTATTTGCCCGCAATGTCGAGAGCCCGGCCCAGGTGAAACGCCTCACTGCGGAGCTCCGCAGTGCAGTTGGCCGCGAAGCACCGGTGCTGATCGACCAGGAGGGTGGTCGAGTCGCCCGGCTCCGACCGCCGCACTGGCGGAGTTGGCAGCCAGTACAGCGGCTCTTCGACGGCACCGACGAGGCAAAGGCGCTGGAGGCCACGCGCCTGCGCTACCGGATCATCGCCGAGGAACTCGCGGCACTCGGAGTCGACGTCGATTGCATGCCGCTTCTAGATGTTCCCGCCCCCGATGGGCACGAGATCATTGGCGACCGGGCGCTCGGCACCAGTCCCGCTGCGGTGGCGCGCCGGGGCAGGGCGGTCTGCGACGGATTGCGGGCTGGCGGCGTTCTGCCTGTAATCAAGCATCTGCCTGGCCACGGACGCGCAGGGGCGGACAGTCATTTCGAGTTGCCCCGGGTCGCTGCCTCGCTGGATGAGCTCGAGGTAACCGATTTCGCTGCCTTCCGCCCGCTGGCACACGAGGTGCTGGGGATGACCGCTCATGTTGTATACGAGACACTCGATCCTGAGAACTGCGCGACCCTTTCCCCAACCGTGATCCGAGCAATCCGAGAGCGCATCGGGTTCGACGGACTGCTAATGACCGACGACCTTTCCATGCGGGCGCTTGATGGCAGCATTTCGGATCGGGCACGCAGATCGCTTGCGGCAGGCTGCGACTTGGTCTTGCATTGCAATGGAGAGATGGGCGAGATGACCGAGATTGCCGAATGCGCTCCGCCGCTCACCGGTGCCGCTGCTCGCCGCGCGGCTCGAGCGGAGGCCGAGCGTCATGCACCCGAGCCCTGCGACATCGCTGCCGCCGAGGCGCGCTACAAGGAATTGACCGGGGAGGCGCTTCATGCCTGAAGGGATACTGGACATCGAGTCGATCGCCTTCGACACCCCGCCCCGCGACAAGGCTGAGATCGAAGCCGAGACATTGCTGGTCAATGTCGACGGCTTTGAAGGACCTTTGGACCTGCTACTGACGCTTGCACGCACCCAGAAGGTCGATTTGCGCAAGGTCTCTGTGTTGCAGCTCGCCGAGCAGTATTTGGCCTTCATCTCCGAGGCAAAGCGGATGCGGATCGAGCTCGCAGCGGACTACTTGGTGATGGCGGCGTGGCTCGCCTGGCTGAAATCTCGCTTGCTGCTGCCGCCGCCGATTGAGGATGGCGACCCGAGCGGCGAGGAACTGGCCGCCCATCTCGCATTCCAGCTGGAGCGGCTTGAGGCAATGCGCCGGGCGGCCGCGCAATTGATGGCGCGGGACCAACTCGGCCGGGATTTTTTCGCCCGCGGCATGCGCGAGACGGTGACCGTGAAGCGGCGCACCGAGTGGACCGCCTCGCTGGCCGACCTGCTGCGCGGTTATGCACGAGTCAAGACGCGCGATGAATACCGACCGCTGCAGGTGGACCGCTCTGCAATCTACAGCATGGATCAGGCGCTGGAGCGGTTGAAGCAGATGATGGGCGTGGCAATGGAATGGGGGCAGCTGGTATCCTTCCTCCCCGATGGCTGGCAGCTTGAACCGAAGAGGCGCCGCAGTGCCGTTGCCAGCACCTTCGCGGCCTCACTGGAACTCGCCAAGCGCGGCGAGGTGGAGTTGCGCCAGGCCGAAACCTTCGCTCCGATCTTCCTGCGCGTGCGCCAGCGGGAGAGCGTTGCATGAGCACGCCTGATCGAGTCGAAACCCTTTTTGCGGCTCCTCCGATGGCCGAGCAGGAACGCATGGTCGAGGCGATCCTGTTCGCCGGGCCCGAGCCGATGACGCTGGCCCAACTCACGGAGCGCATGCCCCATGGATGCGATGCAAAGGCGGCACTCGAATTGCTGCGTATGCGCTATGAGACCCGTGGGGTGCATCTCGTCCGGGTCGGGCCGGGCTGGGCGTTCCGCACCGCGCCTGACCTAGGCTTCCTGATGAGGCGGGAATCGCAGGAGACTCGCAAGCTTAGTCGCGCCGCCATCGAAACCCTCGCAATCATCGCCTATCACCAGCCGGTGACCCGGGCAGAAATCGAGGAGATCCGCGGTGTCTCGGTTTCTCGCGGAACGGTGGACATGCTGCTCGAGCTAGAGTGGATACGTCTTGGGCGCCGCCGCGAAACGCCGGGGCGGCCGGTTACCTTTGTTACGACCCAGGTATTCCTTGACCACTTTGGACTGGAAAGCGCCCGGGATCTCCCAGGGCTGAAGGAGCTGCGCGCGACCGGACTACTCGAGTCGACGCCGCCTGGAAGCGACGAAGAAGATGAACTTCCCGGTGAACCCGAGGGCAGCATCGAAGACATGTTCGGCGATGAGGACGAGACGGAAGCGGAGCTGGCGGCGCCGTGAGAGGCGCGGCGGTCAGATCGCCTTGAAGTGTTTCGACAACTTCAATTCCTGTCCCTGGTAGTTTGACCCTATTCCGGCGCCGTAAAGCACATCCGGCACTTCTGCCATGCGCTCATAGACCAATCGCCCGACCATTTGGCCATTCTCGAGTGCGAAGGGTGCCTCGTGGCATCGGACTTCCAGCACACCGCGGGAACCGGCTCCACCTGTCGATTGGTGACCGAATCCAGGATCGAAGAAACCCGCATAATGAACCCGAAACTCGCCTGCCACCGCCATATAAGGCATCATCTCGGCCGCCGTCTCCGGCGGCACGTTGACTGCCTCCCGGCTGACCAGAATGTAGAAAGCGCTCGGATCGAGGATAATACCACCGTGGCGGCCAGGGCGCACCGGTTCCCAGAAATCTGCTGGGTCGTAGTGGTCGGTCAGGCCAAGGTCGATCAGCCCGGCGTGGCGACGAGCCCGGTAGCCTACGATGCCACTCTCGCCCCTCGGCGTCAGATCGACCGAGAATGCGAGCCCACCATTAATCAGCGCCTCTCCGTTAACCAGCGGCTCACGCGCGTTGAGCGCTCTCAGGTCGTCATCGCAGATTTCCGCGTGGCCGCGCCGAAAGCGGATCTGGTTCAGCCTGATCCCAGGGCGGACTAGAACCGAGAAAGTGCGCGGGCTGATTTCGGCATAAAGCGGGCCGGTGTAGCCGGCCTCGACTTGATCGAACTCGATCGAGCGGTCAACGATCAGCCGCGTCAGCAGGTCAAGCCTGCCGATCGAGCTCTTGGCGTTGGCGGCAGCGGAAACATCGTGGGGCAGGGCGAGTGACTCGCTCAACTCCACCACATAGACACAGCCCGTCTCTAGCACCGCTCCCGGCACAAGGTCGATCTGATGCATGGCGAATTCCTCGAGCCGCTCGCCGACGGTTCGACCCTTGCCCGAAAGGAAGCTGGCCCGCACCCGCCAGGCCCGCCGCCCAAGGCGGAGGTCGATGCTGGCGGGCTGCACTTGCCCATCCGCCAAGGGATCGCCAAGCGCAATCTCGCCCCGTGCGAGCATTGCCCGAAGCTGCTGCGAGGGAACTACTCCCATCCCAGGTCCACTCATTCAAGGCCCCCTATGGCGCGGCGCAGGCACGCTAACACAAAGACGCCAGCGGTGGGCCGCTGGCGTCTCAATTGGTCGGGCCGGCGAGATTTCGAACTCACGACCTCTTGCGCCCCATGCAAGCGCGCTACCAGGCTGCGCTACGGCCCGACGAATGTGGAGCGGTTATAGCGGCTCCGGTCACCAGTGCAATGGGATTCGGACGGAGTCTCGCTGCCCTGGAAAGCCGAAGGGCCCCGTTTTGCGGGGCCCTTCTGCAACTTCGTCCACCTGAAAGCTTCAGTGCTTCTCGAGCTGCTCCAGCAACGCTTCGAGCCGCGAAATGCTTGCCCGGATACGGTCGGGGTCTACCGGCTTGACCTTGTCGGCAGCCGTGATCGCCCGCTCGGCTTGGACTCTCTGCTTCAAGGCCGACAGGCGGCGCGAGGTCTCCTCGGGCTCCACCGGCGTCTCCAGCGTGAGCTGAGCATCCGCCCGGCCACGCGAGATAACGTTCTTGGTTCCCTTTTCACGGAGAACCTTCTGCACGCCCTTGATGGTCATCCCGTCATCGTAGAGCAGTGCCTTGATCCCCCGCAGCAGGGCCACGTGATCCGGCCGGTAAAGACGACGGCCACCGCCACGCTTCATCGGCTTGATCTGGGCGAACCTGGTTTCCCAGAAGCGCAACACATGCTGGGGAAGGTCCAGTTCTTCCGACACTTCACTGATCGTACGGAAAGCTTCCGGCGACTTTGACTTGGTGCCGGCTACGGAATCAACACTCGAGGACATCAGATAACGCCCCCGCTGTTAACCCGGTCTTTCATGATATGCGACGGGCGAAATACCAGAACCCGGCGCGGTTCGATCGGAACCTCTTCGCCGGTCTTGGGATTTCGGCCCATCCGGGCACCCTTCTCGCGAACCGCGAATGTCCCGAAGGAGGAAATCTTTACGTTCTCTCCGCGCACCAGCGCATCAGAGATCCTCCCGAGGATCGATTCCACCATGTTGGCAAACTCGTTCCGCGACAAACCGATCTCGCGATAGACCGCCTCGCTTAGGTCGGATCGTGTCAACGTATTACCAGCCATCGTCCGAACCCCCCTTTCCATCTGTTACACAACACCCCCACCCTCACGTAGTGGTTTAACTTTGCTAGTAAAAACGAGTCAATGTCAATGACTTGAGGGGGTGACCGGAACGTACAGTGGAGGTTTAAGTGACAAAAATCTACCACCTTATCAGGGAAGAACCCCAGGCGAGGCCCCCGCCGATCGCTTCCATGAGTAGGAGATGCCCTTGCCGAATCCGCCCATCCGATACCGCAATGGACAGCGCAAGTGGAATCGAAGCAGCGGATGTGTTGCCGTGATCGTGCACGGTGACGACCACTTTCTCCATCGGTACGCCGGCTTTTCTTGCCGTGCTCTCGATGATCCTGAGATTGGCCTGGTGTGGCACGATCCAATCGACTTCTGCGCCCGTAACCCCAACCTTTTCGAGCACTTCGTCCGCAACTTCGGCCAGCTTAACAACCGCGTGTCGAAACACCTCGCGCCCTTCCATTCGCAGGTAGCCAGCGCGCTGGGTCGTCGACGGACCCCCGGCGACATACAAGATGCCATTGTGCGCCCCGTCTGAGTGCAGACAGGTTCCTAGCACGCCGCGGTCGGTCGGGGTGCCATCACCTTCATGGGCTTCGAGAATCAGTGCGCCAGCTCCATCGCCGAACAGGACACAGGTGGCCCGATCCTCCCAGTCGAGAATCCGCGAGAAGGTTTCAGCACCAATTAGCAGCACTCGTTTCGCCATCCCCGAAATGATGAGGCTGTTCGCATTGGCGAGGCCGTAGATGAAGCCCGCGCAAACCGCTTGCAGGTCATAGGCGAACCCTTTGGTCATCCCGATCCCGTGCTGGACCCGGGTCGCAGTCGAGGGAAACGTCTGGTCCGGCGTCGCGGTCGCGAGAACCATCGCGTCGATGTCGGCCCCGGTCAGCCCGGCCTGGGCGAGCGCCATCCGCGACGCAGCGATCGCGAGATCGGAAGTCTTCTCACCTTCGGCGGCGATATGCCTGCGGCGGATTCCCGTGCGCGTGCGGATCCACTCGTCAGTAGTGTCGATTCGCTTTGCCAGCTCGTCGTTGGTTACTACGCGCTCGGGCAGATAGTGGCCGCAGCCAATTGCCCTCGCTCTCGTCACTGTCATGCGTTTGCCCCCCCGGCCCCGGAATCGGCCTGCCGTGCGGGAGGTGAAGCGGCGCCGAGACTGGCGAGTTGCCGGGAGACCAGCATCGGAAAATCGGTCTCGGCCATCTTGGCCGCTAGTTCGATTGCCGAGGCGGTGCCGATGGCGTCAGCGCCGCCATGACTCTTCACCACGGCGCCGTTCAATCCGAGAAAAACTCCGCCGTTGGCCCGCCTTGGGTCAATGCGCTCGCGCATCCGTTTTAGAGACGTCAGTGCAAAGAGCGCACCGAGGCGTGACCAGACGCTATGGCGGAAAGCGTCGGTCAACGACTGGCGAATGAAGTTCGCGGTGCCCTCGGCAGTCTTCAGCAGTACGTTGCCGGTGAAGCCGTCGGTCACCAACACATCAGCGATCGTGCGCGGCAGATCGTTCCCCTCGACGAAGCCGACGAACTCGAATCGCTCGCTTGCGGCCGACTCGATCAGTGCTGCGGCGTCTCGCAGCTCGGGTGGCCCCTTGCTTGGCTCCTTGCCGACATTGAGCAGGCCGACCCTTGGGCGCGCAATCCCGAAGGAGAGTCGTGCGTACTCCGAACCCATCACAGCGTACTGAAGCAGGTTCCTCGCATCGGCGCGCACATCGGCCCCCATGTCGAGCACGATATTGTAGCCGTGAGGTGCTTGTGATGGCCAGATCACCGCGATCGCAGGGCGATCAATGCCCGGTGCCTTGCGTAGGATAAAAATCGACATCGCCATCAGCGCTCCGGTATTGCCGGACGAGACCGCGACCTGGGCCTCACCCTTGGCCACAAACTCGATCGCGCGCCACATGGTGCTATCGCGCCCGTCGCGAAGAGCCCGCGACGGTTTCTCGGACATGTTGACCACTTGGGTGGCGTGCCTGATCTCGCAATGCCCGCGAAGCGCCGGCCGACGATCGAGGAGCTTGCCGATCTGCGTCTCGTCGCCATGCACCAGGAAGTGCAGCGACGGATTGCTCGCCAGCGCATGGTCCATACCAAGCAGGATCGGGGCCGGGCCCCGGTCGCCGCCCATCGCGTCGATGGAGATCACGATGCGCCGGTTCATGTCTCGATCCTCGGCGCCTCAGGGCTGTCGGCCGGGCGATTATTCTTTCGGCGTGGCGCTGTCTGCGATGCACTCTCCGGCATGAGCCGGAACTGGACTAGGCAGCATCCTCGTCCAGATCGACTTCCTCGACTTGAGCCACGACCTCGCGGCCGTCGTAGTGGCCGCAGGCGCCGCACACATGGTGCGGCAGCTTTGGCTCGCCGCAGTTTGCACACTCGGCGCTCGCCACCGCTTTCAGGGCGTCGTGGGCGCGGCGCATGTTGCGCTTCGACCGGGTCTTCCGGTTCTGTTGGACCGCCATTTCTAACCTCTGTCTTGCCGTCCGGGGCAATGCTGCGGCCGATCCGCAGGCCCAGATGATATTTCGTTGCCGGCGCGATTGCAGGATTTCGCACCCTGCGCCGGACCATACGGGGAAACGAGACGCGGAAAATACTGGTTTTGCCCTCTGGAGCAAGAAGTATTTCAGTGTCTGCCAGACCGTCGCAACTCATTCGGCGGCCCTTACCCGCCGCCTTTGGCGTTGCCGTCTCTGAGCACCGCGAGACCCGCGAACGGCCCAATGGATTCCTCCGGGTCGCTCGATCTGGCGCTGCTACTCTCGAGCTCGGCTCCGCTGGCCCGTGGGTATGGGTCGATAGAAAGGGCCAATGCCTCGACTGCAATGGCAGCTAGGTCGATGGCATCGACGTATGGATCGGGCGCATCGAAATCATCGGTGCCGACCAATATTTCACGGGTAGGGCTGAAGCTGCCCTCCGGAAGAAAACGCCGCTCGACTTCGGTATCAAGTTGGCTGTCCACAGGTTCGAGGGTAACGACGCAGGTCTGCCGAATCTTCGCGACCATGCGGCCACGTACCCGCCACTCGTCGCCTGCCATCGGTGTCAGGAAGCCGGCAAATGACAAGCGATCGACCCGGTCGATTGCCAGGAAACCGGCAAGGGCGGACAGCTCCCCAGGCTCTGCCGCGATCCGGAACGGCGTCTCGGTGTCACGGCGCAGGCCCGCGACAACAACCGGACGGGCGAACGGGGCGATGAGCGCCGGGGCGCCGGAAACACTGCGCTTCTTCGCCATACTTTCCTCGCTTCCCCTCTGGCACCTGCAGTTTTTTAATTCGGCGGCGCCTTGCTTGAATTTAGACCATCCTCAGAGTAGTGGAAACAGGCAGATGCGTGAGGGAGGCCGGACATGAAGCGTGCAACTCTGGCTCTGGCGGCGGTGATCGGTCTCTGGCTTGCTGGGCCGCTGTCCGGTTGCGCTCCGGTGATCGAGAGCCACGGATACGCCCCGGACGAAGCCCTCTTGGCCGATGTCGCGGTGGGTCAGGACACCCGTGGCTCGGTGCGCCGAAAGATCGGGCGACCGGGCACAACTGGAACTCCTGGGCGATCAGGGATGGTACTACGTTTCGACGAAGATCGAGAAGTACACCTATCACGAGCCCAAGGTCATTGACCGCAGAGTTGTCGCGATCGAGTTCGACAACAACGAAGTGGTTTCATCGATCAACTCGTACGGCCTTGAAAACGGACGGGTCATCGACCTGCAGACGCGTACGACGCCGACGCATGGCCGCCAGCTGACGATCCTTCAGCAGCTCTTGGGTAATCTCGGCAAGATCGGCGCGGAGGACCTCGTGGAATAAGTTGGGTTTCGTGCGCATCAGGCGGGCGCAATTCTCAGCCTGACGCCACCCGCCGGTCGAAGAGTCATCGACATGGTCGGTACCGGCGGGGCGCCGTCGCCCAATGTGAAACGAAATCGACCGAGCAGTGTCGCCAGAATGATCTGGGCCTGCATCATCGCGAAATTTGCTCCGACACAGATCCTTGGTCCGGCACCAAATGGCAAATGCACATAGCGGTCGCGCTTGGCCGAGCAGGCTGGTGCGAAGTTGTCCGGGTCGAAAGTATCGGGCCGGTCCCACCACATGCGGTGACGGTGCAGGGCATAGATCGGCAGGAACAGGACCTCGCCGGCCCGAACCTCGCGGCCGCCCAGCTCATCGGCGGCGCGGGCAGTGCGGGCAAGCAGGCCGACTGGAGGGTAGAGCCGCATCGCTTCCTCGATCACCTGGCGCACATATGGCGCAAGCGGAATGTCGGCGGCCATCGCCGCTGCGCCTCTCTGCGTGGAACGCACTTCGGCTCGGGCCCTCTCCTGCGCCTCGATGTCGCCCGCGAGCAGTAGCAGTGACCAAGAGAGCGCCAGCGCCGTGGTCTCGTGGCCGGCGACGATGAAGAACTGCATGTTGTGCAGCAACTCCTCGGGAGTCATGCGCCGGCCGGTCTCGGCATCCGAGGCGCTCAGCATGTGGTCGAGCAGATCGTCGGCGCCGCCCGTGGCATGGCGGCGGCGCTCCTCTATCGCGCGGGCGACCATAGCATGCATAGTGCGCACCGAGCTTCGGCCAAGCACCTCGCCAGGACGCGGCACCCAATAGGGAACGTGCAGGAAGTCCAGCATCGACGCGCGGCCGACAGTTTCGAAATAGCGAATGATCGCAGCGCCGTAGGCCTCTGAGTCGAAATGGTCACGCCCGGAGAGCGCGACATCGCAGATCACGTCGAAGGTGGCCGATAGCATTTCGGAGACAATCTCCACCTGTCCGCCGCCCGCCGCGAGGCGCCCAGCGGCGCGCTCGGCGGTGGCGGTCATGAACGGCGCCAGGGCGGTCACGTGACGCTGCGCGAAGACCGGCGCAACTGCGCGGCGCTGCCAGCGCCACTCGTCACCCTCCACGGTGAAGAGGCTGTCGCCGACCGCAGGTCGAAGCATCCGCAGCATGACCTCGGACTTCGGGTAGTTCTCGGCATTGTCGAGAAAGATGCGTTTCAGTGCACCTGGATCCTGGACCATATGCCAGCGGCTGCCGAGCCGCCCGGTCAGCATCGGCTGGACATACGCCAGCGCCGGGATGATTTCGAGTACATTTCTCCGAGCCGCACGGAGCGACTCGAAAAGTGACAGCGGACGCGAGGCCGGTTCGATTCGCGGCGGTGCGACTACCATGGACACAATCTAGGCGAGCCTGGAATGCCCGAAAAGCATCCAAGTTGCCTCAGATGGTCGACATTCCAGCGGGTCGTGCTTCCCGTGCCATGTGGTCGAGGACTGCGTTTACGAATTTGGATTCTTTTCCATTCCCAAAAAATGCTTTTGTCACATCAACATATTCCCCGATGCTCACCTTGGGCGGGATGTCTGGCCGTGCAGTAAGCTCGTGGCCGGCTGCGCGAAAAATCGCCCGGAGCGTGGCGTCAATTCGGCCGATTGGCCACTTTGCCACAAGGGCACGGTCGGTAAGCTGGTCGATCGCCGCCTGATGGCCGACCACGCCCTCGAGAATGTCGCGGAACAAGGTGACATCCGCTTCGCGATATTGGTCGCCCTCGATCTCGGCGCCAAGGCGGTGGTCTTCGAATTCGCGCTGCACCGAGCGCCAATCGGTGCCGGTGATCTCCATCTGATAGAGTGCCTGAACCGCAGCCAGGCGCGCGGCCGAGCGGGTGAGGCGCTCTTCTTCGCGGGCTTTCGACACCATCTCAGGCTGTCCTCGGCTGGTTGGCGCCGGCGGCAACCAGAATGTCGGTGTCGTCCGGCACCGCGCCCTCGCGCGAGGGGATGCCACGGAACCGCCGGGATAGCGCAATGAGGTGTAGTGCCGCCGCAGCCGCTCCGCCGCCCTTGTCCATCGCTAAGGGGTCGGCGCGCGCCTCGGCCTGAGCCATGTTCTCGCAGGTGAGAATGCCATTGCCGATGGAGAGACCGCGTTCGACGCCGAGCAGCATCAGTCCGCGAGAGGAGTCGTTGCAGACCGTTTCGTAGTGGGTCGTCTCGCCCCGAATCACACAGCCGAGCGCGACAAAGCCCTCCCAATTCCCGGCTTCGCCGGCCATCCGGATCGCAACCGGAATTTCAAGCGCTCCGGGCACCTCGACCAGGTCGTGACCGGCGCCTGCGGATTCCAGGGCCGCGCGAGCGCCAGAAATCAACCCATCGGCGACCTTGCGATAGAAAGGCGCGGCAACAAGCAACAGCCGAGGTGACGGCGATAGATTCGGCAGCGGGAGGGTACCGTGTTCGTCGCGAGCCGCCATCTCAGCCTCCGCGCTTCTGGATCGACCGAGTGCCGATGATGGTGATCTCATAGCCTTCAAGGCCGACCACCTTGGGTGCCGGGGAATTTGTGAGCATGATCATCTCAGAGACCCCGAGGGCGCCCAGGATCTGCGCGCCGACGCCATATTGCCGGAGCTGCTTCGGCGACGCTCCCGTCACGCCCTTCAGCTTCGACGACAGAAGATTGGGCGATGTGTCGCGCAGCAGCACGATGGCGCCCCGGCCCTCGGCGGCGATTGCCGCCATCGAGTCTGGTACCTGCTGCCAGCGCTCTGGGTTCAGTGCAAGTAGGTCCTCCAGCGGGTCGATCACATGCATCCGCACCAGGGCGGGCCGCCCGTCAGTCAGATCACCCTTGACCAGCGCGATGTGTTCGGCCCCATCCGGTTGATCCTGAAAAATGCGGATATGCCACTCGCCGCCGATGGTTGAGTGGATCATCTGTTCGGCGCTTTCACGCACCAAGTTGTCATAGCGGCGTCGATAAGCAATCAGGTCCGAGATCGTCCCGATCTTAAGGCTGTGGCGCTGCGCGAGGGCGATCAGGTCCGGCAGCCGCGCCATGGAACCGTCGTCCTTCATCACCTCGCAAATCACGCCTGCTGGGGTCAGCCCGGCTAGGCGCGCCACATCCACGGCGGCCTCCGTGTGTCCGGCGCGGACCAGGACCCCGCCATCCCGCGCTCGCAACGGAAAGACGTGACCCGGGGTCGCGATGTCGGCCGGGCCGGAGGCCGGGTCAATCGCCACGGCAACGGTGTGTGAACGGTCATGGGCCGAGATGCCGGTGGTGACACCCTCGCGCGCCTCGATTGATACAGTAAAGGCAGTCTCGTGCCTCGATTTGTTGGTCGGCGACATCAGCGGCAGGCCCAGCGCATCGATCCGCTCACCGGTCAGCGCCAGGCAGATCAAGCCGCGGCCATGGATAGCCATGAAGTTGATCGCGTCCGGCGTCGCCATTTGAGCAGGGACCACCAAATCGCCCTCGTTCTCGCGGTCCTCGTGGTCGACCAGGATGAACATGCGCCCATTACGCGCCTCATCAATGATCTCGGCGACCGTTGAGATGGCGTCAGTGTATTCGGTCCTGTTCATTCGGCCCACGCTGCAGCACTGTCCGGGCGGGAAATAACCCGCCTGCGCGCCGATTACCAGCCGGAGTTCGGTGCGCCGTGGGCTCCAGTCTCAGCCGGCTTCGGCAAGACGTGCGACGTAGCGGGCGAGGACATCAATCTCGAGGTTCACCGCGGCGCCTTCGGAGGCATTGGCGAGGCTGGTGACCGCCCAGGTGTGCGGAATGACATTCACCCCGAACTCAGCGCCATCGACTTCGTTCACGGTTAGCGAAATTCCGTCGACCGCGATCGATCCCTTCGAGGCGATGAACTTCGCCAGCGGCTCGGGAGCGCGGATGGTGATCCGGTGACTACCTCCCTCGGGCCGGACGGAGACGATTTCGCCGACCCCGTCTACATGCCCAGAGACAATATGCCCTCCCAACTCATCACCGAGTCGGAGCGCGGGTTCGAGATTGATCTTCCGCCCGGGCTGCCAACCGCCCAGGGTAGTTTTTGCCTTTGTCTCCACCGAGGCCGATACCTCGAACCACGTCTGTCTGGCTTCGGAGCCGACTTCGAGCACAGTCAGGCAGAACTCCGTTGCAGGCGATGGAGGCGCCCATCTCGATGGTCTCTGGTGCGCGTTTGCAGCCGATGCGCAGATAGGTGTCGCCAGCCTCGCGGCGGGAAAGCAGTGTGCCGACCTCGCGAATGATTCCAGTGAACATGGGGGCCTCACGTTTGCTTGGTGCAAGCGTTAGCGAATGCAGCGCTTCGCAGCAAGGCACGGGCGCTTCTGCGTCCGTAAGCCACTCATTAACTATGACCATGATAGCGCTCAGGCAGGGCCTCGGGGATGGCGTCATCGATTGCTGTCGTCCTGGGTCGGAGGTTATCGATGCGCGATGCGGTTGGCCGGCACTTCCTCTTTCTTCAGGGTCCGCATGGTCCCTTCAGCCGGCATTTGGCTGCAGCGCTTGTGGCGCGCCGAGCCTCCGTCCGGAAGGTCGCTTTCAACGCGGCGGATGAGGCAGAATGGCGAGGTGCGGGGCCTGTCAACCGTTTCAGGGGGCCGATGAGCATCTATCGGGATTGGATTGCAGAGAGATTTTCCGAGCAGGGGATCACCGACATCGTCCTTTATGGCGACAGCCGCCCAGCTCATGCGGATGCAATCGCCATTGCCCGCGCAACGGGCACCACAACCTGCCACTGCTTCGAGGAAGGTTACATCCGCCCGGCCTGGATCACCTATGAGCGTGGGAGCACAAACGGCGCAACACCGCTGCACGAGATCCCGCTCGCGGCGATGGATCAGGCCTTACGCTCCATGCCCGCGCCGGTTCGCGCGCCGGAAACCGACCGCCAGGAGGATGGCTGGGGCGCCCACCATGCACATCTTTGGCACTCGGGCGTCTATCATGCCCGCCTTCTCATTCCTTCGCGGCGCTACGGGCGCTACCGGTCTCTCCGCGAGATTGGGCTCGGTCGCGAGGTCGCGAACTATGCCGGTCGCGCCGCTGGCCTGCCGCTCCGCCGTATCACCCAGGCTCGTACCACAAGGCGGTTGCTGGAGAGTTGTCGGCCCTATCACCTGGCGCTGCTGCAGCTCTCGTTCGACAGCTCGCTTAGGGCGCATTCCAGCTTCAGGGGCGCGGCGGAATTCGCCGCTCAGTGCGTTGTCGCATTCGCGGCCGGCGCCCCGGTGGGCGAGATGCTGGTCTTCAAGTCGCACCCTTTCGACGACGGTCGCGAGCATCTGGGTAAATCAATCGCTGCCGTCGCCTCTGACTCGGGAATCCCGGGGCGCGTACTCTTCCTGGATGGTGCACCCAGCCTTGCGGCGTTGATCGACGGCGCCAAATCCGTAGTGACGGTGAATTCGACTGCCGCTCATCACGCGCTGTGGCGCGGTCTGCCTGTGGCGGCTTTGGGGCGCGCCGTGTACTCCCGGCCCGAACTCGTTTCATCTCAACCACTTGTTGAATTCTTCGCAGACCCCCAGCCTCCGCTGCGCGATACATATCTGATGTTCCGGCGGTTCTTGCTTGAGACCTCACAATTCCGCGGCTCGTTCTACGACCGCTCCGGCGTCGAGGGACTTTGTGCAACCCTGCCGGACGCGATGCTCGCGCCCAACGATCCCTATCAAAGCCTGTTGTGCCGGCCTGCGCCGCATGTTCAGGCGAGAGTCGCGGCCGCGAAAGCCAGTTCTGGTCGCACATCGTGCCCGGTCGCAGTTTGAACTGTATGCGGATTCCGCTCGATGCCGCGAGAGCGAGGCAATTTAATATGGCTCAGGTTCGTCTAGCGCTGTTTGCATTTGTCGCAACCGCGGTCGCCGCCTGCGCCGTACCCCGGGCCGGTCCCGACTACGGTGAAATCACTGCGCCCGCGCCGGCAGATCTCAGCTATAGGGTGATCCGGGTCACAGCCGACGTCGCGCGCGCCACCTGGATCAACGAGCGCCTGGGCTTCGGGCCGGACCTCGCCGGCGCAGCGCCCGAGAATACCGCTACGATCGCTCCCGGCGACGTGTTGGCAATCACGGTCTGGGAGAACATCGACCAGGGGCTGCTCAATCCCCAGGGCATTGGCGCGACTGCCTTGCCGCATGTCCGGGTTGATGGGGAAGGTAAGATTTTCGTTCCTTACGTCGGGCAGATGAGCGCTGCCGGGCGGACGACTGCCGGCCTCCGACAAGAGGTCACGGCGGCGTTGGCCGAAAAGACGCTGAACCCGCAATCCGACGTGTTTCCCGTCGAGTTGCGGGGACGCATGGTTAGCATCCAGGGACGGGTGCGAACCCCTGGCCTCTATCCGATTGAGCCGCAGACCGAGC
This sequence comes from uncultured Pseudomonadota bacterium, assembly GCA_963700775.1. Classification (GTDB taxonomy): domain Bacteria; phylum Pseudomonadota; class Alphaproteobacteria; order Rhodobacterales; family Rhodobacteraceae; genus Thermohalobaculum. The sequence continues at coordinate 35,725 of CAVOYU010000006.1, forward strand.
GCATCCTCGCAATGCTCGCCCGGGCCGGAGGTGTATCGGAGGATCCGGAAGTGATCCGGCTGAAGCTCCGGCGCGGTTTGAAATCGGGCGAGATTTGGTTGCAGGATCTCTATGACGACCCCCGCAACGACGTGGCGCTGCATGCGGGTGATGCCCTGATCGCGGAGCGCGATCGGAGGCTCTTCACCGCGCTTGGCGCGGTCGGGCGGCAGTCCACCGTTCCATTCCCAGTCCGCGACCTTACGGTCGACCGGGCGATGGGGGCCGTCGGCGGGCTCGTCGACGGCGCAGCCGATCCGACCGGCGTCTTCGTGTTTCGAGCGGAGCGGCCTGAGGTCGCCGCCAAGGTTATTGGAGTGGCCGTTGGAGAGGGCGGGCAGCGTATCGTCTATCTCATCGATCTGACGCAGCCGGGCGGTATGTTCGTTGCCCGCGAATTCCAGGTGCGGGACGGTGACACACTTTACGTCACCTCCGCGCCGTTCACGCGCTGGATGAAGTTACTTCAATCGGTCGCTCCGCTGATCAATTTCACCAGTTCGGTCAAGACGCTTAGCGCATACTGACTCGAAATCCGAGTGACCGGCCATGTCATCGTATCAAGTATGGCGGAGCCATACCCTCACCCCAAGTAGAGGGCCGCGCCAGCCAGACCGAAAGCACATCAACCCCGACGATCTCAACGCTATCGAGCACGAATCCTGGTGCATCCGACAGTAGGTCGAGTCCCATTTTGGCTATCCCCGGAATGCCGTCAGCGCCGATGGCGATGCCAGCGTTGACCAAGGCGATTTCGTCCACCAGCCCCGCCTTCAGCAGCGAGGCAGCCATCTGCCCGCCGCCTTCGCAGAGCACGTTGTTGATCCCCGCTTGGCCGAGCCGCGCCATGACGTCGGCGAGGTCGAGCACCCCGTCCGGCAACGCATCCACCTCAGTCGTGACCACACCCAACGATTCGAGCGCCGCCCGTCGCTCCGCCGCCGCGTCCTTCCTGTGCATGACCCAGACCGGGAACCGCCCGGCGCTCGCGGCCATCCGGCTGCCCGGGGAAAGCGAGAGCGTGCTGTCCGCGACCACTCGAACTGGGTGAGCCACCTTTGGCCCCAGCCCACGCACATCGAGCATCGGATCATCCGCCCGCACGGTCCCAGCCCCGACTAGGATCGCGTCCGACCGGGCGCGAAGCAGGTGGGCATGGAGGCGCGCCTGAGGGCAGGAAATCCAGCGGCTTTCACCATTCCGCGTTGCGATGCGGCCATCGAGGGTGGTCGCAAGCTTGAGCGTCAACCATGGTCTTCCACGTTGAATCCGCGACAGGAAGCCCACATTGAGACGGCGCGCCTCGGCTGCCATCAGCCCGGTCTCTACCCTGACGCCGAAATCGCGAAGGGCAGCGATACCCCGACCGGACACGCGTGGGTCCGGATCCTCAAACGGACAGACAACGCGCGCTATCCCGGCCTGCGCCAATGCCATGGCACACGGCGGAGTCTTGCCGTGATGAGCGCAGGGCTCCAGGGTCACATATGCGGTCGCGCCGCGCAGCGCCGCCGCGCCACTGCGCTTGGTAGCTTGCGCCAGGGCAACCGCTTCCGCATGAGGCCGCCCTCCATCGGCGGTCGAACCGCGGCCGAGCATCCGGCCGTCGCGCACCAAGACCGCACCCACGGCCGGATTGGACGCTACCCGGCCGAGGCCGCGCGCCGCGAGGCCAAGCGCGACCCGCATCCAACGGGTGTCTTCTGCCGGACCGGCGCCGCCGGCCACGGGTCAGTCTCCGGCAGGGATGTCGGACGGCGGGCGAAGCTCGGCGACGAACTCCTCGAAATCGTCCGCTTCTTGGAAGTTTTTGTAGACGCTGGCGAAGCGCACATAGGCGACCGTATCGATTCGAGCGAGCGACTCCATCACGATACCGCCGATGGCGTCGGAGGGTATGTCGGTGTCACCCATGCTCTCTAGCCGCCGAACGATGCCTGAGATCATCTGTTCGATCCGGTCGGGCTCGACTGGTCGCTTCTGCATTGCGATGCGGATCGAGCGTGCGAGCTTGTCGCGGTCGAAATCCTCGCGGCGCCCGTTCTTCTTGATCACGACTAGGTCGCGAAGCTGAACGCGCTCGTATGTCGTGAAGCGGCCACCGCATCCAGGACAACTCCGGCGCCGCCGGATTGCCGCATGATCTTCGGCAGGGCGGGAATCCTTGACCTGAGTCTCGATGTTTCCGCAGAACGGGCAGCGCATATCGCTCTCCTGCTGGTCGGGCTACAAGCAGTATAGGGCGCGGCCAAATATTTGTGTAGAGGGCTCCGAAACACGCAATATCTGGCGCTATCTGTGGAGCTCACACCCCGGATGACGTCTCCGTGAGGCCCCCTGTATAGCTACTGCACAAGGCGCACTTTGAGAGAGGACGGACGCTAGGAATGGAGGAATGGGATGACAACCAACCGAAACCTCGTTGGATTTGCATTTGCCGCGTCGCTCGCACTTGCCGGATCGCAAGCTTTCGCGGGCTCGGGAAGCGGCGCCTTCAAGGGAGCCAGCGGTCACGTTGCGTCTGGCGCTGTTGAGCTGGTGCAGACGGCCGAGGGTTGGGAAGTTCGGTTGGGCGACGATTTCAGCTTCGATGGAGCGCCTGATGGGCGGGTTGGATTCGGCAACAATGGCGCGTTTGCCGCCGGAACCGATTTCGAGCAGCTTCGGTCTAATACTGGCGGCCAAGTCTACAAGGTTCCGGCAAGCGTCGATCCGGCGGCGTTCGAAGAGGTTTACATTTGGTGCCGACAGTACTCGGTACCGCTTGGCGTTGCAAAGGTCGAGAAGTAACTGGCCGCAACAGGCTCCCCACAACTCGGCAAGTTGCGGAGAGCCGAATCAGGCTCAAAAACTCGGGTAGATCGGGAAGCGGTCGCAGAGCGCTTTGACCTTGGCCTTCACCGCAGCCTCGATCGCGCCGTTTCCGTCTTCGCCGTTTGCGGCGAGTCCGTCGATCACCTCGACGATCAGCCGACCCACCTCGGCGAATTCGGCTTCGCCAAAGCCGCGCGTCGTAGCGGCGGGCGAGCCTAGTCGAATCCCCGAGGTCACCATCGGTTTCTCCGGGTCCCAGGGAATACCATTCTTGTTGCAGGTAATGTGGGCACGTCCCAGCGCCTTCTCGGCGGCGACGCCGGTCACCTTCTTTGGGCGCAGGTCGACCAGCATCACATGCGTGTCAGTGCCGCCGGTGACGATGGCGAGCCCGCCGTCCATCAACGACTTTGCGAGTGCCTTGGCGTTCTTCACGACCTGTCCGGCATAGGCCCGGAATTCCGGCCTAAGCGCCTCGCCGAAGGCGACTGCCTTGGCGGCAATCACGTGCATCAGCGGCCCACCTTGGAGTTGCGGGAACACCGCCGAGTTGATTTTCTTGGCGATCTCCTCATCGTTCGTCAGCACCATGCCTCCGCGCGGGCCACGCAGGGTCTTGTGCGTGGTCGTGGTCGCCACATGGGCATGGTCGAGCGGGTTCGGATGCGCGCCGCCCGCCACCAACCCGGCGAAATGGGCCATGTCGACGTGAAACCAGGCGCCGACCGAATCCGCGATCTCCCGGAAGCGCTTGAAGTCAATCTGCCGCGGTATCGCCGATCCGCCGGCGATGATCAGCCTTGGCTTGTGCTCGGACGCTAGCGCCGCAACCTGGTCGTAGTCGATGTTGTTGCCGGTCCGTGTCACGCCGTATTGCACCGCGTGGAACCACTTGCCGGACTGGTTGACCTTGGCGCCGTGGGTTAGGTGGCCGCCCGAGGCGAGCTCCATGCCCATGATCACGTCGCCCGGCTGGATCAGAGCCATGTTGACGGCCTGGTTCGCCTGCGCGCCCGAATGCGGCTGCACATTGGCAAATTTGCAGTTGAAGAGCTTGCAGGCTCGGTCGATCGCCAGTTGCTCGGCGATGTCCACGTACTGGCAGCCGCCGTAGTAGCGCCGGCCTGGATAACCCTCGGCATACTTGTTCGTCAGCACCGAGCCCTGCGCCTCGAGCACCGCGCGGCTAACGATGTTCTCGGAAGCGATCAGCTCGATCTCGTCCTGCTGGCGGTGCAGCTCCTTGGCAATGGCGCCGAAGAGCTCGGCGTCTCGGCTCTCTAGCGGCTCGGTGAAGAAGCCGGCATCACGGGTGGTAGCATCCATCGGACGTCTCCTGTCGGATCGGGGTCGAGTACCTGGCCTTGATCGCGGACTGTCGCGGCGCGGCCTTTCCGGCCGGATGTGGCGCGCTACCAGATTCGGATTGACCCTTCTATATCAAAAGCGACATGCCGTGGAACCGACGCTCACATAGGAAATTCTTAAGCGGCGTAAAGGGAAACTGCCGCTCCGCACATGCCAGTCGGCGCGAAACAGCGGCGATTGCTCCGGCGGGAACCGGTCGATATGTTCGCGCGAACGGCAAGAATGACATCCCCGGGGAGACTTGTGAGTTTCGAGAGGATCTGTTTCCTCGCCAGCGAGGCCGAAGAGGCGCAGGAGGCGATGCGGGGCCTGCGTCAGTGCTACGGGCATGTGAAGGCAGAGCAGGCGGACGTCATCGTAGCATTGGGCGGCGATGGATTCATGCTGCACACCCTGCATGACACCATGGAAATCGACACCCCCGTCTACGGCATGAACCGGGGCACGGTCGGGTTCCTGCTCAATGACTATGACCCGGAGAACCTGCCCGCACGGCTCGCGCGAGCTAGATGTGCGGTAATTAACCCCCTCCGCATGACGGCCATCGATCACACGGGGACCCGCAGCGAGGCGTTGGCGATCAACGAGGTCTCGCTTCTACGCGAAACCCGACAGGCGGCAAAGATCAGGATCGTGCTCGACGGAGTGGTCCAGATGCCCGAACTGATCTGCGACGGTATCCTGGTGGCGACGCCTGCCGGTTCGACCGCCTACAATCTGTCGGCGCATGGTCCGATTCTGCCGATCCGTGCCAGGCTTATGGCATTGACGCCAATTTCTGCATTCCGGCCGCGCCGCTGGCGCGGCGCTATTCTTCCGTGGGAGGCGCGGATCAGCTTCGAGATACTCGAGTTCGACAAGCGCCCGGTTTCGGCGACCGCCGACTATATCGAGGTGCGAGATGTTCGCCGTGTCGATGTCGCCTCGGCTTCGGAAATTGAGATCAAGCTGCTCTACGACCCGGGCCATGGCCTCGAGGAGCGGCTTCTGCGTGAGCAGTTTGCGCCGTGAGCACAATCAGTTCTTCGCCAAGTAACCTTGATCGGAATGGGCAGGGCACACAGGTGAGGTCCCGGGCCTGGCGCATGCGCCCGGTAACGGCGATGCCGCCGTCGCCGGTAAATCAGGTCTAACCATGACCGTGGGGCAGCAACTTCGCTGGTGGGGGATCGGCCTCGCGGTCTTCGTGCTGCTGCTATGGCTTCTGGCTGACGCCCTCCTGCCATTTCTCCTCGGGGCGGCCTTGGCCTATCTCTGTGACCCGGTTGCAGACCGCCTCGAGCGCCTTGGCTTGTCCCGTCTCATGGCGACCATCACGGTCACCGTCGCTTGGCTGGCAATCACGACCTTGGCCGTCGTGCTTATTGTGCCGGTACTGGTCGAGCAGGTGCGCAACGCCATCAGCAGTGCCCCGGCTTATATCGATGCGCTGCGCGAATTCGCAGCGCGTTGGACGCCGCCATCCGACGAGCCCTCGCAGATACGCGGCATGCTGGAGAGTTCTGAAGGCGCGCGCCAGCGAGTGGAGCGTCTCGGCGCTGAAGCAGCTCTGGAATAGCGGCCTTGCGGTGGTCGATTTCGTGGCGCTCATTGTCATTACTCCGGTTGTCGCCTTCTATCTGCTCTATGACTGGGACCGGATGATTGCTTCGATTGACGACTGGCTGCCGCGTGAGCATCGCGACACGATCCATAGCCTTGCTCGCGAGCTCGACGGCGTTCTGGCCGGGTTCGTCCGTGGCCAGCTTTCGGTTTGCGCAATCCTCGGCAGCTACTACGCGGTCTCGCTTTCGTTGATCGGGCTGAGCTTTGGTTTTCTGATCGGCGCGTTTGCCGGGATGATCAGCTTTATCCCGTTCGTCGGGTCTATTTTTGGTGGCATTCTGTCGATCGGAGTTGCCGTTGTTCAATTCTGGGACCAGCCACATCTCATCGCGGCCGTGGCGGCAGTCTTCGTCGCCGGACAGGTTACGGAGGGCAATTTCCTGACGCCGAAACTCGTCGGCGGCCATGTCGGCCTGCACCCGGTCTGGCTAATGTTCGCGCTCTCCGCATTCGGATCGCTCTTCGGATTCGCGGGGATGCTGGTCGCGGTTCCAGCCGCAGCGGCAATCGGGGTTATCGGGCGCTTCGGTCTCGCGCGCTACAAGGAAGGGAGCCTCTATCGGGGCGGTCAGGCCTGGCGCGAAAGTGGGTCAGCCGCAGATCGAGGGGGTGGCGAATGAGTTCGAGCGCCGCGCCAGATGCCGCTGTCGCTCGATTTTCGGCCGGCGCTGGGGCGTTCGGACTTTCTCGTCTCGGGCTCGAACGTCGAAGCGGTGAGATTGGTTTCCGCTTGGCGCGAATGGCCTGGGCGGCGTCTGGGCTTGTCTGGTCCACCGCGCTCCGGCAAGACCCATCTGGCCCATGTCTGGATACAGGAAAGCGGGGCTCTGTGCGTCGCGGCCACTGATCTCGATGATGCAGGCGTCGAGCGACTCATTGGCCATAGTTGTGCTGTAGTTGAGGACGTTCACGAACTGGCCAGACTTGACCCCGGCCGTCGCTATGTTGCCGAACAGGCGCTGTTTCACCTTTGGAATCTGGCTGCGGCAGAAGGCCTCCGGTTGATGCTTACGGGGCGTGATGCACCAGCACGGTGGAGGATCGACCTACCGGATCTGGCGTCTCGCCTCTCGGCTCTACCGCTTGCGAGGCTTGCCGCACCCGATGACACACTCCTGTCGTCATTGATGGTAAAACTGTTCGCGGATAGGCAACTCCACGTGCGCCCGGACGTGGTCCGCGACGTACTGCGCCGGGTCGAACGGTCTTGCGCTGCGGTAGAAGCGGCTGTGGTCGCGCTCGATAGTCTGTCGCTCGAGCGCAGGCGAGCAGTGAACCGGGCGATGGTCTCGGAGTTATTCGGCGCAACCGACAACGAACCAGTCGAGGGTTAAGTAATGCGTGCCGACTTTCTGAACAATCCGCCGGAGCCGGCTCCGAAGGCGCACCGCACCACCTTCGATGCGGCGGGACCGGATCGGTTCCAGAACCGCGAGCTTTCCTGGCTCGCCTTCAACTGGCGGGTTCTCGAGGAAGCCGACAACCCACGGCAACCTTTGCTGGAGCGGCTGCGCTTTCTGTCAATTTCCGGTACCAATCTCGACGAGTTCTATACTGTCCGCGTGGCCGGCCTGCGGGCGCAGATGAGAGCCGGGATCGATCGACTCTCGGACGATGGGCGCACAGCGGCGCAGCAGCTCGAGCTTGTCGACCGAGACTCTTTGAAGCTCCAGCGGGAGCAGCAGCGCTGCTGGGGCGATCTGCGCAAACTGCTGGCGGAGCAAGGGGTCCATGTGGTCGAGGCCGGAGACCTAACGGATTCAGATCGAGGTTGGCTCGAAGAGTATTTCTTGACGCAGGTCTTCCCGGTGATGACCCCGCTGGCTCTCGATCCCGCGCATCCATTCCCTTTCATCCCGAACGCCGGCCTTGCGCTTGTGCTCGGCCTGGCCCGGAGCTCCGACGGCGAGCAGATGCAGGCGCTGATCCCGATTCCCGCCCAACTCAAGCGCTACATCCGGCTCTCCGAGGGATCACAAGGCAAGATACGGTTCCTGCCGCTGGAGACACTGCTTGAGCTCTTTCTCGGCCAGCTCTTCCCCGGCTACGACTCGGTTGGGCGGTGCGTCTTCCGGGTACTGCGCGATAGCGATCTCGAGATCGAGGAAGAAGCAGAAGACCTGGTGCGAGAGTTCGAGACTGCATTGAAACGCCGTCGGCGCGGCGGTGTTATCCGGTTGAAGATGTCGGGATCTGACCCGGACCTTAAGAAGCTGATCTGCGAGCAGCATGGGGTTGCTGCTGCAGAAGTTATCGAGGTTGAAGGCATCGTCGGGATCGGCGATGTTGCCGAGCTGATCGTCGATGACCGTCCGGACCTGCGCTGGCACCCCTACGCGCCGCGCCTTCCCGAGCGAGTGCGCGACCATGACGGCGACATCTTCGCAGCCATCCGCCAGAAGGACATGCTGCTGCACCACCCCTATGAAAGCTTCGAAGTCGTTGTGCAGTTTCTGCAGCAGGCCGCCCGCGATCCCAACGTGGTTGCCATCAAGCAGACCCTCTACCGAACGACAAAGGACAGCCCGATAGTCCATGCCCTCTGCGAGGCAGCCGAGGATGGCAAGTCTGTGACAGCGCTGGTCGAATTGAAGGCCCGATTTGATGAGGCCACAAACATCCGCCTCGCGCGACAGCTCGAACGGGCAGGGGCGCAGGTGGTGTTCGGCTTCGTCGATCTCAAGACGCACGCAAAGATCTCGACGGTTGTCCGGCGCGAAGGGGGTGAGCTTGTCACCTACTCGCATTTTGGCACCGGCAACTACCATCCGGTGACGGCGAGGATCTATACTGACCTCTCGCTCTTCACCTGCTCGCCAGCGCATGCACTCGACGCGGCGAAGATTTTCAATTTCACGACCGGATATGCCGAACCCCAGGGGCTTGAAAAGGTTCAGGTGGCGCCGCTAACCCTGAAGAGAACTCTGCTTGAGTGTCTTGCTGCCGAGACCGAACATGCCCGCGCTGGTCGGCCAGCCCATGTCTGGGTCAAACTCAACTCGCTGATCGAAGCCGAAGTGATTGATGCCCTCTATGCCGCCTCGCAGTCCGGCGTGAAGATCGACATGGTTGTGCGCGGCATCTGCGGAATCCGGCCCGGCGTGCTGGGGCTTAGCGACAATATCCGCGTCAAGTCGATCGTGGGTCGCTTCCTTGAGCACAGCCGCATCGTCTGCTTCGGCAACGGCCACGGGCTGCCGTCGGATCAGGCACGGGTCTTCATCTCGTCAGCTGACTGGATGGACCGCAATCTGAACCGAAGAGTGGAGACTTCTGGTAGAGATCGATAATCCCACGGTGCACGCTCAGATCATCGATCAGGTCATGGCCGCCAATCTTCGCGATGAGGCACAGAGCTGGGTGCTGATGCCGGACGGAGCCTATGTTCGAGCAACCACTCCGGGTGAGGAGCAACTTTTCAGTTGCCATGAGTTCTTCATGAAGTATCCCTCGCTTTCGGGACGCGGCCGCAGCGGGGCAGCCGATGCACCGCGCCTGACCCGCAATGCGCCGTCCGGCGGAACGGAACAGGAGCGCGCAGCTGTCTGATCCAGCGCTTACTGCAAATGCGCGCCGCGGCAGCACTTCTGCCGACCGGCAGGGCGACTTTTTTGCCAACCAGCCTCCATCCTTTCCCGGCCTCGATCGGCCTGCCGACCGCATCGGAGTGATCGATGTCGGATCGAATTCGGTACGCATGGTCGTATTCGAGGGCAACTGCCGGAGTCCGGCAGTCCTGTTCAACGAACGGGTCATGTGCGGCCTTGGCTCGCGTCTGGCTGAGACCGGCGCTCTCGATCCGAAGGCGAAGCTCCGCGCAATTGCAGCACTCCGGAGGTTCGCCGCCGTCGCGCCAGGCCTGCATGTGGGGGCGTTGGCCGCTGTTGCCACCGCCGCCGTGCGTGACGCCACCGACGGGTTGGACTTCTGCGCCGAGGCCGAGCGCCAAACCGGAATCCGCCTCCGGGTTACCAGTGGCGCCGAGGAAGCGAGGCTTGGTGCGCTCGGTGTCGTCTTCGGCAATCCGGAGGCCGACGGGGTGGTGATTGACCTGGGTGGCGCATCGATGGAGCTTTGCCGGGTCGACCGTGGCCGGCCAGGTCAGGGCGTCACGACTCCGCTCGGCCCGCTTCGTCTTGGCGGAGCGGGAAAGCGCAGTGCGGTTGACGCCGAGATTGTGATTCATCTCACCCCGCAGCGAGAGACGTTTGGGCTCAACGGCGGAAGGATGTACCTTGTCGGCGGGTCATGGCGCGCGCTCGCGAAAGCGAACATGATGCGGTTGAATTATCCGCTGCAAGTCCTTCATGAATACAGTCTTTCAGCCTCGTCTGCTCTTGAGCTTTCGGACTGGGTGGCAAAAAGCAAGCCCGATGCACTGGCGGCGCTACCAGGGGTTTCGGAAAATCGGGCTCCGGTCCTTCCGCTGGCCGGCAGCCTCCTCCGAAAGCTGATCGAGGTGTTGGAGCCGGGAGAGATCATGTTCTCGGGCTTTGGGCTGCGCGAGGGACTATGCCTCGAGCATGTGCCGTTGCCGCTCCGCCGCGACGATCCTCTGATTGCGGCCTGCGACGCCCAGGAGTCGCTCCGTGCACGTGCACCGGGCTTTGGGCGCGAGCTGGCCTCATGGGTCAAGGAGGCACTTCCGCCGCAGGATGCCACCGAAGACCGACTCATCGAGGCGGCGGCGAGGTTGGTGGACGTGAATTGGCGCACTCATCCGGACTATCGTGTCGCCAGCTCGTGGGAGACGGTGACAAGGACCACGATCACGGATCTCGGCCATGCGGGCCGTGTGTTCATTGGCGCAATCCTCTCTACCCGGTATAAACGCAATCGCAAACTCCTGGAGCAAAGCGGGATGTTGGGTCTGATTGACCCGAAAGCGGTCGAGCGGGCGATTAGACTCGGTTACGCCTTCCGGCTTGGGACAGTTCTCGCTGGAGCTGCACCTGGGATACTGCCGCTTTCCAGATTCGTGCGGACCGATGGCGTGATTGATCTGGTGCTCACCGGCCACGCTGCCGACTACGCGGGTGAGGAAGTCGAACGCCGGCTCCGGCAATTCGGGAAGGAACTGCGGCTCGAAACCACGTTGCGGCTCGAGCCAGCCTGACGCTGATGTGGTCGGTGAGGCTGATCCAGTAATCCGCTCTGTACAAATGAAAACGACCTGCAGAGCAGGTCGCTTCCTCCCCCAGACTTGGGCCGGGAACTCATGTCCCTTGTTCTTGTAGGGAATCGCATAGCGCATCTTCCGAAGACTGTCACGTTACTTTTTGCGCGAACCCCACATTGTGAGAACAATCGCCGCGAGAACGCTGCCATAGCGTCAGATTTCGCGCTGGTGGTGGCTGCTGGCGTACCCCATGGTCAGGCTTTGCTCGCGCGTTAGGCGTGCTTGCTCTTCAGCAACACCTCGCCTACACCGACCGGCGAACCTGAGACCAGCCGCAACCGAGGATCGTGATGCGCCTGACCCGATACTTCCTTCCCGTCCTGAAGGAGACACCCGCAGAAGCGCAAATTGTCTCGCACCGGCTGATGCTGCGCGCCGGGATGATCCGCCAAGCGAGCGCAGGGATCTATTCCTGGCTGCCGCTCGGCTACAAGGTGCTGCGCCGCATCGAGGAGATCGTGCACCAGGAGCAGCAGCGCGCAGGCGCGATCCCGATGCTGATGCCGACAATCCAGTCGGCAGATCTCTGGCGCGAATCCGGCCGCTACGACGCCTATGGACCCGAGATGCTGCGCATCAAGGACCGGCACGAGCGCGACATGCTCTACGGGCCGACCAACGAGGAGATGATCACCGAGATCTTCCGGGCCTACTGCTCGTCCTACCGCGACGTGCCGAAGAACCTTTATCACATCCAGTGGAAGTTCCGCGACGAGGTGCGTCCCCGCTTTGGCGTCATGCGCGGGCGCGAGTTCCTGATGAAGGACGCCTATTCCTTCGACCTCGACAAGGCCAGCGCGATCCACAGCTACAACCAGATGATGGTCGCCTATCTACGTACCTTCGCCCGCATGGGGCTCCAGGCCGTGCCGATGCGTGCCGAGAGCGGTCCGATCGGCGGCGACTACGCGCACGAGTTCCTGATCCTCGCCTCGACCGGCGAGACGCAGGTCTATCTAGACCAGAAGCTCCTCGACCTCAGCTTCCGCGACCGGGCGATCGACTATGACGACAAGGCGCAGATCCAGGGGATCTGCGACGAGTGGACCGGCGCCTATGCGCGCACCGACGACACCCACGACCAGGCGCTATTCGAGCGCGAGGTGTCGGAGGGCCGCAGGGTGAGCGCGCGTGGCATCGAGGTCGGCCACATATTCTACTTCGGCACCAAGTATTCCGAGCCGCTGAATGCGGTGATTGCCACGCCCGAGGGCGAGAAGGTGCCGATCCACGGCGGAAGCTACGGCGTCGGCGTCAGCCGGCTGGTGGCCGGGATCATCGAGGCGAGCCACGACGACAAGGGCATTGTCTGGCCCGAGGCAGTCACGCCCTTCCATGTCGGCCTCGTCAACCTGAAGCAAGGCGATGCGGCGGCGGATGGGGCCTGCCTCGCGCTCTACCGCGAGCTGGTCAGTGCGGGCCTCGACGTGCTCTACGACGACCGCGACGAGCGGGCCGGAGCCAAGTTCGCCACCATGGAGCTGATCGGGATCCCGTGGCGCGTCACCATCGGCCCGCGCGGCCTCAATGCCGGCGTGGTGGAACTGACTTCGCGGCGCACCGGCGAGACCGTCGAGCTCTCGCCAGACGCCGCCGTCGACCGGATGATTGGCGTGTATCAGGGGCTGTGAGGGCAGGTTGAGCGACGCCGCCCCCACCGCCGAGGCCGCAGCACCGGGCCCGTTCTCGCGGCTGGAATGGATGATCGCCTGGCGCTACCTCCGTGCCCGGCGCAGCGAGGGGGCGATCTCGGTGATCGCCGGCTTCTCACTGGCCGGCATCGTGCTCGGCGTCGGCACGCTGATCGTTGTGATGTCGGTGATGAACGGCTTCCGGGTCGAGCTGGTGGGTCGCATCCTTGGTGCCCAGGCGCATATCCTGGTGCTGCCCTCGTCGCCCGGCGGGCTAGGTGAATTCGACGCGTTGGCGGCGAAGCTTGCCCAGAACCCGGAGGTGATCCGGGTCGCCCCGGCGATCGAGGGCCAGGTGATGGCCTCGGCCGATGCGGGCAACTCCGGCGCCCTGATCCGCGGGCTCCGCAAGGAAGACGTGATGAGCCTCCCCGGCGTCGCCCATCCGGAAAACGCTGAGGGCAGCCTCGACGACTTTGACCAGGGCGTCGCCATTGGCGAGGGGCTGGCGCGCAAGCTGCGTCTGGGTGTCGGGGACAGCATCACGCTGGTCAGCCCGCGCGGGCTCTCGACCCCCTTCGGGGTCAAGCCGACGATCAAGAGTTACGAGATCACCTACATCTTCCGTATCGGCATGAGCGAATATGACAAGGTCTTCGTGTTCATGCCGCTGGAGGAGGCACAGGCCTATTTCCGCAAGGACGGCACGGTCGATGCCATCGAAATCATGGTGCAGGACCCGGATCGCGTGGAGCAGATCGGGGCCGAGATGTTCCCGATGCTGCCGGCGGATGCCTATTTCTGGAACTGGCAGCGGGCCAATGGCAGCTTCATCTCGGCGCTGAAGGTCGAGGCGAACGTGATGTTCATCATCCTCTCGCTGATCTTCGTGATCGTGGCGCTGAACATCGTCTCAGGGCTGATCATGCTGGTGAAGGAGAAGGGCCGGCACATCGCCATCATGCGCACCTTCGGCATGACGCGCGGTGCCATCCTGCGCATATTCTTCATCTGCGGCGCGGCAATCGGCGTAACCGGTACCTTGATTGGCGTGATCGCCGGGGTGCTCTTCACCGTCTACATCCAGGAGATCCAGGGCGTCGTCGAGATGGTCTCTGGCACCTCGGTCTGGGATCCGGAGCTCCGATATCTGACCCGGCTGCCGGCAGTACTGCAATGGGGCGACGTGGCACTGACTTGTTCGGTATCGCTGGCCTTCGCTCTTCTTGCGACACTCTATCCGGCCCGGCGGGCGGCAAAGCTCGATCCAGTAGAGGCGCTCCGCTATGAGTGAGGCGCTGAGGTTAAGCGGAATTTTGCGGACATTCCGGCAGGGCCCGCGTGAGGTTCAAGTGCTAAAGGGCGCCAATCTGGAAATCCAGTCCGGCGAAGTGGTGGCGCTGGTGGCGCCCTCGGGCGCGGGGAAGTCGACACTTCTCCAGATCGCCGGTCTGCTCGATACGCCGACCGCAGGCACGGTCGCGATCGGTGGCCGGAATTTCTCGGGCCTCGACGATACCGCCCGGACTGCGGCAAGACGCGCGATGCTTGGCTTTGTCTACCAGTTCCACCATCTCTTGCCGGAATTCACAGCCGAGGAGAATCTGGCGATCCCGCTATTGGCGGCAGGCTCCAGAATGGAGGCGGCGCTCTCGCGGGCGGAGGAACTTCTGGCCCGCGTTGGGCTCTCTGACCGCCGCACCCATCGCCCGGCCGAACTTTCTGGTGGAGAACAGCAGCGCGTCGCCATCTGTCGCGCATTGGCAAATCGTCCGCGCGTGCTGTTGGCGGACGAACCCACCGGCAATCTCGACCCGGAGACCGCCGGTCGGGTTTTCGATATGCTGGTCGAGGTGGTCCGCGAGACCGGCCTCGCGGCCCTGATCGCCACTCATAATCACGACTTGGCTCGGCGAATGGACCGGATGGTGCAACTGGAAGGCGGCTTGATTCGCGAGGTTTGACACGAAGCGGCCGATGACGCCCGGCCGCGGCTGGCCTATATTCGCGACATGGCCAGGCTGATCCCGATCCTTTTGCTGATCGTCACCGTCGTCGTCACGGTCGCATTTTCGTCATGGCAGTCCGGCCGAACGCTGCGGCGCCGCTCTCGAGTGTTGATGAACGACCAGGTCGAAGCGCTGATGAATCGGCTGGCGCGTACCGCCGGGACGGACCGGGTCGAGGTCCGCCTGCTCGACATGCCGATGATCAACGGCCTCGCGACCGCGACCGGCGAGATCTACATCACCACAGGCCTCTTCCGCGCCTTCCAGACCGGTCGGATCACTGCCCCAGAACTCGCCTCGGTAGTTGCTCACGAGCTCGGACATCTGGCGCTCGGGCATACGAAGCGGCGGATAATCGACGTGACAGGTGCGCAGACGCTTCACATCGTGCTCGGATCGATCCTGAACCGCTTCATTCCAATCCTGGGCTGGATTGTCGCCCGCTGGGTCGCGCTCTTCGTAGTCACTCGACTGACCCGCAATGACGAGTTCGAGGCCGATGCCTATGCCACCGCCCTGATGATCCGCTCGGGTCTGGGCGCGGATCCGCAGGCGCGGATGTTGGAGAAGCTTCTCGAGTTGGTACCCGAGACGCGAACCCAGGAGCTCGATTGGCTCGCTTCACACCCGCCGGTTGCTGAGCGTACGGCGGCGATCCGCGCCAATGCAGAGCGATGGGCCGCAGCAGCAGGGTAGGGGTCAGACCGCCCCCTTCGCCTTCAGAGCTACGATGGCGTCGGCGTCATAACCGAGGCGCCGCAGGATCTCGCCGGTATCCGCCCCCAGCGCCGGCCCGGCCCGGCGGGGCGCCTCGGCCCCGCCGACGCCCAGCGGGCTGGCGAGCATCCGCACGATCTCGGCCCCGTCCGGCCCGCTGAAGCCCGCGGTCCGGCCCTCGCCGGCGACGAAGGGGTCGTCGAGCGCCCCGGCCACGTCGTTGACGGGCGCCACCGGCACCACGCCCTGGAGCCGCTCCAGCCATTCCGCGGTGGTCCGGGCCGAAAGCGCCTCGTCCAGCATCTCCGTCACTTCCGCCCGGTGCTTCAGTCGTGCCGCGAAGGTGGCGAAGCGCGGGTCGGTTCCCCATTCCGGCCGCCCCAGCGGCTCGCAGAGGATCGGCCAGAACTTCTCCTTGTTGCACATGACGAAGAGCCAGCCATCCTTCGTCCGGTAGAGCTGCGAGGGGGTCAGCGAGGGATGGGAGGATCGCGGCTCGCGCCCCTGGTTCACACCGGCATTCAGGTACCAGGTGGCGAGGTAGCCCAGATTGTGGAGCGCCGTGTCGAACAGCGAGGTGTCGACATCCATCCCCTTGCCCGACGCCCGCGCCCCGATCACCCCGCAGGCGAGGCCGAAGACCGCCATCAGCCCGGTCATCATGTCGACCACCGAGAGCCCGAAGCGGGCCGGCGGCCCGTCCGGCTCGCCCGTGAGGCTGAGATAGCCGGCCTCCGCCTGCATCAGGTAGTCATAGCCCGGCCAGGACGCCCGCGTCCCCTCGCGCCCATAGGCCGAGAGATGGGCGCAGACGATCGCCGGGTTGACCTTGCCCAGGGCCGAGTAGTCGAGCCCGAGCTTCGTCGGCAGGTCGCCGCGCAGGTTGTTCAGCACCGCATCGGCCTCGGTCACGAGGCGGTGGAAGACCTCGCAGCCTTCCGGCGCTTTCAGGTTCAGGGTCAGCGACCGCTTGTTGCGGTTGAACGAGTGGAAGAACTGGCTTGACCCGTCCGGCAGGAAATGTGGCCCGACGCCCCGCGCCATGTCGCCGCCATCGGCCGGGTTCTCGATCTTGATCACCTCGGCGCCGAGGTCGGCCAGAAGCATGGTGCCGAAGGGGCCCGCGCCGTACTGCTCGACGGCGAGGACGGTGACGCCGGTCAGGGGCAGGGGCATGGCGTTTCCTTCCGGAGTCCGGCGCGCGCAGCCCCCCTCTCCCCATCCCTCCCCCACGAGGGGGGAGGGGGCTCCGCCGCGCCCGCCGCAAGGTCGCGCGCCGCTCCGCTGAGGATGCGACGTGCGAGAGAGCGCGAGCGATGCGCCTCCCTCCCCCCTCGTGGGGGAGGGATGGGGAGAGGGGGCGGCACCTCCGCCCCAATCACACCGGATTCCTCTCGATCAGCCGCTTCGCGATCAGCAGCCGCTGTATCTCGTTCGTCCCCTCGCCGATGCACAGAAGCGGCGCGTCGCGGTAAAGCCGCTCGACGATGAACTCCTTCGAGTAGCCGTAGCCGCCATGGATGCGCATTGCCTCGGTGGCGTTCTCCAGCGCTGCCTCGGTCGCGAAGAGCTTCGCCATCCCCGCCTCGTAGTCGCAGCGCTCGCCCCGGTCCAGCGCCTGCGCCGCCTTCTCGGTCAGCAGGCGCGCCGCCTCGACCCTCGTCGCCATGTCGCCGAGTTTCAGCGCGATCGCCTGGTGCTGGTGGATCGGCTTGCCGAAGGTCTTGCGCTGCTGGCTGTATTTCACCGCCTCGTCCAGTGCCGCCTGCGCGACGCCCACGCCGCGGGCGGCGACGTTCACCCGGCCAAGCTCCAGCCCCGCGATCGCGGCCGCCATGCCGTTGCCCTCGCCACCGATCAGGTTGAAGCCCGGCACCCGGTGGTCCTCGAAAATCAGCTCGGCCGAGTCGATGCTCTTGTAGCCGAGCTTCTCGAGCTTCCGCGATGGCCGGAACCCCTCGCCCTTCTCGCAGATGAAGAGGCTCATCCCCTTGTGGCGCGGCTCGGCTTTGGGGTCCGTCTTGACCAGCACCGCGAAGGCGGTGCCGTGGATCCCGTTCGAGATCCAGGTCTTGGTGCCGTTCACCACGTAGTCGTTGCCATCGGCCCGCGCGGTGGTGCGGACCGCCTGAAGGTCGGTGCCGCAGTCGGGCTCGGTCAGCGCCAACCCGCCGCGGGTCTCGCCGCTGGCGAAGCGGGGAAGGAAGGCGCGCCTCTGCTCCTCGGTACCCACCTTCGCGACGATGTGCGACATGATCAGGTGCGAGTTGATGATGCCGGAGACCGACATCCAGACCCGCGCGATCCGCTCGATGATCTTCGCATAGGTCGAGGGGCTGAGGCCGAGGCCGCCATACTCCTCCGGGATCACCGCGCCGAACAGGCCGAGCTCCTTCATCCGCGCGACGATCTCGTCCGGGTACCGGTCGGCCGCCTCCAACTTCTGGGCATAAGGCGCGACGTCGCGCTCGAGGAACCGCTCGACCGTGTCGAGCACCATCCGCTCGGCATCCGCCTCCATGGGTCAGGCTCCGCAGAAGGGGGTGAAGGCGGCCACCGCTTCCGACGCGGCGTCGAGCCCCAGCAGCGAGGCTTCCATCCGCGCCACCCGCTCGGAGCCGGCCCAGAGCGCGGCATTGGCCCGGTATTTGGCGACGATCTCCGCGTTCGCAAGCGGCCGGTCGGCGGCGCCGCGGTTCACGGGCTCGGAATGCTCATGCGCCGTACCGTCCTTCAGCGTCACCTTCACCGCGCCGGAATAGGCCTTGGGGAACGGACCCTCGCCGAAGGGGCCGAATCGGGTGCGGTCGGCCAGCGCCAGGGTCGCGGGATCGGTGAGGTAGGCCGACCCCAGTTCGGCAAGTCCGAGCCGCCCGTGCACCAGCGCGGTCGCCACCAGGTACTGTACCGAGAACTTGGCGTCGTAGTCGTTCTTCGGCCGGAGCTTGTTCGCCTCCGGTTCGCAGATCACCGGGAACACCTGCTCGGGCACCCGGATCTCGATCTTCGCGATCCGCTCCGCCGGGCAGCGGGCGCGCAGGCGCAGCGCCGAGTCGATGGCGGCATGGGTGAAATGGCAGGTCGGGAATGGCTTGATCGCGGTCGCCATCAGCTCCCAGACCGAGCCGAGCCCGGCGGAGATGCCGGAGAGATCGACCCAATCGGTGAACTTGCCGCCATAGATGTTGAAGAGCCCGAAGCGCCCGTCATAGGGCTTGGTCGCGCCGACGAAGCCCTCTCGCGCCAGCGCCACCGCCGTCAGCGCCGCCGAGGCGGCCCAGCCCGGGTGGAAGCGCTTGTTCCAGGCGCCGTCCTCGAGAAACTCCATCGCGCCGCCGGCCATCGACACCGCCAGCCCCTGCGCATGGGCAAGCTGGGCGACGTTCAACCCCATCAGCCGCCCCGCCGCCAGCACGCAGCCGAAGATGCCGACCATGCCTGTCGGGTGGAAGCCGACCTGGTGGAAGGCCGATTTCGCGCAGGCGCCGATGCGGGTCGCGGTCTCAATGCCGACGACATAGGCCGTCAGCATCTCGCGCCCGCTTGCGCCGGTCATGGCGGCGGCCGACAGCACCGCGGGCAGCACGCTCGCCGTCGGGTGGATGATCCCGGCGATGTGCGTGTCGTCGAAGTCGAGCCCGTGGATCAGGTAGCCGTTCATGGTGGCCGCGTCGCGCGGGTTCATCCGCGCCGGCATCCCCAGCACCGGCACCTCGCCGGCCGCCCCCAGCGCCTGGAGCCCCGCCAGCGTTTTGTGGGCGAAGTCGTATCGGGTCGAGGCCAGCGCGATCCCGGCGGCGTCCAGCATGTGGTGCGCGGCGCGGGTGCGGACCTCCGCCGGGATGGCGTCGTGGTCGAGCCCTAAGGCGAAGGCGGCCAGCCGCTCGGAGATCGGCGCGTCCGCCGCCTTCTGCTGGCTGACAATGTCAGTCTGCTTGTTCACGGGGGCCTCCCAGCCTTGCCGGCGCAGTGCCGCCGGCCGATCCTAACACGTTCCGTGGTCCGCTCGTGCCGGCGCTCAGCCCTTGCCGCGCTTCCTCACCAAGCTCGCGCGCTCGAAGCTCAGCACCACGGTGCCGTCCTGCTTGTAGCCCTCGGTATAGGTCGTCACCACGCCCTGGCCGGGGCGGGTCTTCGAACTCGCGCACCTCCAGCACCTTGGTCCGCGCATAGAGCGTGTCGCCAACGAAGACCGGCGCCGTCAGCTTCACCTCGCGCCAGCCGAGATTGGCGATCGCCCGGGCGCTGACGTCGTCGACGGTCAGCCCTGTCACGATCGCCAGCGTGAGTGTCGAGTTCACCAGCGCCTGCCCGAACTCGGTCCCCGCCGCATAGGCGTCGTCACAATGCGCCGGGTGGCGGTTCATGGTCAGCAGGCTGAAATGGATGTTGTCGGCGGCGGTGATGGTCCGCCCCGGCCGGTGCTCGTAGACGTCGCCGGCGGTGAAGTCCTCGAGGTCGCGGCCATAGCGCGCGACGATCACCCGGCCGCCGGGGCCGGGGGTCATCGCGGGGGGTGTCTTGGGCGCGTCGCTCATGTCGCGGCATCATACGCAATGCTCCTCGGCGCGGAAGCGGCCCGGCCGAACATCACATGGGCGATGCGGGGGCGGAGCGGGGTGCTAGCATGGTTTCAGAACAGGCGGGCCCGGCGCTCACTTCCCGTCATTCCCGCGAAGGCGGGAATCTCCGGGCGGGATCCATAATATCCCCGCCTTTGCGGGGACGACGGTGGCAAGCGCGGCGATTCCGTCTGGTTGGAAGTCGCTCTATCCGATCACCGGCAACTCGCGAGGTGCGCGGACCGTCAGCAGCTCCGGCCCCCCCTCGCGCACCACGAGGTTCTCCTCATGCACCATCATCCTGCCCGGCGCGAACTCCATGCCGGGCTCCAGCGTCAGCACCATGCCCGGCACCAGCAACGTCCGATCCCAGGGCGTGATCGAGGGGAACTCGGTAAGCTGCATCCCCAGCCCGTGGCCGAGCCGCCCGACATTGGCGTCCGCCGCCCCGCCCGCCGCCATCACCCCCTGCATGGCGTGGAAGAGATCGGCGAAGGTCGCGCCTGGCCGCGCCGTCGTCAGCCCGGCCTCGGTCGCCTGCCACACCGTCTCCTGAGCCCGCCGCACCTCAAGGGAGGGCGCGCCCACGGCGAAGTTGCGGTCGAAGTCGCAGAAGTAGCCGTCGTACACGCCGCCGACATCCAGGATCAGCACGTCGCCCGGCGTCAGCGGCCGCTCGGAGGGCGGCGAGATGATGTCGCCATAACCGCCCGGCCCGGCGCCGCCGACGAGATAGGCGACGTCGTCGAGCCCTGCCTCCAGCGCCGCCACCTTGAAGGCCCGGAAGCAGGCGGGTTGCGTCATGCCGGGGTGCAGGATCTCCGGCACCCGCGCGAAAGCCGCCGAGGCGGCGCGGGCGGCGTGTCGGATCTTGTCGATCTCGGCTTCGGACTTCACCGAGCGCAGCGCCCGGATGAGCGCGGCCGCGTCCCTGAACTCCGCCCCGCCCAGCGCCGCGCGCAGCCGGGCAAAGTCGGCAAGCGGCATCCGGAGATGTGTCTCCGGCCCCATCGGCGTCCCGACCGGCCCGCCCCGCGCGATCTCGATAAGCGTCGCGGCGAGCAGGCTCACCCCGTCGTCCGCGGGGTCGGGCGACGACCAGGTCCGGATGTCGTCGACCCAGGTACGTCCCATGCACTCCGCGCCGATCGCCGGGATCACCGCCACCGGCTTGCCTGCGGCCGGCACCACCAGGAACCAGGGGCGTGTCGGGCTCTGCCAGAACTGGGTCAGGAAGCCGGAGAACCAGCGGACCTCGGGCTCGGTGGTCAGCAACAGCGCCCCGAGCCTCGCCTCGCGCATCAGCCGCTGGGCACGCTCCAGCCGGGCCTCGAACTCGGAGACGGAAAAGCCGCGGGGCGGGGCAGGGAGCATATGCATTCTCCGGAGGCCAGCCACGGCGGAGCCGGCCGCGGCACGATCACGCGACCATGCGGGCTTCGTGGCCTCGGATCAAGCGGGACGCTGTCCCGCGATCAGCCCGTCCAGCCACTCGTTGTCCGCGCCCAGCGCCGGCGCAGAATTCCTCGCGCTCCGGCCGGATATCGTCGATGCGGAAGGGCAGGCCGAGGAACCGGAGCGCTCCGGCGAGGTCGCCCCGCAGCATCCCCAGTGCCGCCGTCTGCGGGTGAGTCGCCACCTGATCCATGCCATGGACCGGCGCGTTCGGCACTCCCGCCGCGTCCAGCCGCGCCGCCATCGCCGCGGTCGTTGCCCTGGTCGTCACCCCGGCGATCAGCGCCACCAGCGCGGGCTTGTTCGCAACCCTCAGCGCGTTGGTCAGGAAGCGGGAATCGGCCGACCATTCCGGATGGCCGAGCTCGGCGCAGAGCTTGGTGAAAAGGTTGTCGTTGCCGGCTGCGATGATCAGCTCGCCGTCGGCGGTCGGGAAGGCCTGGTACGGCGCGATCATGATCGTGCCCGAGCCCGCCTTACCCGGCACTTTGCACGAGAATGTCCAGGTCGGTAGGAAGTAAACCATCCAGCCGAGCGCCGTCTCGAACAGTGAGGTGTCGACCACGCCGCCTCGGCCGGTCTCGGCCCGGCGCAGGAGCGCGGTCAGGATCGCCATCGCGACCCACATGCCGGTCCCCATGTCGATGATCGAGGGGCCGATCCGAACCGCCGGCTGCCCGGGATGCCCGGTCACGCTCATCAGCCCTCCGAACGCCTGCATCAGCGGATCGTAGCCCGGCCGGTCCTTCAACGGCCCCTCTTTGCCGAAAGCATGGATCGAGGCATAGACCAGCCGCGGGTTCTCGGCCATCAGCACCTGCGCCCCGAAGCCCAGCGCCTCGGCCAGCCCCGGCTTCTGGTTCTGGATCACCGCATCCGAGACGCGCGCCAGCGTCTTGAGCTTCGCCAGCCCCTCCGCGGACTTCAGGTCCAGCGTCACCGAGCGCTTCAGCCGGTTCAGCGCGTGGAACACCGCCGACATGTCGTCGATGAAGGGCGGGCCCCAGCCGCGGGCGTCATCGCCGACCTCGGGGCGCTCGACCTTGATCACCTCGGCGCCGAGCTCGGCCAGGATCAGCGCCGCATAGGGCGCGGCGACGGAATGGCCGATCTCGACCACGCGGATGCCGGAGAGGGGGAGGGAGGTGTCGGTCATGGGCGGGGTCTCAAGCGCTTACGGTCCGGTCAGAGTCAGGTCATGCCCGCACTTGAGGCGGGCATCCAGAACGCGCCTTTGCGGCCAAGGCTGGATTGCCGGGTCAAGCCCGGCAATGACCACGCGATGGCCGGTTCAACGCAAGTCCCGACCGCTTTAGCGTGCCGGAGCCGGGGGCGGGAAGGGGCAGGGGATCGCGGTGGTGATAATGGCCGCGCCCCGGACCTGATCCGGGGCCTCGCGCGGCGGCGGGCCGCCCGTCGAGGTCCCGGCTCAAGGCCGGGACATTGGCTCGTCAACCCGACCCATTGAACAGCCACGCGATGTAATCCGCCGGGTAGCGCGCCTTGACCTGTTCCAGCAGCGCCAGGCTTTCCTCGTCCAGCACGCCCTGCCACTGGCCGGAGGTGCCCTTGTTGAAGAACCGGGCGTTGTCCTTCCACATCTTCAGGTCGGTGTCCGGCGCGGTGCGGTCGGCGTTCTTCTTCATGTTGTCGAAGCGGGCCGCGGCGATGAGGTCGGGCCAGCGGTCCTCGGGCACCTCGATCCCCAGGAACCCGGCGACCCGGCGCATCTGGGCGTCGAGGTCGCGCTTCAGGTCGGCGTAGTGGACCAGCAGGACGTTCGGCCGGTCGCGATGCAGCCAGTAGGTCAGGCCGTGGCGGAAGACCGACCAGTAGGGGGCGCCGTCCTCCTCCCACTCGAAGCTGCCGGTGGTCAGCCACTGGCGGAAGAAGCCGTTCGGGTCGTCGGGCACGTCGGGCTTGCCCACGCCTGCCGCACGCATCTCGCGGGCGAAGATCGCGTCGCCGTCCGGGTTCCAGTTCCTGAGGTGGTTCAGCATCGACATGAAGACGTCGCGCGGGTCGCGCTGGACACAGATGTAGCTGGCGCCCGGATACCAGGGCAGGCCGTCCAGCGCGGTGTGGGTCTTGATGAAGCGGCGGTGCGCCTGGGCGGCATAGGTGGCGTGGACCTCGGCGGCCTCGTGACCGCGGATGTCCATCCAGGGCGATATCTCGGCCAGCGGGCGGTCGAACCGGGTGCGCTGGAAGATCAGCAGGGCGCAGATCATCTGCATCCAGGTGGTGCCGGCCTTGTAGGGGGTGCAGACCAGGATATCGCCCTCGCGGGGCTCGAACCCCTGCCAGCGGGCGCTGTCCCAGACCGGGTGCTGATAGTGGCGAATAGGAAGTTCGTTGAGGTCGAATGGCGTCATGGCACTACCCTGAAATGCGCAAACCTGGCCGAGCCTAGCGCGGTCCGCGCGGCGGCGCATCCCCCTTGTGATTATCCGCTTTTGCCGATTGCCCGGGCCGCGCTAGACTGGCACTCCGCAGGCGGATGCGGCGCTCCGGGACAAGCCAGATGGACCTGAAATTCGAGACCCTGCTGATCGAGATGCACGACCCGAACATCCTGGTCGTCACCATGAACCGGCCGGACCGGCTCAACGCCATGAACACGCAGATGATGACCGATCTGCGCGAGCTGTTCACCGAACTCTATGTCCGTCCCGACGGTCGCCAACTGCGTCGTGCTGACCGGGGCAGGGGACCGCGGCTTCTGCCCGGGCGCCGACCTGAAGGAGCGCGACGGGATGTCCGACGAGATCTGGCGGCGCCAGCACGCCATCGTCGAGCAGTTCATCCGCGCCATGCACCAGTGCCCGGTCCCGATCATCGCCGCGGTGAACGGCGTCGCCATGGGCGGCGGCATGGAGATCGCGCTCGCCTGCGACTTCATCTACGCCGACGAGACGGCGCGCTTCGCCTTCCCCGAGGTGACCCGCGGCATCATGCCCGGCGCCGCCGGGCCGCAGAACCTGCCGCGCGCCTGCGGGGTGCGCCGCGCCAAGGAGATCGTGCTGACTGGCCTGCCGTTCTCGGCGAGCGAGGCGTTGGAGTGGGGCATCGCCAACCGCCTCTGCAAGCCCGGGAACCTGATGGCTGAGGCGCTCGAGACCGCCCGCGTCATCGCAGCGAATGCGCCGATCGGCGTGCGCGCGGCCAAGAAGGCGCTCGACAAGGCGACCGAGCTCGACCGCGCCACCGGCTACGACTTCGAGATCGCCGCCTACAACCTCACCGTCCCGACCGAGGACCGGCTGGAAGGGGTCCGCGCCTTCAACGAGAAGCGCAAGCCCGTGTTCAAGGGCCGCTGAGATGCGGATCGGCCTCGCCCTCTTCCCCGGCCTCTGCCAGCTAGACATGACCGGGCCGCAGGAGGTTCTGGTCCGCCTGCCGGACGCGCAGGTCGACGTGGTCGCGCGGGGCACCGCCCCGGTCCGCACCGACCGCGGCCTGACCATCGTTCCGGACGTGGCGCTGGCCGGTGCCCCGCAATACGACGTCTTCGTCATGCCCGGCGGCCCCGGCCAGCAGGAGTTGATGGCCGATGCCGAGTGGCTCGGCTTCCTGCGCGCCCAGGCCGCGGGGGCGAAGATCATGATGAGCGTCTGCACGGGCGCGCTGGTCATGGGCGCGGCTGGGCTCCTGCGCGGCTACAGGGCCACGACCCACTGGAGCTGCCACGACCTCCTCGCGCTCCTCGGCGCCGAGCCGGTGGACTGCCGGGTGGTGATCGACCGCGACCGGGTGACGGCTGCCGGCGTCACATCCGGCATCGACGGTGCGCTGGCGCTGGCCGAGCTTCTGCACGGCCGCGCGCTTGCCGAGCGCATCCAGCTCGGCATGGAATACGAGCCCGAGCCGCCGACCCATGCCGGCCACCCGCGCTCGGCACCGCCGGAGCTCACCGCCGATATGCGCGCCAGGGGCGCTCAGCTCTACGAAGCCCGCAGGCGGGCCTGCCACGACGCCGCGGTGCGCCTGCATCTCAGCTAGCTTCTCCTCCCCCATCGTGGGGAGGCCGGGAGGGGGTCAGCCTCCCACAGGAAAGGACCGAGAATGACCCGAGACGTCACCGTTCGCGATGTCGGCCCCCGCGACGGGCTCCAGCTCGTCAAGACCGTGGTCCCGACCGAGACCAAACTCGCCTGGATCCGCGCCGACATCGCCGCCGGCGTGCAGGAGATCGAGGTCTGCTCCTTCGTCCCCGCCCACATCATCCCGCAATTCTCCGACGGGGTGCAGGTGGCAACCGAGGCCGCGAAGATCGGGGGCTACACGCCCTCGGCGCTGACCCCGAACCTCAAGGGCGCCGAGATCGGATTCAACACCGGCATCCGCAAGATCAACTACGTCATGTCGGTGTCCGAGACCCACAATCAGAAGAACGTCCGCCGCACCCGTGCCGAGTCGCTGCAGGGGCTGAGGGATATCCTCGCCATGCGCGACCAGCGCGCGCCCGGCACGCTGATCGGCGTCGGGCTGGCGACCTCGCTCGGCTGCACGCTGGAGGGTGAGGTGCCGGAGGCCGAGTCGCTCCGCATCCTTGCGCAGGTGCTGGAGGCCGGGGTCGACGAGGTGGCGCTGCCTGACACGGTCGGCTACGCCCACCCCTCCCAGGTGAAGTCGCTGTTCTCGCAGGCCGCCAGGCTCTGCGGCGACGTCCCCCTCTGGTCGCACTTCCACGACACCCGCGGCCTCGGCATCGCCAATGCCTATGCCGCGCTCGAGGCCGGCTGCACCCGCTTCGACGCCTCGCTCGCCGGCCTCGGCGGCTGCCCCTTCGCGCCCGGCGCCAGCGGCAACATCGCGCTGGAGGATCTCGTGTTCCTGCTCGAATCCGAAGGACTCCGCACCGGCGTCGATCTGGAAGCGCTGAAGGCTGCCCGCGCCATTGTCGAGGCCGCCCTTCCCGACCAGCGCAAGTTCGGCATGGTGCTGAAGGCGGGCCTCCCGAAGGGATTCGTCCCGCCCTCGACGATCGCGGCGGAATAGGCACGTGCGCCCCCGGCCGGGAGCCCGAACGGTGCGCCTCCCTCCCCCTTGTGGGGGAGAGGGACGCCTGACGGCGACCAACGGCGCCCCTCCCCGACGCACGAACAGGCCTGACCGAGCAAAGCCCATGACAGACCTCTCCCTCCCCCTCACCGACCCCTGGACCGACATCCGCGAGGGGGTCGTTCAGGTCTGCGCCCGCTTCCCTAACGAGTACTGGATCCGCCTCGACGCCGCGTCCGAGTACCCGCACGACTTCGTCGACTCGCTCACCGAGGCCGGCTATCTGGGTGCGCTGATCCCCGAGGAATACGGCGGCTCCGGCCTCCCCATCGCCGCCGGGGGCGCGATCCTCGAGACGATCCACGCGGCCGGCTGCAACGCCGCCGCCTGCCACGCGCAGATGTACACCATGGGCACCGTGCTGCGGCACGGCTCGGAGGAGCAGAAGCGCCGCTACCTGCCCGAGATAGCCTCCGGCAGGCTCCGCCTCCAGGCCTTCGGGGTGACCGAGCCCACTACCGGCTCGGACACCACCCAGCTCAAGACCCGTGCGGTGCGCGAGGGCAACCAGTACGTGGTGAACGGCCAGAAGGTCTGGACCTCGCGCGCCCTCCAGTCCGACCTGATGCTGCTCCTCGCCCGCACCACGCCCGCCGCCGAGGTCAAGCGGCGGGCCGACGGCATCTCCGTCTTCCTCGTCGACCTGCGCGAGGCGGTCGGCAAAGGCGTCGAGATCCGCAAGCTCGACGCCGCGATCAACCACAACACCACCGAGGTGTTCATAGATAACCTGAAGCTCCCGCCAGAATGCCTTGTCGGCGAAGAGGGAAAGGGCTTCCGCTACATCCTCGACGGCATGAATGCCGAGCGAATCCTGATCGCCCATGAATCGCTCGGCGATGGCCGCTACTTCATCGGCCGCGCCGCCGGCTACGCGAAGGAGCGGGTGGTCTTCGGCCACCCGATCGGCCGGAACCAGGGCATCCAGTTCCCGATCGCCCGCGCGCATGCCGAGCTCGAGGCCGCCACGCTGCTCGTCCGCAAGGCCGCCGCCCTGTTCGATGCCGGGCAGGATTGCGGCGCCGAGGCCAACATGGGCAAGATGCTCGCCTCCGAGGCCGCCTGGCACGCGGCGGAAGCGGCGATGCAGACCTTTGGTGGCTTCGCCTTCGCCCGCGAATACGGCATCGAGCGCAAGTGGCGCGAGTGCCGCCTCTACCAGACCGCGCCGATCTCGACCAACATGATCCTCGCCTATATCGGCCAGCATGTGCTGGGGATGCCCCGGTCGTACTGAGCCGCGCCACCCCCCAGCCGGAGCGCCCGATGACCGTCACGCTGAACGCCCGCGCCGACCTGACGCTCGAAGCTGCCCGCCGCGTCGCCTGGGGCGGCGAGGCGGTGGTGCTGGGCACGACCTCGCAGAAGGCCATGGTCGAGGCCCGCGCCCGCTTCCTGCGCCTGATCGAGGACCCGGAGATTACCATCTACGGCGTCACCTCCGGCTACGGCCAGCACGCCAAGAACCGGCTGAAGCCGGAGGAGCGCAAGGCCCATGCCGCCCGCCCCTCCATCGCTCCCGCCGCCTCATGGGGCGATCCCGTCCCCGAGCGCGTCGCCCGCGGCATCGTCTTCGCCCGGCTCGCCAACTTCGTCGAGGGTGACGCCGCCGCCAGCCCCGCCATCGCCAACGGCGTCGCGGCGATGCTGGACGGCCGCAAGCTACCGCCGGTTCCGGCGCGCGGGCAGGGTGGCGCCGGCGAGATCCTGTCGCTCGCGCCCCTGTTCCTGCCGCTGATGCAGTCGATGACGCTCGAGGAGAAAGACTCGCTCTCCCTGATCAACGGCTCGCCCTCGGCGACCGCGCTGGTGGTCGACGGCGCGCTCGCCGCCATGCCCCGGCTCGAGGTCGCGGCCGAGATCATTGCCCTCGCCTGCGAGGCCTTCGACGCGCCGCTCGGCCATTTCGACGCCGAGCTCGACCGCTGCTGGAACAACCCGCACGACGCCTGGGCGCTGGCCCGGCTGCGAGAGCTCATCGCCGGCGGCCATGGCGGCCCGCGGCGACCCTACCAGGCCCCGGTCAGCTTCCGCATCGCGCCCCGCATCCTCGGCCAGGGCCACCTCGCGGCCAGCCTGGCCCGCAAGGTCGCCGAGGAGTCGCTCCCGGCTATGTCGGACAACCCGGCGATCCTGCCGCCCGATGCGCAGAACCCGAACGGCCGGGCGGTATCGACCGGCGGCTACCACAACGCCCAGGCGCCGATGGCGCTCGACATGCTGACGGCGGCCTATGCCAATCTCTGCGTCATCGCCGAGCGAATGAGCGCCAAGATGCTCGATGCGAACATCTCGCTCCTGCCTCCGAACCTCAATGCCGGGCAGGGCCGGCCCTACTTCGGCTGCCTCGCCATGGCCGCGACCGGCTACGAGGAGGAGGCGCGGATGCTCGCCACGGCGACCCTTCTCCCCGGCAGCGAATCCGGTGGGTTCGGCCAGAACGACGTCGCCTCGCCGGTCTTCCTCGCCTGGTCGAAGCAGGAGCGGGCCGGGCTGCTGCTGGAGCAGGCGCTGTCAGCCCTCGCGGCCATCGCGGTGCTGGCCCTCGAGGTCACGGGGTGCCCCGCCCCCGGGCCGCTCGTCGCCCTGGCCCGGACCGTGCGCGAGCATGTGCCGCCGGAGGAGGGCACGGTCCCAGGCCCGGCCACGGGCGCGCTGGCCGAATGGCTGAGGGCGCGGGTCTATGCGGCCTGAGCAGGGAGGAACCTCAGTTCAGATAGTCCCGGATCAGCAGCCGGCTGGTCAGCGGCAGCTCGGTTTGGCAGGCGACCTCGGCGGGCGAGCGGGCGGTCACCTCGACCCGGTACATCGACGGCTCGACATATTCCCCGCAATAGCGCCGCCAGGCGCCGCCGTCGCGGATCTCGACCTCGAGCGAGGCCTCGCCGTCGATTTCCAGCCAGAACATCCGGGCCTCGCCGGGGCCGAGCTGTGCCTCGCCGAGAATGTGGCCAGGCTTCGTCTGCAAGACGATCCGCAGCTCCAGCGGCTCGGTCCCGGCATTGCGGACCACCGCGCTCGACCCGTCCAGCCAGAGCCCGTTCGGCGCGACGACGAGGATGGCCGCCACGCCAATTGCCAGCAACACCACAAGAGTCCGGGTCATCGTCACCCTACGCGCCCCCTTCACCCACCGGGGCCGATCATAGAGCGCGGATCGGCGCGAAATGTGGCGGCCCCATTCCGCTCTGCGGCAGCCCCCGCGCTTGCCTCGCCTGTCCCGGCGCTGCAAGTTGGGGCCGCTTCCGCCGACCCAACAAACTGCCCGGAGATGCCCCGATGACCGAGACCCCCCGCCAGTGGTTCGCCCGCGCGCTCGACAGCGGCGAGATGATCGTCGCGCCCGGCGTCTATGATGGGCTGATGGCCCAGCTCGTCGTCCGCGCCGGCTTCCGCGCCGCCTACATGACCGGGGCCGGCACCGCCGTCAGCCACGGGCTGCCAGACTACGGCCTGATGACCATGACCGAGATGGTCGCCAACGCCGCCCGCATCGCTGCCGCCGCCGACCTTGCGGTGATTGCCGACGCCGACACAGGCTTTGGCAACGAGCTCAACGTCACGCGCGCGGTCCGCGAGTATGAGCGCGCCGGGGTGGTGGCGATCCATATCGAGGATCAGGGCTTCCCGAAAAAATGCGGTCATCTCGACGACAAGGTGATCGTACCCGCAATGGAGTGGTTGGCAAAGATCCGTGCCGCTGCCGCGGCGCGACAGGATCCGGACTTCAAAATCATCGCCCGAACCGACGCCCGCGCACCCATCGGCTTTGACGAGGCGATCTCGCGTGCCAATGCAGCGCTGGAGGCCGGTGCCGACATAGCCTTCGTCGAGGCGCCGCAGACGCTGGACGAACTCCGCACCGTACCGAAGCTGGTGAATGGGCCTTGCCTCTTCAACTTGGTCTATGGTGGCAAGACCCCGGACATCGACCTCGCGACGGCGAGCGAAATGGGATTCCGCCTTGCCATTCTGCCGGACGTCCTTTGGCGCGAGGCGGTGATGGCAATGGAGCGCGCGCTTGCCGGTATCGCCAGCGGGCATCTTCCGGACCAGAAGAGTGGCCTCAATGTGCGTGACCTTTTCGCCCGGGCCGGAGCCGACGAATGGGATGCCCTGCGCACACGCTTTAACTTCACCGACCAGGCGGCGGAGTAAGGCGTATGGCATCGGCGCGCCGCACGGCGCTGATCACCGGGGCCGGACAGAACATCGGCCGCGCCATCGCCCGTCATCTCGCCGCCGATGGGTTCAACGTCGTTGTCAATGGTAGAACTAAACGGGCGGCTTGCGAGAAGACGGCCGAACTCGCGAGAGCGCATGGGGTCGAGGCGGAAGTCGCCATGGGCGATGTCGGCACCGAGTCCGGCTGCGCGGATGTCGCCGGAACTGGCATCTCCCGATTCGGGCGAATCGATGTACTGGTCCACAATGCCGCGATACGGCCGGCTTCGCCGTTCCTCGAGATGGAAGAGGCCGAGTTCCGCCGCGTGGTCGACGTCAATCTGATGGGCGCCTTCTGGCTTGCGCGGCTGTGCCTGCCCGGCATGATTAGGGAGGGATGGGGCCGGATCGTCACCTTCGCCGGCATGAACGCAATACACGGCTACAATGGCCGCGCCCATGTCTCGGTCTCGAAGCATGGTGCGTGGGGCCTGGCGAAAGCGCTGGCGAAGGAATTCGGGCCGAAGGGCATTACGGTCAACTGCGTCTCACCAGGACCGATCCGGTCTGACCATGACGACAAGGGGATGACTGACCACATCCAGAAGCAGGTCGGCCGAATCCCGCTCGGCCGCCTCGGAGAGCCGGATGAGGTCGCGGCGATGGTGTCGCTCCTCGCGTCGAAGCAAGGCGGCTTCATCAATGGTCAGCTCATCCAGGTAAATGGTGGAGCGGAGACCTGAAAGGCCGGCAACCGATGAAACGGAGCTGGATCGCGGGGCGGGCCAATGCGGTCTGTCTGCGCGCCTCGATCGATGCGCAATAGATCCTACCCGTAGCGGGCGCTCGTTGAGCTGGGACCATCGTAGTCCTTGTCAACGACGGTAGCCAATGCCAGTGATGAACTCGATCGCCAGCTCGTTCCCTTGTATCAGACTGATCGTTGCCGGACATTTACACTCGGGTCTCGCAGCCCATCGGCCGCTCTGAGACGGAATGATACGCCTACTGGGATCTCAACCGCGGATCGAGTGCGTCGCGCACCGCGTCACCAAACAGGTTGAAACCGAAAACGCCCAGTGAGATCGCGATGCCGGGATAGATGGCGATCCAAGGCTCTGAGCGGATGAACTCCTGGGCGTTGCGTAGCATCAGGCCCCAGGCCGGTAGCGGATCCTGGACACCAAGGCCAAGGAACGACAGCGAGGCCTCGAGAAGGATCGCCTCGCCGACGAAGGCGGTAATCATGATCAGGTAGGGCGCCATTACGTTCGGCACCATATGGCGCAGGATGATCCGCGAGTTCGAGAAGCCGTTGGCGCGGGCTGCGTCCACATAGGGTATCTCGCGGATCGCCAGCGCGCTGGAGCGCACCACGCGGGCGCAGCGCGGGATGAAGGGGATCGTGATGGCGATGATCACGAAATAGATCGATGCGTCGGTCGAGACCTTGGCCGCGCGCGTGATCGAAACGATCGACAGCGCCATGACGATCAGTGGGAAGGCCATGAAAATGTCGATGATGCGCTGGAAGATCAGGTCGATCTTGCCGCCGAAATAGGCGCTGCCGACACCCAGGACCAGCCCGGTGGTGGCGCCGACGATGGCGCAGGTGAAGCCGACGAACAGCGCCGTCCGCGACCCGGCCATCACCCGCGAGAGGATGTCGCGGCCCCATTCGTCGGTGCCGAAGATGAAGGGCCAGCCCGGCGGCGTGAACTGGTGCTCGTAGGAATTCGTGATTGGATCGTAGGGCACAATCCAGGGTGCAAGGATGGCGATCAGGATATAAAGGATCACCACGACGGCCCCGGCGGTGCCCAGCGGCTGCTTGCGGGCGAAGACCTGGATGCGTTTCCCGAGGCTGGGGCGATCGCGAAGCTCTTCGAGTTGGTCGACGGAGGTGTCGGTCATGGCGATTGCCTCAGCTGTAGCGGATGCGCGGATCGAGCCACGCATAGAGGATATCGACGACGATGTTGCAGAAAACGAACACCAGGACGATGATCATCACGATGGCCTGGGTCATTGCATAGTCATTGAAGGTCACCGACTGCACCAGCAGCCGCCCCAGACCGTTCAGGTTGAACACCTGCTCAGTCACCACCAGGCCACCCATCAGGAAGGCGAATTCCATGCCGATGATGGTGATCACCGGCAGCAGCGCGTTCTTCAGGGCGTGGCGGTTGATGATCAGCTTCTCGACGAGACCCTTGGCACGGGCGGTCCGCACGTAGTCCTCGCGCAGGACTTCGAGCAGGGACGAGCGGGTCATGCGGGTCGAGACCGCTGAGTATCGGTAGCCGGTCGCCAGCGCCGGCCAGATCGTCATCGACAGGTTATATTGCCAGTCCTCCCATAGGGGGACGTAATCGATTGGAGGCGTCCATCGGACCCCGGTCATCATCTGCGAGACCGTCAAGAGTCCAAGGATGATCAGGATTCCCAGGAAAAACGAGGGGACGGCAATGCCGGCGATCGAGACGGTCCGGACCAGGTAGTCGATCCAGGAATTCTGGTAGACGGCCGAGAGCGTGCCCAGGGGTATCGCGATGATGATCGAGACAACGGTGGCCATGATCGCGATCTGCAGGCTCAGCTCGAAGCGCAGCCCGATTTCGTGCGTGATCTCGCGTCCGGTCCACAGGGATTTTCCGAAGTCGAAGGTCACGATGCCGACAAGGAAATCACCGAACTGGATCATGATCGGGCGGTCCAGCCCCAGGTTTTTCTGGCAGATCTGGACTTCCTTGATGTCATAGGCGCCGCCGTCGGCACCGACCTTCAGTTCGCAGACGTCGCCGGGCATCAGGCGCAGCAGGAAGAAGATCACGAAGGCCGCACCGATGACGGTGGGTATCATGAGTAGGAAGCGCTTGAAGACGTATTGCCACATCTGCGGGCTCGCTTTTCTGAGAGTATGCCAGCGGCGGAACCTGGCCGGGCAGGGGCGGCCGGTGTCCGGCCGCCCCGATTTTCGATTGGCTTACTGGTCGAGCCAGATCTGGTCGAGCTGCTGCGCCAGGTAGTGGCTTGGCGCGATCTTCCAGCCCTTCACGTAGGAGCGGTACGGGTTGATCTTGTACCACCACAGCGTGATCGCCTGGCTGGCGTCCGTGTCGAGGATCAGCTTCTCATACTCACGCATGATCTTGCGCTGCTCGTCGACGGTGCCTGCCCTGCTGAGCTGCTCGTAGAGCTCATTCGCCTTCGGGTTCTCATACCCCGAGTGGTTCGAACCGCCGCCCGGGATGAAGAACGACACGTCCGCAATCGGGTTGATCACCGACTGGCAGTTGAAGTCGATCGACACGTCGTGCTCGTAGGTCTTGCGCAGGATGTCATAGAACACCGGCGACGGGTTGACCTGCTGCTCGAAGTTCAGACCGACCTGCTTCCACTGGTCCACCAGCCAGGTGCCGACGACCTGGTAGGGCTGGTCGACGCCGCGGTTGTTGAAGACGTAGGTTTTACTCAGATCGACGCCCGCCTCGGCCAGGAGCCGACGCGCCTCGGCGCGATTGGCTTCCAGGTCCTTGCCGTAACCGGCGATCTCGACCAGCTCTTCTTCGGTTGCGGCCAGCGGGTGGTTCGGGAACACGATGCCGCCGACCGTCTTCACGATGGCAATCTTCGATAGGTACTGCGACCCGCCCCAACGGTCGATGGCGAGGCTCAGGGCCCGGCGTACGCGAGCGTCGTTCATCGGCGCGCGACGGTGGTTCGGCGTGGCGATCAGCACGCAGTTCCAGTCGGTTTCCTGCACGGTGATCTTGTCGCCCAGGGCGGCAACCAGTTCGTCGCGCTGCTTCGGTGGGAAGCCGCGGAACTCGATCGAGGCGCGGTCACCCTCGATGGCCTGCACGCGGGCAGACATCTGGGTGGCGATGATCGCCTTGAAGCCATCAAGGTAGGGCTTGCCCTCCATGTGGTAGTTTTCGTTCTTGACACCTTCGACCGAGGCGCCCGGATCAAGCTTGGAGAACTTGAAGGGCCCGGTGCCGTTCACGTTGGTCTGGTGCCACTCGTAGCCGTGCTCGTCGAGGTCCTTCTTCGAGTAGACGAAGTTGAACGGGTTCGCGAGCGCCGGCAGGAACGCGCCCGACGGGTATTCCAGGTTGAAGACGAGCGTCGTCGCATCCGGCGCCTCGACCGACTTCACCATCACGTAGAAGTCCTTGTAGGACGACCGGATGCCCTCGGGCGGGTTAATGATCTTGTCGTAGGTCGCCTTGACGTCCGCCGAGCTCAGCGGCGTGCCATCGTGGAAGGTGACGCCTTCCTTGATCTTGAAGGTCCAGATCAAGCCGTCGGCCGAAGTTTCCCAACCAGTGCAAAGATCGCACTGGATGTCGGTCGGGTCGGACGGGTTGTCCGGGTTGACCCGCACCAGCAGGCTGTAGAACGGAGCGATCGGGTGGATCGTGCCGAACGTGGTTTCGATATGGCCGTCGAAGGACGGAGCCTCGGACGCGACGACGAAGTTAAGGATGCCGCCGTATTTCGGCTCCTCCGCCTTCGCGCTTACGGACAAGGCAGCCGCAGCCACCGCGCCGAGAGCCAGTTTCCAGAGTTTGGTTCGCATCAGTTCCTCCCTGTTTCGCTCACCATTGACTTGCCGGCGCGCTTGCGTGCGCTCTTACGTTTTCCCCCCCTTTCCCGAGGGGTTGCTCTACTCGACTATACCTCTGTACATGCCACCCAGTGGCCCGGTTTGATCTCACGGAATTCCGGCACGTTCTTCTTGCACCCGTCGATTGCCTTGACGCAGCGAGGGTGGAAGACACAGCCCGAGGGCGGATTCATCGGGCTCGGTATTTCGCCATGGATGATCTTGTGCGCCCGCGCTTTCTCGACCGTCGGGTCGGGGATCGGAACCGCCTCCAGCAACGCCTGTGTGTAGGGGTGCAGCGGATTGTTGAATAGTTCCTCAGTCTCCGCCAATTCGACGATATGGCCAAGATACATCACCGCCACCCGGTGGCAAAGGTGATGAACGACACTCAGGTCGTGACTGATGAACAAATAGGTCAGATCGAACTGGTCGCGCAGATCATCGAGCAGGTTGATCACCTGGGCCTGGATCGACACGTCCAGCGCCGAGACCGCCTCGTCGCAAATGATGAACTCGGGCTCGACCGCTAAGGCGCGCGCGATGCCGACGCGCTGCCGCTGCCCGCCGGACATCTCGTGCGGATACCGGTCGGCGAATTTCGGATTCAGGCCGCAGAGACCCAGCAACTCTCGCACTCGGGCATCACGCTTTTTGGGGTCCTCGATCAGTCTTGTGGACCATCATCGGCTCGGCAATGATATCGCCAATCTTCATGCGCGGATTTAGCGAGCGAGTAGGGATCCTGGAAGATCACCTGGATGCGCTGCGCG
Organism: uncultured Pseudomonadota bacterium; assembly: GCA_963700775.1. GTDB lineage: Bacteria > Pseudomonadota > Alphaproteobacteria > Rhodobacterales > Rhodobacteraceae > Thermohalobaculum. The sequence goes on from CAVOYU010000006.1 coordinate 71,717, forward strand.
CATCGGCCGCATCTCGGCCTTTGACAGCTTGTTCAGGTCCTTGCCATCGTAGCAGATCTCGCCGCCGTTGGCCTTCTCGAGCTGAAGAATGCAGCGGCCGGTGGTGGTCTTGCCGCAACCGGACTCGCCGACCAGTCCAAGGGTCTCGCCCTTGTGATGTCAAAGCTGATGTCGTCGACGGCCTTCACATGAGCGACCACGCGCGAGAGATCAGCGCGCCGTCGGTCACCGGGAAGTACATCTTCAGGTTCTTGACCTCGATCAGGGTGCTCATCCGAGACTTTCCGCTCGGAATTTCGGTCGCCTCGGTCGCGGCGTCCGCCGTGCTGTCGTTCATGCCACCGCCTCCGAAAAACCAACACGCGCCTGTTCCCAGCAAGCAGACTGGTGGCCGGGAGCTACCTCCGCCAACGGCGGTTTGGCACGAGCGCATTGTTCGGCGGCAAAAGCGCAGCGCGGCCGGAACGAGCAGCCGTCGTCGAGTTTCGTCAGGTCAGGTGGCTGGCCATCGACGGGGTGCAGCCTGGAGCCGCGCTTCTGGTCCATCCGAGGGACCGAGCGCAGCAGCGCCAGCGTATAGGGGTGCCTTGGGTTGTGGTAGATTTCTTCGGCCGTGCCACTTTCGATGATCCGTCCAGCATACATAACGTTGACCCGGTCGGCGTAGCGCGCGACGACGCCCAGGTTGTGGGTGATGATGATCATCGCCACCCCGAGCTCGCCGGGTCAGGTTCTTCATCAGCTCCAGGATCTGCGCCTGAATGGTCACGTCAAGCGCGGTGGTCGGCTCGTCGGCGATGATCAGCTTTGGCTCGCAGACCAAGCGCCATGGCGATCATGACGCGCTGGCGCATGCCGCCGCTGAGAGATGATGCGGGTACTGCTTCAGACGACGCTCAGGCTCCGATATGCCGACAAGTCTAAGCAATTCGGCCGCCCGGGCCACGTCCGGCTTCACGGCTAGATTCCGAGGTGTTCCTCCAGCGTCTCGGTGAGCTGGCGCTCGATCGTCAGGACTGGGTTCAGCGAAGTCATCGGCTCCTGGAAGATCATGCCGATGTCGTTGCCGCGCACGTCGCGCATCTCGTCTTCACTGAGGCTAAGAAGATCGTTCCCGTCGAAGATGATCTGGCCGCCAACAATTTTGCCCGGAGGATTCGGTATCAGACGCAGGATCGACATTGCGCCGACCGACTTGCCGCAGCCGGATTCGCCGACCACTGCGACGGTTTCGCCTGGCGCGACATCATAGGAGATTCCGTCGACCGCCTGCACGACGCCGGCTGACGTGAAGAACTGCGTCTTGAGGTCTTTGATCTCGAGTAGTCTCGTCACCGCTTCCCGGACGGCACAACTTTGCCGTTCGCCCCTGTCGTGCTTAACCTCCCACACCCGCGTCCGCTCAGTTCTCATCGCTGCAGATCGACCGGCGCTGGCCGGGCGGGCACTCGTGAAAACTTCCAACAGTTTTCGTGGCAGCGCAAGGGTATTTGCGCTCTGGTATGCCAGATTCCTGAAATCCTCCTGCATTGTGCGACGGGTATCTGTCGCGAATCTCAACAGGCGAAAAATAGTTGGAATCGACAAAGTCCGCCGCGCGAGGCCGAACGAAGGTGATTCCCTTGGAGCGCAATCGGTTCGCACGGACAGGCGGATTGGCGTCCGGGTCGTAGCGTTCGACAAAGTGACGCAGGACGCCATAGGTAGTTTCCAGGTGAAGGCAGCCGATCCGCGCGCGGCGAGAACATTGGCGTCTGGTACGGTCTATGACGCGATGGCCGCGTCCACGCAAATACGTGCAGGTAGTGTCGATATTGGGGGTCTAGGGAGCCAGATGACACAAGCCGGCCCCGTGCCGTGCGGCGAAACAGGCAATGGCGCCCATGTCATGACGCGCCGTTCTCGCTTTGCGCCGGTCGGCGCCGGAGGGCCAGCGTCCCGGGTCTGCGGGTCGACCGATAGGCTCCGCTTGTTGCTATTGACGTTGCGATGGGAGGCCCCGATGCCGCCATTGAAGGGTCACCATCCGCGTATCATGTCGCCCGTCATCGCAGGCTCGGCCTTAGTCACGTCAGCGCTCACGTCGCCGAGGACCATGGTGCAGAACGCCCCCTAGGGAGCGGGTCAGGTCGAGCCCCTGGCCACTCTCGAGTGGCAGTGCCATGTCGGGCCTCCAGCAACGGAGGTGCGGTTGGCCTGCGCGGCTATGGCAAGTGGATTATGGCTGGCTGACCGTCTAGGTTCACGGCCGATCACAATGATGATGGAGTGAGCATGTCGGGAGCCACAGTTCGCCTCGAAATCGATCCTAGGGGAATTGCGACCGTCTGGTTGGCGCGACCGGAGCGGAACAACGCCTATAACGGCCAAATGATCGCCGAGCTGACCGCTGGCGCAGCAGCCCTCGCGACGGACACCGCGGTGCGCGTCGTGGTGCTGCGTGGCGAGGGGCGGCACTTCCAGGCTGGGGCTGATCTCGCCTGGATCAAGGAGGTTCGCGCCGCACCCGAGGCTGAGAATATTGCCGTCTCGCAACGGACCACCGAGGCCGTCTATGGCTTGATGAATTTTCCAAAACCGGTGATGGCGCTCGTCCATGGCGGCTGCTTCGGCGGAGGCACCGGCATTGTCGCCGCATGTGATGTAGTGCTGGCGGACGAGACCGCGATTTTCTCGATCTCGGAGGCACGCTGGGGCTTGATCGCGACTCCGATCGTGCCTCAGCTTCTCTCTCGGATCGGCCCGGGGCGGCTGCGGCGCTACTCCCTGACCTGCGAGCGCTTCAACGCCCGCCGCGCCTTCGAGATCGGCCTCGTCGACGAAGTCTGCCCGGCAGGTGAACTGGATGCCGCGGCGGCTCCCATCCTCGACTCGCTCCTCCACTGCCCGCCCCGCGCACTGGCCGAGAGCAAGGCTGCGGCACTGAAATACGCCCGCCTCCTATACGAACCGGACGAGCGGGCCGCGATGGCCCATCCCCACGCCATGAAGCGCCGGAGCGAGGAGGCGGAAGAGGGGCTTGCGAGCTTCCTCGAGAAACGCAAACCGGCGTGGTATCCGGGGCGATAGGCGCAGGCGCCGCTACCCGGCGAGGAAATCCCTCACGGCCACGGCAGCGCGAAGAGTCAGCATTTTGCGCTCCTTGTCGACCGGCAGCGCCTGGCTCGAGAACTTTGCCATCACAAAGCCGCTGTCACGATCGACCCACAGGCTTTGCCCATAAACGCCGATCGCAAAGACCATTGGCGAACCATGCTCAAGCACATACCATTGCGAGCGGTAGCGGATCGGCAGGCGCTCATAATTTTCCCATCCATCGCTGGCGCCCCATGCCGCCCGGTCGCCGCCCGTCAGGATGTCCCCGATCCAGTTCTCCGGCACGATCCCGGCGCCACCTTCGGCCACAACACGGCCCAGGCGGGCGAGGTCGCGGGCTGTGGCGCAGAATCCGCCAGCGCAGCGCGGCGCACCCAACCGGTCGACGGTGATATAGGCGCTGTGCTCTGCCCCCATCGGCCGCCAGAGCTGCTCGCTCACGTAATCGGCGTAGCGCCTCCCCGCAGCCCGCTCGATGACCCAGCCCAGCAGATCGGTGTTGGGAGAGACATAATGCCAAGGCCGGCCATGTGAGCCGTCCCGCTCGGTCAAGGTCGCGTAAAAACTTCGCAAATCCATCTGATGCTGGCCGGGCGCCAGCGGTTCCCAGTTGGTCGACTTGCGGTACTCGATGATCGGGCCGGAGGTGGCGAGGTAATCCTCGTCGAACATCACCCCGGCGCGCATATCAAGCAAGTTCCGGACCGTCGCCCCTTCATAGGCGGTGCCCTTCACCTCCGGTACGTAGTCGGCCACCGGCGCCTCCGGGTCGAGTCGGCCATCCGCCGTCGCGATCCCCGCGAGCAACCCCAGCACCGACTTCGACACCGACATCAGGATATGTGGCGTCGCCGCCGTCATGCCATTGGCATAGTCCTCGAAGACAAGCTTGCCCCGGTGCAGCACGACCAGCGAGTCCGTCTGAGTTTTCTCGAGAAACGCATTGAATGGGATATAATTTTCTCCGCTCGATACCCTAACGCCCGAGAGATCGGTCGGAACGTCTTCCAGCGCCCACACCGCTCCCGGATCGTTCGGAATGTCAGCCGAGGGCACCAGTTCGCGCACATGGTGGAAAGCCCAGCGGTTAAACGGGGGTTTGCGCCAGTTGGCCAGCGTCACGCGCCCATCGGGCGCGGGAGGGAACCCCTGCATCAGGTCGGTCATGCGTGCCTCAGTTGCGGTAGGAAGTGTCTGCGCGGTCGAGCTTCCGCAGCAGCGCCGGCCACTCCAGCACCCCGATCGGGCGATGCCCCTGCGGGCTGTTGGCCAGTCGGTTGCGCGCGACGGTGACCTGCTGGACTTCCTCGGGGATCCCGATCACCTCGGCACCGGCCTGCTGGATGGCGAGCTGCATCCGGCAGGCGCGCTCGGCCCGGTACATCCAGACGAAGGCCTCGGCCACGGTGCGGCCCACGGTCAGCAGGCCATGGTTGCGCAGGACGAGGACGTTGTTGTCGCCAAGGTCGCGCACCAGCCGCTCGCGCTCGCTCAGGTCCGTCGCGATCCCCTCGTAGCCGTGATAGCCGGTTTGCGCGATTACGGCCAGCGCGTGCTGGGTCAGCGGCAGCAGCCCGTCCTTCTGCGTCGCGACGCTGGTCCCGGCGGGCGTGTGGGTGTGCAGCGCGCAGGCGACATCAGGCCGTGCCATGTGGATCGCGCCGTGGATCACGAAGCCCGCCGGGTTGATGCGGTATTCGGTCGGGCTCAGGGTCTTGCCCTCCTCGTCGATCTTGACGAGGGACGAGGCGGTGATTTCCTCGAAGAGAAGGCCGTAAGGATTTATCAGGAAGGCGTTTTCCTCTCCCGGAACACGTGCCGAGATATGCGTGCCGAGGAGGTCGGACCAGCCGAACATGTCGACCAGTCGGTAGCTGGCGGCGAGATCCACCCGCATCGCCCATTCCTCGGGGCTGACCTTGGATTTCAGCGCCGGCACAGCGTTCATCTCATCCTCCCGTCACCACCAGCGCGTCCACCGCGACGACGCCGTCCACCATTACCATAACCGGGTTCGCGTCGGCTTCCAGCACTTGCGGATCCTCCGAAAGCCGCGAGAACGCCGCCACCGCGCGGGCCAGCGCCCCGAGGTCGCCCTTCGGCAAGCCGCGATGGCCGCGGATGGGGGCGAGGCCGACCACCTCGGCGATCATCTCCGCCGCCTCCGCCTCGTCCACCGGCGCGAGCCGCACCGCCTTGTCGTCGTAGAGCCCGACAAGCACGCCCCCAGGCGCCAGCGTCACCACGGGCCCGACCTGCGGGTCGAGGCGGTAGCCGAGCAGCACCTCCTGCAGTCCGCACACCATCGGCTGCACGGTCAGGCGCTCGACCGGCACGCCGGGATGATGCGCCGCGACCGATTCCGCGATCCGCCGCGCTGCCACCGCCAGCGCCTCCGGCCCGCCGATGCCGACGACCACGCCCCCGGCCTCGGTCTTGTGCGGCACCGCCTCGGACAGGACCTTGGCGACGATCGGGAAGGGGAAGGGCAGGGCGACCCGCCCGGCCTCGCCCACCGCGAACTCGGCCACCGGCACCACCGGTACGCCGAGCTCCGCCAGCAGCGTCAGCGAGGCGCGCTCGTCCATCGCCTTGCCCGCCGCCGCTTCGCCCGAGCGCGGCGCGATTCCGGCCCGCGGCGCCCGCCAGCGCAGCAGCGCGCCGATGCAGTCGGCGCAGGACTCGGGCGTACGGAAGGCCGGCACCCCGGCCTCGACCAGCATCCGCAGCCCCTCGGTCGCCTCCGGGGTCAGGAACGCGCCGAAGGGCTTGCCCCATTTCTCCGCCTCGATCAGGGGCCGCATGGTCGAGGCGGTGCTCGACCGCGCCGAGGAGCCCGACACCGACACCACCACGTCGAAGCCCGGATCGCACATCATCGCCTCCAGGGCGGGCCGCACGAAATGCGGCGTCGCCCCGGCGAGCGTCAGGTCGGTCATCGGCGCCTGCACCACGTTCAGCCCCGTCGCCCGGATCGCCTTCAGCGTCTCCTCCGATGCGGGCTCGATCCGCGCGCCCTCCAGCGCGAGCCGATCCGAGACGGCAGCGCCGCCGCCGCCGGTCGTCGTCATCACCCCGACGACGGGCCGCGCCTTGCCCAGCGGCCGCTGCCCCCGGAACAGCGTCGCCGCCTCGATCAGCCCCTCCAGCGTATGCACCCGCGCGATCCCCGCATCGCGGAGATAGGCGTCGACCACCGCGTCGTCCGAGAGCAGCGCCCCGGTATGCGCCACCGCCAGCTGCTGGCCGACGGCCGAGCGCCCGAGCTTGAAGGCGACCACCGACTTGCCCGCCGCCTGCGCTGCGGCGGCGAACCCGGCCAGCCCGGCGGCGTCGCGGATCGTCTCGAGGAACAGCAGGAACACGTCGGTATCCGAATCGTCGACGCAAGCGAGCCCGATCTCGCCAACGCCGAGGTCGGCCTCGTTGCCGACCGCCACCACCTTCGAGAATCCGAGCCCGATGGTCCGCGCCCGGCTCACCAGCCCGCCGATCATCGAGCCGCTCTGCGACAGCATCGCCACCCGGCCAGTGAGCTGGTCCGGCTCGCTGTAGATCGCGTTGACGGTGATCCAGGCGCCGGAGTGGAGGTCAGCGAGCCCCATCGAGTTCGGCCCGAGCAGCCGCATCCCCGCGCTCCGCGCCGTCTCGACCAGCCGCCGCTGCCGCGCCACCCCCTCCAGCCCGGTCTCGGCGAAGCCGTCCGCCAGCACGGTCGCGACCTTTACGCCGGCCGCCGCGCAGTCCGCCACCGCCTGCTCGGCGAGATCGGTGCCGAGCAGGATATAGGCGTGCTCCGGCACTTCGGGCAGCGCCTCGAGGCCCGGATAGGCCCGCGCGCCCTGCACCTCGTCGCGGCGCGGGTTGATCACGTAGACCCGGCCCCCGAACCCGGCCTTGCGCAGGTAGCCGAGCGGCCGCCCGCTCGGCCGCCGGTCGTCGCTGGAAAGCCCGATCAGCGCCACGCTCGCGGGCCGGAACAGGGCGCCGTGCAGGGCGGCGCGTGCCGCGTGTGGGTCCATCGCCTCGCGCCCTCCCGCTGCGCCCGGCAGAAATCAGATGGGAGATCGGCCCCCGTTTGCTCCGGCGGCGTCCCCGTGGCTAACCTACGCCATCCGCCGCCCCCGGCTGTCAACAGGGCGGCGCGGCCCGGGAGGAACGATGCCGACACCGATCCGATGCGTGATAATGCGCGGCGGCACCAGCAAGGGCGTCTACCTGCGCGAGGCCGACCTGCCGTCCGACCCGGCGGCGCGCGACCGGGCGATCCTGCGCATCTTCGGATCGCCCGACAAGCGCCAGGTTGACGGGCTGGGCGGGGCCGACCCCTTGACCAGCAAGGTCTGCGTCATCGGCCCGCCGCGCGACCTGCCGCAGGCGGCGGGGGCGCAGCTCATCTACACCTTCGGCCAGGTCGAGGTCGACCAGCCGCATGTCGACTACCACTCGCTCTGCGGCAACCTCACCTCCGGGGTCGGCGCCTTCGCGATCTGGGAGAACATGGTGGCGCCGGTCGAGCCGGTGACCACCGTGCGCATCTACAACACCAACCTCGACCGCATCCTGATCTGCGAGGTGCCGGTGAAGAACGGCCGCCCGCTCGAGACCGGCGACTACGCCGTCCCCGGCGTCCCCGGCACCGGCGCGCGCATCCTGGTTGACCTCGCCGCCACGGCGGGCTCGGCCACCGGCGCGCTCCTGCCGACCGGCAACCCGACGGACCGGATGGAGGTGCCCGGCCTGGGCGCCATCGAGGTCTCCTATGTCGACATCGGCAACGCCCATGTCTTCGTCCGCGCCCGCGACCTCGGGCTGAAGGGCACCGAGACCGCGGCCGAGATCGACGCCAACGCGCCCCTCCGCGCCACGCTGGAGACGATTCGCTCGCAGGCGGGCGTGGTCATGGGTATGTACCCGGACGCCTCCCGCGCCACTGCCGAGAGCCCGGCCACCCCCTTCGTCGCGATGATCTCGCCGCCGCAGGACTACCGCGACGCGATCAACGACCGGACCGTCGAGACAGGCGAGTGCGACTTCGTCTCGCGGCTAATGTTCATGCAGCAAATGCACAAGACCTATGCCGGCACCTCGACCGTCTGCACCGGCATCGCCGCCAAGATCCCCGGCACCATCGTCCACGAGGCCGCCCGGCGCGAGACTTGGACCCGCGACGAGGTCCGCATCGGCCACCCTGCGGGCGTCATCGAGACCCTGTCCGTGGTCGAGCTCGACGGCAACGACTACGTGGTGAAGCGCGCCACCCTCGGCCGCACCGCGCGGCGCATCATGGAGGGCACGGTCTATGTGCCCTGACCGCGCCGCATGAACCTCGCCCCCGGCTTCGATCGGCGCCTCGTCGAGACGCCCTACGTCACGACCGCGACCGGCGTCGCCTGGCGCGACTTCGGCGCGGGCGAGCCGCTGGTGCTGATGCATGGCGGCGCGGGCTCCTGGCAGCACTGGGTGCGCAATGTCGACCGGCTGGGCACCGCCTTCCGGGTGATCGCCCTTGACCTGCCGAGCTACGGCGATTCCGACCGGCTTGAGTGGGACATCTCGACCGACGACTACCTCGCCGTGGTCGCCGAGGCGGTGTGCGAAATAGCCGATGGCGCGCCCCGCATCCACCTCGCCGCCTTCTCCTTCGGCGGCGCCGTGGCCGCTGCCACCGCAGTCGCGCTCAAGGGCCGCGCCGGCTCGCTCTCGATGACCGGTGGCGCCGGCTACGGCTCCCCCGCCGGCAAGCGCAGCTTCACCCTCGAGAGCCGGCGGCGGCTCGCCGAGCGGCTGGGGCGCGCTCCGACGCCGGAGGAGGTTCGGCAGATGCACGCCGACAACCTCGCCAAACTGATGATCTGGGACCGCGCGAAGATCGACGACTGGGCGATCACGATGCAGTTCCGCAACGTCGAGCGCACCCGCTTCGACTCCCGCCGCCTGAGCTGGTCGGGCGACACGCCGGCGCTGATCGGCAGGCTGACCTGCCCGGTGAAGGTCATCTACGGCGAACACGACGCCGCCGCGATCCCGCCCATCACCGACCGCTTCGCCATGTGCCGCGCCACGCGGCCTGATCTGGAGACCCACATCATCCCCGACTGCGGCCACTGGGCGATGTACGAGGCGCCCGAGGTGGTGAACGCGCTCCTGCTCGACTTCCACGGCCGGGCGACGGCAACGGCATCATGAAGATCACCCGCATCACCAGCCACGTGCTGCGCTACGCGCTGGGCGAGGAGCTCGGATACTCCCAGCAGTACTACGCCGCCCGCTCCGCCCATCTCGTGGAGGTCGAGACCGACCAGGGCGTCACTGGCTGGGGGGAGTGCTTCGGCCCGGGGCCCGTGGCGCTTGGCAACAAGGCCATCGTCGAGCAGGTGATCCAGCCCATGATCCTCTGCCGCGACCCGCTGGCACGCGAGGCGATCTGGCAGCACTGCTACAACATGCTGCGCGACCACGGGCAGAAGGGCATGCCGATCCAGGCGCTCTCGGGCGTCGACATCGCGCTCTGGGACATTGCGGGCAAGGTGGCCGGGCTACCGCTCTACCGCCTCCTCGGCGGGCCGACGCGGAGCCGCATCCCCGTCTACGGCTACGGCATGATGCTGCGGAAGATCCCCGACCTCGCCGGCGCCTTCCGCGAGGAGGCCGCCGCGATCCGCGAGATGGGCTTTGCCGCGACCAAGATGAAGGTGGGCCTCGGCTCCGCGAAGGACGTAAAGCTGGCCGAGGCCGTGCGCGAGGGGGTGGGCGAGGGCTTCCGCTTCGCCGTCGACGCCAACCACTGCTATACCACCGCTGATGCGTTCTACGTCGGCCGGGCGCTGGACGAGCTCGGCGCCTACTGGTTCGAGGAGCCCGTCGCGCCCGAGGATCGCGCCGGCTACGCCGAGTTGCGGGCGGGGCTGAAAACCACCATCGCCGGCGGCGAGGCCGAGTTCACCCGCTGGGGCTGGCGCGACCTTCTCGCCGCCCGCGCCGTCGGCCTCGCCCAGCCCGAGGTCTGCGGTCTCGGCGGGATCACCGAGTACCTCAAGGTCCTCGCCCTCTGCCACGCCCATTTCGTGCCGGTGATCAACCATGTCTGGGGCTCGGCCGTCGCGGTCGCGGCCAACATGCACCTGCTCGCCGCCATGCCCGACCTGCCGGGCGGGCTGCACCCCTGGGAGCCGATGCTGGAGTTCGACACCACGCCCAACCGCTTCCGCGACGAGATGCTGGCCGAGCCGCTGGATATCCAGCGCCAGGTGCGCGAGAACGGCGGCGCGGTCGGCCTGCCGCGCGGGCCTGGGCTGGGCGTCGCGCCCGATCCCGGCTTCCTGAAGAAATACAAGATCGCCTGAGGGAGAAACCGAGAATGAAGATCGCCGTCCTCGACGACTACCAGAACGTCGCCCGCGACATGGCAGACTGGAGCCGGCTCCAGGCGACCCACGAGGTCACCTTTTTCCACGACATCTACGAGGGGCTGGAAGGCTTCGCCAAACGCCTCGCCCCCTACGACATCGTCTGCGTGATGCGCGAGCGCAGCCCCTTCAAGGCCGACCTGATCGGGCGCCTGCCGAACCTGAAGCTGGTGGTCACCGCCGGCATGCGCAACGCGGCGATCGACCTCGAGGCCTGCAAGGCGCGCGGCATCCCGGTCGTCGGCACCGGCAATTCGGCCCAGGCGACGCCCGAGCTCGCCTGGGGCCTGATCATCGGCCTCGCCCGGCACATCCATACCGAGGACCAGCGCATGCGGGGCGGGTCGTGGATCACCACGCTCGGCACCGATCTCTACGGCAAAACCCTCGGCGTCCTCGGCCTCGGCCGGCTCGGCGCCAAGATGGCGCAGATCGCCCAGGCCTTCGACATGAAGGTCGTCGCCTGGAGCCACAACCTGACAGCCGAGCGCGCCGCCGAGGCGGGGGCCGAGCGGGTCGAGAAGGACGATCTGTTCCGCCGCTCCGATTTCCTGACCATCCACTACAAACTCGGCGACCGCTCGCGCGATCTCGTGGGGGCGCGCGAACTCGGGCTGATGAAGCCCACGGCGTTCCTGATCAACACCTCCCGCGGCCCTATCGTCGACACCAGAGCCCTGATCGAGGCCCTGACGGCCGGACGCATCGCCGGTGCCGGCATCGATGTCTACGACGCCGAGCCGCTGGCCGCCGACCACCCGATCCGCAAGTGCCCGCGCACGCTGCTCACCCCGCATCTCGGCTATGTGACCGACGGTTGTTACCGGAACTTCTACGAGCAGATCGTCGAGGACATCGAGGCCTGGCTCGGCGGCAATCCGGTCCGCGTGCTGGCATGAGCCGGACGCGGGCGCACGGGGGAGGGCGCTGAGATGCTCCCCCTGGAAGGCATCCGCGTCCTCGACCTCGCCACATTCATCGCGGCGCCGCTCTCGGCCGCCATCCTCGGCGAATTCGGCGCCGAGGTGATCAAGATCGAGCATCCCGAGGGCGGTGACCCGATGCGCCGCTTCGGCACCGCCACCGAGGACCCCGACCGCACGCTCGCCTGGCTCTCCGAGGCGCGCAACAAGCACTCGGCCACGCTCGACCTGCGCAGCCCGGAAGGCGGGGCCATGCTGAAGGAGTTGGTCCGTCGCTCGGACGTGCTCGCCGAGAACTTCCGCCCCGGTACGCTGGAGAAATGGGGCCTCGGCCCGGACGTGCTGCTCGAGCTGAACCCGGCGCTCGTCATCCTGCGCATCTCGGGCTACGGACAGACCGGCCCCTATCGCGACCGGCCAGGCTTCGCCCGCATCGCCCATGCGGTCGGCGGCCTCAGCCATCTCGCCGGCCTGCCGGACGGCCCGCCGGTGACGCCGGGCTCGACCTCGCTGGCCGACTACATCTCCGGCTGCTACGGCGCCATCGGCGTGCTCATGGCGCTGCGCTCCGCCGAGCAGACGGGCAGGGGGCAGGTCATCGACGTCGCGCTCTTCGAGTCGATCTTCCGCGTCCTAGACGACACCGCGCCCGCCTATGCGCGTACCGGCATCGTGCGGGGCCGCGAGGGGGTGATGACCCGCCAGGTCTGCCCCCACGGCCATTTCCCCTGTGCCGACGGCAAGTGGGTGGCCATCGCCTGCACCTCGGACAAGATCTGGGAGCGCATGGCGACCCGCGTCCTCGGCCGCCACGACCTCGCCGCCAGCCACCCGAAGACCGCCGACCGTCTCGCCGACCGCGCGATGATCGACGGCGTCGTCGAGGCGTTCACCCGCCAGCACCCGATGGCTGACGTCGTCCGCCTCTGCACCGAGGGCGACGTGCCCTGCGGCCCAATCAACACCATCGCCGACATCTTCGCCGACCCGCACTTCGCCGCCCGCGGCACCATCGCCCGGATCGAGGACCCGGCTCTGGGCGAGATCGCCGTGCCCGACGTGCTGCCCCGCCTTTCCGGCACGCCCGGCCGGATCACCCATCTCGGCCCCGGCCTCGGCGACTGGAACGAGCGGGTGCGCGAGATCATCTCGGAAGACTCGGAAATCAGGATCCAACGGTGACCCATCCCGCGGCAAGACGCCACTATGACTTGCGCCTTTCTACTATAATTTGTTCGACCTGCCTCGCGCCTAACAATATGCGGTTGACAGCATTCGGAGCCAATAGTACCTCTTCGCGCACAGGTGCTAGACGCGGAACTGCATCATCTGACGCCTACCAAGGGGGCCCGGCATATTGGTGGATGTGCCGGGCCCCTCGCTGTTTGTACACGCGATTTGATCGGAAAAGAGGGAAGCGTCAGGTGCTTAGACGCGGAAGTTCCAGCATCGTGCTCGTGAGAGCACCCCGACGCCTCCCTCTCCGGTTCGCCAGGGGGCTCACCGGAAACCGGTTGGGCTCGCGCTGAAGCGTTCCGTCCCGGCAGATCTGCCAGTCCGAAAACCGGCTGATCCTCGCGCAACTCCACGCCCAGGGACGCGTCCTTGCGCAGCCGGAAGATTTCGGCGCAGCGGCAGCGCCCGCAACAAAAATCGGCCGGCCCGCGAGAGAATCCTGTGGATAGGTTGTGACTAAATTCGGGGATCGTCGCCGATTGCGATTTCAGGGCAACGGCATGCGCGGCCCCTCTGCAGGCTACGGATACGGAGCATCAAATCTATAAGTGGCAGGGGTTGAGCAAATCCTCCGGACGCGGAGACTTGCTGCCGATTTCGGTTCGGAACGCCGGACGGTCTGTTGCCCGGCGCTGTCCGCAACCTGTCCCCCAGGCAAAACAAAAGGGAGGCATCAGGTGCGCAGACGCGGAAGTCCTTGCATCGTGTCCCGAAGAACACCCTGACGCCTCCCTGACCGGACTGCCCTAGAGCCGCCCGATCTCCAGAACCGGCCGCCCGAAGACGGTCTGTCCCGGCTGGATCATCGTGCCCGAAGGCACTGGGACCCCCGTGCCGGTTGGCCCGAAGGCCTACCGACCCGGTGGATCGGCTTGCCCGAAGGCTCCCCGACCCTGGACCGACTTGCCCGAAGGCCCGCCGACCCTTCGGAACAACATGCCCGAGGGCCTGTCATCCCCCGACCGCCGCGCCCGAAGGCGCGCCGTCCGGTTGGATCAGGTTACCCGAAGGCTCCCGACCCGCAGACCCGGCGACCCGAAGGTCTCCCGGTCCGGCGAACCAGTGCAACCCAAAGGTGCCCCGGCCCGCTGGATCAACTCCCCCGAAGGATTGCCGACCCTGTGGAGCAACCTGCCCGGAGGCGTGTTACCCCTGGCCGGGCGGCCCAAAGGTGCCCGACCACGGGATCCGTTCCGCCCGAAAGCATCCCGGTCCCCTGCGCCGCTCCGGGTCCGGAGACCCTTCGTTGCGCAGGACCGACTTTTTAGCTTAAGACCTTTTCATGCAACCGGAAAATTCGGGTGCAGGCATGAGCACATGTGGATAAACGGGGGTGGGTTCTGTGGACAATCCGGAACCGCTCAACGGGCTCAAGGCGATGCGCTATCCACAACTTTCTTTGGTCGGCCGCCGTCAGGTGCCCGGGAGCGGTGCCGGAGCTACTTGGAGCCGGGTCGGCGTTCCGAATCGATTCGGCACCAAGGCGGTCAGGCGGCCGTGATGCAACCTAGCTCTTGTCACCACGTTCCCTCCACGCCCGATAGCGCGCTTTTGTGGCATCGCTCATCGGATAAAGCCCCGGCAGGCTGGCGCCACCCCGGATCTGATCCATGATCCATCCCTCGGCAAGTTCCTGCTCCGGTGCCTCGGCCAGCACGTGGTCGAGATAGGCGGCCGGGATGACCACCGCCCCGTCTCTGTCCGCGACCACGATGTCGTCCGGGAACACCGCCACACCGCCACAGCCGATCGGCTGCTGCCAGGCGACGAAGGTCAGCCCCGCCACCGAGGGCGCCGCCGCCGCGCCACGGGCAAACACCGGCAGATCGGTGCCCAGCACGCCTTCAAGGTCGCGCAGCACACCATCGGTCACCAGCGCCGCAACGCCCCGCTGCTTCATCCGCTGACAAAGAATGTCACCGAAGAATTCCGGCGTCGACCACACCCATTGCATCGGCAACCGCGATGGAGCCATCCGGCATCGCCTCGATGGCGGCACGGGTTGAGGTCGGGGAGGACCACGAGACCGGCGTCGCCACGTCTTCGCGCGCCGGTACGAAACGCAGCGTGAAGGCCGGGCCGGCCCGGCGGCTCTCGTTCGGGCGCAACGGCACCGTGCCCCGCATCCAGACGTTCCTCAACCCCTTCTTCAGCAGGACCGTTGTGATCGTGGCAGTGGTTATTCCCTGCAGCATCTCGAGCGCGCGGGCATCAAACGACATGGCATTGCTCCCAGAAAAGGCTGGGGGAGCAATGGCGCTGCCCCCGTTTCGTGTCAAGAAATCACGTCCTTGCGCTCCGTCGCAATTGATCGGCTTGATGCTTCGGTTATGTTGCGCCGCAAGAGCGGTCCGCCTGTCATGCCGCTAGGAGCGAGATTGAAATGGCCAAGTATCGGATCGCGGTCATCCCCGGCGACGGCATCGGCAACGAGGTGATGCCCGAGGGGCTGCGCGCGCTCGAGGCCGCCGGGGCGCTCACCGGGGCGGAATTCGAGTTCACCCGCTACGACTGGTCCTGCGAACGCTACAAGGCCACCGGCGCCATGATGCCGGAAAACGGCATCCAGCGCCTGCGCGACCACGACGCTATCTTCCTCGGCGCGGTCGGCTTCCCCGGCGTGCCCGACCACATCTCGCTCTGGGGGCTGCTCGTGCCGATCCGGCGCGAGTTCGACCAGTATGTGAACCTCCGCCCGGTGCGCCTCCTGCCCGGCATCACCCCGCCGGTGCGCGACAAGAAGCCCGGCGACATCGACTTCTGGGTGGTGCGCGAGAACACCGAGGGCGAGTACAGCCAGGTCGGCGGCATGATGTTCGGCGGCACCGACCGCGAGTTCGTCACCCAGCAGGCGATCTTCACCCGCAAGGGCTGCGACCGGATCGTCCGCTATGCGTTCGAGCTCGCCAAGGCCAAGGGCAAGACCCGGGTCGACGGGGCGACCAAGTCGAACGGCATCTTCGTGTCGATGCCCTACTGGGACAAGCGCTTCAACGCGGTGGCGGCCGGGTATCCCGAGATCGCCAACCAGCTGCACCACATCGACATCCTCTGCGCGCGCCTCGTCATGCAGCCCGAGCGCTTCCAGGTGATCGTGGCGACCAACCTCTTCGGCGACATCCTCTCCGACCTCGGACCCGGCGTCACCGGCACCATCGCTGTCGCCCCCTCGGCCAACATCAACCCGGAGCGTGAGCACCCCTCGATGTTTGAACCGGTCCACGGCTCGGCCCCCGACATTGCTGGCATGAGTATCGCCAATCCGATCGGCCAGATCTGGTCGGCCTCCATGATGCTCGATCATCTTGGCGAGCCCGAGGCGGCCGAGGCCGTCGTCCGCGGCATCGAGCATGTGCTCTCTGCAGAGAATGCCCCGAAAACGCCCGACCTCGGCGGCTCGGCCCACACGTCTGATCTTGGCGGCGCCATCGCTGACGCCATTGCGCGCGGATAGGCCCATGCCCGCGCTGAACGATATCCTCAACTCCGTCCTCGAGCGCGGCGCGCGGCTCATGGACTGGCGTGGCAGCGACCGGGCGACGCCAGGGAGCCTGGCCGCGCTCTGCGCCGATCTCCTTTCCTCGAAGGGCGAGGCCACCGGCGTGGCCATCGCCGCCCGCATCCTGGCTGGCTACGACCGGCTATCGGTCGAAGACCGGGCCAACTTCTTTCGCACCCTCGCCGAGGACTATGACCTCGATCCCAAGGCGGTGTGCGAAGCGGCGGATCGTTACGCTGCCGAGCGTACTCCGGCCGCACTCGAAGATCTGACCGTCGCCGCCGAGCCCCGACGGCAGGAGCTGTTCCGCCGGCTTAACTTGGCGCCCGGCGGCACCGGACGGCTGGTGCGGATGCGTGAGGGTTTGCTGAAGCTCTTGCGCGAGGAGCCCGGATTTGCCCGCATCGATGGAGATTTTCGCCATCTCCTAGCTTCGTGGTTCAACCGTGGCTTCCTGGTGATGCGCCCGGTCGACTGGACCAGCCCCGCCGCGCTTCTCGAGAAGATCATCGCCTACGAGGCGGTGCACGAGATCGACTCCTGGGACGAGCTGCGGCGCCGGGTCGAGCCGCGCGACCGGCGCTGCTTCGCCTTCTTTCACCCCTCGATGCCGGACGAGCCGCTGGTCTTCGTCGAGGTCGCGCTGACCCGCGCAGTCCCCGGCTCCATCCAGGCGGTGCTGGCACCCGAGCGAGAGCAGGTCGCTCCCGACCAGGCGACGACCGCGGTGTTCTACTCGATCTCCAACTGCCAGACCGGGCTGCGTGGCGTCTCTTTTGGCGCCTTCCTGATCAAGCAGGTGGCCGAAGACCTCGCCCGCGACTTGCCGAAGCTCGAGACTTTTGTGACCCTCTCGCCGGCCCCCGGCTTCTCCCGCTGGCTGACGGCCGAGGGCAAGCACGATCCCGACTGCCCCGCGGGCCGCGCGATCGGACTGATCGAGGCCGATGCCTGGCGCGCTGACCCGAAGCGCGAGGCCGAGCTCAAGGCGCTGGTCCTGCCACTGGCGGGCCAGTACTTCCTCGACGCCCGGCGGGGCGACGGCCGCCCGGTCGACCCGGTGGCGCGCTTCCATCTCGGCAACGGCGCCGAGCTGCTCGACATCCACTGGCAGGGCGACACGTCCGAGAAGGGGCTGGCCCAGTCCGTCGGGATCATGGTCAATTACCTCTACGATCTCGACCACATCGAGGAGCGCCACGAGGCCTACGCCACCGAGGGCAAGGTCGCCGCCGCCCGCAAGGTCCGCAACCTCGCCGCCGCCGCCCGCAAAGAGGGAGCCAGATGACCGTCCAGACCGCCATCGACACCGCCGCCCGGCGCGCCCCCATCGCCGCCCAGATCGCCCGCGCCCGCGCCGCGATGGCGACGCTCAAGGGCGCATCGCAGGCGCGCATCGACGATGCGGTGACCGCACTCGCGTGGGCAATCTACAGGCCCGAGCACGCACGCGAACTGGCCGAACTGGCCGTCGAGGACACCGGCCTCGGCAACGTGCCCGACAAGATCACCAAGAACACCCGCAAGACCTTCGGCGCGCTGCGTGACCTCCTGCGCGCGAAGACCGTGGGAATCATCGAGGAGGACCCGGCGAAGGGCCTGGTGAAATGGGCCAAGCCCGTCGGCGTGGTCGCTGCCGTCTGCCCCTCGACCAACCCGGCCGCGACGCCCGCCAACAAGGCGATGATGGCGCTCAAGGGCGGCAACGCAGTGATCATCGCGCCCTCGCCGGCGGGCTACGCTACCTCGGACCGCTACGTCCAGCTCGCCCGGGGCGAGCTGAAGAAGGCCGGTTTTGAGCCCGACCTGATCCAGACCCTCGCCGCCCCCGTCGACAAGGAGGCGACCCAGGCGCTGATGGAGCTGGCAGACCTCGTGGTCGTGACCGGCTCGCAGAACAACGTCCGCCGCGCCTATTCCTCCGGCACGCCCGCCATCGGCGTCGGGGCCGGCAACGTGCCGGTCATCGTCGACGAGACGGCCGACCTCGACGACGCGGCGCGCAAGATCTGCGCCTCGAAATGCTTCGACAACGCAACCTCCTGCTCGTCGGAGAACTCGGTGATCCTGCTCGACGCGGTCTACGACCGGGCCGTCGCGGCGCTGGAGCGGGCAGGGGGCCTCATGATCGGCCCCGCCGACCGCGAGCGGGTCGTCGGCACGCTCTGGCAGGGCGGCAAGCTGAACCGCAAGGTGATCGCCCGCGGGATGCCGCAGCTGGCCGAGGTCTTCGCCCTGCCGCAGGCGGCGGACCGGAAGTTCCTGATGATCCAGGAGACCGGCATCGGTGACGCCTTCCCGCTCTCGGGCGAGAAGCTGTCGCTGGTCCTGACCGTCTACCGCGCCCGCGACTTCGACCACGCCCGCCAGCTCGTCCACGACATCCTCGCCCACGAGGGGATGGGTCACTCCTGCGGCATCCACACGCAGAAGCCTGAGCGCGCCCGGGCGCTGGCCGAGTCTCTCGACGTCGTGCGCGTGCTGGTCAACCAGGCGCATACCTTCGGCAACGGCGGCAGCTTCGACAACGGGCTCCCCTTCACGCTTAGCATGGGCTGCGGCACCTGGGCGGGCAACTCGATCAGCGAGAACCTGAACTACCGCCAATTCATCAACATCACCCACCTCGTGACCACCATCCCGGAGGACAAGCCCTCCGAGGAGGCGCTGTTCGGGGGCTACTGGGAGAAATACGGGAAGTAGGGTGCGCGTTCATGCGCACCGCGGACCGCGCAAGGAAACAAGTGCGCTGAAGCGCACCCGACGGAACGGCATGGCGCAGGCCGGCAGAGGAAGGACTACAATGACCACCTACACCAGCTACGACCTCGTCGAGTTCGGCACGCCGCTCGTCGCCCGCGAGCGCCCGATGCCCGAGCCGACGGGCACCGAGGTCCTGCTGCGCGTCCGCCGCTCGGGCGTCTGCCACTCCGACATCCACATCGCCGAGGGCTTCTTCGACCTAGGCGAGGAAGGCAAGCTCCGGATGCAGGACCGTGGCATGAAGCTGCCCATGGCCATGGGCCACGAGATCCTGGGGGAAATCGTCGCGCTGGGGCCCGACGCCGATCCCGCCGGGGCGCCCGTCGGCAAGACCATGCTGGTACATCCCTGGATCGGCTGCGGCGAATGCCTCGCCTGCAAGGACGGGCGCGAGAACGAGTGCACCCGCATGAACGCCATCGGGGTCATCCGCGACGGCGGCTATGCCACCCACGTTCTGGTCGACCACCCGCGCTGGCTGGTCGACGTGGACGGGCTCGACCTCGACACGGTCACGCCCTATTCCTGCTCGGGCCTCACCGTCTACAACGCGCTCTTGAAGGCCGGGCCGATGAACCCCGGCGAGTGGCTCGCCGTGATGGGGGCAGGGGGCCTCGGCCTCAACGCCATCGCCATCGCGCGGGCCATGGGCTTCGAGAAGATCGTCGCCGTCGACATCGACGAGCGCAAGCTGCAGGCCGCCGCCGAGATGGGGGCGGACGCGGTCCTGAACGGCAAGCGCGAGGACGCGCTGCAGGAGCTCCGCAAGATCACCGGCAACCGGCTCCTCGCCGCGGTCGACACGGTCGGCGCGCCATCCACCTCGAAGCTCGCGATCCATGCTCTGATCAAGATGGGCCGCTACGTGGTGGTCGGGCTCTATGGCGGCACCTTCTCGATGCCGCTGCCCTGGCTGCCGCAGAAATTCCTGACCGTGCGCGGCTCCTATGTGGGCAACTGCAACCAGCTCCGCGACCTGATCGCGCTGGTGCGCACCGGCAAGGTCAAGGAGATCCCCGTGACCTCCCGCCCCCTCGCCGAGGTCAGCCAGACGCTCGAGGACCTGAAGGCCGGCAGGATCACCGGCCGCGTGGTGCTGACCACCGAGTGAGACGGCCGGTGAAACGGCCGGGCGGGGCTCGCCCCACCCTCACGGCGCCGGCGCCGCCTTGCCCCTGACCTGCGTCCGGTGCATCAGCCGCCGCGCTTCCGGGTCGAACGGATCGCGCCGGTGCAGCGTCGCGCGGTTGTCCCAGATCAGCATGTCGCCCACTCCCCAGCGGTGCCGGTAGCAATATTCCGGCCGCGTCGCATGGGCCCAGAGCGCATCCAGCAGCGCATCCAACTCGTCCTTCCCCAGCCCCTCGACATAGGCGTTCCGCCGCCGCCCGAGATACAGCGCCTCGCGCCCGGTCCGCGGATGCCGGCAGATCGCCCGGTGGAGCGTCCCCGGCGCCCGCTCGAGGTCGTCGGTCGCCATCACCCCCTGCCGCAGATAGCCGCCCGAGTTGTAGGTGCCGTCATGTTTGATCCGCCGATCCTCGATCCGGGCGCGCAGCTCGGCCGGCATGTCCTCCAGCGCCGCATGCATCCCCGCGACCCAGGTGTCGCCCCCCTCCGCCGGGATCTCGACCGCATAGAGCAGCGAGGCGTCCGGCGGGTTCGCGAGATAGCTCATGTCGGTGTGCCACACCGCCTCGCCGGCGCCCAGCGACCCGATCGCCTCGCCATTCGCATCCTTGATGTTAGAGACCACGTAAAGCTCCGGCAGGCCGGCCACGAACTTCTTGCCGTTCTCGTTCACCGGCGCCTCGTCGAGCTCGCCAAGTCGCCGCGAGAAGGCGACGATCTCCTCCGCCGTCATCGACTGGCCGCGCAGCAGCAGCGCCGAGGCCCGGTCGAGGCACTCCGCCAGCGCCGCGATGTCCGCATCCGTGGCACGCTTCAGGTCCAGCCCCACGATCTCCAGCCCGACCCGGGCCGTCAGCGGTCGCGTCTCGAATCCCATGGTCCCGTTCTCCTCAGCCGATCCGCAGCAACAGCTTGCCCCGCGTCTGCCGCCCCTCGATGGTCCGGTGCGCCTCGGCAGCCTCCGCCAGCGGAAACTCCCGGTCGATCTCTGGCGCCACCAGCACCTCGCCCGGCCCGGGCGCGGGCTTCGCCGCATCGACGAGGGTCAGCCTCTCGGGCCCGCCGAACTCGGCCACCTGGATCGCACGCATTGCAGCGCTCCCTTCCGTCCCGTCGCGTCAGACCGGTTCGCACCCTTCGCACGCAGACATCGGGCGCCGGCCGGGCCGCCCGCGCCTCCCTCCCCCCTTGTGGGGGAGGGCTGGGGAGGGGGGTGGGACCGCACGCCCGGCAGCGATCCGACTGCCTCCACTCCGCCCCAACGGTCAACCGATCATCTCGGCGAGCTTCATCCGCTGCACCTTGCCCGACGGCCCCTTGGGCAGGTCGGGCAGGATATGCACCTTGTCGGGCGCCTTGAACGGGCCCACCTGCTCGCGGCAGAGCGCGATCAGTTCGGCCTCGCCCACGGTCGCGCCCTCGGTCAGCTTCACCGCCGCCTCGACGCACTGCCCGTAATCCACGCTCGGCACCGCGAAGGCTGCCGCCTCGACCACCTCGGGATGCAGCAGCAGCGCCTCGTCGATCTCGCGCGGCGCGATGTTCTCGCCACCCTTGATGATCAGCTCCTTGCGCCGCCCGGTGACGTAGATGTAGCCGTCCGCGTCCATGTGACCCAGATCGCCGGTCAGGAACCACCCGTCCGGAGTGAGGGCCTCTGCCGTCGCCTCCGGGTTCTTGAGGTAGAGCCGGAACACGTTCTCGCCCCGGACCGCGATCTCGCCCGAGGCCATCCGCGGCACCTCGCGGTTGTCTGGCCCGAGGATCGCCAGCTCGTTGCCATAGGCCTTGCCCGGCGAGCCGTACTTCCGCGCGCCCGGCGGCATCGGGTTCGACGAGATCTGGGCTGACGTCTCGGTCAGGCCCATCGTCTCGATCAGCACCAGCCCGAACAGATCCTCGAACGCCTTGTGCACCTCGGGCGAGAGCGGCGCCGAGGCCGAGCGGGCGAAGCGCACCTTCGCCAGCTTCTCCCGCGCCGGCGGCCCGTCCGCCTCGGCGGCGCGTAGCAGGTACTGGTACTGCGTCGGCACCGCCGAGAACCAGGTGCAGCCCTGGCTCGTGACCTGATCCCAGAACCGGCTGACCGAGAAGCGCGGCGGCACGACGATCGAGGCGCCGCTCACCAGCGTGCTCATCAGCGAGACGCAGAAGCCGTTGATGTGGAACAGCGGCAACACCAGATGCACCCGGTCCACACCCGACAGCTCATGCGCCACGATGGCGTTCTCGCCGCCGCAGAGCGGCGCCCGCTGCCGCAGCACCGCGCCCTTGGGGTTGCCGGTGGTGCCCGAGGTGTACATCAGCAGTCCGTCGACCCGGTTGTCATGCGCCGGCACCGGGGCAGGGGCGCCCGTCACTTCCGCAGGCCAGCGCGGCCCGGTCTCTGCATCGCACAGGATCACCCGGATCGGGCGGCTCACGCCGGCGAGGATCTTGCGCAGCCGCGGCTCCTCCTCGGGGCTCACGAAGATGATCTCGGTCTCCGAATGCTCGATGACGTAGCGGATCTGGGGATCGCCGGCGGCGAGGTTGATCGGCGCGGTGATCCGCCCGCCATGCATGGTCCCCAGCAGCACCTGCACCGAGCCCCAGGAGTTCTGCATCATCACCGAGACGACTTGCTGGTGCCGGATCCCCAGCTCTCCCAGCGCGTTGGAGAATTTGTCTAATGCGGATTGCAGTGCCCCCCAGGTGACTTCCAGCCCAGTCTCGGGGTTGATCAGGAAGGTGTTCCCCGGTTGCGCCACCTCATGGGCCGCAACGAAATCCCGGACCGAACGGTCCTGCACCAAGGCCCCCATCGGCGGCGTTCCCCCTGTCTGTCTTTGTTGGGCCTATCTATGGAACAGACATCCGCGTCACGCAACACGGGGGCGCTCACACAGGTGATCTCGGAGGGAAGAATCTGAAAATCGTTTTAAATCAGACGGATGTCCTGAGTAACACAGTGTTACGCCCTCCGGGAGCCCGCCCCGGGCCCCGGTGCCGGCCATCCCTCACCCCGTCAGCACCTCCGCCAGCTCGGCGAAGTCCTTCACGATCAGGTCCGGCTGGTGCGGCGTCTCCCCGAAGGGACGCCGCCTCCGGTCGATGAAGACCGTCCGCATGCCGAAGCTCTTGGCCCCGATGCAGTCGAAGGCGTGGTTGGCGACGAACAGGAGCCCCGACCGGTCGACCCCGATCAGTTCCTCGGCCTTGGCATAGGTCTGCCAGGCCGGCTTGAAGAACCCGGCCGCCGACACGCTGATCCGGCTGTCGAACTCGAACCCGATATGCGCCCGCGCTGCCTCCAGCATGTCCGGGTCGCCGTTCGAGAGGATGTGCAGCTCGTAACCCGCCTCCCTCAACTGCCCCAGCGCCGCCACCACGTCCGGGAACGGCTTCAGCCGCTCGATCTCGGAGACCAGCCACCGGACCTCGTCCTGGGTGTATTCGATGCCCGCCCGATCCATGACGAAGCTGACCGCCCGGTGCCCGATCTGGCGGTAGGGAGTGTGGCCCCGGGCGCAGAGAGCGTCGATCATCGAGTTCTCGAAATGGGTCCGCCGCCACCAGGTGACGAACTGGTGCGGGTTCCCGTCCCAGCCCTTGGCCTTGAGGAAGGGCGTGACGGCCTCGGTCAGCCCGCCCTGCATGTCGACGACGGTGCCGTATTGGTCGAAGACCAGGGTGCGGATTTCGCGGCGGAGGATTTCGGGGCGTTCCATGGAGAGGTTCCGGTAGGGTGCGTGCTTGCACGCACCATTAGGTGCCTCGGGTGGTGCGTGCAAGCACGCACCACTACAGTCTGATTTACAGATTGCGCCAGTTCCCAACCAACCAAATCCCAAAGAGGCAAGCCAATGCGATAGCGAATCCAACTCTCGCGATAATTTTGTAGAATTTAATAAATTTTTTGCCCTCTTTAGTGTAAGGGACTTCCTCGTATGTAATATCAAAAAGCGGAGATGGAGGCTTCAGCTTATTATCAGGGAACATAGATTTTAATACTCGAATCACTAACAACCTTCGAGAAATTTCGAGCAGCGGGATCGCCAGAGCGAGAGCCAAAATCAGTATATATTGTATATTATTCATGGTTTATTTCGAATTCTACATTTCTTTTTGGCGAGAAATTTGAAGTGTATTTATGGTACCGTCAAAATCACTCCGCCGCCAACCCCGGCTTCGGCAGCTTCTTCCCACCCTCCAACCTCGGCGTCTCCGGCACCTGGCACCCCACTGGGCAGCACCGTCCCGGCTGCTTCGAGACGTCCTGGCCCACATCCAGCACGCCCCGGTCCAGCAGCCGCTCGACCAGCGCCCGGCGCTCCTCAAGCGGGTAGTAGCGGTAAATCTCGCGCCGCATCGCCTCCGGGCTGCCGCCGCCGTGGAGCGAGATCACCGACATCCAGCCCGCCGTGTCCGAGGCGGTGAGGTCGTTCATGAACCGCATCACCTCGGCCCGCTTCTGATAGGGCACGTCCGGCCGGGTGCCCAGCATCGCCATCAGGTCGCCGCGGGTCTCGGGGTTGTGGTCCTCCTCCGGCCCGGGCAGCGCGACCACCATGCCGCCGGAGACATCATGCGCGAGGCGGTGCAGGTCGTAGATCTGCGTCGTCATCATCAGTTTGCCGACGTTGGCGAAGACCCCGTCCGGCTGGAACGCGCCGGAGGGATCGGCGAAGCCGTAGACCGAGGCCGCCGCGCCGCAGGCGTACCAGCTCTCGACGATCTTGATCAACTCGACAAGATCGTTTCGCAGGTGGTCGTTCCGCTCAGGCGAAAGCCCGTTCGCCTCGATCGCCAGCACACCCGCCCCGATCAGCAGGTCACCGAACCCCGCCCGCGCCCCAATGCAGCTATGCCGGTGATGGGTAGCGTAGGTCGAGGTCAGCGCTTGCGAGAACTCCCACTCCCCGGCCATGAATACCCGCTCATGCGGCACGAACACGTCGTCGAAGAGCGCCACCGCCACCGACTGGCCGTAGCGGGCCGAGAACTTCGCCGCCGCCTCGCCGGGGCGCCCGGCGGGGCGGGACACGATGGTCAGCCCCTCGGCGTCGATCGGCACGGCGCAGCAGACCGCGAAATCGGCATCCTCGGCCACCATTTTGCGACCGGGCATGACCAGCAGCCCGTGCATGTAGGGCGCGCCGGTCACGATGGCCTTGGCGCCGCGGATGACGATCCCGCCCGGCTTGTGCTCGACGATGTGAACATAGGAATCCGCATTGATCTGCTGATGCGGCCTCAGCGACCGGTCGCCCTTGCCGTCGGTCATGGCGACGCCCAGCGTCAGGTCCTGCCCCTGTGTCTCGGCCAGATAAGCCAGGAACCGCTGGTGGTAATCGGTGCCCCTGGCGGCGTCGATGGCATGGGTCGCCTGGTGGATGCCCATGAAGGCGTCATGGGTCAGGTAGCGCTGGGCGCAGCCGACCTCGCGGCAGACGAGGCGCACAGCCTCGAGCTTCTCGATCAGGTCCTGCGGGCCGCGGTCGACGTGGACCATCCGGTTGACGGTCTTGCCGGACGAGGTCTCGACCGCGGTCATCAAACATCGATACCGCGGGTCGTGGGCGAAGTCGTATGTCACGGCCACGGCGCTGACGCCGGGGGCGAGGCGCGGCTCGGCGGTAACGTCATCCACCAGGTCTCCGTTGACGAACACCCTTGGCCGGAAGCGCCGAAGCGACTCGCGGTAGCCGTCCCCAGTCATCATCATGGCGATCCCTCCAGTTGCCAGCGGCCGGGCGGTTCCCTTCGTCCGGAGGCTAGCATAGCATCCGGGCCGGCTGAGCCAAGCGGCCCCGCGAGGGCCTGAAGTCAGGGAGAGGATCGGCATGACCTTCACCGCCCGGCGCGAGCGTTTCCGCGAGCATCTCAACGGCCCGCGCTGCCTGGTGCCGGCCTCGGTCTTCGACGCCTTCTCGGCGCGGATCGCCGAGGATCTGGGATACGAGATCGGGATGGTGGGGGGCTCCAGCGCCTCGCTGGCTGTTTTGGGCGCGCCGGACCTGATCGTCCTGACGCTGACCGAGTTCGCCGGCCAGTGCCGCCGTATCAGCCGGGCGAGCGCGCTGCCGTTCATGGTGGACGCAGACCACGGCTACGGCAACGCGCTGAATGTGATGCGGACGGTAGAGGAGCTGGAAGCCGCCGGCGTCTCGGCCCTGACCATCGAGGATACCGCGCTGCCGCGCGGCTTCGGACGGGGCAACGCAACCCATCTCCTGACGGTCGAGGAAGGCGCCGGCAAGATGAAGGCGGCGTTGGCGGCACGCGGCGATCCCTCGCTGGTGATCGTGGGACGGACATCGGCGGCGCGGGTGACCTCGCTCGAGGATGCGCTGGCCCGTGCGCGAGCCTACGAGGAGGCGGGTGTCGATGCGCTGTTTCTGCTCGGCATCGAGACCCCGGCCGAGGCCGCGGCGGTGGCTGCGGCAGTCTCGGTGCCGGTGGTGGTGGAGGGCAAGATCTGGAAGGCGATGACGCCCGAGCAGCTGGCCGCCAGCGGGCTCCGTATCTGCCTGCGTGGCCACCAGACCCTGCCGGCCGCGGTGCAGGCGATGCACGCAACGCTGAAGGCGCTGAAGGAGGGCACCGAGCCTTCCGATGTCGCCGGTCTCGCCTCGAAGGAGTTGATGGCGCAGGTGACGCGCCAGGCGGACTACGACCGCTGGACGAAGGACTTTCTGGAGCCGGGAAATGACTGACGCCGCCGACCTGGGCACCGCCGAGGCAGCACGGCTGATCGCGTCCGGGGAGCTGTCCTCCGAGGAGCTGGTCGCCGCCTGCTTTGCCCGCATCGCTGCCCGCGAGCCCGAGGTGCAGGCCTGGGCCTTCCTCGATCCGGAACTGGCTCTGGCCGAAGCGCGGATGCGTGATGCCGAGCGGGCGAGGGGGCACGGGACGGGCCCGCTCCACGGCGTGCCGGTCGGTATCAAGGACATCATCGACACCGCCGACATGCCGACCGAGAACGGCTTCCTCGGCCACGGGGGCAGGCGGCCGGGCGCTGACGCGGCCTGCGTGCGGCAGTTACGGGACGCAGGCGCGGTGATCCTCGGCAAGACGGTGACGACCGAGCTCGCCAACCGGGTGGCGGGCAGGACCCGGAATCCGGTCGATCCGGCGCACACGCCCGGCGGATCGTCCTCCGGCTCGGCGGCGGCGGTCCGGGCAGGGATGGTGCCCGCGGCGCTCGGCACCCAGACCGGGGGATCGGTGATCAGGCCGGCGAGCTATTGCGGGGTGCACGCGCTCAAGCCGAGCTTCGGGCGGATCTCGCGGGTGGGAATCGCCATGCAGTCGGATCCGCTCGACACGATCGGGACATATGGGCGCTCGGTCGAGGATGTGGCGCTGCTGGCGGAGGTAATGATGGCGTCCGACCTGGCGGACCCGGATTGCCGGCCGCGCTCGCGGCCGCCGCTGGCCCGGATGGCGGTAGCGGAGCCGGAGCGCCGGCCGCGCCTCGCCTTCGTCCGCACGCCGGTCTGGGGGCAGGGGGATGTGGCGATGCACGCCGCGCTGGAGGGGTTCGCGGCCCGCCTCGGCGCCGACTGCGAGGAGGTTGCGCTTCCGGAGGCGATGGCCGAGGCGTGGAAGTGGCACCGCACTTGCCAGTACTACGGCATGGCCCGGTATTTCGGACCGCTCCGCGACCGCTATGGCGATCTGATGAGCCCGCGGCTTTCCCAGCACGTGGTCGAGGGCCGTGAGATTTCCGAGGTCGGCTATCGGCAGGCGATTGCCAACCGTTTGACGGTCGACGCGGCCCTTGCCCCGATTTTCGACCGCTTCGACGCCATTCTGACCCCGGCCTCGCCGGGACCGGCGCCGATGGGGCTGATGAGCACCGGACCGGCTACCTTCAATGCCTTCTGGACCTATGCGGGAACGCCCTGCGTGAACCTGCCTCTGCTGGAGGCCGGCGGGTTGCCGCTGGGAGTGCAGCTCGTCGGGCGAGCGGGCGGGGACGGGCCGCTACTGCGGACGGCGCGGTGGCTGGAGCGGCGGTAGGTCGGTATGCGAGCGGCGGGCGGCCGTGCTATGCTTGGTGTCTCGGAGTCCCGATGGAGGTTTCCATGAACGCGACGATCCGCATGACCCTCGCAGCAATGCTTGCCGCGGCGGCCCTGGCCACCGCAGCCCGGGCCTGCAACGAGGAGTGCGCGTCCGGCTTTGTGTTCAGCGACGAGCAGGGGGTGTGCGTGAGGGGAGGGCCTGTGTCTGCCTGAGGACTCCCGAACAAGGTATTGAAATCATGCAGATATCTCTCCGAAGAACCTCCCGCGCTCTAATGGTGCGCTCAAGCGCATCTTACCGCGGCCACCACCACCTGCCGCCGATCACCACCCCCTCGGAGACGATCTTGCGGTCGCCCTCCATCTTCTCCCCGACCACGTCGACATAGTCGAACCGCCCCTGCTGCACCGAGAGCACCGTCACGTCACCGGCGGAGCCCGGCTTCAGGGTTCCGAGTTCCGGGCGCTTCAGCGCCATGGCGGCGCTGACTGTGGAGCGGCGGATCACCTCGGTCAGCTCCATCCCCATGCAGAGGAACTTCGACATGGTGGTCACCTGGTCGAAGGCCGGGCCGTTAATGCAGAGCTGGTGCACGTCCGACGAAATCGTGTCTGGGAGAAAGCCGTTGGCCATCGCGGCACGCGCGGTCCGGAAGGCGAAGGATCCGCGGCCATGGCCGACGTCGAAGACGACACCGCGCTGCTGCGCCTCGCGGACCACCGGCTTTACGGTGCCCTGGGCCATGACGGGCGTGTTCGGGAACGGCCGGAAGCAGTGGGTCAGTACGTCACCAGGGCGGAGCGCCGCGACCACCTCTTCGTAGCTCGGCGGCGGCTCGTCGATATGCACCATCAGCGGCAGGCCGACCTCCTCGGCCACCTGCATCGCGTATCCGAAGGGCGTCATGCCCTGATCCCCGGAAGCATACCGGCCGAGCCTGACCTTGATGCCGATGATCACGTCGCGGTTGGCGTCCGCCACCTCGGCGCATTCGCGCGGCGCCATGAGCCGGACATTCTCACTCTCGCCGACGTAGAGCCTCTCGGAGAATGCGAAGATTCCCGCAAAGGAAATATGCAGATAGGCGAGAATCCTCACTTCTGACTTCTCGATCACATGCTTGCGGAACCCGGCGAAGTTGCCGGGACCCGCCGAGCCGGTGTCGACCGCCGTCGTGACCCCCGACTTGCGGCAGAACTCCTCGGCATCGATGCCGAGCGAGGTGCCGCCCCAGTAGACATGGGTGTGGAGGTCGATCAGGCCCGGGCTGACGATCCTGCCGGAGACGTCGCGGACCTGCGTCTCGGGCCCGGCGTCGAGGTTATCGCCGACCTTCAGCACCTTGCCACCGGCGAACGCCACGTCCGCGATCCGGTCGATGTTTTGCGAGGGGTCGATGACTCGCCCGCCTTTCAGGATCAGTTCCGCCGTCATTTCCCAAACTCCCCGGTTGCCTCGGCCAGCGCCACGATCCGCTCGGCGCGGGCGACGATCGGATAGTCGACGAACTGGCCCTCGATCTGGATCGAGGCGAGCCCGGCCGCCTCGGCCTCGCGGAACGCCGCGACCACCTTGCGCGCCCAGGCGGCCTCCAAATCCGTGGGCGCGAAGGCCGCGTTGGCCGGGTCGACCTGGTCGGGGTGGATCAGGAGCTTGCCCTGGAACCCCATCTGCCGCACTCGGGCGCAGGAGGCGCGGAAGGCCTCGGCCTCCCGGATGTGGATGAACACGGTGTCTATGGGCGCCTCAAGGCCGCCGAGCCGCGAGGCCAACACGATCTCGGCCCGCGCGGCGTCCACCTCGTGTTCGGTCATGGTCCATTCCATGCCGAGGTCGCGGGTATAGTCGCCGGCGCCGAAGGAGACCCGCCGCACCCGGCCGCCGGATGCGCAGATCTCGCGGGCCGCCGCGAGCCCGCAGGCGGTCTCGATGATCGGCATCAGATCGACGCTGCCGGGCGCCAGGCCGCGCTCGTGTTCCAGAGCGGTGATCGCCCAGTCGGCGGTCAGAATGTCGGCCGCGCTCTCGGCCTTCGGCAGCACGATCCCGTCGAGGCCGGGGACGACCGCCGCCGCGAGATCGCCCCAGGCGAATTCGGTCTCCAGCGCATTGATCCGTACATAGGCGCGGCAGGCGTGCGGCCGGGCGAGGGCGCCGGCAAGGGCCGCGCGGGCCGCGGGCTTTTCGGAGACGGCCACGGCATCCTCGAGGTCGAGGATCGCGGCATCGGCGCTGAGCCCGAACACCTTCTCGACCCGTCGGGGGTGGTTCGCCGGCGTGAACAGCCAGGTCCGGTTTGCCTGCATTGCGCCTAGCCCTTCCGCTTTTTCGCCAGGAACGGACCCATCATCCGGGCCGGCTCGCCGGTGCCGTAGATCGCGGCGAACTCGCCGATGCTGGCGTCGATGGCCTTGCGCTCGTCCAGCCGCTGCCAGCCGCGCATGATCCGCTTCTGCGCACGGATGGCGCCCGCACCGGCGGAGAGAATGGACGTAAGTACCCGGCGGGTTTCAGCCTCCAGCTCCTCTGGGGCGACGAGGCGCTGCACGAAGCCGATCTGCCGCGCCCGCTCGGCTTCGATGATATCGCCCGTCAGCACCAGGTCGGCGGCATTGCCCCAGCCGACGAGCCCGGGCAGCAGGCAGGCCTCGATCACCGAGGGGATGCCGACGCGGACCTCCGGCATGCCCGCCTTCAAAGTGGTGTCCGCGACCCGGATGTCGCAGGCGGCCGCCAGCTCCATGGCGCCGCCCAAGCACGGGCCTCGCAGCATGGCGATGACCGGGCAGGGCAGATTGCGGACCGCGTCCACTGCCTCGTGCAACGCGGTGATGAAACTCTGCGCCGATGTCTCGTCGAGCTTCACCAGGACGTTGAGATCCGCGCCTGCCGCGAAGGCCCGATCGCCGGCGCCGGCGAGCACCACGGCGCGGAGACCCGCGTCCTCTCCCAGCTTCGTCGCCCGCCCGTGCAGTGCCATGATCAGTGCCGGGTTCAGGGCGTTGAGCTTCTTCGAGTTCGACAACGTCAGCCAGGCCACGCGACCGAGTGGCGTCTCCTCCAGCTTCTGTTCGACTGTCCCGATATCCGCCACCTGATGCGCCTCCAGCTTGCCCGCGTGCCGCCGCGGTGCTTAGGCTCGACTAAACAGGAGCCGAGGCCCCTGCACAAGCGCCGGGAGGACCGGAACATGACCATCCGCATCGAACCGCTGGACGGCCCAGTCGGCGCCCTGGTGCATGGACTTGACAGCCGCAGGCCGTTGACGCCGCAGGATTTCGCGACGGTCGAGCGGGCGATGTTCGACCACGTCGCCATCGTCATCCCGGAGCTTGAGGAGGACGTATCCTGGCTGCATCGCTTCGGGTTGTGCTTCGGGCAACTGGTGCCCCATGTGCTGGATCAGTATCACCACCCGGCGACGCACGAGATTTCGATCATCGCGCGCAACGACGGCACGCGCCAGTCGCGCACCACCGGCAAGCCGGCCGGCGCCTTCTGGCATTCGGACCTTAGCTACGAACGGGAACCGTCCGACGCGATCTTCCTCTACGCTCAGAAGGTGCCGGGGCAGGGCGGCGATACCATGGTCGCCAATATGGCGCTGGCCTATGAGAGGCTGCCCGAGAAGATGAAGCACCGGATCGGGAGACTGACCGCCACCCACCGCTGGGGCTGGAATACCGGCGGCGCCACGCCGAAGCTGACGCCGGAACAGCAGGCCGCGCATCCGGACGTGGTCCACCCGGTGGTGCGGCCGCATCCGCGCACCGGCCGAAAGGTGCTGTTCGTCAATCCCGGCTACACGATGAGGATCAACGAACTGCCGCAGGCGGAGGGCGATGCGCTGCTGTCCGAGCTGTTCGGCCACGCGCTTCAGCCGGAGTTCCAGTACCGCCACGCCTGGGCCGAGAAGATGCTTCTGGGTCTGGACAACCGCTCGTCGATGCACTGTGCGGTCGATGACTATACCGGGCCGCGCCGGATGCTGCGGATGATCGTCGGCAATCTGGAGAGGACGGGGCATTGAGCCGGGGTCTCGAACGATCGCGCGTGACGGCGGGAGGTCCCGGGTCGAACCTGGGGTATTCGGAGATGAGCCAGGAATGCTGACCGAATCCCAGATCTCCGATTATCGCGAGCGCGGCTTCGTCGTGCCCGACTACAGGCTGCCCGAGGCGGAGCTCGAGGAAATCCGCGATCGACACACGTCGCTTCTGAAACGTCACCCGGAGTTCCGCGACAACGCCTCGGTGCTGCTGAGCTACGATCTCGGGTTCCTGAACTATGCCCGCGACCCCAACATCCTCGACATGGTCGAGCAGCTCATCGGGCCGGACATCTGCCTCTGGAACATGAGCTTCTTCGCCAAGCCGGCGCTGAACGGAAAGCGCACACCGTGGCACCAGGACGGGCAATACTGGCCGATCCGTCCGCTGGCCACCTGCACGGTTTGGATCGCGATCGATGCCGCGACGCGAGAGAATGGCTGCCTGCGCTACATTCCGGGGTCGCACCGGAGCCACCGGTTGATGCGGCATTTCCAGAGCAGCGCCACCGACATCACCCTGAACCAGGAACTGAAGGCCGAGGAATATGACGAGGCCGAGGCCGAGGATCTGATCCTGGAAGCGGGGCAGATGGCGCTGCACGACGTCTACATCGCCCATGGGTCCGAGGCGAACCGCTCGCCCGATCCGCGCCGCGGCATGACCATGCGGATGATGCCGACGAGCTCGGTCTACGACCGTGACGTCGCAAGGGAGATGCATGCCGAGCGGGGTGGCCTCGACATGTCGAGGCATTCGATTTTCCTGTTACGGGGGACGGACCGTTCCGGACAGAACGATTTCCGGCTGCGGGCCTGGCAATGGAACAACTGAGACCAGGCTCGCTCCACCGCGCCCGGCGCCGCTCCGACCCGATGGAATCCGCCCGCGAGATGTCGTAGAGTCGCGCCCAGGGGGGATATCGCATGGAACGCAGGCTCGCCGCAGTGCTGGCGGCCGATATGGCCGGTTACTCGCGCCTCATGGAGGTGGACGAGCAGGGCACGCTTGCGCGGCTTCGGACCCACCGGATCGAGCTGATCGACCCCGCCATCGCCAAGAACCACGGCCGGATCATCAAGACCACCGGCGACGGCATGCTGGTGGAGTTCGCCAGCGTCGCCGATGCGGTCAGATGCGCGGTCGAGATTCAGGAGCGCATGCGCCGGCGCAACGCCGACGTGCCCGAGGAGCGCCGGATCCAGTTCCGCATAGGCATCAATCTGGGCGACATCATCTTCCAGGATGATGACATCTTCGGTGACGGTGTGAACATCGCCGCACGCATCGAGGGGCTGGCCGAGGTCGGCGGGATCTCGGTCACCTCGGCGGTCTATGACCAGGTCGCGGACAGGCTGGACGTGGCGTTCGAGGATCTGGGCGAGAAGACGCTCAAGAACATAAGCCGCCCGATCCGGGTCTACCGGGTGGCGCTGGACGTGCCGACCGTCGCAGAGAGTGGAGGAGCGCGCGCGTCACCCGGCAAGCGCGCCAGCCGCGCGGTGGTCAAGCCGACCATCGCAGTGCTGCCCTTCGCCAACATGTCCGGCGATGCGGAGCAGGAGTTCTTCGTCGACGGGCTGACCGAGGACATCCTGACCGAGCTCGCGCGCCGCCACGAGCTGTTCGTGATCTCGCGCAACTCGACCTTCGTCTACAAGGGGCAGTCGGTGAACATTCCCGAGGTCGCCAAGAGCCTGGGCGCGCAGTACCTGGTCGAGGGCTCGGTCCGGAAGGCTGGCAACCGGGTACGGATCACCGTTCAGCTCATCGACACCGCCAACGACAGCCACATCTGGGCCGAGAAATTCGATCGCAACCTCGACGATATCTTCGAGATCCAGGACGAGGTGACCACCGCCATCGTCGCCACCCTGCCGGGCCGGGTCGAGGCGGCGCAGCATGACCAGCTGAAGCGCAAGAAGCCCTCGAGCATGGCGGCATACGAACTGGTGCTGGCGGCGAAGGTCCTGCATCACCGGAGCACCCGCAACGACAATCTGGCGGCGCTTGAGCTGGTGGACCGGGCGGTCGCGCTCGACCCGGAGTACGCCCATGCCCACGCATGGCGCGGCTGCATCCTGGGGCAGCAGTGGGGCTATGGCTGGTGCGATGATAAGGAAGCTACCTTCAGCGAGGTGGCCGCAGGAATCACCAAGGCGCTGTCGCTTGACGAGAACGATGCCGACGTTCATCGCATCATGGCGGCGATCAGCATCGCCCGGAATGACCTGACGAAGGCCCGGTACCACCAGGAACGCGCGCTGGCGCTGAACCCGAACTACGATCTGGTGGTCGTGCAGATGGGCGAGCTTCTGACCTGGCTCGGCCGGCCCGAGGAGGGGATCGAGTGGATCCGCAAGGCGATGAAGCTGAACCCCCATCACCCGCCGCGTTTCTGGAGTCATCTGGGCAAGGCCCATTTCGCCGCCCGTCAGTATGCCGAGGCGATCGAGGCGTTCATGCGGCTCTCGGCCATGGATGCGACCCAGCACGCCTTCGCGGCCGCAGCCTATGGCCATATGGGCGACAAGACTGCGGCCGGGGCGCACTCGGCGCGGATCCGGGCGCTCGACCCTAACTTCGGCGTCGAGAGCTTCCTCCGGACCATGCACTACGCGGATGACGCCGATCTGGCGCATCTGCGCGAGGGGCTGGCGCTGGCCGGCGTCGCCGCCGGCTAGGATGCGCGCCGCGAAAGCGCCTTGTGCTACTGTCCGACCGCCTCCAGCAGCGCGCGGACCTTGTCGGCCGGCACGCCGAGGTTCGAACCGCCGAACTCCGGCAGGATTGCGGTATTGACCGCGATCACCGCTCCGGAGGCATCGAGCACGGGGCCGCCGCTGCCACCATGGGTGGTCTCGGCGTCGTAGACGACGGCCTCGGCGGTGGCGTGGCCGACGATTCCCCGGCTGGCGAGGGGCGCGATGTAGCCTTCGCGGGCCAGCCGCTCGGCAATCACCCAGAAACCGGTCTCCTCGGACTTCTGCAGGTCCTCGATGAAGGCGGCACCCGACTGCGCCAGCAGTGAACGCATGCCCGTCGGATAGCCCATGACGACGACCTCGTCGCCGGCGACGGACGGGGCGCCAGCCAGCTTCAGCCCCTTCGCCGCGGTAAACCCGTGCTCCAGCAGCGCCAGGTCCGCCTCCTCGCTCGCCCGCAGCAGCGTGACCGGAACCGCCTCGGGCCGGCCGGGCAGATAGGCGATGAACTTGGTCATCACCGGCTCGAGGTTGTCCTCGGCCAGCGCTGTGGCACCAGCGTCCCCCTCCCAGGGCTGCGCCACGTGGCGGTTGGTCACCAGCTGCGCCCCGTCGCCGGCGAAGAAGCCGGTGCCGATCACCTGCAACTCCGCGACCGGGCCCTCGCCTTCCAGCGTCAGCAGGGGCTGGCCGCGCAGCGAGAGCAGCGGGATTCCGTCCTCGGTAACGGCATGGCGCAGCATCCGGCCGGTTTCTCTGTCGCGGAATCCGAAACTGCCCTGAAGGAAGACGATCGACGGAATCAACTCCGAAATCACCTTGCCAATCGCCTGCGAGCGCTGCTCCAGAACCTCGAGGCGTTCGACACTGGAGATCATCCGCTGGGCCAGCTCGGCGCGGAGCGCTTCCAGATCACCCGGGACGAGCGCTTCCTCCCGCGATCGGGCAAGCGCGGCCGCCACGCTCTCGACCCGCGCGGCTCCGGTCTCGATGCTTTCCTGTACTCGGAGATTGACCCGGAACTGGTACCAGGCGAAGACCGTGAAGGCGGCGAGCGCGGCCAGTACCACGACCCGGAACAGGATTGTCGTCGCGGCCGTCAGCTCATGCAGGAGCTGGCCCGACGCGCGCGCCAGCCGGCGCCCCATCGGCTGCCGGCTGACCCTGAGATAGTCGACGCAGTCGCCGAGGATCTCGGGGATGTTCTTCCGGAAGGTGCTGCTGTCGCCATAGAGACGGAAGCGCGACACCGGGCCAAGCTCGCCGAACTCGATCATGTCGCCATGGAGCAGCTCGTGGCGCGTCACCCGGACACCGTTGACCCAGACCGGTCGGCCGTCGGGTGCCTCGACCGCGAAGCTCCGGGCAGTGCGGCGCAGCCGGGCGGCCAGGCCGTCGGGCGTCCGGTCAGGCCGGGATTCCGTCACCCGCAGACACCGGTCCGGGGGCAGCACGACATCGACCGCGGACTCTCCGAGCCATGTCACCGTGCCCCGCGACGGGCCGGTCAGATGCTCCAGCGCCGCGATCATCGCGGCCGAAGTCGGTGTGTCTCCGGTGTCGGTCATGCGTTCCCATCCTGGGCGCATGGATGGTCAGCCCGGAGGTGCTGTGGGGTCAAGGGGTTCCCCGCAGCGCGTCAGCCCTGCGTGCCGAGAAAGAGAAGATTCTCCGGCGCCTCGCCGCGTCGGACCTGCTCGAGGTTCGACGCCACGAAATCCCAGCGCCGGTCCAGATGCTCGGCGGTCCACCCGCATTCATGCGCCGAGCAGAGCACGTTGTCGAGCTCGTGGAAGGGATGATTCGACGGCCAGACCTCGGGCTTGTCCGGGTCGTTGTAGTTCCACCAGACATCGATGACCGCGCCGCCGATCCGCCGCGACTTCAGCGCCTCGTAGAGCGCCGCCTCGTCGATGATCCTGCCGCGGGCAACGTTGATGATCACGCCAGTGGCCTTCATCCGGGCCAGCCGGTCGGCGCCGATCAGCCCGCGGGTCTCGTCGTTCAGGTCGCAGGCAACCAGCACGAAGTCGCTCTGGGCCAGCAGCTCGTCGAGTCGCGCCATGGTGCCGAGCCAGTCGAGCTCGGGCGGGCAGGGCGGCTCCGAACGGCGTATGCCGATCACCCGCATGCCGAAGGACCGTGCGCGCACCGCCACGTCGTGGCCGATATGGCCATAGCCGATGATCCCGACGGTCGCGCCCCGCACCTCGCCGTGAACCGGCCCGGTCGCCACTTGACGCCCGCCCCAGCCATGGGCGCGGAAGGCGGCGTCCATGCGGCGGAGTCCGATCCGCCATTCGAGCATGGCGAGCAGCACGTATTCGGCGATGCTGGTCTCGTGCTCGAATACGTTGCAGACCGGCACATCTTTCGGCATCCGGCCGGGCGAGGTCCATTCGTGGCCAGTCCAGGGGATCTGGAACAGCTTCAACCGGGGCACGGACGGCCAGGGCAGGATCGGCGGGGCGCCGCCGACGATGGCGTCTGCCTCCGCCGCCAGCGCCGGAAATGCGTCAACCGGGTCGCCGTCGGGCGTCCAGGTGGTAATCCGCCAGCCGGGACCCAGGCGCTCGCACAGCATCCCGGCGCGCGGCACCGCGATCCGTCCCAGAAGCAGAACCGTGTTCATCTCGCTACCTTCCATCCGGTGATCTGCGCCTCACCACCACCAGCGGCGGTTGATCGATGC
Organism: uncultured Pseudomonadota bacterium; assembly: GCA_963700775.1. Taxonomy (GTDB): domain Bacteria; phylum Pseudomonadota; class Alphaproteobacteria; order Rhodobacterales; family Rhodobacteraceae; genus Thermohalobaculum. Next base: position 109,233 of record CAVOYU010000006.1, read on the forward strand.
CCGGTAAAGCGCCTCCGTGCGCTGGCGGAGGTTCGGGCCCAGCGGATCGACCTCGATCCGGATCACCTTGCCGCCACCTTGCCGGGCCCCGAAGTACAGCGCACCACGAGGCAGGAAGTGCTCGTGGTTCAGGGCCATCTTCTCGCCATCCAGCGCGGTTCGTCCGCGCACCGACCACGCGTATACAAGCACCAGGAGCGGGAACGCCGCGAGCAGGAGCACGATGCCGCCGAGCCCGAACAGGCCGCCGAGCCCCGCGGCCAGCCCGGCGAAGGCCGCGACGCCCAGGGTAAAGAGCGCCAGGGTTGCGATCACCAGCGTCGAGAGGTTTCTCTCGATCCAGTTCGGCGGCCCGATCCGGCGTTCGATCTCATCGATTCTGGCTGCCGCGGTGCGGACCCCCGCCGCTTCCGCCTCTGGCAATTCGAGGAGGAAGGTCTCGAGCGCGACGGCTTTATCGGGATCGGAGGCGCTCATGGCACCATCACGATCTTCCCGGTCACCCGGCGGTCCCGGAACCGGGAGAAGGCCTCGCGCCAGTCGTCGAAGGCGAAGCGCTCGGAGATCACCGGCTTGAGTTTGCCTGCCTCGTAGAGCCGGAGCAGTTCGGCCATGGCCCGGTCCTTCACCGCATCGAGATCGCTCCGGCCCGATCCGAGAGGCGAGCCGATGGCCGTGAGCCGCTTCACCAGCAGGTAATTGGCCCTGATCTCGGGGATGCGCCCGCCGGCGAAGCCGACGATGGCGATCCGCCCGCCTGGCCTGAGCGCGCGGAGCGCGGCGTCGAACACGTCGCCGCCGACCACGTCCATCGCCAGGTCCACGCCCTCGCCGCCGGTCAGCGCCTGGATCTCGTCACGCAGGCTGTCGCGCAGGTTCTCCGCCGCGAGGTTGACCGTGGCGGCCGCGCCGCTCTCCAGCGCCAGCTTTGCCTTTTCCGGGTCGGTGACTCCGGCGATGACCCGCATCCCCTTCGCCGCGCCGAACTGTACCATGGCGAGCCCGACGCCGCCGGAGGCGCCGGTGATCAGCACGGTCTCGCCCGGCTCGGCATGGGCGTTCTCGATCATCGAGACATAGGCGGTGATGTAGACCAGCCCGAACGCGGCACCCTCCTCGAATCTCATGGCATCCGGCATCCGCCAGACTGCTGTCTCTGGCGCGATGGCCGAGGTGGTGAACGCGCCGCTCTGGCGCGAGACCAGCACCCGGTCGCCGGGCTGGACCCGGGTCACACCGTAGCCGATGGCGCTGACCACGCCCGCCGCGTCGAAGCCGGGGATAAAGGGTCGGTCGGGCTTGTGCTGGTACGTTCCCTCGACCATCAGCAGGTCGGGGAAGTTCAGTCCCATCGCCCTAACCGCGATCGCAACCTCGCCCGGCCCCGGTGAGGGGTCGGGCAGCTCGCGGATCGCGTGGCCCTCGAACGGGCCGAATTCCTCGACGACGAGCGCGCGCATCATGGTTGCTCCAGATAGGAGCGGGTGATCCACTGGGCCAGCAGGGCAGGGCGCTCCTCGCCCTCGATCTCAACGGTGACCGCGTAGTGCTGGGTAATCTCGCCCGGCACCCGTTCCTCGAGCTGCGCCAGCCGGAAGCGGGCGCGGATGCGGCTGCCGGAATGCACCGGCGCGACGAAGCGGATGCGGTCGAAGCCGTAGTTGACACTGTGGCGCGTACCCTCGATCCGGGGTCGGACGCCTTGGGCCAGAAAAGTCAGGAGCGAGAGTGTGTGGAAGCCATGGGCGATGGTGCCGCCGAACGGCGTTTCCATCGCCCGGACCGGGTCCACATGGATGAACTGGTGGTCGCCGCAGAGATCGGCGAAGGCGTCGATCTGATACTGCCCGATGGCGAGCCAGTCGGAAACGCCGATCTCCTTGCCCTCGAGCGCGCGGAGCGCGTCGAGGCTAAGCCGGATATGCTCCCTGGTCGCCGTCAGCTTCATGCACCGCACCTCCGTTCGGGCGAGACCCGGAACATATCCGAGGCTCTGCTGCTTCCCAACAGGCCGCGTCGGGCGCGGAAACGCAATATCCGCTATGGGATTTGACTTTTGACCGTCGCCGATGACAGTTCCCAGCATCCGCAATTCCTGGAGAGCACCCACATGACCCCGCACCGCATCGCCATCATCGGCACTGGCTCCATGGGCTCGGTCTACGCCGCGTTGCTCGCCGATGCCGGCCACGATGTCTGGGCGATTGATGCCTGGGTGGATCACGTCCGGGCGATGCGCGAGAAGGGGCTGCGGCTCGAGGGCAAGAGCGGCGACCGGACGGTGCGGCTGAACGCAACCACGGACGCGGCGGAAGTGGGTCAGGCCGATCTCATCATCATCGCCACCAAGGCGGATGCGGTCGAGGCGGCCGCCCGCGCAGTCCGGCCGATCCTGCGGGATGACACGCCGGTGCTGGCGATCCAGAACGGCCTCGGCAGTGCCGAGAAGGTGGCCGACATCCTGGGCGAGGGCCGCGTGATCCAGGGCGTGGTCGGCGGCTTCGGCGCCTCGATGAAGGGGCCGGGGCATGCGCACCACAACGGGATGGAGTTCGTCCGCCTCGGCGAATACGCCGGGCCGAAGACCGGGCGGCTGGAGCATGTCGCCGAGATCTGGCGCTCGGGCGGCTTCAAGGTTCTGACCTTCGACGACATCCACAAGATGGTCTGGGAGAAGCTGATATGCAACGTCACCTTCTCCGGGCCCTGCGCGCTGACCGGGCTGACCATCGGCCAGATCATCAACGACCCGGACGGCTCGACCGTCTCGCTTGGCTGCGCGCGCGAGGCCTATTCGGTCGCGCGGGCCAAGGGCATCGCGCTCGACTTCGACGATGTCGACGCCTACGTGCGCACCTTCGCCTCGAAGATCCCGGATGCCCGGCCGTCGATGCTGCTCGATCACATGGCGGGACGGCGCTGCGAGATCGACGTGATCAACGGCGCGATCCCGCGCGAGGGCCAGCGGTTGGGCGTGCCGACGCCGGTCAATGACGTGGTCTGCGCCCTGATCCGGGCCAAGGAGCTGACCTTTGGGTAGGGCGATGCGCGCCCATATCGTCCTGGCCCATCCCGAGCCCGCCTCGTTCAACGGCAATCTCGCACGTCTCGCCCGGACGACACTCGAGGGACAGGGCTGGGCGGTGAGTTTCACCGACCTCTACGCCTCGGGCTTCGACCCTGCCGAGCGAGGCGCGCACTTCCGCGACCGTGCCGACCCGGCGCACTTCGTGCCTCAGGACGAGCAGCGCCACGCCAGCTACTCCGGCACCATCCCGCCCGAGGTCATGGCCGAGATCGAGGCCATGAACCGAGCCGACCTCGTGATCCTGCAATACCCGATGTGGTGGCACATGCCGCCCGCCATGCTGAAGGGCTGGTTCGATCGGGTGATGGTGTTCGGCGAGGTCTATGCCAGCAAGAAGCGCTTTGAGCACGGCCGCTTCACCGGCAAACGGGCGATGCTCTCGGTGACGGTTGCGACCAGCGCCGCGACTTACGCCTTCGACGGACGGAGCGGCGACATCGACCTGATGCTCTGGCCGGTCAACTTCTCGCTTGCCTATGTGGGCTTCACGGTGCTCCAGCCCTTCGTCGCCTACGGGGTCGAGTCGGGCATCCAGTATTCCGACGCTTCGGTGCTCCCGGCTCGCCTTGCCGGGATCGAGCGCGACCTGGTGGCACGGCTGGGATATCTCGAAGCCGTGCCGGCGATCCCGTTCAACCGCATGAGCGATTGGGGACCGGATGGCCGGATCATCCCGCAGGCCCCGGCCCACAGCCCGTTCATGCGCCACCGCGAGAAGCTGGATCTGGGCTGAAGCCATCCTCCACCGGATTTGCGTGCGCCGTTCTCGCCGGTGCGCTTGACGCCCCGCGCCGCTCCGCCACTCTCCATGGCAGGGCAGGGGAAAGGCCCGGCGAGAGGATGCGATAGGAAGGACCGGACGGGCCATGGCCAGAACCCTCTTCGACAAGTGCTGGACCTCGCACATCGTCGCTGATCTCGGCGGCGGATACGCGCTCCTGCATGTCGACCGGAGCCTCCTGCATGACCTGTCGGGCGCGCGCGGGCTTGCGGAACTGGCAAGGAGAGGCATGAAGGTCCACAACCCGGAGCTCAACTTCGCCGTCGCCGACCACGCCGTTTCGTCCGCGCCCGGCCGCACCGCGACCTCGACCGAGATCAGCGCCCGCCTCGCGCCTGCGCTCCAGCAGCGGTCTGCCGAGGCTGGCATTCGCTACTTCGACGTCAACGACGCCGAGCAGGGGATCGTTCATGTGATCGGGCCGGAGCTCGGCCTGACCCTGCCGGGGCTGATGATCACCTGCGGCGACAGCCACACCTCGACGCATGGCGGCCTGGGCGCGCTGGCCTTCGGAATCGGGTCGACCGAGATCGCCCATGTGCTGGCGACCCAGTGCATCGTCCAGAAGACCCCGTGCACCATGCGGGTGATCTTCGAGGGCGCGCTTCCTCAGGGCGTGACGGCAAAGGACATTATCCTGCACCTGATCGGCACCATCGGCACCGACGGCGGCGACGGCCACGCGGTGGAGTATGCCGGCCCGGCGATCCGGGCGCTGGACGTGGAGGGGCGGCTGACCGTCTGCAACATGTCCATCGAATTCGGTGCCAAGATGGGCCAGATCGCCCCGGACGACAGCACCTATGGCTACCTCGTCGGCCGCCGCTTCGCGCCGCAGGGTGCTGCCTGGGACGCCGCGCTCGCGCATTGGCAAACGCTGCCCACGGATGAGGGCGCGGAGTTCGACCGCGAGATCACCCTGGACGTAAGCCGGCTGGAGCCGCAGGTCACCTGGGGCACCAGCCCCGAGCATACCTCTGGGATCTCGGGCCGCGTGCCCGACCCGGCCCGTGCGCCCGACGCAAGCCGACGCGAGGCCTGGGCAGCGGCACTCGACTACATGGGACTGACCCCCGGCACTGCGCTCGAGGGCTTGAAGGTCGATCATGTATTCATCGGCTCCTGCACCAACGCGCGGCTTTCGGACCTGCGCGAGGCCGCCGCCATCGCCAGGCACCGCAATGTGGCCGAGTGCACTACCGCCTGGGTCGTCCCCGGCAGCCAGGCGGTGAAACGCGCCGCCGAGGCCGAGGGGCTGGATGCGGTGTTCCGTGCCGCCGGGTTCGAGTGGCGCGAGCCCGGCTGCTCGCAATGCGTCGCGGCCAATGGCGAGCGGGTGGCGCCGGGGGCGCGCTCGGTCTCGACCACCAACCGCAACTTCGTCGGCCGGCAGGGGCCGCGGTCGCGCACTCATCTGGCAAGCCCCGCGATGGCCGCCGCCGCCGCGGTCACCGGCCGCATCACCGACGTGCGCAAGCTGGGAGTGGGCGCATGACCCCGTTCACCACCGTCTCCGGCCGCGCGGCGCCGCTGATGAAGGAGCATGTCAACACCGACGTGATCGTCCCGGCGGAGCGCTACATCACCGCCAAGCGGCACGAGTTCCACCTCCATGCCTTCGGACCCTGGCGCTACTGCGACGACGGCTCGGAGAACCCGGACTTCCTGCTGAATCAGGCGCCCTGGCGCGGCGCGCCGATCCTGCTCGCGGGACGCAACTTCGGCTGCGGCTCGTCCCGGGAAGGGGCTGTCTGGGCGATCGCAGGGATCGGCATCCGGGCAATCATAGCGCCGAGCTTCGGCGGCATCTTCGCCAACAACTGCCTCCAGAACGGCGTGCTGCCGGTGGTCCTGCCGGCCGATACGGTCGAGGCCTTCGCCGAGATCGCCCGCGCCCAGCCGGAAGCCCCGTTCACCGTCGATCTCGAGCGCAAGGTGGTGGTGCCGCCGAACGGTGCGCCGGTGCCCTTCGAGGTAGACGAGCTGCGCCGGCAGTCTCTGCTGAGCGGGCTCGACGACATCGGAATGACAGTAGGGCGGCGCGACGAGATCGCCGCATTCCAGCATGCCGACCGCATGCGCCGGCCCTGGGTCTATGACCTTTCCCACGGAGACACCCCATGAGCTTATCGAGCGTCAAGGCTCTGCTGTTCGACACCTTCGGCACCGTCGTCGACTGGCGCGGTTCGGTCGCCCGGATGGGCGAGCGGCTGGCGAAGAAGAAGGGAATCGAGGGCGTCGACTGGGAGGCCTTTGCGCGGGCCTGGCGTGCCGGCTACCGGCCGGGCATGGCGCCGGTCATCGCCGGCCAGCGCCCATGGACGCCGATCGACGTGATCCACCGCGAGCGGCTGGACGTGATCCTGAAGGAGTTCGGTATCGCCGAGCGCTTCAGCGAGACGGAGGTGGCCGACATTAACCTGATGTGGCACCGGCTCGATCCATGGCCCGAACTCCGTGCCGGGCCTCCTGCGGCTGAAGCGGGGCTATATCATCGGCCCGCTCTCGAACGGCGCGACCCAGCTTCTGGTCAACATGGCCAAGCGGGCCGGCATCCCCTGGGACCTGATCCTGTCCTCTGACATCACGCGGGCCTACAAGCGCGACCCACGGGCCTACCAAAACGCCTGCGCGGGGCTGGGGATGAAGATGGACGAGGTAATGATGTGCGCCGCCCACAACGACGACCTGGAAGCGGCGCGCGCGCAGGGGATGCGCACCGCATACATCAACCGGCCGACCGAGTACGGCGCCGATCAGGCTAAGGACTTCGAGGCCACGTCCAACTGGGACATCGTGACCGACCATATCGGCGGCATCGCCGACGCGCTGGGGGTCTGAGGGGCCGAGGCGCCGGTTTTTCCGCAGAGCGCAACTTCTGCCGCCGGGCTCGGGCAATCTGCGGGGTTCCTGCCGGGCGCAAGCTGCTACAAGGGGAGCGAACCGCGCAGGCCCGGCCTGCCGAAACCGGGAGGAAAGATCTTGGAGAAGATCCACATCCAGTTCACCCTGTTCTCGGCCTTCTACTCGCCGCTGATCGCCACCATGTCGGGCGGCTTCCTGAAGGCCGAGGGGCTCGATGCCGACTGGTCGGTGTCGCCGCCCGGCGTCTCGGCGATCGAGGCACTGAAGTCGGGCGCGGCACAGGTGATCCAGACCGCACCGAGCCAGGCCTTCGGGTCGCTGGCCAAGGGCGAGACGCCGGTCGCGGTCCACTTCGCGCAGATCAACGAGATGGACGGCTTCTTCCTGACCGGTCGCGAACCGGACCCGGACTTCACATGGAAGAAGCTCGAGGGCGCCGAGGTGGTGCTGTTCGGCGGTGGCCAGCCGCTCGCCATGTTCAAGTATGCCTGCCACAAGGCGGGGATCGATTTCTCGCGCATCAAGGTGATCAACGTGGGCGGCGCGGCGGAGATGGACAAGGCGTTCCGCAACGGTCAGGGCGCCTATGTGCAGCAGCAGGGGCCGTTCCCGCAGCAGCTGGAGGCGGACGGCGTCGGCGACATCGTCGCACAGGTCGGGCCGCTGATCGGGCCGAACGCCTTCTCCAGCATCGCCGCGACCCGCGAATGGCTGGCGACGGATGCCGCCCGCGCCTTCATGCGCGCCTATGCGAAGACGCGGACCTACATGAACGACGCGCCCGCAGCCGAGATCGCCTGGGCGCAGCAGAGCTACTTCCCGAAGATCGACCCGGAGGTGCTGGCCCGCTGCATCGCGACCTACCAGAAGCTCGGCTGCTGGACCCGGCATGTCGAGATCACGCCCGCGGCGCTGGAGGTGACGATGGACGTGTTCGAGCATTTCGGGACGCTGAAGGAACGCTACCGCTACGACCAGGTCTGCGCGCGGCCGCCGGCCGGTTGAGGCGGGCGGAGCGGAGCCAGGATCGGGACTGCCGAGGAGCAAGGATGCGCACATATAAGATTGCGGCGATCCCGGGCGACGGGATCGGCACTGAGGTGATCGAGGCCGGGCTCGAGGTGCTGGACGCCCTCGCCGCCCGCGACGGCGGGTTCCGGGTCGAGGCCCGGCATTTCGACTGGGGCTCGGAGCGATATCTGCGCGATGGCGCGATGATGCCGGTGGACGGTCTTGAGCAGCTCCGGCCCCATGACGCGATCTATTTCGGTTCAGCCGGCGATCCGCGAGTGCCGGACCATGTGACCCTTTGGGGTCTCAGGCTGGCGATCTGCCAGCCCTTCGACCAATACGCCAATGTGCGCCCCGCCCGAATCCTGCCGGGCGTCGAGAGCCCGCTCCGGGGCGTGAAGTCGGGCGACCTGGATTGGGTGATCGTGCGCGAGAACTCGGAAGGCGAGTACGCGGGTGCCGGCGGCCGGGTGCATCAGGGCCACGGGCACGAGGTCGGGCTGGACGTCGCCGTCTTCACCCGCGAGGGCGTCGAGCGGGTGCAGCGCTTCGCCCTCGAACTGGCGCAGAGCCGCCCGCGCAAGCTGCTGACGCTGGTCACCAAATCCAACGCCCAGCGCCATGGCATGGTGATGTGGGACGCGGTGTTCGAGACCGTCAGGCCCGACTTCCCGGACGTGACCGTCGACAAGATGCTGGTCGACGCCATGACCGTGCGCATGGTGCTGAAGCCGCAGTCGCTCGACACCATCGTCGCCACCAATCTCCATGCCGACGTGCTGAGCGACCTTGCCGCCGCGCTGACTGGGTCGCTCGGTCTCGCGCCGACCGCGAACCTGAATCCGGAGCGGAGGTTCCCCTCGATGTTCGAGCCGATCCACGGCTCGGCCTTCGACATCATGGGGCAGGGGATCGCCAACCCGATCGGCTCGTTCTGGTCGGCCTCGATGATGCTCGAGCATCTGGGCGAGCCGCGAGCGGCGCGGACGCTGATGGCGGCGATCGAACGGGTGACCGCGGATCGAAAGGTCCGGCCGCGCGATCTCGGCGGCGAGGCGACCACCGCCGAGGTGACGGGCGCGGTCATCGCGGCGATTGGCGGGGCGAACATCTGACCTGGACCGGCGGGCCGAAGTTGCCGGACGAGAAAGGGCGCCTCCGGCGGAGGCGCCCTTCATTTGCGGGCATCGCGGTCAGAAGCTCAGCGAGACGTCCCTGTGGGCGGAGTTGCAGCCGGCCACGTACAGCGCCTGCTCCTCGGGCAGCCGGGACTGACCCCTGAGCCCGATTGTGTCGCGGATCGCCGCATCATAGACCTCGAGCGCCGGCAGGACGGTCGACAGTGCCTGTCTCCGCCAGGCGACCTCGGCGTCGTAGGCCGCGATCGCGTCTGCCACCTTGTCCGCCGCGTCCTCCGGGTCCGGCACCCGGTTCTTCAGCGCCCGGCGGCCCTTCGAGAGGATCGAGCGGATCTCGCGGGTCCCCTCAACGGCGCCGACCGCGGATTCCTCGGCTTCGAACCGGGCGATGGCCGCATCGGTGTCGAGGCCGCCGAGCTCCGACTGGAATGTCACCAGCCCGTCGCGCAGCCGCTCCAGCGCCTCGGTCGAGCGCAGCAGCAGCAGCAGTTCGGCGACCGGCGCATAGGCGTCATCGGCAGCCTTGCGGTAGGTGTTGCGGGCCCTGCGCTCGGTCTTGGTGTATTCGAGGAAGGTCTTGTGCGACTGATCCCACTCGGCGGGGATCTCCGTCAGCAGCATTTCGCGCTCGGTCTTGTATCGGGCGAGCCGTTCCTCGCGGGCCGCTTTGCGCGGATGATCGGGGCCACCGCGGCGCAGGAGCTGCTCGGTGTCGGCGATCTCATCGTCGATCTGCCTCACATCGCTTTCGATCTGGCGGACCGCCTCATGCAGCGGCCGGTAGGCCGGCGCGTGCTCCTCGATGCTGGCCTCGGCCTGTTTGGCCATCACCAGCAGTTCGAAGGTGGAGTTGGCCTTGTCGAAGCCGGCCGTCAGACTCTTGCGCGCCTTGTCGGGAAGGGCGGAGTAGTCGGCGGCCCGGGCAGCGGCAATCGCCGCCCGGATCGCGTCGCCATTGGTGGCGAACTGGTCGACGACGTACTCCTCCATGCAGTACTGCAGCCGCGGGTTCAGCGGCGGCGGCGCGGTCTCGGAAGTCAGCGCCACCCGGTTGGGAAGATAGTTGACCAATGGTGGATACTTGCCGGCGATCAACAGCGCCAGCAGCTGCACGCAGATGAAGGCGATCACGCCCTTGTAGATGTCGAGCGTGCGCACCGCAGCGGGAGCGACGCCGCGCAGGTAGAACAGGGCGAAGCCGAAAGGCGGAGTCAGGAATGAGGTCTGAATGTTGAGCCCGATCATCACGCCGAGCCATACGGCGGTGATGTTGGCCGAGGGGTCCGACAGCAGGATCGGCGAGACGATCGGCACCACCACGACTGCGATTTCGATGAAGTCGAGGAAGAAGCCGAGCACGAAAATCACCGCCATGACGATGATGAACTTGCTCCAGAATCCTCCGGGCATCCCCTCGAGGAACTCCTTGACCAGTTCCTCGCCGCCGAAGGCGCGGAAGGCGGCGGTGAGCATGGCGGCACCGATCAGGATGATGAAGACCAGCGAGGTGGTCTTCGCCGTCTCGATCATCACGCCCCGGAGCGTGTCCTCGACCACATAGGCACGCCAGCCGCTCCAAGCGATCGAGACCAGCAGACCGATGACGCCGGCAAGCGCGATCATCACGCCCATAACGTCCTCGGAGGTCTGGATGTTCTTGACGTTGGTGTTGAATGCGCTGGTCGCGAACAGGATGACGCCGACCGAGATCAGGCCGATGATGAGCGGAGCATAGGTGTCGCGGGAGTCGGGCTTCAGCTTGTAGCCGCCCATGACGAGAGCGCCGGCAGCGCCGATCGCGCCGGCTTGGTTTACCGTCGCGATGCCGGCGATGATCGAGCCGAGCACCAGGAAGATCAGCGCCAGCGGCGGTACCAGGATGAGCAGCACGCGGCCGACGAACCGCCGGTCGACCTTGCCCTCGAACGGCACCGGCGGCGCCTGATGCGGGCGCAGCAGCGCGAAGCCGAGGATGAAGATCATGTAGAGCCCGACCAGGACAAGGCCCGGAATCAGGGCGCCGAGGAACATGTCGCCCGCGCTGGTCGAGGTGATGTCGAACTCGGACGGCATCGCCAGTTCGCCGGTCGACGCCTTGTACATCTCCTTGCGCGCCGTTCCGGCCTGGTCAACCGCACCCGCGAGTTGGTCGGCGAGGATGATCAGCACGATCGACGGCGGAATGATCTGGCCGAGCGTGCCCGACGCAGCGATCGTGCCGGTGGCGAGCGGCTTGGAGTAATTGTGCTGCAGCATCGCGGGCAGCGAGATCAGGCCCATCGCGACCACGGTCGCGCCGACGATGCCGGTGGTCGCGGCCAGCAGGCCGCCCACGAACACCACCGCGATGCCGAGCCCGCCGGGGATCGGGCCGAAGAGCTGCGCCATTGTCACCAGCAACTCCTCGGCGATCTTCGAGCGCTGGAGCATGATGCCCATGAAGATGAACAGCGGGATGGCGATCAGCGTGTCGCGCTCCGCCTCCCAGTAAACACCCCGGAAGTTGGTGACGCCGGCACTCAGCCATTGCATCGGGCCGCCCTGGGCGAAATAGGCCGTGCTGTCGCCGGCGAAGACGAGGCCGCAGATCGCGGCGAGGCCAATGGTCAGGATCGCCGATCCGGGCAGGGCGAAGGCCACCGGATAGCCCGAGCCCAGCGCCAGGACCATCAGCAGGATCAGACAGAGGAGGAAGTAGATTTCCATTTCTTTGGAGCTTTCCCTGGGTCTCCGCCTCAGCCGGCGGGTCCGGTGTGATGATCACCGCGCCCGCCCGGCTCGCCGCGCGCGTCGGCGACCGAGTCGAGGTAGGAGCTGACGAACTGGATCAGCATCGAGACCGCGAAGATGCCCAGGAAACCGGCCATGAAGTACTTCACATACATGCCAAAGCCGGTCTGGGTGGTCTCGAACACCAGGAGCGGGCTGTTGATGATGCTGGACTTGCCCCACATGCCGATCAGCAGGATGGTCCAGCAGAGCGTCATTCCGAGGAAGATCGAGCCCCAGGCGTTCACCTTGCCCTGACGGCGCCGCGGGAAGCTGGCGTAGAACACGTCCACCCGCACATGGCCGTCCTCGAGCAGGGTGTAGGCGCTGGCGAACAGGAACAGCGCCGCATACCAGAACCGCACCAGGTCGGCCATAAAGGCCTGCTCATAGGAGAAGACGAAGCGCGAGAACACGATCAGGAGCTCGGCCATGACCACCAGCAGCGCCAGCCAGATAAAGCTGATGCCGCGGGTGAAAAGGCCGATCAGGACGCCGAGCGCCGCCACCGGGATATGCACCCACTGGCCGCGGAATTGCGAACGGCCGAGCTCGACCGTCAAAGCGTCGCCGACGATGCCCGGCAGGTAGTTCTCGACCCGCAGGAACGAGATCGCGGTGTCGGCGATTCCAACCAGCAGGACAACCCAGAAGGCGCAACGGATCAGGGTTTCGTTGGCGTTCGATATCCACACCGCGTCCTCGCGCAGTGGACGGTCGGGCGTGCGCAGCACGAAGAGCACGGCGACGACCGGCAGGATCACGTAGATCGCCGCCTGCGCATACATCACGGGCCCGGGCGCGCCGTTCGATTCCCAGCCGAACACCCCCGCCGCACCGGGCAGCCCGACATAGAAGGTCAGGATGTTGTTCAGCAGGAAGGCCAACATCAGCGCGAGCATGCCCCATCCGAATATGCGGGCCGCTGGCGCCGGGGCGCCGCCCCGGAACTGGCTGGACAGATCGGTATCGACCATCCGGCATTCCCCTCTCGGTCTCTCACTGAGCGCCGATTAACAAGGCGGGACGGGGCCTTGGCCCCGCCCCGCGCACTTCATGCACCGGTCGCCCGGAGCCGATCAGATACCGAGCACGCGGTTCCGCTTGATCGAGTAGGAGACGTCAGCCAGCGTCATCCACTTGCCGACGTCCTGCCGCGCCGCGGCAACACTGTCGTAGATGCGGGCCGACAGCTCGCTGTGCGAGCGAGCCGACTCGAATACTTCCTGGGCTGCATCGCCCATGGCGTCGTAGACGTCGTCGTTGAACTCGCGAAGCTGGACCCCGTGCTCGGTGGTCAGCTTCTTCAGGTACTCGCCGTTGTTGGCGTTGGTCTCGGCCATGGTCTTGGCGTTCTCCTCGGCCGCGGCGGCAACGATGATCGCCTGGATGGTCGGCGACAGGCCACCCCACCAGGAGGCATTCATGCCCATGGTGAGCTGCGAGCCCGGCTCGTGCATGCCAGGCCAGTAGTAGTACTTGGCCGCCTCGTAGAACTTCATGAAGTAGTCGTTGAACGGACCGACCCACTCGGTCGCGTCGATGGCGCCGGAGACCAGGTTCTCGTAGATCTGGCCGCCCGGCAGCGAGACCGGAGAGGCACCGAGCTTGGCCAGCACGTCGCCGCCATCGCCCGGGATACGCATCTTCAGGCCCTTGAAGTCGTCGGGCGACTCGATCTCCTTGTTGAACCAGCCGCCCATCTGGACGCCGGTATTGCCGCAGGGCACGCCCTTGATGCCGAACTCGGCGCCGACCTCGTCCATCAGCTCCTGGCCGCCCTTGAACTTCATCCAGGCGTCCATCTCGGTATAGGTCAGCCCGAACGGGATCGAGGTGAACGGCACGAACCCCTGGTGCTTGCCCTTCCAGTAGTAGTCGGCGCCGATATAGGCCTGCGCCTCGCCCGAGGCGACATGGTCGAAGGAATCGAACGCGCCGACCCGCTCGCCGGCCGCGAAATACTGCACCTTGACGGCGCCGTCGGTCAGCTCCTCGATCCGCGCGGCGAGGCGCTGCGCTGGGATACCGAGCCCGGGGAAGTCGCGTGGCCAGGTCGAGACGATGACCATGTCGGTACTGCTCTGCGCCACAGCAGGGGCGGCGAGGGTGGTGGTTGCGGCGGCACCCGAGGCGATCGCGGCACCCTTCAGGAAGTCACGGCGTTCCATGTTCTGTAGTCCTCCGACTGATTTCGATGTCGCTGCATCCGACCATTCCGGGACCTGTGTCCCGGTTCTCGTGACGGTGTCTGAACCCTCCCAGCGGGCGCAACTCGCAGCAGCGCGGGCGGACTTTACCCGTCGGTCATGGGCTCCGCAAGGCTACCGGCTGGGCTGAGGGCGCGGTTTCTTGTCCGAAGCGACCATCGGCACCTCGAAAGCGGCGATTCCAAGCATCGTCAGCTTGGCTCGGTCGCTCCGGCGTTCGGATGTGCCATGGGGATTGAAGCAGCGCCGGGAAGTAACTCCATGGACCAGAGCTTCGCAGCGAGGGCCTCGCCCGCCGCATTGCCGATCACTGGTCCCACGAGCATCCGGAACTTGGCATCGAGCCCGGCGTCGGCGACCGGGAAGTCCGGGTCGCCGCGACGGGTCTTTTGCCGGTAGCGGCGGATCGCGCCACCGACGGTCTCCACCTCGACCTCGGCGCCGCGGAGCGCGGGGAAGGCCGCGTCGGCCTCGGGGTCGACTGCCAGCGCGACCCGGTTCATCATCTGGCGGAGCGCCGTCTCGCGCAGGCCCTCCGGCGAGAACGCGGCGAGGTCGACCGTTCGCCCGAGCGCGGCGAGCGCCACCGTGTAGGGTAGCGAGAACTTGGCCTCGTAGGGGGTCGCCGGATCACGGCTGCCGCAGATCTCGACCGCCGCCCGGTAGGAGCCGACCCGGATCGCGGTGATCTCGTCCGGCGCGACGCCGCCCCGGACGATCTCCTCGGTGGCGTCTATGGCCGCGAAGGCATGGCCGCAGCAGGGATGCGGCTTGCAGGTCATCCGGGTGATGGTCCACTCGGCGCCAAGACCGGCGGTGGCGGCCTCCCAGTCCACCTCGCCGCTCATGGCGCGTCCGAAGCCGCGCTCGCCCTCGAACATGTCCGCGACGCCGGTCAGGCCCGCCCGCGCCCCCATGGCCGCCAGCACTCCGCCCTCGGCCGCCCGCCCCGCGTGGAGTGGCTTCGACATGGCGTCGCTGGAGAACGCGTGACGCAGGCCGGCGGCGAATGTAGCCGCGGTGGTCAGCGCATGAGCGGTCTGCGCCGGATCCAGCCGCATGGCGCGGGCCGCGGCGGCCGCGGCACCGAAGAACCCGACCGTGGCGGTGGTGTGCCACCATCGGTAATGGGCCGGGTTGACCGCCCTGGCGATTCGGTTCGAGACCTCGTAGCCCGCCACGACAGCGGCCAGCAGTTCCGCGCCGGGGGCGCCCTCGGCCTCCGACGCCGCCAGGGCCGCGGCGATCACCGCGACGCCGGGGTGGTAGAGACCGGGCGAGAAGATGTCGTCCACCTCGACCGTGTGGGCGGCCGTGCCGTTGATCAGCGCCGCCGTGCGCGGATCGGCGCCTGCGCCGTCGGGCAGCAGCCGAGCCGGGCCGCCCGCCGGCCGCAGCGCGTCGCGCAATACGGTGGCGGGCGCCTCGACCGAACCGGCGACGGTGCCGCCCCACCAGTCCACCAGGCACCGCTTGGCCGAGTGCAGGACCTCGGGCGGGAGCGCTTCCGGCTTCAGGCCGGCGGAGAATTCGGCGTAGGTCGCGGCGACGGTCATGGGTTCGGTTTCCAAGCCTCCCGGCGTTTGCGAAACGCTGGGCCAGCCCCTATCAGATGGTCAAGCGGGAATCTCCCGCAGGGCCGGATATCCGCCACCGGATAGGGGAGACCTGCGCATGCGCCTGATCGTGCTACCGGGCGACGGGATCGGGCCCGAGATCATGGCCGCGGCCATGGGGGTGCTCGAGGCGCTGAATCAAGCGCGGAAGCTTGGCCTCGCCGTCGATCACGACGAGATCGGCCTCGCGAGCCTCGCTGCCCACGGGACGACCCTCCGGCGCGATCTCGCCGAGCGGCTGCCCGGCTATGACGGGATCATCCTCGGCCCGGCCGACACCGCCGCCTATCCGCCAGCCGAGAAGGGCGGGACAAATGTCTCGGCCTGGATGCGCACCAAGTTGGACCTCTACGCCAACATCCGGCCGGCCCGGACGCCGCCGGGCGCGGCCAGGCCCTTTGACCTGGTGATCGTGCGTGAGCTGACCGAGGGATTCTATGCCGACCGCAACATGCACGAGGGCAATGCCGATCTGCTGGCGACGCCGGACGTGGCGATCAGCCTGCGCAAGGTGACCCGCGCGGCCTCTGAGCGGATCGCGCGACGCGCCTTCGAGCTGGCGATGACCCGCGACCGGCGGGTCACGGCGGTGCACAAGGCCAATGTGATGAAGCGGAGCGACGGGCTGTTCCTGGAGGCGGTGCGGTCGGTCGCGCGCGATTTCCCCGAGGTGACGCTCGACGACGTGATCGTCGATGCGATGGCCGCCTGGCTGGTCCGCGCGCCGGAGCGGTTCGATGTGGTGGTGGCGGGGAACCTCTACGGCGACATCCTTTCGGACCTTGCATCGGAGCTTTCCGGCAGCCTCGGGCTGGCGGGCTCGGTCATGGCGGGCGACCGGCAGTGCGCGGCGCAGGCGCAGCACGGGTCCGCCCCGGACATCGCCGGGCGGGACAAGGCGAACCCGACATCGATGATCCTCTCGGTGGCGATGCTGCTGGAGTGGCTGGGCGCTCGGCACGGGCGGGCCGATCTGGTCGCGGCCGGGACGGCGATGCGGGGCGCCCTCGACCGGCTTCTGGCCGATCCGGCGACGCGCACGGCCGATCTCGGCGGCAGCCTCGGCTGCGCGGCGTTCGGGGCGGCCGTGGCGGCGGGGGTTGCGTAGGATGGGTTTCGCCCATCCTGCGACAGGTCAGATCATTCGTCAGATCACTTGCCAGATCACTTGCCAGATCACTTGGGAGATCACTTGGCGGCAAGCGGGCAGAAACTCGCCGGGATCATAAGCTTGTTCGACTGTGCCTCCAGGGCACCCAACTCGGCGCTGCGGCGCACGTAGTCGAGCCAGGCGGGATCGGACCACATCTTCGCCCGTTTGGCCTCGCGGTCGCCGGCATTCTCGTAGACCCAGATGTGGACGTATTCGTTCGGATCGCCGGTCTCGGTCCTAAGGTAGCAGAGCGGCTCGCCGAGGCAGCGGAACTGCGGCTCCTTGCCGTACTTCTCGTAGAGCTCCAGGTGCTTGTTGATCGTTCCCGGCTTGCACCGATAGGTGCGCAGATCCAGCAGCATCAGTTTCCTCCCTTTGCCTGCAATGCGGCCCACACCCGGTCGGGCGTCGCCGGCATCTCGAAATGATCAACACCGAGCGCGTCGCAGACCGCATTGATCACGGCGACCATCGAGCCGACCGTGCCGGCCTCGCCGACGCCCTTTGCGCCGACCGGGTTGGCCTGGGTGCGGACCTCGCGGGTCTGCAGCGTCAGTTCGGGCATCATGTCGGCGCGCGGCATGGCGTAGTCCATGAAGGTGCCGGTCCGTGGCTGACCATCGCCGTCGAAGACCATCCGCTCCAGAAGCGACTGCCCGGCGCCCTGGGCTACCCCGCCATGCATCTGGCCGGTCAGCATGGTCAGGTTCATCACCCGGCCCACATCCTCGACCACCGTGTAGCGGAGGACCTCCACGGCGCCGGTCTCCGGGTCGATCTCCACCTCGCAGACATGGCAGCCATTGGGAAAGGTGACCTTCTCCGGAGCGAAGGTGGACTGGCCGGTAAGCGGCGCCCCCTGCTTCTCGCTCTGGGCGGCCACGTCGGCGAGGCTCACGGTCCGGTCGGTGCCCGCCACCCGGAAGATGCCCTCGCCGAACTCGATGTCGGCGCTGGCGGCCTCGAGCATGCCAACGGCGATCTCCTTGCCCTTCTCGATCACTTCCCGGATCGCGAGCGTGGTGGAGGAGCCGCCCGTCGGCGTGGCGGCCGAGCCGCCGGACCCGCGCCCGCCGGGCAGGTCGTCGGTGTCGCCCTGCGAGAAGGCGATCCTGTTGCGCTCGATCCCGAGCGCACCGCCGACCATGTCGACAAACATGGTGTGCAGGCCCTGGCCGACGGACATGCAGCCCGCATGGATAAGCGCGGTGCCGTCGCTGTTGACCGTGATGCGGGCATGGTCGGCGCCGGGCTTGGCATAGGGGCCGCCGGCGACCTCGATCGGGTTGGCATAGCCGATGCCGCGCAGCCGGCCGCGTCGGGTGGACTCACTCTTCCGGGACATAAACCCTACACGGTCAGACAATTCAGCAGCTTGCTTCATGTTCTCCATGAACTCGCCGCAGTCATACTCGAACACCAACCCGGTGTCGTAGGGCATCGCCTCGGGCGGGATCAGGTTCCGCATCCGGAGTTCGAACGGATCAACGCCGAGATCGGCCGCGGCGAGGTCGATCAGGCGCTCGATGGCATAGGTCGCCTCCGGCCGGCCGGCGCCGCGATAGGGGCCGAGGCTGTGAATGTGGGTGTAGACCCCGTAGGCCCGGGCGGAGGTCGGCCCGATCCGATAGACACCGGGGATGCCCGGGAAGTTCGCGGGGCCGGCCGCGAGGTTGCGCCCGTCCAGATAGGCGCCAATGTTCATGTCGAAATGGACCGCGAGGCCAAGGAAGTTGCCGTCGTCGTCGAAGCCGAGGCTCGCATCGATGGTCGCATCGCGGCCGTGGTTGTCGGTCAGCATCCCCTCGCTGCGGTCGGCGATCCACTTGACCGGGCGGCCGAGCGCACGGGCGGCGAAAACGCACAGGATGTCCTCGATATAGGCGCCGATCTTCATCCCGAACGAGCCGCCCACATCGCGCGCGATCACCCGCACCTCCGCCGGCTCGACTCCGAAGATTCCGGCGAGCGCACCCTTCATGGCATGCGGACTCTGGGTCGAGGCGTGGAGCACCAGACGGCCATCCGACACCTCGGCCACGCAGCCCCGCGGCTCCATCGAGTTCGGCAGCACTCGGCTGACATGGCTGTCGAGCCTGACCTTGCGCGGCGCGGCGGCGATGGCCGCCTCGGCCGCCTTCCAGTCGCCGCGCTCCCAGACGAAGGCGACGTTGTCGGGAACCTCCTCCCAGACCCTGGGGGCGCCATCGGCCCGGGCGTCACGCGTGCCGGTCACGGTGTCGAGGTCGTCGAGGTCGATCTCGACCAGGTCAGCCGCGTCGCGCGCTGCGGCGCGGCTCTCGGCCACGACAAAGGCCACGCCCTCGCCGGTGAAGCGCGCCGTTCCGGTCGCGAGAATCGGGCGCTTCGCCTGAAAGGCCGGCTCGCCATTGGTCATCGGCAGGGTGACGGCGCAGGGCATGTGGGTCGGGGCGCCCGCCGCTGCCAGATCGTCGGCGGTGTAGACGGCGAGCACGCCCGGCACCGCCCTTGCGGCGCCAAAGTCGATGCTGCGGATCAACCCGGGCATCGGCGCGCGGACCATGACCGCATGGACCATGCCGGGCAGGTTCAGGTCGTCCACATAGCAGCCCTTGCCGCTGACGAAGCGGGCGTCCTCGATGCGGCCCTGGAACTTTCCGAACTTTCCGGCGTCCATCCTACCGTCCCTCGAAATGCGGCTTTCGCTTCTCCATGAAGGCGCGGCGGCCCTCCTTGAAGTCCTCGCTGGCGAAGCAGGCGGCGACCATCTGGTCGCAGCGCGCCAGGTCGCGGTCGGCCGGATCGGCCAGCACCTGGGTCGAGATGAACTTCATCGCGGTCACCGTCATCGGCGCATTGCCGGCGATCTCCTTCGCCAGCTCCTCGACCGTGGCTTCCAGGCGATCGTAAGGCACAACCTCCTGCACCAGCCCCATCGCCTGCGCGTGTTCGGCGTCGACCCGGCGCGCGGTGAACATCAGCAGCCGAGCATTGCCGATCCCGACCGCGTTCGCGAGCCGCCTGATCGCCTCGAAGGGGTAGCCGAGTGCCAGGCGCGCCGCCGGCATGCCGAAGCTGCCTCGGTCCGAGCACACACGGATGTCACAGCAGCAGGCGAGGTTCAGTCCGCCGCCGATGCAATAGCCGTGGATCATCGCGATGGTCGGCTTCGGGAACCGCTCGATGCGCTGGTAGACCGCGCGGGTCTTTGCATTGTAGTGCTGCTGCGCCTCGGCGGTGCCGCGGCTCTTCTCGAACTCCGAGATGTCGGCTCCCGAGACGAAGGACTTGCCGCCGGCGCCCGACAGCACGACGACGCGGATATGCGGATCTGCCTCGAAGTCGGCCAGTATATTCTCGGCAGCCTCCCACATCTCCAGCGAGACCGCGTTCTGCTTCTCAGGCTGGTTGAAGATCACGTGCCCGATGGCGCCGTCACGCCGCGAGAGCATCTTTTCGGTCATTCGGATTTCCTTCGCTCAGATGATCTGCCGCTCGCGTAGCCCGGCGATCTCGTCCGCCGAAAGGCCCGCCTCGCCGAGAATTTCGTCAGTGTGCTCGCCCCGGTTCGGCGGGTGCGCCACCATCGCCGTCGGCGTCCGGCTCAACCGCATGGGCTGGGCCACGAGCTGGGTCGCGCCGAAGGGCAGGGTCTCGATGTCGGCCGCCATCTTCAGGTGTTTCACCTGCGGGTCGGCGAAAGCCTCGTCGATCCGGTAGGCCGGGCCAGAAGGGACTCCGGCTTCCAGAAGCGCGTCGACCAGCTCGGCGGAATGACGGGTCCTGGTTACCTCGGCGATCGCCGCGTTCAGCGCGTCGCGGTTTTCCTTTCGCTTGTACTGGTTCGCGTAGCGCGGGTCGTCGATCCACTCCGGATGCCCCAGCGCCTCGGCGCAGCGGCGCCAGATCACCTCGCCGGAGACGGCGATGTTCACCGCCCCGTCCGTGGTCGGATAGAGATTGGTCGGGATCGAGGTCGGGTGCTCGTTGCCGACCTGCGGGGCAATCTCCTTGCTGACCAGCCAGCGGGCCGCCTGGAAGTCCAGCATGAAGAGTTGCGCCTGCAAGAGCGAGGTGTTGACCCACTGGCCCTCGCCGGACTTCTCGCGCTCGATCAGCGCCGTCAGCACGCCCATGGCCGCAAACAGCCCGGCGGTCAGGTCGGCGACCGGAATGCCCACCCGCATCGGCCCGCGCCCCGGCTCGCCGGTGATCGACATAAGCCCGCCCATGCCCTGGGCGATCTGGTCGAATCCCGGCCGCTTCGCATAGGGCCCGTCCTGGCCAAAGCCGGAGATCGAGGCGAGAACGATCCGCGGGTTCACCGCCTTCAGCGCGTCGTAGTCGACTCCCAGTCGATGCTTGACGTCGGGCCGGAAGTTCTCGACCACCACGTCGGCACCCCTGACCAGGCGCAGGAAGACGGCCCGCCCCTCGTCCTCCTTGAGGTTAAGCGTCAGCGAGCGCTTGTTCCGGTGCAGGTTCTGGAAATCGGCGGTCGCCCGTCCGGCCCCCAGTGCACCGTCGGCCTCCAGGCTCTCGGGCATCTCGACCTTGATCACGTCGGCACCCCAGTCGGCAAACTGGCGCACACAGGTCGGGCCGGACCTCACTCTTGTCAGATCCAGCACCCGGATGTGGTCGAGCGCGGCGGAGGCCGGCTGGTGGGGCATGAGCATCCTCTCCCGGATATTTTTGGCGCGGGCGTTGACCGCCGCGCCTTGCCGGTGCTCACTTTAAGGAACGCCCCGGCGCTGGCAACGGCCAAACCGGCGGCTTCCGCTGGACGGGATGATGATCAGGGAGGTGATGCAATGGGTGGAGCCGCCCGCAGCCTGACGGTCTCGCCGATCTCCGGCGCCCTCGGAGCCGAGGTGGCGGGCGTCGATCTGGCGCAGATCGACGACGCGGCCTTCGCGGCGATCCACGACGCTTACTTGGCCCATCAGGTGCTGGTGTTCCGCGACCAGGACCTGTCCGCCAAGTCCTATGCGGCCTTCGCCCGCCGCTTTGGCACGCCGGCCGAGTATCCTTTCGCCAACGGGCTGGACGGATCTCCCTTCATCACGCCATTGATCAAGGAGGCTCACCAAATCTCGAACTTCGGGGGCATGTGGCACGCTGACACGACCTACAAGCCGGACCCGCCGAAGGCCGCCATGCTGACTGCGATCGAGACGCCGCCGGCGGGCGGCGACACCGTTTTCGCCTGCCAGTACCGGGCCTACGAGACCCTCTCGGAAGGCATGAAGCGCGTGCTGGCCGGGCTGAGGGGCCAATCGAGCTCGGCCAAGAACGCCAGCGCGCTCAGGACCGCCCATCTTGCCACCGGGACAATGACGGCCGCGGAACGCCCGCCGGAGGTGCTGACCGCGGCCCACCCGGCGGTGCGCCGCCACCCGGAGACCGGGCGATTCGCGCTCTATGGAAACCGGTCGCACACCATCCGTTTCGAGGACATGACTGAGGGCGAGAGCGCGGGGCTGCTAGAGTTTCTATTCGACCATCAGGTGCGCCCGGAACTCACCGCCCGGGTCCGCTGGGAGCCGGGGACCGTAGTGATCTGGGACAACCGCTGTTGCCAGCACTGCGCCATCAACGATTATGACGGGCACCGCCGCGAAATGTGGCGGATCACCCTGGAAGGCGAGATCCCGGAGGCCGCATGACCGTCACCGTTACCTTCGTCGGCACCGGGGATGCCTTCGGCACCGGCGGACGCCACAGCACTTGCATTCTGGTCGATACGCCGGCGCTGCGTTTCGCGATTGATTTCGGCGCCTCGTCGATTGTCGCGCTGAAGGCGCTCGGCATCGAGCACACCACGATCGACCTGATTCTTCTGACTCACTACCACGGCGACCACGCGGGCGGGCTTCCGGCCATGCTACTCGACGCGATGCTGGGCGCACGCCGGACCAGCCCGCTGACCATTGCCGGACCGCCGGGCCTGCCCGACCGGCTGCGGCAGTTCTCGGAGACCCTCTATCCCGGCAGCAGCAGAAAGACGCCGAGATTCCCGCTCGACCTGGTCGAGATCGAGCCGATGCGCCCTCGGGAGGTCCTCGGTTTGCGGGTGTCGAGCTATCCGGCGCTGCATACGCCCGAGACCATCCCGACCTCGGTGCGCATCGACACCGGCGAGAAGGTCATCGCCTACACGGGCGACACCGCCTGGACCGAGCATCTGCCGGCGCTGGCGGAGGGCTCCGACCTTATGATCGCGGAATGTTACGGCTACTCCAAGGCGATCCCGTTCCACCTGAACTACGGGGTGATAAGCGAGTGGCGGGACGAATTGCGGACCCGCAGGCTGGTGCTCACTCACATGGGGCCGGAAATGCTGGAGAACGCCGCAGGCCAGCCGATCGAATGCGCTCACGACGGGATGGTGATCCGGCTCTGAGCCGGGTCGCGGCTGGTTCGGGACCGGCTGGATCATGCTGCTGATAAGCCCGCTGTCCTGGTGCGGAGCGCTTTACAGCCGAGCGCAAATCGGGCTAGCAGACGGGCCACCCCGGCCCGCGCGGAGGAGCCCGCCGTGAGCGACCCCGACAGCATCGTCCGCGACACAGCCCAGCGCATCTTCGCCGACCTCGCCGACCCGCAGGCGCTGAACGCCGCGAAGGGCACCGCCTGGAAGGCGCCGCTCTGGTCGGCGCTTGAGGAGGCGGGGCTCACTCTGGCCTGGGTCTCGGAGCGGAACGGCGGGGCGGGAGCCGGCATCGCCGAGGGTTTTGAGGTGCTCCGCGTCTCCGGGCAGTACGCCGCGCCGGTGGCGGTGGCCGAGACCCTGCTCGCCGGCCGGATGCTGGATGCCGCCGGCATCCGCTGCCCGTCCGGCCCGCTGACAGTGGCGCCGATGCGGCTTGGCGACATTCTCGCTTGCGATGACGAGGGCACCATCAGCGGTACCGCCCGCGCGGTACCGTTCCTGCGCGACGCCCGCGCGGTGGTGGTGATCGCCGACCGCGAGGAGGCGCAGTTCGTCGCCCTGATGTCGCCGGAGACCCTGTCCGCCACGGAGCGCCCGATCGACCTCGGCGGCGAGCGCTTCGACATCACGTTCAAGAACGTCTACCCGGTCGAGATGGCGCCGGCACCCGAGGGCTGGCACGCCGACACGCCGATGCTGCTCGGCGCTGCCGTTCGCGCCGCCCAGATGGCTGGGGCGCTGGAGACGGTGCTGGCGCTCTCGGTGCAGTATGCGGGAGACCGGGTCGCCTTCGGGCGGCAGATCGCCAAGTTCCAGGCGGTGCAGCATGGCCTCGCCCGGCTCGCCGGAGAGGTCGCGGCCGCGCTCGCGGCCTCCGGCTCGGCGGCGGACGCGCTCGCCTCGGCTTCGGACTTCGATCCAGCGGTGTTCCTGGAGATTGCCTCCGCCAAGATCCGCGCCGGCGAGGCGGTCAACGAGGGTGCCGCCATTGCCCACCAGGTCCATGGCGCCATCGGCTGGACCGCGGAGCACGTATTGCAGCGCTTCACCCGGCGCATGTGGGGCTGGCGCGACGATTTCGGCTCCGAGAGCCACTGGGCGGCGATGCTGGGCGACATGGTGGTCGAGTCCGGCGCCGAGGCGCTGTGGCCGATGCTGGCCGCACGGTAGGAGGCAGGGAGCATGCAGACCGCCATCCGCTTCGACCCGCTCCGCCTGCCGCCCGAGACCGCGCGGCTGCGCGACGACGTCCGCGCCTTCCTTGCCGAGGAGGCCGCGAGGGGCACGTTCGATCCCGGCGCGGGACTCAGAAACCCCTCCTACGACCGAGAATTCTCGCGCCGCGTCGGCCAGCGCGGCTGGATTGGCATGACCTGGCCCAGGCGCTATGGCGGGCACGAGCGCAGCTATCTCGACCGCTACGTGGTGACCGAGGAGATGCGCGCCGCCTCGGCCCCCACCTGGTCGCATTTCGTCGCCGACCGGCAATCCGGCCCGGTGCTGCTGAAGTACGGTGCCGAGGCGATCAAGGAAGAGGTCCTGCCGAAGATCTGCTCGGGCGACCTCTGCTTCGCCATCGGCATGTCCGAGCCCGGCTCCGGCTCGGACCTTTTCGCCGCCGCGACGCGGGCCGAGCGCGAAGGCGGGCACTACCGGGTGAACGGGACCAAGATCTGGTCATCGAACGCTCACCGGGCCGAGTACATGATCGCGCTATTCCGCACCGCGCCGGCCACCAGGGATAACCGCCGCCACGGGTTGACCCAGTTCCTCGTCGACCTTTCGCTGCCGGGCATCACGGTTCGGCCGATCGACCAGATGCCTGGCCAGTCCGATTTCAACGAGGTGCACTTCACCGATGTGATGGTTCCGGCCGAACACGTTCTGGGCGAGGTCGACGGGGCCTGGAAGCAGGCGACTGCCGAGCTGGCCTACGAGCGCTCCGGCCCCGAGCGATTCCTCGAGACCTTCTACGTGCTGCCGGCATTGGTCCGGGCGCTGGGCGCCGAGCCGGACCTGCGGGCGGCCGAGGGGGTAGGGCGCCTGGTCGCCCAGCTGCACACTCTGCGGCGCATGTCGGTGTCGGTCGCGGGGATGCTTGAGGCCGGGCGCGAGCCGGTGCTGGAAGCCTCGATCGTCAAGGACCTCGGCACGATCTGGGAACAGGCCTTGCCAGGGATTGCCCGCGACCTTGCTGCCTTCGCCAAGCCCGACGCCGGCAATCAGGCCGATTTCGAGGCGCTGCTCGAGCACGCCACCCTCGTCGCCCCCAAGCTCACCATCCAGGGCGGCACCACCGAAGTGCTGCGCGGGATCATCGCGAGGGGGCTGGGGCTGCGATAGCCCGTCTCCGCAAACCGCAAGGACACGTCATGACCGCCACGCCAGATCTTGCCATCGATATCCGCGACTTCGTCGCCACGGTCGAGATCCGCCGCCCGCCGCACAACTTCTTCGACTTCCGGCTGATACGCCAGCTCGCTGACACGTACGAGGCGCTGGACGCGGACCCGGATTGCCGGGCGATCCTGCTCTGCTCCCGAAGGCAAGTCGTTCTGCGCCGGGGCCAATTTCGGCGACGGCTCGAAGGTGCAGGCGGACGGCTCGGTCGAGGGCTCGCTGAACCGGGTCGGGGTCGATCATCTCTATGTCGAGGCGGTGCGCGTCTTCGCGGCGAAGACTCCGGTTGTCGCCGCGATCCAGGGGGCGGCGATCGGCGGCGGGCTGGGGCTGGCGCTCAGCGCCGACTTCAGGGTCGGCTGCGCCGAGTCCCGATTCGCCGCCAACTTCACCCGGCTCGGCTTCCATCCGGGCTTCGGGCTGACCCACACGCTGCCGCGCTCCGTCGGCCAGCAGAAGGCGGCGCTGATGTTCCTCACCAGCCGGCGGATCAGGGGCGAGGAGGCCCATGAGTGGGGACTGCTCGATGTCTTCACCACGCTGGAGGTTCTGCGCGACGAAGCCTGGGCGCTGGCCCGCGAGATTGCGGTGAATTCGCCGCTCGGCGTGACCGAGACGCGCGCGACGCTGAGGCAGGGGCTGGCCGAGGCGGTGCGTGCGGCCACCGACCACGAGCTCGGGGTGCAGACCCGCCTGCGCAGGACCGAGGACTTCAAGGAGGGCATCGCCGCCACCCACGAGCGGCGCGAGCCGGTGTTCAAGGGGCGGTGATCGGGTTTTTCAACATTCCCCGGGCTTGACCCGGGGCCTCGTGCGGCGCGCAGCTCCAGGAGGTCCCGGGTCAGGCCCGGTACATCGGGAGGAGTTGCGGCCTCAAACCTTCGCGCCCGCCTTGAACAGCTCGGCGTAGCGGTCGCGCAGCGCCTTCTTCTGCACCTTGCCCATCGCGTTGCGGGGCAGGGCGTCGACAACGAAGACGTGCTTCGGTTGCTTGAACCGGGCGAGTTGGTCCTTAAGCCCGGCGATCACCGTCTCTTCCGTGATGCCCGCGCCCGCCTCGACGACCACAACCGCGACCACACCCTCGCCGAAATCCGGATGTGGCACGCCGATCACGGCGGATTCGTTCACGCCGGGCAGGGCGTCGATCGCCTCCTCGACCTCCTTCGGGTAGACGTTGAAGCCGCCCGAGATGATCAGGTCCTTGGCCCGGCCGACAATGATCACGTAGCCGTCCGCATCGATCATCCCGAGGTCGCCGGTGATGAAGAACCCATCCGCCCGGAAGTCCTCCTTCGTCTTCTCAGGATTTCGCCAATAACCTTTGAAAACGTTCGGTCCCTTCACCTCGATCATTCCTGTCGCACCCGCCGGCACCGGCTTGCCCGTGTCTGGCTCGGCGATCCGCACCGCGACGCCGGGCAGAGGGAAGCCCACGGTCCCCGCCCGGCGGTCGCCGTCATAGGGATTCGAGGTGTTCATATTGGTCTCGGTCATGCCGTAGCGCTCGAGGATGCGGTGGCCGGTGCGGTCCTCGAATTGCCGGTGAGTCTCGGCCAGCAGCGGCGCGCTGCCCGAGGTAAACAGCCGCATGTGTCCGACAAGCTCCCGCGTGAATCCCGGATGGTCGAGGAGACGGGTGTAGAAGGTCGGCACCCCCATCATCGAGGTCGCCTTCGGCAGCCACCCGATCACCTCGTCGGCGTTGAACCGGTTGAGGAAGATCATCGACCCCGTGGCGGCCATTAGGGTCATAGACGAGGTGAAGAGCCCGTGAGTATGGAAGATCGGCAGGGCGTGCAGCAGCACGTCGTCCGCGGTGAAGCGCCAGTAGTCGCAAAGCGTCTCGGCATTGGTCCAGAGATTGTGGTGGGTCAGCATGGCGCCCTTGGAGCGCCCGGTGGTGCCCGAGGTGTAGAGGATCGCCGCCAGGTCATCCGGCGCCCGCGGGACCGTCCGGAACTCATCGGACGATGCCAGGCCCTGTTCCAGCATGGTGCCGGGCACTGGACCACCGGCCTTGTAGACCCCCATCGTCTCAAGCCGAGACCCGGCTTCCGCGGCCACCGGCCCAAGCGCCTCGGCCCTGGCCGGGTCGCAGACGAAGACGCGCGGCTCGGCGTCGCGCAGGAAATAGGCAAGCTCGGTGCCGGTATAGGCGGTGTTGAGCGGCAGGAACACGCCGCCGGCACGCAGCGTGCCGAGATAGAGCATGAAGGCCTCGATCGACTTCTCGGCCTGCACCGCCACCCGGTCGCCGGGCTCGACGCCCATCGCCGTCAGCGCGTTGGCGAAGCGGGCCGAGACCGTCTCCACATCCGCGTAGCTGTAGTGGCGCCCGTCCGGACACATAGCGAAGCGCCGGTCGAGGCCATTCGCCCCGAAGCGCGCCGCCAGATTGGAATAGAGGTTCGCGTCGGTCATCCGATCCTGTCTCCCTCGGCCTCGATCACGTCTCTCAGCGTCTCCAGCTTGTGTGCCAGATGCTCCTTCAGGACCCGCCCCAGCGCCGGGCCGTCGCGGGCCTGCAGCGCGGTCAGAATCGCGTCGTGCTCCTTCATGGCCTGATCCCAGCGCGGCGTCGAGATGTTGGCGTAGTAGCGCGCCCGGCTGACACGGCCGTTCAGCATCTCGCGCATGGTGTCGAGGGTCGGGTTCCGCGCTGCCGCCGCCATGGCCTCGTGGATCCGCTGGTTGAGCCGGAAATAGGCCCTGCGGTCACGCTTTTCGTGGGCGGCGGCCATCTTCACGTGAAGCCGCGCGATCGCCTCGATCTCGTCGCCGGTCGCCCGTGCGCAGGCGAGCTCGCCCGCCAGTGCCTCGAGCGCGCCGATTACCGGGAAGGCCTCTTCAAGGTCCGCCGCCGTCAGCAGCGACACATGGGCGCCACGGTGCGGGGTCAGGACAACGAGACCTTCGCGCGCCAGCACCTTCAGCGCCTCGCGAAGCGGCGTGCGCGAGACGTCGTAGGTCTCGCAGAGCTCCTTCTCGCTGATCTTATCGCCGGGCGCGAGGTCACCCTCGACGATCTGCCGGCGCAGCCGCTCGACAAGCTCGTCATGGAGCGAGCGCCGCGGGATCGCGCCTTCCCGGTTCATGCGCGTGCCCCCTTCCCGGCTTCGACGGCGCGGGCCAGGACCACCGCCGCGTGGACGGCCTTGCGCGAGGTGCCGTCGGCGATCTGGTGGCGGCAGGAGGTGCCGTCGGCGACGATGATGACCTCCGCCGCCGCTGCCCGGACCGCCGGCAGCAGGTCGAGTTCGCCGATCGCGCGCGACAGCTCATAGGTCTCCGCCTGGTAGCCGAAGGCGCCGGCCATGCCGCAGCAGGTGCTGTCGATGGGCTCGACCGCGAGGCCGGGGATGCGGCCGAGCAGATCCTTCACCGGCGAGAGCACGCTCATCGCCTTCTGGTGGCAGTGGCCGTGCAGCAGGGCCTTGCCGCCGACCGGCCCCAATTCCAGCTTCGCCTTGCCGTCCTTCAGCGCCCCGGCGAGGCATTCCTCGAACAGCATCACCCGCCGCCCCAGCGCCTCGTCCCAGTCGGGGAACAGGCGAGGGGCCTCGTCGCGGAAGGTGAGCAGGCAGGAGGGTTCCAGTCCGACCACCGCGCCGCCGCCCTCGAGAACGGGCCGCATCGCATTGATCACGCGACGCATTTCCACCCTCGCCTCGTCCACCATCCCGGCTGCGAGATAGGTCCGCCCGCAGCAGAGCGGCCGCTCGCCCGCGACCTGCGCATGTCCGACCTTCAACCCGGCGGCCTCCAGCACCGCGACCGCAGCACGCAGGTTCTCGGGCTCGAAATAGCGGCTGAAGCAGTCGGCGAAGACCACCACGTCCGGCGCCGCCGCGCCCTCGGGCTTGCGCCAGGCGTCTGCGCGCCAGCGTGGAAGGGGTCGCGCGGCGGCGAGGCCCAGCGCCTTCTCGCTCGCCCAGGCCGCCCCCGGCACCCGGTCGCGGAGGTTCATCAGCCAGGGCACACGGGCCGCCCAAGGGGCATAGCGGGGCAGGTAGGCGAGCACCTTGTCGCGCATCGGCACGCCGCGGATTTTCGCCCGCGCTGCAAGCACTTCTGCCTTCATCTTTGCTATGTCGACCGACATCGGGCACTCGCGCAGGCAGGCCTTGCAGGAGAGGCAGAGCTTCATCGTCTCGGCCATTTCGTCCGAGGCGAAAGCGTCGGGGCCGAGCTGCCCGGTCAGCGCGAGGCGCAGCGTGTTGGCCCGACCGCGCGTCAGGTCTCGCTCATTCCGGGTTGCCCGGTAGGAGGGGCACATCACGCCGCCCTTCAGGGACCGGCAGGCGCCGTTGTTGTTGCACATCTCGGCTGCCCCGCCGATGCCGCCGTTCCAGCCGGACCAGTCGAACACCGTCTCGCGGGCCTCATGGGCATAGGCGGGCGGGAAGCGGAACAGGCTCCGGTCGTCCATTCTCGGCGCCCGCACGATCTTGCCGGGGTTCAGCACCGCGCCCGGATCGAAGAGGTCCTTAACCTCCTCGAAGGCCCGCACCATCCGCGCCCCGAACATCCGCTCATGGAACTCCGAGCGCACGATGCCGTCGCCATGCTCGCCGGAATGCGAGCCCTTGTATTCGGCGACGATGTCGAAGGCTTCCTCGGCAATGGCGCGAAGCTGCTTCGCGCCGGCCTCGCCCTTGAGGTTCAGGACCGGGCGCACATGCAGGAGCCCGACCGATGCGTGGGCGTACCACGTGCCGTCCGTCCCGTGCTTCCGGAACACCCCCGTCAGCCGCTCGGTGAAGTCGGCGAGGTCCCTGAGCTCGACCGCGCAGTCCTCGACGAAGGAGACCGGCTTTCCCCCGCTCCGCATCGACATCATGATGTTGAGGCCCTGGGTGCGGACGTCCCAGATCCGCGCCTGGAAAGCCGGGTCGATTGCCTCGACGACGCCGCCGGGCTTCTTGCCAGGATCGTCCCAGCGGTAGCTGAGCTCCGCCATCATCTCGCCAAGCGCCTTCAGGCGGCGCAGGTTCTCGGCCCGGTCGGGCTCGGCGAACTCGACCAGCAGCAGCGCGTCCGGGTCGCCGCGTACGAACTCGTCGACCACCGGTTTGAAGATCGGGATCGCCCGGCCGAGCTCGATCATGTTGCGGTCGACCAGTTCCACCGCCACCGGCCCCAGCGTCACGATGTGCTGCGCCGCCTCCATCGCCGCCCGGAAGGTCGGGAAGTGGCAGACGCCGACGACCTTCTCGCGCAGCACCGGCGAGAGCGCGATTTCGATCCGCTCGGAGATCGCGAGGGTGCCCTCGGAGCCGACCAGCAATTCGTGCCAGGGCGTCGGCCGGTCCGAGGACACGAGGGCATCGATGTTGTAACCCCCGACGCGCCGCTGGACCTTCGGGAACCGCGTCGCGATCTCGGCCGCCTCGCGCTCGCCGAGCGCCATGAGGGCAGGGGCCAGCCGCCCGTCCGGCGCCCCGCCCGGCCCGAAGCGCCGGCGCGAGCCGTCCGCCAGCAGCGCCTCGATGCCCAGCGTGTTGTCGCGCATCATCCCGTAGCGGATCGAGCGCGAGCCGCAGGAGTTGTTGGCCGCCATGCCCCCGATTGTCGCCCGCGAAGCGGTGGAGACGTCGACCGGGAACCAGAGCCCGTGCGGTTTCAGTTGCCGGTTCAGCTCGTCGAGTACGATCCCCGGCTCGACCAGCGCGCGGCGCGCCTGTGGATCGACCGAGACGATGCTGTTCAGATGCTTCGAAAAGTCGATGACCAGCCCGGAATTCACGGTCTGACCCGCCTGCGAGGTGCCGCCGCCCCGCGCCGTGACCGGCACGCCTTCCTCCCGCGCGATGGCCAGCGCCGCCTCGACGTCGGCGAAGTGGCGCGGCACCAGCACGGCCTGCGGGACGATCTGATAAAACGAGGCGTCGGTCGCGTAGCGCCCGCGGTCGAAGGCCGAGGTCAGCACCTCGCCCTCGGCCTCGAGTTTCAGCCGCTCCGCCAGCTTTGCCGCCGCTTGGGAACTTGCGGCTGTCTTTTGTGTTGCATTTTGCATTCAAATTTCGATACCGGTGGAAAGCGACTCGCGCAAGCGCCATTTTGCCCCGAGGGAGACACCCCATGCACCGCCCCGGCCGCCATTTCCTGCAGATCCCCGGACCGACCAACGTGCCCGATCGGGTGCTGCGTGCGATGGACAACCCGACCATCGATCATCGCGGACCCGACTTCGCCGAGATCGGCAAGCAGGCGCTCGCGGGCATGAAGCGGATCGTGAAGACCGAGAGGGGGCAGGTGGTGATCTACCCGGCCTCCGGCACCGGGGCCTGGGAGGCGGCGCTCGTCAACACGCTCTCGCCCGGCGACAAGGTGGTGATGTTCGAGACCGGGCATTTCGCCTGGCTGTGGGAGCGGCTGGCGAAGCGCATCGGGCTGAACCCGCAGGTGATCGGCGAGGACTGGCGCCGCGGGGCGGACCCGGAGGCCATCGAGAGCGCCCTGCGCGCCGACACGAACCGCGAGATCAAGGCCGTCTGCGTGGTGCAGAACGAAACCTCGACCGGTTGCTCGACGCAGGTACCCGAGATCAGGGCGGCAATCGACGCCGCCGACCACTCGGCGCTGCTGCTCGTGGACACCATCTCGTCTCTGGCGTCGATCGACATGCGCATGGACGAGTGGGGCGTCGACGTCATCGTGGCGGGCTCGCAGAAGGGGCTGATGCTGCCCCCGGGCCTGAGCTTCAACGCGATCAGCCCGAAGGCGCTGGAGGCGCACAGGACTGCCGGTCTGCCGCGCTCGTACTGGGACTGGTCCGAGATGCTGGCGCCGAACGCCAAGGGCTTCTTCCCCTATACCCCGGCCACCAACCTGCTCTACGGCCTCGTCGAGGCCGTCGCCATGCTGGAGGACGAGGGGCTGGCCAACGTCTTCGCCCGCCACGACCGCCATGCCGAGGCGACCCGGAGCGCCGTGCAGGCCTGGGGCCTCGAGGTCCTCTGCGTCGAGCCGCGGCACTACTCGTCGTCGCTGACCGCGATCCTGATGCCCGAGGGCCATTCGGCGGATGCGTTCCGCGACGTGGTGCTGAAGGCGTTCGACATGTCGCTGGGCTCGGGCCTCAGCAAGGTCGCCGACAAGGTGTTCCGCATCGGGCATCTGGGCGACTTCAATGACCTGATGCTGATGGGCACGCTGGCCGGGGTAGAGATGGGGCTTGGACTCGGCGGGCGTCCCGCACCAGAAGGGGGGCGCGGACGCGGCGATGCGATACCTGGCGGAGACGGCGGCACGATGACCCAGGATCTCCTCTACGAAATAACCGACTCCATCGCCTGGGTCACCCTGAACCGCCCGGAAAGCCGCAACGCCCTGACCTTCGCCATGTACGAGGGCCTGGCCGAGATATGTGCGGGCGCTCCGACCGACGGCTCGGTCAAGGCCATCGTGATCCGCGGCGCCGGCGACCGGGCCTTTGCGGCCGGCACCGACATGACCCAGTTCCGCGGCTTTGCCACTCCGCAGGACGCCTGGGACTACGAGGCTAAGATGGACCGGGTGCTCGACCGGATCGAGCGCTGCCCGGTGCCCACCATCGCCGCCATTACGGGGGCCTGCACCGGCGGCGGCGCGGCGATCGCCGCCTGCTGCGACCTGAGGATCACCGACGCGAGACTGAAATTCGGCTTCCCCATCGCCCGTACCCTCGGCAACTGCCTGTCGGTTACCTCGCTCGCCCGCCTCGCGTCCCTGATCGGCGCCGGTCGGGTCCGCGAGATCATCTTCACCGCGCGCCTCGTCGGCGCCGAGGAGGCGAAAGCGATCGGCCTCGTCTCCGAGGTGCTGGAGGATGCCGCGGCGGTCATGACCCGTGCGGGGGAGATGGCACAGATGCTGGCGGAGCATGCGCCCCTGACGCTCCGGGTGACCAAGGAGGGGCTGCGGCGACTGCGCAATGAAGGCCCCGGCGCCGACGACCGCGACCTGATCGAGACCGCCTATATGAGCGCCGACTTCAAGGAAGGCATGGAGGCCTTCCTCGCCAAGCGCGCGCCGCAGTGGAAGGGGCGCTGAGTTGGGTCCGCTCGACGGCATGAAGGTGATCGAGCTCGCCCATGTCATGGCGGGCCCGGTCGCCGGGCTGATGCTGGCCGACATGGGCGCCGAGGTCATCAAGGTCGAGAAGCCCGAGGGCGACGACGTCCGCCGTTCGGTCCCGCCGGAGGTGAAGGGCGAATCGGCCTCGTTCTTGATGGTCAACCGCAACAAGCGCGGCGTCGTGCTGAACCTCAAGGACCCCCGCGCGGTGGCGATCCTGAAGAAGATGCTGGCGACGGCGGACGCGGTGATCGAGAACTACCGCAAGGGCACGATGGAGAAGCTCGGCCTCGGCTACGACGAGTTGCGCAAGACCAACCCCGGCCTGATCTATGGCGAGATCTCCGGCTTCGGGCGCACTGGGCCCTACGCCGACCGCGGCGGCTTCGACCTGATCGCCCAGGGCATGTCGGGGCTGATGGCGATCACCGGCGAGGGGCCGGGACGGCCGCCGGTGAAGGTCGGCGCGCCGGTCTCGGACATCACCGCGGGCATCCTGCTGGCGATGGGGATCGCGGCGGCCTATGCGCGGCGGCTCCAGACGGGGCAGGGGCAGAAGGTCGACACCTCGCTGTTCGAGGCCGCGATCACCCACACCTACTGGCAGTCCGCCATTGCCTTCGCGACCGGCGTCTCGCCGGGGCCGATGGGCTCGGCGCATCCCCTGAATGCGCCCTACCAGGCGTTCCCGACCGCGGACGGCTGGATCAACATCGGCGCAGCCAACCAGGGCAACTGGGAGCGGCTGGTGCGCCTCATCGGCGCGCCGGAGCTCAACGACGACGCCCGCTTCAGCGTCAACACCGGAAGGATGGCACACCTTGCCGAGCTCACCGAGGCGCTGAACGCGATCTTCCGCACCCGCCCGACCGCCGGGTGGCTGCAGGTACTCGAGGAAGGCGGCTTCCCCGCCGGGCCGGTTCTCTCGATCGCCGAGATGCATGCCGACCCGCAGACCCGCGCGCGGGAGATGGTGGTGGCGACCGACCACCCGGCCGCCGGTCGGGTCGAGACCATCGGTCTGCCGGTGAAGTTCTCTGACACCCCCGGCGGCATCCGTGGCCCGGCCCCGGTGCTGGGCCAACACACGCGGGAGGTGTTGGGCGAGTACGGGTACGGGTCGGCGGAAGTCGATGCGCTGATCGCCGAGGGCGTGGTGCGCTGAAGCTCCCCCTCCCTATTCCCCCGGGGAGGGAGGGAAGGCCGGGCACTGGTCGGCAATCGCCGCTTGCTATACCGCCACCGGCGCTTCGCCCCATTCCATTCCGCCGACGATGCGGTGGCGCCAGCGGCCCGGCTCCGGCCGCACAAGGAGCGGCAGGGCGTTTGGCATGCGACTGAGATCCGGATCCACCGCCACATAGCGCCGCGCCGTCACCCACAGCCCGCCATGCGCCACGATCAGTGTGTTCGGCCCCAGCGCCACGGTGCGCTCCATTGCCGCCCATGTGCGGGCACAGAAATCGTCGAAATGCTCGCCGTTCGGCGGTACGTAGTTCCCGAGGAAATACTCTCGCAGCCATGGCCCGTGCGGGTTGCCCTGGTGGTCGCCCAGGTGGCACTCCATCAGCCCCGGATCAGTCGCAACCTCGAGCCCCAGCGCGTCCGCAACCACTTGCGCCGTGTCGCGCGCGCGGCTGAGCGGGCTGGCCACGATCCGCTCGATGGGCTCGCCTCGCAGCGCCTCCGCCGCTCGAGACGCCTGGGCGCGGCCAAGATCATTCAGCTTGGTGTCGAGCTGGCCTTGGGTGCGACGGTCGCGGTTGAAGTGGGTTTCCCCGTGGCGCAGGAAGTAGAACGGATGGGTGAAGCTCATTTTGCGCGTTCTCTGCCCGGGTTCACGTTTGCCAGCCCGCAGCTCCGGCGCGGTTGACAGCCCCCGACCCCGCTCCGTAGCGTGTGCTTCACGTTACGGAAGACCGGGCGGAAATCATAGTTTCGTTTCCCGGGCTTTGGTGAAATTCATTCATATGGGAGGGCACGTCATGGAGCAGGACTCCTGCCGGGCTATCTTTATGCGTGGCGGAACATCGAAGGGCCTGTTCTTCCTGGCGGGCGACCTGCCGTCCGACCGGGCCGTGCGGGATGCGTTCATCCTGCGCGCGATCGGCAGCCCGGACCCGAACGGCCGGCAGCTCGATGGCATGGGCGGCGGGGCGTCATCGCTGTCGAAGGCGATGATAGTCTCGCGCTCATCCCGGCCCGGCATCGACGTCGACTATGATTTCGCTCAGGTTTCGGTCGAGCGCGAATTGATCGACTGGCGCGGCAACTGCGGCAACCTTTCCTCGGCGGTCGGGGTGTTCGCGCTCGAGACCGGGCTGGTTGCACGGCCTGACGGCGATGCGGTCGTCAGGATGTTCAATGTGAACACCAGGAAAGCCGTCGACTGCACCTTCGAGGTGTCCGGCGGCCACGCTAGGGTCATTGGCGACTGCGAGATCGCGGGCGTATCCGGCTCGGGCGCACCGATCCGGCTCGATTTCCTCGACCCCGGCGGCTCCGCCACCGGCAGCCTGCTGCCGACCGGCGAGGCAATCGATATCCTGGCCCTGCCGGACGGGACTTCGGTCGCCGCCTCGATTGTGGATGCCTCGAATCTCTGCGTCTTCGTACGCGCCGCCGACATGGGCGTTCCAGGCACAAGTTTGCCAAGCGAGCTGCGCAGCAAAATCGATCTGATGCGGCGGCTCGAGACGATCCGCGCCGAGGCGGCGGTCCGGGCCGGCGTCGCGGCAACGGCTCGCGAAGCGACACGGAATGTGCAGTCGATTCCCAAGATCGCACTTGTCTCGCCGCCTGCCGACAGCCTGACACTCACGGGCGATGCCCTGAGTGCCGCCGATTGCGACATCCAGGTCCGAATGCTGTCGATGGGGTTGCCGCATCTGGCAATTCCGCTGACCGGCGCCATGTGCGTCGGAGTGGCGGCGCAGGTGCCGGGCACGCTGGTTCACGAATGCGCCCGCAGGGTGGCCCCAGGTGCGCCGTTCCGGGTCGGCCAGGCATCGGGCGCTCTGCCGGTCGCCGCCGTGGTCAGGAAACACGACGAAGGCTGGTTTGCCGAGAGCGTCACCGTCACCCGTACCGCGCGGGTCCTGATGACCGGCCAGGTGTGGGTGCCCGCCAGTGACCCGACAGCGGCCGAATAGGATTCGGCAGGTTCCGGTCGAAGGCTTCGGGATTGCGCCGCCGGCTGCTGTTGGGCTACGGATCGGTGCGGGCGCCGTCGCGGCCACGGGCGCATCGCTCTATGGTCAGGAACGGCCCTATCGGAAGGCGGCACACAAGCGCATGACCATTGCTCCCAACTACGAGATCCATGCGATCAAGTATGCAGAGGCCCTGCGCGACCCACGCGATTGTTTCCTGATGCCCGACCCCCACGACGGGGAACTGCCAATGGACTACTTCGTCTGGCTGATCCGGGGCGGCGGCCGGACTATCCTGTTCGACACCGGCTTCAACGAGGCGCGCGCGAAGGCGCGCAAGCGAAAGCTGATGCGCAACCCCGTGGAGGGGCTGCAGTCGCTGGGCGTGACACCGGAGCAGGTCGAAACGGTGATCCTCAGCCACCTCCACTATGACCACGCCGGCAATCTGGACCTGTTTGCCAATGCCGAACTGGTGATCCAGGACGCGGAGGTGCATTTCGCCACCGGGCGATACATGCGCTACCGTGCGGCCCGCATTGCCTATGAAGCCGATGACGTGAAGCAGCTGATCACCGCGAACTACTCGGGCCGGGTGCGGTTCATCGACGGCGACGACGAGCTGTTTCCCGGCATCGCGGTGCACTTGGTCGGCGGCCACAGCCGCGGTCTGCAGGCGGTCTCGGTGCAGACCAAACGCGGCGTCGTTGTACTGGCGTCGGACGCGGCGCACTACTACGCAAACATCACGCGGGGGAACCCGTTCCCGATCGTGGCCGACGTGCCCGAGAATCTCGAGAGCCATGAACGGCTGTTCCGGCTGGCGGGAAATCTCGACAGGCTGATCCCGGGCCACGATCCGCGGGTGATGGAGCTCTATCCGCGGCACCACAAGGATTCGATGATCGTGAATCTGACCGCCGAGCCGAACGAGCCCGTCAGATGAATCTCTCGCTCGGGCTTGCCCAGGTCGCCAGGCGGGCGCCCGGGAACCCGGCGATCCTCTGGGACGGCGGCCGCCGCAGTTACGGCGAGTTCGAAGACCAGGCAGCCCGGATTGCCGGAGCTCTAAAGGCACGGCACGGGCTGGGGTCCGGCGCGCGCATCGGCATGACGATGGAGAACTGCCCGGAGTTCCTGCCGGTGCTCTACGGTATCTGGCGGGCGGGAATGACGGCGATCCCGATGAACGCCAAGCTTCATCCGCGCGAGATCGCCTGGATCCTGCAGAACGCCGGCGCGCCGCTCTGCATCGCCACGCCGAAGCTCGCGGATGCTCTCGGCGGGCTCCCCGGCCTGCCAACCATCATCGCCACCGGGACGGGCGACTACGCCGCGCTGTTGGGTGGCGACCCGGCCGGCCATGTCGCCAGCGCGCCCACCGACCCCGCCTGGATCTTTTATACTTCCGGCACCACTGGCCGGCCCAAGGGCGCGGTGCTGACGCACAGAAACCTCACCGCCATGGCGCTCGCCTACATGGCCGATGTGGATCGCGTCGGCCCCGACGACATCCGCCTCCATGCCGCGCCGATGTCGCACGGTTCGGGGATCTACGCGCTGCCATTTGTGATGATGGGAGCTCAGAATCAGACCATCGGCGCTTTCGAGCCGGAAATGGTGTTCGACGTCCTCGCCCGCCACCGCAACGTCTCGTTCTTCGCCGCGCCCACCATGGTCACGCGGCTGATCAACCACCCTGCGGCGGCGGCGGCGGATACCTCGGGCCTCAAGACCCTCTGCTTCGGCGGCGCGCCGATGTATCTCGCCGATCTGGAGCGGGCGCTGACCCTCTTTGGCCCGCGGCTCTACCAGCTCTACGGCCAGGGCGAGGCGCCGATGACCATCACCCATGTCACCAAGGCGATGCACGCCGACATGGCCCATCCCCGCCGGGCCGACATCCTCGGCTCCGCCGGCTTCCCGCGCACGGCGACCGAGGTCGCGGTGATGGACGCGGACTGGCGCGAGCTGCCCCCCGGCGAGCCTGGCGAGATCTGCACGCGGTCGGACTGCGTGATGGCGGGCTATCTCGACAACCCCGAGGCCAACGCCGCCGCGCTCCGCGACGGATGGCTGAGGACCGGCGATGTGGGCGTGATGGACCCGCTCGGCTTCTTCACGCTCAAGGACCGTTCGAAGGACCTGATCATCTCCGGCGGCTCGAACATCTACCCGCGCGAGATCGAGGAGGTGCTGCTCCGCGACCCCGCCGTTCTGGAGGCCGCCGTGATCGGGCGCCCGCATCCCGACTGGGGCGAGGAGGTGGTGGCCTTCGTCGTCGCCCGCCCCGGCGCTGAGGCCGAGGCGGGAGCGCTCGACCGGCTCTGCCTCGACAACCTCGCCCGCTTCAAGCGGCCGAAGGCCTATCGCTTTGTGACCGAGCTGCCGAAGAACAACTACGGCAAGGTGCTGAAGACCGCCTTGCGCGAGACCCTGTCCAGGGAGGGACCGCCATGACCATCGACCTCACGCCGCCGCCGTTCCGCCTCGGCGAGATGTCGGTCCGCCGCGTCATCGAGATGCAGATCCCGTTCCGCCTGCCGGGCGAGATGTTCCCCTCAGCGACCCCGGAGGAGCTGGCCGAGTTGGTGCCGCAGTTCACGCCCTGGGCGATCGACCCCGCGACCGGCAAAGCGATCATCGTGGTGCAGTCCTACGTGGTGCGCACCGGCCGGCACACCATCCTGATCGACACCTGCATTGGCTGCGACAAGACCAACCTGCGCATCCCCGCTTGGTCCAGCTGCACTGACCGGGCTTGGCTCGCGAGCCTCGCGAAGGCGGGGGTGGCGCCGCAGGAGGTCGACTATGTCTTCTGCACCCACATGCATGCCGACCATTCCGGCTGGAACACGCAGAAGGTCGACGGCCGCTGGGCGCCGACCTTCCCGAACGCGAAATACATCTTCGCCCGCACCGAGGTGGAGCACGCCGAGAAGGCGGGTCTGCCGCAATACCCCGAGAACGTGCTCCCCGTCATCGAAGCCGGGCAGGCGGTGCTGGTCGACATGGACCATGCGCTGGACGATCATATCTGGCTCGAGCCGACGCCCGGCCACACGCCGGGTCATGTGGCGGTGCATCTCGATTCGGCAGGAACGCACGGGGTGATGTGGGGCGATCTGCTGCACTCGCCGCTGCAATGCCTGCGGCCGGACTGGTATTTCGTGGTCGATACCGACCCGGTGCAGTCGGTCGCCTCGCGCCGGCGGGTGCTGGAAGCCTGCGCCGAGCACAACCACCTGGTCCTGCCGGCGCATTTCCCGACGCCGTCGGTGGGGCGGATCAGGCGGGAAGGGCGAGGCGTTCCGGTTCCGGTATGAACCCGCGGCCTGAGCCCGGTGAGCGCCGTTTGCTGGAACTTATACCATCTTGCGCTGAGCCTGACTATTTGGGGATTCCCAAATCGGCTGAAGTCTGAATCGACTGTGGCGAACAGAGGAGGTTCGCCATGGGTGCAGCGATTGGCTTGCGGGGTGATTTCGGGAGCGGCGATCTGCGGGCGTTGGCGCGGTCGGTGAAAGACGCCAATCAGGCGCGCCGGCTTCTGGCGCTGGCAGTGATCTATGACGGCGGGAAGCGGACGGAGGCAGCCCGGACCGGGGGGTCGGTCTGCAGAGCATTCGCGACTGGGTGCTGCGGTTCAACGCGAGCGGCCCGGACGGGCTGATCGATGCCAAGGCTCCTGGCAAGCCGCCGAAGCTGAGCGACGATCAGCGTGCGGCTCTGGCGGCAGCCGTCGAGCGTGGACCGATCCCGGCGATCCACGGCGTGGTGCGCTGGCGGCTGATCGATCTGATGCAATGGGTCTGGGAAGAATACGCCATCTCGCTGAGCGAGGCGACGATGAGCCGGGAACTGAACGCGCTCGGCTACCGGAAGCTCTCGGCCCGGCCGCGCCAACATGCCCAGAACGAATACGCCATCGAGGAGTTTAAAAAAACTTCCCCGCC
Organism: uncultured Pseudomonadota bacterium; assembly: GCA_963700775.1. GTDB lineage: Bacteria > Pseudomonadota > Alphaproteobacteria > Rhodobacterales > Rhodobacteraceae > Thermohalobaculum. The sequence continues at coordinate 149,852 of CAVOYU010000006.1, forward strand.
GAGCTGGCGACGATCCGCGAGAGGCTCGCACCCGGCACCGAGATAGAGCTGTGGTTCCAGGATGAAGCGCGGGTCGGCCAGAAGAACCTGATCACCCGGCGCTGGGCACGGCGCGGCACCCGGCCCTCGGCGCCCCGCGACCAGCGCACCAAATGGGCCTACATCTTCGGGGCCATCTGCCCGAAGAAGGGCAAGGGCGCCGGGCTGGTCATGCCCTGGGCCGACACCCCGGCGATGCAGGCGCATCTGAATGAGATCAGCGCCGCCGTCGACACCGGCGCCCACGCCGTCGTCATCCTCGACCAGGCCGGATGGCACATGTCCACCAAGCTCGACATCCCCGACAATATCACCCTGATGCCGCTCCCGCCGCGCTCGCCGGAGCTGAACCCGGTCGAGAACGTCTGGCAATACATCCGCGACAACTGGCTCTCAAACCGGATCTTCCAGTCCTATGACGACATCGTCGCGTTCTGCTGCGAAGCCTGGAACAAGCTCATCGACCGGCCTTGGAAGATCATCTCCATCGGAATGCGCGAATGGGCCCATGGGTCATGATCAATGCAAGCTGGTATTACTCTATTTCTGTTTGTGAATTTTCAGCCACACAATATACTATCTGTAGGTGATCGGAATTGGCATAGCCTGTCCAAGAAATGGGCCATTCAGCGGTCATATCCATAAAATTTGCAGCTAGCCGTAGCTCTGCCATAGCCGCCCCCTTAATTAAAAATTGAATTTCCGCCAGATCGTACACCAACGACTTTCTGCTTTGACGAGAGTTCTATTGTAAGCCAATAACTTCCCATGCCTTCGTATCCGATGAGTCTCTCCAGCCACGTACGATTAATGATTCTCCTAAATTTCTCGATCGTGAGGGTCGATGAAAAATTATATACAGGTTCTGTTTCGTAAACTGGGGTATAGCTTTTGCTAAATGTTCTTATTAATTTCCCAACATGGAAATTATGATATCCTAGGGTCAGAACCCAATCAGGTGCTTGAACTGGCTTAGCAAATCAGATTTCTCTGCCTTCGAGTTTCATGCCGGAGGCGGGGATGAGGGGTCTATTCTGGTTAAGCGATGATGCATGGGCGGCGATCGAGCCGCATCTGCCGAAGAACCAGCCGGGCGCGCGGCGGGTGGACGACCGCCGGGTGATCAGCGGCATTCTGCATGTGCTGAAGGCCGGCTGCCGCTGGAAGGACTGCCCCGCCCGGTACGGCCCGCCGACCACCATCTACAATCGCTTCAACCGCTGGTCCCGGCGCCGGATATGGACTGACATCCTCGATGCCCTGGTCGCCAAAGGCGTGCTTGCGCTCTCCGCCTCGATCGACTCCACCTATGTGAAAGCCCATCGCTCCGCCCATGGCGGTAAGGGGGGCGAAGGCGCAGGCGATCGGTCCCTCACGCGGCGGCCAGACCACGAAAATCCATGCGGTAACCGACCTTCTGGGCCGCCCGGCCATCCTCCGCCTCACCCCGGGCAACGTCGCCGATGTCACCATGGCCGGCGAACTGATGGATGCGGCAGGTCCGGTGCGCTGCCTCATCGCCGACAAGGGATATGACGCCAACACCTTGCGCAAGCGCCTGAGAGCCACCGGAACGCTGACCGTCATCCCCGGCCGCTGCAACCGGAAGAAGCCGATCCGGCATGACGAGATCCGCTACCGCAGCCGATGGCGCATCGAGGCCGCATTCTGCCGACTGAAGGACTTCAGACGCATTGCCACCCGTTACGACAAGCTCGCCCGCAACTTCCTCTCCGCCGTCGCGCTCGCTACTCTCATCGCATTCTGGGTCTGAATGAGTTCAACCCTAACCATTCTTTGATTATATCGATTGCCTTTACGCTGGTCGCAATACGAAAAACACAGACATCGATATCGCGGGTGTCGCGGATGCCACCCCACTCCACCTGTCGCAAATCCGGCTGCGGCTTTTCGCGCTCCTCTTCAGTCAAACAGGAGCGGACGTCTGGGAATCGACTGAGAGCAGCCCGGTAGTCGCCGTAGCGCGGGTGGTCTTCGTCCACCACCTTTCCGAGAAACAGAAAGGGCTCGGTCTCCTGCTTCGACAGACGCACATAGGGGATCGGGCAGACCTGCGGATCGAGGCACTGTTCCGCCTCGCGCCTCCTGCGCGAGGGCATCGGGCGTCGCGAAAACCGGGAGCAGCGCGAGGCAGGCGGCGCATAATCCAGATCTTGCGCGGAACAATGCCCGGAACATCACCTTCGCCAATCTCCATAACAGCCTGATCCGGGGCCGAGAATACCATGCCGGCGGCGGATGCGACAGCGGCGCCACTCCGGCTCAATCGGCTGACCGCCGATGCCCGGGCTCGACACTGGGCCTCGCGCAATCATGCGAGCTTCGCAGAGTTCTCGAGGCCAGCTCACGGCGGGGGAATCAGGGCGCGATCACTCGGCCCCCACCTTCACCAGCGTCTTGCCGAAGTTCCCGCCCTCCAGCATCCCGATGAAGGCCGCGGGCGCGTTCTCCAGCCCCTCGGTGACGCTTTCGCGGTACTTCAGGCGGCCATCGCGGATGTAGCCGGAGACCTCCTTCACGAAGTCCCGGAACCGGTCGGCATGGTCGGTGACAATGAAGCCGCGCACGCTGAGGCGCTGCACCAGGATGGTCCGCCAGACCCGCGGCAGCAGGTTCGGACCCGGCGCGCCGCCCGCGCCGAGCCCGCCGAGGTCGTACCACGAAATCATGCCGCAGACCGGGATGCGGCCGAACATGTTCATCAGCGGGATCACCGCCTCCAGCGTCTTACCGCCGACATTCTCGAAATAGATGTCGACGCCCTTCGGGCAGGCCGCCGCCAGCGCCTCGCGCAGCGTCGCCGCATCGCCAGCCCGGTGGTCGAGGCAGGCGTCGAAGCCCAGCTCCTCGACGGCGTAGGCGCATTTCTCCGCCCCGCCCGCCACGCCGACCACCCGCAGCCCGGCGATCTTCGCGAGCTGGCCCACCACCGAGCCGACCGCGCCGGTGGCCGCACCGACCACCAGCGTCTCCCCGGGCATGGGGCGCCCATGCTCGTGCAGCCCGGCGTAGGCGGTCAGCCCCGGCATTCCCAGAACCCCCAGAGCGGTCGAGAGCGGCGCGAGCGAGCGGTCGAGCTTCCGCACCCCCTGGCCATCGCTCACCGCGTGGCTCACCCAGCCGAAGCGATGGGTCACGTAGTCGTCGGGCGCGAATTTCGGGTTCCGCGAGGTGACCACCTGCGCCACGCAGCCTCCCTCCATGGCGCCGCCGATCGGCACCGGGTGCCGCGTAGGACTTCGCGTCGTCCATCCGCCCGCGCATGTAGGGGTCGAGCGACAGCCAGATCACCCGCACCAGGATCTCGCCCTCGCCCGGCTCGGGCATCGGCGCCTCCTCCAGCCGGAAGTTGGCCGGGGCCGGGTGTCCATTCGGCCGCTCCGCCAGCACCACGCGCCGCATCGTCTGCGCCATCTCGCCGCTCCTTCCATCAGACTGCCGATGAATGGACCATGCGCCCGGCGAATCCGGTTTCGCAAGCGGGAAGGGGATTGCTATGACGGGGCGCAGGGTGCGCATCATCAGCCGCGACCGGAGGCATGGCATGAGCTATCTCGACGATCTGTTCGGCGTCGCAGGCAAGACGGCCCTCGTCACCGGCGCCGCCACCGGCATCGGGCGGATGATGGCAGAGGCGCTGGTGCGTGGCGGCGCCCGGGTGCTGATCGCCTCGCGCAAGGGCGCGGACTGCGAGCGTGTGGCCGCCGAGCTTGACGCCATCGGCCCCGGCCACGCCGAAGGCTTCGCCGGCGATGTCGGCACCGCCGATGGGGTTGCCGCCCTCTCGGCCGAAGTCAAGTCGCGCACCGACCGCCTCCACATCCTGGTCAACAATGCCGGCAAGAGCTGGGGCGCGCCCTATGCCGAGTTCCCTTTCCACGCCTGGGACACGGTCATCTCGGTCAACTGCGCCGGGCTCTTCACGCTCACCCGCGACATGACCCCGCTGCTCGAGGCCGCCGCCACGCCGGACGACCCGGCCCGGATCGTCAATATCGGCTCGGTGGCGGGCGAGACGCCGACCGGCGATCTGGTCTATTCCTACTCCGCCTCGAAGGCGGCGGTGCATCACCTGACGAGGATCCTGGCCAAGGAACTGGCGCGCAGGCAGATCACCGTGAACGCGCTCGCCCCCGGCCCGTTCCTCAGTCGAATGACCCAGCACTTCACCGGCCCCGAGGAGAAGCGCGCCCAGGTGGCCGCCGACGTGCCCATGGGGCGGATCGGGCGTCCCGAGGATATCGCCGGCTGCATCCTGTTCCTCTGCGGGCGGGGCGGGGCCTACACCACCGGCACGATCATCTCGGTCAGCGGCGGCATCAGCGTGGACCACGGCCACGAACTGTTCGGGGGCGTGAAATGATCGACTTCTACAGGGGCGAAGTCGGCCTCGTGGACGCGAAGGCGAAGGTGGGCCACGAGTTCGGCCTGTCGCGCTGGTTCGAGATCGGCCAGGACCGGATCAACGCCTTCGCCGACGCCACCGAGGACTGGCTCTACATCCACACCGACCCCGAGAGAGCCGCCCGCGAGGCACCCTATGGCGGCACCATCGCGCACGGGTTCCTGACCGCCTCGATGCTGGCGGCGATGGCCTATGACGCGCTGCCGCGGATCGACGGCGCGCCGCGCGGAGTGAACTACGGCTTCAACCGGCTCCGTTTCGTGGCGCCGGTGCGCTCGGGCAGGCGGGTGCGCGGGCGGTTCGTGCTCAGCCGCCTCGATGACAGCCGGGCGGGCGAGGTCGAACTGGAGTTCGCCGTGACCGTCGAGATCGAGAACGAGGCCAAGCCGGCGCTGGTCGCCGACTGGATCACGCGGCAATACCTCGGAACGACTGAAGGAGACACACCATGAACCTCGGCATGACCGACCGCGTGAAGCCGCTGGTCGAGAAGGTCCGCGCGATGGTCGAGGGCGAGATCGCGCCGCTGGACGCCGAATTCCACAGCGAGATCGGCAAGACCGGGAACCGCTTCGAACACACGCCCCGCATGACCGAGATCCTGGATGGGCTGAAGGCAAAGGCGAAGGAGCGCGGGCTCTGGAACTTCTGGCTGACCGACTCGAGCCGGGGCCTTGGCCTGACCACGGTCGAGTATGCCTATCTGGCCGAGGAGATGGGCAAGGTGCGCATTGCCGCCGAGGTGTTCAACTGTTCGGCGCCCGACACCGGCAACATGGAGGTTTTCGAGCGCTACGGCACCGAGGCGATGAAGGAGCGCTGGCTGAAGCCGCTCCTGAACGGCGAGATCCGCTCGGCCTATGCGATGACCGAGCCGAACGTTGCCTCGTCCGATGCCACCAACATCTCGCTGAAGGCTGAACGGGATGGCGACCACTGGGTCCTAAACGGCGAGAAATGGTGGATCTCGGGCGCCGGCGACCCGCGCTGCAAGGTCTACATCGTCATGACCCGCAGCCACCCGGAGGCCGACCGCCACCACCAGCACTCTCAGTTCGCCATCGCCGCCGAAACGCCCGGCATCGAGGTGCTGCGCCCGATGGAGGTCTATGGCCACGACGACGCGCCGCACGGGCACATGCAGATCCGCTTCACGAACGTGCGCGTGCCCCACGAGGACATGATCCTGGGCGAGGGCCGCGGCTTCGAGGTGGCGCAGGGGCGGCTCGGGCCGGGGCGCATCCACCACTGCATGCGGGCGATCGGCCAGGCCGAGCGGGCGCTCGAGATCATGTGCCGCCGGGCGCTGGAGCGCACGGCCTTCGGCAAGCCGCTGGCGCAGCTGGGCGCGAACTACGACATTATCGCCAATGCGCGCATGGAAATCGAGCAGGCACGGCTGCTGTGTCTGAAGGCGGCACACATGATGGACACCGTGGGCGTGCGAGAGGCCCAGCCCTGGATCTCGATGATCAAGGTGGTCGCACCCAACACGGCGCTCGCCGTGATCGACGAATCGGTCCAGATGCAGGGCGCCCGTGGCATCAGCCAGGACGTGCCGCTGGCCCATATGTGGACCCATGTCCGCACGCTGCGCTTCGCCGATGGCCCCGATGCCGTGCACCGCCGCCAGGTGGCGCGGCGGGAGCTCAGGCAATACGCCGGGAACCAGAAGATCTGAGAATGGGGCACGCGGCGGCGCAACTGGATCTGGCGGCGGTCGAGCGATACCTCGCAGCGCATCTCCCCGCTTTCCGTGGACCGCTGACGGCCGAGAAGTTCGGTTTCGGGCAGTCGAACCCGACCTTCCGGCTCGACGCACCGTCCGGGCCACTGGTGCTGCGGCGCAAGCCGCCGGGGCAGCTTTTGAAGTCGGCCCATGCGGTCGACCGCGAGTTCCGGGTCCAGAAGGCACTGGCGGGAACGGATGTGCCTGTGGCGAAGATGCATGTCCTGTGCGAGGACGAAAGCGTCATCGGGTCAATGTTCTACGTCATGGAATTCAAGCCCGGCCGGCATTTCATGCAGCCAACGCTGGCGGACCTCTCGGCGGACGAGCGCGGCGCGGTCTTCGACGATTTGAGCCGGGTGCTGGCAGCTCTGCACAGGGTCGACTACGAAGCCGTGGGCCTCGGCGATTTCGGCAAGCCCGGCAGCTATTTCGCCCGCCAGATCTCGCGCTGGTCGCAGCAGTACCGGGCCTCGGAGACTGAAACGCTCACCGACATGGACGCGCTGATCGGCTGGCTGGAGCAGAACCAGCCCGCCGACGACGGCCGGGTCAGCCTCGTCCATGGCGACTACCGAATCGACAACCTGATCTTCGAGGCCGGCCGCCCCCGCATCGCCGCGGTGCTGGACTGGGAGCTCTCGACCCTCGGGCATCCTTTCTCGGACCTCGCCTACCAGTGCATGCAGTGGCGGATGCCGCCAGGCGAGGAGGGCAGGGGCCTCGCCGGGCTCGACCGCAAGTCGCAGGGCATCCCCACCGAAGAGGAGTACGTCGCGGCCTATTGCCGTCGCATGGGACTGCCGGGCATCCCGGATTTCGGGTTCTGCCTCGCCTTCAGCTTCTTCCGCATGGCGGCGATCGTGCAGGGCGTTAAGAAGCGTGGCCTCGACGGCAACGCCTCGAACCCGGAGCGCGCCGCACGGATGGGGCGTTTCGTGCCGACCTATGCGCGCATGGGGCTGGAGGCTGCGGCGGGATAGGGTGCGCGGCTTTCCGTCTGCAGGGGTGAAAGACCTGCGATGCCTGATGGAGGTGGTCCGCATTCGCGGCAACGTTTTGCAGTTCGTTGCCGGTCGAGGAACTCATCGCGTATCTGATCGCCTCGCCTGCCGACACCAAGGGATATTCCAATCGGCCAGCCCGCTGCTAAGGTTCCGGCAAATCTCACCGATGGAGGCCGAGCGGGCGCGCGATGAAGGATCCGAACGCTTCGGACTATCTGGTCGGCGTTGTCGGCGCCGGCACCATGGGGCAGGGAATCATCCAGGTCGCCGCCCAGGGGGGCATGCGTACCCTGATCCTCGATTCCCGCAACGGCGTCGCCGAGGCGGGCCGCAAGACCGTCGCCGCCCGGATCGAGCGGCTGGCCGAGAAGGGCCACCTCAGCAATGCCGAAGCCGGCGCCGCGATCTCGCGAATGGAGGTTGTCGAGGACCATTCCGGCTTCGCCCCTTGCGACGCGGTGGTCGAGGCGATCATCGAGGAGGTCGAGGCAAAGCGGCAGTGTTTCGCGAACATCGAGGCCGCGGTCGGCCCGGACTGCCTGATCGTCTCGAACACGTCCTCGATCCCGATCGCATCCATCGCCCGCGCCTGCGAGCGGCGCGGCCGGATCGGCGGGCTGCATTTCTTCAACCCGGTGCCACTGATGAGGCTGGTCGAGGTGATCCGCGCCGCCGAGACCTCGGACGCCACCGTCGGCGCCCTGACCGCGCTTGGCAAGCGGATGGGGCGCACCCCGGTCACGGTCAAGGACAGCCCCGGTTTCCTGGTCAACATGGGCGGGCGGGCCTATACCACCGAGGGGCTCCGGCTGGCCCATGAGGGCGTCGCCAGCCCCGGCCCAGATCGACGCAATCATGCGCGACTGCCGGCATTTCCGCATGGGGCCGTTCGAGCTGATGGACCTGACCGGAATCGACGTCAACTACCCGGTCAGCATGATCGTCTACGAGGGCTATCTGCACGATCCCCGCATCAAGACCTCGCCCAATCACAAGGCGATGGCCGATGCCGGGCTCTACGGCCGCAAGACCGGACAAGGCTGGTTCGCCTACGAGAAGGGCCAGCCTCTGGACCGCCCCTCGGCCGATTATCTGACCGACGCGGCCCCGGCCCGCGAGGTGCGGCTGGCCGAACGCGACGACCGGCTGGAGGCATTCTGCGAGGAGATCGGGCTTCGGGTCGGCGATCATGGTCCCTTTCTTGCCGCGCCCATCGGCGAGGACGCGACCCATGTGTCGCTGCGCACCGGCATAGCCCACCAAACGCTGGTCTGCGTCGACCTGACCGGCGACCCGTCGAGGCGGGTCACCCTGATGACCGCTCCCGGCGCCGACCACGCAGCGCTCGACATGGTTGCGGCAGCTATCGCCGCCTCGGGGCGCACGGTGACAGCGATCAAGGACAGCCCCGGCTTCGTCGCCCAGCGCATCAGCGCGATGATCGCCAATCTCGGCTGCTACATGGCCGAGATCGGGCTTGCCTCGCCCGCTGACATCGACACCGCCATGCAGCTCGGCCTCAACTATCCGCTAGGGCCGCTGGCGCTGGCGGAGGACATGGGGGCGAAGACGACGCTGACGGTTCTGGAGCAGCTCCAGGCGATCACCGGAGAGGACCGCTACCGCCCCACCATGTGGCTGAAGCGCCGGGCGCGGCTCGGCCTGCCGGTCCATACGGAGAGTTGAAAGATGGCGCGCTGGCAGCACCGGCCGGAAGGGTCCAACTGGGGCGATTTCGGCCCCGACGACCAGATCGGCCGCCTGAACTGGCTGACACCCGAGAAGGTGCGGCAGGGGATCGCCGAGGTGCACGAGGGGCGGAGCTTCTGCCTGTCGATGCCGCTCGACCTGCCCGGCGGCAACCTGCTCAACACCGCCCGCCACCCGCCGCGTCGATTCGCCACCCGAAGCCCGGATGGCACGGACCGGTTCCTGCTGAGGCTCCGCGAGGGTAACCCCGACTTCTCCGACGTGGTCAACGACGACCGGGTGATGATTCACACCCAATACTCGACCCAGTGGGATTCGCTCGCTCATGTGGGCTCGGAATTCGACGCCGACGGCGACGGGGTGGTGGAGCTGGTGTTCTACAACGGCTGGCGCGGCGGCGAGCACATTTCGCCGGGCGGCCCCTGCGGAGACTGCGGCGGGCTGACCGGGACCGAGGCGACGCGGCTCGGGATCGAGACCATCGCCGAGACGTGCGTGCAGGGCCGGGCAGTCATGATCGACCTCCACGCCGCCCTTGGCGATGCCCATCTGGATATCGACTACGCCGGGTTGTCCGAGGTGATGGCGGCGCAGGACGTCACCGTGGAGAAGGGCGACATGGTGGCCTTGCACACGGGTTTCGGAAGAAAGATCATGGAGATGGACGGAAACCCTGACACTGATATCTTGCATGGCTCCTGCGCCGCGCTCGAAGGCCGCGATCCACGCCTTCAGGAGTGGATCCGCGATTCCGGCCTGGTGGCGCTGATCGCTGACAACTACGCGGTCGAGCGCGTCCCGAGCCGCTCCGGCACCGGCAAGCGGCCGTTCCTGCCACTTCACGAGCTCTGCCTGTTTAAGCTCGGCATCCCGCTCGGCGAGATTTGGTGGCTGACCGAACTAGCCGAGTACCTGCGCGGGCGGGGCCGCAACCGCTTCCTGCTGACCGCGCCGCCGCTCAGGCTCCCCGGTGCCGTCGGGTCGCCGGTCACCCCTGTCGCGACGGTGTGAACAAGTGACAACGCTCGAGGACCTGCTCAGCCCACGGTCGATTGCCATTGTCGGCGCCTCGGACGACCCGACTCGGATCGGCGGCAGGCCGCTCCGCCACATGATCAACCAGAAGTTCGACGGCGGCATCTTCGCGGTCAACCCGACGCGGGACACGGTGCAGGGGCTGCGCGCCTATCCCTCGCTGCTCGACATCGAGGGCGATCTCGATTTCGTCCTGGTCGCCGTGCCGGCCGATCTGGTGGTCCGGGCTGTCCGCGACGCTGCCGCCAAGCGCGCCCGGACGGTGATGGTTTTCTCTTCCGGGTTTGCCGAGACCGGATCGCGCGGCGCGGCGATGCAGGACGATCTCACCGTCATCGCCCGGGAGACGGGGGTCCGGATCATTGGCCCGAACTGCCTCGGCGCCTTCAACTCGGCGACCCGCTTTTACCCGACCTTCACCTCGACCATCGACCGCGCCACGCCGGTACCGGGCGGCATCTCCATCGCCAGCCAGTCCGGCGCCTATGGCAGCCACATCTACATGGCCTCGCACATGCGCGGCCTCGGCATCCGCTACTGGCTGACCACCGGCAACGAGTGCGACCTGCATGTTGCCGAGACGATCCGGCTGCTGGCCGAGCGTGACGATGTTCACTGCATCATGGCCTATGCCGAGAGCATCAAGGACGGCCCGATGCTGGTCGAGGCGCTGGAGGTGGCCCGCGCGCAGCGGACGCCGGTAATCTTCATGAAGGTCGGCCGCTCGGCCGTGGGTGCCCAGGCGGCAAGCTCGCATACCGCCTCGATGGCCGGCGAGGACGCGATCTACGACGCGGTGCTGCGCCAGCACGGCGCCTGGCGGGTCAACTCGACCGAGGAGATGCTGGATATCGCCTATGCCGCCCGCCCCCGCATCTATCCGGCGGGACGGCGGCTGGGTCTCGTGACCATATCCGGCGGCGCCGGTGTGCTGATGGCGGATGCCGCCGAGGATCACGGCCTCGAGGTGGCGCCGATGCCCGAGGACGCCCAGGCCGAACTGAAGCGGATCCTGCCCTTCGCGGCGCCCCGGAATCCTGTCGACGTCACGGCGCAGTTCTTCAACGACCTGAGCCTGGTGCCGCAGTTCACCAAGGCGATGCTCGACCATGGCGGCTATGATGCCCTCATCGGTTTCTGGACTTCGGTCGCCGGCTCGCCGGTCCTCGGCGATCCGCTGCTCGGCCACCTGACCGAGACCATGAAGGATTACCGCGACCGGCTGTTCCTGCACGTCATGCTTGCCCCGGACGAGATGCGCCAGCGCTATGACGCCGCCGGCTTCCCGAGCTTCGAGGATCCGACCCGCTGCGTCGTGGCGATGGCCGCGCTTATGTTCTTCGGTGAGGCATTCGCCCGGCGCCGGACGCAACCGCCGGAGATTCCGGTCTTGGCGCCACTGCCGCAAGGCCGGCTTGGCGAGCGCGAGGCAAAGGCGATTCTGGCGGCGGCGGGGCTGCCCCTGGTTGCGGACCGCCTCGCGACATCCACGGCCGAGGCGGTAAGGGCGGCGCGCGAAGCCTCCGGGCCGGTCGCGATGAAAGTCGCCTCGCCCGACATCCAGCACAAGACGGAAGCCGGGGCTGTGAAGCTCGGTGTCCGCGCCGCCGAGGCCGGTGTCGCCTTCGATGCGATCATGGCCAGCGCACGCGCCTATGACCCGAAAGCACGGCTGGACGGCGTGCTGGTTTCGCCGATAATCACCGGCGGGGTCGAATGCATACTCGGCGCCCGCAACGATCCGGTCTTCGGCCCTGTGGTGATGTTCGGCCTCGGCGGGGTGTTCACCGAGGTGATGCGGGACGTATCCTTCCGCCTGGCGCCGGTCGGTCGGGAGGGTGCGCGGGAGATGATCGAGGAGGTCAGGGGCGCCGCGCTCCTGAAGGGCGCCCGCGGCCAGCCGCCCGCCGATCTCGACGCGCTGGCGGAGGCCATCTCCCGCCTCTCGCTCTTCGCCGCCGCCCACGGCGCGGCGCTGGAGAGCGTCGAGATGAATCCGGTCCGGGCGCTGCCGAAGGGCTGCCTTGCACTCGACGCACTGATTGTCAGGAAAGGTCCGTAACCCAATGGCCTTGCCGCCGATTCTCCAGAACCTGCGCATCCCGGCCTTCGGCGCGCCGCTGTTCATCATCCAGAACCCCGACCTCGTGCTGGCCCAGTGCAAGGCCGGCATCCCCGGCTGCTTCCCGGCTCTGAATGCACGCGAGAAGGATGGCGAGCCAAACGAGCTCGACCGCTGGCTCTGGCGCATCACCGAGGCACTCGACCGTCACAACCAGTCAAACCCGGACCGCCCCGCAGCGCCCTACGCCATCAACCAGATCGTCCACCGCACCAATGTGCGGCTCGAGCGCGACCTCGAGATCATGGTGAAGTGGAAGGTGCCCGTCGTCGTCACCTCGCTCGGCGCCCGGTCCGAGGTCTACGAGGCAGTGCGCTCGTATGGCGGCATCACGCTCCATGACGTGATCAACAACACCTTCGCCAGGAAGGCCATCGACAAGGGCGCCGACGGGCTGATCGCGGTGGCAGCCGGGGCGGGCGGCCATGCCGGGGCCATCTCGCCCTTCGCGCTGGTCCAGGAGATCCGGGAGTGGTTCGACGGGCCGCTGCTGCTCTCCGGCGCCATCGCCACCGGGGGCGGCATCCTCGCGGCCGAGGCCATGGGCGCCGACCTCGCCTATATCGGCTCGGCTTTCATCGCCACCCGCGAGGCCAACGCACCCGAGGCCTACAAGCGCATGATCGTTGACTGCGCGTCGGACGACATCGTCTACACCAGCCTCTTCACCGGCGTGCTCGGCAACTACCTCAAGCCCTCGATCCGGGCGCAGGGGATGGACCCGGACAAGCTGCCGGAAAGCGACCCCAGTAAGATGAGCTTCGCCAGCGGCTCGTCGAAGCCGAAGAGCTGGAAGGAGATCTGGGGCGCCGGCCAGGGTATCGGCGCGATCAAGGAAGTGACCGGCGCGGCGGAGCTCGTCGACCGGCTGGACCATGAATACCGCGCCGCGCGGGCGAGGCTCGGCCTCGCGCCCCACGCAGCCGCGGCGGAATAGGGAGGAGCGCATGAGCGGATATTTCGACGGACCGGGACCCGAGGCGGTGTTCCGCGAGCACCTCGCGCAGGGGCGCTTCATGATCCAGCGTTCGGCCTCGACCGGGAAATACGTCTTCTACCCCCGCGTCGTCGCGCCCGGCACCGGCGAGGCCGACCTCGAATGGGTCGAGGCCAGCGGCGAGGGCACGGTTTACGCCACGACTGTCACCCGGCGCAGGCCCGAGCAGGGCGGCGACTACAACGTGGCGCTGATCGACCTGGCCGAGGGTCCGCGGATGATGTCGCGCGTCGTCGGTATCGACCCCGGCGTCGTGACCATCGGCATGAAGGTCCGGGCGCGTGTCCGGGAATTGAATGGCGCGCCCGCCATCGTGTTCGAGCCGGCGTAGGGGGGATGACGATGCAGGATCTCAGATTTCTCCGCGGCAAGGCCGCCTGCGTCGGCGCCGCCACCGCCGGCACCGGCGAGGCGCCCGGACGCAACTCGACCGAGCTGATGGCCGAGGCGGTGCACCGCGCGCTGGCGGACGCCGGCATCGGGCTTGACGAGGTCGACGGCCTCTTCGCCGCCACGGCCGTCCACTCGATGGCCGCCATGTCGCTCGCCGAGCACCTCGGCATCCACCCGAAATACTCGAACGGCTCCAACATCGGCGGGTCGTCCTTCCTCGCCCATGCCCTCGACGCGGCGATGGCGCTGGAGGCCGGGCTGATCGACGTCGCCGTCATCGCCTACGGCTCGAACCAGCGCACCGCGGGTGGCTTCAAGTCGGTCTCCGAGCCGATGCCCTTCGAGGCCCAGTTCGAGCCGCGAAACCCGATCACCGCCTACGCGCTGGCGGCCAGCCGCTACATGCACGAGTTCGGCGCCACCCGCGAGGACCTGGCCGAGGTCGCCGTGGCGGCGCGGGGCTGGGCGCAGATCAACCCCGAGGCCTTCATGCGCGAACCGCTGACCATCGCCGAGGTCATCGCGGCCCGCCCGATCTCCGACCCCCTCGGAAAACTCGACTGCTGTCTCGTCACCGATGGCGGCGCGGCGGTGGTCCTGACCCGGCCCGACCGGGCCAAGGACGGTTCGCACAAGCCGGTTTACCTCCTCGGCGCGGCGATGGCGCATCACCACCGGATGATCTCCGAGATGCCGGACCTGACGCTGACGGCAGCGCGCGACAGCGGGCCCCGTGCCTTTGCGATGGCGGGCTACGGGCCGAAGGATATGGACACGCTCCAGCTTTACGATGCCTTCACAATCAACACGATCCTGTTCCTTGAGGACCTGGGCTTCTGCGCCAAGGGAGAGGGCAAGGACTTCGTGCGCGGCGGCCGCATTGCGCCCGGCGGCTCGCTACCGGTCAACACCAATGGCGGCGGGCTCAGCTGCGTGCATCCGGGTATGTACGGGCTCTTCGTGATGATCGAGGCGATCCGCCAGGCGCGCGGCACCTGCGGCGAGCGGCAGGTCGACGGGGCGAACCTCTGTCTCGCTCATGGCAATGGCGGCGTGCTGTCGAGCCAGGTGACGACGATCTGGGGTACGGAGGAAACGCTCTGAACGCGTTGAGGGAGGCCGCATGGATCTGAGTTACACCACCGAGGAGATTGCCTTCCGCGATGAGGTGCGCGGCTGGCTGGCGAAGCGCCTGTCCACGCGGCTCGCGGCCAAGGTCCGCAAGAGCCAGCGGCTGACCAAGGCCGACTACGAGGAGTGGCACGCGCTGCTCCGCGAGCGGGGCTGGCTCGCCTGGCACTGGCCGGTCGAGCACGGCGGCACCGGCTGGACCCCGGTACAGAAGCACCTCTTCGAGGAGGAGATGGTCGCCGCCGGCGCTCCCCGGATCGTGCCCTTCGGGGTCAACATGCTCGGCCCCGTGTTGATCCGCTTCGGCACCGAGGCGCAGAAGGCCTGTTACCTTCCGCGCATCCTCTCGGGCGCCGACTGGTGGGCGCAGGGTTACTCCGAGCCCGAGGCGGGATCGGACCTCGCCTCGCTACGGACGCGGGCGATCCGCGACGGCGACCACTACGTGGTCAATGGCCAGAAGACCTGGACAACGCTCGGCCATTTCGCCAACCGCATCTTCTGCCTCGTCCGCACCGATCCGGACGCGCCGAAGCGGCAGGAGGGTATCTCGTTCCTGCTGATCGACATGGACACGCCGGGCATCGAGGTGCAGCCGATCTACACGCTGGAGGGCGAGCACGAGGTCAATGCGGTGTTCTTCTCGGACGTGCGCGTTCCGGCGGAGAATCTGGTCGGCGCCGAGAACGACGGCTGGACAGTGGCCAAGTACCTCCTGAACATCGAGCGCACCGGCATCGCCGGTGTCGGCTACTCGAAGCAGGCCGTGCGCGCGCTGAAGAAGGTCGCGGCCGAGGAGAAGAAGGACGGCCGACCCCTGGCCGAGGACCCGCTGTTCGCCGCCCGCATCGCCCGGCTCGAGATCGACCTGCTCGCGATGGAGGTGTTCAACCTCCGCATCCTCGCCGCTGCCGGCGAGGGCAGGATGCCCGGCGTCGAGGCCTCGCTGCTGAAGATCAAGGGCACCCAGGTGCGGCAGGAGGCGACCGACCTCCTGCGCCGTGCCGTGGGTGCCTACGCCGCCCCCGACCTGCCCGAGGCCTTCGACGAGGGCTGGAACGGCGAGGCGCCCGGCCCCGACTACGCGCTTCCGCTGGCGCGCAGCTACTTCAACATGCGCAAGGTCTCGATCTATGGCGGCTCGAACGAGATCCAGCGCAACATCGTCGCCAAGCATCTGCTGGGGTTCTGAGGATGGGGCGGTTGCGAGACGATTCGACGTGGAAACCCGTCCTTGCCCGGCTTGAGTTGCGGCATGACGCGGGAAGGCTTTGAGGGGCGCAGATGGACTTCAACCTCTCGGAAGAACGCAAGATGCTGAAGGAGACAGTCGACCGTTTCCTGCGCGAGCGCTACCCGATCGAGGCCCGCCACGAGGCCGCCCGCAGCGACATCGGCTTCTCCCGCGCCATGTGGCGCGAGTTCGCTGATCTCGGCCTCATCGGAGCGCTGCTACCGCCCGAGGCTGAGGGCTTCGGCGGCACCGGCGAGGACATCCTGCTGGTATTCGAGGCGCTCGGCCGCGCGCTGGTCGTCGAGCCCTTCCTCGCCAGCGCCGTGCTGGCCGCAACGCCACTGGCCGATGCGGGCGAGACCGCGCTTCTCGCCGAGGTGATGGCCGGCAGCAGGCTCCTCGCCTTCGCGCATGGCGAGCCGGACGGCCGCTACGGCCTCGCCGCGGTCAGGACCCGCGCCGTCGGGTCCGGCGACGCCTGGCAGCTCACCGGCACCAAGAGCGTGGTCCTGAACGGCGACAGCGCCGATCTCCTGGTGGTCTCGGCGCGCACCTCCGGCAGCCCGTCGGAGGAAGAGGGGCTCGGCCTCTTCCTGGTCGACCCGCAGCAGCAGGGCGTCGCGCGGCGCAGCTACGCCACCATCGACGGTGGCACAGCCTGCGAACTCTCTCTGGGCCGCGCCGCCGCGACCTCTATCGGCGCGCCCGGCGAGGCCTATCCCGCCATCGAGCGCGCCATCGGCCGCGGCATCCTCGCGCTCTGCGCCGAGGCGCTCGGCGCGATGGAGGCGGCGAAGGACCTGACCGTCGACTACCTCAAGACCCGCGTCCAGTTCGGCAAGCCGATCGGCGCCAACCAGGTGCTCCAGCACCGCATGGTCGACATCATGCTGGAGATCGAGCAGCTCCGTTCCTGCCTCATGCTCGTCGCCTCGACGCTGGAGGCCGACCGGGCCACCCGCGAGCGCAACCTCTCGGCCGCGAAGCACCTCGCGGGCCGGGTCGGCCGGCTGGTGGCCGAGGAAACCATCCAGATGCATGGCGGCGTCGCAATGACGTGGGACTTCGCACTGCCGCATTACGCCAAGAGGATCGTGATGATCGACCATCTGTTCGGCGACACCGACCACCACCTGGAACGGTTCATCCTCTTCTCGATGGAGGGAGAATGAGCGACAAGATCCTGCGCGCGCGGCAAGGCCGGGTGCTGGTCGTCACCATCAACGATCCGGCGACGCGCAACGCACTGAACTGGGACATCTATGACGGGCTGCACGAGGCCTTTGAGGATGCCACGGCCGATCGCGGGACCGGCGCCATCGTGCTGACCGGGGCGGAAGGCTTCTTCTCCTCGGGCGGCAACCTGCACGGGCTGAAGGAGCGCTCCGAGGCAGACTACGTGACCCGCCGCTCCAGCGTCGACCGGCTGCACCGGATGATCCTGGCGATGCGGGCCTGCCCGAAGCCGGTGATCGCCGCCATCGAAGGCGGGGCCGCCGGGGCAGGGGCCTCGACCGCCACCGCCTGCGACCTGATCGTCGCGGCACGGGACAGCTACCTTTCGGTCGCCTATGTCAAGATCGGCCTCACCCCCGACGGGGGCGTGACCGCCTTCCTCGGCACTGCGATCCCGCGCCAGCTTCTGGCGGAGATGGTGTTCACCGGCGATCGCATCCCGGCAGAGCGGTTGTACGGGGCAGGGGTCATCAATCGCCTGACCGAGCCCGGCAAGGCGCTGGAGACGGCGCTCGAGCTGGCAGCGCGGCTCGCGGACGGGCCGATGACCGCGCTCGGCACCGGCAAGCGGCTGATCGACCAGGCGCGGCTGAACGAGCTGAAGGCCCAGCTGGACCTTGAAGCGGACGGCATCGCCGAGGCGCTTGGCAGGGCGGAGGGGCGCGAGGGCATTGCTGCTTTCCTCGGCAAGCGCAAGCCCGATTTCCGGGGGCTGTCATGAGCCGGCTGCCGGACCTGCCGCGCGGCAGGATGACGCCCGATCAGGCGCGCATCCACGACGAGATCATGTCCGGCCCGCGCGGCCGGGTCGAGGGGCCGCTAAAGGTATGGCTGAATTCGCCCGGTCTCGCCGATGTGGCCCAGAAGCTTGGCGCCTATATCCGCTTCGGCTCACGGTTGCCGCCGCGCCTCTCCGAGCTTGCCATCATAGTCACCGGCGCCCACTACAAGGCCGAGTACGAGTGGTACGCGCATGTGCGCTTCGCCCATGATGCCGGCATCCCGAAATCGGTCACCGAAGTGATCCGAAGGGGCGAGGCGCCGGACTTCGCCGCGGACGATCAACGGATAGTCCACAAGGTGGCGTCCGAACTCGTCCGCACCCACCGGCTCTCGAATGCCACCTTCGACGAGGCGGTGGCCGTCCTCGGTCTGCCCGCCCTCACCGATCTCATCGCCGTCGTCGGCTACTACGGGATGGTCTCGCTGACGCTGAATGTGTTCGAAATACCGACCCCGGACGGCACTGCTGCGTTCGACTGACAAAAAACGTGAACAAGGGACAGTAACGGCATGAATGCACGCCTTTTTTCTCCCATCAAACTTCGCTCTCTCGATCTTCCCAACCGTATCGCTGTGGCGCCCATGTGCCAGTACAGCGCCCATGACGGCACCATGACCGACTGGCACCTGATGCATCTCGGCCAGTTCGCGGTCTCGGGTGCCGGCCTGGTCTTCGTGGAGGCGACCGGGGTCGAGCCGGAGGGCCGAATCACGCTGGGCTGCACTGGTCTCTGGTCGGACGAGAACGAGGCGGCGATGGCCCGTGTGATCCAGTTCTTCCGCGACTACAGCGCGGCGAAGATCGGCATCCAGCTTGGCCATGCCGGGCGCAAGGCCTCGGTCGATGTGCCGTGGCGGGGCGGTGCGCCGCTCGCCGCCGGTAACGGCGCCTGGCAGACGGTCGGCCCGTCGGCGGTGCCCTTCGGAAACTGGCATGTGCCGGAGGCGATGAACGGCCAGACCATGCAGCGGATCAAGGACGCCTTCGTCCAGTCAGCCCGGCGCGCCTCCCGGCTCGGCTTCGATGTGGTCGAGATCCACAGCGCCCATGGCTACCTGCTGCACCAGTTCCTGTCGCCGCTGTCGAACCGGCGCGACGATTCCTATGGCGGCTCGCTCGATAACCGGATGCGCTTCCCGCTCGAGGTCTTCGACCTGGTGCGCGCGGAGTGGCCGGAGGACAAGCCGCTCGGCGTGCGTTTCTCGGCGACCGACTGGGTCGAGGGCAGCGGCTGGGACCTCGAGGACGCCGTCGTCTACGCCCAGGCGCTGAAGGAGCGGGGCTGCGATTTCTTCGACGTCTCGTCGGGCGGCAACTCGCCCGAGCAGAAGATCGCCGTCGGGCCGGGCTACCAGGTTCGGTTCGCCGCCGAAATCCGGCGCGCGACCGGGGTCGCAACCATGACCGTCGGCATGATCACCGACCCGATTCAGGCCGAGACGATCCTGAAGAGCGGACAGGCCGATATGGTGGCACTGGCGCGCGGCATGCTCTACGACCCGCGCTGGCCTTGGCATGCGGCCGAAGCGCTGGGCGGCGATGCGGCCTTCCCGCCGCAGTACAAGCGCGCCCACCCATCTCTGATGGGCGAACCGGTGCCGGGCAATCCGCCGGTGAAGAAGTAGGCGGGCGCCGATGCTTGAGCACGCGCGGGAGCGGACGTTCGCGGCGCTGTCGGGGCGCTGCTTCTATGGCTGGTGGATCCTCGGTGTCGCAGCGCTGGGGATCTTCGCCTCCGGTCCCGGCCAGTCGCATACCTTCAGCGTCTTCGTCGCGCCGATCTCGGCGGAGCTTGGCGTAAGCCCGGCGGCGATCGCGTCGGCCTATGCCTTCGCGACCATGGCCGCGGCTTTCGGCCTGCCCTTCATGGGCCGACTGGTCGATCGGCACGGGCCACGTCGCATGACTTCTCGTCATCGCCGTCGGGCTGGGTCTCGCCTGCCTGCTCTTCGGCGCGGCGGCGAACCTGGTGATGCTGGGCTTCGGCTTCGCGATGCTGCGCTTCCTCGGCCAGGGATCGCTGATGCTCAATTGCGCCAACCTTGTCTCGCAGTGGTTCGACCGCAGGCGCGGCTTCGCCATGAGCCTGATGGCGCTTGGCTTCGCGGCCTCGATGGCGGTGCACCCGCCGCTCGGCCAGGCGCTGATCGAGATGGTGGGCTGGCGGACGGCCTGGGTGATCCTCGGGGTCCTGACCTGGGCGATTCTGCTGCCACCGGTGTTGCTGCTGATCCATGACAAGCCGGAGTTGAAAGGGTTGGAACCCGACGGCGGCGAGGGAGCCGCGGCGATCCAGCTCGGGCCGCGGCCGGTCGGCGCCGGAGTGGGCCTCACACTCCCGGAGGCGCTGCGCACCGCGGCCTTCTACCTGGTCATCTTCGGCATGTTCTCGATCTCGATGCTGGTCACGGTGCTGCACTTCTACCAGGTGACCATCTTCACCGCCCGGGGGCTCGACCCGGCGGTGGCCGCCCGGGTGTTCCCGATCTCGGCCGCGGTGATGGTGCTGACCATGCCGCTGGTCGGGCGCCTGCTCGACCGCCTGCAGACCCGCTTCGCGTTCGCGCTGGCGCTCTGCGTGCAGGCGACGTCGCTGATCGCGGCGACGATGGTCTCCGGCGTGGCCACGGCCTCGGTTTATGCGGCCATCTTCGGGCTCAACAATGCCTGCTCGATGACCCTCTTCGGCTACATCTTCCCGCGCTACTTCGGCCGCAAGCATCTGGGTTCGATCCAGGGGGCGGGGCAGACGATCCTGGTGATCGGCGCCTCGCTCGGCCCGCCGTTGGTCGGCTATGCCGCCGAGCTCTCCGGCGGTTTCGAGGGGCCGCTGCGAGTCGCGGCGCTCTATCCGCTGGCGGCCGCTTTGCTGGCGGCGCTGTTCCTGCGCACCCCGGCGTCGCTCGACGCATCGGCGGGGCGGGACTGAGACAAGGAGCCCAGGCATGATCATCCGGGACATCCGCACCCACTTGCTGGCGGTTCCCTTCGCCGACCCGCCGAAGACCGGTTTCCTGACCCTTCGTGACATCGACCTGCTGGTGGTCGAGATCGAAACCGCCTCGGGCGTCATCGGCACCGGGCATCTGCATCCGCTCGCCGGCGGAATGCGGACGCTGGAGATGTGCATTCGCGAGATGCTGGCGCCACTGCTGATCGGGCAGGACGCGTCCGACCCGGCGGCGCTCTGGCGGAAGATGTGGGGCGCCACCTTCATCCAGGGCCGCATGGGGATCACGGTGATGGCCATGTCCGCCGTCGACGTCGCCCTCTGGGACGCGGTCGGGCGGCATCAGGGCAGGCCGCTGTGGCAGGTCTGGGGCGGCGAGAACCGCGACATGCCGATCTATGGCTCGGGCTGTTTCCGCGGCCTCGGCCATGACGGCATGATCGAGAAGGCCGAGCGCTTCGTCGCTGATGGCTTCGACGCGGTCAAGATGCAGGTCGCCCATCTGTTCACCCATGACGAGGACGTGGTCAATGTCCGCGACATGCGCGCGGCACTCGGCGACGGGGTCCAGATCATGGTCGATGTCAACCAGGGCTGGAGCGCCGACGAGGCGATCGCCGTCGGCCGCCGCCTGGACGACTACGGCATCGCCTGGCTGGAGGAGCCGGTGATCGCCGACGACTTCGACGGCTATCACCGGATCGCCGACGCGATCCGCACACCGGTGGTCGGCGGCGAGAACCACTTCACCCATCACGACCTGAAGCCCTTCTTCGCCAGCGGCAAGGTGCCGATCCTGCAGCCGGACATCATGCGCGGCGGCTACACCGAGCTGCGGGTGATCGCCGAACATGCACACCGGGCCGGGCTGACAATTGCCCCGCACCTGTTCCCGGAGCTGAGCACCCAACTGGTGGCCTCGATCCCGAACGCGTCCTGGCTCGAATACATGGGCTGGTACGACCATCTCTGGGTCGAACCGGTGCTGCCGGCGAACGGCACCATGCGCGCCCCCGACCGGCCGGGTCACGGCATGGACTTCAGGCCCGAGCTGTTCCGGGAGTTTCCCTACCAGGGGTGAAAAGCGCGCCTGAACGGTCCTTGGCCGGGCGATGCGATTGGCACGGGAGCCTGCGGGCGTTAGACTTCGCCGGCTCGCCGCCGAAATGAAGCCGGCGCTGTTTCTTTCCCGAAGTTTCTCGAAATTTCGAGGTGACCCCCATGACCCGCCTTCGCTCCGTCGCCGCCGCCTGCCGCGGCCATCTGCATTTCCGCCGTCGCCCAGGCCCAGGACATCTCCGCTGGCCGCTGGATCGACCTGACCCATCCTTTCAACGAGCAGTCGGTCTATTGGCCGACCGCGGAAACCTTTACTAAGACCGAAGTCTATCACGGCCACACCCCCGGAGGCTGGTTCTACACCGCCTACAACTTCGCCGCCGCCGAGCATGGCGGCACCCATATGGATGCGCCGATCCATTTCGCCGAGGGCGCCCACACCACCGACCAGGTGCCGGTGAGCCAGCTCATCGGGCCTGGCTTCGTGATCGACGTCACCGCCCAGGCGGCCGCGGATGTGGACTATCTGGTCTCCGCGGCCGACATCGAGGCGTTCGAGGCCGAGCACGGCCGGATCCCCGAGGGTGCCATCGTGCTGCTGAACACCGGCCGCGCCGGGCTCTATCCGGACCGCGAGGCCTATATGGGCACCGCCGAGCGGGGCGAAGCGGCGGTGCCGAAGCTGCATTTCCCCGGCCTCGGCCTCGACGGGGCGAAACTGCTGGTCGAGCGCGTCATCGGCGCCGTCGGGATCGACACGCCCTCGATCGACTACGGCCAGTCGAAGGACTTCGCCGCGCATGTGGAGCTGATGACCCACAACGTCCCGGCCTTCGAGAATGTCGCCGACATGAGCGCCCTGCCGCCGGTAGGAAGCACCGTCGTCGCGCTGCCGATGATGATCGAGGGCGGCTCCGGCGGGCCGCTCCGGATCGTCGCGCATGTGCCGGACGGCGATTAGTCCGCCGCGCCAGCCCTACCGCGGTGCAGCCCGCGGCAGCGACAGCACCAGCGCCAGCCCGAGCGCGGCGAGCGCCGCCAGCGTCGAGAAGGCCGGCCCGTAGTCGCCCGTGAGGTCGAAGATCCGTCCGGCCAGGATCGGCCCGGCCGCGCCGCCGAGGGTGCCGAAGAACACGATCGCCCCGAAGGTGGCGCCATGCGCGCGGGTGCCGAAATACTCGGCCACCGTCGTCGCCACCACGGTGAAGAACCCGCCATGGGAGAAGCCGTAGACCGCGACGGCCGCGAAGAGCGGGCCGGGGCTGCCGATCAGCACCATGGCCGAGAGCCCGGCGATCAGCGGCAGGAAGCAGATCGTGTAGGCGTGCTTGCCGGTGATCCGGTCGCTGAGCGCGCCCACCGTCAGCCGCCCGGCAACCGACGCCGCCGCGGTGACGCTGAGCAGTGCCGCAGCCGCGGTCTTGGAGAGGCCGAGGTCGATGCCGTGGATCACGATGTGCAGCGGCACGGTCACCAGCGACGGGAAGAACAGGAACTGCACGGCACAGAGCGTCCAGAAAGCCCGGCTGCGGCGGATCTCGGCGAAGGCCGGTCCCTGCGCCGGGAGCACCTCCGTGCCGGGCGTCGGGCCATGATCCGCGGGTGGCGAGCGGATCAGCAGCGCCGCCCCGACGAGTACCGCGCCGGCCGCGGCACCGAGCACAAGCACCGCCTCGCGCCAGCCACGGGCCTCGATCAGCAGGGCGGCGGCGATCGGCAGTACCATCTGCCCGACCGCGGTCCCGACCTTGACCACGGCCGTCATTAGGCCACGGCGCTGATGGAACCAGCGGGCAACGGTCGAGAGCGTCACCACATCGTGGGTCGCAAGACCGAAGCCGATGGCGGAGCCCATGATCGCGAAGAGGTGCCAGGGAGCGGCGACCTGCGAGATCAGCCCGTAGCCGAGCCCGTAGATCAGCCCGCTGACGAGCAGCACCCGGCCAGGCCCGTAGCGGTCGGACAGCGTGCCGCCGAGGAAGGCGAGCATACCCATCATCAGGAAGGCCAGCGACATGCCGACCGAGAGGAGCGTCCGCGACCAGCCGAACTCGATCTCGAACTCCTTCGCCAACAAGCCGTAGGTGAACAGGAGCCCGATCACCGTGAACTGCACGGTGCAGGCGCCGAGCACGACGAGATAGCTCGGGTAGGCCTTGGAGCTCCCGGACATCGGAGGGCCTCGCGGGGAGGAGCGGGGGTGCCGGGGGGCGGCGCCGCCCCGCCGGAAGATCGCGGTGTCAGATCAGGGCATAAGCACGGTGGTGCCGGTGGTCTTGCGCGACTCGAGATCCCGATGCGCCCGGGCGACATCCGCCAGCGGGTAGGTCTGGTTGATGCGGATCTTGACCTTGCCAAGCGTGACCATGGCGAAGAGGTCGTCGGCCCGCGCCTGGCAGTCCTCGCGGCTGGCGATATGGGTGAAGAGCGTCGGCCGGGTCAGGAACAGCGAGCCCTTGCCGGCGAGCACCTGCGGGTCCACCGGGTCGGGCTTGCCCGAGGCGTTACCGAAGGTCACCATCGTGCCCATCGGCCGCAGGCA
Organism: uncultured Pseudomonadota bacterium; assembly: GCA_963700775.1. Taxonomy (GTDB): domain Bacteria; phylum Pseudomonadota; class Alphaproteobacteria; order Rhodobacterales; family Rhodobacteraceae; genus Thermohalobaculum. The sequence goes on from CAVOYU010000006.1 coordinate 174,246, forward strand.
GTTCAGCGAGCCCTCCCAGGTTGCCTTGCCGACCGAATCGAGCACCGCGTCGACACCCTTGCCGCCGGTAAGCTCCTTGACCTTCGCCACCCAGTCTTCGGTCGAGTAGTTGATCACATGGGCCGCGCCGTGATCCTTGGCGAGCTGGCACTTCTCGTCGGTTCCGGCCGTGCCGATCAGGGTCACCCCCATCGCCCTGGCCCACTGGCAGGCGATCAGGCCGACGCCGCCCGCCGCCGCATGGAACAGGATGGTGTCGCCCGGCTTGGCACGCGACGAGCTCGAGAACAGGTACTCGGTCGTCAGACCCTTCAGCATCATCGCCGCGCCGGTCTCGAAGCCGATCGAATTGGGCAGCTTGCAGACATGGACCGCGTTCATCACCCGCGCGGTCGCGTAGGCGCCCGGAGGGGCAGAGGCATAGGCCGCCCGGTCGCCGGGGTTCAGATGGGTGACGCCGTCGCCCACCGCCTCGACCACGCCGGCCGCCTCCATTCCCAGCGTCACCGGGGGCTTCAGCGGATAGACGCCGCTGCGCTGGTAGATGTCGATGAAGTTCAGCCCGCAGGCCTTGTGGCGGATGCGGATCTGGCCGGGGCCCGGATCGCCGACCTCCACATCGACCAGCTGCATCTTCTCCGGCCCGCCGAATTCCTCGATCCGGATTGCTTTCTCGTTGGTCATGGCTTCCTCCCTCGTTTTCTGCCGGTCCAGTTCACGCCGCCGGATGCGGCGCCACACAGGTAGCGCTGAGGCCCCCGTCGACAATCAGCTCGGTCCCGGTCACGTAGCGCGCATCGTCCGACGCCAGGAACAGTGCCGCCCGGGCCACGTCCCAGGCATCGCCCATATGCCCCATCGGCACCTGCCGGTCACGCGCCGCGATCAGCTGGGCGGCGTCGGTGGCGTTGCGCTCGCCGACCAGGCGCACACTGACCAACGGCGTGTTCATCAGCCCCGGCACCACGGTGTTCACCCGCACCTTCCGGGACGCATACTTCACCGCCGTCACCTGGCTCATCTTGATCACCCCGGCCTTGGCTGCCGCATAGGCTATGCAGTCGGCGCCGAAGAAGCGAAGCGCCGCGATCGAGGCAAGGTTGACAATCGAGCCGCCGCCCTGCGCCACCATGATCGGGATCACCCGCTTCATGGTCCGGAAGACGTAGCCAATATTGATGTCCATCTGCCGGTCCCAAATCTCTTCCGGCAGGGTCACCGCGTCGCCCGGGGCCGAGCCGCCCACATTGTTGATCAGGATGTCGATCCGCCCAAGCGCCGCCCTCGCCTCGGCGACGATGGCGTCGAGGTCGGCCGGAACCGTCACGTCGCCGGTGCGGGTCAGGATTTCCAGCCCTTCGGCGGCGGCAAGTCGCGCCGTCTCGGCCAGGGCCGCCTCGTCCCGGTCGGCGCCGAGGACCCGCGCCCCTTCGCGGGCGAACAGCACCGCGGTGGCGCGGCCATTGCCCCAGCCCTCGCCGACCGAGCCCGCGCCGATCACCAGCGCCGTCTTGCCCTCGAGCCGCCCGGCCATGCACCGTCTCCGCCAGATTTCCCTTGCCGTCGCCGGCCGTCACGGGATTTACTCCCCGCCCATGCCCGGAGACAACCCAAATCACGGATTTTCCACGATTCCCTCCGTCCGCATCGAGCGGATAGGAGCGGTGCTGCGGGTCACCTTCGACGCACCCGCCAGCCGCAACGCCATCGGCACCGAAGCGCTGAACGGCCTCGACCGGCTGGCGGACGAGATCGTGGCCGACCCGGAGGTCCGGGCGGTGATCCTGACCGGGGCGGGAGACCGCGCCTTCACCAGCGGATTCGATCTGCGCGAGTTGGCCGATTTCCGCCCCGAGCATTTCATGCGCAGCCATTTTTCCGATGTGGTCGAAAAGTGGGCCCGCCTGCCGAGGCCGGTGATCGGGGCGCTGAACGGTCACTGCATGGGCGGCGGGGTCCATGTGGCGGTGGCCTGCGACATGCGGCTCTCGGTGCCGGGAGTGCGCTTCATGATCCCGGCGGCGCGTTTCGGTTTCGTCTACGTCCCGGGCGCCATCAGCCGGATCGAGCGGACGCTCGGCCCGAGCTTCGCCGCCCAGCTCCTGTATCTCGACGCCGAGCTGACCGCCGAGCAACTGACCGGTAACGGCTTTGTCCACTCGGTCGTCGCCCCCGAAACGCTGCAGGACCAGGCTATGGAGGTCGCCGCGCGCGCCGCCCGGCTCGCGCCGCTGGCAGTTGCCGGCATGAAGGAACTGGTGCGCGAAGACCCGGACGCGGCCCGGATCGCGGCGGTGGTGAAGCGCTGCGCCGATTCCGACGATGTCCGAGAAGGCCTGGCCGCCATGCGCGAGAAACGGGCGCCGGCGTTCCGGGGGCAATAGGGCATGGGCGGGGCACAGGAAACGCTGACGCCGCGCGTGGCGAGACGGTGACGCTCCGGGGCGGTCTGCCTTATCTTTGACGGATGGTGCTGCTTATCAGAACTTCAATCCGACATTCCGGATGCTGCCGGCTCACTGCCAGCCTGCTGGCACGGGGAGCGCAAACTCTCGTCCTACTGGCCTTCGCTTGTCTGCTTGGCGGCTGTCTGGCGGCGTCCGGTCGGGGCACAACACAGGTGCCGGCTGCGCCGCAGCCCGCTGCCTCGGGCTTTCAGGACCTTCTCGACCGCCTCGGCGTGCCGTACCGGGTGCCGCCTTACGGCAAGGCAATCCTGGTGAATGTGCCCGCCTTCGAACTCGTCGCCTTCAGTGACGGCGAGCCGGCGCTGCGCAGCCGGGTGATCGTCGGCACGCCCTGGCATCCGACGCCGCTGATCGAGACCTACACCAGTTCCGTGCGGTTCCGGCCGACCTGGCGGCCTACTCCTGCGATGGTGCGGAGCGGCGAGTACAAGGACCGGATCTGGCCGCCCGGGCTGAAGAATCCGCTCGGCCTGGCGGCGGTGCGGCTGGAGCCCGGACTGCTGGTCTATCTTCACGACACGAACCGACGGGACCTGTTCCAGCGCGACGACCGGGCGCTCTCCCATGGCTGTATCCGCGTGCAGCGGTGGGACGAACTCATAGCATGGCTCCTCGACAAGGATGTCGAGGAGGTGCACCGGCTTGCGAACGGCCGCGAGACCTTCGACGTTGTCACTCCCGCGGTCCCGGTCCTGATCGGTTACTTCACCATCTTCCCGGACGCGCAAGGCGAGGCCGCGCGATTTCCGGATATCTATGGACTCGGCACGACCAGCCACGGCGCCCGGCGAGCGCCAGAGAACGTCGCCACCGCGCCCGCCGGATGCCTGGCCGAGCCGCCGTCCGGTTGAGGCTGGCCGGGCGCCCCGCCTCACACGGGCGTCAGGTTGAGCGCGATCGAGATCCGAACGTCCTTGCCATGGTATGGCCTTACCCCGTGGCTGAGCCAGGAGGGAAACATCACCAGGTTGCCGGCACGCGGTGCGATCAGCTCGCTCGCCCCCACTGACTGGCCGCCGGCGGTGCGGAAGGCGAGCATCGGCGCCAGCATGGCCGGGCCGACGCCGCGTGGGTCCTGCATCTCGAACTCGCCGCCGACGCCGGGATCGGTCCCCGCGCCGCCGTCGCGGACGTAGTAGGTCGCCGACCAGTAGGCGCCGGGATGGGTGTGGAATTCGTTGCCCTGGCCGAGCCGGTTCACATTGGCCCAGGCGTTCATCCGCCATTTCAGCTCGAGGGGATGACCGTGCCGGTCGGCAGTCAACCGCCGCGCCAGATTCTGGGCGATCTCCAGCACGGCCTGTCCCTCGGGGCCACACCAGCCGGGAAAGTCGGTCGGCGACTGCCAGCCGCCCCAGTTCGAGTGGTGAACGCTCGGGACCTCCTTCTCGCGGGCGATGATGCGCGGCTCCAGGGCCGCATTGATGCGGGCATGATCGGGCACTGGCAGCACCGCCACCGGCGTCGGAAAAAAATTCCGCACCTGGATCTGCGTACCGCCGTCAGCTCCAAGTCCGTCGGATCCAATCGCCATGAAACCTTCCCGTGTCTGACCGTTCCCGAATGATCTATCATCGATGTAACTTCGAGCTCGCGCCGGGTCGACCATGCCAGATGGACCACCGCTCGGGAAGACGGCAAGGTCGGCGGGCTGCTGCCGGAAGGAACGGGGTCAAGATCCGGGACCTATGCCGGGCGGGGTGCTTCATCGCCCGTCGCAGGCGGTCAGGCTAAGCCGGCAGCCTCGGCGCCCCGCGTCAGTGCCGAGAATTCGGCAACCGCGCCACACAGCGCGGCCTGCAGCAGGTCGTGGCGCTGCTGGAGCCGCTCCACGGGTGCGCCTATGCCGATGGCCAGCGGACGCTGGCCGCGTGGCAGGGGCAGCAGTGTCGCGATCGAGCCCGCCCCCTTGGTGATCAGGCTGGCGCTTTCGATCCAGCCCTGGCGGCGCGCGGTCTCGACCTTGCGCAGAACCTCGCGCTCGGAGAGCCGCGGGATGGCGGGATCGTTCAGTTCGGAATTGAATCGGCGCACCAGCCGCCCGACCTCCGGATCGGTCTTGAGCGACAGGAGCATCAGGCCCAGTCCGGAGAGGTGCAGCGGCCGCTTCACACCCGGGTGCAGCGCAATCCTGGCGGTGTGTGGCGAAACGATCACCGACAGGTACTGCATGTAGAGACCGTTCTCGGCTCCGGCCAGGATGGTTTCACCGGTCTGCACCGACAGGTTCTGGGCCAGGGTATGGATGCGGGCGATGACGTCGGTCGAACCCAACACCCAGTTGCCGAGGAACGCGAGCCGAACCGAGGGGCGGTAACGCCGTGTCTCGCCGTCGAACTCGACGAATCCCTTGGCGAGCAGGCTCTTCATGAGCGTCGAGGTGCTGGACTGGGGAATCTGCAGCCGCTCCACCAGCTCGGAGATGGTCAGGCCACGGCGCTCCGACTCGAAGACCTCGAAGATCGCCAGCACCCGGACCGCAGATTTCACTGTCTTCTCGTTCACCGGTCGAACGTCTCCCAGGCAGGTGTCGCGGAACCATCACAGATGTGATCGGATACCGCAGTCTGTCCGCAGACGCCAGTGGCATCGCGGGGATTCCGCAGAGTGGGCGCGATCTTCTTGCGACGCGGAAACCGCCGGGCTATCCGGGGTCGATCCGGCAAGGGAGGAAGGCATGAAGGGCATTGCACTGGTCACGGGTGCGGGCACCGGCATCGGGCGGGCGAGCGCACATGCGCTGCTGGCGGATGGCTGGGGTGTCGCCCTGGTCGGCCGCCGGCGCCAGGCACTCGCGGAGACCGCGACCGGCTCCGCCGCGCCGGCCAATGCCATGACGTTGCACTGCGATGTCTCCGACCCGGCGGCGGTTGATGCGGCGTTTGCCGCGACTGTCGAGCGGTTCGGCCGGCTGGATGTGCTTTTCAACAATGCGGGCTCGGGCACGCCGGCCAAGACCATCGACCAGAATACCCTCGACGAATGGCACATGGTCGTCGGTGTGAACCTGAACGGCGCCTTCTACTGCGCCCGCGCCGCCTTCGCCCAGATGAAGAAACAGGACCCGCAGGGCGGGCGGATCATCAACAACGGCTCGATCTCGGCTCATGTGCCGCGGCCGGGCTCGGTGCCCTACACCACCACCAAGCACGCGATCACCGGCCTCACCCGCTGCCTTTCGCTGGACGGGCGGCCCTTCAACATCGCCTGCGGCCAGATCGACATCGGCAACGCGGTGACGCCGATGACCGAGCGCATGGTCGGCGGCGTGCCCCAGGCGGACGGCACGATGAAGGCCGAGCCGCGCATGGACGTCGCCCATGTAGGCCAGGCGGTGCTGCAGATGGCCAACCTGCCGCTGGAGACCAACATCCAGTTCATCACCATCATGGCGACCAAAATGCCGTTCGTCGGGCGGGGGTGAGACGGGCGCCGGGCTAGCGGGAGGCGCGCAGCACACGCGCAAAGGCGATCAGTCTTTTTGCATTCAAACAGAATCACACGATCGATTCAGGTTTCCACGGGTTGAGCAGCGGCTCTCATCCGGCCGCGATCCTCTCCAGCACCGGCATCAGATAGCCGCGGAATCTCTCCGGATCCTCGCTCATCGGGAAATGGCCGAGGCCCAGCATCACCGTCAACTCGGCGCCAACGATCTTTGCCGCGGTTTCGCGGCTGGCCTCGGGGGTGCAGGAATAGTCGTACTCGCCGGTCAGCATGAAGACCGGGCAGCGCGCGGTGTCGATCTCGGCCAGCCGGTCCGACACGTCGCCGTCGATCGAGTAGAAGTGCAGGTCGCCGAGGAACACCCCTGGCCCGCCCTGCATGTAGTGCCAGAGCGTCTCCCAGCGGTGCTTCTGGGGCGCGCCCGGTCCGACCAGCCCGTAGCAATAGGCGGCGCAGACCTCTCCGCCGTGGATGTTGGGCCTGTGCAGGTAGGAGAGGTCGAAATAGCGCTGCACGAAGGCCGAGCTTTGCAGCCCGATCACGGCTCGGAACAGGTTGGGGTGCCGCCGCGCCAGCTCCAGCACCACGCGGCCGCCGATCGAACAGCCCATCAAGGCCGGCCGGTCGAGGCCGAGCGCCTCCGCCACCGTCACAACCAGTTCGACATAGCTTTCGGTGGTAAGCTTGTACTCCTCGCGCTCCCAGCCTTCCGGCGGCGAGGACTTGCCGTGCCAGGGCATGTCGAACACCACCACCCGGAACCGTTCGGTGATCGTCGGATCGTTCAGGATCGCCCGATACTGGCGACCGTCCGCCCCGGCGGTGTGCAGGCAGAGGAGCGGGACGCCGCTGCCAGCTTCCTCCCAGTAGAGCCGGTGCTCGCGGCCGTCGATCTGGAGCCGCATGTATCGGCCGGCGATGGGCTCGATCACGGGGCTCATGCCGCCACACCCGTGCGACGTGGCACCTCGAGCACCAGCTTCAGGTAGAGCAGGTTCGCCATCAAGAGGTCCATGTCGCCCTCGAAGCGCATCTTGCCCTCGCGGATCAGTGCGATCAGGTCGTGGTGGCGCGGCTTCGGCATCGGCTTCCAGAACTCGGCCCAGGCCTCCTCGGTGCCGCGGATGGCGAAGTCGAAGGGCGCGACCGCCATCTCCACGGTCCGCACCGCCTCGATTCGGCCGGCCCGGATTGCCACCAGCCAGCGCCGCGCGCCGGTCTCGAGCAGCATGTCGGCATTCGTCCAGCGGCCTCGGCGTACCAGCGCCGGGTCCGCGTTCACCAGTTCCTGCAATCGCTCGATCATGATTTTCCGCCCGGTCTGGAATTTCCGCTTCCATGCTTGCCGAACAGCGTTGCAGGCATCAAGTTCCCCGTATCAGCGAGGCAGGGGAACATGCGCCGCAAGACAGTCGGAATCATCGGGAGCGCGCTCACCGAAGGGCCGGGCGCTCCGGGGCAGCGGGCCAACAACCGCTACATCGAGGCGGTCGCCGCAATCACCGGCGCGGTGCCGCTGATCATCCCGTCACTGCCCGGCACCCAGGACATCGGCCATCTGATCGAGATCCTGGACGGCATCGTGCTGACAGGCGCCCGGCCGAACGTGTACCCGACGCTGTTCGGCGCGGAACCGGCGCCGGCCTACGAACCCTACGACCGCGGCCGCGACGGGGTCGCGCTGCCGCTGGTGCGGGCGGCGGTCGGGGCGGGCAGGGCGCTCTTCGGCATCTGTCGCGGCTTCCAGGAGATCAATGTCGCCTTCGGCGGTACGCTGCACCCGGAGATCCGGGACCTGCCGGGTCGGATGAACCACAGGATGCCGCCCGGCGAGACGGACCTAGAGGTGATCTTCCGGCCGCGCCACAGGGTGTGCCTGACTCCTGGGAGCCGGTTCGCCGCGATCTTCGGCGCCGAGGAGGTCATGGTGAACTCGCTGCACGGGCAGGGCATCCTCGAGCCCGGCACCCGGATCGTTATCGAGGGCCGGGCCAAGGACCAGACGCCCGAGGCGATCCGCGTCGAGGATGCGCCGGGCCTGGCGATCGCCGTCCAGTGGCACGCCGAGTACGCGGCCATTACCGATCCGGTGAACCGCTCGCTGTTCGAAGCCTTCGGGTCGGCGCTATAGGGCGGCGGTGCGGGGGCGGTTGGCGAACAGCCCGGACCTGCCGCCGCTCAGATGATCGAACACCACCGGGCAGTGCCGGGCCATAGCCATCGCCAGCAAGACTGCGGCGGATATGGCGAGGAAGCTCGTCAGGAAGTAGTTCAGCAACAGCACCGCGCTTCCGTCGCCCGGGATCAGCGACGCGAGGGCCAGCTTGATGAACTGGTTCAGCGGCCAGTGCAGGGCATGCAGGAAAAAGGCCAGCGGCCCAAGCCGAACCAGCAGGCGGCCCAGCGATGTCGGCAGCAGGAATGGCGCGACCGCCCAGAGGCTCAGGACGCCGACGATGCGCATCAGCCGGGTTGCGATTCCGAGGAGGAACGCGACGTCCGGCGATTCCGTGTCCAGGAACAGCGGCGCCAGCGTCCGCGCGCCGGCGGCCAGAGCGAAGAAAAGCACCAGGAGCACGGTGACCCGGGGCGAGAACTCTGGCAACCGAACCTCGTGCACCCGGATGTAACCGCCGAGGTAGAAGAAGAACACCACGTCGGTCCGGAAGAAGATTCCGAGCGTGAAGTCGCCGATCCAGACGGCGAACAGGAACAGCAGGCCCAGAACAGGCAGGCGCCGCAGGGCCACCCCCAGCAACGGCGAGACCAGAATCGTCAGCAGCAGGTCGCGCAGGAACCAGAACTGGAAGTTGATCGGGTGCCGGGTAATGCCCAGCAGCGCGTTGACGATCGCCTGCGGACCGAGGTCGGACATGTCGTAGCCGACGATGTCGAGCAAGTCCGAATTCCGGTCAACCGCATGGATCCCCAGGAACAGCGCCAGGATCAGGAGGTTCCAGGTGACCATCGGCAACAGGATCGACCGCGCGCGGCGCCGGAAAAGCCCCAGATAAAAGGCCAGAGTGAAGTCCGTCCGCTTGAAAAACAGCCAGCCCGAGATCATGCTCAGAAGCGGGACGGCGCTCAGAAACACAAACAGATTGAACGAGTTGACGAAGGTCGCGACGGGGTGCTCGCTCCAGCGGAACCCTGCGAAGGGAGAAGCTTCCGAGCCAGGAAAGCTGCCGTAGTGCAGGAAGACCAGGCCGACGATCAGCAGGAAGCGCAGAAGGTCTATCCGATCCGTGATCGGCTCTCGATAAACGGGTACCTTGCTCATCTCTCGCTGGGCCAGGCCGCCGGGCGGGGTGGAGACGTTAAATGTCCTGAGACACGGTCATGCAGACAGCAGAACACGAACTGCGGATACACCACGAAAGACCCCTTGGTATTGCCAGGCAAGTCAGGCCAAGCCAAGCAGGCAGGCCAGACCACTCTTGATTGACGTCTGCAGTCATGCTGGCGAAACGTGCCAGAATTAAGTCGGCACATGCCTCGAGCGGGCTTCCGGCGATCACGATTCCGTCAGGAGCCTGGATGCATGACCGTCCGGTCGAGCGCGCTTAGTCGGTGATCGCCGCATAGATCAAGGCACGCAATTCCTTGCGGATCGGCCAGGCACTCGAGGGGATGAGTTGGGTCAAGAAAATTACCGACATCTGCTCGGCCGGATCGACCCAGTAGACCGTGCTCGCCATGCCGCCCCAGCCGAAGTCACCGGGCGAGCCGAGTGTCTGAGCCCGGGCCGGGTCCAGCATCACCGCGCCGCCGAGGCCGAAGCCGATACCCTCGAAGGAGACTTCGGCCCAAACCTTCTGCCCCATCATCGCCAGGTCGCCCGGCAGGTGGTTCATGGTCATCAGCCGCATGGTGCGCGGCCCGAGGATGCGCTCGCCGCCCAGCTCCCCGCCAAGCCGCTGCATTTCGGCGAAGCGCAGATAGTCGTCAGCCGTCGAGACCAGCCCGCCACCGCCCGAGAACTTCACGACGCTCCCTTCGCCGAACCGCGATGCCGGAGTGTCCGAAAGCGTTATTCCGCCTTCCGGCGTCTTTGCGTAGAGGGCGGCCAGCCGAGACGCCTTTGGTCCGGGCACGCCGAAGAAGGTGTCGGCCATGCCGAGTGGGTCGAGAATGCGCTCGCGCAGGAAGGCATCGAGCGTCCGGCCTGAGATCACCTCCACCACCCGGCCGAGAACGTCGGTCGAGACCGAGTAGTGCCAGCGGCTGCCGGGCTCGAAGGCCAGGGGCAGGGGGCCGAGCCGGGCGGCGGTCACAGCGAGCGTCTCGTTCTGGACGCTGAAGTCGACGCCCACCTCCCGGTAGGCTTCAGCCAGCATCCCCTCCTGGAAGCCGTAAGTCAGGCCGGACGTGTGGGTCATCAGGTGGTGCAGGGTCATTCGGGTCTCGGCTGGCCCGGCATCGTCCGGCGACCTGGCATCCGGCCGCAGGACCCTGCGGTCCTTGAACTCGGGCAGGAACAGGTCGACCGGGTCATCTAGATGGCACAGCCCCTGCTCGTAGAGCATCAGCAAGGCCGTCGAGGTCAGAGGCTTGGTCATCGAGTAGATGCGTGCCAGCGCGTCGCGCGCCCACGGTCGGCCGCCCTCGACATCGCAGTGACCCACCTCGGCGGCATAGGCCACCGCGCCGCGCCGAGCGATCAGGACCTGGGCGCCGGGCAGCCTGCCGGCATCCACGTATCGCTGCATCCACGGGACCAGCCGGGCAAGCCGGGTCGGATCGAAGCCGAGCGTCTCCGGGCTGGCGCTTTCGATGAGTCCGATCCCGGCATTTTGCAGCATGGCTCAACCCTCGCCATTGTCGTGGTCGCGGAAGCCCTTGCCTGCAGCCGCAAGCCGCTCGATCAATGGGGCAGGCGCGAACACCGCATGGCCTGCGGCATGGTAGCCGCGTATATTTTCGAGTGCCGTGCCAAGACCCATCAGGTCGGCCCAGAACATAGGGCCGCCACGATAGACGGGGAAGCCGTAGCCGTACACATAGACCACGTCGATGTCCGAGGCCCGGAGAGCGATCCCTTCCTCCAGCAGCTTCGCGCCTTCGTTAACGAGCGCCAGCATGCAGCGCTCAACGATCTCCTCGGCGCCGATCTGCCGGCGGCTGGCGTGAACCTTCAGACCCTCCGCCTCGACGATCTCCGCGACCTGCGGGTCGGGATGAGGGGTCCGCCCGTCCTCGCCGTAGCGGTAGTAGCCGGCCCCGGTCTTCTGGCCGAACCGGCCGAGTTCGCAAAGCCGGTCGGCGATTGGCTGGGTTGTGCCCTTCTGCTTGCGGATGCGCCAGCTCACATCGAGCCCGGCGAGGTCGCTCATGGCGAAAGGGCCCATGGCAAGCCCGAACCCGGTCAGCGCCCGGTCCACCTCCTGCGGCTGGCAGCCCTCATAAAGCAGCGCGAAGGCCTGGTCGAAATAGGCGTGCAGCATCCGGTTGCCGATGAAGCCGTCGCAGACGCCGGCAAGCACCGGCACCTTGCCGATCCGCTTGGCCAGGTCCATGGCAGTGGCGACCACCTCCGGCGCGGTTGCGGCGCCCCGGACCACTTCCAGGAGCCGCATCACGTTGGCCGGCGAGAAGAAATGCAGCCCAAGCACATCAGCGGGCCGCTCCGTCGCCCCGGCTATCTCGTTGACGTCCAGCGTCGAGGTGTTGGTTGCCAGGATTGCGCCGGGCTTGGCATGTTTGTCGATCTCGCGGAACAGACTTTGCTTCAGCTCCATCTCCTCGAACACCGCTTCAACTATCAGGTCCGCGTCGCCAGTCTCGGCGATGTCGAGGCTGGGCCTGATCAGGCACATCCTGGTTTTGACATCCCCGGCGCTGATCCGGCCACGCCTGGCGCTGCCTTCATAGTTCCGCCGGATCACGGCGATGCCCCGATCGAGCACTTCCTGGCTTGTATCAACGATCAGCACCGGGATTCCGGCATTGGCGAAATTCATGGCGATGCCGCCACCCATGGTCCCGGCACCGATGACCGCGACGTTGCCGATCTCGCGCCGGGGCGTGTCGCGCCCGACATCCGGCACCTTGTTGGCCTGACGCTCGGTGAAGAAAAAGTAACGTTGTGCCTTCGACTGGTCCGAGGCCATCAGCTCCGCGAACAGCTCACGCTCACGCCGCATGCCGCCGTCGAAATCCATCTCGGTCGCCGCCTGGATCGCCGATATGCAGTGCTGCGGCGCCAGGAAGCCGCGCTTGACCCGCCCATAGTGCTCGCGGGCGGCCTGGAACACCTCCGGCCTGCGCACCGCCTCGTCGATCAGCCGGTTCCGGTCGCGCACGCGCATCAGCGGCCGGCCCTGGGCGACCACGCGGGCCGCGTATGCAATGGTCGCCGCGCGCAGGTCGCCCTCGACGATCTCGTCCAGGATGCCGCGCGCCTCGGCCTGATGGGCATCGATCGGCTCGCCAGTGCAGATCATCTCGATGGCCTTTTCCACCCCGATCAGGCGCGGCAGGCGCTGGGTCCCGCCGGCGCCCGGCAGGATTCCAAGCTTGACCTCGGGCAGCCCCACTCGGGCTTGCGCGACCCCGATTCGGTAATGGCAGGCAAGCGCGGTCTCGAGGCCGCCGCCGAGCGCCGTGCCGTGGATCCCGGCGACCACCGGCTTCGGGCTGCCCTCGATCACCTCGTGGACCTCACGCAGGCCCGGCGGGACCGGCGGCTTGCCGAACTCCGAGATGTCGGCCCCGGCAAAAAAGGTGCGCCCGGCGCAGACCAGCGCGATCGCCTCCGCTCCGGGATCGGCGATCGCCCTTTCGATGCCCTCCTTCAGCCCCGCCCGCACCGCGCTTCCAAGCGCGTTAACCGGCGGGCTGTCGACGGTCAGAACCGCGACACGTCCCTCGATCGCATAGCGCACAATCTCGCTCATGGCAGTTTCCCCCTTGCATTATTGGGCGCAGACCCGGCGCCGTTCACGAAAACGTTACCTTGCTACTTTTACGGCACGGACCGCCCAGCGCAAGCCGCTGGTATACCACACGCCGGAATCTGCGGTCGCCCCATGATGATGAACGCCGAAGGGCCGCGACGGTCAGTGTTCCCCGGCGATCAGCCGTATCAGAGCCGGGAAGTAGTTGCGGGCCTGCCCGGCCGCACTGGAACGGGCGAGGGTCTCGCTCACCAGCCGGGCGCCGCGCGCATCGACGCCCACATCCTCCGCCAGCGCGACGGCATAGCTCACATCCTTTATCGCATAGTCGGTCGGGAAGGCGGATTCCGGAAAATTCCGCGGGAGCATGGACTTCACCCCGTGGTTCCGGAGCGCGAAGCTGTCGGCCGAACCGTTGCCGAGAGCGGTCAGCAGCAGGGCTTCGTCCACGCCCGCGCGCCCGGCGATGGCCATGGCCTCGGCAAGCGCCGCCACGGTCTGGAACAGCACCATGTTGTTCATCAGCTTCACCACCTGGCCAGAGCCGACCGGCCCACAATGCAGCACGTCGCCGCCCATGCAACGGAGCAACGGTTCAATCACCGCGAAGACTTCGGTGCCGGCGCCGACCGAGATCGCGAGCGTCCCGTCAATGGCGGCCTGCCGGGTGCGGGCGACCGGCGCGTCGGCAAAGTCGGCGCCGCAAGCGGCCAGCTCTGCGCAGAGAGTGCGAACCAACGCAACCGGCGAGGTCGACATGTCCACGACCGTCAGCCCCGCTCGGGCGCGAGGCAGCAGATGCCGGCGCACCACGTCCTCGACTTCCGGTCCGCCCGGCAGCGACAGAAATACCACGTCCGCCGCGGCGGCGATCTCGTCCATTTCCGCAGCAACGACGCCCGCCGGCTTCAGGCGCTCCAGCGGTTCGGACCGCAGATCCGCCGCAAGCACTAGGCGCCCGGATCTGACTGCCAGATTCCGGCACATCGGCTCGCCCATCACGCCGAGGCCAATGAAACCGACCGGTGCGCCCGTCATGGCGCTGCCCTCCCGGCGTCGCGCCTTCGCAGCAGGTACTTCTGCTCGCCCTCCATGACCAGCGCGCCGCCCTGGTTGTGCACCGTCGCCCGGCACACCATCACCCCGGTGCTGCGCTGCGGCTTCAGTTTCGCGATCTCGATCGCCGGGTAGAGCGTGTCGCCGCAATAGACCGGCTTCAGGAACCGCGAGGATTGTTCGATGAAGCCGATCAGCGACGGCCCCATCATCTGCGGCAGCACGCCGGCGCCGATGCAGACCTGGATCAACACCTGGAAGCCATGGGCCAACAGGTCGCGGTGGCCATGGGCCTGGCAATAATGGCGATCATAGTGAATCGGATGATTGTCGCCTGACGCCGCCTGAAAGGCCGCGAACACCCCTTCGGTCATGGTGCGCGACGGAAGATAGAATCGCTCGCCAGTCCGGAAGTCCTCGAAATATCGCGGCTCGCAGAACCGGAGCGCGAGCGGATCGATGGTGTCGGCGGTCATGGCATCTCCCCCGGACGCGGATTTTCGTGTTCTTTCCGGACGCAAGTGTCGGCCGGTCGCGATGGATTCTGCAATAGTCGCGAACGGGACAGGTGGGAGTTGATTCCGTCGCGCATATGGCCGACCATCATCTGGTCGCACCGGACCGGAGGAAGCCCGTCGGGGAGCGCCTTTCCCTCCAGGAAGACGGGCCGCCGGCCGGACTCGCGGAGGAAACGCCATGATCATCTACCCCTACCTCGCGCTGCGCAACGGGCGCTGCGTGAACCTCATCCGAGGCCGGATCGACGAGCCGGTCGAGTACGACGTGGACCCGGTCGAGACCGCGCTCGGGTTCGCGCGGTCCGGGGCCGAATGGCTGCATGTGGTCGACCTCGACGCGGTCGCGGGAACCGGCAGCAACGAGGAATTGATCCGCCGGATCATCCGCCATGCGGGTGCTCCAGTCCAGGTTGCAGGCGGCATCCGCTCCATGGAGCGCGTGCGCGAGTGGGCGGATGCCGGCGCTGGACGAATCGTCTTTGGTACCGCAGCGGCACGGGCGCCCAGATTGGTGAAGGAGGCCGCTTTCGCCTTCCCGGACCAGATCGTGGTCTCGGTTGATGTCTGGCAGGGCTTCGTCACCATTGAGGGTTGGCGCGAGCAGACGGCCTTTACTGCGGTCGACTTCGTGCACCTGTTCGACGGCGTCCCGTTGTCCCAGTTCGTGGTGACCGACATCGACCGTGATCTGGAAATGCCGGAATCGAGCTTCGCCCTGGTGACCAAGGTCGCTTCCGAGACCGACACGCCGGTGATCGCCAGCGGCCTGGCCCGCTCGCTCAACGACATCTCGGAGCTGAAATACCTCTACAACATCTCCGGGGCCATTGTCGGGCGCGCGCTCTATCAGGGCGACTTCACCCTCGAGGAGGCGATCGATCTGGCGAAGCCCTCTCCGGAGAGGATAGCCGAGTTCGTCTGAGGAAATGGCCACGATCGGTGGCGTATGTCTGGGCTCGAACGACCTCGCACGCTCAGAGGCGTTCTATGGCGCGGTACTGGCGGTCCTGGGGATGGCCTGTGGCGAGCGCTCCGATCAGGCGCTCGGCTATCACGCGCCGGGCGACGGACCGTGGCTCTGGATCCTGACACCGTACAATGGCCGGGCGGCCGTGCCGGGAAACGGCTCGCAGGTCGGGTTCCGGGCGCTGGATCGCGAAACGGTCGATGCCTTTCATGCCGCCGCATTGGCTCATGGCGGCACCGACGAGGGGGCGCCGGGGCCGCGGAACTATGCGCCCGGATACTACGGCGCCTATTGCCGCGATCCGGACGGAAACAAGCTGCATGTGGCCTTCATTCCGGGTTGAGCCGGAATTCGCTCCGGGTCCGGGTCAGGCGATGCCGAATTCCTTCAGCACGGCCTCGGTATGCTCCCCAGGGCGGGGCGCGGCCGCAACCTGTCCTGGCAGGCCTGGCGTGCGCGGCACCGGCAGGCAGGCGTCGGGTGCCAGCGCAGTCTCTGGCGCCGCGCCCGTGGCGGCAATCTGCGGATCCGCCAGCCAGTCCCCGAACCCGTTGATCCGGCTGGCAAGCAGCCCGGCGCGGGTCAGTCGGGTCTCCCATTCGGCCGTCGTCGCCTGCACCAGCTCATCTCCGATGATCTCCTGCAATTCCGCCAGGTTCGCCCGCCGGCTGCCGAAACTGTCGAAGCGGGGATCGTCACCCAGTTCCGGAAGCCCGATCTCGGCCGCCAGTGCCCGGAACTGCGCCTCGCGCACCAGGGTCACGGCGATCCAGCCATCCGCCGTCCGGTAGCTGCCGGCGGGCGGGTTGATCGCTTCGGGCGAGCGCCCGATAAAGGCCGCCTCGATCACCTTGGGCCCCAGCACTGCCGCCGCCGACTGCAACAGCGACACATCGATCTGCCGTCCTCGCTCACCACCCGGCCAGAGCGCCATCGATGCTGCCTGGAAGGCATAGAGCCCGGTCACCGCGTCGATGATGGTGGTGTCTACCTTGTGCGGAATGCCGTCTCGGCCGCGGTTGATCGACATCCAGCCCGAGAAGGCCTGCGCCACCGTGTCGGTCATCGGCTCGGCGGCCCGCGGGCCGGCAAGCCCGTAGCCGGTGATCGAGAGATAGACGATCTCTGGGTTCCGCATGCGGACGGCCTCGAAGCCGAGACCGAGCTTCGCGGTTACGCCTGGCCGGCCGCTTTCGATCATCAGGTCCGCCCGCTCCGCCAGAGCCAGGGCACGGGCGAGGTCGCGCGGGTCCTTGAGATCGAGGACCAGGCTTTCCTTTCCCAGGTTGTAATAGTGTGCGCTCGCCGAACTGCCGCCGGGTCCGGCGCCGAGCGCCCGCATCCAGTCGCCGGCTGGCGGCTCGACCTTCAGCACCCGTGCGCCCTGCTCGGCCAGCAGCCGCCCGCAATAGGGACCGGCGATGCCCTGCGAGAGGTCGAGCACCAGTGTCCCATCCAACGGCGGGTGGGTTATCATGTCGGTGATCCCTCTCGGTCTCCGGGCGCTGTGATCGACGCCCCCCGGTTGCTACGACGTTGTTAGGACCGGCAGCTCTCATGGACAAGCGCGTGACGCAACCGGACATATACGGCGGGGTGGAGGCGCCGCTCGCCCGGCTGACTGCGGCGGCGATGATTGCCCTTGCCCTGTTCGAGCTCCTTCACCTGGTCGGCGGCTGCGGTTGGGCGAGTGCCGCCGGGCGCGCCGCGGCGCTGGCAGTGGTGCTGGTTATGACCCCGCGCTTCGAGCTGCGCGAATGGGTCCTGCTGGCCGCCGCCGCAGCGTTGACGGCCGGCCTCGTCGGCGCCGACGGCTCGTGGGACGGGCCACGCGTCGCGCTGGATCGTGGCGCCTACTTCGCATCCTTCATCCTGCTGATGACGCTGCTGCGTGAGGCCGCCGTGACCTCGCCCGCGGTCCTCGCGATGGGCCACTACCTGACCCGCCAGCCGCCGGGGCGACGCTTCGTGGCCACCTATGTGGGAGGGCATCTCTCGGGCGTGCTGCTGAATTTCGGCGCTATCAGCCTGCTGGCGCCCTTGGTCCAGCGCGGCGTTCGCGCCGAGCCGATCATGACTGACGAGGACGAGCGCCGCGCGCGAATACGAGAGCAGCGCCAGCTATCGGCGCTGATCCGCGGCTTCGCCTGCGTCATCACCTGGGCGCCGACCACGCTGACCCAGGCGATCATCCTCCACTCGCTGCCGGCCCTCGACGTGGGGCGCGTGATGACTCTTCGGCCTCGCGCTGTCCGTTTTGTTCCTCGCCGTCGGCTGGGCCGAGGACCGGCTGCGCTGGGGCAAACCGCGCCGGCGGGTGCCGGGCATGGCACTGATGCCCTTCCCGAAAAAAGCGGCGCGCAATCTCGGCGTCGTCGCCCTCTGCCTCGTCATCGGCACCTACGGCCCCCGCGAGGCGCTCAGGATATCCACCGCCGAGGCGCTAATGCTGGTGTCACCCTTCATGCTGGCAGGTTGGGTCTATGCCCAGAATATCGGGCGGGGCGGGCGGACGGCCCTGGGAGGGCGTATTCGCGAGATTGCCACTGGGCCGCTGCCGCGGATGACCCATTCCGCCTACATGCTGGGCGTCGCGGGTTTCATCGGTTCGGCGGCGGCGGAGCTGGCGCCGGTCGACGCCATCGCCGGGCACCTGTCCCACGAGCACATCCGGCCCTGGATATTCCTGACCGCGCTGCCGATCATCGTCATGGTCGCCGGCAACATCGCGGTCGCGCCGGTGATGATGGTGGTGTTCCTGGCCGCGGTGATCTCGGCCCTGCCGGTGCTGCCGGCCGACCCGGATCTGATCGCGCTCTCGCTGGGGGCGGGATGGGCACTCAGCATGACCGCGGCACCGAACGCCACCGGGCCGATCCTGCTCGCCGGCGTCACTGGACTGCCGGCAACGACGCTGACCTGGCGCTGGAACGGGATCTACTCGCTGGCAGCACTGGCGGCGCTGGGGGCGGTGTTCTTCGTCATCGCATGAAGGTGCGCGCGCCACATGCCGGACAGCCTCAGCGCTTCCGTGGCTTCTGGTCCAGCGCCACGCCCGCCTCGATCAGTCCGGCGATCTCCGCCTCGGAATAGCCGGCCTCCGCCAGAACCGCGCGGGTGTCCTGGCCGAAGCGCGGAGGCCGCCGCCGTGCCGCCTGTGGCGGGGTGCGGCTCATCTTGATCGGGTTGCCCAGCGTCCGGAATCCGTCGATCTCGACGGTCATCTCGCGGTGCAGCGTGTGCGGATGCGCGACCACCTCGTGGGTCTCGAGCACCGGCCCCGCCGGGGCCCCGGCGCGCATCAGCGCATCGGCCAGTTCCTCACCGTCCCATGTCGCCATCGCGGGTCCGAATTCGGCCCTGAGCGCGTGCTTGTTTTCGAGCCTGGCCCCGTTGTCGACGAAGCGTGGATCGTCGGCGAGCTCGGGCCGGCCGATCACCTCGCAGATCTTTCGGAACTGCACGTCGTTGCCCCCGGCGATGAAGACCCGGCAAGTCTTGGTCGGGAAGGCATCGTAGGGTGAGAGGTTCGAGTGCGTGTTCCCGGTGATCCGGGGGTGCTTACCCGAGAGGAAGAAGTTGGCCGCGTGCGGGAACAGCATCGACACCGCCGTGTCGTAGAGCGTCATGTCTAGATACTGGCCCAGTCCCGAGTTCGACCGTTCGTAGAGCGCCATGGCGATCCCCAGCGCCGCTGCCATGCCGGTGCCGATGTCGACCAGCGGGATGCCGATGCGGGTCGGCTCGCCGCCCTCCACCCCGTTGACGCTCATCATGCCGGCCTGCGCCTGCACGATCGCGTCATAGCCCGGCAGCCCGCCATGCGGCCCATCCGAGCCGAAGCCCGAGACACGGCAATGGATCAAGCGGGGGAAGCGGTCCTTCAGCGCCGCTTGGTAGCCGAGGCCCCACTTCTCCATGCCGCCCGGCTTGAAGTTCTCGATCAGTACGTCGGCGTCGGCCAGCAAGCGCAGTAGCACCTCGCGCCCCTCCGGCTTGCCGAGGTCCAGCGCCACACCGCGCTTGTTGCGGTTCACTCCGAGGAAGTAGGACGCGGCGCCCGCCTCCTTGTCGAAGGGCGGACCCCAGGCGCGGGTGTCGTCGCCCTGCGGCGGCTCGACCTTGATCACGTCCGCGCCATGGTCGGCGAGCCACTGGGTGCCGAAGGGGCCACCCAGGATTCGCGTCAGATCGATCACCTTCACGCCGTCGAGCGCGCCCATGCATGCCTCCGTGGTGCCAGTCGAGAAGTCAGGCGGCGAAGCCCCAGACCCGCGCCGCGAACTCCGGATAGAACGTCGCGACGCGGGGCGCAACCTCGGCCCGGAGGCGCGTGAGCCGATCCCGCGCCGGGGCAGGGGTCTCGGCAACCACCATCGCCCTGTCGAATGCGAAGCCGGTGGCGGCGGCGACCGTTTCGGGTGTCTCGCCGTCATGGACGCTTTCCAGCCGGAATCGGCCAGTCGCCGCGTCAAACGAGAACACCGCCTTGCCGGTAACCAGCGCGCTCGGCCCGCCGCGGCGCCAGACCTCCGGCGCGGAGGTGCCGGGGGCGGAGACGAAGTCGACCTTCTCCACCAGCGTCCGCGGGCTGTGCTCCTCGCGGAACAGGATCACGCGCGGCACCGCGAAATACATCAGCGCCGAGCCGAAGGAGCCTGGAAAGCGCTTCGTCGTGTTCGGATAGTCGCCAAGCCCGACGAGGTTGATGTTGGCCTGCCCGTCGATCTGCACGCCGCCGAGGAAGAAGGTGTCGATCCGCCCCTGTCCGGCGGCGTCGAACAGCTCCCGCGCGCCTTCCGTGAAGGGGTTGTGCCGGCGCGAGTGCAGGATCGAGACCTGCATCCGGTGCGTGGCCTCGGCCTTGGCCAGCAGCGCTGCCGCGCCGGGGATCGGCGAGGCCGCGCCCACCGCCACGTGCCGGTCGCCCCGCAGCATGTCGGCGAGGGTGACGATGAGCAGCTCCTCGGCAGTATGGCTCACGCCGCAAACCTCTTGGACTGCATGAACTCCGCGAGCCAGGCCACGAAGCCCGCTTCTGTTTTCGCCGCAACCGCGTAGGCCCTGACTGCGTCTGCGTCGGGCGGATAGACATCGGTCAGCCCGCAGGGCCAGGCGCCGTTCTCGGCCACTGCGATACCGTCGAAATAGAACGCGGGCAGGGCGCCCGCCGCGCTGGCCTCGGAGTCGAAGAGGTTGCCCTCGACGATCCGCTCGACCGTCACAAGCACCTTCGTGGCGGCGTGCACCATCGTCGCGAGCTCACGGCGCCGGCCGATGAAAACGTTGCCCTCCGCATCCGCATATGGCGCATGGAACAGCGCCACGTCCAGCTTCACCGCCGGCAGCGCCAGTACCGGGTCGGGGGCGTTGCCGAAGGGCGAGTCGATCACCTTCCAGTCCGGCCGGTGCTTCAGGATGTCCGAGCCGATCACGCCTCTCAGCGGCATGAACGGCACGCCCTTCTCGGTCGCCTGCAACTGGGTGTGGAGCGCCGGGCAGGTCGAATCCCGCATCTCGATCCGGCCGCCCTCTACAGCCGCGGTGAAGCGCGGTGCGAGGCCGTACTCGCCGAGAGTGACGGCGGCCGCCTCGACGCTCTGGGCCGCACCTGCCCCGATCAGGATGTCGCCCTGCAGGGTCGTGTAGGGTAGGCAGTAGAGTCTCAGCCCCCTCGCACCCCGTGCCACCAACGCCCGTGTCGCCGCCATCGGCACGCCGGAATAATCCGCCGGCACACCGATCAACGCACCGTCCGGGATCCCGGCGGCGAGTTCCTCGAGCGTCAGCCGGTTGAAAGCATCCATTCTGGCATCCGTCTGATGATGAAGTCCGGAAGGTCCTGATTTCCGCTGGGAAACCCGGCCTCGCTGTTATCATATGGGCGCGGTCGGCGATGGCAAGGGCAGGGAGATCAGGGACGAGATCATGCGCGACGGCGACGCATACGGCGCGGGCGATCCGGGAGCGCTCGAGACGCTCTACGGCGCACGCACCGAGGCGGGCGCGTTGATCGGGCTCGCCGAAGCCTATCGCCGCTCCGGCTGGCGCGCCGCCCGACTCGATCCGCTGGGCCTGACGGCGCCGGAGGCGCCACCCGAGCTTGACCCCGCGCCATATGGCCTCGATCCGGAGGCGACCGCCCCGCTGATCCGCGCCTATTGCGGCAGCATCGGCTGGGAGATCGGCCATGTGCAGGACGCGGCCCGCCGAGGCTGGCTCGCCGCGCGGGCCGAGGAACTCTGGCAACCGGCGCCCGCCGAGCAAGCTGCGGCCCTCGGTCTGATCGCACGGGCCGAGCACCTGGAGGCGGTGTTCGCCCGCCGAATGCCGGGCGTGAAGACCTTCGGGATCGCCGGCGGTGAGGGCTTCCTGGTCCTGACCGACGCGGTTATTTGCGCCGCCGTCGCGCTTGGCGTCCGCCAGATCTTCGTCGCGGGGATGCACCGCGGCCGCTTCACCCAGATGGGCCTCAACTTCGGCAAGCCGCTGGTGCGGCTGGTGGCTGAGGCTCAAGGGGCGCCCGAGATCCCCGAGGCTGCAGGCGCCTCGTCCGACGTGCCATACCACCTCGGCTTCGAGGGCAGCCTCGCCGTCGACGGCCGCGAGACGGCGATCTGGGTCTCGCCGCATCCCTCGCACCTGTCGCTCGTCGGCCCGATGATGCAGGGCCGCGCCCGCGCCGCCGCCGAGCGGGCGGGGACTGGCGCGATCCTGCCCCTGATCCTGCACTCCGACGCCGCCATCGCCGGGCAGGGGATCAATGCCGAGGTGTTCCAGCTCGCGGGCCTCGCCCCCTTCGACGTGGGCGGCACGGTGCACCTGATCGTCAACAACCAGATCGGCTTTACCACCGACCCAGGCGACGGCCGAACCGCGCGGAGCTGCTCGGACATAGCCAAGCTGATCGAAGCTCCGGTCCTGCACGTGAACGGCGAGGACCCGGACGCGCTGATCCGCGCCGGTCAGTTGGCCGCCGCCTGGCGGGCCGATTTCGGGGCGGACATCGTGATCGACATGCTCTGCTATCGCCGCAAGGGCCACAACGAGATCGACGAGCCGCGCTTCACCCAGCCGCTGGAATACCGCGCCATCGACGCCATGCCGCCGCTTGCCGCACGCTACGGCGCCCGGATCGGCCGGGAGCCGGAGATCGCGGATTTCGCCTCCGCGCTCGATGCCGCCTTCGAGGGGGCGAAGCACTGGAAGCCGAACGGACCTGAGAGCCCGCCCCACGGCCTCGCGCCCGATGTCGAGGGCCGGCTCTGTGACCCGGTCGCGACCGGGGTTGAGCTCGACGCCCTGCGCCGCCTCGGCGCCCATATTACCGAAGCGCCCGAGGGCTTCGCGCTCCACCCCAAGGTCGCGCGCTTCCTCGAGGCCCGGCGCGCCGCCGTCAAGACCGGCGAGGGGATCGACTGGGCCACTGCCGAGGCGCTGGCGCTGGCGAGCCTCGCCGATGCCGGCACGCCGGTGCGGCTCGGCGGGCAGGATACGGTGCGCGGCGCCTTCACCCAGCGCCACCTCGCGCTCTTCGACCAGCAGACCGGCGCCCGGCACATGACGCTGGACGGGCTGGCGGCGCGGGCCGAGATCTACAATGCGCCGCTGATCGAGCACGCAATCCTGGCGTTCGACTACGGGCTCTCGACCGCCCGGCCGGACCGGCTCGCGGTCTGGGAGGCGCAGTTCGGCGACTTTCTCAATGTCTGCCAACCGGTGTTCGACCAGATCGTCGTTGCCGCCGAGGACCGCTGGCTGTTCGAGAGCGGGCTCGTGATCCTGCTGCCGCACGGCCTCGACGGCGGTGGCCCGGACCACGTCTCGGCCCGGCCCGAGCGGCTGCTAGCGGCCTGCGCGCGGGGAAACCTGCTGGTCGTCAACGCCTCGACGCCGGCCAACTACTTCCACGCGCTGCGGCGGCAGGTGGCGGGGACGCTGCGCAAGCCGCTGGTCGTGCTGACGCCGAAAGCGCTGTTGCGCCACCCGACCTGCGTCTCGCGGCTCGACGAGATGGGGCCGGGAACCGGGTTCCGGACAGTGATCGGCGAGAACGTTGAAAATCCGCACCGTGCAGTGCTTTGCACGGGGAAGCTCGCCTATTATCTCGACACCGCCCGGCGCGAGCGTGGGATCGAGGACGTTGCGCTGATCCGGCTCGAGCAGCTCTACCCGCTCGACCATGCCGCGCTGGCGGCGGCGCTGAAACCCTACCGCAAGGCCGAGCTGGTCTGGGCGCAGGAGGAGCCGGAGAACATGGGCTTTTTCGGCTGGCTCGACCGGCGGCTGGAGCGGATCGCCGGCCGGCCGTTCCGCCTCGTCTCGCGCCAGGCGGCGCCGAGCCCGGCTGTGGGACCGAAGAAATGGAACGACGCCGGAATGGTGTCGGTGATCGACGGGGCGCTGGAATAGAGGGCGCTGGAAGACATCATGTCCCGGGCTCGACCCGGGACCTCGCGGTGCGGCGGAGTGGCTCCGACCGTCTCATCGAGGCCCCGGCTCAAGGCCGGGGCATGACAGGAACAGAAAACAAAGGAGGCGCAGTGCCCGTATCCGACGAGACAATCGCGCTGCTGAAGAAGCTCAACACGCCCACTCTCGCCAATGCACTGGAGGATTGCGGCGTCGAGGGCGTCATCACCGGCCTCGCGCCCGCCGGCCCCGGCCTGCGCTGCGTCGGGCGCGCCGTCACGGTGCTGGAGATGACCGGACCGAAGGGCGCATTCCCGGCCTCGGAATTCAAGGTCGGGCACATGATCGACGCGGCGGGCCGGGGCGACGTGATCGTGGTCTCGAACGGCGGCGCGCCGATCTCGACCTGGGGCGGCACCGCCTCCTATGCCGCGCATCTCAAGGGTATCGCCGGGCTGGTCGTCGACGGCGGCATCCGCGACCGCGAGGAGATTGTCTCGATCGGCTTCCCGGCCTTCTCGCGCCACATGGTGCCGACCACCGGCAAGACCCGGATCCGGGTCGAGGCAATCGGCGAGCCGATCATCTGCTCGGGCATCCGGGTCAATCCGGGCGACGTCATCGTCGCCGACGGCACCGGCATCGTCTGCATCCCAGCCGAGGCCACGGTCGAGGTCGCCCATCTCGCCACCCGCTACGCCGCCGACGACGCCAAGGCGATGGAGGAGCTCGACCGCGGCCTCAGCTTCCGCGAGGCGATGCAGAAATTCGCGAAGATCTGAGCGCCGATGATTGCCCCCCAGACCCTCGCCCGCCTCAAGGCCGCCGCCGGCCCGCGCGGGTTCATCGATGACCCGGACGGGATCCGCCCCTACTGCACGCCATTCCGCGACGGCGAGGCGGGGACGAGCCCGCTGGTTCTGCGCCCCGACAGCACAGGCCAGGTCGCGACGCTGGTCCGCATCTGCGCCGAGACCGGCACGCCCATCGTGCCCCAGGGCGGCAATACCGGGCTGACCGGGGCAGGGCTGCCGCACCCGTCCGGCGACGAGGTGATCCTGTCGCTGACCCGGATGAACCGCATCCGCGCGGTGAGCCCGCTGAACGACACGATCACCGTCGAGGCCGGGACGATCCTCGCCGACATCCAGCGCGCGGCGGTGGAGGCCGGGCGGTTCTACCCGCTCTCGCTCGGGGCCGAGGGATCCTGCCGGATCGGCGGCAACCTCTCAACCAATGCGGGGGGCGTGCACGTCGTGCGCTACGGAAATGCCCGCGCGACCGCGCTGGGGCTCGAGGTGGTGACCGGCGAGGGAGAGGTCTGGGACGGGCTCAGGGGGCTGCGCAAGGACAATGCGGGCTACGACCTGAAGCAGCTCTTCATCGGCGCCGAGGGGACGCTCGGGATCATCACCGCCGCGGTCCTGAAGCTCTACCCGCTGCCGCGCGACCGGCAGACCGCGATGGCCGAGGTCCGCGACCCGGAGGCGGCGATCGAGCTTCTCGCTCGGCTCCGCGATGCGGTCGGCGACGCGGTCAGCGCCTTCGAGCTGATGCACCTCAACTGCTTCCGCCTCGCCACCCGCACCCTCGGCCTCGCCGACCCGATGACCGGCACGCGCCCCTGGCGGGTGCTCACCGACCTCACCGGGCAGGAGGCGCCCGGGACGTTGCGCGAACCCTTGGAGGCCGCGCTGGCCGGTGCGATGGAGGCGGGGCTGGTGACGGACGCCATTGTCGCTGCCTCGGAGGGGCAGGCCGCGCAGCTCTGGAAGGTGCGCGAGGAGCAGGCCGAGGTGCAGAAGCGCGCCGGCAAGGGCATCAAGCACGACGTCTCGGTCCCGGTCTCGCAGGTGCCCGCCTTCATCGCCCAGGCCGATGCGGCGCTGGAGGCGGCCTATCCGGGCCATGTGCCGATGAGCTTCGGCCATGCCGGCGACGGCAACGTCCACTACAACCCGCTCCCTCCGCCTGGATGGGACGACGCGCGCTGGGTGGCGGAGACCGGCCGGATCAACCGCATCGTCCACGACCTGGTCGCCGCATTCGGCGGCTCGATCACCGCCGAGCATGGGGTCGGGCGGCTGCGCATGGCCGAGCTTGCCCACTACAAGTCGTCGGTCGAGCTCGAATTGATGCGCCGGCTGAAGCGGGCCTTCGACCCCGGCGAACATCCTCAACCCCGGCAAGGTGCTGCCGCCAGCGGAGGGCTGACATGGCGTTCGCCTGTGAGCATGAGCTGTTCCGCGACCAGCTCCGCCGCTTCGTCGCCGGGGAGGTCCGCCCTCATGCCGAGCAATGGGAGGAGGCCGGCGAGATCCCCCGCGCCGTCTTCCGTCGCATGGGCGAACTCGGCTTCCTCGGCGCCCGCTACCCGGAGGAGTTCGGCGGCGCAGGGATGGACGTCTTCGCCAGCATGGTTCTGGGGGAGGAGTTGGGCCGCGCCGGGCTCTCGGGCTTCGCGGCCGCCGTGCTGGTCCACACCGACATGGCCTCGCCGCACCTCGCCCGCTACGGCTCGACCGAGCAGAAGGCGCGCTGGATGCCCGGCATCGTTTCCGGCGAGACCGTCACCGCCATCGCCGTGACCGAACCGGGCGCGGGCTCGGACGTGGCCGGGCTGACCACCCGCGCCGAACCCTCGGGTAATGGCTGGGTCCTGAACGGAGCCAAGCTCTACATCACCAATGGCGCGCTGGCCGACCTATACTTCGTCGCCGCCCGCACCGACCCGGACGCCAAGCCCTCGCGCGGGCTCTCGATCTTCGCCGTCGAACGCGGCACGCCCGTCTTCGCGGTCGCGCGCCGGCTCGACAAGCTCGGCTGGCGCTGTTCGGACACGGCCGAGCTCCGCATCGAGGACTGCCGCCTGCCGGCGGACGCGCTAATTGGCGAGCGGGGCAGGGGCTTCTACCAGATCATGGACAACTTCCAGAACGAGCGCCTCGTGATGGGCGCCATGACAGTGGGCGAGGCCTCCCGCGCCATCGAGCTCACCCTCGATCATGTCCGCATCCGCCGGGCCTTCGGCGCGCCGCTCTGGGAGAAGCAGTCGGTGCGTCACAAGCTCGCGCACGCCGCCACCTCGCTCGAGTCCGCCCGCCAGCTGGTGCACGGCACCGCGGCGCGGGTGGCAGCCGGCGAGGACTGCGTGCGCGAGGTCTCGATGATCAAGGTCTTCTGCGCCGAGATGGTTCAGGAGGTCGTCCACGACTGCCTCCAGCTGCACGGCGGCGCAGGCTACATGCGCGGCATGGAGATCGAACGGATGTACCGCGACGTGCGGATCCACTCGATCGGCGGTGGTGCCACCGAGGTCATGCTCGAGGAGATCGCCAAACGCCTCTAACCATCGGTTTGGCGGCCCGTTCCGCGATCCGGAAGCGCCGGAATCTGGGGTTGCAAAACCTTCCCCCCGCAGTTAGGTGGCCTCAGGCTGGTATACCACCACGACCGCCTGAATTGCGAAGAAGCGCCCGCCCGCGGGCGTCAGCAGCAGACTGATCCGCAACTGACTGGGAGGAGACCTCGATGAGGACGCAGACGAAATCCATCCTCGGCGCCGCTGCCCTGGCGCTGGCTGCGACCGGCGCCCCGGCGGCGAATGTCGACGGGCCGGACGTGTTCTGGAAATGGTCGGTCTGGGGCAACCCGCGCGCCTTCACGGCCGGCGTCGAGCTGTTGGCCGAACGCGTCGCCGCCGAGACCGACGGCAAGTTCAAGATCCAGGTATTCTACGGCGAGCAGCTCGCCAAGTCGAAGGAGAACCTGGACGGGCTGAAGAACAACGCCTTCGAGGGGGCGTTCTTCTGCAACTTCTACAGCCCGGGCAAGAATCCGGCGTTCATGGTGTTCTCGCTGCCCTTCGTCCCGCTCGGCGACTGGAAGGTCTCGGCCCATGTGCGCAACAAGCTGTTCGAGCACCCGGCGCTGGTCGCCGACATGGACCAGTGGAACGCCATGACCTATGTGGCGACCCTGTTGCCGCAGTACGAGTTCCTGGGCACAGGCAAGCCGCCGCAGACGCTCGGGGACTGGAAGGGCCTGCGGGTCCGTGCCGGCGGCGGCATCGGCGAGGCGATGGAGGTGCTGGGCGCCACCCGGCAGACGGTGCCTGCATCCGAGACCTACACGCTGATGCAGCGCGGCGGGGTCGACGCGGTGTCGTTCCCCTACACCTACGCTCACGTCTCCTACAAGATCAACGAGCTGGCCGCCTGGTACACCTCGAACATGTCGCCCGGCACTTCGGAATGTCCGATGGTGATCAACAAGACCGCCTATGATGCGCTGCCGCCGCAGTATCAGGACCTGCTGATGGGCCTCAAGGACGAGGTGACCCAGGTGATGATCGACAAGTATGTCGCGGCCGACGCCAAGAACCTGCCCGAGTTCGAGAAGACGATGACCAAGATCGTCTACGACGACGCCACCCTGCAGCAGTTCGCCGACGTCGCCGGCAAGCCGGTCTGGGACAAGTGGGTCGCCGACAACAAGGACAAGTTCGACGCGCAGGGCGTGCTTGACCGCCTTTGGGAGCTGGTCAACGAAGCCAAATCGATGTGATGCCCGCTACCTGAGTTTCGGGCGGCGCGGGCAATCCCCGCGCCGTTCGCGAACCCCCGGGGAGAGGGAGATCCCATGGCCGAGATCGATGACGGGCTGGGCCGCGCGGTGGACCGCGCCGACCGCCTGCTGCACCCTCTGGAAGACCTGCTGAACTTCATCGCCGCGATCGCGGTGCTGTTCCTGATGCTGCTGGGCGTGGTGCAGATCGCGCTCCGCACCCGCTGGCTCTTCAACGCGCCGATCTTCGGCTATATCGACATGATCGAGCTCGCGATGCCGATCCTGGCGATCCTCGGCATCTCCTATTGCCAGCGCTACGGCGTTCATATCCGAATGGATATCCTGCTGCAGTACCTGAAGGGGCGGCTGCTCTGGGCTGTCGAGGCCTTCGCCTCGCTGGCGGGATTCGCGATCATCGCGTTGCTGGCGCGGTACTCCTGGGTGTTCTTCAAGGATGCCTACACTTCCGGCGACAGCACCACCGATGCGCTGCTGCTGACCTGGCCCTCGAAGCTGCTGGTGCCCTTCGCCCTGGCCCTGCTCTCGGTCCGGCTTGCAATCCAGTTCTTCGGCGCCGTGCGCCTTGTGATCGATCCGACGCGCGAGCCGATTGGCGTCGTGGCGATCAAGGATGTCGCCGAGCAGGCCCGCGAGGAGATCCGCGAGGCGCTGGGCGAGGAGGCCTCGCGATGATCCTCGGCATCGGCTATCAGGACCCGGTGCTGGTCGGCATCATCGCCATGGCGATGCTGTTCGCGCTGGCGCTACTGGGGGTGCGAGTGGCCTTCGCGGCCGCGATCTGCGGATTCTTCGGGCTGGTCGAACTGATCGGCTGGCGCCCAGGCGCCACCACCGCCGCAACCATCCCCTATGCCAAGACCTCACTCTACGGGCTCTCGGTGCTGCCGCCCTTCATCCTGATCGGCTTCCTGGCCTTCCACGCGGGGATGACGACGAAGTTGTTTGACGCCGGGCGCAAGTGGCTCGGCTGGCTGCCGGGCGGACTGGCGGTGGCGACCGTGATGGCGCAGGCGGGCTTCGGCGCCGTCTCCGGCGCATCTACCGCCACGGCGGCGGTGTTCAGCCGGGTCGCGATCCCGGAGATGCTTGCCAACAAGTATGACAAGCGGCTGGCCGCCGGCGTGGTTGCCGCGGGCGGCACGTTGGCGACGCTGATTCCGCCCTCCGCGATCCTCGTCATCTACGCGCTGATCGTCGAGGAATCGGTCGGGGCGCTGTTGCTGGCCGGGTTCATTCCCGGCTTTTTCTCGGCGGTCATCTATGCGGCGATCATCATCCTCTGGGCCAAGCTCAACCCTGGCATCGGCCCGGCGGTCGGAGGCTTCTCCTGGGGCCAGCGCCTGCGCTCGGTCCCGGGCGTCCTTCCGATCATCGCTGTTGCCCTGATCATCATCACCGCCGTCTATGACGGCTGGGCATCTCCCACCGAGGCGGGTGCGCTCGGCGCCTTCCTGGTCCTGGTGCTCGCCTTCGTCCAGGGCATGCGCGCGAGAGAGTTGAAGGATGCGCTGATGGAGACGGCGCGCCTCACCGTGATGATCTTCACCCTGATCTGGGGCATCTTCATCTTCGTCACCTTCCTGAACTACTCGACCGTGCCCCAGGCCTTCAGCCAGTGGATCGTCGACCTGCCGCTGAACCCCTATCTGATCTTGCTGGCGATCCTGCTCGGCTACACCGTGCTGGGGATGTTCATGGACGCCATCGGCATGCTGCTGGTGACGCTGCCGATCTTCTATCCGGCGGTGATGGCCCTGAACGGCGGCGAGTACGCGACGCCCGAGACCTCGCCCTTCGGCATGACCCAGACCGAGGCGTCGATCTGGTTCGGCATCATCGTCGTCAAGATGGCCGAGGTCTGCCTGATCACGCCGCCGATCGGGCTGAACTGCTTCGTCGTCAACGGAGTGCAGCCGCAGATCTCGCTCGGCGATGTGTTCCGCGGCATCGCGCTGTTCTTCGTCGCCGATGTCATCACCATCGCCGCGCTGGTGATGTTCCCGGAGATCGTCACCTGGCTGCCGGAGTTGATGCGGGGCGTGAAGTAACGCCATGACCGCGACCGGGACCGAGCGGGGAGAATTCACCTCCGCCGCGGTCGCGGTGGTGGCGCTCTGCTTCCTGCTCAACACGCTCGCACGCGGCTGCGGCGAGACATTTGCCGTGTTCTACGGCTCGTTCCTCGACGAGTTCGGCTGGAGCCGGGCGCAGATCTCCTCGATCTACTCGGTGTTCATGATCGGCATCGGCCTAGGCGGCCCCTGCATCGGCATGGCGTTCGACCGGCTGGGCGGCCGCGCGGTCTATGTCGGTGGCCTTCTCGCCTATGGTATCGGCTTCCTGATCGCGAGCCGGATGGAGGCGCTGTGGCATGGCTATCTGGGCCTCGGCGCGCTGGTGGGTATCGGCGCCGCGGCGACCGGCATGACCCCGGCGACCGGCGTGCTGGCGCGCTGGTTCGACCGCCGGCTCGGTCTGGCGACCGCGGTCGCCTATGCCGGCCTCGCCATGGGTGCGATGCTGCTGGCGCCGCTGTCGCGCTTGATGATCGACGCCCATGGCTGGCGCTGGGCCTACAATGCGCTTGGGATCGGCATGCTGGCGCTGGCCGCGGTCGTGCTGGTGCTGCCGTGGAGGCGGATCGGGCAGGGGGCGGTGGTCAAGCTGTCGCCGATGCCGAAGCCGCTCCAGATCCGGCGGCGCTACCTGACACGGGCGCCGTTCTGGGGCATGTTCACGGTGTTCTTCGCCGCCTCGGTCGCGACCTATGTGGTGCAGGTGCAGGCGGTGGTCTATCTCGAGGAGGCCGGTTACGCGCCCCTGACCGCGACCTTCCTGTTTGGCCTCAACAGCTTCGTCGCGCTGGTCGGGATCATCTGCGCCGGCTGGCTGACCGACCGCTACGGCCGGCGCAGCATCGCCACCGTCACCTTCTGCGGCTCGATCGTCGGGATCCTGGCCCTCGCGGCGCTGGGAGGTGGGCCGAACCCGGTCTTCCTGATGCTCTTCCTGCTCGGTTTCGGCGGCGGAATGGGCTCGCGGGGGCCGGTGGTCTCATCGCTGACGGCCAAACTGTTCCCGGGCCAGGTAGGTGCCGTGTTCGGCGCCATCATGATCGGCATGGGGCTCGGTGGCGCCTTCGGCTCCTGGGTTGCGGGGTGGCTCTACGAAGTCACCGGAGGCTATGCTTGGGGTTTCGGCGTCGCCGTCGCGGCGATGCTGGTCGGCATGGCGCAGTTCTGGCTGATCGAGGAGTTGGCGACCGGCCGCTGGCGCAAGGAGCACGCATGATCCCGGGAACGCTCACCGATGAGCAGCAGGCCATTCGCGCCGCGATCCGCCGCCTGATGGAGCCATTCGGTGACGCCTACTGGCTCGAGCGCGACGAGACTGGCAGCTTCCCGCACGAATTCCGCGAGGCGGTGGCGGCGGGCGGCTGGCTCGGCGTCGCCATGCCCGAGGAATTCGGCGGCTCCGGCCTCGGCGTGACCGAGGCCGCGGTGATGATGGAGGCGATGGCGAACTCGCCGGGCGCCATGGCGGCGGCCAGCGCCGTCCACATGAGTGTCTTCGGACCCCAGGCGATCGTGAAGCATGGCACCCCCGAGCAGAAGGCCGAATGGCTGCCCGCGGTCGTCTCGGGAGAGCTTGTCACCTGCTTCGGCGTGACCGAGCCCGACGCGGGGCTCGACACCACCCGCATCGCCACCGCCGCGCGCCGCGAGGGCGGCGACTACGTGGTCACGGGGCGGAAGATCTGGACCTCGGCCGCGCAGCAGGCTCATCGCGTGGTCCTTCTGGCCCGCACGTCGGATTACGACTCGGCCGACCCCACCGCCGGCTTGTCGCTGTTCTTCGCCAAACTCGATCCGGCCCATGTGGAGATTCGTGAAATTCCGAAGATGGGCCGCCACGCGGTCAACTCGAACATGGTGTTCTACGACGGGCTGCGCGTGCCCGCCCGCGACCGGATCGGCGAGGAGGGCAGGGGGTTCCGGTACTTGCTCGACAGCCTGAATCCCGAGCGCTGCCTGATCGCCGCCGAGGCCATAGGTGTCGGCCGGCAGGCGTTGGATCGTGCGGCCGGCTACGCCCGCGAACGCGAGGTTTTCGGGCAGCCCATCGGCCGCAATCAGGCGATCCAGCATCCCCTCGCGGAAAGCTGGGCCGAGCTGGAGGCAGCCTGGCTGATGACGCTCCGCGCCGCCGCGCTCTACGACGCCGGCCAGCCCTGCGGCCCCGAGGCCAACGCAGCGAAGTATCTCGGCGCCGAGGCCGGCTACCGGGCCTGCGAGCGCGCCGTGCTCACCCATGGCGGCATGGGTTACGCGCGGGAGTACCATGTCGAGCGGCTGATGCGCGAAGTCTGGATCAACCGGCTCGCCCCGGTGAGCCAGCAGCTCATCCTCTGCCATATCGCCGAGAAGGTGCTGGGCTTGCCGAAGTCGTACTGACGACCGAGGCCGCAGTCGGCCCCGCTTCCGCTATTCCCCCGACACCTGGCGGTTGTAGTCCGCCGCGTCGAACCAACCGAGCGAGTTGGTGATCCGGCACTGCTCGTCCAGGTCCCATTCCTCCCATCCGCTCGCCCTGATAAGGTTTCCGGTCTCGGAGTGCCGGCCCTCGAGCGTCCAGCCATAGACCGCATGATCACCCGCCAGCCGGATGAAGTCTCGCGTGATCTTCAGGTCGGGGAAGGCGGCCATGAACCCGCCCGCCATGGCGAGCATCGCATCGCGGCCGAACTGGTTCGCCCCGCGGTTGATCGTGATGCCCTTGCCGGGCGCATAGTGATCGGCCACCGCTTCAGGCCTGCCGGAGTTCCAGGCCGCCGTGTAGGCCACCGTCATCTCGTCGAATCTCTGCCAGGCGATCGTCATGGCATTCCCCTTATTTCTCACACTTTCGGGAGGTTAGGCGGGGTCGGGCCGGAATGTCCACCGGAGGTTTGAGGGCAAGAACGCGCCCGCCCTACCGCGCTCCCCTCCGCCTCCGCTCCTCGTGCTCGCGCCAGGCGATGTAGAAGCCGCTGCCGAACACCACCGCCGCGCCCACCCAAGTGAGAACGTCCGGCACCTCGCCGAAAACCCAGAAGCCGAGGATAGCGGTCCAGATCAGCTTCAGGAAGTCGAAGGGCAGCACCGCGGTCGGCTCGGTTTCCTTCAGTGCTTGGCTGAGCGCGAGCTGGGCGATGGTGCCGATGACCCCGATCGCCACCAGCCATACCCACATCTCGGGTGGCGGCATGACCCAGACCCAGAGTGCGGGGCCGAGTGAGAACAGTGCCAGAAACAGGTTCATGTAGGCGGTGATGGCAAAGCTCGATTCGGTGCGCGAAAGCACCTTGATCACGATCATCGTGACAGCCCAGAGCGAGGCCGAACCGACCACCAGGAGCGAGCCGAGATCGGCCGGGATCATGCCGGGCCGGAGGATGATCAGCATCCCGGCGAAACCCAGCGCCAGCGCGGTCCAGCGGCGGGCCCGGAACCGCTCGCCAAGGAACAGCACCGAAAGCAGTGCAGTGAAGAGCGGCGCCGTGAAGGCCAGCGCGGTGACCCGCGCCACCGGCGTCAGGGATAGGCTGGTGAAGAACATCAGCATCGCCACCACGTTCAGGAGCCCGCGCAGGGCGTGCATCCCCAGCCGGCCGGTGCGCAGGAACCCGAACCCGCCCGAGACCAGCAGCGGCAGAAATACGACCACCCCGAAGGTGTTCCTGAGGAAGGCGATCTGGAACGGCGGCACTTCCTTCGCCGCATAGCGCACCAGCACGTGCATCACCGAGAAGAACACGGTCGAGATGCACATCATCAGGATGCCACGGATCACCGGGGGCGCAGCCCGCCAGAGGGCAGCCAACCTGGCCGCCGGAGTTTCGCGGGATTCGGTCATGGGATCTCCGGATCTGCCCGCCAAGTTGGATCGGAATTTCCCGGCCGGCAACGACGCCGGGGCTTTCGCGGGCGGTCAGGGCATGCATATCCTCCATGCGATGCAGGAGCGGGGAGGGTGCGATGACCGCAGGCGAGATCAGGGTTCCGTCGGCGGGCCTGACGCGGATGCTGGCCAGGGTCTTCCGCGCCGCCGGCGGAAGCCATGCGGAAGCCGAGGCCATCGCCGGCAACCTGGTCGATGCCAATCTCGCCGGGCATGACAGCCACGGCGTGATCCGGACCGAGCGCTACCTCGCCTGGCATTCCCGCGGCATCCTGAACTTCGGCCGGAAGGCCGAGACGGTGCTCGACGCACCCGGCTTCGCGCTGCTCGATGGCCATCACGGCTTTGGCCAGACGATCGGGCCGCAGGCGGTTCGGCTCGGCATCCGCAAGGCGCAGCTGAACGGCTTCGCCGCTGTCGGGCTGCGCAAGGCTGGCCATCTCGGCCGCATCGGCGCCTTCGCCGAGACCGCGTGCGCCGAGGGGCTGGTCTCGATCCATTTCGTCAATGTCGGCAACAGCATCCTGGTCGCCCCCTTCGGCGGCGCGGCGCGGCGGATGTCGACCGCGCCGGTCGCGGTCGGCGTGCCGCACAAGGATGGCGACTTCATCCTCGACTTCGCCACCTC
Organism: uncultured Pseudomonadota bacterium; assembly: GCA_963700775.1. Lineage (GTDB taxonomy): Bacteria > Pseudomonadota > Alphaproteobacteria > Rhodobacterales > Rhodobacteraceae > Thermohalobaculum. Next base: position 209,168 of record CAVOYU010000006.1, read on the forward strand.
GAAGGTCGCTGAGGGCAAGGTGCTGGTGGCGCGCAAGGGCGGCAAGGCGGCGCCCGCGGGCAGCCTGATCGGCCCGGACGGGCGGCCGACCGAAGACACGGATGCGCTTTACGGTCCGGCAATCGAGGGCGTGGTGGACGATCCGCGCGCCGGCCCGGGCGCACTGGCGCCGATGGGCGACCACAAGGGCTCCGGGCTCGCGCTCGCCTGCGAGCTGCTGGCGGGCGCCCTGACCGGCTCCGGCACCGCCACCGAGGGCGGCACTGACCGTAGCCACAACGGGATGCTGTCGATCTATATCGACCCGAGGGCGCTCGACGACGGTCACGGCTGGGTGCGCTCGGTCACAGCCTACATCGCGGACATCCGCGGCTGCCCGCCGGGCGAGGGCGTCGACGCGGTGCTGGTCCCCGGCGACCCGGAACGCGTACGCCGCGCCGAGCGCCTGCGCCACGGCCTGCCGCTGGGGCAGGACGTCTGGGAGAGCCTGCTCAGGGCCGGAGAGTCGAAAGGCCTCAAGCGCGCGGAGATGCAGCGGATCGCGGGGCTCTGACGGGCCGGACGGCCTACCGCGGGGCCGCCTTTCGCGGGATGGTCGGGCGGGCCTTCATCCACCGGTGACGCTGGGAGCAACGGAACGGCTTCCCCTCCGCATCATCGAGGAAGTCACGCGATTCCGACCAACACCTTACCCCTCGGCCGACCGGTCTCTTGCCGCTCATGGGCCTCGGCGATCCGCTCGAGCGGGAAGCGGCTGTCCTCGCGGTGCCGGAGCGCTCCGGCTTCCAGCGCGCCCTGCACGAAAGCGGCGGCGCGCAGCTTTGCCGCCTCGGGCACCTCGAAGATCGCCACGCCGCAAATCCTGATGTTCCGGTACATGAACTTCGGCCAGTCGACCGCCGGCTTCGGGTTCGAACCGCTGCCGAACGAGGCGATGGTCCCATTCTGGGCAACGATCCGCCAGGCGAAGTCCAGATGGGCGCCAAGATCGACGTCGATCATCGTTCGGACGCCGGCGCCTCCGGTCAGGTCCAGCGCCACCTCCTTCAGCGACTCGCGGTCGGTGTTGACGACATGGTCCGCCCCGGCCCACCGGGCGTCCGCCTCGCGCTCTGCGCCTCCCCGGACCGTGCCGATCACGCTCGCGCCCATGCGCTTGGCGATCTGGACCGCGTAGTTGCAAACCGCGCCGGCGGCCCCGGTCACGATCACCGTCTCCCCCTCCAGCGGCCCGCCCAGCATCAGCGCGTGGCAGCCGGTGATCGCGGGCACGCCCAGCGAGGCGCCATCGGCGAAACTCGCGGCCTCCGGAAGCGCCATGGCGCGCGAGGCGGAGACACGGACCAGCTCCGCCGCCGCCCCGTCCCACTTCTGGTGAGCGCATTCCCAGGCCCAGACACGCTGGCCGATCCGCGACGCATCGACACCGGCGCCAACCGCCTCGATCACCCCGGCCGCGTCGTAGCCCGGAGTGATGCGGGGATAGGGCAGGGCGCCACGCTGCCCGGCCCGGCGTTTGCAGTCGGTCGGATTGACCCCGTGAACATGCACTCGGAGCAGGATCTCGCCCGGTCCGGGCACGGCGTCGGGCACCTCGCCCACTTGCAGCACCCGGCGGGCCGGGCCAGCGGCTTCGTAGAAGGCAGCCCTCACGGTTCCTGCCCCGCGTCTCCGAGGGCGCCGGACATGGCCAGGGCGTCGATCTCGGCGCCAGTCATCCCGGCCTCGGTCAGGATCGCCCGGCTGTGCTCGCCGAGGCGCGGGGCAGGGCGGCCGGCCGCCGCGGGGACACTCTCGAAGTCGAGCGGATGGCGGGTGATCTTGAGCCGGCCCTCGCTGGGATGCTCGACGGACTGGAAGAAACCCGAGGCCGTCAGATGCGGCTCGTCGAACAGGTCCTCGAGCGAGTTGATCGGCCCGCAGGGAATGTCGGCGGCGCGCAGAAGCTCCAGCCACTCGGCGGTGGTCCGTTGCGGCATCGCCTCGTCGATTGCCTTGCAGAGGTCGTGGATCTTCTCGCTGCGCGCCACGGGGTCGAGGAACCAGGGCTCGGCGGCGACGTCCGCGCGTCCGACCACCTCCATGAACCTGATCCAGTGCTTCTCGGCATAGGGCAGCACGCCGATGAATCCGTCCTTCGTCGGGTAGGGACGTCGATAGGGGTTCAGCAGGCGCCTGTAGCCGGGCGGGCTCAGGGGCGGGTCGAAGATCTGGCCGCTGAGGTGCTCGACCATCAGAAAATGGGTGGCGCATTCCATCATCGGCACCTCGAACGCCAGCGCCTCGCCGCTGCGCTCGCGGTGGATCAGCGCCGCCAGCACGCCCTCGACGATGAAGAGTCCGGAGATCTTGTCGACCACGATCTGCGGCACGTAGCGCGGTGCGCCATCGGCGCGAGCGTTGACGGAGGCGAAGCCTGAGAGGCCCTGCACGACATCATCATAGGCCCCGTTGTCGGCATAGATGCCATCCTTGCCGAAGCCGATCGCCGCGCAGTGGATCAATCGGGGATGCCTGGCCTTCAGCGTCTCCGGATCGATGCCGATCCGCCTTGCCGCCGGCCGGCGCATGTTGTGGATCAGCACGTCCGCCGTCGCCAGGATCCGGTTCAGCGCCGCCTGCGCCTCCGGCCGCTTCAGATCCAGCACCAGGCTCCGCTTCTCGCGGTTCACGTTCAGGAACATGCCGCCCATGCCCGGATGCCGGGCCGGCGCGATGTGGCGCACGGATTCGCCGCCAGGCGGCTCGACCTTGATCACGTCGGCGCCCAGCGCGCCAAGCTGATAGGTGGCGAAGGGACCCATCACCACGCTGGTCAGGTCGACGATGCGGATTCCCTCCAGCAGCGGGGTCATCGCGGACCTGGTGTCATTGGCGGCGGCATCATCGGTACGCTATATCGAAGCAGCCCGAGGCTGAGAACCGGTGCCATGGAGTTCCGGGAAACGATCACAGGGCTGATCCTCCAGCCGAGCGCAGGCGAAGCGGCGTTGCTGTGGCGAGAGTTTGGTGAGGATAACAATGCATTCGATTGTTATAGAGTAATTTATCTTGGTTTCCGCTTGTCGGGTGTGTTGTTAATATTTTACATAATATTCATTATACGAATTTTGGATCGAAAGCGCAGGCGCGGTTTCGCGCCCAACGATCGAGATCCGCTCCGCGTGAGTGCGCGGCCCTGCTCGCCAATGAGCACCGCTCCTGGGTACCGCGCGTCCACAGCCCGACTTCAGCGGCGACCCGGTCCCGGAGCTTCCGCCGACAACGATCGCGCTCGCGCGGGTTCCATCGCTTTCCTGCGGTCTCGGGTTTGCTGGCACACCTGGGTTCACGCTCCCGGATGGGTGCCGGAAAAAAGAGCCGCCTACCCTTTCGGGAGGCGGCTCAGGAGCGTTCCAGAGGGACCGGGAAGCTCGCAATCCGGCGAGGTGGGGTATTGGGAGCCGGATCGCGTGGCAGTGCCGCATCGGTGCGGCGGGAGGATCATCGGGGGACAACCGGTGATCCGATGCATCCCAGACTGGACCGCAGGCGAACAAGAACTCAGAAATACGATGGCAAGGTGAAGCCGGCGAAGATCAACAGGCAGATGCCGGCGAATCCAAGCGCGTCCTGAATCGCCTCGCGCGGCGCCTTCGCGACGAAATCTCGGGCTTTGATCAGCATCGGCATGGCGGGCTCCAACATCTGTTGTTCCAGTGTGTTGCCTCTATGTTCTACTGATGTTCGCATAAAAATCAAGAACATTTTGAGAACAAACGCTCTTTCTGATTCAACCGCTCTTCATCATCCGCACGGAATCGTCGCGCTCCATCAGATAGAGCAATGTTCTCAGCGCCTTGCCGCGGGGCGTCTCCAGCTCGGGGTCGCGTGTCATCTCCAGCCGCGCGTCGTCGCGGGCGAGCGCCATCAGCCCGGCATCCGACTCGAGCGAGGCGATTCGGAACTTCGGAACCCCCGACTGGGCCGTTCCGAGGAGGTCGCCGGCGCCGCGCAGGCGGAGGTCCTCCTCGGCGATGCGGAACCCGTCCTCGGTTTCGCGCATGATCGCGAGCCGCGCCCGGGCGGTCTCGCCAAGGGGCGGCGCATAGAGCAGCAGGCAGAAGGAACGTCCTGCCCCGCGCCCGACCCGGCCGCGGAGCTGGTGAAGCTGGGCGAGTCCGAAATGCTCGGCCTGTTCGATCACCATGATGGTCGCCTCGGGCACGTCGACGCCGACCTCGATGACCGTCGTCGCCACAAGGACCCGCTTCTCGCCCGTCTGGAAGGCCGCCATGGCGGCATCCTTCTCCTCGGCCGGCATCTGGCCGTGGACCAGCGCCACGTTGTCGGAGCCGAGCGCCGCAACCAGCGTCCGGTGGCGGTCCTCGGCCGCGACCAAGGGCACGATCTCGCTCTCGCCGACCAGCGGGCAGACCCAGTAGGCGCGCTCGCCGCGGGCGATGGCGGCCTTGAGACGGTCGACCACCTCGTCGTAGCGCTCGGCCGAGACCAGGCGGGTATCGACCGGTTGGCGACCCGCCGGCTTTTCGTCGAGAACCGAGATGTCGAGGTCGCCGTATCCAGCCAGCGCCAGGGTGCGCGGGATCGGGGTCGCGGTCATCACCAGCATGTCGGCGCCCTTCGGCGCCTTGGCGGTCAGCTCCATGCGCTGGCGGACTCCGAAACGGTGCTGTTCGTCGATCACCGCGAGGCGGAGGTCGTGAAACGCCACCCCCTCCTGGAACAGCGCATGGGTGCCGATCACCACCTGCCCCGAGCCGTCGGCGATTGCGGCGAGCTTCTCGGACCGCTGGGCGCCCTTGTCGCGGCCGGTCAGCAGCACCATGCGGATACCGGCCTCGCTGCAGACCCGCGCGATGTTGGTGCCGTGCTGGCGGGCCAGGATCTCGGTCGGGGCCATCAGCGCCCCCTGCCCGCCCGCCTCGGCGGCGACCAGCATCGCCATCAACGCGACCCAGGTCTTGCCGGCGCCCACGTCGCCCTGGAGGAGCCGCATCATCCGCTCGGGCTGGCCCATGTCGGCCGCGATCTCGGCCAGCGCCCGGGACTGGGCTCCGGTCGGGGCGTAACCGAAGGCGGCGGCGGCCTTCTCGCGGAGCCGCCCGTCGCCAACGGTTGCCTGCCCCTTCCCGCGCCGCATCCGCGACCGGGCGATCTGCAGGGCGAGCTGGTGCGACAGGAGTTCGTCATAGGCCAGCCGCTCGCGCGCCGGGGCGCCATAGCTCAGCGCCTGCGGCGTTGCGGGGTGGTGCACGGCGTGGAGCGCGGACGCCCATTTCGGCCAGCTCCGCGCACGCATGATCCCGGGGTCCAGCCATTCCGGCAGCTCGGGCAACCCCTCCAGCGCGCCGGCGACGGCTCGGGCGACGGCGCGCTGGGTCAGCCCCTCGGTCAGCGGGTAGACCGGTTCGAAAGGCTGCATGCCCTCGGCTTCCCGCTCGCTCAGGATCAGGTCGGGATGTGGCATCTGCAGGCGGCCGTCGTAGAACTCTGCCTTGCCGGAAATGACCCGGCGCTCGCCCTGAGGCAGCGCGCGCAAGACATAATCGCCCTTGGCGTGGAAGAACAGGATCTCGAACCAGACGCCGCCGCCCTCGGCGTGGACCCGGTAGGGCTGCCCCTTCTTGCGCGGCGGATAGTGCTCGCCGATGGTGGCGAGCACGGTCGCCACCTGCCCGGCCTCGATGCCCACCAGGCTCTCGCGCAAACGCCGGTCGACGAGGCCGTTCGGCAGGTGAAACAGGAGGTCGATCCGCCGGCCGATTCCCAGCCTTGCATAGTGCTGCGCCGTCTTCGGCCCCACCCCGGGCAGTCCGGTGACCTCGGCGAACAGCGGAAACAGGATCTGCGGGCGCGGCATGGACGAAGGATGCGCGGAGTTGCCCGGCGGTTCAACCGCCGATCAGCGCCAGCCAATCGTCCTCGTCGAGGGTCTCGATGCCGAGCTCGGCGGCCTTCTTGAGCTTCGAGCCGGCCCCCGGCCCCGCCACCACGAGATCGGTCTTGGCGGAGACGGAACCCGCCACCTTGGCGCCAAGCGATTCGGCCCGCGCCTTCGCCTCGGCGCGGCTCATCTTCTCGAGCGTGCCGGTGAAGACGATGGTCTTGCCCGCCACCGGACTGCCTTCGGTCTTCGGGGCCTCGGTGTCGAGGGGCGTCACATGTTCGAGCAGGCGAGCGAGCGCCGCCCGATTGTGGTCGTCGGCGAAGAACGCGATCACCGCATCGGCGAGCACCGAGCCGACGCCGTCGATATTGTCGATCTGCGCGTGAACCTCCTGGTCGTCCGCTGCCGCGATCATCGTCTCCGCGAAGGCGCCCCATGTGAGAAAATGGCGGGCAAACATCCGCGCCGTGGTCTCGCCCACATGGCGGATGCCGAGGGCGAAAATGAATCGGGCGAGCTCGATCCGGCGGCGCTCTCGGATGGCGGCAAACAGGTTCTCGACCGATTTCTGGTTCGTCGGGCGGCCCTTTTCGTCGCGGCGGTAGAGGTCGATCTCGCCGGCCTCCTGCCGGCCTTCCAGCGTGAAGATGTCGGCCGGCTCGGCGATCAGCCCCTCCTCGTGGAAGCCCTCGACCTGCTTGGTGCCGAGCCCGTCGATGTCCATGGCAGCGCGGGAGACGAAGTGTTTCAGCCGCTCGACCGCCTGGGCCGGGCAGGTGAGGCCGCCGGTGCAGCGGCGGACCGCCTCGCCTTCCTCGCGGATGGCGGGACTACCGCAGGCAGGGCAGGTTTCGGGGAACTCGTAGGGCGCCGCCTCCTTCGGGCGATGGGCGAGGTCGACGTCAAGCACCTTGGGGATGACATCGCCCGCCCGGTAGACCGTCACCGTGTCGCCGATGCGCAGATCCCTGCCCTCGCGGATCGGATCTCCATCGGCGCCGCGGCCGGCTATGTAGTCCTCGTTGTGGAGCGTGGCGTTGGAGACGACGACGCCGCCGACCGTCACGGGCTTGAGCCGGGCGACCGGCGAGAGCGCGCCGGTGCGGCCGACCTGTATGTCGATACCCTCGAGGATGGTCCAGGCGTGCTGCGCGGGGAACTTGTGCGCGATGGCCCAGCGCGGCGCGCGCGAGACGAAGCCAAGGCGTTCCTGGAGGTCGAGCCGGTCGACCTTGTAGACCATGCCGTCGATGTCGTAGCCGAGGCTGGCCCGGCCCTCCTCGACCTCGTGGTAATGCGCGAGGAGATCGGCGACCGAGGCGCAGCGGCGCAGCAACGGGTTGGTGACGAAGCCCCAACCGCGCAGGGCTCCGATCACACCGGACTGCGTGTCGGCCGGCAGCTCGGACACCTCGCCCCAGGCATAGGCAAAGAAGCGCAGCGGCCGCCCGGCGGTGATCGAGGCGTCAAGCTGGCGGAGGCTGCCGGCGGCGGCGTTGCGGGGGTTGGCGAACACCTTGCCGCCCCTGGCCTCCTGCGAGGTGTTCAGCACCGCGAAGTCCTCGTGCCGCATGTAGACCTCGCCACGAACCTCGAACACCTCCGGGACCCTGCCCTTCAGGCGGTGCGGAATATCGCCGACCGTCCGGGCGTTGGCCGTGACGTTCTCGCCCTCGGCACCGTCGCCACGGGTCGCGGCCTCGACCAGCCGCCCGTCTTCGTAGCGGAGCGACAGCGACAGCCCGTCGATCTTCGGCTCGGAGGTGAAGACGATCTCCTGACTCGGCAGGCTCAGGAAACGGCGGATGCGGGCGACGAAATCCTCGATGTCCTCAACGGTGAAGGCATTCCCGAGCGACAGCATCGGCACCCGGTGGCGGACCTTGCTGAAGGTCTCGGACGGCGGCGCGCCAACCGTGCGGGTCGGGCTGTCCGACCGGGCGAGGTCGGGGAACGCCTCCTCCAGCGCGACCAGGCGGAGCTTCAGGGCGTCGTACTCGGCATCCGAGATGACCGGCGCGTCCTCGGCGTGGTAGGCCCGGTCATGGGCGGCGATCGCGTCGGACAGGCGATCGATCTCGGCCTTTGCCTCGTCCCGGCTCAGCTCCGCGGCTGCGCGCCTGTCCATGGGTGCTCAGGCTTCCTCGGCCAGCGCCTCGGCACGGCTGAGGCCCGCCACCTCCTGGGCGAGCGCCGCGCTCATGAAGGCGTCGAGGTCGCCGTCGAGTACTCCTTGCGTGTCCGAGGTCTCGACCCCGGTGCGCAGATCCTTCACCATCTGGTAAGGCTGCAGCACATAGGAGCGGATCTGGTGGCCCCAGCCGATCTCTGACTTTGAATCGTGTGCATCTTGAATGGCTTGTGTACGTTTCTTCATCTCGATTTCATAAAGGCGCGCCCGCAGGGCTGCCCAGGCGTTCGCGCGGTTCTGGTGCTGAGACTTCTCTGAAGACGTGACCACGATCCCGGTCGGCAGATGCGTGATGCGCACCGCCGAGTTGGTCTTGTTGACATGCTGACCGCCGGCGCCCGATGACCGGTAGGTATCCAGCCGGATGTCCTTGTCGAGGATCTCGATCTCGATGGTATCGTCGATCACCGGGTAGACCCAGACCGACGAGAACGAGGTGTGGCGGCGCGCCTGGCTGTCGTAGGGCGAGATTTCGGACCAGCCGGTGCACTCCTGACTCCGTCTTCAGCCAGCCATAAGCGTTTCCGCCCTTGATCTGGTAGGTGGCCGACTTGATGCCGGCCTCTTCGCCCGGGGTCTCGGACATCAGCTCGACCTTGTAGCCATGAGCCTCGGCCCAGCGCACATACATGCGGGCGAGCATGGCGGCCCAGTCGCAGCTTTCCGTGCCTCCTGCCCCGGAGTGAACTTCCAGGAAGGTGTCGTTGCCGTCCACCTCGCCGGACAGCAGCGCCTCGACCTCCTTCGCCGCGGCCTCGTCGTGGAGCTTCCCGAGCGCGGCCTCGGCCTCGGCGACGATCTCCTTGTCGCCCTCGGCCTCGCCGAGCTCGATCAGCTCCACGTTTTCGTCGAGCGCCCGCTCCAGTGTCCGGTAGCCCTCGACCGCGTCGGCAAGCCGCTGGCGGTCGCGCATGACCTTCTGGGCATGGGCCGGATCGTCCCAGAGCCGCGGATCCTCGGCCCGGGCGTTCAGCTCCTCGAGCCGGTGCGCGGCCGTATCCCAGTCAAGCCGCTGACGCAGAAGCTCAAGCGACTTCCCGATCTCCTCGACCACGGCTTCGGTTTCGGCCTTCATGGATTCCTCGGCGCCTGGATCATTGCGCGCCTAGATAGCGACGCGGCAGGCCGAGGTAAAGCATGCCGCCGGGTATCAGATCAATTCGGATCGACCTCGAGCGGCAGGTCCGAGATCACGAATCCGGTCCCGGTGTCGACGAGCTGCACGCGGTAGCGGCCGGCGCGATCAGGGGCCTTGAACGTGGCCTCCAGGGCCTCGCCGCCATCCGACGCGGGTTGCTCGGACAGCACGGCGGCCGTTGCCGGATCGATGATCCGGTAGACCTGTCCCGGGGCAGCGGGGCCGTTCCAGCCGACGGTAAACTTGTCGCCCGCATTGACTTCGACCGGGGTCCGCAACCAGCCGGTGCCTCGCTCTACCACGATCGGCAGCATCCTCAGGGCTGCGTGCCGTGACCCGCTCCAGTACCTGAGCTCGTAGCCGCCGAAGCGCTCCGGAGCGCGGATCATGGTGACGTTGTCCGCGCCCATCTGCCCGATGGCGGGCGCCTCGGACACCACCGCGCCAGCGGCCGGGTCATAGATCTGGATCATGTCGCCGGGGCCGCCGGGGCCGCGCCATGTGACCGGATTGTCGAGACCGGCACCGATGGCGCCGCTGATCGAAAGGGTCACCGGAGATGCCGCCACGTCGACGATGAACCGGGACTGCACGGTACCCGACGCCCCGACAAGGCGAAGCTCGTAGCTGCCCGGCTCCAACGGGCCGGTCAGTTGCGCCGTGCCTGCGACCACCGGAACGCTGTCCAACCTTTGCGGCCCGCCGGAGACTCCGATCGGCCCCCACATCTCGACAGCCCCCTCACCGGCCACACTGACCGAGAATGGCTGCCCGGGATCGACGGTGCCGGGTGCCGTGATCGATTCCCCCGCCGCCTGAGCGGGAAGCGTCAGTCGCGCCAAGGGCGCGATGCTCAGGGCAGCGCAGGCGAGCGCCAGCGGCAGGACAAGTCGGCGGATCATTCGCGATCTCCTGTCTCGGGCCAAGATGGAGGCGCGCCCAATTGCCGGACACGGCACTCCGATCAGAGGAGCAGCGCTCAGTAGAGCCCGCCGGTTCCCAATCCGATGCCGCCGCCACCCGAGGGCGCCTTCGGCGGGCCCGGAAGCGAGGGCTCGACCGACCCCTGGTCGGCCGCGTTCCCCTGCTCGAAGATCGGATTGCCGTTCTCGTCGACGCCGAACGGCAGATCGCCTTCGGTCCCGCCGAAAAGGGTCTCGTCGCCGGAGAGCGCCGAGACTTCGCCATATAGCTCGGGCTCGCTGCCGCGCAGAAACAGCTCGGAGACCACGTTTGCACCCATGGCGTCGTCGGGCAGCCGCTCGCCGGTCTCGCGGTCGATCTTCACCATGATCAGGCCCATGCGGGTCGGTTCGCGGAACTCGCCGGCGGCGCGGTCCTTCATGGCCTCGACCATGAATTCCTTGAACACCGGGCCGCAGAGGGTGCCGCCATAGGCGCCCTTGCCCATCGGCTGCGGGTTGTCATAGCCGATGTAGCAACCGGCCACGAGGGTCGGAGTAAAGCCGATGAACCAGGCATCCTTGGCGTCGTTGGTGGTGCCGGTCTTGCCCGCGACCGGGAAGCCGAGATCGCCGACGGCCCGCGCCGCCGTACCGCGCAGGACCACGCCCTGGAGCATCGAGACCAGCTGATAGGCGGTCACCGGGTCCATGATCTGCGAGCGCTGGTCGTAAAGCATCGGCGGCTCTGACGGCCGATAGGACGACTGCTCGCATTTCTCGCACAGGCGCGGATCGTGACGGAACATCGTGTGCCCGAGTCGGTCCTGCACCCGGTCGACGACCGTCGGGCGTACCCGCTTGCCGCCGTTGGCGAACATCCCGTAGGCGGCCACCATCTGGTAGAGTGTCGTCTCGCCCGCTCCAAGCGCATAGGACAGGTGATACGGCATGTTCTCGTAGACGCCGAAGCGCTCGGCATAGTCGGCGACCCGGTCCATGCCGATTGCCTGCGAGATCCGCACGGTCATCAGATTGCGTGACAGTTCCAGCCCGAGGCGAAGCGGCGAGGGCCCGTAGAACTTGTCGGACGAGTTCTTCGGCCGCCAGTCGTCCTGACCCTCCTGCCGGACCACCACCGGGGCATCGAGAACGACGGTGGCCGGTGTGTAGCCGGCGTCGAGCGCGGCAGCATAGACGAAGGGCTTGAATGCCGAGCCCGGCTGGCGCAGGGCCTGGGTGGCGCGGTTGAACACGCTCTCCTCGAAGGAAAAGCCCCCCTGCATCGCCAGGACGCGGCCGGAGAACGGGTCCATCGACATGAAGGCGCCTTGAACCTCCGGGATCTGGCGCAGCGCCCAGTCCTTGCCGGCTTCGCCACGCGACACGTAGATCACGTCGCCGGGCTGCCAAAGGTCCGAGGGACTCCGCGGCGCGCCGCGCCTGTCGTCCTTGCGCTGGACCGCCTGAACCCATTTCTCGTCTGCAAGCCTGAGCTGCGCCTTACCGTCGCCTTCAAGCCCCTCGACTCCCACGGTCGCGGTGGACTTGCCTGTGCCCAGCACCACGGCCGGGAACCAGCCGGGAATGTCGCGGGGCATCGCCACCGTCGCGAGAAGGTCCCGCCAGCCATCGGTGGCACCGCCGGCGATCGCCTCGACAATCGCCCACGGTCCCCGGTAGACGCCTTTGTCCCGGTCATATTGCTCAAGCCCGTTGCGCAGTGCACGGGCGGCAATCTCCTGAAGCTCCGGATCGATGGTGGCGCGCACGGTGAGGCCGCCCTCGAACAGCTCGTCCTCTCCAACCTCCGACGAGAGCTGCCGTCGTACCTCCTCGCTGAAATAGCTCGGCCGCGCATTGGCCAGAACGCCGGGGCGCGCCTTGCCGACAATTGTCTCCAGCGGACGCGCCTTGGCGGCCTCGGCGTCCGCGCGCGAGATATAGCCGTTCTGCGTCATCTCCTCGAGGACGTAGTTCCGTCGCGCCACGGCGCGTTCATGTTCGCGCACCGGGTGGAGGCTGGACGGCGCCTTCGGCAGCGCCGCCAGATAGGCCGCCTCGTCTGCGGTCAGTTCCTCCAGCGTCTTGCCGAAGTAGACCTGTGACGCCGCCACGACGCCATAGCTGTTCTGACCGAGGAAGATGTCGTTGAGATATAGCTCGAGCACCTGCTCCTTGGGCAGGGCGGCGGAAATGCGTACCGCGAGGATCGCTTCCTTGACCTTGCGCTCTATGTCCCGCTCGTTGCCGACGAGGAAATTCTTGATCACCTGCTGGGTGATGGTCGAGGCGCCGGAAAGCCGCGCCGGCTGCCCGGCGGCGCGCGCCATCGCGAAGCGGGTCACCGCCTTGGCGATGCCAACCGCATCGACGCCCGGATGGGTGTAGAAGTTCTTGTCCTCGGCCGAGATGAAGGCGTCCTTCACAAGGGCCGGGATTTCGTCGACCGGCACGAAGATGCGCTTCTCGCGATAGAACTCGGCGATCACGTCGCCTTCGCCGGAGTAGACACGGCTGACCATCTTCGGCTGGTAATCGGCCAGTTCGTCGTGCTTCGGCAGGTCATTGCCGTAGATATGCACCATCGCGGCGATGCCGCCGACAGCGAAGATCAGGCCATTGCTGGCCAGGCTGAACAGGGTGCCGATAAACCGGATCATGACGTTGCCGCCGCAGTCTCCGCTGTCTCTTCGCCTTCCGGCCGGGGCCTGAGGCCGCCTGGCCGCACCGGTATCCTGCCGGAAAGACAGGGTCGAGACGCCTCCTTTAAGCCCTTTGCGGCCGGGATGCTACTTTTTTGGCGCCAGAAAGCCTGGACTAGCCCGCTGGCTCCAGAGCGCGATGCCGCGAGCAAGAGCGGCCGCGGCGCGGGCGCGCCAGGCGTCCGATTGCAGCCGCTCGCGGTCGGACTCGTTGCTCATGTAGCCGAGTTCGACCAGCACGGACGGCAGTTCGGGCGCCTTCAGGATCCGGAAATTCGCGGTGCGGTGCGGTGCCGTCGCGAGCAGCGGGATCTCGCCGGCCATCGCCTCGATCAGGGCATTCGCGAGCTTGTTGTCCTCGTCGGCGGTGCCACGCCGCGCGAGGTCCACCAATAGCCCCGCAAGGTCATCCGATTCGCCTGCGAGCGGGACGCCGCCGATGATGTCTGACCGGTTCTCCCGCTCGGCGAGCGCGACGGCAGCCTCGTCGCTGGCCTCGGCAGAGAGCGTATAGACATGGGCGCCTTCGGCGATTCCCTCCTCGGTCTTATCGGCGTGGAGCGAGATGATCAGGTTCGCTCCGGCGGCGCGGGCGCGCCGGATGCGCTCGCGAAGGGTGAGGAAACTGTCATCGTCGCGCACCAGATATGCCCGCAGCCCCGGCGTGCCGTCGATCAGCCCGGCAAGCTGCCGCGCGAAGTCGAGCACGATCTCCTTTTCGACCAGCCCGCCGGCGCTCGCGCCAGGATCGATGCCGCCATGGCCGGGGTCGATGGCGACCACGGCCTCGGCGCCTCGGACAGGCCCGGAAACAAGCCCTGTCAACAGGATAGCGGCTGCCAACGCTGCTGGTAAAGTATGGCGCATACGCCGCGTCTCCGCCCTGCTGCCTCTCCCCGTCAGAAGCTATCACGATGCGGATGCTTGCGAAAATCCGTTTGTCATAATGGCGGCGCTTCTCTATATGCAGGCATTGGGCTGAACTGCCCGGACCCTTAGCCGGAACGGTCGCACTCTCGCCCTTTCCCGGGTTCGGCGCAAATCATCGGTTTCGGCGCCATTCGCGATGCTGCGCTGGACGCACTGCGCGAACGACCGGATCGGATGAAAGAAGTCCTGTAAACCGTGCTGGGCACGGGGTTATTCACTGCGCCAAGTAACTGGCGCCCGGACAAAGAACGCGATGCAACACCCACGCACAGGATGGTCGAACCGAGACAGGGGCGGGACTCTCGATGCCCGTCTTCCCGGTGCGCCCGGGGGCCAGATCGCACAGCATGAAAGATACCATCCCGCCGCCTCGCGGCCTGAGCCGGAGCGCGTCGGGTGGTCAGGACATACATGGCAACGAAAATGCTCATCGACGCCACACACCCGGAGGAGACCCGGGTCGTCGTGGTTGACGGAAACAAGGTTGAAGACTTCGACTTCGAGTCGATCAACAAGCGCCAGCTAGCCGGCAATATCTATCTCGCGAAAATCACCAGGGTCGAGCCCTCGCTCCAGGCTGCGTTCGTCGATTACGGCGGCAACCGGCACGGTTTCCTCGCCTTCTCGGAAGTCCATCCCGACTACTACCAGATCCCGGTCGCCGACCGCGAGGCGCTGATCGCCGAGGAAGCCGCCGAGCAGGAGCGCGCCGCCTCACGCGAACAGGCGCGCGAGGATGCCGCTCACCGCGCCGCCGAAGGCAGGTCCGACAGCGACAGCAAGGAGGACGGCAAGGGCAAGGGCCGTTCGCGCCGCCGCAAGCGCGGCGGTCGCGGCAACGACAAATCTGCTGTGGGCGAGGGCGGCAATGGCAACGTCAAGGGCCTCGAGGTCATTGACCTCGAGGATGACGAGACGGCCGCCGAGACAAATGTCGAGGCCAAGCCGCGAACCGTGCGTGGCCTCGAGATCGCAGGTCCCGACGGCGACGCTGCCGACGATGCGCCCGATTCCGACGCGGTCGAATTCGGCGCCCGGCGCTGCCACTCCGGGAGATGCTGCCGACACGGTCATATCCGAGGTTCAGAAGGGGGCGGAATTTGACGCGCGAACCCCGGACGAAGCCGCCGCGGACGCGGATGGTGCGCACGATGAAGCAGACGCCGGGGAAGGCCCGAAATCGATTGCCGAAAGTGCCGGCCTCGACGGCGATGACGACTTCGATCTCCGAGGAAGTCGCCGACGCCGGGGGCGAAGGCGAGGATAGCGACACCGGTGCAGGCGGCGACGAAGGCGACACCGCCGTTCTCGACCGCGATGCCGACGCCGATCCGGATGCGCAGCCGGAGGCCCCGCAGGACAGGCGCCGCCGCCGCGGCCGGTCTCGCGACCGGAAGTCCGGCGCCGCCGAGGACAAGGCACCGCGCGAGAAGGCCGCCGACAAGCCTGCCGCCGAGAAACCCGCGGGCGACAAACCGGCGGGCGACAAGCCCGCGGATGCCGAGCAAACCGTCGAGTCGATCGGCGACGATTTGCGCGAGGAAGCGGCCAAGATCCGCGCCCGGCACCGCCAGCGCTACAAGATCCAGGACGTCATAAAGGTCCGGCAGATCATGCTGGTCCAGGTCGTCCGCGAGGAGCGGGGCAACAAGGGTGCGGCGCTGACCACCTACCTCTCGCTCGCAGGGCGTTACTGCGTGCTGATGCCGAACACGGCGCGGGGCGGTGGCATCAGCCGCAAGATCACCTCGGCCGGCGACCGCAAGCGCCTGCGCGACATCACCGACGAGCTCGAGGTGCCGCAGGGCATGGGGCTGATCGTGCGCACCGCCGGCGCCGAGCGGACCCGGGCCGAGATCAAGCGCGACTACGAGTTCCTGATCCGCCAGTGGGACCAGATCCGCGAGCTGACCCTGAAGTCGATCGCACCGACGCTGATCTACGAGGAAGGCTCGCTGATCAAGCGCTCGATTCGCGACCTCTATTCGAAGGAGATCGATTCGATCCTGGTCGAAGGGGACGTCGGGTACCGCGAGGCCAAGGACTACATGAAGATGCTCATGCCGTCCCACGCCAAGAACGTGCAGCAATATGCCGAGCAGATCCCGCTGTTCATCCGATATCAGGTCGAGAGCTACCTGAACGGCATGTTCAACCCGATCGTGCAGTTGAAGTCGGGCGGCTACATCGTGATCGGCATCACCGAGGCGCTGGTGGCGATCGATGTGAACTCCGGGCGCTCGACCAGGGAATCCTCGATCGAAGAGACGGCGCTGAAGACCAATCTCGAGGCGGCGGACGAGGTTTCGCGCCAGCTCCGGCTGCGCGATCTTGCCGGGCTGATTGTCATCGACTTCATCGACATGGAGGACAACCGGAACAATCGGGCCGTCGAGAAACGGATGAAGGACCGGCTGAAGACCGACCGGGCCCGCATCCAGGTCGGCCGCATCTCGCCCTTCGGGCTCATGGAGATGTCCCGCCAGCGGCTGCGGCCGGGGATGCTCGAGGCGACGACCCAGCCCTGCCCGCACTGCCATGGCCGCGGACTGATCCGCTCGGATGAGAACATGGCGCTCTCGATTCTTCGCGAGGTCGAGGAAGAAGGCGTGCGCGGCAGGTCCAACGAGATCACGGTGACCGCGCCGGTCGGCATCGCGAACTACATCATGAACGCGAAGCGGGCCCATCTCGGGCAGATCGAGCAACGCTACGGGATTGCGGTCAGCGTCCTGGGCGATCCCGACCTGACCAGCCCCGAATTCAGGGTCGAGCGTTCGCGCAGCGCCGCACCGCGTCCGCCCGCACCGGCCGAAGCCGTGGTTACGGCCGAGACCGCGGCGGCGGTGTCCGAGCCCGAGACGGGCGACGAGGACGACGACGCGCCGGAGCAGGCGGCGACGCCGCAGAAGCAGGCCGCCGCGGATGACCGCCAGGGAGGCCGTTCGCGTCGCCGGCGTGGCCGGAGGGGCGGGCAGCGGCGACGGCGCGATGGCGAGATCGAGGGCGGCGAGGATGGGGCCGAAGCACCCGTACAATCCGAAGCTGCGAAAGGCACCGACGAGGCTGAGGCCGACGACAAGGCGGGCGGACGGAGATCCCGCCGGCGCCGCCGCGGCCGCCGTAACGGCCAAGAGGGCGAGGCGCGGACGGCCGAGGGCGGAGATTTCGGGCGACGATTCCTTCGCGCCGGGAGACGAAGCAGCCGAGGATGCCGCCGCGATGATGGCAGGCGGCGAGGCGGACGCGGTGTCCGGGCAGATCTCCGAATCGGACATCGAGCCGACCGATGGCATGCCGGCGACCGAGGCAGATCTCGCGCCCGTCGCGCAGCCGAAGCCTGATGCGCCCGTGTCCCGCGAACCGGCCGCCGAACCCTTGGCGGCATTGGCCGAGGAAGTACCTCCGGTGCCCGCCGAAGAGGAGCCTGCGGCCGCCGAGCCGGATTCCGTACCGCCGAAGCGCGAGCCGGAGATGGCTTCAGCCGAGCCCCCTGCCCCGACACCGGAAGGACCGCCGCAGCCGAAGCGGCGCGGCTGGTGGCAGCGGGGCTGACCGGTCAGTCCTGCCCGGCACCGGATTTAATGAAACCGGCGAGCCGGCGGATGCCTTCGGCGATGCGCTCCGGCGACTGAGCAAAGGACAGGCGCATCGTCGCCTGTCCGCGCGCCGGGTCGAAATCGAGACCCGGCGTGGCGGCCACGCCGCCCTCTTGCAGCAACCGCGCGCAGAATTCTCGGCTGTCATTTGTCAGACGTGAAACGCCCGCATAGACGTAGAATGCGCCGTCCGCCGGAGAAATGTCGGTGAAGCCAAGTCCCGGCAGCGCCGACATCAATGCGTTCCGGTTCTGCGCATATGCGGTCAGGTGACCGGCAACCTCGGCCTCCCCCTCGGGCGTAAGCGCCCCGATGGCGGCTATCTGGCTGGCGTGACTCGGGCAGATGAACAGGTTCTGCGCGAGGTTCTGCACCGTTCGCACGAACCGCTCCGGCACCACCATCCAGCCGATCCGCCAGCCGGTCATCGCAAAATACTTCGAGAAGCTGTTGATGACGACGACCTGGTCGGTCAATTCCAGCGCCGATACCGCCGGGGCTTCGTAGGTAAGCCCATGGTAGATCTCGTCCGAGATCAGCGCGATGCCCTTCGACTCGCAGTGCCGCACCAGGGCCGCCAGTGCCTCCCGGTCGAGCATCGTGCCGGTCGGATTGGCCGGACTCGCGACCAGTAGGCCATCGAGCCGGCCGCCGGCCCGGTCGAGCAGGTCCGGCGTCGGCTGGTAGCGAGAGGCAAGCTCGGCCTCGATTCGTACCGGCTCCAGTCCCAACGTGCCGAGAATGTTGCGATAGCAGGGGTATCCGGGGTCGGCAATCGCTACCCGGTCGCCCACATCGAACAGTGTCAGGAATGCAAGCATGAAGCCCGCGGAGGATCCGGCAGTGACCACGATCCGTTCGGGGTCGAGGTCGAGCCCGTGGCGCCGGCGGTAAAGAAACGCGATCTCGCGGCGCAATGCCGCAAGCCCCAGCCCCTGCGTGTAGCCCAGCGTGTCACCCCGGCCCATCGCGGCCGTCAGCGCCTCGCGCGCGGCCCTGGGCGCCCCGAATGCAGGCTCGCCGAGCTCCATGTGGACCACATCGCCGCCGCGCGCCTCGAGCGTCTGGGCGGAGGCAAGCACGTCCATGGCGATGAACGGTGCGGTCTGGCTGCGGCTTGAAATCTTCACGATCAGTTTCCTTATCTGTCATGGTGGCCGATGTTATGGTTCTATGCCCGCCGATCCGGTCGCGACAACCAGGCCGGCACCCGCGGAGCGAGGAGATCAGTCAGTGCAGTACCTGACCAGACTTACCCTGGCAGCCGTGACGGCGGCTGTGCTGGGCGCTTCTCCCGGGCTTGCGTCGGCGATGGGGCTCATCCGCGACGCCGAGATCGAGCGCACGCTCAAGAACATGTCCGCGCCGATCTTCCGGGCTGCCGGATATGGCCCCGATGGCATCAACATCTACATCCTGAACGACAGCAGCATTAACGCCTTCGTCGCCGGCGGAACGAACATGTTCCTGCATTCCGGACTGCTGATCACCCTCGAGACTCCCGACGAGCTGCTCGGCGTGATCGCCCACGAAACCGGCCACATCGCGGGCGGGCACGAGGCACGGCGGGCGATCAACATCCGCAATGCCCGCGGTCCGGCGCTCCTCGGAGCACTGCTCGCGGTCGCCGCCGGGGTTGCCGGCAGCGGCGCAGCCGGAACGGCTGCCCTGGCAGGCAGCCAGTCTGCCATCCTCCGGACCCTGCTCAGCTACAACAGGGGCGAGGAGGCGGCGGCAGACCAGGCTGCACTGAGCTATCTCGAACAGGCCGGCGACAGCCCGGAAGGCCTGCTGAAGGTACTGGAGCGCTTTCGCGGCCAGGAGGTCCTTAGCGTCGGCAACATCGACCCCTTCATCCTAACCCATCCGCTCAGCACCGAACGGCTGCAACTGATTGAGCGCAGAGTCGACGAGGCGAAGACACACCAATTCAAGGACGATCCCGAGCGGGACTACTGGCATGCCCGCATGCGCGCGAAGCTGCACGGGTTTCTCGACAACCCGGAACGCGTGCTCGACGAGCTGGAGGGCGAGCCCGAGACCGAGGTAAACCTCTACGCCAGAACGTTGGCGCTCTACCGCTTGCCAGATATCAAGGCCGCGATGGCGTCCGTCGACCGGCTGATGAAGATGCGCCCGGGCGATCCCTTCTATACCGAACTCAAGGGCCAGTTCCTGTTCGAGACGGGTCGGCCGGATGAAGCGGTTCCGCTCTACCGCGAGGCGGTGCGTCTTGCGCCGGGAGAACCGCTGCTGGAGGCCGGGCTGGGGCGCACGCTGCTGGCACTGAACCAGCCCAAGGCCGACAAGGAAGCTTTGCAGGTGTTGCAGAAGGCGCGCGACCGTGATCTTGGTGACGCCTTGGCGCTCCGCGACCTCGCGACCGCCTACTCCCGTGCGGGAGACGATGGAATGGCCGCCCTCGCGACGGCGGAGCGCTATGCGCTGACCGGCCGCAAGGAGGATGCAGCCTTGTTCGCGAAGCGCGCCGCGGCGGCGCTGCCGGAAGGCTCTCCCGGCTGGCTCAGGGCACAGGATATCCTGGCGCTCAAGATCGACGAATGAACAACTGGAAACCAGGGAGAACCCCGAGAATGCTCCGACTGATCGCCTCCATAGCGCTTGCTGCCACCATCGCGCTCCCTGTTGCCGCCCAGGCGCAGGATCAGTCGCGCCCTGCCCTGTCGGACATGTCCGAGATCGAGCGCGAGGCGCTGCGGACCGAGATCCGGGCCTATCTGCTCGAGCATCCGGAGGTGCTGGCCGAGGCGATCCAGGTTCTGGAGCAACGCCGCGCCGCCGACCGCGATGCGGCCGATGCGGCGCTCATCGCGGCTCATACCGATGCCCTGTTCGCCGACGGAAACTCATGGGTCGGCGGCAACCCTGACGGAGACATCACGCTCGTCGAGTTCACCGACTACCGCTGCGGCTACTGCAAGCGCGCACATCCCGAGATCAAGGAATTACTCGAGCGGGACGGCAACATCCGCTACGTGATCAAGGAATTCCCGATCCTCGGACCGGACTCGGTCGCCGCTGCACGCATGGCGCAGGCAGCACTTGAGCTTGACCCGGCGCGCTATGGCGCCCTGCATGACGAACTGATGGCATTTGACGGATCGCTGAACGAAGCCGCAGCCTATCAGGTTGCCGGCAGCGTCGGCTACGACATCGCCGCACTCAAGGAGCGGGCCGCCAGCAAGGAAGTCGGCATGCGCCTCGGCGACAATCATGCGCTCGCCCGTTCGCTCGGCCTCGAGGGAACGCCCAGCTTCGTGGTCGGAAAGCAGATCCTGCGCGGCTACCTGCCGCTGGAGGACATGCTCGACGTCATCGCCGACGCGCGCGCGGCCACGAACTGATTCCGGGCGCCGGAGCGACACCCTTTGCGCGATTGCACAGCGGCGCCTTCCCAAGGTAACCCTGGGCCGATAGTGTGGCGCGGGCAGGCCGCGCTCCGCCGTCCGGGCGCGTGATTCATCGTAGTCGGCCACGAGGGAAAATGAGCAAGAACAGCGATCAGGATGTCGCCTTTATCCGGGCTCTTGCCGAACTGCTGCAGGAAATGGATCTCACCGAGATCGAGATCGAGCGGGAGTACGGCTCGGACGATGAACTGAAGGTCCGACTCTCCCGCGCCAAGACGGTCGTCTCGGCGCCCGCGGCCCATGCCCCGGTCAGCTACGCACCTCCGCCTGCCACCTCCGCGCCCGCTGCTGCTCCGGCCGAGCTTGAAATGGACATGAAGAATGTCCTCACTTCGCCCATGGTCGGCACCGCGTACCTTGCGACCGAGCCCGGCGCCGAGCCCTTCGTCAAGGTCGGCGACACGGTCGCCGAGGGGCAGACGGTGCTGATCATCGAGGCAATGAAGACGATGAACCAGATCAACAGCCCGCGCGCCGGCACGGTCCGCCAGATTCTGGTCGCCAATGCGGAGCCAGTCGAGTTCGGCCATCCCCTGATGGTCATCGAATAGTCGGCGGGGCAAAATCGTGGTCAACAAGATCCTGATCGCCAATCGCGGCGAGATCGCATTGCGCATCCATCGCGCGGCAAAGGAAATGGGCATTGCTACTGTTGCCGTCCATTCGACCGCCGACGAGAAGGCGATGCATGTCCGCCTTGCCGACGAAAGCGTCTGCATCGGGCCGCCGCCGAGCAGCCAGAGCTACCTGAACCAGCCAGCGATCCTGACCGCCTGCGAGATTACCGGCGCCGACGCCATACATCCGGGTTACGGCTTCCTGAGCGAGAACGCGGGTTTCGCTCAGATCGTCGAAGAGCACGGCATCACCTTCATCGGCCCGACCTCGGCGCACATCCGGTTGATGGGCGACAAGATCGCCGCCAAGGAGACCATGAAGCGCCTCGGGGTGCCCTGTGTGCCGGGCTCGGACGGGGGCGTCGCGACGCTCGACGAGGCACTCCGGGTGGCGAAGGACATCGGTTATCCGATCCTGGTCAAGGCAGCGGCGGGTGGTGGTGGCCGCGGCATGAAGGTCGCCCGGACCGAGAAGGACCTGGCACCGGCGTTCAGCCAGGCGCGGGCCGAGGCGAAGGCCGCCTTCGGTGACGATGCGGTCTACCTGGAGAAGTACCTCACCCTGCCCCGCCACATCGAGATCCAGGTGATCGGCGACACCCATGGCAATGCCTGCCATCTGGGAGAGCGTGACTGTTCGCTTCAGCGACGGCACCAGAAGGTGCTGGAGGAGTGCCCCTCGCCGGTGATCGATGCCGAGACCCGGGCCCGGATCGGCGGCGTCTGCGCTGATGCCATCGGCGAGATGGGATATCGCGGCGTCGGCACGATCGAGTTCCTGTACGAGAACGGCGAGTTCTACTTTATCGAGATGAACACGCGCCTTCAGGTCGAGCACCCGGTGACCGAACTCGTCTATGGCATCGATCTGGTCCGCGAGCAGATCCGCATCGCAAGCGGCGAGAAACTATCATTCAGCCAAGAAGACGTCGTTCCGAAAGGCCATTCCATCGAATGCCGCATCAACGCCGAGCGGGTTCCGAGCTTCACGCCGTGTCCTGGCCTGGTGAAGGGTTACCATGCGCCCGGCGGCCTGGGGGTGCGGATGGACTCGGCGCTCTATGCCGGTTACGTGGTGCAGCCCTACTACGACAGCCTGGTCGGCAAGCTGATCGTCAACGGCGATAATCGCACCGAGTGCCTGATGCGGCTGAAGCGGGCGCTGGGGGAGCTGGTGGTGGACGGCATCGACACAACCGTCCCGCTGTTTCGCGCCTTGCTCGACAACGCGGATATCTGGGCCGGGGACTACAATATCCACTGGCTCGAGAAATGGCTCGCCCAGGAGCTTGAGTCGCCGTGATCCGGTGGCCATGTTGCGGATGTCGGTGCGGTGCGGCGATCTGTTATGGTTCGGACATGAAGGACGCAGATTCGCCTGACCTCGAGGTGACGCCGGCGCTGGTGCTGCGGGCCTATGCGGCCGGGGTCTTCCCGATGGCCGACAGCGCGGACACCGACGAAATCTTCTGGGTCGACCCGCGAAAGCGCGGAATCCTGCCCCTCGACGCCTTTCACCTGTCGCGCTCGCTCCGCAAGCGCATCCTGCGCGGCGGCTATCACGTTCGGATCGATCACGCTTTCGACGCAGTGCTGGATGCCTGCGCCAACCGGCCGGAGACCTGGATCAATCCGACGATCCGCAAGCTCTACATCGGGCTCAACCGGATGGGCCACGCCCATTCCGTCGAAGTCTGGGTAGGCGAGACCCTGGCCGGCGGGCTCTACGGCGTCAGACTGGGCGGCGCCTTCTTCGGGGAGAGCATGTTCAGCAGCATGCGCGACGCATCAAAGATCGCGCTTGCCTATCTGGTCGCGCGGATGCGGGCGGGAGGGTTCTCGCTGTTGGATACGCAGTTCACCACGCCCCATCTGGTGGCAATGGGCGCCCGAAGCGTACCGAAGGCGCGATATCACGAGATGCTGGACCGGGCGATCGCGCGCGATGCGGATTTCTACTCGCTCGCCTTCGGCGCTTTGCCGGAAGAGGTCGTGCAGCTGATCAGCCAGAGATCGTAGCGCGGGTGGTCCATCGCCGAAAGCGCCGGGCTTTCGGCGAACATCCATCCCGAGAACACCGGGTCGGGCGTATCCCGCTTGGTATCCCAGACCTCCAGGAAAGCCATGGTTCCGTGCTGCGCATTGTCGTCCGGCGCCCGGCAGGCTTCGAGCCTGACCCGCAGGCGGTCGATGACCTGTTCCTGGCCAGCCGGAATGTCGAAGGTCTTCGTCCGGCCGGTCATCTTGTCGAGCTCTCGCAGTTGCGCGCCACCCTGCGGTACCGTTTCCACCGGCTGGATCAGCTCCGGCGCCGTACTGGCGCCGAGCGACCGGAACGGCGCGGTCTTGAACCGATCCACCCGGGGCACGATCCCTGTGTCGTTGCCGCCCTCCGACCCATCCGCGCCCGGTGCGGGCGCAACCGGGTCCAGCGGCTGGGTCTCGATCCCGCCTTGCGGAGACTGCTGCGCAGCGGTAGCCACCGGAGTCGCGGCGAGAAGCGCCGCCGCGACGGCCAGGGCCGGTCCGTGCAGTGTCAATGCGCAGTGCCGCGTCATCGCTGCTGGCCAGATCCGGTTCACTTGCCCGCTTCGCCGTGGATGAACTTGCCGATCAGATCGCCGACGCTGACCGAGCTCTGGGTCTGAGCGACCTCCTCGCCCGGCTCGAGCATCAGGTCGGAACCGCCCGGGTCGATCGCGATATAGGAGTTCCCGAGCAGGCTCGCCGACGTGATCTTCGCCAGCGAGTTGTCCGGCACCTTGACCTTCTTGTCGACCATGAACGTCACCTTGGCGAAGTAGGTGTCGGGATCGAGCTCCATTCCGGCGATGCTGCCGACTTTCACCCCGGCAATCCGAACGTCGCCGCCGACATCGATGCCCTCGGCCTTGCGGAATTTCGCCACCAACTCATAGCCCCCGGCACCAGCATTCACGTTTGCGGTCCCTGCGGCATAGATCAGGAACCCCCCGGCCACCGCGAGCACCGCAGCGCCAATCAGGGTCTCGGCAGCGTTACCAGCCATTTAGGGTCACTCCGGCTGCCAGGCTTCGTAGTCGCCGGCGACCCGCGGGCGGCTGGTCGGCGCGACTACGCTGCCGGGCGGATGATAGGCTGCATCGGTGCCGGTCAGGTTCGGGACATGGTCCTTCTCCCAGCCCCTGCGCGGGAGCGGTGACTTGCTCGGCAGTTCGTCGAACGTGTGATGCAGCCAGCCATGCCAGTCGGGCGAGACCTTGCTGGCCTCGGCAACGCCCTGGTAGATCACCCAGCGGCGCTTGCCGTCGGCGGTCTGGTAGAACTGGTTGCCCTGCTCGTCTTCGCCCACGCGCACACCGCTGCGCGCGGTGAAAACGCGGGTGCCAAGCGTCTGGCCATTCCACCAGGTGAAGATCTCGCTGAGGATTCCCATCCGACTCACTCCGTTCTGTCGCCGGGACTATGGCGAAAGGGGCGGAATACGTCCAGCCTGAGGACACCCGGGCCGTTCTCGCCATGTCACCGCGCCGATGCCGTTTCCGTCACGTCACTCTTGATTTGAAGATGAAGAGGCGCGAGATTCAAAAAAACACGCCGATACGGGGATGTCGCATGAATAGAATGGCAATAGCCTCGGTATTACTTGCGTCAATTGGCGGGCTTGGCACAACTCAGGCCAATGCCGGCGCATTTCAGCTCAACGAACGGTCCGCACAGGCCCTTGGCAGTTCGCTTGCCGGGTCGGCATCGGCGGCCAGCGACGTGACCTACGCGATGTTCAATCCGGCTGCCCTCACGACGGTCGAGCGGTTCGAGGCCGGCGGAAGCGTGTCGCTGGTGATGCCGATCGCCGAGGGAACGCTGAAGGACGGGCCGCTTGCCGGCACCAAGGTCGACGGCGACGAGAACGGGATCGTCCCGTCGCTGGCCCTCGGCTACCGCGTCACCGACGACCTCGTCCTCGGGCTCACCACATTCGCACCCTTCGGCCTGAAGACGGACTACGGCTCGAATTCTACGGTCCAGGCCGATGCCACCAAGTCGGAACTGACGACGGTCAGCATCTCGCCCACGGTTTCTTACGACGTGCTCGACAATCTTACCCTGGGCGCTGCGCTGGACATTCTCTATGCCGACGCCACGCTCGACAGCGCCGTTGTCGACCTCGCGGGCGACGACTGGGCGGTCGGCTTCTCGCTCGGCCTACTGTTCGAACCTGTCGAGGGCACCCGGATCGGCGCCGCCTATCACCACGGCTACGATCTGAAGGTGGATACCAATTCGTTCGGCGGCTTCCCCGGCGAGGTCGAGGCCAGCCTGCCGAACTGGGTGCAACTCGGCGTCACCCAGGAGGTCAGGGATGACCTCAGGCTCATGGCCGAGGGTCGCTGGATCAACTGGTCGCGCTTCGACAGCATCGACATCTCGACCCCGGCCCTGGACGGCACGCCGTTCGGCCAGGTCAGCGATGTGCAGAACTACAACGATTCCTGGTTCTTTGCGGTTGGCGCCGAATACGACCTGAACGACCGGTTCACCCTGCGGAGCGGCCTCGGCTACGATCAGACGCCGACCACCGATGCCTGGCGCACGGTGCGGGTACCGGACGAGGACCGGCTGTGGATTTCGGGGGGTTTCAGCTGTGCGATCGGCGAGCGGTTTACCGTCGATGCCTCCTACTCGTATCTCTACGCACTCAGCGATCCGGACGTGACGCTGCGGAATGTCCCGCTGGCGGGAACGAAGATCGAGTATGACGGGGGCGCCCACATCGTCTCGATCGGCGGTTCGCTCCGGTTCTGAGCCGTTCAGAGGGGCGGCAGATCGCCTGCTGCCCGACCCGCCTCGAAATTCGAGATAAACGCCGCGAGTTTCCCGGAGGCAATGGCCGAGCGCAACCCGGCCATCAGTTCCTGGTAGTAGTGGAGATTGTGCCAGGTCAGCAGCATTGACGCGATGATCTCGCCTGCCCTGAAGACGTGGTGCAGATAGGCCCGGCAATAGCTCCGGCAACAGGGGCACGTGCAGTTGGGGTCCAGCGGGCGCGGATCGTCGGCGTGTCGGGCGTTCTTCACGTTGACCACTCCGTGCCGGGTGAAGGCCTGGCCGGTGCGGCCCGAGCGGGTCGGAAGCACGCAATCGAACATGTCCACACCGCGAAGCACCGCGCCCACGATGTCATCCGGTTTGCCCACGCCCATGAGGTATCGTGGCCTGTCCTTCGGCAGCATGCCGGGCGCATGGTCCAGCACTTCGAACATCTGCTCCTGCCCCTCGCCGACCGCGAGGCCGCCGATGGCGTAGCCGTCGAAGCCGATCCCGGTCAGCGCCTCGGCCGATTCCTCGCGCAGGTCCCGATGGACGCTGCCCTGCTGGATGCCGAAGAGCGCGTGGCCGGGCCGGTCGCCGAAGGCATCGCGCGACCGGCGGGCCCAGCGCATCGAGAGCCGCATCGACTCGGCCGCAACGTCCTTCTCGGCCGGATAGGGGGTGCATTCGTCGAATGCCATGACGATGTCCGAGCCGAGCTGGCGCTGGATCTCCATCGAGGATTCCGGGGTGAGCGTGTGGGCCGAGCCGTCGATATGGCTCTTGAACCGCACGCCATCCTCGGTCAGGCGCCTGAGTTCGGCCAGCGACATGACCTGGAAGCCACCGGAATCGGTCAGGATCGGCTTCTCCCAGTTCATGAACCGGTGCAATCCGTCCAGCTCGGCCACCCTTGCGGCGCCTGGGCGCAGCATCAGATGGTAGGTGTTGCCGAGCACGATGTCGGCGCCGGTCGCTGCAACGCTTTCGGGCAGCATGGCTTTCACCGTGCCAGCCGTACCGACGGGCATGAAGGCGGGCGTGCGGATCTCGCCTCTCGGCGTGACGATCCGGCCCGTGCGGGCGCGCCCGTCGCGCGCTTCGATCAGATAAGTGAACCCGGACATGCGCTTTCACTGGACGATATTGTTGAGGCTTTCTATATGGTATTATCCGAAAGCCAAGGGGGTCCGGAAAGGTCAGCCGCATGAACGTCCAGACCGGCGAGCCGATCGTCGCACCATCGAGCACCGAGCACCCGCTCTACGAGCAGGTGGTCGAGGCGTGCCGGACAGTGCACGACCCCGAGATTCCGGTTAACATCTACGACCTCGGCCTGGTCTATCGCGTCAACATCGATGCCGAGGGCAACACCGAGATCGACATGACCCTTACCGCGCCGGGTTGCCCGGTCGCGGGCGAGATGCCCGGTTGGGTGGCGGACGCGGTCGGCGCGGTCCCCGGCGTCAAGACGGTGAACGTCCAGCTTGTCTGGGAGCCGCCATGGGGCATGGAGATGCTGTCCGACGAGGCGCGGCTGGAACTGGGCTTCATGTGAGCCGATTCCGCCGGCGGCCACCTGATCTCCGCCCGCGACTGCGGCCTAGGTTTCCTCGAGCGGAAGCCGGCATGACCAGGTTGCGGAGCCTCTGCAGGGCGGCAAGGCGGGTCTGGGGCCGTCAACCCGTTCGCTTCGCCTGCGCCAGGCAAGCCAGGCGCTGATTTGCGAACTGGTCGCGGATGAAAGCCATCAGGGCCTCCTTCGGCCCGTCAGCGGTCACTGGCACCGGCAGGTCGCGCCATCTTTCCTCGTCGGGCCAATCGACCTCGACTGACACACCTTGGCTTTTCGCGGCCACAGCAATTCCCTCCTCCGCATAGATCGCGCAAAAAACGGGTCTGTTGCCGATCACCGCGAAGGCGAAATAGTCGCTGTTCTCCTGCACTACGGCAAATCCGTCGACCGCAATGCCGCGCAGATTTTGGGCGATCATTTCGCGCGGCGAGCCGTCGGTACCGTGATAGGCTTCCCAGGCTTCGACTGCCGCCATGAACTCCGGAATCTCGGCCACCGGGAGACTGTTGCTTTCATCGAAGACCGGCTGCTTGATTGTGAGGCACCCCGACAGAGCCAGCACAATGCCAAGGGCCGCGACGATAGTCCGCATCGGGACGCCTCCGTAAATACTGTGGCGGCAGCGCCATTGCTGCAGCGCAGAGCTGACAGACCCTTGAGAAATCCACAACATGGCCCTACCTTCCACAGCAGGAGGCTTCCGCATGTTCGGCATACCTGGTAAGGACCCTGTTTCGCTCACTCCCGCCGCGATCGCTCAGATCCGGCAGGTGATGGAGCGTTCGGACGGCACCTTGAAGGGCCTGAAGATCGGGGTCAAGAAGGGCGGCTGCGCCGGCATGGAATACACCATGGAGCATGCCGCCGAGATCGGCGAGCACGACGCCGTGGTCGAGATCGACGGCGCCCGGGTGCTGATCGCGCCGATGGCGCAGATGTTCCTGTTCGGCACCGAGATCGACTACCGCACCTCGCTCCTGGAGTCGGGTTTCGTTTTCAACAACCCGAACGTCACCGAGGCCTGCGGCTGCGGCGAGTCGGTCAAGTTCAAGGACGCCTGAGTGGCGGTCAGCCCCGAATTCGCGGCCCATGTCCGCGACCTGTTTCACGGCATCGGACCAGTGGCCATCAGGCGCATGTTCGGCGGCGCCGGCATCTATCTCGGCGATGCCATGTTCGGGCTCATCTACGAGGACGGGCTCATCTACATGCGCGGCGACGCGGAGCTTGGCCCGGCCTACGAGGCCGAGGGATCGGAACAATGGGTCTACGACGGCCAAAGCAAGCCCGTCGCCATGCCATTCTGGCGCCTGCCGGATTCCGCGATGGACGATCCGGACGAGGCGCTGGCCTGGGCACGTCGCTCGCTGATGCCGGCCGAGGCCGCCGCGGCGGAGAAGCGCGCCGCGAAGGCGCGAAAGCAGGCCCGCAAGCGCGGCTGAGCGTTGCCCGGGCGCGCGCGCTCGCCTAAGAGTTCCGTCGCCCCCAAGAAGGACGAGGAACCTGCCCTATGGCCCGCCGAAGGATCGCCGCCGGAAACTGGAAGATGAACGGGCTTGCTGCCTCGCTGGCGGAGCTCGACGCATTGATCGGCTCGGTCGGCGCCGGCAGCGCCGAAGTGCTGATCTGCCCGCCCGCGACGCTGATCGCATCGTTCGCCGCCCGCGCCCGCGGGACCCGGGTCGCGATTGGCGGACAGGATTGCGACTCCCACGCCAGCGGCGCCCACACCGGCGACATTGCGGCGGAGATGCTGGCCGATGCAGGCGCCACCCACGTCATCGTCGGCCACTCCGAACGCCGCGCCGACCACGGCGAGACGGATGCGATCGTCCGAGCCAAGGCGGAGGCGGCATGGCGCGCCGGGCTGACGGCGATTGTCTGTGTCGGCGAAACCGAAGCGGAGCGCGATGCGGGCAAGGCGCTGGATGTTGTCGGCAGGCAGCTCGCCGGCTCGGTGCCCGACACCGCAACTGCGGCGAACCTCATCGTCGCCTACGAGCCGGTCTGGGCCATCGGCACGGGACGCACGCCATCGCTGGCGGACATCGCGGAAGTCCACGACTTCCTGCGTGCGCGCCTGGTGGCCCGTTTCGGAGCGGACACCGGGAATGGCGTGCTGCTGCTCTATGGCGGCTCGGTCAAGCCCGGCAATGCCGCCGAGATTTTCGGCGCCTCCAATGTCGATGGCGGGCTGGTAGGCGGCGCGAGCCTCAAGGCGACCGACTTCTCGGCCATCGTCGCGGCTGCGGGCTGAAGATCCGAAACGAAAACGCCCGGCACCTGGCCGGGCGTTGAAGTCAGCGATGCGACGGTGGTCAGGCGGCCAGGGTCTTGGCCTGCCCCACCCAGTTGTCGCGAAAGCAGCGGCCCTTGATGGTCGTCAGCTTATCGTCGAGCGCCGTAAGCTCCTTGTCGGACAGCGCGGCGATCTGAGCGAAGTTCCGGATGCCGAGCGCATTGAGCTGCTTCTCCAGCCCGGCGCCGATCCCCTTGATCAGCTTCAGGTCGTCGGCTTTCGCCGGCGCCTTTGCGGTCACCTGCGGCACGGGTCTCGATTGCGTCATGGATTTCACGGCCACCAGCTTCGGCGCCGCCTGCCTGTTGCCTGCGCGTGCGGCGGGCGCCTTCTTGCCGATGGCTTCCTTCGCCTCGGAATGCCGCGCTTCCGCCTGGCCCGGCTTCCGTGCGGGTTTGCCGTTCGGCGTGGCGGCGGACGGCTTCTTCACCTTGCCGGCGATCGGTCCGGTCCAGGGCGAAAAGCTCCCCGCCAGATCCGCGAACCGCCACTCGACACCGAACATCGGCGCCGCCGGAAAGAAGCTCACCCAGAATTCGAAAGCGGCGGCAGCGGGCGCCGTCCAGCCTTCGACATATTCATTCGTCCTTGCAATCATGCCTCGGTCCTCGCGATGCTGCATTTGCGAGATCTATAGACCCAAAGATTGTGCGGCGCAACATGTCGCTCTCGCGGACATACTGGTTTGACACCGCCAGCCGCACCGCTGAGAACGGCGCTGGAGGTGAAACGCGTGCCGACAGAACCGTCCCCGCCGACCGAGCGCTTCGCGCCAAGCCCCACCGGCGAGCTGCATCTTGGCCATGCGTATTCCGCGCTTCTCGGATATCGCGCGGCACAGGCGGCCGGTGGGCGGTTTCTGCTCCGGATGGAGGATCTCGATACCAGCCGGGTGCGCCCGCACTTCGTCGAAGGCATCTACGCGGACCTCGCCTGGCTCGGGATCAGCTGGGAGCTCCCGGTACTTTTCCAGTCGACCCGGCTTGCGGCATATCGTCAGGCGATGGAGCGCCTCGGCGCCATGGGTGCGACCTATGCCTGCTCCTGCACCCGCCGCGACATTGCCGAGGCGATCGCCGCGCCGCAGGAAGGCGGCGCGCCGGACGGTCCGGATGGCCCGGTCTATCCCGGCACCTGCCGCGGCCGCGCCGTCCGCGGAATCGGTCAGGCCGCAATCCGGCTCGACATGGCCAGGGCGATCGAACTGCTCGGTGGACCTGCGGCAGTGTCGCAGCTCTCCTTCACGGAGAACGGCGACGGGTCGGATGGCGAGCTCGGCGACATTCGCCTGGATGCGACGGCATTGATCGAAAGGACAGGAGATGTGGTGCTGGCGCGGAAGGACGGCGTGCCCGCCTACCACCTTGCGGTGGTGGTCGACGACGCCTTCCAGGGCGTGACCTGCGTGACGCGGGGTTGTGACCTCCTTCCGGTGACGCCGATCCACCGGGTGCTGCAGGCGTTGCTGCGCCTGCCGGTCCCCGTCTACCGCCATCATTCGCTGATCCGGGATGCCGCAGGCGGACGCCTCGCCAAGCGCGATCACGCGCACGCACTCGCGAAATTGCGTGAGGCCGGTTGCACCGCAGCCGAGGTAAGGCTCCGGCTCGGGTTCAGGTAAGGCGGTTAGTCGATATCGCGCTTCAGCTGCTCGAGGAAGCGCTCGTCCGGCGGGTTGGTTCGACCTGAAAAAAGCTTGCGCAGGATCCCTGGGGTCAGCAGCGAGAGCGGGTTGACCGTGAATTTCGGATCCTCCCTCGGGCCTTTGACGGCGAAGGTCATGGCGAGTATCCCCTCCCCCTGCCCTCCGGACAGAACCTTGCCAAGCACCGGGATGTTGTCGAGCACGCCGGTCAGGCCATAAGCCGGCGAAATCACTCCGGCAAGATCGACGTCGTCGGTGTTCTGGTCGACGGTTCCCTGGAGGGTGACCGCCAGAAGGTTTCCCTTGGCGGTGGCGTTGTCGAAAGTCAGGATCCCGTCACGGAAGCCAAACGGCACCTTGACCTTGCCAAATTGGAGCCCACCGGACTGAGCAGCGTCCGCTGCCCGGCTGACGCCGCCCTCATCGAGAATGGTCGAGAAGGTGGTGGCCTCGCGCACCGTCACATCGGTGATGCGCGCGATTCCGGAAAGTGCCAGCCCGTCGCCATGCGCGACCTGCGCGTTCAGATCCAGCCGGCCGCCTTGCGCCCCGGCGAACAGCCCGGTCGCACGAAGCAGTCCGCCCGCATCCGCCGAATTCAGAACGAGGTCACCCGGTTGGCCGGTTGCCTGGCGAAAATCGACGACAAAAGGCACCGATCCCCCGGCCTGACCGCCGAGATGGACCGCAAGCGTGCCGTCGGCGGCACGCGCGAAGGTTCCGGTGGCGGGTCGTGCGACGAGCTCCGGCCGCAGCACCATCTCTTCGACCCGGAACTCGATCTGCAATGGCTCGCGGGCATCGGCGGCATCAGTCTCCGAGCCGCCCTTCCCCGCCTCGGGAAGCGTATCGAGCAGAGCGAGATCCAGTCTCCGGCCGCCGATCTTCGCCGACTGGCCGCCGCCGGCACCGGTCGTGAGGCTGGCCGAGATGTCGGCGAAGTCCCGATACCGGATGCGATCGAATTTCGCCGTGTTGATCTTGCCCTCGGGATCAAGTTCCATCGTTCCCGAGGCGCCGAGTTCGTCGGTCTCGAGAGCGAATTTCGAGAGCTTGACCCCGCCGTCCAGGCTACCGGCAGCCTCGATCCGGCCGGCGGCGCCCTCGGATTTCTCCCAGCCCAAGCTGGCGATAGCGATCCGGGCCGGGCCCACATCGCCCGACAGCGTGAAATCAAACGCATCGCTGCCTTTCTGGGTCAGTTCCAGCTTCAGCGGCAACCTGCCATCATTGAATCCATCGATTTCGATACCCAGCGAAGCCAGCAGGGCCGGCGTCACCCCGCCATCGATCCTGATATCCCGATGATCGCGCCCGCGTCCGTAATGCTCGGACCAGTCCAGCTCGATGCCGACACCGTCAGCGGTCAGTGGCCCTGAGAGCTGCATCGCCTCGGTTGTCGCGTGCAGCGAGACGTTCTTTCCCCGAATTTCGACCGGTCCGCTGCCCCGCAGCCGGAACGGCAGACGGAGATCGGTGAGGTCGGCGGCGGACGAGACCGCGACATCCGTCATCTTCAGGTTCTTCAGAAGTGGAAACGCGAGCCGGGTTGTCACGACCGCCGTACCGCCGACGGTCGCCGGA
Organism: uncultured Pseudomonadota bacterium; assembly: GCA_963700775.1. GTDB lineage: Bacteria > Pseudomonadota > Alphaproteobacteria > Rhodobacterales > Rhodobacteraceae > Thermohalobaculum. The sequence goes on from CAVOYU010000006.1 coordinate 242,466, forward strand.
TCGAGGCCGAGCTTGGTGGTGAATCCGAGCGGCGCCTCGTCGATCAGTGCCAGGACGCCGTCGCTTCGCCCGGACACCCTGAGGAAGATATCCGAGAGTGTCGGTTTGCCCTGGAAGTTCGATAGGTGAACCACGGAGCCGTCGATCCGTAGCGGCGCGCCGGCCAGCGGCTCGACATCCCCCGTATCGACCGCGAGATCGAAGGTATCCAGGGTCAGGCTGCCTCGCCCGTGCCCGTGCCGGATCGGCGTCATCTCACGCAGATAGCTGGACTCGATCTCCGAGAACGCGAAGTCGAGATTCAGCGCCGGCTCTCCGCCGCCGAAGCGCATCAGTGCGACGGCCTCGTCGATATCGCCGCCCCGGATGTTCTTCTGCACCCACTCCCGCGCGCCCTTCGCGGCAGCGAGTGGCCAGTGCTGCACGAGTTGTGCAGCGGTGAGATGCCGGCCGCTGGCCCGCAGCTCGGTGCGCCAGCCATCCGGCTCGACCCAAGCCCGGCCGCTTACATCGAACACCAGCGGCCCGTTGCGCAGGTTTGCCTCGGCCAATTCAATCCGCATCGGCTCCAGCGTGAGCCGGGCGACCACCTGCCCGCCATCGAAATGCAGGGGCTCAGCGAATACCTGCGGGACTGTGATGTGCAGACGGTCGACTTCGAGCTGTGCCGCCATGCCTGTCAGAGTCCCTGCGGCATCGAAGCCCAGATCGACAAAACCGGACATCTGGGTCTCTGCGGCCTTTGAGGCAAGCGACAGCCGCGGCACCTGCATCCTTCTGAGCTCGGGCTGATAGGCAAACTCGAGCTCTGCCCTTTCGAATGGTCGGCCGGACGCTTCCCCCGCGAGCAGCCGCCCGGGGCCCGAGGCAATCCGGCCTTCCAGGTTTTCCACCACCCCGTCCGGATGGATGGTCAGCGTCATGCCGCCGTCGATCGGCGCATCGAACAACCTCAGCCACTGCATCGCGTCGATCTGTTCGGCCAGGTGCTCGGGCCGCAGGTTGAGGAACCGGACCGCGACGTCGGCCGCCCCGCCGCGGCCGCGCTGGCGCACCGCGTCGACCGAGACCTGCGCACCCGCGACCGAGCCGTCCGAGAGCCCGATTGCGAGCCGGGCGGTCAATCCGGAATCGAGCCGCTGAACCGTCAGGTCGGCCTGCCTGGTGTGCCAGCGCCGCCCGGCGGTCTCGTTGATAAAGGTAAGGTCCGCGTCGATGATGCTGATCCGGCGCAGCCTAGACAGCTCCGGCAGGATCTCGGCATCCCCGGACAGGCCGTCGAGCAAACGGCTGATTGCCTCGGCCTGCGGCGTTCCGCCATTCACGAAGGAGGAGTTCGTCACCGCGGTTATATCGTCATCTTCGGCGACCGGGCCCAGCCCGACACGGAACCGGCCATCAGCCAGCCGCTCGAGCTTGGCTTCCGGCTGAATCAACGTGATCCGGGTCGGGCGGATCTTTCCGGCAATCAGATCGGCGCTGTAGAAATTGGCAGCCAGCCGCGGGATCGCGAAAAGCGGTGTTCCCGACCGGTCGGCGATCGCCACGTCAACGAACTGGATGCCCGACGGATTCCCGGCGCCGCCCAGTGTGAGGATCACGTCGCCGACATCCACCTTGACCAGCTCGGCGTCCCTGTTGACGAGGCGTGTCGCGGCGCTGGCAACCCATGGCAGATGGATCGGACCCTGCGCCAGGCGCAGATACAGCAGCCCGGCGACGACGGCGGCGATCGTGACGGCGCCGAAGGTGATGCGGACGAAGTAGTGGATGACCGAGAACAGCACCTCTCCGGGCAGCGCCGCGAGCTGCGCCGCCCCGCCTTGTCGTGTTCGCTTTCTGAACGCCATCCGCCCTCGCTGCCCCGTCGTCGCCGGTCCGACGGGCACCGGCCCCGCTCCCGCCGCCCCATTCGGCGGGTCTGCTCTTGCGAGCGGGGCTCTTCGAAGTAGATTGGCCCACGCCCGGTTCCGTTTCAAGGCTGGCGGTCCCCCGCCCGCACAACAGGAGGTGATCGCCGATGTCAGACGAGACCGACCCTGCGATCGGCGCCCCTGCGCCGACGTTCAAGCTTCCGGCCAATGGCGGCCGAACGGTGGCTCTGGATGACCTGCGCGGACGGATCGTGGTGCTTTATTTCTATCCCAAGGACGATACTTCGGGCTGCACCCGCGAAGCGCTCGACTTCACCGCCGATGCGGCGGCGTTCACAGCCGCCGGCGCCGTGGTCATCGGGGTGTCGAAGGACCCGGTCGCCAAGCATGACCTCTTCGTCGCCAAGCATGGGCTGGACGTCACGCTGGTATCGGATGCCGGCAGCGACCTCTGCGAGCGCTACGGGACCTGGACCGAGAAATCCGTGTACGGCCGCAAATACATGGGCATCGATCGCTCGACCTTTCTGATCGACCGCGAGGGAGTGCTTCGAAAATGCTGGCGAAAGGTCAAAATACCGGGTCACGTCGCCGAAGTTCTGGCGGCAGTCCGGACAGTTTGAACTTGTGACACCTCGGTCACGATCCGTCTTGCGCAATCTCAGATAGTGCGAGCCAGGTTACTGATTCTGAACAATTGTCAACTAGAGCCTGAGTACTGGCCTATTTCTACACGCTGAAAAACTTGCGGCGAGATCACCCTGTCGCGGCGAAAGGCGTTGCGCGGCGCAACCGATTTCCGTATAGCGTTGCCTAAAGGGCGCAGTTGAAAAAAATCATGCGAGCGCTGCGCCTTGGCACCGAGCAAGAGGGACACTCATGCCAGTCAAATCCTCGTGGTTGCTGAGCCGCGCCATCGATACGGCCCTTCCGCAACGCAGGATATATATCCGTACGGACAAGAAGACGCGCTATCTTTCCGTCGGATCGAAACCGCAGCTCGTCAGTGCGCTTGCCATTGCGGCCCTCCTCGGGTGGACCGGCTTTACCACGCATGCCTATGTATCGCGCGCTCTGGACGGCCACTCCGAACAGACCCGGCTCGAAACCATGCGCGAAGCCTACGAGGCGCGTCTCGCGGCGTCCGACAACCGCCAGCGCAACATCGAGGAGCAGCTCCAGCAGGCCAACCTGCGCCGTGACGCCGTGACCGAGCGATTGAGCGACAAGCAGGCCAGGCTTGTCGAGACCGCCAACCGCCTGCAGGCCGCGGAAGCCGAGCTTGATGTGCTTCGGGGCGAGTTCGAGGGCCTGGTCAATGCCCGACGCGAGGACATGGCGCGGATCGCCGCGCTTGACTCCGAGCTCGCCGGAATGCGCGACTCACTTGCGCAGGCCCGGACCTCGGAGGCGAATATCGAGGACGCACTGGAAAACTTCACCGGCGCCATGGACCGAGTGATCGCCGAGCGCGACCGCGCGAGCACTGACCTGTCGCGACTCGACGGCGAGGTGACCCGCCTTGGCGGAGAGCTGATTCAGTGGCAGGACCGGCAGGAGCGGTTGCTGGCGCAGCTCGAGGAGGCGGCGCGGATCAGCTTCGATGGTCTGGCGACGATCTTCGATCGCAGCAATCTGGATGTCGATCGGATCATGTCGCAGGCGCGGCGCGACTATACCGGCGAGGGCGGCCCGTTCGAGCCGCTGCCGGCCGGCTCGGACAGCGACAGCTCGACCGACACGGCCGCCGGCGATGTGCGGGTCGCGGCTCTGATGAAGGATCTCGAGGCGGTGAACCTGATGCGCTTTGCGGCCGAGCGTCTGCCGTTTGGCGAGCCCGTCTATGGCGGGCGGCGGACCAGCGGCTTTGGCGTCAGGGCGGATCCGAAGGGCCGCGGGAAGGCGATGCATGCGGGGCTCGACATCGCGGCGCCGCGCGGCACGGCGATCTACACGACCGCCGACGGGATCGTGACATTCGCCGGCCGCCAGCACGGCTATGGCATCATGGTGAAGATTAGGCATGCGTTCGGGTTTGAAACGGTTTATGCTCACTTGAGCCGCGCGCGCGTGAAGGTGGGGCAGCGCGTGAGCCGCGGAGATCGCATTGCGGATATGGGGAGCACGGGCCGGAGCACCGGCACCCATCTGCATTATGAGGTCAGGATCGATGACGAGCCCGTCAACCCAGTCAAGTTCATAGAGGCCGCCAGGGATGTTCTCTAAACCGAAGATCGCCGAATCCACTCCGGGCTCCGACAAGGACAAGCCCGCGGTGCCGGCAGCAAAACCCTCGAGCTCAGGAACCATGAACGAAAACAGCACCGCGCCGAGCGGCAGCTTTCAGGCAAAGCCGAAGCCGTCGCCTTCCCTCATCTCAAGCGACCTGACGATCAAGGGCAATGTCATCACCTCCGGTGACATCCAGATCGAAGGGACCGTCGAGGGCGATGTGCGCGCGCATCTGCTGACCGTCGGCGAAAGCGCGACGATCAAGGGTGAGATCGCCGCCGACGATGTCGTCGTGAACGGCCGGGTGGTCGGCCGCCTGCGCGGCATCAAGATCCGGCTGACCTCGACCGCGCGGGTCGAAGGGGACATCGTCCACAAGACCATCGCGATCGAGTTGGGTGCCCATTTCGAGGGCTCGGTGCAGCGCCAGGAGGATCCGCTGGGCGACGCGGGCGCCAGTCGGAACGCGGCCCGCAGCAAGACCCTGACCGGCTCGTCTCTGCCTCAGTCGGGCGAGACGGCCAGCGGGTAAAATTCTCCGCTCGAGATGCAGGAATTGGGAAACCCCGCGCGAGCCGCGCGGGGTTTTGCATTTCCGGCAGATATGCTTCCCAGCGCGGCCTCGGGTCAGGCCATCACGCTGACGCCCTGTTGCGCCGGCGGATCGCGGAGCACATAGCCGCGGCCCCAGACGGTCTCGATGTAGTTCGCGCCTTCGGTTGCCGAGGCGAGCTTCTTGCGCAGCTTGCAAATGAAGACGTCGATGATCTTGACCTCGGGTTCGTCCATCCCGCCATAGAGATGGTTCAGGAACATCTCCTTGGTCAGGGTCGAGCCCTTCCGGAGCGACAAGAGCTCGAGCATCTGGTATTCCTTGCCGGTCAGGTGCACCGGCTGGCCGTCGACCTCGACCGTCTTGGCGTCGAGATTGACCGCAACCTTCCCGGTCCTGATCACCGACTGTGCGTGACCCTTCGATCGCCGGACGATCGCGTGGATGCGGGCGATCAGTTCGTCTCGATTGAACGGTTTGGTCAGATAGTCGTCGGCCCCGGCGCCGAAGCCCCGAACCTTGCTTTCCGCGCCGTCAAGCCCGGTCAGGATCAGGATCGGCGTATCGATCCGCGACATCCGCAGCTTGCGCAGCACGTCGTAGCCGTTGATGTCCGGCAGGCTGAGATCGAGGAGGATGAGGTCGTAGTCATAGAGCTTCGCAAGCTCGATACCCTCCTCGCCCGAGTCCGTGACGTAGGTGTTGAGATCGGCCTTCCTGAGGATCCGCTCGATGCTCTCGGCGGTGGAGAGATCGTCCTCGATCAGCAAAATACGCATATGGTCCCCGCACAGTCCCCGGAACTTGGCTCCCTCAAATGTTAATATCAAAGTGGTAAACGGAGTGTTACCGGACTCGCGGTGTCGCGAAACCTCATTCTGAAGTTTCGCGCCGCTCGTTGATCCTTGTGACACAAAGACCGCGGAGTCCGTACCGGGTCAGGCCCGCCTTCCAGTCATCGAGTTCTTCGGCGCTGAGGGAATAGCGGGCGCAGGCTTCTTCCTGGCTGATCAGGCCGCCTTCGACGGCTGCCACGACGCGCGCCTTGCGCCGCGGGACCCAACGCCGGACGCCCGGCGAAGGGAGATCGGCCCTGGTCAGTCTTTCTCCATCCGGGCCAATGACATGGGAACCACGTCTACCGTCTTCCATGATCCTCCGTTCATCGTTCGCCTATGGGTACGACCATATGCCTCTGGCATTAAAGAGGAATGAAGGCATCCCGCCACGCCCGTGCCCTTTCCTCCACGCCAAGAATCAGGGTAACAGGGCCGCCATGAGCCAGCTCAACTCACTCGGCGTCCCGAAGCCCGTCGCGGACACGCGCGTCGTCGTCGCCATGTCGGGCGGCGTCGACAGCTCGGTCGTGGCCGCGCGGCTGAAGCGCGAGGGCTACGACGTGGTCGGCATCACCTTGCAGCTCTACGACCACGGCGCGGCGTTGGCGCGCAAGGGCGCCTGCTGTGCTGGTCGCGACATCCACGACGCGCGCCGAGTCGCGGCGGAGATGGGTTTCCCGCACTACGTGCTCGACTACGAGAGCCGGTTCCGCGAGGAGGTGGTCGAGGAGTTCGCCGACCAGTATCTCGCCGGCGCCACGCCGATACCCTGCATCCGCTGCAACGAGCGGGTGAAGTTCCGGGACCTGATGGCGACGGCGCGGGAGCTCGGCGCGGATTGCCTCGCCACCGGCCACTACATCCGCCGCGAGAACGGGCTGGCGGGGCCCGAGCTGCACCGAGCCGAGGACCAGGGGCGCGACCAGTCCTATTTCCTGTTCACCACTACACGGGCACAGCTCGACTATCTGCGCTTCCCACTCGGGCACTTGAAGTCAAAGGCGGAAACGCGTGCGATTGCATCTGAATTTGGCTTGTCCGTTGCCGAGAAGCCGGACAGCCAGGACATCTGCTTCGTGCCTGGCGGCAACTATGCCGCGGTGATCGAGAAGCTCCGCCCGGGCGCCGCCGAGCCGGGCGACATCGTGCATCTCGACGGTACCGTGCTCGGCCGCCACGAGGGCGTGATCCACTACACCATCGGCCAGCGCAGGGGAATTGGTATCGGCGGCGGCAAGCCATTGTTTGTCATCCGGCTCGACCCGGTCTCGCGCCATGTCATCGTCGGCCCGCGCGAGGCGCTGGGAACCCGGCGGGTGCCTGTCTCCGGGATCAACTGGATCGGCGACGCGGAGTTTGACGCGGCGCCGGTCGACGGCTGGAAGGCGGATGTCAAGGTCCGCTCGACCCGACCGCCCACATCCGCCCGCATCCGCCCGCTGGGCGATGGCCGGGCCGACGTCGAACTGGCTTCTCCGGAGGAAGGCGTCGCGCCGGGCCAGGCCTGCGTCTTCTATGCCCCCGGCGGCACCCGTGTGCTCGGCGGTGGCTGGATCGGGCGGGATTGACCGATGCACTACGATCCGCGCACTGGTCGCTGCCCCCTGCCCTTTGATCCGTTCAAGAGTTGCACGGTCCCGCGCCCGATCGGCTGGCTTTCGACTGTCTCGCCGGCCGGCGTCGCGAACCTCGCCCCGTACTCCCAGTGGCAGAACCTGACCTTCGATCCTCCGATGGTGATGTTCGCCGCCAACCAGTCGACCCTTGGAGGCCGCAAGGACACGGTCGAGAATGCCGAAGCCACCGGCTGGTTCGTCTGGAACATGGCAACGTGGGAGTTGCGCGAGGCGGTAAACCTCTCCGCCATGGCGTTGCCGCCGGAGGCCGACGAGTTCGAGCATGCCGGCGTCACCAAGGCAGCCTGCATCGAGGCCCCGGGCCCGCGGGTTGCAGAGAGCCCCTGCCACTTCGAGTGCGAGTATCTCCAGACCGTCCGCCTGCCCGGCAATTCCCAGATCGGGACGGTGGATCTGGTGATCGGCCGGGTCGCCCGCATCCACATCCTCGACGATGTGATCCGGGCGGACGGCAAGCTCGACATCGCCCGCATCCAGCCGATCGCGCGCATGGGCTATTTCGACTACACGGTCATCCGCGACACCTTCGAGATGCGGATCCCCGCCGCCAGCGAGGCCGAGGCTGCCGGTCTCGAAGGGCGAGTCTGACGAGGGGGATTGCGCGCATGGCGACCGATGGTCTCTAACGAACCGCGCCCCGCCGGAAAGGACTCCCGATGACCGACCTCGCCCCCGTTCTCGCCCGTCTCGACGCCGACCAGGACGCCGCCGTCGCGCGTCTGTTCGAGCTCTTGCGGTTCAAGTCCATCTCGACCGATCCCGCCTTCGCGGCCGAGTGCGGCAAGGCGGCCGGATGGTTGGCGGAGGATCTGTCCGGGATCGGCTTCGACGCCCGCGTCGCTCCGACCGCCGGGCACCCGATGGTGGTGGCCCATGATCTCTCCGCCGATGGCCCGCATTACCTGTTCTACGGCCACTACGATGTCCAGCCGGTCGATCCGCTCGATCTCTGGGAGCGCGATCCCTTCGATCCGCGGATCGTGACCCGGCCCGACGGCTCGCGCTTCATATCCGCGCGCGGCGCGGCGGACGACAAGGGCCAGCTCATGACCTTCGTCGAGGCCTGCCGCGCCTTCAAGCGGGCGCATGGACGGCTGCCATGCAAGGTCTCGATCCTGCTCGAAGGCGAGGAGGAGTCCGGCGGCGCGAGCCTGCCGCCCTTCATGAACGCCCACAAGGCCGAGTTGACCGCCGACCTTGCCCTGGTCTGCGACACCGGCATGTGGAACGCCACCACCCCCGCGATCACCACCATGCTGCGCGGCAACCTGGCTGACCAGGTGACGATCCACGCCGCCGACCGTGATCTCCACTCCGGCATGTATGGTGCCGCGGCGGCGAATCCGATTCACCTGCTGGTGCGGATCCTGGCCGAGATGCGCGATCCGAGCGGCCGGATCGAAATCCCCGGCTTCTATGACGGGGTGCCGGAACTGCCGGCCGACCTGAAGGCACAGTGGGAGGGACTCGGCTTCGCCACCGAGGAATTCCTCGGCGGCGTCGGGCTCGGCATCCCGGCGGGCGAGACCGGGCGTTCGACCCTCGAGCAGATCTGGTCGCGGCCGACCGCCGAGGTCAACGGCATCTGGGGCGGCTACACCGGCGCCGGTTTCAAGACCGTGATCCCGGCTGAGGCCCACGCCAAGGTCAGCTTCCGGCTGGTCGGCACCCAGGACCCGGAAGCGATCCGCGCCGCGTTCCGAAAATTCGTGACCGACCGGCTGCCTGCCGACTGCCGGGCCGGATTCGTGGCCCGCGGCGGGGGTCCGGCCACGGTCATGCCACTGGACGACCCGGCCTTCGGCAAGGCCCGCCGGGCGCTGAGCGACGAGTGGAACACCGAGGCCGCGTTCATCGGCTGCGGCGGCTCGATCCCGGTGGTCGGCGACTTCCGGCGTATCCTCGGCATGGACTCGCTTCTGATCGGATTCGGGCTCGATGACGACCGGATCCACAGCCCGAACGAGAAGTACGAACTGACCAGCTTCACCAAGGGAGCGCGAAGCTGGGCGCGTGTGCTGGCGGCCCTGGCGAGATGAGGCTCGCACTGATCTATGCCGGCGGTACCATCGGCTGCGCCGGGGAACCGCTGGCGCCGCTGCCGGTAGCCGAGTTCCAGGCCCTTTGGGCGCGCCACGCCGGCCCCCGTCTCGCCGATGTGGCGGCCGTGGACTGGCAGTGGCTCGAACCGCCGCTCGAACTCGAGCGAAATGGCGCCCGCGGACTGGCTGCACCTTGCCCGCCAGCTCCTCGCCGCCCGCGAGGAACAGGCGGTGTTGCTGCTGCACGGTACCGACACCATGGCCTGGACCGCTTCGGCGCTGGCGTTCCTGCTGACGCTCTACGATGCTGCCGGCGCGCCCGAGGCCCGGTTCGCGAGGCCGGTTGTGCTCACCGGCGCCCAGCGGCCACTTTTCGAGGGCGACGGACTGCGGCCGGGGACGGATGCGCTCGACAACCTTCGCTCGGCGCTCGGCGCATACGCTACCGGGCGCTGCGAGGTGATGGTCGCGTTCGGCGGCATCACGCTCAGGGGCACCCGGGTGATGAAGCTCTCGACCGTCGATGACCGCGCTTTCGGCTATCCGAACGGCGGCGCGCCCTGCCCGGCCCTTCCGGCCGCCGACCCGGCCGATCTGGCCGCCCAGCTCGACCGTCTGGCGCCGCATCTTGGCAAGAAGGCCGTGATTACGTTGACGCCAGGTCCGGCTGACCCCGGCCTGCTCGAGCGCTGGGTCCGGTGTTTCCTAGAAGGGATGGGCGAGAATCTAGGAGCAATCTATTTGAGTGGCTACGGAATCGGGAATTTTCCAGGCCGCCTGAGACTCGCGCCACTGCTGCGCTCCGCGCATGAGGCCGGAGTTCTCATCGCCGCCGGAACCCAGGTGCCGCGTGGCCCGGTCGACCCCTCGACCTACGGCGCCGGGCACTGGCTCGCAGAGTGCGGCGCGATCGCCATCGCCGACATGACCCCGGCTGCCGCCCAGGCCAAGCTGCAAGTCGCCCTGGCGCTCGCCGCTGCGCATGGTTGGGACCGCGCCGAGACCGAGCGGTTCTTCCGGACGCCGGTCGCCGGTGAACTGAAGGGCTAGCTGCGTTGCCTGCGCCGCCCGCTTCGGCCGCGGGCAGGCGTCAGTCCGGTCGCCGCCTCCGCCAGCAGCGCCGTCATCGGATGCGCCGGGTGAAGGCTCCCCAGCTCGTCGTGGAGCGTCTTGGCGGCGCCCACCACGTCGATGCCGGAATCGAGCCCCATCGCCCAGTCGAAGAAGATCGCCCGGCAGGATTCCGGACCGATCCCGTCGATCCGGAAGGCCTCGTGGATCAGGTCCCGCGGGTCGCAGGGATGTTTGCCGATGCCTCGCATTCCCGCAACCTGCCTGAAACGCGGTCCCCCCACCATCGTCCGAGCGACATGTGCCGATCCGGAATCGTCTTGCGCCAGATCAAAGCGGCTGGGCGGCGCCGGCCGTTCAATGGCGCCCTGACCGATCGCGCGAGGCCGAGCATGCTGACCATCCCTCTGACCACCGTCGCCTGGATCATCCTGAAGGCGCGCGAGTTCGACGTCAAAGACGTGAACACGGGCGGCGACACCGACTTCGACACCGACGACCCGATGGGCGTGCTGGAAGACCGCTCCGACGATCCGACGATCGACGAACTCACAAGCTGGATCAGCGACCTCGATGAGCAGCAAAAGGCCGAACTCGTCGCGCTCTTCTGGCTCGGGCGGGACGATGGCGATGCGTCCGAGTTTCCGGGCCTGATCGAGGACGCGCGCGAACAGCAGGGCAAAGGCACGGCGCGCTACCTGCTCGGCTCGCCTCTCCTCGGCGACTACCTGGAAGAGGGGCTCGAGCGGCTCGGCATCGACACTTCGGAAGTCGAAAGTTCGATCACCTGACGAGAACGGAGGGACCGGCCGGGCGCCCTGCCAGGCCGATCCGCCCGAAGCCGGAAAACCTCAGTTCGCTTTCGCGAGTTCCTCGTTGGTGAAGAGATAGTCCTGCTCCGCCCGCGGCTTGTGGCAGGCGAGACACTTCGCCTCGTTGGTCGGCTTGCGGCTGCCGTTGGCCTCGAAGACCGCATAGCGCCAATCGTCATTGGCGTAGAGCTCGGGCACACCGTTGCCGCCCCGCAGCAGTTTCTGCATCGCGGTGTAGAACGCCAGGTCGCCGGCCTCGAAATGCCCGTCTGCGCCCTTTACCGGCTCGCCGTCCGCTCCCAGCTTGGCGTTGTAGACCTCGACCAGCAACATCGTGCCCGACGGCATCGCCTTTCCCGCCTTCGCCGCCTCGACGGCGCCGGCGTCAGCCCAGTAGTGACGGACCTGCTTTTTGTCCGGGAAGTCGATCTTGTGATACATCTTGTAGGTCCGCGAGAAGCTCGACGGGAAGCGCAGCCGGGTACCGTCGAGACCCGCAAGCGCCGGCCCGGCCTCGCCCGGCGTCGCGCCCGGCAAGCCGGCGAAGTGCGCGGCCAGGTCGGCGATCGCGTCGTCGTCCAGCCCGGCCGCAACCGCATTCATCAGCGCGTTGGTCCGCTTGCCGTCCCGGAAGGCCTTGAGCTGGCTGCCGAGGTAATCCTCCTTCTGCGCGGCGAGATTGGGAATATCGCCACTGACCGAAACGCCGGCCGGGCCGTGGCAGGCAACGCAGTCCTCCGCGAGCGTCGCGCCGTTCCGCGCATCGGCCGCTTCAGCAATAGCAAAACCGGCGGCGGCAAGCACGACAGCCGAAAGAACAAAAATTCGGATCATGGCCAGATTCCCCATCATTTCGATGACCTGAAAACTACGGCTCCCGGCCTCAAACGGCAAGCTGGCATGTAGGCCTGGCGAACAGCGCATTGCGCAATCCACCTAAAGCTGAAACGATCGGAGCCCCGGCGGCTGCCGCCCGGAGATGCACCGGATCCTTGTACGGGACCCTTGCCCATGCCGCTGCTCGCTCCCGAAGTCTGGCCAGCCATCTTCACCCTCGCGGTTGTCGTCGCGATGTTCGCGGCCTTCATCCGGGAAGCCTATCCGCCCGAAGTGGTGGCGATCTGCGGAGCGGCGCTGTTGCTGGCGACAGGCATTCTGCCGGTCGACGACATGCTCAGGGTATTTTCGAACCCGGCCCCGATCACCATCGGCGCGATGTTCATTCTGTCCGGCGCCCTGGTCCGGACCGGCGCGCTCGACGCCTTTACCCGCCATCTCTCCGCCCGGATCGAGGATCGCCCGCGCCGGGTGATGGCAGGCTTTGCCGGGCTGACGGCCTTCGCTTCGGCCTTCATGAACAACACGCCGGTGGTCGTGATGATGATGCCGGTGGTGGTGCGGCTCGGAAAGGTGCTGCACGTCCCCGCCTCGATGCTGCTGATCCCGCTCTCCTACATCGCTATCCTCGGTGGCATGTGCACCCTCATCGGCACCTCGACCAACCTGCTGGTCGACGGCATTGCGCGCACCCATGGGATGGAGCCGTTCAGGCTCTTCGAGATCACCCCGGTCGCGCTTGTGATCCTGGCGGCCGCGGTCCTTTTCATGGCGGTCGCGGCACCGCGTTTTCTGCCTGTTCGCAAGGCGCTGGTCGATTTCCTCACTGGCCGGCGCAAGATGAAATTCTTCACCGAGGTCGTGATCCCCGAAGGATCAGGTCTCGTCGGGCGGCAGGTCCAGGAGGTCGATCACTTCGCCCGTGAGGACATGACCGTGATCGACGTGATCCGCGGCGACCTGTCCCTGCGCCGACGAATGGATGGCGTCGTTCTCGCCGCCGGTGACCGGGTGGTGATCCGGACTGCGGTCGGCGAGTTGCTGTCGCTGCGCGAAAACAGCGAGATGTCGATGACCGGCCAGATCGACGCGGTCGGCCAGAAGTCGACAGTGACCGTCGAGGCGCTGATCACGCCGGACTGCCGTATGATCGGCCGCTTCCTCGGGGACCTCCGGCTTCGCCGGCGCTACGGTGTGTATCCCCTGGCGGTGCACCGCCGCGACGAGCGCGTCGGCGCGGTGCTGGACGAGATCCGTGTCCAGGTCGGCGACACGCTTCTGCTCGAGGGCGATGCCGAGGATATCCACCGGCTGGCCGAGGAGCAGGGACTCGTGGAGCTCACCCAGCCATCTGACCGCCCCTATCGGCGCCAGCGCGCTCCGGTCGTCCTCGCGATCCTGGCGCTCGTCGTGATCGGCAGCGCCGCCGGACTGATGCCGATCGCCGGCCTGGCGGTGATCGGCGTCGCCGCCGCTCTCGCCACCCGCTGCATCGATGCCGAGGAAGCCTTCGCGATGGTCGAGATCCGCCTCCTGGCGCTGATCTTCGCCATGCTGGCGATCGGCCAGGCGCTGGAACATACCGGCGCGGTCCAGATCGTTGTCGATGCACTGTCACCATGGTTGATGGGCCTGCCCGCACCGCTGGTTCTCTGGCTGGTCTTCGTCATGGGCTCGTGCCTGACGGAGCTCGTCTCGAACAACGCCGTCGCCGTCGTGATGACGCCGGTGGCGATCTCGCTGGCGCAGGCGCTCGGCGTCGATCCGCGGCCCTTCGTGGTCGTGGTGATGATCTCGGCGTCGGCCAGCTTCGCCACACCGATCGGCTACCAGACCAATACCCTGGTCTACGCCCCGGGCGGGTACCGCTTCACCGACTACATGCGCCTTGGAATCCCCATGAATCTGGGCGTCAGCATCCTCGCGGCGCTGCTGGTCCCTCAGTTCTGGAGTTTCTGACCGAATGAATCTTTTCCGCAATGCGGACAGAAAACCTTACCAATCCCTCATTTTCCCAATTCACAGCGAGCATGATTGGTCCTAGGTTTCCCGAGGCAACGAGACAGAGGCTCTCGATTCCAAGGGAGGTAATTCAGATGCTCAGAACTGCCATCGGGGCGGTACTCGCCCTTGCGGTCGCCGGCACCGCAACTGCAGCCGGAAATCTCGAGAAGCTCGGCGCCTTCAAGACCACGGGGGTCAAGGGTTTCACGGAGATCGACCAGAAAGGGCCGAACGCCGACGCGATCCGCGCCAATCTGAAGCGGATCAAGCTGCCGGACGGCTTCAAGATTGATCTTTACGCGGTGGTTCCCGACGCACGCCACATGGCAGTCGGACCCCAGGGCATCGTGACCTTCGTTGGTACCCGCAAGACCGAAGTCTGGGCGGTTACCGACCGTGACAAGGACCGCGTCGCGGACGAGGTCAAGAACTTCGCGCCGTCGCTGGAAAAGTCGATCCCGAACGGCCCCTGCTTCACGCCCGACGGCTTCCTGATCATCGCCGAGCGCAACCGGGTGCTCAACTACCCGGCGGCCGAGTTCTTCTACGAGAGCCCCGACGTGGTCGCGGTGCCGATCTTCGCCGAGGGCACGCTGATCCCGCCCGACGAAGAAAGCTACAACCACACCGCGCGGGTCTGCCGGATCGGGCCTGACGGCAAGCTCTACATCACCCTCGGCCAGCCCTTCAACGTGGCCCCAGCCGACAAGCTCGACCTCTACCGCGAGCACGGCATCGGCGGCATTATCCGCTCGAACCTCGACGGTTCGGGGCGCGAGGTCTACGCTTGGGGCGTGCGCAACTCGGTCGGCATGGACTTCAACCCGGCCAATGGCGAGCTGTGGTTCACCGACAACCAGGTCGACGGCATGGGCGACAACATTCCGCCGGGCGAATTGAACCGCGCCACCGGACCCGGCCAGCAGTTCGGCCATCCGTGGTATGGCGGCGGCTCGGTGCGGACCAAGGAGTTCGCCAACGAGACCCCGCCGGAGGGGATCGTCATGCCCGAGGTCGAGATGGACGCTCACGCGGCCGATCTGGGCATGACCTTCTACGGCGGCAAGCAGTTCCCGAAGAAGTACCAGGGCGGCATCTTCTCGGCCCAGCATGGGTCGTGGAACCGCACCGACCCGATCGGGGCGCGGGTGATGTTCACCGCGGTCAACGAGGACGGTACGGTCGGCGAGACCGAGGTCTTCGCCGAGGGATGGCTCGACGAGAACGGCGAGTATCTCGGCCGCCCGGTCGACGTTGCGGTGCTGCGCGACGGCTCGATCCTGGTCTCGGACGATCTCGCGGGCGCGATCTACCGGATCTCCTACACCCGCTGACCGGCCGACCGGATATGTGAGACTGAGATTGCCCTCCCCCGTGGATAGGGGGAGGGTTTCGATTAATCGGGAGACACCAATGCGCTTCGCCTTCCTCGCCGTCGCCCTCGGCATCCTCGCCACCGCCAGTCCGGCGATCGCCGGAGACGCGGCTGCCGGCAGGGAGAAAGCGGCGAAGTGCAAGACCTGCCACGGTATCGACGGCATTGCGAAGATCCCGATCGCCCCGCATCTGGCGGGCGAGAGCCAGATCTATCTCGAGACCCAGCTCAAGGCCTTCCGTTCCGGCAAGCGCGAGCACGAGATGATGAGCGTCGTGGCCAAGGATCTCACCGACGAGGATATCGACGACCTTGCCGCTTGGTACGCGTCGATCAAGATCACCGCCCAGATGCCGGAGTGAGATTGCGGCGCCCGCACCTCCGCCTTGCCGCTTGAAAGCCCCCTGCCCGCTCGCCTATAACCCCGCCGCATTCTGAACCATCGCAGGGGTCACCCATGGCCGGCCATTCCAAATGGGCCAACATCCAGCATCGCAAGGGGCGCCAGGACGCGGCGCGCTCGAAGCTGTTCTCGAAGCTGGCGAAGGAAATCACCGTCGCCGCCAAGATGGGCGACCCCGACCCCGACAAGAACCCGCGTCTGCGCCTGGCCGTCAAGGAGGCCAAGGCCAGCTCGGTGCCAAGGGACGTGATCGACCGCGCGATCAAGAAGTCGCAGGGCGGTGACGCGGAGAACTACGAGGAGATCCGCTACGAGGGCTACGGCCCCGGCGGCGTCGCGGTGATCGTCGAGGCGATGACCGACAACCGCAACCGCACGGCCTCGAACGTGCGCTCGACCTTCGGCAAGCATGGCGGCAACCTGGCCGAGACCGGGGCTGTCTCGTTCATGTTCGACCGCAAGGGCCAGGTGGTCTATCTGCCCGAGGTCGGCGATGCCGAGACCGTGCTCTTGGCGGCGATCGACGCCGGGGCCGAGGACGTGGAGTCCGACGAGGAAGGCCATGTGGTCTGGTGTGCGGCCAGCGACCTGAGCGAGGTTTCGACGGCGCTCGAGTTCGAGCCTCGGCGAAGCCGACTCGACCAAGCTGGTCTGGCGCCCGCAGACCTACACCGAGGTCGACGAGCACACCGGTGCCACGCTGATGAAGCTCATCGCGGCGCTCGAGGACGACGACGACGTGCAGAGCGTCACCGGCAATTTCGAGATGTCGGACGAGGTCATGGAGCGGCTGTCGGCCTGACGCTGCCGCTGTCGTCCCGGACTTGATCCGGCACGTCGAGGCGGTGCAGGCTGCTCCGCGAGGCCCCGGTCAAGCCTGGGGCATTGCATTTCTGAGGCGCAGCCCGATGACCACCACCCCCCGCGAAAAGCTCCGCGCCCTCACTGGCCGGGTCCCGTCCCGCTGCTTCTGGATCGATATCCCTTCGCCCATGGTGGCCGAGGCCGCTGGCAGGGTCGGGCCGGAACTCTGTGTGATCGACACCGAGCACGGCCAGATCGGGCCGGAGACCGCTGCGGACATGATCCGCGCGCTCGACCTCAGCCGCACGCCGGCACTGGTCCGCCTCGGCGACGCGGGCGCCGGCCGGGTAAAGCATGCGCTCGATGCCGGTGCCGCGGGCGTGATCATCCCGTTCGTCGAGTTCCGCAGGGGAAGCCGCCGCGGCGGTCCGCAACTTCCTCACTCCGCCCAGGGGCACCCGCGGCCTCGCGCCGGCCGTCAGCCGCGCCGCGCGGTTCGGGCAGGATACCGGCTACGCCCGAGAGTGGAATGACCGAGGCATCCTGGCATTGCAGATCGAGAGCGCGAAGGGGCTGGCAGCGGCGGCCGAGATCGCATCGGTCGACGGGGTCGACATGCTGTTCTTCGGCCCCTCGGACTTCTCGCTTGATGGCGGGCTCGACCCGGTAAAGGACAGCGCGAAGATCATGGAGGCCTGTCGCGAGATGATCCGGATCGCCCATGGTGCGGGCAAGCTCGCCGGCGCCTTCCCCTGGCCCGGCGGCGAACCGGCGAAGCTGATCGCGGAAGGGGCTGAACTGGTGGCCGCAGGCTCGGACCTGCGGGCGATGATGCAGGGGCTCGCCGCATCTCTGGAGGCCTGCCGACTTCCGGAGAAGGCGTAAGAGCCTCCATCCCCCATCCGCCGCGCGCGGGCACCTGGCCGGTCATACCGGCAGCGGCGAATTCTCCAGCTTTCCGCCGAGCCTGACGGGCATCACCCGCTTCGCCAGGCCGGTGGCGTCGTCGGTTTCGACATAGGTGCCGCAGATCGTCGGCTCCCCCAGGGCCGGCTCGAAACGCTGTGTCCCCATGCCGGTCACGAAGCGCTTCATGGGCTCGATCTTGTCCATGCCGATCACGGAATCGTAGTCGCCGCACATCCCGGCATCGGTCTGGTAGGCGCTGCCTCTGGGCAGGATCATCGCGTCCGCCGTCGGCACATGGGTGTGCGTGCCGACGATCAGGCTCGCCCGGCCATCGCACCAGTGGCCGACCCCCATCTTCTCGGAGGTCGCCTCGGCATGGATCTCGACGATCACCGCATCCGCCCCGCCGCCGAGCGGCGCGGTCTTCAGGGCGGCGTCGAGCGCCGAGAACGGGTCATCGAAGGGCCGGTTCATGAACACCCGCCCCAGCGCGACCGCCACGAAGACCTTGCGACCGCGGGTTGCCGGAAACAGCCCGGCCCCACGGCCCGGTGCGCTCCTGGCATAGTTGAGCGGCCGCAGGATGCGCGGCTCGTCCCCGATGAAGCCCAGCATCTCCTTCTGATCGAAGGCGTGATCGCCCAAGGTGATCACGTCGGCGCCGGCGGCGAACAGTTCCTCGGCGATCGTCTGGGTCAGGCCGAAACCCGAAGCGGCGTTCTCGGCGTTCACGGCAATGAAGTCGAGACGCCAGTCGGCGCGGAGCCGGGACAGTCCGGCAGTCACCGCCGTGCGGCCGGCACGGCCGACCAAATCTCCGAGAAACAGCAATCGCATCGCCGCCACATAGACGAGCCGCGCCGCGGCGGCAAGCGGGCGCGAGCGAGATTCAGGGTCGCTTCGGAAGCCGGATCAGGCCTTTCTCGGTCACCAGCGCGTCGAGCGGCTGATCGGTCGCATCTCGGGGAACCTCGGGGACCTGCTGGGCGGAGTAGGCAAATCCGACTGCGACGGTGCGGCGCTTCGCCCGCAGCTCCAGCAGCGTGCGGTCATAGAATCCGCCGCCATAGCCAAGCCGCCATCCGCCCGGATCGAAGGCCACCAGCGGCGCGATCAGGAGCACCGGTTCGAGCCAGTCGCCTGCGGCGGGCACTAGCGCCCCGAACGGCCCCTCCTCCATCGCGGTGCCCGGCGCCCATTCCCGGAACCGCAGCGCCAGCCCCTTGCCCTGGATCACCGGAACACAGAGCCGGTGCCCGGCGGCATGGAGCGCCTCCATCAGCGGCGACACGTCGATTTCGGTGCGGATCGGACGGTAGCCGGAAATGACATCTGCCCCGGCATGAAGGCGGGCGGCCAGGAAGTGCTCGGCGGCGGCCCGCGACATCGCCCCGCCGCTCTCCCGGTCGGCGGCATGCGCCAAGCGACGCTCTGCGAACACCTGCTTGCGCAGCGCCGCCTTGGCGTCGGAGAGATCTGAGGGCCCGGTCATCCGGAGTGCCTAACGCGCGGCGGACAACGGCGCAAGCGGCGCCGGGAAGCACGGGTGGCGGGCCCGTCGCGACCGTCGAGGGATCAGATCCTCGCGAGCCTGGAAAACCAGGTGGGCGCCAGATGCGTTAGGCCACGGCCAGTCGCAGAGCCAGCTCCCTCGCGATGAATTAGGCCACCAGGATACTGGCCTCTAACGTGAAGGATAGCACCCGCCGCCGACAAAGATAGGAGCCGCTGATCCGGAAAGGAAGAGCCTTCCGTCCGGAAGCGCGGGGCGAGGGTCAGTGGCCGCGGCCGGTCGCCGCATCCTCGATCCGCTCGGCCAGCTGCACCAGCCGGCGGGCCAGCGCTTCCTCGCGCTCCGCCCCGAACATGTCGCCCTGGTTCCGGCTCTCCGCCTGCTTCTGCGCCTTGGCGATGCGCTGCTCGGCTTCGTCCAGGAGGGCTTCGGCGTCGGCGAGGCGATCCGCGATCAGCAGCGCCGTCATCAGCAGCAGCCTGCCCTCGGGCATGACGCCGTTCACCCGCGTCAGGGTCCGAGCCTCGCGGTCGATCGCCTCGGCGAGCGCCGCCACGCTCTTCTCCTCGCCTTCGCCGCAACCCAGCCTGTAGGCGCGTCCGGCGACTTCAACAGTAACTTCAGCCATTGTCCTCTCCCTGGACCGCAACCACACTGCGCAGGTCCGTCAGGGCGGCACGCACCGCATCGGCCGCTTCCGCACGCAGGCGCGCATCCTCGTCGTGCTGGGCCCGCAGCTGCTGAACTTCGGCCCGCAGCCCGTCCCGCTCGGCGCTCAGCCGGGCGATCCGCGCCTCGGTCTCGGGGTCCGGGCCGTCCGGCCCGGCCGACGAAATCAGCTGGTCAACCGCGTCACTCAGCCGGTCCAGGGCACTGTCCAGTACCGTCATCTGCTTTCTCGCCCCCATCTCGGCGATTTCCCTCCCGAGTCAGTCGATCCGAGTCTGTCGGTGGCCGCCCAATCCCGCTGGCGGGTTCGAAATATCCCGGTCCGGCGCGCGGCCACTCGAATCATCGCCCGACCAGTTACAGGACGCAAGTATCATCGACCGGCTGCAACCCGCAAATGTGGACTGGCGCAAGAGACGTCGCGGGCTTAATGCCTCACATCAATCGGTCGGGCTTGACCCTCCGCCGCCGGGCAAGCATGTTCGCCCGGCATTTCGCGCCGCCTAGAGCCGGGACCGTTTTCACAGCGGACCTCTCCAGTCATGGGGGAAACCTTGACGATCGAGCAGATGAAGGCCGCCGACCCGCGCCGCTTCGCCATGGCGACCGCGCTGAGGGTGCTGGCGATGGACGCGGTCGAGAAGGCCAAGTCGGGTCATCCGGGCATGCCGATGGGCATGGCCGACGTGGCGACGGTTCTGTTCGACGGGCATCTGCGATTCGACCCGGCCGCCCCGCACTGGCCCGATCGGGACCGTTTTGTGCTGTCGGCCGGCCACGGCTCGATGCTGCTCTATGGGCTCCTGCACCTCACCGGCTACGCCGACATGACGCTGGAGGAGCTGAAGAACTTCCGCCAGCTCGGGTCCCGGACCGCCGGGCATCCGGAATTCGGCCACGCGACCGGGATCGAGACCACCACCGGGCCGCTCGGTCAGGGGCTGGCGACCGCCGTCGGCATGGCGATGGCCGAGGAGAGCCTGCGCGCCCGGTTCGGCAGGAAGATCGTCGACCATCGGACCTGGGTGATCGCCGGCGACGGCTGCCTGATGGAGGGCATCAGCCAGGAGGCTATCACCCTGGCCGGGCGGCAGAAGCTTTCCCGGCTCATCGTGCTTTGGGACGACAACGGCATTTCGATCGACGGCAAGGTTTCGCTCTCGGACAGCACCGACCAGCAGGCGCGTTTCGCCGCCAGCGGCTGGGCGACCCGCGGGATCGACGGGCACGACGTGAAGGCGATCGACGCGGCGCTCTCCTGGGCCAGGGAGCAGGACCGGCCCGTGCTGATCGCCTGCAAGACCCATATCGGCTTCGGAGCGCCGACCAAGCAGGACACCGAAAAGGCCCATGGCTCGCCGCTGGGTGTCGGCGAAATCGACGGCGCGCGGAAATCCTACGGCTGGAGCCAAGCGCCTTTTGAGATCCCCGAGGCGATCCGCGCCGACTGGCGCGCCACGGCGAAGCCGGGCGCGGCGGCGCGGGCCGATTGGGAGGCGCGGCTCGCCGCCCTCTCGGGCGCGCGGCGGGCGGAATTCGCCCGCATCATTGCCGGCGAGGCACCGAAAAAGCTCGTCTCCGCTGTCCGCGCGCTGAAGAAGGTCGTGTCCGCGGAGCAGCCTTCGGTCGCCACCCGCAAGGCCAGCGAGAACGCCCTTGCCGCGATCAATCCGGTTATGCCGGAGACCATCGGCGGCTCGGCCGACCTCACCGGCTCGAACAATACGCTGACCGCCGGCCTCGGGGTATTCGACGTCGCGAGCCGCAAGGGCCGCTACGTCTATTACGGCATCCGCGAGCACGGCATGGCGGCGGCGATGAACGGCATGGCGCTTCACGGGGGCGTCGCTCCCTATGGCGGCACCTTCCTGGTGTTCACCGACTATGCCCGCGCGGCGATCCGGCTGAGTGCGCTGATGGGCCAGCGTGTGGTCTATGTGATGACTCACGACTCGATCGGCCTCGGCGAGGACGGGCCGACCCATCAGCCGGTCGAGCACCTGGCCGCGCTGCGGGCGATCCCGAACCTCAACGTGTTCCGCCCGGCCGATGCGGTCGAGACCGCCGAGGCCTGGGAACTCGCACTCTCCTCGCGGGGGGCGCCGAGCGTACTGGCGCTGACCCGGCAGAACCTGCCGACCGTGCGGACCAAGCACACCAACCAGAACCTGACCGCGCGCGGCGCCTATGTTCTGGCGGAGGCCGATCACAAGCGCAGGGTGATCCTGCTGGCCACCGGTTCGGAAGTCGAAATCGCGCTGGCGGCGAAGGCCCTGATCGAGGCCAAGGGCATGGGCGCCCGGGTCGTCTCGATGCCTTGCTGGGAGCTGTTCGAGGCACAGGACGAGGCCTACCGCCGCAAGGTGCTTCCCGCGGGCGCGGTCCGGATCGGCATCGAAGCCGCGATCCGGCAGGGATGGGACCGCTGGCTGATGGGCGAGCGCGGCGCCGAGCGCAAGGCGGGTTTTGTCGGGATGAGCGGCTTCGGCGCCTCGGCCCCGGCCAGTGCTCTCTACCGCCATTTCGGTATCACCGCCGAAGCGGTGGCGGAGAAGGCGCTGGCGCTGGTCTGACCAGGGCGCCTGCGTCGCCGCACCGGATTGATTCCGCTCGCCCGCGCGCTATAAGCCCGCACAAGCAACCGTCGGCGGGGGCAGCCCCCCTGCTCCGCCGTATCCCCAGAGCGAGGAGTACCTGACATGGCAGTGAAGGTCGCGATCAATGGCTTCGGACGGATCGGGCGCAACGTGCTGCGCGCCATCATCGAATCCGGGCGCACCGACATCCAGGTGGTGGCGCTGAACGATCTCGGTCCGGTCGAGACCAATGCCCATCTGATGCGCTACGACTCGGTCCATGGCAAGTTCCCGGGCACCGTGAAGGTCGATGGCGACACCATCGATGTGGGCCGCGGCCCGATCCGGGTGACCGCGATCCGCAATCCGGCCGAGCTGCCCTGGGGCGACGTCGACATCGCTCTCGAGTGCACAGGCATCTTCGCGGACAAGGAAAAGGCCAGCGTCCATCTGAAGAACGGCTCGAAGCGGGTCCTGGTCTCGGCCCCTGCGTCGGGAGCCGACAAGACCATCGTCTTCGGGGTGAACCACGGCTCGCTGACGAAGGCCGACATGGTGGTCTCGAACGCCTCCTGCACCACCAACTGCCTCGCGCCCGTGGCCTATGCGCTGCACAAGGCGGTGGGGATCGACAAGGGCTTCATGACCACGATCCACAGCTATACCGGCGACCAGCCGACGCTGGACACCATGCACAAGGACCTCTACCGCGCCCGCGCCGCGGCGATGTCGATGATCCCGACCTCGACCGGCGCCGCCAAGGCGGTGGGCCTGGTGCTGCCCGAGCTGAACGGCCGCCTCGACGGCGTGTCGATCCGGGTGCCGACGCCGAATGTCTCGGTGGTGGACTTCAAGTTCGTCGCCAAGCGGGCGACGAGCGCCGAGGAGATCAACGACGCCATCCGCGCCATGGCGGGCCAGGAGCTGAAGGGTATCCTGGGCTTCACCGAAGAGCCGCTGGTCTCGATGGACTTCAACCATGACAGCCACTCCTCGGTGTTCCACATCGACCAGACCAAGGTGATGGACGGCACGCTTTGCCGGGTGCTCTCGTGGTACGACAACGAGTGGGGCTTCTCGAACAGGATGAGCGATACGGCCGTGGCGATGGGTGCGCTGATCTGATGACGGGCCGGGTCCACGCGAACCCGACGACGGTCTGGAGCGCCGGGGAATACCCGCTCAACCAGGCGGTTGCCGAGCCTCTGGGGCGACGGGTCCACCTGACCGGGCAGGTCGCATGGGACGCGGCGGGCAACATCGTCGGCGCCGGTGATGCGGAACGACAGACCGAGGTCGCGTTGGAAAACATCCGGCGCGTGCTGGCCGAGATGGGCGGGCGCATCTCGGACATAGTTTCCCTGACGACCTACTATGTCCGTGACGAGGACAAGCCGGCGATCAACCGGGCGAGGGAGAAGGTCCTCGAGAAAGCCAGTGCCCCCGTCGGCACGGGAGTGAAGGTTTCAGGGCTCTGGGAACCGGGGCTGCTTGTGGAGTTGACCGCCATTGCAGTCATTCCCGATGACCGGTTCCAGACACAGGATGGGCGCGGCGGATGACCTACAAGACCCTCGACGACCTCGACCTTGCCGGCAAACGCGTGCTGGTACGGGTCGACATCAACGTGCCGATGCGCGACGGCAGGGTGACCGACGACACGAGGATGCGGGCGATCATCCCGACGGTCAGGGATATCCTGGCCAAGGGCGGCCGGCCGATCCTGCTGGCTCATTTCGGCCGCCCCAAGGGCAAGCCGGACCCGGAGATGTCGCTGGCCCCCCTCGCCCGCCCGCTCCAGGATCTGCTCGGCTCCCGCGTCACCTTCGTCGAGAAACCCCGCGACCCGGAACCGGGCGAGACCCTGCTGGTCGAGAACACCCGCTTCACTCCGATGGAGGAGGCGAACGACCCAGCGATGGCGCAGTTCCTGGCCTCCTGCGGCGATGTCTACGTCAACGACGCGTTCTCCGCCGCCCACCGGGCCCATGCCTCGACCGAGGGCGTCGCGCGGCTCCTGCCCTCGGCGGCCGGCCGGCTGATGCAGAAGGAACTGGAAGCGCTTGAGAAGGCGCTCTCCAACCCGGCGCACCCGGTGGTCGCCGTGGTTGGCGGCGCCAAGGTCTCTACCAAGCTCGATCTTCTCGGCAACCTGATCGGGAAGGTCGACCAGATCGTCATCGGCGGCGGCATGGCCAACACCTTCCTTGCCGCAATGGGGATGGATGTGGGCAAGTCGCTCTGCGAGCACGACCTGGCCGGCACCGCCCGCGAGATCCTGGCAAAGGCCGAGGCGGCGGGCTGCGAGATCGTTCTGCCCTCCGACGTCGTGGTCGCGCGCGCGTTCAAGGCGGGTGCGGCCAGCGAGGTGGTCGCGGCCAATGCCTGCCCGTCCGACGCGATGATCCTCGATACCGGCCCGATTTCCGTCGCGGACATCAAGGGCCGCTTCGCGCGGGCGAAGACGCTGGTGTGGAACGGCCCGCTCGGCGCCTTCGAGATTCCTCCCTTCAACGCCGCGACCGATGCGGCGGCGCTGGCGGCGGCCGAGCTGACCGCGGCCGGCAGCCTGCTTTCGGTCGCGGGCGGCGGCGACACGGTAGCCGCCCTCAACGCCTCGGGCGCGGCGGCGCGGTTCTCCTATGTCTCGACCGCCGGGGGCGCGTTCCTGGAATGGCTCGAGGGCAAGACACTTCCCGGTGTCGCGGCGCTGGAAGGCGCCTGACGGCAGCCGAAAAAAAGGCGGCCCCGAAGGGCCGCCCCGCAGTCCCCCCCAGGGCCCGCGAACCTAGAAGTGGAAGTTGATGCCACCAATGACGGTATGGATGTCGATGTCGGCATCCGGCAGGCCGCCGCCGAAATCGACATTGCTGAAGCTCATGTAGCGGTATTCCAGCTTTAGGCCGACGATGTCGCCGAGCAGATACTCGGCGCCAGCGCCGACAGTCCAGCCATATGCGCCCTCGGTGCTGCCGCCCCCGGCGCCGGTGCTCAGGTCGAACCGCGCGGCCGCGATGCCGCCGGTCGCATAGATCAGGAAATCGTCCACCGCGTAGCCGATCCGCGGCCGCAGCGACGCCGCCAGGTCCAGGTCGATCGAGCAGTTCGCCGCCAGGCCGCAGCCCGCGCTGGGGTCGCCGCCGATGCCCGAGACATCGGTCTCGACTCCCCAGATCAGATTTCCGCTCAGGAAATTGTAGCCGGCCTGCAGACCGCCCATCGCGCCGCCGTCGCTGTCGCTGCCGGCACCGAGATCGGCATTCATGTCGCTGACGCCCGCATGCGCTCCGGCGTAGAAACCGCTGAACTCGAAGGGCGCGGCTTCTGCCTCTGGCACCGAAAACAGGAAAGAAAAAGCCGTTACTGCCGCCAGTCCTGCTCTGCTCATTACACCTGCCCCTTGGCGTTTCGGCGGATTTTCTTGGGTTCATGAATACCAACACCGCACCCAGTCGCGCAAAACGAGAAAGTGCAGGGCCCGCAGCCCGTCACCGAAAGGCCATCTTCTGGTGTATTTTTGACACAACCGGTGAGCCAAGCGCGCGGATTTGCGCAAGAATTTGTCTGACGCCGGCGATCATTCGCGGGGGCGCTCCCCTTGACCGGGACGCGCCCTCGCCTGTAATTCGCAAGCACACTGAGCTTGCCAGAGGGAGTCCCGCCATGCGCGCCAGCCGCACCGTCCAGAAGATCCTGTCCAATTACGAATCCGACAATCCCGGCGTGAAGGGCAAGCTGTGCCAGATGCTGATGCACGGCAAGCTCGGCGGCACCGGCAAGATGATCATCCTGCCCGTCGACCAGGGCTTCGAGCACGGGCCGGCGCGCTCGTTCGCGCCGAACCCGCCGGCCTACGACCCGCACTATCACTACCAGCTTGCCATCGATGCCGGGCTCAGCGCCTATGCGGCGCCGCTGGGGATGCTGGAGGCCGGGGCCGACACCTATGCCGGCCAGATCCCGACCATCCTGAAGGCCAACTCGGCCAACTCGCTGATGTCGAAGACGGCGGGCAAGGACCAGGCGATCACCGCCTCGGTCGACGACGCGCTGCGGCTGGGCTGCGCCGCCATCGGCTTCACCGTCTATCCCGGCTCGGACTGCGGCCTCGACATGTTCGAGGAGATCGCCGAGATGCGCAACGAGGCTGCCGCGGTCGGCGTCGCCACGGTGATCTGGTCCTATCCGCGCGGCGAGGCGCTGTCGAAGGAGGGCGAGACCGCCGTCGACATCGGCGCCTACGCCGCCCAGATCGCGGCGCTCCTGGGCGCCCACATCATCAAGACCAAGCTCTCGAGCGACCACCTGGAGCAGGACGAGGCGAAGAAGGTCTACCAGGGCCAGAAGATCGCCATCGCCGACCAGGCGGCGCGGGTGCGCCACTGCGTGCAGGCGGCCTTCAACGGCCGGCGGATCATGGTGTTCTCGGGCGGCGCCAAGAAGGGCGAGGACTCGGTCTATGACGACGCCCGCGCCATCCGCGACGGCGGCGGCAACGGCTCGATCATCGGGCGCAACACCTTCCAGCGCCCGCGCGACGAGGCGATCAAGATGCTGAACCAGCTGATCGACATCTACAGGGGCAAGGCCTGAACCGAGCGGGCGTTTGCCCCGGAGAAGCCTGCGATAGGGGGCGTCCGCACGCGGACGCCCCCTTAACCATCTGGAATCATCATCGTTCGAAAATCTTAACGATTTGCCGCCCGCAGAAGACCGCCCTCGACCGCCGGCCCGGTGCCGGATGCGGCCAGGCAGCGGCCCGGAGATTCTCCGATCAGGGCAAGCTTCGGCGGTACGGCGGGAACGGCGCGGTCATCGCTGGCCTGAGGACATTCCGACCAAGGCGGCCGAATATCGCGATCGAGCCAGAACCCGACGATGCGCCGAACGGTCGGTCAGCCAGTTCGTGAGCTCGCGATGAGGCTCTCAAGCCCGCCTGAATTTTCGATGTACCTGTTCGATGCGACAAGCTTTGCCAGAAGGTTGCGCTGGAAGCAGGCCTGCACCGCTTGCTCAATCTCTTCATGCGACGAAATGAGTTTTCGCAAGTCCGCGGCGTTTACCGACCAATAGCGCGCGGGCTTCGAAATGAACGCGCTCGCGGTTGCCGGCGAAGAGGTCAGAACGGTCATCTCGCCGATAAAGGAGCCAGATTCACAGTAACCAACCGTTCTTCCGTTTGACGTGACTTTAATTTGACCGTCTGCCAAATAGATCAGGTGGCTCACCGGCTCGCCTTCCTTGGTCAGCTCGACTCCAGGGTTATTGTCGATCCAATCCCCGAGGTCGATCAGCCGACGCTTGAGTGAGTTCGAGAGCCCAGGAAAACAGGTGTGAACGAATCCGGCCTCTTCTTCATTGAACCTCGATCGCTTGTTGGTAAAGTATGTAATAGTTAACTGAACAATATTAACCAGAACCAAGAGAGATTCCCAAAATACCCCGACTGGATCTTTCAGCCATATAACACAATAGGAGATGGCGACGAAAGACGAGGCAATTACAAACACGCGCAATATCCACATCACACGCATCATCATCGAAACAACTAGGAGTAGATAGGCGAAATGTCCCACCAGGCCGCCCGGAGATATGGCCGATTCAATCGTCAATTCCATTGATATTGCCCCAAATACAACGGCTCAATAATCTCGCCGGGCGCCGATCGGTCTGTCTGGCGAAACTATGCCGCGCGATCTCGGAAATCACAAGATTCCGGAGCACGCATCGCCATCGTCGCAACCGAGGTGGCGAGAGACAGCCCCACGATACCCGGAGTACCTCTCAGGCTTCAGCAATGGGTCAATGGCACGCCCGCGCATGGGGCCGGTACCGCGCGTCCGAATTTCGCCCTGGACCCGGCATCCCCGACGCCTGACGCGATCCGCACTGTGACCCACTGCCGCTCGGCGCACACGAGACCGTTTCTCGCAGGGATGAGGCCCAAAGCGGCAAGGCCCCGCAGACCGGCACCCGAAGACGGTGCTTGCCGATGAACGCGCGGACGGCGAAACCAGGCCGAAGCGATGATCGACTGGCCATGATCGACTGGGCCATGATCGACTGGGCCATGATCGACGGGCCCATGATCGACGGAGGCGCGAATGACAAAGGCATGGATGACCGCGGACCAGATCGTCACGGAGCTGGGGCTTGCGCCGCACCCCGAGGGCGGCTGGTACCGCGAGACCTGGCGGGCCGAGGCGCCGGAGGGGCAGCGCGCAGCCGGAACGGCGATCTACTACCTTCTCGCCCGTGGCCAGGTCTCGCGCTGGCACCGGGTGGACGCCGCGGAGATCTGGCACTGGTATGGCGGCGCGGCGCTGGCGCTCAGCCAGTCGCCGGACGGCCGGTCGGTCGAAACCCGGACGCTTGGCCCCCGTATCGATGCCGGCGAGCGGCCGCAGATCCTCGTCCCCGCCCATTGCTGGCAGAGTGCGACCTCGACCGGCGACTGGACGCTGGTCGGCTGCACAGTCTGCCCCGGCTTCGTGTTCGAGGGCTTCGGGATGGCGCGCGAGGGCTGGGCGCCGGAGGGGTGGGTGCCGGGGGGCTGGGCGCCGGGGGGCTGACCCGGAACTGGCAGTGCTCCGGTGTCTCTGCTAGAGGGGGCCGGAGGACGACAGCAGCGGCAAGGCCCCGACCATGAACCTGCGCGCGCATCCGGCGCAACTCTACCTGGTGACGCCGCAGGGCTTCGAGCCGGCGGCATTCGCCACGGCCCTCGAGCGCGCCCTGAACGCCCATCCGGCCGCCTGCCTGCGGATCGACCTCGGCGCCCAGCCGGAGGAGCGCTGGCGCGAGGCGGCCAGCCATCTGCTGCCGGTCGCCCATGCCCACGATGTCGCCCTGGTGATCGCCGACCACTACCGGCTGGTCGCCCCGCTCGGGCTCGACGGTGTGCATCTCGGCTCGGGCGTTGCGTCGGTGCGCGAGGCGCGCCGGGCGCTCGGCGCCGACCGGATCGTCGGCGCCTTCGCCGGCGCATCGCGGCACCGGGGCATGTCGCTGGCTGATGCGGGGGCGGACTACGTGTCGCTCGGACCGGTGGGCGAGACCGGCGATCTCGGCGACGGCAGGCGGGCGGAGGACGAGCTGTTCCACTGGTGGGCCGAGGTGATCGAGACACCGGTGGTCGCCGAGGGCGGGGTCAGCCCGTCCGATGCCGCAAGACTGGCGCCCTATGCGGATTTCATCGTCCCCGACCCGTCGGTCTGGTCAGCGCCCGGCGGCATCGAGGCGGCGCTCGCCCCCTATGTCGAGGCGCTGGCAGGCTAGCCGCCCCGCCGGTCTCCCTGGCCGGCTCACACGTTCAGCAGCAGGTGTTCGCGCTCCCAGGGGCTGATCACCCGCATGAATTCGTCGAACTCGTGCTGCTTCACCCCGGCATAGAGTTCCGAGAACCCCGGCCCGAGGGCCATGCGCAGCGGCTCGCAGGCCTTGAACTCGTCGATCGCCTCCAGCAGGCCGTAGGGAAGCTCGCGGGCGCGCGCATAACTGTCGTCCGAGACCTCGGGCCGCGGCTTGGCTTTCTCGGTGATCCCCAGAAATCCGGCCGCGAGCGTCGCCGCGATGGCGAGGTAGGGATTGGCATCGGCGCCGACGACGCGGTTCTCGACCCGGCGCGCGGCGGGCCCGGAGATCGGCACCCTGAGCCCGGTGGTCCGGTTGTCCTGGCCCCAGTCGAGATTGATCGGCGCCGTCAGGTGCGGCACCAGGCGGCGGTAGGAATTCACATAGGGCGCCACCAGGCAGGTGGCGGCGCGCAGATACTTCTGCTGCCCGCCGAGAAAGTACCCGAACGCCTCCGAGGCGGATCCGTCCGGGTTCGAGAACAGGTTCTTGCCGGTCTCGCGCACCACCACCGACTGGTGGATATGCATGGCGCTGCCCGGCTGCCCCTCCATCGGCTTGGCCATGAAGGTCGCGTAGCAGCCGCAGCGCAGCGCCGCCTCGCGGACCAGCCGCTTGAACAGGAACACCTGGTCGGCCAGCTCCAGCGGGTCGCCGTGCAGGAGGTTGATCTCGAGCTGCGCCGCGCCGGCTTCCTGGATGATGGTGTCGATCTCCAGACCCTGCGCCTGGGCGTAGTCGTAGATGTGCTCGATCACCGAGTCGTACTCGTCGACCGCGGCGATCGAATAGGCCTGCGCCTTCTGCGCCCGCCGGCCCGAGCGGCCGATCGGC
The DNA here is from genome assembly GCA_963700775.1 of uncultured Pseudomonadota bacterium. GTDB lineage: Bacteria > Pseudomonadota > Alphaproteobacteria > Rhodobacterales > Rhodobacteraceae > Thermohalobaculum. Next base: position 272,803 of record CAVOYU010000006.1, read on the forward strand.
GGCTCGAGCGGGTAGTCCGGGTCGATGTTGGGCTTGGTCAGGTAGAATTCCAGCTCCGGCGCCACGATCGGCTGCCAGCCGCGCTCGTGATACTGGGCGATGACCCGGCGCAGGACCGAACGTGGCGCGAACTCGATCAGGTTGCCCTGGCGGTCGCAGACGTCGTGGATCACCTGCACCGAGCGGTCGCTGGCCCAGGGCACGGCGCGGGTGGTGCCGAGGTCGGGGCGGAGCTGCAGGTCGGCGTCGGTGTCGTAGGCGGCGAACCCCTCGAAGTCGGGGTAGTCGCCGGTGATGGTCAGGAAGAACAGCGAGGTCGGCAGGAAGGTCGGCGTGAACTGGACGAACTTGCTTGCCGGCATCACCTTCCCGCGCCCGATCCCGGCGAAGTCCGGGGTCACGCATTCCACTTCCTCGACCCCGTGGTCGCGGAGCCAGACGGCGAGTTCCTCGATGCCCGCGATCCCGGCGGGCGGCGACAGGTCGAGGCCGATTTCCGGCGTCACGCGGCCAGGGCGCGCCTCGGCCGTCGGCAAAACTTGGTCATTCATGATGAACCTGGATTTTTCTGATTTATTGCTCGTCCCCAAGGATAGCACGCCGGGGGTGCGGGCTGGCAAGGGGCTGGCAAGGGGCTGGCAGGCAGCTGCCGAGCGCCAGGCGGGCACCCACGCCCCGGCGGGCAGCTCGCCAGAAAATCGTTTCACAGTAAAACCTTAGGGGGATTTTCCTTCACATTGCACAACCCATCCGGTAGTATTGCCGATGGTGGTGGGGTCCGGCTTCTGTACGTCGATCGGGTTCGGACGCGCCTGGTGGGTGTGATGACTTTGCGTATGGGTGGGTGTGTGATGGAGCGTGTTTCCTTCCGGATTCTGTTTGCCGGCGGCGTTGTTTCGGGGCTGCTTTGCGCGCCCCTTGCGACCGGCGCCGTGGCTGCGAGCCCGATTGCCTGCGGCACGATCCATACCGTCGCGAGCGGCGATACGCTCGACGGGATCGCCGCGCGCGCCTATGACGGCAAGGGCTTCCGCTCGGACCGGATCTTCGCGGCCAACGCGGACTTCCTGCGCGACGCGCGCCGGCTCGAGATCGGCGATAGGCTGCTGGTGCCATGCCTCGACGGCACCGGGCCGCAAAGCCGGACGGCCGCGCTCGAGGCCGAGACCGTCGCCAGCGTCGCCCTGCAGCTCGACGAGCCGGTGGGTGCGGTTGTGCCCGCGGGCTCCATGACGGAATCCTCGGCGAGCCCGCACGCGGACGCGCCCGCGGCCGCGGCCGACGATACCAGCGGGGCCGGCAGCAGCATCCATCTGGTGGCCGGCTCCGGCTTCGCGCCGTTCGCCGATGCCAACCTCGAGGCGGGAGGGATGATGACCGACCTGCTGCGGCGCGCGATCACCGTCGTCGATGCGAACTATCCGCCCAGCTTCGACTTCGTGAATGACCGGAAGCTCGCATCTGGACGAACTGCTGCCACAGGGCAGCCACGACGTCAGCTTCCCTTGGGCGAAGCCGGATTGCGCCCATCCGGAGAAACTCGACCCGGAGGCGAAGATGCGTTGCGAGACGCTCTCGTTCTCGCGGCCGATCGTCGAGGTGGCCGTCGGCTTCTACACCAGGGTCGGCGATCCGTTGATTGCAGCGACCGATGCGGCTGCGCTTGCCGGCAAGCGCGTCTGCCGCTCCGAGGAAGGCTGGCTGCCGGATCTCCTGCCCGGGTCCGACGGTGCGCAGCTGTCGACCGCCGCCACGGCGGAGGAGTGCTTCGACCGTCTGCGCCGGGGCGAGGCCGACGTGGTCAACCTGGTGCGCGAGCGGGCCGAGACGGCGATCCACCGCGTCGGCTTCGGCGAGGCCGTCGCCGAGATTCCCGGCCTGCGCGCGATCCGCACCCTTCACGCGGTGGCGATGAAGGGCAACGCGGCCGGCGAGGAAGCGCTGGCGCGGATCGATCTCGGGATCGAGCGGATCATGCTCTCGGGCAACTGGTTCGAGGTCGTGGTCGCGCACAGGAGCCAGTTCGCCGCGCTCTGGTAACCGCTCCCGCCGTGCGGAAACGCGCGGCGCCTCCGCTGGGGCAAACCGCTCCCGAAACCGCCGATTTCCATGATTCGCGCTTATCGGCGCCCTGCCCGCCTAATGTCGGATATCCTTTCCGGCTCATTCCGGCCGCCCGATACAATCCTGAATTGCAACCGGCGGGATTCCCGCCTGTGCCCGGACAGAAATTTATTTGTCCCGGCGCAAAACCTCGCTGCTGCCACAATCTTTCTCGCCCGCGGGCCTAACGTTGGCACGTGATCCAGTGTGGGTTCGTTGACCTGCGTGTAACTTCGAGTGAGGTTGAGTATGTACCGGAAGACATCGCTCCGTTCCGCCATGATGGCTTTGCTGCTCGGCACCGGGGCCGCGTTCGCCCCAGCCGCCGCCAGCGCCGGAACCGCCATCACCTGTGGCTCCCTCTACACGGTTTCGCGCGGCGATACGCTGTTCAAGATCGCCGAGCGCACCTATGCGGACGGATGGCAGTACAAGGCCGTCCATGCCGCGAACCGTGATTTCCTGCCGACCGCCGAGTCGATCGAGATCGGCGACCAGATCCTAATCCCCTGCCTCGACGGCAGCGGCCCCGCGTCGCGCAATGAAGCGCTCGCAGCCGCCGCGCCCGCCGAGTTGATTGCCGACGACGAGCCGGTCGCCAGGGCAGAGACGATCAACACCATCGAGCCGGTTGCCGCCGTGGAACCGCCCGCTCTTGCCGAGCCGGTTGCCACCGAGGCTTCTGTCTCGGTCGCGCCCGCAGACGACAAGCCCGCGAGCGGCAGCATCGCCGAGATCACCCGGCCGGTTTCGATCGCCGACGCGGGCCAGAACGTGGCCAGCAGCCTGTTGCGCCGGGCGGTTCAGCTTGTCGGCGCCGCGGCGCTGCCGGGTTCGGCGGTCATCTCCGGCGCGCCGGTGACCGAGGCGGCACCCATGCCCGCCATCCAGCCGGCGCGGGAGCCCGCGATCCGGATGCTGGCCGGCAAGGGACTCGCCCCGTCGTCCGAGACCGGCGCCGCGGCTGGCGAGATGGTCGGCGACATCGTTGCGCGCTCGATGGAAATTGCAGCGCCAGGCGTCGCGTACAGCCTCTCCACGGTCAACGACTGGGATGCCCATCTCGCCGTGCTTCTGCCCGGCGGCGCCTATGACGTGAGCTTCCCCTGGGTGAGGCCGGACTGCAACCAGAGTGCCGCCTTCTCCGCCGGGCTGCAGAACCTCTGCTCCGACTACACCTTCTCGCGGCCACTGCTCGAGGTCGCAATCGGCTACTATGTCCAGTCGGGCGATGCGCTCTCCGCAGCGACCGACACGGCCGAGCTGGCGGGCCGCAAGCTGTGCCGGCCGATGGGCCAGTTCGTCTTCGACCTACAGCAGCGGGGCCTCACCGAACCGCTCCTCACCATCGTGGCCGCCCGGGACACCGCCGACTGCTTTGCCCGCCTGCTCCGCGGCGAGGTCGACATGGTCTCGGTGCTGACCGACGACGCCGAGGCCGCGATCGGCGCAATGGGCCGGAGCGCCGCGGTCGCCGAGGCGGCCGGGCTGCGGACCTCGCACACGATCCACGCGGTGTCGCGGAAGGGCGACATGCGGGGCGAGGCCGCTCTGGCGGTCATCGACCGCGGTGTCGAGCGGCTGATGCTCTCCGGCGGCTGGTTCGACGTCGTGGCATCCCACCGCAGCCGGGAAATCGCGGTCCGCTGAACGGCAATCGCGCGAGCCGCCCCAGTGGCGGCTCGCGAATCACGCGAGTCACCGGAACGACTCCGGACGCCCCGAAATCGCCGTCCAGCCTCCCCCGCCGCGACCACCATTGCCCGAGGTGAACGCGACTCCGTCGGCCGCTGCCCGCAACAGCAGATCTCATTTTTTGATATTTATCAGTTTCTTGCCGCGCGATTCCAGGAATGCCGCCCGATGCTCGCGCGCACGGCCACCGCAGGCCCCGACCGGCTCCGACAGGATTCTTCCGGCCGTTTTCCGGCGATGCCCGGCCGGGGCGCCCACGGACGTTCGAAGGATCAATTTCCCGGAGTTTTGCCTACCGCCGAGCGAGGCTGCCGGTGGGACAACAACCCGCGGTTGTGAACGTTTTGACGTAGTTTGTTATATTTCAATATGTTGCTGATTTTTCTTAAACTCAAATATCGGCTTTGATAGGCTTGCCCGTGAAAGCAGGGCGCTCGATGAGGCTCGCCAGAAGCGTCACGAGGGCACCTGCGGAAACCTCGAGCAGTGAGGTAAACCATGTCACGAGCGTTCCGGCATCTGACGCTTGCAGCAGCCCTCTCCGCCACAATCGGCACGGCGGCCGGAGGCGATCTGGCTGCGGCTCCGGAGGCCGGGCCGATCGCTTGTGGCGTAGCCTACACCATTGCGCAGGGCGATACCTTGTTCCTCATCGCCGAGCGCGCCTATGGCGACGGCTGGCAGTACCGGCAGGTGTTCAAGGCCAATGCGGACCTGCTGCCGGATCCGGAGTCGATCGAGGTGGGGGACCAGATCTTGCTCCCCTGCGCGGACGGATCGGGCCCGGCGACGCGCCGAGAAGCCCTGGCAACCGGGGTGATGCGACGGACGGACCTGATCGGCGGCATCGTATCGCTCGCCGACACGGGCATCGGCGAGGAAGAGGCAGAGCGACAGGCAAGAAACGAACAAACGATCGAGCAGAACGTCGCCGGGGGGACCGGCGGGGCGATCGCCACGGACAGGGCGATCGGCATCCCGCAGAACGGACCCGCGGCACCAGAGCCCGCGCCGGGTTACGAGGGACCGGCACGGGCATCCTCCGGGCCGGACAGGATGGACAGCGCGACAGGGGTGGGGACCCGTGGGACCGTCGCAGACGCCATCCTGTCCGTGCCCGCGACGGCCGAAAGCCTGGCACTCGCCGCGGTCGAACCGGCGATTGCCGACATGCCGGTCTCGCCGGCGCCGCCACAGCCGCTCGCCGGCAGCGCCACATGGTCGGCGGCCGAGCTTTTGCAGCGCGCCGCCCAGCTCGTCGCCCGCTCGGCCTTGCCCGCGGGCATGATCGTGGCACCGACGGCGCCCGAGCCGGCGCGAATCCTGCCGCACCTCGCCGCGCCGGCGGACGGCATCGCGCGCGACCCGGTTCCGGCGTCGCTCACGGACACGCAGACCGCCATGCCGCCTCCCGGCGCGCTGAGGCTGCTGACCGGCTCGGGGTTCGCGCCCTACGCCGACAGGACACTAGACGGTGGCGGCATGATCACCGAGATGGTCCGCCGCGCTGTGCAGATGGCCGATCCCGGCAGGCCGGTCTCGGTCTCGTTCATCGACGACTGGCCGGCGCATCTGGACATCCTGCTGCCGCAGGGCGCCTTCGACGTCGGTTTCCCCTGGTTCAAACCCGATTGCGGCACGCCCGGTCGGCTCGGTCCGCAGATGCGGGCGCGCTGCTCGGACCTGGAGTTCTCCAACGCCCTCTTCGAGGTGCAGGTCGGATCCTATACCCGCAAGGGCGACCCGCTCGAGCGCGCCGGCGATGCGGCCGCGCTTGCCGGCAAGACCCTGTGCCGCCCGTCCGGCCAGTTCAGCTTCGATCTCGAGCAGTCCGGGCTGACCGAGCCCAATGTGCGCCTGGTGCGGCCCAATTCGGCTCTGGCCTGCTTCGCGATGCTGATCCGCGGCCAGGTCGATATCGTGACGATGACCCGGCAGGAAGCCGGGGAGGAGATCGTGCGGCGTGGATTCGCGGACGCGGTGGCCGAGGTGGACGGCCTGCTCGCGACCCAGACGCTGCACGCGGTAGTAGCGAAGTCGAACCCCAATGCGAGGGCCCATCTGGACCTGATCAATCGGGGCCTCGCGGCGCTGATGGCGTCGGGCAGGTGGTTCGAGATCGTTGCCTACCACCAGCGCGCGCAACTTGCGCTGGCGCAGTAGCCGGGGCGCGCCGCTCTTGGGGGAGCGCGGCGCGTCCCGGACTGCAAACCGACTGCTGTAGGGGCGGAGGACCGGGCCGGGCGGGCGTTTCTGGTGACGCCCGCCCGCTTCCGTCCGGCGCCGGCCGCTTCTCCTAGCGTTTCCGCGGCCCGGTGTGCTCCACGTCGACCAGCCCGTGCGCGGCAAGATCCCCGATGAGGGCGGAAAGATCGGCCGCCATTCCGTCGCGCCCGCGCTCCGGGAAAGCGGTCGCGAAGGTATCCGCGATCTCGCCGAAGGTGGCCGGCTGACCCAGCATGCGCCAGACCGCGGCGCCGGTCGCGTTCAGGTTGAAGATCAGCGTCTCGTGGGCATCGGTCAGGAAGGCCTGGCCGTCGCGCTCGCGGGCGCGCACGCCGTCCGCCCGTCGGATCAGGGCGCGGTTCGGCAGCGGCACCGTGCGCCGCGACGTGTCCGCCGGCGCATCGGCGCTCGCCTGCGCCGCCGGACGCGGCGCCGCGACCCGCAACTCGCGCCCGGAAAAGGCGGTGCCGAGCAAGGCCGCGGCATCCTCGGCGCGGTCGTAGGACAGGGTCAGGCACGGAACGTTCGCGGTCAGGCTGTCGAAGGCGTCGAGGATCCGCCCCGCGGGCGTCTCGCGGGCGAAGTTGCGCAGGATGGTCTCGCGCAGGGCATCGCCGGCGGAAAGCCGGATCAGCCGCGCGGCGGCGCCTTCGTCGCGGCGGATCGACACCACGGCGCGGATCGGTGCGGTTTCGCCATGGGATGCCAGGAATTCGGGCGGCGGGCGCACATAGGCATAGCGCTGGCTCGAGGCGATGCGATGGGCCTCGATGAACGTCCGGGTCGCGGGCGCAAGGGACTCCGGCAGCGGCAGCCTCAGGCGGATCGCCAGCCCGGGCGCCCGCGCCGACCGCCCGCCGGGCTCGAGCGGGATGATGTCGTCGGAGTAGACCTGCAGCCCGGCGGCCGCGCAGGCCGCCGCGACCACGCTCTTGCCGGCGCGGTAGTGCCCGGTCAGCACGACCAGGCCACCGCCGATCCGGACGCCGGCCGCATGGAGGAAGAGCCCGGAGCGGTCCCGCAGGGTGTGGGCCTTGTAGAGCCCGGCGATCAGGCTGCAGGCGGTCGCGACCGGGTCCGCGTAGGTCACCGGATCCGCGTAGGTCTCTCCGGAACAGGTCCAGCCCTTCTCGCCGAGGGTGACACTGATCGCCGGGCCGGCGCCCTGCTTCAGTTCGTCCTCGCTCACCCGGACCATGTCCCAGCCGAGCGCCACCTCGCCGAGCGTGGCCAGAAGCCTTCCGTCGTCGGCAATCGCAAGAACCGGGTCGAGCCCCTCGGCTCGGTAGTGGGCGAGCGCAATCATCGGGCAGAGAGAAAACCACAAACAGCAACGCCGCGCTACGGCGGCGTTGCCCGTGGTTGTGTCGCTCGCCGGACTTCAGCTCGGCGAGGACGGGCCGCTCGGCGAAGTCGCGCCGCTGGAAGAGTTGGCGCTTGAATTGCTGCTGCTCGAATCGCCGCTACCGGAGTCGCTGCTGCTGGAGTTGCTGCCACTCGACGGGCCGGAACTGCTACCCGAGTTATCCGAGCCACCGCCCGATCCGCCGCTGCCGGAGTCTGCTCCCGAGCCGCCGCCCGAGCCGGAACCACTGCCGCCGCCCGAGCCGCCACCACCGCCCGAGCCGCCGCCGCCACCCGAGCCGCCACCGCCGCCCGAGCCGCCGCCGCCGCTGCCCGAGGCTGCCTGCGCCACGCTCAGGCGCAGCGCTATCGGCGCCACATAGGCGGCCGCGAGGCCCAGGCCGAGTCGGCGCAACGCCTTTCGGCGGCTCGGCTCTTCCGGCTCTCCGGCCGCCACGATCATATTGCGGTTCGTTGTCATCCTTCGCTCCTCCTCAGGACCGCTGCAATCAGTGGAATGACGTTAGCCGGGGCCACCTGAACCGAAGATGACGGTTCCTGTCATCTTACGTTCAGCTTCGGGCCACGCGGCACCACGGCAATCTTGCTGCCCGGAGCGAAGTGCGGCGCCACATCCCCGCAGCGCCGCCCGATCCGTCGGTGCCAGCCTTGCCTCCCGACCGGCCCTACGCGCCGACAGGAGCGCCGACGGTGCCGGCGCCGGCGGAGTCGCCCGACGCTGTGCTCGCCTCGCTCAGCTTGAGCGCGACCGGCGCCACGTAGACCGCCGCCACACCGAGCCCGAGGCGCGCCAGCGCACGCCTCCGGTTCAGAGCGGCAAGGAAATTGAACCCACCCTCTGCTTTCAAGGCAACCACTCCCATTCCACCCAGCACAAGAATATCTTCTTTGCCGCCGAGTTGGAACAGAAAAATCCATTAACTATTTGTTACTATGGTTGTTTTTTGAATTATCATACACGCGCCGGTTGCTGGACGGCCGTGGTTCGGACGCGCGCGCGGCGATCAGCCCGCTTCCACGTAGTGCGGGAACCCGTCGGCCAGGCCGCGCGCGACAGCCGCGCGGCAGTGCTCGGCCAGTGCCTTCCGGTCCGGGAAGTCCGCCGGGCGCACCGGTGCGTGGAAGATCACCTCGGCGCTGGCGCCGAAGGAGCGGGTCATCACCGCCCAGATATGGGCGCCGAGCTCCATGTCGCCCCACCAGCCGTACATGTCCGCCGGCAGGCCGGAACCGGGCGCGGGCGCATAGCGGATGGTCACCGGCTGAACCCAGAGATCCGCCGCCTGGTGGTCGACGAAGAAGGCGGAGAACAGCGAGCTCTTGAATGGCAGCACCCGCAGCCCGTCGGTCGATGTCGCCTCCGGAAAGAAGATCAGCAGCTGATCGTGGGCGATCCGCTGCCGCAGCGCCTCCTCCTGCTGCTTGGCGTGGTTCCGACGGCGTTCGATGAAGATCGTCCCGGTGACCACGGCGATGAAGCCGGCGACCGGCCAGCCGCGCACCTCGGCCTTGGAGACGAAATACATCAGCCTGACCGCGCGGAGCGTACAGATGTCGAGCCAGCTCGCATGATTGGCCACCAGGGCGCCGGCGGCGACCGGCCGGCCGCGCACGGTCAGGCGCATCCCGCAGAGCCGGAGCCCAAGCCGCGACCACAGCCGGGCGATGCCGAAATGGAATGTGACCCACCGTCCGCACCAGCCGCGCAGCGCCCGCCCGGCCAGGAACAGGCCCAGACCGATCGTGGTCGCCAGGATGAGGACCGAAAGCCGCAACGCGCCGGCAACCCGGCCACCAAGGCTTGCGGGCGGAAGGACCGGCGGCGGATGCCCGTTCCAGGTACTCATTGCCGGGGCGCCCGGTTCATGCCCGCCTGGCTTCGCCGGTCAGCCAAGGATGCGGTCGACCGCCCCGCCGCGCTGGCGGGTATAGAATTTGCGGTAGCGCGCGACCATGCGCGCGGCGTCGACGAGCAGGCAGACATCGATGGTATTGAAGTCATGGTCGATGTAGGCGCCTTCGCCGACGAAGCCGCCGAGCCGGATATAGGCCTTGATCAGCGCCGGGATCTGCCGCATCGCCTCCAGCTGGTCCACCTGATCGGGCGGCAGGATGTCCATCTCCACCCGGTGGGACGGACGCGCCGAGACCCGCAGGTCCGGCGGGGCGAGATGGTTCTGGTGCAGATAGCTCAGCGCATGGGCGACCTCGGCGGGATCGGTGCCATGGAAGCTCGCGACGCCGAACATGATGGCGACGTTGTGCTCGCCCAGATACTGGCCGAGCCCGGCCCAGAGCAGGTGCATCCCCGCGCCGCCCCTGTGCGCGACATCGATGCAGGAGCGGCCGAGCTCGACCGACTCGCGGGGATAGGACTCGAGCAGGCTGAGATCGTACTCGCTGGCGCCATAGAACCCGATCCCCTCGCGGGCCTTCCTGGCGCGCAGCAGCCGGTAGGCGCCGACGACGCCCCGCTCGATCTCGGGGTCGTCGGTTTCGTTGTCGATCAGCAGCAGATGCTCGAAATAGGGATCGAAACGGTCGCGCTCGCGGCGGACGGCGGCGTCCTCGGGACTCGCGCGGGCGCCCATCTCTTCGACGAAAACCCGGTAGCGAAGACGCTGGGCGGCTGAGACGTCGTCTTCCGTCTCTGCCATTCTGACCGTGAACCGGCCCGCGTCGATGCGCATCCGATACGCCCTCTCACCCCCGGCTGACCGACCAGCGGCATCGTCGGGTCAGTCCGCGGACACTATGGGGATTGCTTTGTTAACGCAACCTCCGCTGCCGCCATGCTAGAGTTCCACCGGACGGTAGCGGAATCACACGGCAATCCTCGGCCGACCATGCGGAGAATGCACGCGGCCATGCGCGCTCAGGAATGGTCGGGGGCGACCAGCTCCAGAGGGAGATCGTCACCATGGAGGACCACCTTGCCTCGGTGTTCGAAATTGACCGTCACACGCCGGCCGATCACGGACTGGACCTGGCCCAGCCCCCAGTCCGGCTCGTACCGGTGACGTACCAGCGCGCCGACTTCGACGAATGCGTTTGTCATCGCTGCGGATTATCGGAACCAGCCTAGCCAGACCATACAAATCTCCGGGAGACTCAGATTGACCGACAGTGCGCTTGCAGGGGTGGTTTGCGCCCGGATCTGCCACGACCTTTCCAGCCCCGTCGGCGCGCTGGTGAACGGGATCGACCTGATCCGCGAGATCACTCCGGAAGAAGCCGCCGGCGAACTCGCCATGGTCGCGCAGACCGCGGCCCGCGCCGCCGCGATGCTCAAATTCCACCGCCTCGCCTTCGGCACCGCATCCGACCCGGCGGCAACTCTCTCGCGCCGGGAGCTGTCCGAGCGGATCGAGGCGGTGATCGCCGGCCCGCGGGTGACTGTCGGCTGGAGCGCGCAGGACGGGCCGCCGGTGACCATCACTGTGGCCAGGCTCACCTGTCTGCTGGCGCTTGCGGCGCGCCGGCTGCTTGGCCTCGAAGGTGCGCTGAAGGTCATCCTCCCGGCGCGCGACCCCCTGCCCGCATCGGTGATCGCCGAGGGCAGCCGCGTGGCGGTGACGGCCGAGCAGCGGCAGTGGCTGGCGGGCGGACTCGATCCGTTTCCGGATTCGCGTCACGTGGAATTCGCGCTTGCGCCGCGCGCGGCAGCGGCGGCCGGCGCCCGGCTCGTGCTCAGCGAGGCCGAAGGGCAGATCGCACTGCGGGCGGTCGCGGGCTGAGGAAGGCTGGCGCGGGAGGGGCTCAGACTCGGCTCAGACTTCGCTCAGCCCGGCCCGGTAGCGGTGCTGGCGGCGGCGGTACACATCGGCCGACCGGCGGAGCTCCGCCGCCAGCCGCTCGTCGACCTGGCGGAGAATCTTGCCGGGCTGGCCGACCACCATGGAATGGTCCGGCACCTCCTTGCCCTCGGTGACCAGCGCATTGGCGCCGATCAGGCAGCCCTTGCCGATCCTCGCTCCGTTCAGCACCACCGCGCCCATTCCGATCAGCGTTCCATCTCCAATGGTGCAGCCGTGCAGAATCGCCGAGTGCCCCACGGTCACGTCCTCGCCAAGCGTCATCGGGAAGCCGGGATCGGTGTGGAAGACGCAGCCGTCCTGCACGTTCGTCCTCGCTCCGATCGCGATCGGCTCGTTGTCGCCGCGCAGCACCGCGTTGAACCAGATCCCCACCTCCTCGGCCAGGGTCACGTCGCCGATCACCCGCGCGCCGGGCGCGACGTAGAAGTTGCCGCTGGCGGGCACGCGGGGAGCCACACCGTCGAGCGCGTAGAGGGTCATTTCAGGCGTTCCTCGAATTCCGCGTAGAGTGCGTCGACATGAGGTTGCAGCCATTTCTGCCGGTCGCGGCGCTGGCGCTCGGCGGCGACGATTGTCCCAATCCGGGAATAGCACAGGTCCAGATCGTCATTGATCAGGACATAATCGTATTCGGCCCAGTGGCTGATCTCGTCCCGCGCCTTCGCCATGCGGCCGGCGATCACCTGGTCGCTGTCCTGCCCGCGCCGGCGCAGGCGCTGCTCCAGCGCGGCAATCGACGGCGGCAGCAGGAACATGGTCACCACCAGCGCGCCGAGGTCCGAATTGCGGAGCTGCTGGGCGCCCTGCCAGTCGACGTCGAACAGCACGTCCCGGCCGGTCCGGATCGCCGCCTCGACCGGAGCGCGCGGGGTGCCATAGAAGTTGCCGAACACATGCGCGTGCTCGAGCATCTTGCGCTCGCCGACCATACGGTCAAACTGTTGTTTCGAAACGAAGAAATAGTCCCTGCCCTCCACCTCCGAAGGCCGTGGCGGCCGGGTCGTGGCCGAGACCGAAAGCGTGAAGCCCGGATCGTCGGCCAGCAGCCGGCGCGACAGCGTGGTCTTGCCTGCGCCCGACGGCGAGGACAGCACGAAGAGAATGCCGCGGCGGTCTCTCTCGGGGGCGGTCATGGATGCGTCGGGACTCCTGCGCGAGGCGCCCCGGCGGGCGCGCCGCAACTCTAGCCCCGGCGTCGGCCCGGTCAACCGCCGAGAGGCACCCCGCGGCAGCTTGGCACGCATTTTGCTGATCTGATCCCCGAGACGGGCGGCCGTGGCGGCCTCCCCGGCAAGCTGATAGACCAGGGGAACCGGACATGCGGAGCGACGGCATTGACCTCGGCGGCAGCGACAGCATCAACCTGGCGGACTACCGCCTGGCACGGGACGAGGCGGGAATGATCCACGCCGAGGTCCGGGCACTCTATAGCTACTGGGAGCGGCTGCGCGGCACGCGGCCCTGCCCGGAACGCGTCGAGTTCGATCCGCGCGACGTTGCCGCCGACGCCCAGCACCTGTTCCTGGCCGAGGACCTGGGCGACGGCAACATCCGGTTCCGGCTGGCCGGCACCGCGCTGCTCGAAGCTTTCGGCTACGACCTGCGCGGGATGAGCATGCGCTCGGTCATGCAAGGCAAGGCCCGCGAAAGCCTGGTGGCGCTGGTGGCCGAGACCCTGGCCGAGCCCGGCGCCGGCTACCTGCGCCTGCTGGCGCCGGACGGCGTGACGGTCTGGGAGATGGTGCTGCTGCCGCTGCGCGGCAATCTCGGCAAGATCGACCGGCTGCTCGGCTGCCTGCACCCGGTCAGTGGCCGCATTCCCAAGGCCGGGCGGGTGCCGCTGCGCTTCACCATCGAGTTCGATGACCATCCAGCCCGTCGGCCATGCCCCGCGCGGCGGCGACGACGCGCGGCCGGAGGCGGTGGGCTTCGGCGAGGACGCCGCCCCCTTCGGCGCCGCCGGCCGGGTCAAGCTGACCCCGATCAGCGGCGGGCGCGGCGAGAGCCAGCGTGGCGAGGCCGGCCGGGCCAACCTCCGGGTGGTGCGCGACGAGGACTGACGGCAGCGCCGCGAGCGGGCGACGGGGCGTCCTGCCCCGCCCCCGGCGTTCTTCCTGCCGACCGGGCACGGCTACGCGCCGGCGGCGCCCGCCATGAACGACGACAGATCGCCGTAGCCGGTGACCCGCTTCTCGAATCCGAGTCCGAGCCGCGCCGCGGCGGCCCGCGCCTTCGCCTCCAGCGCCGGGTCGTCGGTCTGGGCGAGATAGATCACCTTCTCGTAGTTCCCGAACAGCATCGGCAGCAGCTCCGGATGGCGGTCGAGGCCCATGCCCTTCCAGATCAGCGTGTCGAACTGCCGGGCGAGGAAGTCGGTCAGGTAGAAGGCGGTGATCTCGCCGGCCTCTGAGCGGGCGGCGAAGGCCTCGTTGCCGTCGAAGAAGCTGTAGCAGTGCGGCCCCGCGATCCGCTCGACGCCCTCCTCGGCGCAGACCTTGTCCAGCAGCCCACCGGTGCCGCAGTCGGCGTAGACGACATAGACCTGCCCATAGCCGCGGCTCCGCGCCTCGCGGACCCTGGCCCTTACCGCCGCGGGGATCTTCTGCGGCTCGTTGTGGAGCTTCGCCGGCAGGCAGGCGAGGTCGAGGTGGTCCCAGCCGTTCAGCCGGGCCAGCGCCAGGATCTCGCGGGCCAGCGCGCCGCAGGCGAGCAGCAGCACGCGGCCCTCGCCAGCGCGCGGGGCGGCGAGTCCGGTCTCCGTCAGGCTTTCGTCATCGAGGCGCATGCCGGCTCCGGGATCGCGGAAACGCCAAATCGGCAGGGAGCATGCAGGGCGCCCGCCGCATGCGGGAAACGGTACCGCCGCCGCCGTCTCCTCCGGACACCGGAGGAGACGAACGGCCCTGCCGCCGGTCAGGCGCCGGCGGCGAGCTTGTTGTGCTTCTTGGCCATGAAGCTCTTGGCGGTCTCGACCGCCACCGCCGCGTCGCGGCAGTAGGCGTCGGCGCCGATCGCCTTGCCGAACTCCTCGTTCAGCGGCGCGCCGCCCACCAGCACCACGTACTCCTCGCGGATGCCCTTCTCCTTCAGAGCGTCGATGACGACCTTCATGTAGGGCATGGTGGTGGTCAGCAGCGCCGACATGCCGAGGATGTCGGGGCCCTCGGAGGCGATGGCGTCCAGATACTTCTCGACCGGATTGTTGATGCCGAGGTCGACCACCTCGAAGCCGGCGCCCTCCATCATCATCGACACCAGGTTCTTGCCGATGTCGTGGATGTCGCCCTTCACCGTACCGATGACCATCTTGCCGAGGCGCGGCGCGCCGGTCTCGATCAGCAGCGGCTTCAGGATATACATGCCGGCCTTCATCGCGTTCGCCGCCAGCAGCACCTCGGGCACGAACAGGATGCCGTCGCGGAAGTCGATGCCGACGATCCGCATGCCCTCGACCAGCGCCTTGGTCAGGATGTCGTAAGGCGTCCAGCCGCGATCCAGCAGGATGCGCACGGCCTCCTCGATCTCCTCCTTGAGACCGTCATAGAGGTCGTCATGCATCTGCTGCACCAGCTCGTCATCGTCGAGCTCGCTGAGGATGATGTCGTCGCCGTCGTCGGACATGGCAGGTTCCCTTGCAGCCGGCTAAGCCGGTCGTCACTTGCGGGGCATACTGAGTCAGATTCCCCGCCGCCGATCCATCAAATTCGTCATCTGCGACGCTTAAACCGACGGCAGCTCCGGATAACCCGCTTTTCGCAGGGGTTTACCCCCGGCGCCGGCCGCGCCGGGCGCGGCGGTCCTCGCCGTCGGCCGATGCCCCGGTCCCGTCGTCGCCCGAAGTGAACTCGCCGATCCGGGCGCGGATCTCGTCGAGCGTCGGCGGCGCGGTGCGGGGGCGCG
The DNA here is from genome assembly GCA_963700775.1 of uncultured Pseudomonadota bacterium. Taxonomy (GTDB): domain Bacteria; phylum Pseudomonadota; class Alphaproteobacteria; order Rhodobacterales; family Rhodobacteraceae; genus Thermohalobaculum. Next base: position 287,910 of record CAVOYU010000006.1, read on the forward strand.
TCTCCAGCGCGGCGCGCATCGCCACCAGGTGCCGGGCCTCGGTGCCGCAGCAGCCGCCGATCAGCCGGGCGCCGGCGTCGCGGGCGAGGCAGGCATAGTCGGCCATCAGCTCGGGGGTGCCGTCATAGTGGATATGGCCGCCGACATATTTCGGGATGCCGGCATTGGCCTTGGCGATCACCACCGCCCCCGGCGCGGCCCGGGTGATGCCGAGCACGGTGCGCAGGAGGTCGGGGGCGCCGGTGCCGCAATTGGCGCCGATCGCCAGCGGCGGATTCGGCAGCCCGCTGGCCAGCGCGGCGTAGCCCTCGCTGGTCACGCCCATCATGGTCCGCCCGGCGGTATCGAAGCTGAGGGTGGCGCAGAACGGCGCACCCCGGTTGGAGGCCGCCTCGGCGACGGCGCGGAACTCTTCGACCGACGACATGGTCTCGGCCCAGATCACGTCCGCGCCGCCCTCGATCAGCGCCGCGACCTGCTCCTCGAAGGCCGCAACCGCGTCGCCATGGGACAGGCTTCCGACCGGCTCGAGCAGTTCTCCGGTCGGGCCGACCGAGCCGGCGACGATCACCGGCCGGCCAGCCGCATCGGCCACCTCGCGGGCGAGCCGGGCGGCGGCCATGTTCAGCTCGCGCACCCGGTTCTCGCCATGGTGCAGCTTAAGGCGATAGCGAGAGCCGCCGAAGGAGTTGGTCAGGATCACGTCCGATCCGGCCTCGACGAAACCGCGGTGCAGCGCCCGGATCCGGTCCGGCTGGTCGACGTTCCAGAGCTCCGGCGCCTCGCCCGACATCAGACCGGCGGCGAACAGGTTGGTTCCGGTGGCGCCGTCCAGCAGCAGCCAGTCGCGCTGTTCGAGGAGGCGGGTGAGGGCGTCGGTCATTGTGCTCGGGTCCGATTCGCGGCTGCTGCGTGGGTGAAGCGGCGCTCTATCACGAAATTGTGGTGAAACGATCGGGATTCCAGCGCGGGATTCCCGCGGCAGTTTCACGCGGCGGTTTCACGCGGCGGTTTCAGGCGGGATTGGATGCCGTCGCCAGATCGTTGATCCGCCGCACCATCGCCTTCAGACCGTTCGATCGCTGTGCGGACAGGTGCTGATCCAGTCCCAGCCGCCCCAGCTCGGCCCTCGCATCGATGCCGGGGATCTCGGCGAGCGGCTGGCCGTCGTAGAGCGCGTGCAGCACCGCGATCAGCCCGCGCACGATCATCGCGTCGCTGTCGCCCTCGAAATGCAGGCAGTCGCGGCCCTGCCCGTCCCGGCGCAGTTCGGGCACCAGCCACACCTGGCTGACGCAGCCCTCGACCTTGGTCGCGGCCGTCCGGCGGGCTTCTGGCAGCGGCGGCATTGCGCGGCCGAGTTCGATGACGTAGCGGTAGCGGTCCTCCCAGTCGTCGAACAGCTCGAAGTTCTCGGCGATCTCCTCGAAGGCGGCGGATGCGGCCATGCGGCCCTCCCGGGTTCTGTCCGCGCCCCCGCATCGCAGCTACGGCATGCCGACGCCGTGCCCGGCGCCAGGCGCAGATTAGGCTTTCAATTCAGAAGCGGATATGGCCATTTCCACTGCGAAACGCAACATCGCCAACGGAACCGGAGACCAGTCCATGCGCATTCCCGCCGCACTCGCCCTCGCTGCGGCGCTCGCGCTCGGCGGCTGCTCGAGTTCCGGCCCGGACAACCCGGCGACCGGCCAGGACGCGGTTCCCGCCGAGGTCTATGCGCCGGTCGAGGCGGTGCGCAACATCGAGATCGGGCGCACCCGGGACGGGATCGTGCTGACCGCGATCGGCGTCGCGCCGGGCCTCGGCTACAGCGTGCCCGAACTCCGGGCGAGGCGTGAAGGCCAGATCGGGCCTGACGGATTTCTCGACTTCGACTTCGTCGCCAAGGCGCCTGACCCGCGCCTGCAACTCGGCGAGGGCAGCCCCCAGGCCCGTACCGTGCGGGCGGATCTCCACCTCAAGAGCCGCGAGGTCCAGGGCGCCACGGGCCTGAGGGTGCACGGCATCGCCGGCGGGCTCCAGGTGGTTTTCTAGGAGCGCGGGACCGCGGCTTCAATCGATCTCGATCACCTCGATGCCGTCCCTCCCGACCGCCAGGCCGACCTCGCCGGACATCAGACGCAGCGCCTGGGCGCCGAACGCTTCGCGCCGCCAGCCCTTCAGCATCGGCAGGTCCGGGTCGTCCTCGCCCGCCAGCGCGTCGAGATCGGCACTGGAAGCGATCAGCTTCGAGGCGACGCCAAGCTGATCGGCCTGCGCCTTCAGCAGCACACGCAGCATGTCGGCCACGGCCCCGGACCCCTGCCGGCGGCGCGGCGGCGGCGGCAGGGTCGGGCGCTCCTCGGGCGGGCAGCGCATGCCCTTTGCCACCGCCGCCAGGATTCCCTCGGCGGTTTCGGCCCGGCGCGCCTCGCGCTGGAGAAGCCGCAGCTTCGACAGCTCCTCGATGGTCTTCGGATGGGCGGTCGCGATCTCCAGCAGCGCGTCGTCCTTGACGATCCGCGACCTGGGCACGTCGCGGCTCTGGGCCTGCTCCTCGCGCCAGCGCGCAAGTTCGCGGATCACGGCGAGGAATTTCGGGTTGTGGCTGCGCGCCTTGATCCGCCGCCACGCCTCGGCCGGTTCGACCACATAGGTCCCCGGATCGGACAGGATCGCCATCTCCTCGGCGACCCAGGGGCCGCGGCCGGAGGAATGGAGCTGCTCGGCGAGGTGGGCGTAGATGTCGCGCAGATGGGTCACGTCGCCCAGCGCATAGTCGAGCTGGCGCTCGCTCAGCGGCCGGCGCGCCCAGTCGGTGAAGCGCGAGCTCTTGTCGAGCTCGGCCCGGGCGATCCGGCGCACCAGGGTCTCGTAGGAGACCTGCTCGCCATAGCCGCAGACCATGGCGGCGACCTGGGTGTCGAACATCGGCGCCGGGATCACCTTGCCGAGGTTGTGGAAGATCTCGACGTCCTGGCGGGCGGCATGGAACACCTTGACGACGTTCGGATCGGCCATCAGCGCGAACAGTGGCGCGAGATCGATCCCCCCGGCCATCGGGTCGATGATGGCGGCGTCGACGGAGGCGTCACTCGCCGCCTCGTCCGGCGGCCGGGCGATCTGGATCAGGCAGAGCTGCGGCCAGTAGGTGCGCTCGCGCATGAACTCGGTATCGACGGTCACGAAGGGTGACCGGGCGAAGTCTGCGCAGAGGCTGGCGAGGGATTCGGTCGAGGTAATCACATGCATGGCGCCCGTCTTTACCCGCTGTTCGCTGGGCTGTCGCGGATTTGTTGCAGCGCTGGCGCGCTCCGCCGGGCAAAATTTGCCGAACCCGCCTGCCCCGTGACCTGCCTGCCACGCCCTCCCAGGGGAAACACTGCTCCGCGAGACCGGAACCGCGCCGGGAATGCGAATCACGAAAACCGTGCTGCGGGAACCCGGCCCCGAGAACGGCGCTGGACCCCGGGACGCCCCGGTGGCAATTATGATGGCGGGGGAACCTCGAAACGAGTCGCGCGACGGAACGACGCGGCGGGTTTCGTTCAAGGACATGGATCCGGCGAGGAGCAAGAGACCAAAATGATCAAGAAGACAATTATCGTGGCAGTCTGCGTCAGCCTGCTGGGAAGCTGCGAGCAAACGCAGAACAACCCGAACACCGCTGGCGGTGCGGCCATCGGCGGCCTGCTCGGCGCCGCGACCGGCGCCCTGGTCGCCAAGAACAACCGCAGGGGCGCCCTGATCGGCGCCGGCATCGGCTTGCTGGCGGGCGCGGCGGTCGGCCAGTACCTCGACCGCCAGCAGCGCGAGCTCGAGGCGAACCTCGCCGGCACCGGCGCCCAGGTGACCCGCGAAGGCGACGCGCTCCTGGTGAATTTCCCGAGCCAGATCACCTTCGCCACCAACTCGGCCTCGATCAAGCCCGAGTTCTTCTCCACCCTCAACGCCGTCGTCGAGACGCTCAACCGCTATCCGCAGAGCTATCTCGACGTGATCGGCCACACCGACAGCACCGGCTCGGAAGCCCACAACCAGGCCCTGTCCGAGCGGCGCGCCAACTCGGTCGCCGACTACATGCGCACCCGCGGCGTGGCTCCGCAGCGGATCGCGGCCTATGGCATGGGCATGTCGCAGCCGATCGCCTCGAACGCCACCCCCGAGGGCCGGCAGCAGAACCGCCGGGTCGAGCTGCGGATCACGCCTGCAACCTAAGGCGACGGTCCGTTTCTTCCCGGGACCGGGCGCGGCGGGGAACTGCCGCGCCCTTTCCGTTCGGGAGCGCGCCGTTTCCGGCCGATCTGCGCCCTTGGCGCGCCGCCCGCGCCCCTTGACACAAGCGGGAGACTCCAGTCTATCCGGGCACCGGACGGGCGGGCGCGCGGCCCTTGCGCGCCCCGACTGCTATCGAGGGGAACACCGATGCACGCCTACCGCAGCCACACCTGCGCGGGTCTGAACAAGAGCCATGTGGGCCACGAGGTCCGGCTTTCGGGCTGGGTGCACCGGGTGCGCGATCACGGCGGCATCCTGTTCATCGACCTGCGCGACCATTACGGCATCACCCAGGTGCTGGCCGACCCGGACAGCCCCGCCTTCGCCGCGGTCGAGAAGCTGCGCGCCGAGTGGGTGGTGCGCATCGACGGCGTGGTCAAGGCCCGCGACGCCGAGCTGGTCAACCCGAAGATCCCGACCGGCGAGATCGAGGTCTTCGTCCGCGACGTCGAGGTGCTGGGCGCCGCCGAGGAACTGCCGCTGCCGGTATTCGGCGAGCCGGACTACCCGGAGGACGTGCGCCTCAAGTACCGCTTCCTCGACCTTCGCCGCGAAAAGCTGCACCGGAACATCGTGCTGCGCTCGGGCGTCATCGGCTCGATCCGCCGGCGGATGGTCGAGCAGGGCTTCACCGAGTTCCAGACCCCGATCCTGACCGCCTCCAGCCCCGAGGGTGCGCGCGACTTCCTGGTGCCGAGCCGGCTGCATCCGGGCAAGTTCTACGCGCTGCCGCAGGCGCCGCAGCAGTTCAAGCAGCTGATCATGGTGGCGGGCTTCGACCGCTACTTCCAGATCGCGCCCTGCTTCCGCGACGAGGATGCCCGCGCCGACCGCTCGCCCGGCGAGTTCTACCAGCTCGACATGGAGATGAGCTTCGTCGAGCAGGAGGACGTGTTCCAGGCGATCGAGCCGGTGCTGCGCGGCGTGTTCGAGGAGTTCGGCGAGGGCCGCCCAGTGACGCCCGAGTTCCCGCGCATCACCTTCCGCGACGCGATGCTGAAATACGGCACCGACAAGCCGGACCTGCGCAACCCGATCGAGATGCAGGTGGTGAGCGAACATTTCCGCGGCGGCGGCTTCGGCCTGTTCGCGAACATCCTCGCAAAGGACGACAAGGCCGAAGTCCGCGCCATCCCGGCGCCCAAGGGCGGCGGCCGGGCGTTCTTCGACCGCATGAACGCCTGGGCCCAGAAGGAAGGGCTGCCGGGAATGGGCTATATCTTCTGGCGCGAGGAAGGCGGCGCGCTGGAGGGCGCCGGCCCGATCGCCAAGAACATCGGCCCCGAGCGCACCGAGGCGCTGCGCCAGCAACTCGGCCTCGGCGCCGGCGACGCCGCCTTCTTCCTCGCCGGCAAGCCCGAGGGCTTCATCGACGTGGCCGGCCGCGCGCGCAACGTGATCGGCGAGGAGCTGGGGCTGACCGCCAAGGACCGCTTTGAGCTTTGCTGGATCGTCGACTTCCCGATGTTCGAGTGGAACGAGGAGGAGAAGAAAGTCGACTTCTCCCACAACCCGTTCTCGATGCCGCAGGGTGGGCTCGAGGCGCTTGAGTCGATGGACCCGCTGGATATCCTCGGCTTCCAGTACGACATCGTCTGCAACGGGGTCGAGCTTTCCTCGGGCGCGATCCGGAACCACCGGCCGGACATCATGTTCAAGGCCTTCGAGATCGCCGGCTACACGCGACAGACGGTCGAGGACCGGTTCGGCGGCATGCTGAACGCCTTCCGCTACGGCGCGCCGCCGCATGGCGGCATCGCGCCCGGCATCGACCGGATCGTCATGCTGCTGGCGGGCGCCGAGAACATCCGCGAGGTCATCATGTTCCCGATGAACCAGCGCGCCGAGGACCTGATGATGCAAGCGCCCTCGGAAGCCACGGCGAAGCAGCTCCGCGAGCTCAGCATCCGGGTGGTGCCGCAGGACTGAACGGCCGCCCCCTCGTCCCGCTCCGCAGCCGCGAAGCTGACCGTCGGCGCATTGTCGCCCGGCGCCGCCGCCCGCGTGGGCGGGACGGCCGGGGCGACAATTTTGCCGCATTCCGATGCTAGGGTGCATGACGGACTCGAAGTAGAATCTGGAACTACCTGTTATGCGTACACTTTTTCTGAATGGGACTGTGGTATCGCCAGACCTGACCCGGCGCGGATTCTGCGCCGGACTCGCCGTTCTGCCCGCGGCCCTGTCGGCATCGCCCGCGGACGCGGCGACGGACTTCAACGGCGCCATCGGCTGGCGCGACGCGACCAGCGGCCTTGCCGAGGCCAGGCGGCTGGGCAAACCCGTTTTCATGGTCGTTCACGCCAACTGGTGCCCGGCCTGCCGCAAGTATTCGCGCGTGTTCCGCGACCCGGCGGTGGTCGAGAAGTTGCGCGCCTTCGTGCCGATCCTGGTCGACAGCGACCGCGACGCGACGGAGAAGCAGTTCAAGCCCGACGGCGGCTATGTCCCGCGCTCGATGATCCTGTCGCCGGAGGGCGAGCTGTTCGGCGACATCACCGGCCCCTACAAGTCCCGCTTCTTCCTGCCGCCCGAGGATCCGGCCTATCTGGTCGGCTTCCTTGACCGTGGCCTGGCGCGGGCCGGGGTGCCGGCGGCGGTCCCGGCCCAGCCGGTGCGGCGCACGGCTCCGGGAGCCGGCAGCGACAGCGCCTCGCTGATCCGGCCGGAACAGGCCGGCGGCGGCACCGGCGGCCCGAAGCGCCTGCGCGCGCCGGGAACGACCGCCGGGCCGGCCGAGAGCGCCGCAGCCGACCCGCAGGCGCCTGGCCTCGTCGAGCGGATCATCAGCGTCCTGTTCTGACTTCGCGGCTTTGTCTTCGCGGCACAGCAGGGCTTGAACCCGCGCGCATCGCGGCGCTAATCCGGTCTCCTGTCCCGAGGGAGCGCGCCGGATGCCCAGGATCATCGAAATCCGCAACGCCGTGGTGCCGATCTCCTCGGCCATCGCCAACGCCTATATCGACTTCTCGAAGATGACCGCCTCGGTCGTGGCGCTGGTCTCGGACGTGGTGCGCGACGGCCGGCCGGTGATCGGCTACGGCTTCAACTCGAACGGCCGCTACGGCTGCAAGGGGCTGCTGGACGAGCGCTTCATTCCGCGCCTGAGGGCGGCCGACCCCGAGGCGGTCCTCGGCGCGGACGGCAACATCGATCCCGTTCTGGCCTGGCCCCTGCTGATGAAGAACGAAAAGCCCGGCGGTCACGGCGAGCGCTCGGTCGCGGTGGGCGTGCTCGACATGGCGCTCTGGGACCTGGCGGCGAAGCTCGCGGGGGTGCCGCTCTGGCGGCTGATCGCCGATCGGTGGAACGATGGCAGGGTGCAGGAGAAGGTCTTCACCTACGCGGCGGGCGGCTACTACTACCCCGGCAAGGGCCTGCCGCAGCTCCAGGCCGAGATGCGGAGCTATCTCGACCGCGGCTACCGGGTCTGCAAGCTGAAGATCGGCGGCGCCTGCCTCGACGAGGACATCGCCCGCATCGAGGCGGCGCTGGAGGTGGTCGGCGAGGGCCGCAACCTCGCGGTCGACGCCAATGGCCGCTTCGACCTCGAGACGGCCATCGCCTATGGCGAGGCGATGAAGCCCTATGGCCTGTTCTGGTACGAGGAACCGGGCGACCCGCTGGACTATGCCTTGCAGGCGGAACTGGCGGAACATTACGACGGCCCGATGGCGACCGGCGAGAACCTGTTCAGCCACCAGGACGCGCGCAACCTCTTGCGCCATGGCGGCATGCGGCCGGATCGGGATTGGCTGCAGTTCGACCCGGCGCTGTCCTACGGGCTGGTGGACTACAAGCGGACCCTGGATCTGCTCGGCGATCACGGATTCTCGACCCGCAACTGCATCCCCCATGGCGGCCACCAGTTCGCGCTCTGCATCGCCGCCGGCTTCGGCATGGGCGGCAACGAGAGCTATCCGGACGTGTTCCACCCCTTCGGCGGCTTCTCGGACCGGGTCGCGGTCGAGGACGGCATGGTCGGGCTCCACCGGTCCCCCGGCATCGGCTTCGAGGAGAAGGCGGCGTTGATCGAGGTGATGCGGCGGGCGACCGGGACCTGAGCCCGGCTGAACGGGGTGGACGCCGCGCCGAATCCGGCCAATATGGCGACCTGTTCCAAGGGAGCTTCCCATGAGCAACACGAGTCCCCTCGGCGATCCCATCGGCGCGCCCCTGCCGGCGGGCTGGAAGGTGCCGCCCCGCCCGACCCGGTCGGTGACAGAGGGGCGCTATGTCCGGCTCGAGCCGCTGGTCGTCGCCCACGCGGAGGCGTTGCACGCCGCCAACGCCCACGATCGCGAGGGGCGGAACTGGACCTATATGGGCTACGGCCCGTTCAAGACGCTTGAGGCCTACCGGGACTGGGTCGGCGAGATGACCCGCAACGGCGACCCGATGTTCTATGCCATCATCGACCGCGCGAGCGGGACGCCGGTCGGCGTCGCCAGCTACCTTCGGATCGAACCCGCCTCCGGCGCGATCGAGGTCGGACACATCAACTTCTCGCCCCTGCTTCAGCGCGCCCGCGGCGCAACCGAGGCGATGTACCTGATGATGAAGTGGGCCTTCGAGGCGGGCTACCGTCGCTATGAGTGGAAGTGCGATTCCCTGAACGGCCCCTCGCGCCGCGCCGCGCAGCGGCTGGGCCTCAGCTACGAGGGCGTCTTCCGCCAGGCCACCGTCTACAAGGGCCGCAACCGCGACAGCGCATGGTACGCTTCCATCGACGGCGAATGGCCGGCGCTGAAGGCGGCCTTCGAAACCTGGCTCGACCCGGCCAATTTCGACGCCGAGGGCCGCCAGCGCCAGTCGCTGAGCGACCTCACCCGGCCGGTACTGGTGAATGTCGGCTGATCCGGAGGACCGCGTGATGACAGATCCAGGCCCGCTCGCGCCGAACCCGGAGGTGACGGCGTTCCTGCTGTCCCGCCGCTCGCGCCCGGCCAAGACGCTGGGTCCCGGCGGGCCGGATCGCGACGGGCTGATGCGTCTGCTGACCGCCGCGGCGCGCAGCCCGGATCACGGCAAGCTCGAGCCCTGGCGCTTCGCGGTGCTGCAGGGCGCGGCCCGCGACCGCGCGGCGGCAAAGGCGGGCGAGCGCTGCGCCGATATGGGGCTCGACGAGGCCGACAGGCTGAAGACCGTCTCGGCCTTCACCCAGGGCGACACCATCGTCGCGGTGATCTCCTCGCCGAAGCCGCCCGACAAGATCCCGCTCTGGGAGCAGCACCTCTCGGCCGGGGCGGTCTGCCTGGCGCTCCTGAACGCCGCCCTCGCCGCCGGCTGGGGCGCCAGCTGGCTGACCGGGCGGATGGCCTATGACGCCGGGTTCCGACGCGACATCCTCGGCTGCGGCGACAACGAGCGGGTGGCCGGCTTCATCCATATCGGCACCGAGACCGCGGTGCCCTCCGACCGCCCGCGCCCCGATGTGGCGGCACTCACGAGCTTCCTGTGATCGGCGACTTCCTCAAGGCGGTCGGGCAGCTGACCGATCCGCGCTTCACCGGCGTTCTCGCCCGGTCGCTGATCCTGACCGTCGGGCTCCTGGCCGGGCTCAGCTTCGGCGCGGTCTGGATGGTCGGCTTCCTTCCCCAGACCGTCGACCTGCCGTTCTGGGGCGAGGCCCCGCTGCCGATCCGTCCGATCGAGGGGCTCGCGCTCGGGGCGATGCTGATCCTCTCGGCCTTCCTGATGTTCCCGGTCGCGGCGATGTTCGTGAACCTGTACCTCGACGAGATCGCCGACGCGGTGGAGGCGCGCCACTATCCCGAGCTGCCGCCGGTGCGCGGGACCGGTTTCGCCGAGGAGCTGAAGGGTGCCGTCCGCTTCGGCCTGCTGGTGCTTGGCGCGAACCTGGTGGCGATGCTGTTCTACTTCATCGCCGGTCCGTTCGCGCCCTTCGTGTTCTGGTCGCTCAACGGCTATCTGTTCGGCCGCGAATTCTTCCAGCTTGTCGCCCAGCGGCGGCTCGAGCCGGCGGCGGCCGAGCGGCTGCGGCGCGACCACTGGCTCGGCATCTGGATGGCCGGCACGCTGATGGCGGTGCCCCTCAGCATTCCGCTGGTGAACCTGATCATGCCGCTTGTCGGCGTTGCGACCTACACCCATACCTTCCACCGGCTCTGGGCGCGCCAGCCGTCGCCCTGACGAAGCGCGATGCCGGCTCCGCGCGGCCCATTGCCGCCATCCTCGATCGGGCCGGATGGCGACAGGCCGCCGCGAGCGCACTATGATGACGCCGCAATCGGCAGTTCCGGGATCGATCCGCCATGACACGCCCGAAGATTGGTTTCGCACTCGGAAGCGGCTCGGCCCGCGGTTGGGCCCATATCGGGATCATCGAGGCCCTGGCCGAAGCCGGTATCGAACCCGACATCGTCTGCGGAACCTCGATCGGTGCGCTGGTCGGCGCGGCCCATGTCGCAGGCCGGCTGACCGAGCTCCGGCAGTGGACCGAAAAGGCGAGCTGGCGCGAGATCTTCGGCCTGGTCGACGTGCGGCTGTCCGGTGGCGGGCTGCTCGAGGGCAGGCATGTGATCGCGTTCCTGCGCCGCCTCGGCATCAACGATCCGATCGAGAGCTACGAGCGCAGTTTCGCCGCGGTCGCCACCGACCTCCACACCGGGCGCGAGGTCTGGCTGCAATCCGGGCCGATCCTGGACGCCATCCGCGCCTCCGTTGCCATTCCGGGCATCGTCAGCCCCGCCCACATCGACGGCAGGTGGCTGGTAGACGGCGGTCTCTGCAACCCCGTCCCGGTCTCGCTCTGCCGCGCGCTCGGAGCCGAGATCATCATTGCGGTGAACCTGAACGGCGATCTCCTCGGCCGGCGCTTCCAGGCTGCGCAGTCCGAACATGACGACGCCGGCACGTTCCGGCCTCAGGGCGAATCGCTCGGCCGCATGCTGGGCGACCTTCCCGCGACGCTGCGCGATCACGTCGCGCAGATCACCCAGCGGCTGCTTCCGCAGGGACCGTCATCACCCGGATACTTCGACGTGCTCGCCAATTCGATCAACATCATGCAGGACCACATCACCCGCGCCCGCCTGGCCGGCGAGCCGCCGCATGTGCTGCTCGCGCCGCGGCTGGGCGAAATCGGGCTGATGGAGTTCAGCCGGGCCGCGGAAGCGATCGCCGAGGGAAGGGACTGCGTCGCGCAGGCGCTCACCGCGATCAGACGCTTCCTCTAGGTCCGGGGCAGGTTCGCCGCACGTCGCCCGGGATGCGCCGCGCCGGGACCGCGCGCGGCCCGCGATCCCCGGCGCAGACCGCCAGGCGACGCGGACAGACGCCGTTCACTTCTGGGCGGATGGCGGGGTGATGTAACTCACGTCCTCGAGCGATATCCACTGGAACTGGATCACCATGAACACGAGCACGAACAGCACCGTGGCGATGACCGTGGCGATGATCGCCTTCTTCTTGACCATCGCGTCCACCGGAGCGCTGGCGGGCGTGCCCGGGACCACGTGGCCGTCCTCCTGCTGGCTCCGCTGCCACAGCGGATTGACCATGTAGAACACCATCCACCAGATCACGCAGTAGAGCACGAAGGCCGAGGAGATCGACATCTCAGGCCTGCTCCAGCTCGACGAGGGTGCCGGCGAAGTCCTTCGGGTGCAGGAACAGCACCGGCTTGCCATGGGCCCCGATCTTCGGCTCGCCCGTGCCCAGCACCCGCGCTCCCTTGGCCAGAAGCCGGTCGCGGGCAGCCAGGATATCCTCGACCTCGTAGCAGATGTGGTGGATGCCGCCCGAGGGATTCTTGTCGAGGAACCCCTGGATCGGCGAGTTCTCGCCCAGGGGATACAGCAGCTCGATCTTGGTGTTCGGAAGCTCGATGAACACCACGGTCACCCCGTGGTCCGGCTCATGCTGCGGTGCGCCGACCTTGGCGCCCAGCGCATCGCGGTACTGCGCACTCGCAGCCGCAAGGTCCGGAACCGCGATGGCCACGTGGTTCAGGCGTCCGATCATCCGAGCATACTCCCAGCGACTGTTCGACCCGGATGTAGCCCGGCCGGCGACCAGCCACAAGCGACGCAGCGTCGCGCATTCCCGAAGGCCTTAAATCCCGACAGGCCGTCGTTACCTGAACTGCGTCCGCGCCAAACCGGATCACCAGGCGCGGATCAGGAGCCATCGTGAATCACAACTCCGAAGCCAACGCGCCCCACCGAAATTCGCTCCGCCGTATCGCCCCGCGATTGGACGGCCAGCGTGGCAAAGTCCAGCGCGTCCTGGAGTCTGCAACTTTCCAGCGCGGCATCATCGCGCTGATCATACTGAATGCAATTACTCTGGGCTTGGAAACCAGCGCCACTGCAATGCGCGCCGTTGGCGCGTTCTTGATTCTCCTGGACGGGATGATCCTGACTGTCTTCGTCGTCGAGTTGCTGGCCAAGCTTTATGTTTACAGGCTCCGGTTCCACCGGGACCCTTGGAACATCTTCGACCTTGCCGTGGTCACGATTGCCCTGCTCCCGGCGGTCGGCAGCCTGTCGGCGCTGCGCGCACTGCGCGTCCTGCGTGTTCTGCGCCTGGTCTCGGCCGTGCCCTCGATGCGCAGAGTCGTGGACGGCCTGCTGAGCGCGATACCCGGCATCGCCTCGATCGTCGGCTTGCTGTCATTGGTGTTCTACATCTTCTCGGTCATGGCGACCAAGCTGTTCGGAGCGGACTTCCCGGAGTGGTTCGGCACCATTGGCGCCTCCGCCTATTCGCTGTTTCAGATAATGACGCTGGAAAGCTGGTCGATGGGAATCGTGCGCCCCGTGATGCTGGAGTATCCGCTGGCGTGGATGTTCTTTGTTCCCTTCATCCTCGTGACGACCTTCACGGTGCTCAACCTTTTCATCGGCATCGTGGTCGAGGCCATGCAGCGCCAGCACGAATCCGGCGATAACGAGGTCCGCGAGGCCATCGCAGCCGAAAGCCGCAACGAGCGGGCGATGATCATCAACGAATTGCGGGCGCTCAGGGCCCAGGTGGATGATCTGAAACGATCCTGAGGAATCCAGGCACGGGAATCAGAACTCGGCCACCGCCGAAACCCCCGGCACCGCCTTCAGCGCCCCCTTGACCTCGGGGCCGACCGGATAGGTCTGCGGAAGCGCGATCTCGATCTCCTGGTCCGCCTCGGGGACCGCCAGCACCAGGCGGATCGGCCCCCTTGCTCCGCCGATGCGGGGGATCCGGCTGACCTGGTCCAGACGGGCGCGGATCGAGGCCAGGGCGGAAGCCTCCTCCACATGCACCGAAAGACCGGCAGCCGCCGCCAGCGCCACCACCTCCTCGACCGGCTGCACGCCGCGCAGCATCAGCCGCGAGGCCTCGTCGCCGCCTTCCGCCTCGACCCGCAGCACCAGGTTGCGGCCGGGCTCGAGCAGCGCCTCGGCCTCGGCGAGCACGTCCGAGAAGGCCATCACCTCGTAGCCGCCGGTCGGATCCGAGAAGCCGATGAAGGCGAAGCGGTTGCCCTTGGCGGACTTGCGGAACTGGAGCGACGCCAAGGTTCCGGAGATCCGGGCCATACCGCCGGTGCGGCCCTTGGTGGCCATGAACTCGGCAAAGGTCTGCACCGTCTGGCGCCTGAGCGCCGGCATGTAGTCCTCCAGCGGATGGCCCGAAAGATAGAAGCCGACGGCGGCGTGCTCCTCGCGCAGTCGCGCCGCCGGCAGCCAGTCGACAGCCGCCTTCAGGCGCGGCGGCGGCAACGCCTCGCCCGCGTCCCCGAAGAGCGAGGTCTGGGCCGAGCTCCGCTCCTCGTGCAGCGCCGCCGAGTAGTCGACCAGCTCGTCGACATTGGCCAGCACCATCTGCCGGTTCGGCTCCAGACAGCCGAGCGCCCCGGACCGAGCGAGGCTCTCGAGCGCCCGCTTGCCGACGGCGCGCAGGTCGACCCGGCGGGCGAAATCGAACAGATCGGCGAAGGGGCCGTCCTCGTCGCGGGCCCGCTCGATCAGCTTCATCGCCTCGAGGCCGACGTTCTTCAGTGCCCCGAGCGCATAAAGGATCCGCCCGTCCTCGACCGAAAACTGCGCCCGGCTGCGGTTCACGTCCGGCGCCTCGACCGGCACGCCCGTTCGCCGGCATTCCTCGACATAGCCGCCGAGCTTGTCGGTCAGGTGGCGGTCGAGGTTCATCACCGCTGCCATGAACTCGACCGGATGGTTCGCCTTCAGCCAGGCGGTCTGGTAGCTCACCACCGCATAGGCGGCGGCGTGGGACTTGTTGAAGCCGTAATTGGCGAACTTGTTCAACAGGTCCCAGACCTGCTGCGCCTTGGCCTTCGGCACCCCGTTTTCGGCTGCGCCCGCAAGGAACTTCGGCCGCTCGGCATCCATCTCGGCCTGGATCTTCTTGCCCATGGCCCGGCGCAGCAGATCGGCGCCGCCGAGCGAGTAGCCCGCCATCTTCCGGGCCACCTCCATCACCTGTTCCTGATAGACGATGATGCCCTGGGTCTCGTCGAGGATAGGGTCGATCGAGGGATGCAGGCTCTCGCGGCGCTCGCGGCCGTTCTTGACGTTGCAGTATTTCGGGATGTTCTCCATCGGGCCGGGGCGGTAGAGCGCCACCAGCGCCACGATGTCCTCGATGCAGGTCGGGCGGAGCTGCTTCAGCGCATCTCGCATCCCCTGCCCCTCGACCTGGAACACGCCCACCGTGTCGGCCCGGCTGTAGAGCTCGTAGGTGGCCTCGTCGTCGAGCGGGATCGCCGAGATGTCGATCTCGATCCCCCGGAGCTTCAGCAGGTCGAGGGCGTTCTGGATCACCGTCAGGGTCTTCAGCCCCAGGAAATCGAACTTCACCAGCCCCGCCGCCTCGACCCATTTCATGTTGTACTGGGTCGCCGGCATGGCCGAGCGCGGATCGCGGTAGAGCGGCACCAGCTCGACCAGCGGCCGGTCGCCGATCACCACGCCCGCCGCGTGGGTGGAGGCGTTGCGCAGGAGCCCCTCGATCTTCTCGGCGATATCCAGCAGCGTGGCCACGTTCTCGTCGCGCCGCGCCTCCTCCTCGAGCCGCGGCTCGGCCTTGCGGGCCTCGCGGATCGACAGGGGCTTCACCCCCTCGACCGGGATCAGCTTCGACAGCCGGTCGCCCTGCGAATAGGACATCTGCAGCACCCGGGCGACGTCGCGCACCGCCATCTTGGACAGGAGCGTGCCGAAGGTGATGATATGCGCCACCCGGTCCTTGCCGTACTTGTCCTGAACGTAGTGGATCACCTCCTCGCGCCGGTCCTGGCAGAAGTCGATGTCGAAGTCCGGCATCGAGATGCGCTCGGGGTTCAGAAATCGCTCGAATAAAAGCCCGTAACGCAATGGGTCAAGGTCAGTAATTGTCAGCGCGTATGCCACCAGAGAGCCCGCACCGGAGCCGCGGCCGGGACCGACCGGGATGGCATGCGACTTGGCCCACTTGATGAAGTCGGCGACGATCAGGAAGTAGCCGGGGAACCCCATCTGCTCGATGACGCCGAGTTCGTAGCCGAGCCGGCTTTCGTACTCCTCCACGGACGCCGCATGCGGGATCACCTCGAGGCGCGCCTTCAGCCCGTCGCGGGCCTGGCGGCGCAGCTCCTCGACCTCGTCCTCGGCGAAACGCGGCAGGATCGGCCCGCGGATGCGCGGCCGGAAGGCACAGCGCCGGGCGATTTCTACCGTGTTTTCCAATGCTTCCGGGAGATCCCTGAACCGCTCCGCCATCGCCTTGGCGGGCTTCAGGTAATGCTCCGGCGTCAGCAGTCGGCGGTTGCCCTCGTTCACATACCGGCCCTCGCCGATGCAGATGAACGCGTCGTGGGCCGGGAACATCTCGGGCGTCTCGAAATAGACGTCGTTGGTGGCGACCAGCGGCAGGTCGAGCCCATAGGCGATGTCGATCAGGCCGGGCTCGGTCGCCTCCTCCGGCGGGGTCCGGAGACGCCCGTCGCTGCCGTGGCGCTGGATCTCCACATAGAGTTGGCGCGGGAAGATTCCGGCCAGCCGCCGCGCCAGCGCCTCGGCGGCCCCCTGCCGGTTGGCCTGCAGATGGCGTCCGAGCGGGCCGTCCGCCCCGCCGGTGAGGCAGATCACCCCCTCCGCATGGGCGGCAAGCCGCTCCGGCGTCACATGTGGCAGCTGGCTGGTGTCGGTCTCCAGGAAGGCGGCCGAGGACAGCGCCATCAGGTTCAGCCATCCCGCCTCGTCCTGGGCGTAAAGCGCCACCGGCGCCGGCTCCACCGGTTTCTCCCCCGGCGCCGCCTCGGCGAAGGCGAGCGCCAGTTGCAGCCCCATAAGCGGCTGCACCCCGGCCTTGGCGGCGCTCTCGGAGAATTCCAGCGCCCCGAACAGGTTGTTGCTGTCGGCGATCCCCACCGCCGGGAAACCCATCTTTTCGCAGAGCGCCGGCAGCTTCTTCACATGGATCGCCCCCTCCTTCAGCGAGAACGCCGAGTGGACGCGGAGGTGGATGAACTGGGGGGAATTGGTCATGGCAGAAAGTCTAGGCCGATCCCCCGTTGCCCCGCCACCGGGTTTCGCGCACTCTCCACCAAAATCCGGGAGGAGCCCCATGAGCGACCGCGATTCCCTCGACTATTCCGACCCGCAGCAGCGGCCCCGCTACACCGGGCTCGCCTCGTTCTTCCGCGCCCCCTACCGCGAGGACTTCGAGGCCGACCCGCCGGAGATCGGCGTCATCGGCGTACCCTATGACGGCGGCGTCACCAACCGTCCCGGCACCCGGCACGGACCGCGCGAGGTCAGGAACCAGTCCTCGCTGATCCGCCGGGTGAACCAGGCGACCGGCGCCTCGCCCTTCGAGGCGGCGCGCGTCGCCGATATCGGCGATGCCTGGGTGCGGAACCCCTACGAGATCGAGCCGGCGCTGGCGGATATCGAGGCCTTCTACACCCGCGTCCGCGCCGCCGGCATCCGGCCGCTGACCTGCGGCGGCGATCATGCCATCACCGCGCCGATCCTGCGGGCAATCGCCGGGGGCGAGCCCCTGGCGCTGATCCACATCGACGCCCATTGCGACACCGGCAAGGGCTATCTCGGCTCCGAGCACCACCACGGCACGCCGTTCAAGCAGGCGGCGGATGCCGGCGCCATCGACCCCAGGCGCACGGTGCAGATCGGCATCCGGGGCTCGGTCTTCTCGCTGGAGAACGCCCAGTTCTCCTTCGACAGCGGCATGCGGGTGATGCGGATCGAGGAGGTGGAGGAGCGCGGCTGGCGCGCCTGCATCGACGAGGCCATCGCGATCGTCGGCGACCGGCCCTGCTATGTGAGCTTCGACATCGACAGCCTGGACCCGGCCTTCGCACCCGGCACCGGCACGCCCGAGGCGGGCGGGCTGACCATGCGCGAGGCCCAGGGCATGGTGCGGCGCCTGAAGGGGCTCGACATCCGCGGCGCCGACATGGTCGAGGTCTCGCCGCCCTTCGACGTCGGCGGGCTGACCGCCTTCAACGGGGCGACGATCCTCTACGAGCTGCTCTGCGTCATGGCGTGCAAGTAGGGCGCCCGGTCGCAGTCAGACGCGCGACAGTCCCCCGGCAGGGCCGGACCCCGGCCGGTTAGGACCGCACTAACCAAATGCCGCCAGAGTGTCGCCGCGCGGGAACGTAGGGCGATTGGCGGCGGCGATGGCAGATCCGGAGAAGCCGGCGAACGCAGACCCGGAAACCGAGTACGGCCGGGCGATCCGGCTCTCGACCGATGCGCTCGACCGGGCGCGCCGGCACCGCAGCCCGCCCCGGCCGCCCGTCTATGCGGTCTGGTACAGCTACGTCGCCGGCGACGACGCGGCGCTCAAGGCCCGGGTCGACAGCGAGCTGATCAAGGCCGACCAGGTCGATCTCGACACCATCGAGCAGATCTACGAGGAGCATTTCCTGCAGAAGCGCCTGTCCCGCGGGATCACGCGGATCGGCGACGAGCTGGATGCCGGTCTCGGCGACGCGATGCATGTGATCCGCGACAGCCAGGGCGCGAATCAGGACTTCCTGGGCGCCCTGGCCAAGGCGCAGGAGCAGATCGGCTCGATGAACCGGCGCGCCGATGTCCGGCGCGTGGTGGTCAGGCTGCTGCAACTCGGCCGGGGCCAGCTCTCGCGCAGCGAGAGCGTCGGCGCCGAACTCGCGAAGGTCCGGACCCAGGTCGGCGAGCTGCAACTCGAGCTGCGGCGCCTGCGCGACTTCGGCCTATCTCGACCACCTGACCCAGATCCCGAACCGCCGGCATCTCGACGAGGTGATGGAACGCGAGATTTCGCTTGCCCATCGCCACGGCCACCCGCTCAGCCTCGCGCTGGGGGACCTCGACCACTTCAAGCAGCTAAACGACAGCCACGGCCACCAGGTTGGCGATGCGATGCTCAAGCACTTCGCGGCGCTGATTAAGGACAACATCAAGGGCCGCGACACCCCAGCCCGCTTCGGCGGCGAGGAGTTCGCGATCCTGCTTCCCAACACCACGGTGTACAACGCTGCGAAGCTGGTCGACAGCCTGCGCCGGCTGCTGCACGAGACCGACTTCATCCTCAGCCGCGACCGCAGCGCCATCGGCCGCATGTCGGTGTCGTTCGGCGTCACCCAGCTGCTGGCCACCGACAGTGTCGGCGACCTGGTGGAACGTGCCGACGCGCTGCTCTACCGGGCGAAGAGGAACGGGCGGAACCGGGTGGAGTCGGATCTCTGACGGCGGATGGCGGGCGCGTCTACCGGCTGAGCTCCCTCGTCGCCGCGTCGAGGCCCGCCAGCGTCATCGGGAACATCCGCCCGTCCATGATCTCGCGGATCATGCCGATCGACTGGGTGTAGCGCCAGGTCGCCTCGGGCACCGGGTTGATCCAGGCGGCGTGCGGCCACTTCGCCACGGCGCGCCTGAGCCAGACCTCGCCCGGCTCGGCGTTCCAGTGCTCGTTGGCGCCGCCCGGATAGAGGATCTCGTAGGGGCTCATGGCCGCGTCGCCGACGATCACCAGCTTCCAGTCCGCCCCATAGGTGTGCAGCACGTCCCAGGTCGGGGTCTGCCGGTCCCAGCGCCGCCGGTTGTCGCGCCACAGCCCCTCGTAGAGGCAGTTGTGGAAGTAGTAGTACTCTAGGTGCTTGAACTCGCTTCGCGCGGCCGAGAACAGCTCCTCGGCGACCCGGATGTGGTCGTCCATCGAGCCGCCGATGTCGAACAGCATCAGCACCTTCACCGCGTTGTGCCGCTCGGGCCGCATCTGCACGTCGAGATAGCCGTGCTCGGCGGTCTTGCGGATCGTGCCGTCGAGGTCCAGCTCCTCCTCCGCCCCCTCGCGCGCCCAGCGGCGGAGCCGCTTCAGCGCCACCTTGATGTTGCGGGTGCCGAGCTCGATGGTGTCGTCGAGATTGCGGAACTGGCGCTTGTCCCACACCTTGACCGCGCGCCGGTGGCGGCTCTCGTGCTGGCCGATGCGCACCCCTTCCGGATTGTAGCCATAGGCGCCGAAGGGCGAGGTGCCGGCGGTGCCGATCCACTTCGAGCCGCCCTGGTGGCGCCCCTTCTGCTCCTCGAGGCGCTGCTTCAGCGTCTCCATCAGCTTTTCCCAGCCGCCGAGCGACTGGACCAACGCCTTTTCCTCGTCGGTCAGGTGCTTCTCGGCAAGCTTCCGGAGCCATTCCTCGGGCAGGGAGACGGTTTCGACCCCGTCCTCGCCCTCGGCCCGCTCGAGGCCCTTGAACACCTCGGCGAAGACCCGGTCGAAACGGTCGAGATGGCGCTCGTCCTTCACCAGCGCGGAACGGGCGAGGTAGTAGAACTCGTCCACGTCATAGATGACGAGGCCGGCGTCCATCGCCTCGATCAGGGTCAGGTGCTCGCGCAGGCTGACCGGCACCTTGGCCGCCTTCAGGGCGAAGAACAGCTTCAGGAACACGGCGCCTCACCTCCACCAGCCGAGATTGGCGCCGACGACGCCCACAAGGACCACGATCAGCGCCGCCGGGATACCGTGCGCGGCCGCGTATTGCAGCCGGTGGGTCAGCCCGCCGCCGCGCCGGGCGGCCCGCAGCCAGCCGATGACACATCCGAGCCCGAAGGCGATCCAGACCAGCATGTTCCCTCCCTCAGCCTTTCGGCTGGCAGTTTGCGGCGCGCCGCCCCGGTCCCAGCGCATAGGCACTCCAGTCGGCGGCAAGCCGGGCGGCGGCGGCGGCGCGGGCGCTGCCGGGCTCGGTTGCGGCGAGCGAATCCGCCTCGATGGTGTAGAGCGCCGCCAGCCGCTCGTCCTGGCCGTGGGCGGCGAGCACCGGCCAGATCGTCTCGGCCAGTTCGACCGCCCGGCCTGCCTGCCCGGACCGCTCGAACGCGCAGGCGGCTTCGAGGCCGATCCGCGCGTGGCGGATGTCCGAGACGCCGTGCGCCCGGTCGCAGACGATGCCGGCCTCGTCGAACAGCTCCAGCGCCCGGGCCGGATCGTCCAGCGAGAACACCCGGCCGACCGTCACCAGGGTGTGGCAGTGCTGGGCCGAGTCGGGCGCCTCGGCGGCGACGATCGCCAGGGCCCGCTCGGCGTCCCGTTTCTGCTCGGCCCGCGAGGCATCGCGCGAGAACACCTGCCGCATCAGCTCCGGCCAGTCGCCGAGCGCCCGCCGCCGCAGCGCCGGCAGCGGCGGCGCATCGACCCCGGCCGGATTGACCCGCTCCAGCACCGCCAGCGCCTCATCCTCGGCCCGCCGGACGCTCATGCCGGTCGAGAGCGCGGGATCGTAGAGCACGCGCAGCATCAGATAGTCGAGCTTGGTCGGCCAGAGATGGGCCGCGTCGTCGTTGAAGATCGACGATCCGAGCCCGTAGAGGTCGTTGGCGAGGCCAAGCGCCTGGGGGATCTCCTCGAGCATGCAGTTGCGCACCAGGTAGGGCGGCGCGGTGTCGGGGATGAAGATCGTCATCTGATCGATGCGCCGCGCCCGCACCAGCGCCACGCCACCGAAGTCCGAGGGCCTGCCGGCAAAATCCCGCCAGGAGACATCGCCCTGGGCGACCACGCAGTAGGCGGTCGGCAGCAGCCGCTCGAAGCGCGCGCCGGAGACGAGGCGCACATGCAGGTTCGCCGCGCCGGTGGCCGGTCCGATGGCGATCCCCGCCTCGCGCGACATGGTCGACAGGTAGTCGCGCAGGAAAGCCGCCTGGGGCGCCGGCCAGTCGCCCTCGAGCGCGACCGCCACCGGCGTCTCGTAGCGCACCAGCCCCTCGCGGCGGTCGCCCCATTCCATGTCGAAGGCCAGGCTCGCGAAGACCCGGGCGAGCGAGGCGTTGTCATAGGCGGTGTGGCCCGAGGGCAAGGCGGCGCCAAGCTGGGGAAAGGCCGGCTTCGGCGCGGCGGCGGACCCCACCGGGTCGCCGCCGGCGGACCCGCCCCCTTCCGGCGCGCACGCCGCCGCGACGGCCGCGACCAGCAGTGCAGCGAAGCGCGGCCCCGGACGCATCAGCGGTTATACCGGATGAAGGGCGTGACCTTCGCGATCCGGTCGTAGAGCAGCCGCGCGGTCGCGTTGAAATCCTGGGTCAGCCAGTAGACCGACGGGCAGCCCGCGGCATCGGCCGCCGCATAGACCGCCTCGATCAGCGCCCGCCCGGCCCCGCTGCCGCGCACCTCCGGGTCTACATAGAGATCCTGCAGGTAGATCACGTTCTCGATCCGCCAGCAGTGGCGGTGGAACAGGTAGTGGGTCAGTCCGATCAGCTTGCCGTCCCGCTCGGCCACCAGCCCGTGGAAATCCTGCGGGTCATCGCCCAGCAGGCGGGCGAAGGTCGTGCGGTAGACCTGCTCGGACACCGAGGTCTTGTAGAACTCGAGATAGCCTGTCCAGAGCCGGCGCCAGTCGGCCTCGTCGGCGGCGCGCAGCGGTCGGATGGTGGTGGTCTGGGTCATGCGGGGTTCTCCGGCTCAGGCCAGGGCGGCTATGGTGATGGTAGAGATCACGGTCGAGACCACAATAGCAGCCGCGATGCGGTCGGTCGCCACCCCGTAGCGCAGGGCGACGACGAAGGGCATCGCGCCGCAGGGGCCGGCGGCGATCAGCACCAGCGTGTCGAACCAGGCGCTGTCGCGGTTCACCGCGCCGAGCACCGCCAGCACCACAAGCGGCATGGCCGCCACCTTGATCAGCGCCACCGCCAGCGACGTGCCGCCATAGCGCGCCAGCGGCACCGCGCTCATGATCACGCCGAGGGCGAACAGCGAGGCGGGCGCCGCCGCGCCGCCGAGGAAGTGCACGAAGGTGACGACACCCTCATGGAGCGGGATCTCGCCGGCCGCAACCACCGCGCCGAGAATCAGCGATACCACCAGCGGGTTGCGGGCCACCATCTTCAGGACCTTGCCGATGCCGCCCTCGTGATGCGAGGCCACGTCCATGGCGATCACCGTGCCGGTGAACACCAGCACCGAGTCGACGGTGATCACCGCGACCACCGGCAGCGCGGCGTCGGCGCCGTAGAGCGTGCTGGCGATCGGATGGACGAAGAAGACCGTGTTCGAGAAGCAGGCGGTCATGCCGAGCAGCATCGACTCCCGCGGCCCGAGCCCCACCAGATACCGCACCGCCAGCGCGACCGAGGCATAGATGGTCAGCTCGACCCCCAGATAGGTCAGCAGTGCCGGCCACTCGAAGGCCGTGAGGTTCGCCCGGATGATCAGGTAGAAGGTGACCGCCGGGACCGCCAGCAGGAACACGAACCGGTTCACCGCCTCGGCCGAGGCCCGGTCGAAGGCCCCTGCCCGGCCCATGGCGAAACCCAGCGCCGGCACGGCGAAGACCGGCAGCACGGCGGTGAGGAGCGCTTCGACAAATCCTGACAAGATCACCCCCCGGGCGCCGCTCTCCGGCGGGCGCTGCTGCCCCGCGCGACATTATGGGCTGGGAAGACCGGGCTCAATCAATTGTTGCCGGCCATGCGGCCCTGCGCGCCTATCCCCCCTGCCGCCGCGCCAGGAACGCCAGCCGCTCGAACAGGTGGACGTCCTGCTCGTTCTTCAGCAGCGCCCCGTGCAGTGGCGGGATCGCGGACTTCGGATCGGCCCGCAGGGTGGCCGGGTCCACGTCGTCGGCCATCAGCAGCTTGAGCCAGTCGAGCACCTCCGAGGTCGAGGGTTTCTTCTTCAGGCCGGGCGTGTCGCGGATCTCGTAGAACTGGGTCAGGGCGGCGCGCACCAGCTCCTTCTTGATGTCCGGGAAATGCACGTCGATGATCCGGACCATCGTCTCGGCGTCCGGGAACGCGATGAAGTGGAAGAAGCAGCGGCGCAGGAAGGCGTCCGGCAGCTCCTTCTCGTTGTTCGAGGTGATGATGACGATCGGCCGGTGCCGCGCCTTGACCGTCTCCCCGGTCTCGTAGACGTGGAACTCCATCCGGTCGAGCTCCTGCAGCAGGTCGTTCGGGAACTCGATGTCCGCCTTGTCGACCTCGTCGATCAGCAGCACCAGCTTCTCGTCCGCGGCGAAGGCGTCCCAGAGCTTGCCGGGCTTGATGTAGTTCCGCACCTCCTGCACCCGCTCGTCGCCAAGCTGGCTGTCGCGCAGACGGCTCACCGCATCGTATTCATAGAGCCCCTGCTGGGCGCGGGTGGTGGACTTGACGTGCCACTCGATCAGCCGCAGCCCGAGCGCCGAGGCGACCTGTCGTGCAAGCTCGGTCTTGCCGGTTCCGGGCTCGCCCTTCACCAGCAGCGGGCGCTCCAGCCGGATAGCCGCGTTGACGGCCACCATTAGATCCTCAGTGGCAACATAATCGGCCGTTCCCTCGAATCGCATCGCACACCCTTCCGGCTTGGAGAATCCTTTTGTGGCCGAGGGATATAGCGCAATCCTGAATGCTTTTTAAGGCGTGACAATCGGGCGCGGTTTATCTATAGAGGCGCCAGCGTGAAGCGGTGGATAAGTCGTGGAGCAAAGCGTGGCAGCAGTATCGAAGAAGAAGCTCGAAGTAACCATCGACGCCGAGTACAAGCCGACCGATGCCGAGCCATTCATGTGCGATCGGCAGAAAGAGTATTTCAGGCGGAAGCTGCTGGACTGGAAGGATTCGATCCTGAACGAGAGCCGCGAGACCTTGGTTCACATGCAGGAAGAGACCCAGAACATTCCCGATCTTGCGGACAGGGCCTCGGCCGAGACTGACCGGGCGCTCGAGCTGCGGACCCGCGACCGGCAGCGCAAGCTGATTTCCAAGATTGACGCGGCGCTGCGCCGGATCGAGGACGGAAGCTACGGATATTGCGAGGAAACTGGCGAACCGATCTCGCTTCAGCGCCTCGACGCCCGGCCCATCGCGACCCTGTCGCTGGCCGCCCAGGAGCGGCATGAGCGGCGCGAGAAGGTCCATCGCGACAGCTGAATTCCGGCTTTATTCCACACAGTGGAACAGTTCTTAAAACCCGTTGCCGCGAGCGGCGGGCCCTGCCTATTTCGGGCGCGGAACAGGGACAGGAGACATCGCTGATGCCGGATCGCGTCACGATCGGCGGCCTCGGAATTGCACGCGAGCTGCACGATTTCATCGAGCGAGAGGCGCTCCCCGGGACGGGAATCGCCTCGGACGCGTTCTGGAAGGGATTCGGCCGGATCGCAGCGAGATTCGCCCCGATCAATCGCGCACTGGTTGAAACGCGCGCCAGGCTGCAGAAGATGATCGATGAATGGCACATCGGCCGTGCCGGTCTCCCGCACGATCCTGTGGCCTATCGCACCATGCTTTCCGAGATCGGATATCTGGTTCCCGAGGGACCCGACTTCGCCGTCGACACGCCCGGCGTCGACCCGGAATTCTCCGCCATAGCCGGGCCGCAGCTCGTGGTGCCGGTGACCAACGCCCGCTACGCGCTGAATGCCGCCAACGCCCGCTGGGGGTCGCTCTACGACGCGCTCTACGGCACCGACGCCATGGGCAGCCTGCCCGAGCCCGGCGGCTACGACCCGGAGCGCGGCGCCGAGGTGATCGCCTGGGCCAAGGCGTTCCTCGACGAGGTCGCCCCACTCGAGGCCGGCTCCCATGACGACGTGACCCGCTATGTCGTTGCCATGGGCCGGCTGGTCGTCACCCTCGCCGATGGCTCGGAGACCGAGCTTCGCGACCCCGGCCAGTTCGCCGGCTATTCGGGTGACGGCATGGCGCCGCATTCGGTGCTGCTGAGGAACCACAACCTCCACATCGACATCCTGATCGACCCGCACCACGCCATCGGCAAGGACGACCCCGCCGGGGTCGCCGACCTGGTGATCGAGGCGGCGGTGACGACCATCGTCGACTGCGAGGATTCGGTCGCCTGCGTCGATGCCGAGGACAAGGTCGGCGCCTACCGCAACTGGCTCGGGCTGATGAAGGGCGACCTGACCGAGGAGGTGCGCAAGGCGGGGCACGTCTTCACCCGCCGTCTGAACCCGGACCGCGACTACCTCGCGCCGGACGGGACCCCGTTCACGCTCCCCGGCCGGTCGCTGATGCTGGTGCGCAATGTCGGCCCGCTGATGACCAATCCGGCGATCCTGCTGGCCGACGGCTCCGAGATCCCCGAGGAGATCATGGACGCCTGCTGCACCCTGCTGATCGCGCTCCATGACCTCAGGAAGACCGGCGGCGCCCGCAACTCGCGCACCGGTTCGGCCTATGTCGTCAAGCCGAAGATGCACGGGCCCGAGGAGGTTGCCGCCGCCTCGGATCTGATGGGGGCGGTCGAGGAGATGCTCGGCCTCGCCCCGAACACGGTCAAGATCGGCATCATGGACGAGGAGCGGCGCACCACCGTCAACCTGAAGGAATGCATCCGCGCGGCGAAGTCCCGCGTCGCCTTCATCAACACCGGCTTCCTCGACCGCACCGGCGACGAGATCCACACCGCCATGCATGCCGGCCCGATGGTGCGCAAGACCGAGATGAAGGCCCAACCCTGGTTTCCGGTCTACGAGGACAACAATGTCGACGTCGGCCTCGCCTGCGGGCTGAGGGGCGTCGCCCAGATCGGCAAGGGCATGTGGGCGATGCCGGACCTGATGCAGGCGATGCTGAAGCAGAAGATCGAACACCCGGAGGCCGGCGCCAACACCGCCTGGGTGCCCTCGCCCACTGCGGCGACCCTGCATGCGACCCATTACCACCGGATCGACGTGGCGGCGCGCCAGCGCGAGATCGCCAGACGCCCCAGGGCCCCGCTCGACCGGATCCTGACCATCCCGGTCGCCCACGGGATCAACTGGTCGCCCGAGGAGATCGGCGAGGAGCTCGACAACAACTGCCAGGGCATCCTCGGCTATGTGGTCCGCTGGATCGACCAGGGCATCGGCTGCTCGAAGGTTCCGGACATCAACGATGTGGGGCTGATGGAGGACCGCGCGACACTGCGCATTTCGTCCCAGCACATCGCCAATTGGCTGCTCCACGGGGTTGTCAGCGAGGCAGACGTGATGGCGGCGCTGAAGCGCATGGCGGCGGTGGTCGATCAGCAGAACGCCGGCGACCCGGCCTATGTCCCGATGGCGCCGGGTTATGACGGCACCGCCTTTAAGGCCGCCTGCGATCTGGTGTTCAGGGGCACCGCGTGGCCGAACGGCTATACCGAGCCGGCGCTCCATGCCCGGCGGCAGCAGAAGAAGGCGGAGGCCCGACCATGACCGAGATCACCCTGCGCAAGGCGCGCACCATCATCGCCAAGGCGCTCGCCAGAGGCCGCGAGGCCGGCATGATGCCGCTCTCCGTCTGCGTGCTGGACGCGGGCGGCCACCTGAAGGCGTTCGAGCGCGAGGACGGCGCCTCGAACGGGCGATTCGAGATCGCGCGCGGCAAGGCAAACGGGGCGCTGAAGATGGGCCTGGGGTCGCGGGCGCTCTACGCGCGGGCCGAAAAGCAGGCCTATTTCCTGCTGGCGGCCGGACGCATCTTCGCCGACGGCATGATCCCGGTTCCCGGCGGCGTGCTGGTGCGCGACCGCAAGGGAGCGATCATCGGCGCGGTCGGGATCAGCGGCGACAACTCGGACAACGACGAGATCGCCGCGATGGCCGGCATCGAGGCCGCGGGCTTCACCGGCGATCCGGGCTGAGGCCGCGCCGCTCACGCCCGGCGCAACGTGCCCGCCACCCGCGCCGCGACGTCCCGCCCGCTCTGATAGGCGCCGTGGGCGGTTGCCTGCCACCGGCGCGAGAACGCCTCGCCGGCGAAGGCGACGTTGCCGGTATCGGCGGCGATCATCGCGTGACGCCGCTCGCGGGCGCCGGGCTTCACGTAGCTGTAGCCGCCCTTCACGAGCGGGTTCTGCTGCCATCCGGTCGGTACCGCCTGCACGATTTCCTTCTGGAACTCGGGACCTAGCACGGCGGCCAGCCGTCCGGTTGCGAACGCCACCATGGCGGCCGCACCCTCGCGCCCCAGGTCGCGCGCGACGCTGCCCGCCATATGGGCCAGCAGCAGCGGCTGCCCGGACGCCGCGACCTGGACGCCGAGCGGTGCGGAGTCGTCCCCGAGATCAACCACGAAGAACTGCCTCCCCTCCAGCGCGTCCGGCAGGCGCCGGAGGACGATTGCCACCTTCTCATAGGTACCGCAGGGAGCGCCCTCGATCAGGCCCAGCAGATCCCGCGCCGGCCCCGCATCGAAGCGGATCGCCCCGGAGAGCAGCACATTGGTCGAAGCGGTCACGATTGCGGCCCGTGCGGTGACGGTCCCGTCCGCGGTCTGCAGCCGCACTCCGCGCGCCTCCTGCGTCACCCGGTCCACCCGGGTCAGGCGGCGCACCGGCAGGTCCGCCGCCATCCGCTCGATCAGGTCGCCATAGCCCGAGATCACCGGCCAGTTGGCCTCGGTATCGTCGTAGTCGCCATAACCCGCCGCTGACACCTGCTCCGGATCCTCGCAGGCCATGAGCTGGAGGAGATGCCTGGCGGCTCGTGCCCACGGACCGGACCCGTCTATCACCCCGGAAACCGGCACGTCCTCGCCCCGCCCGGCCGCGGCGTAGACCGCATCGTAGGTCGCCGACAGATGGGCACTCGCGTCACGCCGCGCGGCCTGGTCCGGCCAGCGCCCTTTGGTCCAGACGGTGAACTCGCCGGACGGTTTGCGCCGCAGGTACTCCGCTCCCAGCCGGTCGGCCCAGGGGACCAGCGGGTTCACGTCGGCGCAATGCAGCCAGTGGCAGCCCTGGTCCCAGGCATAGGGCAGCGAGGTCCGGTCGGTATAGGCGCGCCCGCCGACCCGGTCCGATGCCTCCAGGATCACGAAGGGAATCCCCCGCTCCGTCAGTTCGAGCCCCGCGCCGACGCCCGCCGCGCCGGCGCCCACGATCACCACGTCCGGATTTGTCAATCGATCACCCTGCCCGTCCCTGGCGCAGCCGTTTCCTGCCTGTCCGGGTTTTCCCGGCCCGGCACCATAGCCGCGCCGCGCTCCGCTCGGCAACCGCCGGCTAGGTGCCCGGCACGCGCGGCAGGTAATCGCCCTTCAGCTCCAGCAGGAACTTGCGGAACGCCGCCGCCACCGGCGACATCTCGGTCTCGGAGAGCCGGATCAGGTACCAGGTCCGCATGATCGGCATCCCCTCCAGCGGCAGGGTCGCCAGCCGGCCGAACTCGAGCTCGGACACCACCGTGTGGCCCGAGATCACCGCGATCCCGAGGCCCGCCATCACCGCCTGCTTGATGGTCTCGTTGGTGCCCATCTCGACCACCCGGTAGGGGCGGCCCTCGCCGATGCGGTCGAGGTAGCGGGTCATCAGGATGCGCGACCCCGAGCCCTGTTCGCGGCAGAGGAAGGTCTCTCCCAGCAGCTCCGCCGGCTCGATCCGGTCACAGCCGGCCAGCCGGTGGTCCGGCGGCGCGATCACCAGATAGGGGTGCTCGCCCAGCTCGTCGCACTCGTTCTCCGGCGACACCGGCGAGCGGCCCATGATCGCAAGCTCGATCTCGCCCCGGGCCAGCATCTCGATGATCTCCTCGCGGTTGCCGACCTTGAGCCCGATCTCGATCTGCGGATGGCTGCGCTTCATCCGGGCGACCAGGCCCGGCGCGAAATACTTGCCGGTCGAGACCACCCCGACCGACACATAGCCCGCCAGCCCGGTCCGCATCGCGGTGACCCGCTGGAAACAAAGCTCGAGCGAGTGGTCGATGCGCCGCGCGGTTCCCAGCAACTCGGCCCCGATCGGCGTCAGGGCGATGCGGCCGTCCGGGCCGCGATGCAGGACCTGCGCCCCGACGATGTCCTCGAGCCCGCGGAGCTGGGTCGAGACCGCGGGCGGGGTCACGTGCAGCACGCCGGCCGCCGCCGTGATCGATCCGGAATCGACGATCGCCGCCAGAGCGCGCAATTGCTTCAGGGTGAGGGCTTTCCGCTGCAGCATGAAGCTGCGTTTAACGCATCCCGGCCCGGCAGGAAAGTTTCCTTTCGCCGCGACGGGATCAACGCGGGGCGGCCAGCGCTCCGCCCCGCGTATCCGGTTCCCTGCGAGGGAATCCAGCCGCCCGACAATTCCGCCCGCATCTGGGAGACAAGCGGGGAGGGACTACGTTCGCCGTCCGGCCGGGCGAAGATGGCAGTGGCGCGGGAGCCGGTAAATTTCGGATTTCTTCAGGGCACCAAAGGAAAACTTCAGGGTCGGCCCGGTCCGGTCGCGCCGGCCCCGGAATCGCCGCGCCCCGGGCGCGCTCAGACCTTCAGGCCGCGGGAGTGCAGTTCGCCCCGCAGGGCTTCGGGACCGGTGAACAGGATGCCGTCGATCCCGAGATTCCGGGCGGCCGCGACATTGTCCGCGCTGTCATCGATGAAGATGCAGTCGCCGGCGGCGAGGCCGTTCCGCCCCAGGCAGCGGCGATAGATCTCGGGATCGGGCTTGATCACGCCCTCCTCGCTCGACACCGTCACGTCGCGGAACCGGGTGCGCAGGAACGCAAACCGCACCCGCGCCTCGTGCCATTTCTCCAGCGAGAAGTTGGTGATCGCATAGAGCGGCGTCCCGGCCCGATGCAGGGCCTCCAGGATCTCGACGCTGCCCTCGATCGGCCCCGGCACCGAGTTCGTGCCAGCGGCGATGGGACGCCTCGATCGGCTCCCGGTAATGCGGGTGGCGCCTGGCGAGTTCGGCGACGGCGTCGTCCCAGCATCCGCCGCGGTCGAGCTCGATGTTCCACCAGTGCCAGCCGGTTTCCTCCATGAAGGCGTCGATCGCCGCCTCGGACGGCAGGTGCTGCCGGAACACCAGCCGCATGTCCCAGTGGATCAGCACCCGGCCGATATCGAAGATCACGCTCGGACCCGTTCCGGTCATTCCGTCTCGCTCCGGTCCATCCATCCTGGTCCCGCGCGCAATCTGGTGCGTCCGGCGGGGTCAGGTCAACCGCCGTCGGTCGGCAAGGGTTTTCCTGCCCGTTCCGGCATTGCCGGCTTGCGCCGCCGGCCGTCCGGCCCGACACTCCGCCGCCCCGCTGCCGCAGCCCATGGACGCCCCGATGACCGAATCGCCCGACCTGCCCGACGATCTCGCAAAAGCGGGCTGGGCGCTCGAGCCCGACGACAAGGCGATCGCGAAGACCTTCCGCTTCCGCGGCTTTCGCGACGCCATGGCCTGGATGGCGCGCGCCGCCTTCGAGGCCGAGCATATCGACCACCACCCGGAGTGGACCAATGTCTACAACCGGGTCGAGGTGCGGCTGACCACCCACGATACCGGCGGGCTGACGGCGAAGGACCTCGACCTCGCCCGCCGGATGGAGAAGATCTCGGGCCGGAGCCTGGCGAAATGAGCCGTTTCGCAACCACGCCCGAGCCACCCTACTACGCGGTCATCTTCACCGCCCAGCGCCGCGAGGGCGACCACGGCTATGCGGCCATGGCCGGAAAGATGGAGCGCCTCGCGCTGGCCCAGCCCGGCTGCCTCGGCGCCGAGAGCACGCGCGACGCCGAGGGACTGGGGATCACCGTCTCCTACTGGCGCGACGAGGCCAGCCTGATCGCCTGGAAGCAGGCCGCCGAGCACCTGGTGGCGCAGCGGCTGGGCCGCGAGCGCTGGTACAGCCACTACGAGCTCCGCGTGGCCCGGGTCGAGCGGGCCTATTCCGGACCCGAAGGGCGGCCGTGAAGCACCGCCCCGCGGCCCGGTTCACCGCCGGTTAATCGGAATCCGCCACCCTGCCCCCTGTCGCGAGCCAGGGGCACGGGCGCGGGCACGAAGCGGGCGGGGAGCGGGCGATGCGGATCCTTGTGCATCTGGGCCTCAACAAATGCGCCTCCAGCTACATCCAGCAGGCGCTGGCGGCGGCGCAGGCGCCGTTGCGGCGGGCGGGCGTCTTCTACCCCGTCGAGGGCGGTCGGACGGCGCAATATGGCGTCTCGCGCCATTATGGCTTCGGGCCGGAAGCTGCGGGCGTGACCCCGAGAAGCCTCGCCTGGCTGGCCGATGAGGCCGGTCGGCGGGGCTGCGACCGGATGATCCTCTCCAGCGAATACCTGTCGCTTTGCCGTCCGGCCGCAATCGCCCGCTTCATGGCGGATCTTGGCGCGCTCGGGGCCGAGGCGCGGTTCCTGTTCTACAGCCGCGAGGCCCGGGCCTGGGTGCGCTCGCTCTTCAACCAGTATGTGAAGACCGTGGATGCGGGGCCGCATTTCCGCTCGCTCGGCGCCTTCATCGACCATGTGCTGGCGAACGGGGCGATCGATCTCGCGCACCGATATGGCGCCTGGGCGGACGCCGCGGGCCCTGACCGGATCCGCCACGTGCGGATCGCCGAGGGCGCGCCCTCCGCGTCGGTGCTGGCGCCATTCGCCGCTTTCGCCGGCGTCGCGATCCCGGCGCCGGCGGCCGCCGACGGCAATCGCAGCCTCGGTCCCGGCGCGCTCTACCTCACCGGCCTCCTGCGCCAGGCGCCGGTCTCGGCAGCCCGCGACCGGCTGATCGCCGCGGTCGCGGGCAGCGATTGCTCCTGGGTGCCGGTTCCGGCGGATTTCCTCGAGATCGGTCCGGCCCATGCCGCGCTGATCGAGGAGCGGGTCTCGGCGCCATTCGCCGCCCGGCTGCGGGATGGCACCGGGGCCGCCCGCGCCGCCTGAATCTCGCCGATCCCGCCCGGGCCGCCGAGCCAGCCTATCCCGGCGCCGGCGCGGGATCGATCCGGGCAAGGATCGCGGCAAGGGATGCGGCAAGGATCGCGGCAAGGGATGCGGCAAGGGTTGCGGCAAGGGTTGCGGCAAGGGTTGCGGCAAGGGTTGCGGCAGGTGTTGCGGCAGGTGTTGCGGCACCGGCTGGGACATGGGTCGGGGCGAGTTTTGGTGCGCCTGCGCTTCCGCCTGCCCCCCGTCTGCTCCCCCGTCTGCTCCCCCGTCTGCGCCCCCGTCTGCGCCTCCGCATGTCGCCCTGCAAGCGAGAGCAGGACCTCGAGCAGCCGCGCGGGCTCGCGGGCCAGCCTCAGCGGCAGCGCGCTGGCGGGCGCGCCCCGAGCGGCGGCATCGCCGAGGCGGGTGCCGACCGCGCCGATGTCGAAGCCCGCCACCGGGCGGCCGCTGGCGAGCGCATGGCTGAGGGTGTAGCAGTAGGTCTCGGGCCAGATCGACGGGATCAGGATCAGGTCCGGCCGCGCCTCGGCGATCGCGCCCGGCACATCCTCCTCCCGGTACCGGCCGGTCACCGAGATGCCCGCCGCGCGCGCGGCGGTGTCGTTGCGGGTATGGCCGATCACCGTGAGCGTCGCCGGCGCCCGGCGACCGCGGATCTCGGCGGCGAGGTCCAGCAGCACGTCGAAGCCCTTGACCGGCCCGATCGCACCGATGACCGCGATCCGCACCGGCCCGGGCGCGCGCGCGCGCAGTGACTGCGGCGCCGGCAGGGCGAGCGCCTCGTGCGGGCGCAGGACGATCGTCGCCGCGTCCGGGAAATACCGCGCCAGCCGCGCCGCCACGTCCCGGTCGGGGACCCTGATCGCCCTGAGCTTCGCGAACAGCGCGGCGTGGTCGAGCCGCCAGGCGGCGATGTCCGGCGCCCCGAACTCCGAGCGCCGGGTCGCCAGGCAGCGCCTGCAGGCGGCCTCGCCCGGCTCGCCGCAATACATCCCCGCCCGGTCGGTCAGGCTGATGCGCGGGCAGACCGCCAGATAGTCGTGCGCCACGAACTCGGCCGGCAGCCCCAGCCGGCCGACCAGCGAGCCGATTCGCCGCGCCGCGCCGGCACCGAAATCGGCCAGGTGGTGCAGGTGGACCTCGGTGACGCCAAGGCCCCGCAGCAGTTCCGGCAGCACCTTCCCGCCCAGCGGCAGGGCCTCGAGCGAGGGCAGATCGGCCAGCGCCGGATGGCCGAGCCGCGCCGTGCCGGGCCGCGCCCCGCCCCGCATGACCACCGTCCCGGCTCCCCCGGCCTCGAGGCGCGCGATCTCCTCGGCCACATGACGCTCGGTGCCGCCGCCGCGCGCATGGGTGACGAGCAGCACGTTCCCGCCCGCGCCAAGCCGGTGCCGCAGCCGGCCGAGATCGATCGCCCGCCGCAGCGGAGCCACCGGGTCGGCCGCGAGAAAGCGTCGTACCGCGCGGCCATAGCCCGGATGCCGCGCTTCCATCGTCCGCATGGCCGCGCGCACCCGATCCGCCCGCGCGTCGCCGAACGAGGTCTGGCCGCGGTGATGCACGAACACGTCCCCGGCGATCAGGTTGACCAGGCCGGCCCGGATCGCCCGCCGAGAGAAATCGTTCTCCTCGCCATAACCGAGGCCGAAGGCGGCCTCGTCGAGCGGGCCGACCCGCGCAATCGCGTCGCGCCGCACATAGGTCGCGAAGCCGACGCAGGTCGGCGCCTCGACGGCCCGGCCGTCATTGACGCGCGCGGCGATCCGGTCGAGCTCGCCCCAGCCGATCTCCAGCGGCAGGGCGTTGTCGGTGTCGAAGCGCGGATAGCTGCAGATCGTGCCGTTGTTGGTCAGCGGCGTGACGGTCGCGACCCCCGGCGCCGAATAGGCGGCACGGCGCAGCCGGTCGATCCAGTCGCCATGCACCTCGGTATCGGCGTTCAGCCAGACGACGTCCCGGTCCGGGTGCAGCTCCATTCCCCGGTTCACCGCGGCGACGAAGCCCAGGTTCTTCGGCTGCACCAGCAGCTCGACCAGACCGCGCCGGGCGAGGCCGGCGAGATCGGCGCGGAGCGCCGGATCGGGGCCGGCATCGTCGACGACGACGACCGAGATGCCGGTGCGGGGCGTCGCCTCGAGCACGCTGGCAAGACAGGCCAGGGTCTCGGCGCGCCCGCCATAGACCGGCACGACGACATCGACCTCGGCGGCTCCGGTGCGCGGTGCGGCGCGGGCGAGGCGGCCCAGCGCCGCCGCGATCGCCGGGGCGTCGTCGGCCTCGGCCGCGCCGGATGACGGCGGGTCGCCCGAGACCAGGAAATGCCCGAGCGCGCTGATCCGGTCGCGCGGGCCGAGCCCGGCGCGGCGGCGCCAGGCCGCATCGTCGAGCAGACGGTTCGGATTCCGCCCCTCGGCCCAGCCCCAGCGGAGATAGTGGTCGAGCGGGTCCCGACCGGCCGCAAGGACATCCGGGTTGCAGGCGGCATAGAATTCCGCGTCGAAGGCCCCTGGCCGCCCGGCCGCCAGCGCCCGCTCGAGCGCCGCGAACAGTGGGCGCGGAAGCCGGCGCAGGACCGCCGCGCGAAGCGCGAGGCGCAGCACCCCGCGCGCCGCCGCCTCGCGCGCGCGCCGGCGCACATGACCGATCCGCCAGCGGATCATCCGGCCAAACCCGCGGCCGCGGCGCCCTGTCGCCTCGCTCATCCGCACCTCGGGTGCCGCTTCAGGCCGCACGGGCAGCAAGGCCGAGCAGGTCCGACCACAACCCGCGCTGGGCTTCGGGCCGGTTCAGCCGCCGCGCCAGCGCCTCGGCCCCGGCGGCAAGCCCGCGTGCCGTCTGGTGCCGGCCGGCGAGATGCGAGATCGCGGCCAGCCAGTCGGCCGGCTCGTTCCTGACCGCCAGCCCGGCGCCCGCCGCCTCGGCCCGCCGCCCTCCGGCCCAGGATCGCGAATAGACCGGCGCGGCGCCCACCACCGCGTGCTCGATCAGCTTGTTGATCGAGCGCCCCCGGTTGAAGGGCGTGTCGAGCAGCGGGTAGAGCGCGATGTGGAACCTCCGGCCGGCGAGGCCTTCGCGGTAGGCGGACCAGCCCCGCCCCGGAATGCGCAGGATTCGGGGGTGCCCCGCCAGCCGGTCGGGCAGCCTGTGGCGCAGCGGCAGATGGAAACGGAGCCGCGGGTTGACCGCCAGCGCGGCACCGATCGCCGGCCAGAGGAAGGCGAGATCCGCGCTATGCACGGCGCTGCCGAGATAGGCGGCCTCGATCCAGCCGTCGCCGCCCGCGAGCGGCGCGAAGTGCGCCGTGCCGGCGAAGGGTTCCGACCAGTAGGGATCGAGCGCATGCGCCTCGGCGCCGCCGGCATAGCGTTCGGCGAGCGCGGCGGAGCTTGCCACCACCGCGGCCGCCCCGGGCGCGACCCGGCGCAGTGTCGCGCGTTCGGCGATCCTCAGTTTCTGGCGATACAGAAAGGGCAGGCTCGGGTCGTCCACCCCCTCGTCGACCGCGTCGTCGACGAAATAGACCGTCCGCGGCCGCGCCGCGGGAGCGGCACGCAGGTCGTGGCGCATCACCAGGCAGGCCGCGGCCGAGGCGAAGACGGTCGGTCCGAGCCGGGTCACCCCGGCATCGAGCCAGTCGCCACAGGCGTTGAGGAAGTAGAGGTCGGCGGTCGGGGAATCCGGGGCAGCAACGACTCGTGACAGATTGCCCTGGATCATGCGCACCCCTCCCGGAACAACTGCCGCCGGGAGCAGGATCACCCGGCAGCGCAGGCGACGGACACTCGCAAGTCGCGCTTAAGGCCGGGTTAACGATCCTCGCTTAACCATGATGCCCATGAACCCCGGAGAACCCCACCAGACCCGGAAGGGCACCCTCGCTGCGGCGAGGGTGCTGTTCGCCCTGGTGATGCGCGAGATGACCACGCGCTTCGGCCGCTCATCCGCGGGCTATCTCTGGGCTCTGATCGAGCCGGTCGGGTTCATCGCGCTGCTCTCGCTCGCCTTCTCGCAGATCGCCCACGGCCCGCCGGTGGGGCGGAGCTTTCCGCTGTTCTACGCGACCGGCTATGTCGCCTTCAGCTTCTACAGCGACATCGCGGCCCTGACCGGCCGGTCGGTGCAGGTGAACCGGCCGCTGCTGAACTACCCGGCCGTGACCGCGCTCGACACCGTGCTGGCGCGCTTCCTGCTGCAGGCGCTCACCGGGCTCGCGGTCGCCGCCGCGGTCTTCGGCGGGATCCTCGCGATCTTCGCCGAGCCGGTACGCCTGGCACCGGTCCCGCTGATCGCCTGCTTCGGGCTCGGCGCGCTGCTCGGCCTCGGGGTCGGGCTGGTGAATGTCAGTCTCTTCGCCTTCTCGAAGGGCTGGGAGCTGGCCTACGGGGTGATCTCGCGGCCGCTCTTCCTGGTCTCGGCGGTCTTCTTCACCTTCGGCTCGCTGCCGGCCTTCGCGCGCGAGATCCTGTGGTGGAATCCGCTCGTGCATCTGGTCGGGCTGATGCGGGCCGGGTTCTACCCGGTCTACGACGCCGCCTATGTGTCCGGGATCTATGTGGGTGCGCTCGGCCTCGGTCTGACGGTCGCCGGGCTGGGCCTGCTGATGGCCTCGCAGCAAAGGCTCGCGGAAGGGTGAATTGGGGGGTGAACCGGGGGGATGGTCGGGGGGATGATCGGGGGGAGAATTGGAAGGGTGACTGGAGCATGATCCGGCTCGAGCGGGTGTCGAAGCGCTTCCGCCGCGATGGCGTGACCCGGCACATCCTCCGCGACGTCAGCTTTGCGCTTCCGGCCGGCCGCAACATTGCGTTGCTCGGGCGCAACGGCGCCGGCAAGTCGACCCTGATGCGGCTGATCGCCGGCACCCTGCGGCCCGATGCCGGGCGGGTGCGCCGGGACGGCCTCGTCTCCTGGCCGATGGGGTTCTCGGGCGCCTTCCACCCGGCGCTGACCGGTCAGCAGAACACCCGCTTCGTCGCCCGGATCTATGGCCGCGACAGCGAATTGCTCGAGGCGCAGGTCCTGGGTTTCGCCGAGCTCGGCGCCTTCTACCGGCTGCCGGTCGCCACCTATTCGTCGGGCATGAAGGCGCGGCTCGCCTTCGCGCTCTCGATCGCGGTCGACTTCGACCTCTACCTGGTCGACGAGGTGATCGGCGTCGGCGACACCGCCTTCCGGCGCAAATGCGCCGAGGCGTT
This sequence comes from uncultured Pseudomonadota bacterium, assembly GCA_963700775.1. Lineage (GTDB taxonomy): Bacteria > Pseudomonadota > Alphaproteobacteria > Rhodobacterales > Rhodobacteraceae > Thermohalobaculum. The sequence continues at coordinate 325,432 of CAVOYU010000006.1, forward strand.
CCGCGCCCGCGTCGACCGCGCCCGGGTGATGATGATTTCGCACAACCCGGCGACGCTGCGCGAGTTCTGCTCGGCAGGCCTGGTGATCGAGGATGGAAGGCTGACCTACTTCGACCGGCTGGACGCCGCGATCGCCGCCCACGAACGGAACCTCGCCACCGCCACGGCCGCGTGAGGGAGGAGGCCGCCATGCCGGACGGGCAGCCACAGGAAGTCATCGCGGCCGCGGTTCCGTCGAGGTCTCCCGCCAACCGCGCCACGGCGCCCGCGGCGGACGAAGCGGCGCTCGTCCTCGGCGCGCCGCCGGCACGGCCGCGCCGTCGGCACCTGGTGCTCGGCGCCGCCTTCCTCGCCATGGTCGTCATGCCGACCGTGATGGCGGCGACCTATCTCGGCTTCACCGCCGCCGACCGCTACGGCTCGCGCGTCGCCTTCTCAATCCGCTCGAACGACGCCGCCGCACCGCTGGAAGTACTTGGCGCGATCGCCCGGATCGGCGGCTCCTCGGTCCATACCGATGGCCAGGTGCTCTACGATTTCATCCGCAGCCAGCAGATCGTCGAGACCATCGGCGCCCGCCTGCCGCTCGAGGATTACTTCAACCGTGCCCCCGGGGACTGGGTCTTCGCCCTCGGCCGGGACCATCCGGTCGAGGATCTGGTCGATTACTGGAACGACGTGGTCGACGTCTCGCTGGATCCGGTCACCGGAATCGTCACCGTCCAGGCGCGCGCCTTCGACCCGCGCGAGGCACAGGCGATCGCCGCCGCCATCCTCGCCGCCAGCGCCGAGCTGGTGAACCGGCTGGCCGACGTCGCCCGCGAGGACGCGGTCCGCTTCGCCGCCCTGGAACTCGGCGAGGCGGAGGTGCGCCTGCGCGAGATCCGCGCCCGTCTCCGCAGCTTCCGCGACATCGAGCAGGAGGTCGATCCCTCGCAGAACGCCCGGGTCGCCGTCGGCCTCGTCGCATCGCTGGAGGAGGAGATGTCGAAGGCGCGGGTGCAGCTCGAGCTGCTGCGCGGCGCGCTCGACGAAACGGCCCCGCGGATCGGGTTGCTGAAGCGTCAGATCCGGTCGCTGGAGGCCCGGATCGCCGCCGAGCGCGGCCGGCTCGGCGCCGGCGTGCGGTTCGGCGACCACGACCAGCGTCCGCTCAGCCTGGTGGTCGGCGAGTTCGAGGAGCTGGTGGTCGACCGCGAATTCGCCGAACAGGCCTACACGGTGGCGCTGGCCACCTACCAGCAGGCCGAGGCCGATGCGCGCCGCCGCCACCGGTATCTCGCCCCCCATATCGAGCCGACCCTCTCCGAGGAGCCGGAATACCCCGACCGGCCGCTGCTCACCGCCGCCGTCTTCCTGCTGGCGCTGGCCGGATGGAGCATCCCGGTGCTCGGCTGGTACAACCTGCGCGACCGCGGCTGACCGGGCCGGAAAAACTTTCGCTTCCGCATGCAGGGTTAATCGTTTGGTGACCGCTGCCGCTCAAGAGTTCACAAATTGTTCGCATCGGGAAGGGCGAGGCATGGGGATGAGACAGCGCAAGGGCATCGTTCTCGCCGGCGGGACGGGAACCCGCCTGCATCCGCTCACTGTCGGGGTCTCGAAGCAGCTTCTGCCGGTCCACGACAAGCCGATGATCTACTACCCGCTGTCGCTCCTGATCATGGCCGGGGTCGAGGAGATCGCGATCGTCACCACCCCGCACGACCAGCCGGCCTTCCGGCGCCTGCTGGGCGACGGAAGCCGGCTCGGCCTGGCCTTCCGGTACATCGCCCAGCCCTCGCCCGACGGCCTCGCCCAGGCCTATCTGCTGGCCGAGGACTTCCTCGCCGGCTCGCCCTCGGTGCTGGCGCTCGGCGACAACATCTTCCACGGGCCGGACCTGGCCGCGCTGCTCTCCTCGGCCGGCCGGCAGATCCTCGGCGCCACGGTCTTCGCCCACCCGGTTCCGGACCCCGAGCGCTACGGCGTGATCGAGACCGACAATACCGGACGCGCCATCAGCCTGACCGAGAAACCCCGGCGTCCGCGCAGCAACCTCGCCGCCACCGGGCTCTATTTCGCGGATCACGAGGCCAGCGACCGCGCCCGCGCCCTGACCCCGTCTCCCAGAGGCGAGCTCGAGATCACCGCCCTCCTCGGCACCTACCTGGGCGAGGGCCGGCTCGACGTCGCGATTCTCGGCCCCGGCCATGCCTGGTTCGACACCGGCACCCACGAAAGCCTGTTCGAGGCCACGTCCTTCGTCCGCGCCGCCGAGCGCCACCAGGGCCTGCGCCTCGGCTGCATGGAGGAGACCGCCTACCGCCGCGGCCTGATCGACGCCGAGCAGCTCATGCGCCTCGCCGCGGGCCTCGGCCGGACCGGCTACGCCGAGCACCTGCGCTCGCTCGCCGCCGCCGGCCTGCCGCCGGCTCCGGCCGCCGCAATCCGGAAGATCGCCTGACCCCCGGCCCAAAGAACAACGCCGCCATCCCGGCCGCCAAACGGGAGCCACCCATGCACTACTCGTTCCGCACCGACATTCCCGGCCTCGAGCGCACCGTCCTGCTGCTCGAGCGCCCCGCGCTCGGCACCGCCGGCGACCTCGAGGCCGGCTTCCTCGACGGCGCCGGCCAGGTCGCCCGTCACGACCGCGCCGGCTTCGGCGAGCTCGCCCTCGGTCTGGCAGCCGATCCCGGGGTCGAGACGCTCGCGGCGATCCGCAACCCGGCGCTGGTGCTGGACGACGGCCTGCCGGAACGCATCGCCGCCGCCCTCGCCGGACTCGCCCCGCTTGCCGGGCGATGGTCGCTGGCGGCGGCGGGCGGGCTGACACCCTCGGGCGAGCGGGTCTCGGCGCTCTACAGCTCGGAGCATCCCTTCATCCCCTGCCACCCCTCGCCGCGGCCGCTGACCGACGCCATGCCGGACCTCTGGCTCGCGGACGCCGCCTGGCTCCGCAGCCTGGCATCCGAAGGCGGCCCGCTGCCCGACACCGCCTTCGAGAGCATCGTGATCAGCGCGGGCTATCTCGCCGGCCGCCTGGCGCTCTATGCCCCGGCCCTGGTCGCCGGGATCGACGGACCGCTCCGCGCCCGCGACGCGGTGAAGCTGCGGGCCGAGCTGCAGGAACGCCGCGCCGGACCGCTCGCGGGCCAGGAGGTGCCGACCCTGATGGGCCCGGAGCCGATCCCGCAATCCGCCGCGCCGCACCGGCACGCACCGGCGCCGCGCGAGGATCTCGCGGCGGCAACCGCCCGCGTGGTGGCGGGGCATTGCGACCCGCTCTCGCTCGGCATCGTGACCCGCACCCGCTTCGACCGCCCGCATCTGCTCGAGCGCCTGCTCGCCTCGGTCACCCGCGCCCGGCGCGACGGCATGGCGATCGAGGTCGTGCTGTCGACCGATGTCCCGCGCGAGGCCGCCGAGGCGGCGCTCGCCGGCCTGCGGAAAAGGTTCGTGAACCTGGCCCTCCGGCTGCAGGTCAACCCGGCCGAGGGGCACAGCCGGGTCACCAATCTGATCGGCGGACTGCGCGCCGCGCGCGCGGACTACGTGGCGATCCTGGACGATGACGACTATCTCGACCTCTTCGCCCTCGAGGAGATCGGCAGGACCCTGTTCCTCGGCGCCCGGCCGCTGGTTGTCACCTCCTCCGCCGTCCATGCGGAGAAGTGGGTGGCCACCCCGTCCGGCCGCCACGTCCTCGCCTCCGCCACCGAACGCATGCGCTACCCGGCCGCGGGCTGGCGCGAGATGTTCCGCGGTGTCAACCGGCTTCCGGTCTGCGCCCTGGTGATGCCGCGCGGGCGCCTGCTCGCCCGCCTCGAGGCTTTCCGGTTCGACCACGACCTCAGCGAGGACTATGCCCTGGCACTGCTGATGCTGACCGACCCGGACCTGCCGGAGGTGGTGGAAACCGACCGCATCTTCGGCCGCATCTCGCTCCGCGAGGGCGACGGGCATTCCGTCACCATGACCGACCGCCGCCCCTGGGCCCGCGACATCGCGCTCTACCTGGCCGGGCTCACCCGGTCGGGCCAGGTCGCGGGGCCGGGCCGGTGGAGCCAGCTCGCCGGCCATCCCGGCGCCGGGGCGGTGGCCGACGCGGCCAGCCTCGCCGGTCTGCGCGCCGCCCTCGAAACCCGCGAACGCGACCTCCGGCTCGCCCGGCACGAGGCGCAGCGGCTGCGGGCCGAGCTTGGAGCCGAGCTTGGGGCCGAGCTCGGGGCCGAGCTTGGGGCCGCCCTCGCGCCGCCGCCGCCGGTCCGGCAGGGCGCGGCCGCGACCCGCGCCGCCGCCGCGCCGAAGGCGCTCGCCAACGTCACCGGATGAGGCCACCGATGAAATTCGCCGTCTTCACCAGCTGCTCGCTGAACTACCTGCCGAAGGCCCGCGTCCTGGCCGAGAGCCTGCGCCGGGCCGAGCCTGGAGCCAGCCTCACGCTCTGCCTCAACGACATCGTGCCCGACTGGCTCGACCTCGCCTCGGAACCCTTCGACCGGATCTGGCTGCCCGGCGATCTGGGCTACGGCCGGGACTGGATCTTCCAGCACAACGTGATGGAGCTCTGCACCGCCGTGAAGGGCCGCGCGCTGATGCGGCTTATCGCCGAAGCGGAGGCCGATCTGATCCTCTATCTCGATCCGGACGTGCTGGTCTGCAATCCGCTCGCGCCCCTCGCCGGCTACCTGGGCGAGGCGTCGATCGGCCTCGTTCCCCACATCCTCGCGCCCGAGGAGACCGAGACCGGGGTCGAGCTGACCGAGATCTCCGTCGCCTCGCACGGGGTCTACAATCTCGGCCACCTCGCCCTCCGCCCGGACCCGCGCGGGCGCGCCTTCGCCCAATGGTGGGCGGCCCGGCTCGACCGGCACTGCTTCGACGACCGGGCCCGCGGCCTCTTCACCGACCAGCGCTGGGTCGATCTCGCCCCGGCGATCTTCGAGGGGGTGGCGATCCTGAAACAGCCGAACCTCGACGTCGCCAGCTGGAACCTGTCGCACCGCACGCTCGCGCAGGGGCGGGCGGGCGATCCGGCCTCGTTCACCGTCGACGGGCTGCCGCTCATCACCTACCACTTCTCCGGCACCGGCCCGTCCGGCACCCACCGGCGGGTGCGGGAGATCTTCGCGCCCGGCTCCGGCGCGGTGGCGGAGATCGAGCGCATCTACGAGACCGCGATCGCCCGCCACGGCCAGTCCGGCCTCGAGCACGTTCCGCCCGGCTACGATTTCTTCGAGGACGGCACCCCGGTGACCCCGGAGGCGCGCCGCCTCTACCGGCGCCACGCCGATCTGCAGGCCGCCTTCCCGGACCCCTACGAGGTCGCCCCGGGGCGCCGCTGCTACCGCGACTGGCTGCGCGCCAAGCGACCGGGCACGATCGCCGGGCTGATCCTGCCGCGCCACCGGCTGGCACAGGCCTATGCCGACCTGTTCGACGCCGGCTGGTATCTCGGCGCCCATCCGCAGGCCGCCGAGGCGATCGCCGCCGGCGCGTTCCGCGACGCGCTCGACCACTACGAGCACGTCGGATCGCGGATGCTCTGCGACCCGAACGAGTTCTTCGTCTCGTCCTGGTATCTCGACCGGGCCCTCGACCACGATCCCTGGCCGCTCAGCACCCGTGCCGGCACGCGCGAGGGCACCCTGCTCTGGCATTACCTCACGACCGGCCTTGCCGCCGGGCTGGAGCCGGTCGAGTTCTTCGACAGCCGCTGGTATCTCGCCCAGAACCGCGATGTCGAGACCGCCTACCGGCTTGGAACCGTAAGCACGCCGCTGGCGCATTTCCTCCACCACGGCAGCTCCGAGAACCGCGATCCCGGTCCGGCGTTCCGCAGCACCGCCTATCTCGACGCCAACCCCCCCGCGCGCGGCCTGGCGGCGGCCGATGGTGTGCGCGGCGCCTTCGGGGCGCTGGTGCGGCTCGGCGGGGTCGGCGGCAAGGCAGCCGCATGACCGCGTGCCGGGAGACGCCGCCGCCCCTGCGGACGCTCTTCGTCGGAGGTCCGGGGCGCAGCGGCACGAGCCTCGTCGCCGACCGGCTGGGGCGGCATGCAGGCGTTGCCTCACTGAAGGATGTCGAGCTGAAGATCTACTGCGAAAAGAATGGTCTGCAGGATCTTTTTCATGCGCTGGTGGCGACCTACTCGCCGAACCGCGCCGGGATGGCGCTGGACCAGTTCCGGCGCCTGGCCGAGGCGCTGGTCGAGGGCTGCTACGGCCAGCTGGCGCTGGCTGCGCTGGCGCCGGCCGAGACCTGGCGCGCCATTTTCGCCGACTTCGCCGACGGCCTGCTGGAGCATGGCCACCCGGTCGAGCGGGAACCCGAGGACTTCCTCGCCAGGGCCCGCGCCCTCCACGCCGCCATCGCCGCGCTGGCCGCGTCGATCGGCCGCCGCCGCCGGGAGGTCGCGGCGCAGCCGCCCGCAACCGCGGCGCGGCCTGGCGTCGCGCCGTTCGGCCCGGCCGCGCTCTTCCTGGAGAAGACCCCGCACAACCTGCTCGCGCTCGGGTTCCTCTCGCGCCTGGTTCCGGGGGCGCTCTACCTGCATGTCATGCGCGACCCGCGCTCGATCGCCTGGTCGCTGACGACGATGCGCTGGGGTCCGAGCGACCTCGCCACCGCGGCGCGCTGGGTCGCCTCATACTGTGGCGCCTGGAGCCGGGCCGAGGCGCGGGCCGCCGATCTCGGCCTGCCCCTGCTCCGGACCCATATCGAGGACATCGCCGCCGCGCCCGGGCCCTCCTCCCTCGGCCTCACCGCCGCACTCGGCCTGGCACCCGCGCCCGGTCTTTTCGCCGGCGCCGATCCGGAGACGCTGAACCGCTGGCCGGCCAGCGCCGGCCGGGCCGCCTTGGCCCTGCTCGACAGCGCGCTCGGCGGATGGGTCGCGCATTTCGGCTACGACCCGGCGCGGATCGGGCACCGGACTGGGGGCGCGGGAAGGGCTTGTGCAAGGGCACGGGGAAGACCGGATCAGCGCATATGCGCCCACACTCTCGCCGCCCGTCGACGCCGGGCCATCCCGGTCCGCGGAGCGGGATGCCGCCACTCCCGATCCCGCCAGACCCGATCCCGCCACACCCGATCCCTCCAGATCCGATTCCCCCATGACCGGCCCCGACACTTCCGGCATTGCCGCGACATCCGCCGAATCCGGTTGAAACTCGGCCGAAGCTCGGCGACCATTGCGGGGATCCTCACCATGGAGTCCACCATGAGCCTCGCCGCCCGCCCGCAGCCGATCCGCAACATCGATCACTGGCAGGAGCGCGTCGACCTCGCTGCCGCCTTCCGCTGGACCGCCCGGCTGAACATGCATGAAGGGGTCTCGAACCACTTCTCGCTGTCGGTCAACGACGACGGCACCCGGTTCCTGATGAATGCGAACCAGGTGCATTTCAGCCGCATCCGCGCGTCCGAGCTGCTGCTGCTCGACGCCAACGACCCCTCGGCCATGGAGCGCCCCGACGCCCCCGACCCGACCGCGTGGGGCCTGCACGGCGCGATCCACCGCCTGTGCCCGCACGCGCGCTGCGCCATGCATGTGCACTCGGTCCATGCCACGGTGCTGGCCAGCCTCGCCGATTCCACCCTGCCGCCGATCGACCAGAACACCGCGATCTTCTACAACCGGATCGCGGTCGACGACCAGTATGGCGGCCTCGCCTTCGAGGAGGAGGCCGAGCGCGCCTGCGGCCTGCTGGCCGATCCGTCGAAGAAGGTGCTGGTGATGGGCAATCACGGCATCATGGTCATCGGCGACAGCGTGGCCGACACCTTCAACCGCATGTATTTCTTCGAGCGCGCGGCCGAGACCTACATCAAGGCGCTGTGGACCGGCCGGCCGCTGCGGGTGCTCTCGGACGAGATCGCCGAGAAGACCGCCCGCGAGATCGAGACCTATCCGGGCCAGTGCGACCGGCACCTCGCGGAACTGAAGGCGATCCTCGACCACGAGGGCGACGACTACGCGAGCTGAGCGCGGCCCCGCCGTCCGATCGTGCCGAAGCCCCCTGCCCCCGGCGGGGGAGGGATAGGGAGGGGCGCCGCCCCCGTACCATCGCTTGCCGCGAAACGGGACGCGCATGAACGTTCTCCTGCTCATGGCCGACGAGCTCTCGACCCTCGGCCTCGGCTGCACCGGCGGGGCCAGCGCACGCACGCCGAATCTGGACGCGCTCGCCGCCCGCGGCACGCGGTTCGGCGCCGCCTACACGCCGTCTCCGATCTGCGTTCCCGCCCGCGCCGCAATCGCCTGCGGGCGCTACCTGCACGAGATCGGTTACTGGTCCTCCGCCGAAGCCTATGACGGCCGCGTGCCGTCCTGGGGCCACCGGCTCCAGGCGGTGGGTCTGCCAGTGGTGTCGATCGGCAAGCTCCATTACCGGAACGGCACCGACCCGACCGGCTTTGACAGGCAGATCGAGCCGATCCACATCCCCGGCGGGGTCGGCTGGGTGCGGGGCCTGCTGCGCAAGCCCCTGTGCAGCTACGATGCCACCGCCGAGCTGGCCGAGATGATCGGCCCGGGCGAGACCGACTACATCCGGTTCGACCGCCGGGTCGCCACCGAGGCGGAGCGCTGGCTCGCCGATCCCGCCCGCCGCGACCGACCCTGGGCCGCCTTCGTCAGCTTCGTCAGCCCGCACTACCCGCTGATCGCGCCGCCCGAGTTCTTCCGGCTCTACGACGCGCACATGTTCGAATCCGAGGCCGAGCCGCTGCCGGACCACCCGGTCCTGCGCGCGATCGGGGATTTCTTCGATCACGATCCCTGGTTCACGCCGCAGAACCGCGGCATTGCACGGGCCGGATATCTCGGCCTTTGCTCGTTCCTCGACGCTCAGGTCGGGCGGGTGCTCGCTGCGCTCGATGCCAGCGGCCAGACGGCGGACACACTGGTGCTCTTCACCTCGGACCATGGCGAGATGCTGGGCCAGAAGGGGTTCTGGACCAAGTCGACCATGTACGAGGCCTCGGCCCGCATCCCGCTGATCGCCGCCGGCCCTGGCGTTCCGCAAGGCGGGCTGAGGCGGGATCCGGTCAGCCTGATCGACCTCGCCCCGACCATCTGCGACGCGGCGGGGCTGGCCTCGCCGGAGGAGGGCTTCTCGGGCCGCTCGCTCCTCGCACCGGCCGAGCCCGGCCGAACCGTCATCAGCGAGTACCATGACGGCGGCTCGCCGGTCGGCATCACCATGGTGCGCTGGAACGACGGCGCGGCGGCCTGGAAATACGTTCACTATGCCGAGGGGAACGCGCCGCAGCTCTTCTGCCTGTCACGGGACCCGGACGAGACGACGGACCTCACAGGCACCGAGCCGGAGGCCCTGGCCGAGGGACGCCGCCGCATGGCCGCGTTTCTCGATCCGGAAGCGGTGAACGCCCGCGCCCACGCCGATCAGGCCCGCCGCGTGGCCGAGCTCGGCGGCCGCGAGAGGCTGCTCGCGGCCCCGCAGTGGGGCTTCACCCCGGCCGACAGCCGGTAGGGTCGCTCACGCGGCGAAGTCCTCCGGGCTGAACGCCTTGTCGTAATGGGCCTTCTGCCGCTTCGCCGCGGTCACCGCGTTGCGCATCAGGATCGCCACCGTCACCGGCCCGACGCCGCCCGGCACCGGCGTGATCCAGCCCGCCACCTCGGCGCAACTGTCGAAGTCGGCGTCGCCGACGATGCTGCCGTCCGGCATCTGGTTGATGCCGATGTCGATCACGGCGGCGCCCGGCTTGATCATCTGGCCGGTGACCAGCCCCGGCTTGCCGACCGCCACGAACACCGCGTCCGCGCGCCGCGAATGGGCGGCGAGGTTCCGGGTCATGTGATGGCAGATCGTCACCGTCGCCCCCTCGGCCATCAGCATGAAGGCGATCGGCTTGCCGACGATCTCGGAGTGCCCGATCACCACCACCTCCAGCCCCTTCAGCCCCAGCGGCGTCCGCTTCAAGAGCTCGACCGAGGCGAGCGCGGTGCAGGGGGCGAGGTCGAGGTCGTTATAGACGATGTTGCCGATCGAGGCCGGGTGCATCCCCTCCACGTCCTTCAGCGGATGGATGGTCATCTGCAGGTCGCGGATCGACAGATGCCCCGGCACCGGGCGCTGGATGATTACCCCGGTCACCCGCGGATCGGCGTTCATCGCGCCCAGCGCGGCGCGGATCTCGGCCCGGGTCACGTCGGCGGGAAAGTTCCGCTCCTCGAAGGCGATGCCGGCGGCCTCGGCCCGACGGCGCTGGTTGCGGACATAGATATCGACCGCCTCCACATCGCCGATCGTCACCGAGACGAGCCGAGGCGCCCAGCCGAGCTCGGCCAGCGCCGTCACCTCGCCGGCGACATCCGCGAGGATCGACGCCGCTGCCCTGCGGCCGTCGAGCAGCTTGTGTTCAATGCTGTCGGTCATCGCCCTCTCCCGGCGCCCGGATACGGATCGCGTCCCCTTCTGCGTCCTCCCGGCACCGCCTTCGCGCATGGATGCGTCATCCTGAACGGATTTTCCGCCGCGCCGGCGCGCGGCGGTCCGCCCCATGCGACAAATTCCCCCGGTCTGTTGTCGGGCGCGCCGGCCTACATAAGTTCTACATGAGCACCGTGGAGAACCAGCCCATTGAGAACCAGCCCGGAGACGCCGCGATGAGCCACCCCCTGCCGCATCCCGAGGTCACGGCCTTCTTCGACGAGGCGACCAACACCGTTTCCTATGTGCTGAGGGACCCCGGAAGCACGGCCTGCGCGGTAATCGATTCGGTGCTCGATTTCGACTACGCCTCCGGACGGACGAGCACCGCCTCGGCCGACCGGATCATCGGCCATGTCCGCGCCAGTGGCCTGACGGTCGCCTGGCTGCTTGAGACCCATGTCCATGCCGACCACCTCTCGGCCGCGCCCTACATCCAGCGCGAGCTCGGCGGGCAGATCGGCATCGGCGACCGGATCACCGTGGTGCAGGACACCTTCGGCAAGGTGTTCAACGCCGGCACCGAGTTCGAGCGCGACGGCAGCCAGTTCGACCGGCTGTTCCGCGAGCAGGACCGGTTCGAGATCGGCGGCCTGACCGGCTCGGTGCTGCACACGCCGGGGCACACCCCGGCCTGCCTGACCTATGTAATCGGCGACGCCGCCTTCGTGGGCGACACCCTGTTCATGCCCGACTACGGCACGGCCCGCTGCGACTTCCCCGGCGGCTCGGCGGCGGGCTTGTGGGAATCGATCCAGAAGGTGCTGAGCCTGCCCGCCGACACCCGGCTGTTCATGTGCCACGACTACAAGGCGCCCGGCCGCGACAGCTATGCCTGGGAGACCACCGTGGCCGAGGAGAAGGCCGCGAACGTGCATATCGCCGGCAAGACCAAAGAGGAATTCGTGGCGCTGCGCGAAGCGCGCGACGCGACGCTGGCGATGCCGAAGCTGATTATTCCGTCGATTCAGGTTAACATGAGAGCAGGCCGCATGCCCGCGGCCGAGGACAACGGCACCGTCTATCTCAAGGTGCCGGTCAACACGCTCTGATGCACGAGGGTCGCGCCGGGCACGGGGACAAATTCGACATGGTGATCGACTGGACATGGTGATCGACTGGATACACGGCCTGATCGGCGGCCTGCTGATCGGCGGCGGCGCCGCGGTGATGCTGATCGGCAATGGCCGCATCGCCGGGATCAGCGGCATCCTCGGGAGCGTCCTCGGCGGCGCTCTGCACCGTCGCGGAGTTCCCGAGGGTCTGGCCTTCCTGGCCGGGCTGATCGCCGTCCCGGCGCTCTGGTCGGCGTTCGCGAGCGCGCCCGAGATCCAGGTGACCGGCTCGGCGCCCCTGCTGCTGGTCGGCGGGCTTCTGGTCGGCTTCGGCACGAGGCTCGGCAGCGGCTGTACCTCCGGTCACGGCGTCTGCGGGCTCTCGCGCCTCTCGGTCCGGTCGATGGCGGCGACCGGGGTGTTCATGGCCGTGGCGGCGGCGGTGGTGTTCCTCACCCGCCACCTGCTGGGTGGGGTCTGAGATGCGGGTGCTGTTCGCCCTTCTTTCCGGCGGCCTGTTCGGCCTCGGCCTGATCGTCTCCGACATGATCAACCCGGCCCGGGTGCTGGGTTTCCTCGACCTGGCCGGCGCCTGGGACCCGACGCTGGCCTTCGTCATGGCCGGCGCCCTGATCCCGATGGCACTGGCCTGGCGGGTGGCCGGCGCCCGAACCGCACCGCTCGCCGGGGGCAGCTTCCCGGGCCCGGCGTCGCCGCTGATCGACGGACGCCTGATCGGGGGCGCCGTGACCTTCGGCGCCGGCTGGGGGCTGGTCGGGTTCTGCCCCGGCCCGGCGCTCGCCGCCGTCGGCGCCGGCAGCCTCGCCGCGTTCATCTTCACGGTGGCGATGATCTCCGGGATGTTCGGCTATGCCGCGGTCTTCCCGGCCTCGCAGCCGCCGGCCGCGATCACCCCGCGCTGACCTGCGCGCCTCAGAACGCCGTCAGGCCCTTGAGGTCGATGGCCCCGAAATAGGCTTCCTTGTCCTCGACCGGCGCGCTGCCGCTGATCTGGATCAGGATCCGGTTGTCGACCAGCGCCTGGACCTCGCCCTGCTTGGTGACCACCACCATCTGCCGGTTGATCCGCTTCACCTGACCCATGGTCCCGAGCAGCGTGGCGTTCCCGAACATCGCCCCCATCGCCGTGACCATCTGGTTGTCGGCCATGAACTGGATCTCGACCCGGTCCTGGCCGCGCTCATAGGCCGCGCTGGCGCTGAGCCCGCCCCCGAAGGCCGCCATCGCCTGGGTCTGGTCCTGGCCTTCTAGCCGGGTCCAGCCCTCCAGCGGCGCCGGCAGGAAGTCGCCGAGCCCCGCCGCCTTCATCTGCGCCATCAGCTGCGAGGCGAAATCGACCTCCTCCTTGGCGGCGTTGAGATCGCCGGCCTGGTAGGCCTCGAGCGCCGCCTTGAGCGCCTCCTCGATCTCGTCCGCCCGCGCCTGGAACGGGATCGCCGCGACCAGCAGGGCGGCGGCGGTCAGCATGGCCTTCATGGTTGGCTCCCGATGCAGTTTCAATCGTCGGGATAATAACCCAACCGGCAGCGCCGTTGAAGTTTTGCAAAATCCGCTGGGCACTGCATGATCGGCCGGTGCGGACCGGCGCAGGACGGCAGGGCGCGGCCGCGCGAGAAGAGGAGGATGCCATGATCACCCACAACGGCGGCTGCCACTGCGGACGGGTGCGCTTCGAGGTGACCGCGCCGGCCGACCTCACGGTCTCGGAATGCAACTGCTCGATCTGCGCCAAGTCGGGCTATCTGGGCCTCATCGTTCCGCGCGACCGGTTCAGGCTGCTGTGCGGCGAGCAGGACCTGACCGCCTACCGCTTCAATACCGGCACCGCGGAGCATCTGTTCTGCCGCCACTGCGGGATCAAGTCGTTCTACGTCCCGCGCTCGCACCCGGACGGCTACAACGTCAATGCGCGCTGCCTCGACCGGCAGACCGTCGCCAGCATGACGACCCGGCCCTTCAACGGCCAGGAATGGGAGCGGCAGTACCCGCAAGGCCGCGCCCCGGCCTTTCCGGAGTAGGGCATGACCGGCGGCGGGGACTACGACTACATCATCGTCGGCGCCGGCACCGCCGGCTGCCTGCTGGCCAACCGCCTCAGCGCCGATCCGAAGAACCGGGTGCTGCTGCTCGAGGCCGGCGGCAGCGACAACTACATCTGGGTGCGCATTCCGGTCGGCTATCTCTACTGCATCGGCAACCCGCGCACCGACTGGGGATTCAGGACCCGGGCCGAGCCGGGGCTGAACGGCCGCGCCATCGCCTATCCGCGCGGCAAGGTGCTGGGCGGCTGCTCGTCGATCAACGGCATGCTCTACCTGCGCGGCCAGGCTCGCGACTACGACCACTGGCGGCAACTGGGCAATCCCGGCTGGGGCTGGGACGACGTGCTGCCCTATTTCAAGCGCCACGAGGACTACTACGCCGGAGCCGACGAGATGCACGGCGCGGGCGGCGAATGGCGGATCGAGCGACAGCGCCTGTCCTGGGAGATCCTCGACGCCTTCGCCGATGCCTGCGCGGCGGCCGGCATCCCGAAGACCGCGGACTTCAACCGCGGCAACAACCTGGGCGTCAGCTATTTCCGGGTCAACCAGAAGGCCGGCTGGCGCTGGAACACGGCGCGCGGCTTCCTCGGCCCGGCGAAGGGGCGCACCAACCTGACGATCCTGACCCATGCCGAGGCCGCGGGTTTGGTCTTGGAGGGCCGCCGCGCGCGCGGCGTGTACTTCCGCCAGAAGGGCGAGGCGCGCACGGCCCGTGCCCGGCGCGAGGTCATCCTCGCCGCTGGCGCCATTGGCTCGCCGCACCTCATGCAGCTCTCCGGCATCGGGCCGGGGGCCGTGCTTCAGGCGCATGGCATCCCCGTGGTCCATGACGTGCCCGGTGTCGGCGACAACCTGCAGGACCACCTGCAGGTCCGCTGCGCCTACCGGGTCGAGGGCGTTCTGACGCTAAACGAGCGCGCTCGCACCCTATTAGGAAAGGCGGGCATCGCGCTGGAATACCTCCTGAAACGATCGGGGCCGATGTCGATGGCCCCGTCCCAGCTCGGCGCCTTCGCGAAGTCCTCGGACGCGGTCGAGACACCGGACCTCGAATACCATGTCCAGCCCCTGACGCTCGACAAGTTCGGCGAGCCCTTGCATGACTTCCCCGCCTTCACGGCGTCTGTCTGTCACCTGCGCCCGGAGAGCCGCGGGACCGTCCGGATCACCTCGCGCGACCCGGCCACCCCGCCCGAGATCGCGCCCAATTACCTCGCGACCGAGGGCGACCGGCAGGTCGCGGCGAACGCGATCCGGTTGACCCGGCGGATCGTCGCGCAGGCGCCGCTGGCGAGGTACCGGCCGCAGGAGTTCCGCCCCGGCCCCGCGGTCGGCGACGGCGATGCCGAACTGGCGAAGGCGGCGGGCGAGATCGGCACGACGATCTTCCACCCCGTGGGCACCGCAAGAATGGGCTCGGACCCGATGGCGGTCGTCGATGCGCGGCTGCGCGTGCATGGCATCGAGGGGCTGCGCGTGATCGACGCCTCGGTGATGCCGACCATCACCTCGGGCAACACCAACTCGCCGGTGCTGATGATCGCCGAGAAGGGTGCCGAGATGATGATCGAGGACGCCCGCTAGGGTCGAATAGGGGCAAACCGAAACCGTTGGAACTTCGTCGTGCCCGGCCCTGCGCGGGGCATCCAGTTGCGGCGGCACCGCCTGGTCGCTCGATTGCCGGGTCGAGCCCGGCAATGACCCGTAGGCCTGGATCGCCCGAGTCCGAATAAAGCGATCGCTCAGGCCTCGGGCTCGCGCCCCTCGCGCCGGGCCGTCTGCCAGACCTCGTGCGCCGAGCCCAGATTCAGCGCCGCGATGCCCAGCCCGACCACGAGGTCCGGCCAGGCCGAGGCCCAGAGCGCGGTGACGAGCCCGGCCGCGATGATCGCAAGGTTCGCCACGGCGTCGTTCCGCGCCGAGTAGTAGACCGCCTTCGCCAGGCTCCCCTCGTGCCGGCGGTGCGGCGCGAGGAGCAGCGCGCAGGTGAAATTCACCGCCAGCGCACCCAGCGCCGCCAGGGTCAGCGGACCGTAGGCGGGAGCGACCGGGTCGAGGAGCTTCTGCCAGGCGGTCCAGAGCGCCGCTGCCGAGGGCACCAGCAGGATCAGCGCCAGCAGCACCGCCACCCGCGCCCGCGCGCGGACAGACCAACCGAGCGCCATCAGCGCCAGAAGGTTCAGCGCCGCGTCCTCGAGGAAATCCACGCTGTCCGCGAAGAGTGCGACCGAGCCGATCGTGCTGGCGACCGCGAACTCGACCCAGAAGTAGCCGAGGTTGAGTGCGGCGACCCAAGCCACCGCGCGCCGGAAGGGACGGCCCTCTGGTGCTGTCATGCTGGCTGCCTCGCGCTTCGCCGGGTCGTCCGGCCCGGTTCCGTCCTAGCCCGCGGCCCGGCCCGGGTCCAGCGGCGCTAGCGATCGTCGAGGAAGTAGAAGTAATGCGCGCCGATGCGCCCGCGCGGGCTCGCCACCTTCGCCCAGGCGGGCTTGACTTGGCGGTTGTGGAACATGTTGGCGCCGTTGGTCGGGTCCTCGGCCGTGCCGTCGAGGATGCCGCGCGCCACCTTCACGGTGCGATTGTACTCAAGCTTGTTGGTCGCGATGTCGGAACGCCCGTCGCACCACCAGTTGAACTGGCATGGCGGCTCCTCGCCGCCCTCCTTGATCACCGCGCAGATGTCGTCGGGAAACTCGGTGTCGCGGGCCCGGTTCACGACCACGAAGCCGACCGCCGTCATCTCCTTGATGCTGCGGCCGCGCGCCTCGAAATAGATCGACCGCGCGAGGCAGACCAGCGGGTCGTCGAGCGGCCGGGTGCCGTCGAGCTTCGGCGCCTGGGCCAGAGCAGCGCCCGTCCCGCCGACCGTCAGCGCGGCGAGAATCAGTGGAAGCGTACATCGCAAGAACCGTTTCAGATGAACCCCCTCACCCGGAACTCTAGGGTGAGGTCTGAGGTTCGCGGAGTCAATCCGGATCAGCCCGCCAGCTGGCGGGCGATGATCAGCTTCTGGATGTCGTTGGTGCCCTCGTAGATCTGGCAGACCTTCTGGTCGCGGTACATGCGCTCGACCTCGAAATCGGCGAGATAGCCATAGCCGCCCAGCACCTGGATCGCCTCGGAGGTGATCCGCTCCGCCGCCTGGGCGCAGAACAGCTTGGCCATGCAGGCCTCCTTCAGGCAAGGCTCGCCCCGGTCTTTCATCCGGGCCGCGTTCAGCACCAGCTGCCGGGCGGCCTCGAGATCGGTCGCCATCTCGCTCAGGCGGAACTGCACCGCCTGGAGATCGAAGATCGGCCCGCCGAAGGCGGTGCGCTCGCGCGCATAGGCCAGCGCCCGCTCGAAGGCGGCCTGGGCGAGGCCGGTCGCCTGCGCGGCGATGCCGATGCGCCCGGCTTCCAGCGACGAGAGCGCGATTGAATACCCCTGCCCCTCCTCGCCGATCCGGTCCTCGAACGGCACCTTCATGTCCTCGAAGGCGAGCGCGCAGGAATCGGATGCCTTCTGGCCGAGCTTCTCCTCGACCCGGACCACGCTGAAGCCCGGCGTGTCGTTGGCGACGACGAAGCAGGAAATACCCTTCTTGCCCCGCTCCGGGTCGGTGACGGCGAACAGCACAGTCGTCTTGCCGATCCGCGCCGAGGAGATGAACTGCTTGGCGCCGTTGACCACGTAGCCCTCGTTCGAGCGCACCGCGCGGGCCTTCAGATTGGCGGCGTCCGAGCCGGCCTGCGGCTCGGTCAGCGCGAATGAGCCGATGTGGCGGCCCTCGGCCAGCGGGCGCAGCCAGCGCTCCTTCTGCTCGTCGCTGGCGAAGCGGTCCAGCACCGCGCAGACCGGCGCGTTGTGGACCGAGACCATGGTCGAGACCGAGCCGTCGCCAGCCGCGATCTCCATCAGCGCCAGCGCATAGGAGACATAATCCGCCCCGGCGCCGCCCCAGTCCGGGTCGATGGTCATGCCGAGAAACCCGAGCTCGCCGAGTTCGGCCACTACCTCCGGCTCGATTGCGCCGGCCTTCTCGCGCGCCTGCGCCGTCGGCGCCAGCCGTTCCCGGGCATAGTTCCGCGCCATGTCGCGGATCATGATCTGCTCGTCAGTCAGCATGGCGCCCCTTTCGGTTCACGGTGTCGGCCGGCCGAAAGTGCTTACCGAAACACTCTCGACGTCTCTGTCCCCGAACAGCGCTCTGTGGCGGGCCTCGACCTTTGGCCAGGCCTGCCTGATTTCGGGGTCGCTTATCCCGAAGACCTTTGACAGCAGTTCCTCCAGCTCGGCGGCATCCCGGACCATATGCTTTCGGCCTTCGTTGCCGAACTTCTCCTGGAAGACCCGGCCGGTCAGGCAGACCAGGGAATCCCCGCGCATCCGCTGGATTATCAGGTTCTGGACGAAGACCGAGTCCGGGTTCGTCTGCAGGTCGAGGCCGCGCGCCTCGATCGCGACGGGATCTATCGGATGGTCCGAGAAGTCGAAGCTTGCCGGATAGGCGCCGGCATGATTGGCGAACCGCCAGTATCCATCCTTGAGCCGCGACAGCCCGAAACTCAGCTTGCCCTGCACGTGGATACCCTCGGCCAGCGGCACCGGCTCTCGCAGCCCGTCGCCCAGTCCAAGATCGCAGACATAGGTTCGATCCAGTTCAACCAGCACCAGGATGTGGTTGCCAAGCGCCGAGTCGCCGCGCTCGAAGCGGTGAATGCCGCCCGTCACCAGACGGGCATCGAAGCCGATGGCCTGCAGTGCATGGGCCAGCAGGGTATTCATCTCATAGCACCAGCCACCCCGCCGACCGGTCACGATCTTGGCGACAACGCGATCGATCTCGCTCCCGACCGGCCGCTCGAGCTGAATGTCGAGATTCTCGTAGGGGATCGCGAGCGCGTGCGCGCGATGAACCCCGACCAGGCATTCGAGGTCCGGCGCAACCGGGTCATCGTACTCGATCCGCTGCAGATATGCGTCCAGCCACATCGCCTATTGCTTCGCCGCCTTCTCCTCGATCGGCCCGCCCGCCTCGCGCCAGCCCTTGAAACCGTCGTCGACATGGCTGACCCGGTCGAGCCCCATCTCCTGGGCAACCCGCGCCGCCAGCGCCGAGCGGTGGCCGCCGGCGCAGTAGAAGACGAAGCGGTCACCGTTCTGGAACTGCGGCTTGGCGTAGGGCGACTCCGGGTCGATCCAGAACTCCAGCATCCCCCGCGGGCAGTGAAAGGCGCCCGGCACCATGCCGTCGCGCCAGAGCTCGCGGATGTCGCGCAGGTCGACGAAGGTGACGCCTTCCTGGCCGTGGAGCTTCATCGCCTCGGTGGCCGGGAAGTGCTCTACCATCGAGTTAGCTTCATCCACCATGTCCTTGACGTGCTTCATGGTTCACTCCCGCTCGAGCGCCACTGCCGTCCCCTCGCCGCCGCCGATGCACAGGGACGCGATGCCGCGCTTGGCGTCCTTCGCCTCCATCGCGTGCAGCAGCGTCACCATGATCCGCGCGCCCGAGGCGCCGATGGGATGGCCCAGCGCGCAGGCGCCGCCGTTCACGTTCAGCTTCTCGCGCGGCATCCCCAGCTCGGCCATCGCCGCCATCGGCACCACGGCGAACGCCTCGTTGACCTCCCATAGGTCGACATCGTCCACCGCCCAGTTGAGCCGCATCATCAGCTTCTGCATCGCCGGCACCGGCGCGGTGGTGAACAACCCCGGCTCCTGGGCGTGCGACGCGTGCCCCAGGATCCGCGCCCGGATCGGCAGCTTCCGGCGTTTCGCCTCGGATTCCCGCATCAGCACCAGCGCCGCGGCGCCGTCGGAGATCGAGGAGGAATTGGCCGGCGTCACCGTGCCGCCCTGGCGGAAGGCCGGCTTCAGGGTCGGGATCTTCTCGGGCCGGGCGTTGCGGGGCTGCTCGTCGGAATCGACCATCACCGCACCCTTGCGGGTCTCGACCGCGACGGCCGCGATCTCGGCCTTGAAGCGGCCTTCCTTCTGGGCGCTCAGCGCGCCTTCCAGCGAGGCCAGCGCATAGGCGTCCTGGGCCTCGCGGGTGAACTGGAACTTCTCGGCGCAATCCTCGGCGAAGGTGCCCATCAGGCGGCCCTTGTCATAGGCGTCCTCCAGCCCGTCGAGGAACATGTGGTCCTTGACCTCGGCGTGGCCGAGCCGCGCGCCGCCGCGCATCTTCGGCAAGAGGTAGGGCGCGTTGGTCATGCTCTCCATGCCGCCGGCCACCACGATGCGGCCGTTGCCGGCCAGGAGCTGGTCATGGGCGATCATCGCCGCCTTCATGCCCGATCCGCACATCTTGTTCAGCGTCGTGCAGGGCACGCCCTTGGGCAGCCCGGCGCCGAAGGCCGCCTGCCGCGCCGGGGCCTGGCCCTGCCCCGCCCCCAGCACGTTGCCCATCAGCACCTCGTCCACGTCTCCGCCCTCGACCCTGGCCCGCTCGAGCGCCGCCTTGATCGCGACCGCCCCGAGTTGGCTGGCGCTGGCCCCCGACAGCTCGCCCTGGAAGCCGCCCATCGGCGTGCGGGCGGCGCCGACGATGACGATCGGATCGGAGTGGATGGGGTCTGCCATGGCGTTGCTCCCGCGTCATGTGAACGATCGTTCAATTCATCCGGAGAATGCGGATTTCGGGCCTTGCTTTGCAAGTCCGGCCGCGATCCTACCGCCGCGCGCCCCGGCTGTAATGCAAAAGGTTGAACCCGGTCAGCGCCCGGTGCACCGGCGCCCAGGCCGGGCCGAAGGCCGGCCATTCCAGCCCCGCCGCGGCGGCGATCTCGCCGAGGCCCCGCCCACCGATGCCGGCGATCAGCGGCGCGGCGCCCTTCGGCACCGGCACCATGTGGCTGAGCCCGTCCACGCCGACCCTGAAACCGCCCGCTTCCGCCACCTGCCGCGCCAGCGCCTCCGGCGCCACGCCGCGCAGATGCGGCATCGCGTCGGCGCGATCCGGCCGCGCCTCCCCGGTCTCTCCCGGCCGGGCGGCGTAGACGATGTGGGTCTTCATGTTGCCCGCCAGCTGCTCGGCCAGCGCCGCGCGCTCCATCGGCGCCAGCGGCGCGACGCGCTCGGCGAATTCCGGCCCCGGCGGCAGATACAGCCTGGGCCGATAGCGCGCCGGCTCCAGGAACGAGACCACCGCCAGCCCGGTCCGCTCCAGCGCACCCGACAGGTCCGCCACGGTGTAGGCCCGGTCGCGGCTGTGCAGCAGCAGGTCGTAGAGGCCGGCATCCGAATCCCGGTGGTCGCCCAGAAGCTCGTTGCGCCCGAACCAGTTGGTGGGCGGCAGCGCCCGCAGCGCGGCGCGGGCCAGCCGCACCTGCTCGGCCGGCGGATCGTCGCGCAGCAGCCGCCCGAAGGCCGCCTGCAACGGATAGACCCCGGTCCGCCCGTAGGGCGCGTAGACCATGACTCCAATCCCGCCGCCCGGCGCCAGTGCCGCGGCCAGCGCGGCGAACCCGGCATCCGGATCGGCCAGGTGGTGCAGCACGCCGCAACAGTCGACGTAGTCGAACACCCCGTGCTCCGGCGCCGCAAGCAGGTCGCCGGTCACGAAGCGGATCGAGGTCAGTCCCCGCGCCGCCGCCCGCGCCTCGGCCACCGCGCGGCTGGCCTCCGACATGTCGAGATAGGTGATCTCGGCCGGACAGCCGATGTCGGCGAGCTTCTGGGCCAGCATGATGAGCCCGTCCCCGGTGCCGCCGCCCGCCACCAGCGCCCGGAACGGCCCCGACCAGTCGCGCCGCCCGCCGAATAGGAAATGGTCGATCTCCACCGGATGCGAGGGCGAGCCCTCGATCAGCCGCCCGGCCTCCTCGGCCGGGTCCCGCTCCGGATAGGGATAGGTCTCGTACTGCCGCCGGACCGGATCCATGCCGCCCTCTCAGATTGCCGCGTTTGCGACACCTACCTGTCCATTTCTCGATAGCATCCATGCGCGGGGCGGGACCAGTCTCGTGGCAGGATCAACCGGAGTCCCCCGATGACCGACACCTACGCAGTGCAGAACCGCAAGGTCGACCCCTCGCGCCGTCCCGCGACCCGCCCCGACGGCACGCCCGACGACGACAACCGGGTCGAGACCGGGCCGACCCGGCAGGCCTTCGAGGAATGGGCCGCCGCCGGGCTCGAGGTGCCGAACCTCGCGGCCATGCGGGCGCACCGCCACGCGCGGCTCACCAGGGCGATCGCCGATCGCGACATCGGCGGCATCCTGCTGTTCGACCCGCTCAACATCCGCTACGCGACCGACGCCCCCAACATGCAGCTCTGGAACACCCACAACCCGTTCCGGGCGCTCCTGCTGACCGCCGACGGCCACATGGTGCTTTGGGAGTACCACGGCGCCAGCTTCGCCTTCCTCAGCGCCTTCAACCCGCTGGTCAGCGAGGTCCGCGGCGGGGCGTCGCTGTTCTACTTCTCGACCGGCGACCGGGGCGAGGAGGCGGCCAGCCGCTTCGTCGCCGAGGTCGACGAGGTGATGCGCGCCCATGCCGGCACCAACCGCCGGCTCGCCGTCGACAAGATCATGCTCAGCGGCTACCACGCGCTGGTCGCCGCCGGCTTCGAGGTCATCGAGGGCGAGGAGATCACCGAGAAGACCCGCGCCATCAAGGGCGCCGAGGAAATCAAGGCGATGCGCTGCTCGATGCACAGTTGCGAGATGGCCGTTGCCGAGATGGAGGCGGTCTGCAAGCCCGGCCTCAGCGAGAACGAGGTCTGGGCCGAACTCCACCGCGGCAACATCAAGCGCGGCGGCGAGTGGATCGAGACGCGGCTGCTGGCCTCCGGCCCGCGCACCAACCCCTGGTTCCAGGAATGCGGACCGCGGGTCATCCGGAACAACGAGATCGTCGCCTTCGACACCGATCTGATCGGCGTCTACGGCATGTGCACCGACATCTCGCGCACCTGGTTCGTCGGCGACGGCGAGCCCACTGCCGAGATGAAGCGGCTCTACCGGGTCGCCCATGACCACATCATGCAGAACATGGCGCTGCTGAAGCCCGGCGTGCCGTTCCGCGACCTGGTGTTCAAGGGCCACCAGCTGCCGCAGGAATTCGTCGCCGGGCGCTATGGCTGCCGGATGCACGGGGTCGGCCTCTGCGACGAATGGCCGGCGATCGCATACCCGCAGGACTTCAGGGAAGGCGCCTTCGAATATGTCTGCGAGCCCGGCATGATGCTTTGCGTCGAGGCCTGCATCCAGACCGAGGGCGGCGAGTTCGCGATCAAGCTCGAGGACCAGGTGCTGGTCACCGAGACCGGATACGAGAACCTGACGAAGTATCCGTTCGACGCACGGCTGCTCGGCTGAGCGTTGCCGACGCCGCGGCGGGTCTTCCGGCCCGCCGCCATTCATGACGTCGCCGATCAGCCAGCGGTCACTTGCTCGGCACCCGGTGCTTGATCCAGACCTCGCCGGAGCCCGGCTCGCCGATCTGGCCGCCGCCGCAGGCGGACAGGACCGCGCCCAGCAGCGCGGCAAGCACGATACCCTTCATTGCCATCTCCTGCTTCCATGACAGATTGTCCACGACGGAACAGATGGGCCGGGACCTCCGAAAGGAAAACGATCATGCGCAGCGATAAACTCGAATTTACCGGCCATGACGGAGACCTGCTCGCGGCCCGGCTCGACCTGCCCGCGGGGCGGCCGAAGGCGGCCGCGCTGTTCGCCCACTGCTTCACCTGCGGCAAGGACATCGCCGCGGCACGGCGGATCGCTCAGCGCCTCGCGGCGCTCGGCGTCGGCGTGCTGCGCTTCGACTTCACCGGCCTCGGCCACAGCGAGGGCGAGTTCGCCAACACCCACTTCTCCTCCAACGTCGCGGACCTGGTGGCCGCCGCGCGGCATCTGGCCGGACAGGACATGGCCGCCCGCGTCTGCTGATCGGCCACAGCCTCGGCGGCGCGGCCGTGCTGGCGGCAGCGGGCGAGATCCCCTCGGCAAGGGCGGTCGTCACCATCGGCGCCCCGGCCGACCCCGCGCACGTGATCCACAACTTCGGCTGCAAGCTCGACGAGATCCGGGCCAGGGGCGAGGCCGAGGTTTCCCTCGCCGGCCGCCCGTTCACGATCCGGAACGAGTTCCTCGAGGACGTCTCGATGGCGAAACTCGGCCCGGCGATCGCCGGCCTGAAGCGGGCGCTCCTGGTCCTGCACGCACCGCGTGACGCGGTGGTGGGGATCGAGAACGCCTCGGAGATCTTCCTGGCGGCGAAGCACCCGAAAAGCTTCGTCACCCTGGACGGCGCCGACCACCTGCTGACCCGCCCGGAGGACGCCGACTACGCCGCCGAGGTGATCGCCGCCTGGTCGCGGCGCTATCTCGGCATCAGCGACGACCCGGCACCCGCCGGTGCGCCGGAGGGGGTCGTCCGCGTCGCCGAGGCCGACCCCGCTGGCTTCCTGCAGGATGTCGCCGCCGGGCCGAGGCACCACCTGACGGCGGACGAGCCCGCCAGCTTTGGCGGCACCGATCTCGGCCCCAGCCCCTACCAGTTCCTGTCCGCCGGGCTCGGGGCCTGCACCTCGATGACCATCCGCATGTATGCCCGGCGCAAGGGCTGGCCACTCGGCCATGTCGCGGTCGATGTCAGCCACGACAAGGCCCACGGCGCCGACTGCGCCGACTGCCCGGACAAGTCGGCGAAGATCGACCGCTTCCGCCGGGTGATCCGGCTCGAGGGCGATCTCGACGCCGAGCAGCGCGCCCGGCTGATGGAGATCGCCGACCGCTGCCCGGTCCACCGCACCATGGAGGGGACGATCCGGATCGAGACCGGGGAGGCCGAGCCCTGAGCCCTCTGTCGCAGCGGCGCGGCGCCTGCTAGTCAGGCACCATGGAGGGACCGCTCGATCCGCTGATGTACCGCACCGACCGCCCGGTCGAGAGCTGGTGGCGTGCCTCGGCGCCGGCCTGGGACGAGCCCCCTCCGTTGGCCGGCGACGCGTCCGCCGAGGTCGGCATCATCGGCGGCGGCTATGCCGGGCTCGCCTGCGCGATCAGGCTGGCCGAGCTTGGCATCGGCAGCGCGGTGCTCGAGGCCGGCGAGATCGGCTGGGGCGCCTCCGGACGCAACGGCGGCATCGTCGGGCTGCGCTCGGACAAGCTCTCCGACCGGGCCCTGATCGCCCGCTACGGCGAGGCCGAGGCATCGCGCTACGTCCGCGCCGCGGTCGAGGGCAACCACCGCCTCCGCGCCTTCTGCATGGAGGCGGGCCTCGCCGACGCGGTGCAGGGCGACTGCGAGTTCTACCTCGCCCATTCCGCCCGCACCTCGATCAGGCTCGAAGGGGCGGTGGACCATGACGGCGTCACCTACGAGCGCGTGCCGCCCGAGAACGTCGACGGCATCCGCCGCCATGGCGGCATCCTGATCCGCCCCGCCTTCGGCATCCATCCGTTGCGGCTGGTGAGGGCCCTCGCCGACCGGGCGCGGTCGCTGGGAGTGCAGGTCCATCCCCGGTCCGAAGTCATGCGCTGGGAGCGATCCGGGGCCAGGCACCGGCTGGTCGCCAGGGGCGGCACCGTGACCGCGGATCGGGTGGTGATCGCCGGCAACGGCTTCATGCCGGACGGGCTGAACCCGGCCTTCGGCGGCCGCGCCGTGCCGGTGATCTCGAACATCGGCGTGACCCGCGTGCTGACCGCGGAGGAGCGCGCCTCGGTCGCCTGGATGGGCGAGCAGACCGGCGCCGACACGCGCAACCTTCTCAGCTACTTCCGCCTGCTGCCCGAGGGCCGCTTCCTGCTCGGCATGCGCGGCGACATCCATGGCGGCGCGGCCGGGGCCGAGAAGATGCACCGCGCGGTGCGACGCAAGATCGACGAACAGTTCCCCGGCCTCGCCCGGGCCGAGATCACCCATTTCTGGCGCGGCCCGGTCTGCGTCACCGCCAGCCTCACCCCCTCGGTCGGGCTGCTCCGCGACGATCCGACCGTGGGTCACGCCTTCGGCTGGCACGGCTCGGGCATCAACGGCGCCCAGGTCGGCGGCCGGCTGCTGGCCGAGGTGCTGGCAGGCGAGCCCCAGGACCACATCCCCGCCCCCTATCGCGGCCTTGCCCCGCGCCTGCCCTTCCCCGGCCTCAGGCCCTACTACGTGGGCGCCGTGCAGGGCCTGTTCGCGGTGCAGGACGCGCTGACCTAGGAACCAGGCGCTGAAAAGCAAGGCGCCCGGCAGCGCGGGCTTCGGCCCGCCCCCGCCGGCGCCCCGGCAGTTGCGCCGACCCTGCCGCACCTGCTCTAATGGCGCCAACGAGCAGATACGATTCGGGAGCTTAGAGCACATGAGTGCCGGCGACCTCTTTGCCCAGAATGCGGCCGAAAAGGCCTATAGCGCCTCGTCGATCGAGGTGCTGGAGGGGCTTGAGCCCGTCCGCAAGCGACCCGGCATGTATGTGGGCGGCACCGACGAGCGCGCCTACCATCACCTTGCCGCCGAGGTGCTGGACAATTCCATGGACGAGGCGGTCGCCGGCCATGCGAGCCGCATCGAGATCGAGCTTCTCGCCGACGGATCGCTGGCGGTGACCGACAACGGGCGCGGCATCCCGGTCGACCCGCATCCGCGGTTCCCGAAGAAGTCCGCCCTCGAGGTCATCATGACCACGCTGCATTCCGGCGGCAAGTTCTCCGGCAAGGCCTACCAGACCTCGGGCGGCCTGCACGGCGTCGGCGTCTCCGTGGTCAACGCCCTCTCCGACCGGCTGCGGGTCGAGGTCGCCCGCGGCAGGCAACTCTACGCCCAGGAGTTCTCGCGCGGCCATCCCACGTCGAAGCTCGAGAATCTCGGCGCGACGCCGAACCGGCGCGGCACCATGGTCAGCTTTCACCCGGACCCGGAGATCTTCGGGCCGCGCCTCGGCTTCCGCCCTGCTCGGCTCTACCGGATGGCGCGCTCGAAGGCCTATCTCTTCCGCGGCGTCGAGATCCGCTGGCGCTGCGCGCCCGAGCTGCTGAACGAGGGCGACGAGACGCCGGCCGAGGACAGCTTCCACTTCCCGGGCGGTCTCAGCGACTACCTGACCCATACGCTCGACGGCCACGACTTCTTCGGCGAACAGCCCTTCGCCGGCAAGGTCGACTTCCAGGAGCGGTTCGGAAGCGGCACCGCCGGATCGGTGGAATGGGCGCTGACCTGGACACCGGGGCGCGACGCGATGGTCTCGTCCTACTGCAACACCATCCCGACGCCGGAGGGCGGCACCCACGAGGCCGGCTTCTGGGCCGCCGTCACCCGCGGCCTGCGCGCCCATGGCGAGCTGATCGGCAACCGCCGGGTCGCCAGCATCAGCCGCGAGGACGTGATCGGCACCGCCGCGGCGATGATTTCGGTCTTCATCCGCGAGCCGGAGTTCGTGGGCCAGACCAAGGACCGCCTCGCCACCACCGAGGCGCAGCGGCTGGTCGAGGGCGCGGTGCGCGACCGGATCGACAACTGGCTGGCCGCCGACCCCAAGCTGGCGGGTACCATCCTGGATTACCTGGTCGAACGCGCCGAGGAGCGGATGCGGCGCCGCGCCGAGAAGGAAACCCAGCGAAAGACCGCCGTCAAAAAACTCAGGCTTCCCGGAAAGTTGGCGGACTGTTCTGAAGCAACGCGCAAAGGCTCCGAGGTGTTCCTGGTCGAGGGCGACAGCGCCGGCGGCTCGGCCAAGCAGGCGCGCAACCGCAAGACCCAGGCGGTGCTGCCGCTGCGCGGCAAGATCCTGAACGTGCTGGGCGCCGCAGGCGCCAAGCTCAGCCAGAACCAGGAGCTGAACGACCTGATGCAGGCCCTCGGCGTCCAGGCCGGCAGCCGCTACAACGATGACGACCTGCGCTACGAGAAGGTCATCATCATGACCGACGCCGATGTGGACGGCGCCCATATCGCCTCGCTCTTGATGACCTTCTTCTTCACCCAGATGCGCCCGCTGATCGAGCGCGGACACCTCTACCTCGCCGCGCCGCCGCTCTACCGGCTCACCCAGGGAGCGGTCTCGGTCTATGCCCGCGACGACGCCGAGAAGGACCGGCTGATGGCCGAGGGGCTGGGCGGCAAGGGCAAGGTCGAGGTCAGCCGGTTCAAGGGCCTCGGCGAGATGATGCCGAAGCAGCTCAAGGAAACGACCATGGACCCGGCCAGCCGCACCCTGATCCGGGTCAGCCTGACCGAGGACGAGCCCGGCGAGACCGACGGGCTGGTCGAGCAACTGATGGGCAAGAAGGCCGAGCTGCGCTTCCAGTACATCCAGGAAAACGCCCGCTTCGCTGAGGATCTGGACGTCTGACCTCCGTCGGGGCCCCTCCGCGGGGCACCTGCGCCGCGCCCGCACGATACGGCGCCGCGCCCGGTCACCAGTCCCCTGGCTCCAGCACCCGCAACACCTCCCGCCCCAGCACCCGAAGCACCGCCCGCGCCGCCCGCATCGATGGCGGCTCGCCGCCCCGCCCCAGTGCGTCCAGCACCGGGCCGAAGGCCGCCTGCTGGCGCGCGCGCTCCTCCGGACGGCGCAGCAGGGCCGAGACCGCCGGGGCGATCAGTTCGGGTGTGCAGCGTTCCTGCAGAAACTCCGGCACCGCTATGGCGCCCCCCACCAGATTCACGAGATTGGCGGTATCGACCCGCACCAGCCGCCGGACGATGGCCGCGGTGACCGGGCTCGCCCGATAGGCCGAGACCATGGGGGTTCCCGCCGCCGCCATGTCGAGCACTACCGAACCCGACGTGACCAGCGCCGCGTCCGCCGCGGCGAAGGCGGCGCAGCGGGCGGCCTCGCCCTCCTCCGGGCCGATCAGCATCGGCGGCACCGCCATGCCCGCCACACCCGCCGAAACCTCGGCCGCGACCCCGGCGGCGACCGGGATCGCCACATTCAGGCCGGGATGGTCGGATCGCAGCCGTTCCACCACCGCCGCCTGGACCGGCAGCATCCGCCTGACCACCCCCGCGCGGCTGCCGGGCGCAACCAGCAAGAGCGGCCCCAGCTCGGCCCCGGCCCGGCGGCGGAAGGCTGCGACCGCATCATCGCCCGCACGCGGCACCGCCGCCGCCAGGTGGCCGACGAAGTCGCATCCCATCCCGGCCGCGGTCATGTGGTCGGGCTCGAACGGCAACAGTGCCAGCACATGATCGACGTAACGGGCCATCGCCGCAGCCCGGCCGGGCCGCCAGGCCCAGACCGAGGGCGCGACATAGTGGATGGTCCGGATCCCCGGCGCGCGCGCCCGCACCCGCTCGGCGAGGCGCAGCGTGAAGCCCGGACTGTCGATGGTCACGAGCGCATCCGGTGCCGCGGCCACCACGTCGGCCACGGTCTCGCGCAGGCGCCGGACCAGCCTCGGCAGCCGCGGCAGCACCTCGGCCAGCCCCATGATCGAGAGCTCCGCCATGTCGAAGCGGCTCTGCAGCCCCTCGGCCGCCATTTCAGGCCCGCCGACGCCCCGGAACGCCACCTCTGGCACCGCCTGGCGCAGCGCCCGCATCAGCCCGGCGCCGAGCCGGTCGCCCGACGGCTCCCCGGCGACGAGGTAGAGGCTCAGCGCGCCGCTCATTCGCCCGCCCGCCGCAGCAGCTCGTCCCGCGACGCCGCCCAGAGGAACAGCCCCGCCGCATCCGCCGCCGCCACCGTCGCGGCCCGGTCGATGACATTGCTCGCCCCGGCCTCGACCGCGATCCCCCGCAGCCCGGCCGCCGCCGCGCGCCGGATCGTCATCGGGCCGATGCTCGGCAGGTCGAAGCGCCGGTCCTGGCCGGCCTTGGCGAGCTTTACCAGGACCCCCGCCGGCCGGTCGCCACGCATTTCCGCCGGCAGGCCGGCGACCCGGTCCAGCAGCCCGTCGGTCCCCTCGATCGCCTCGACACCGAGGCAGAGGCCGCCCGCGACCACCGCCGCCTGGCCCACGTCCAGCGGCCCGAGCGCCGCGAGGATCACCGCCGCCCGCGCCGCATCGGCCCGGTCTCGCGCCGCCGGCCTCACACGGCCGAGCGGACCCGGCCCGGGCACCAGCCCGCCGAGGCAGCCTCCGGCGTCGACGACCGCAAATCCCTCCTCCTCGAAGATCTCGGCCACCCCGCGCAGCAGCGCATCGTCGCCCTGCCCCATCAGCCGGATCGCCCGGCCGAGCAGCCGCACCGTGCGGCCATCCGCCCGCCAGGGCCGGAGCCGAGGCCGCCGCATCGCTCCGGCGAAGACGACCTCCGTGCATCCTTCGTTCCGCAGCGACCGGAACAGCGCCCCCGCCTTCTCGAAGGCGTGCGCCTCGTGCGGGTGTCCGTCCACCCAGTCTTCCGGCGCCGCGTCGAAGGAGACGACGAGATAGGGCCGCCCTTCCGCCCGCCGCGCCTCGGCGATCAGGCGCGGCAGCGCGCCGGCACCGGCCAGGATGGCAAGCCCCGCCATCCCGCCTTAGCCTTCGCGCGGGGTGCAGAAGCTCCGCGCGCTTCCGGCGGCGATGAAGCCCGCCAGGGTCCGCACCGGCCCGATTTCCGGGAACGCTTCGGCCGCCCTCGCGGCCCGCCCGGCCAGCGACCCGTCTCCGCCGAAGATCATCTCGTAGGCCGCCTTCAGAGCCTTCACGTCGCCCCGTCCGAACCCGGACCGCTTGAGGCCGACCAGGTTCAGCCCGGCCAGCACGGCCCGGTTGCCGATCGCCGAGCAGTAGGGCGCCACGTCCTTCTCGACCCCGCTCATGCCGCCGACCATGGCATGGGTCCCGATCCGCACATGCTGATGCACCGCCGAAAGGCCGCCGATGACCGCGCTGTCGCCAACCTCCACATGGCCCGCCAGCGTCGCCGCGTTCGCCATCACCACCCGGCTTCCGACCCGGCAGTCATGGGCGACATGGGCGCCGGCCATCAGCAGGCAGCCGTCGCCGACGACGGTCAGCATGCCGCCGCCCGCGGTTCCGGGATTGACGGTCACGTGCTCGCGGATCATGCAGCCGGCGCCGATCTCCAGCCGGCTGTCCTCGCCGCGGTATTTCAGGTCCTGCGGCTGATGGCCGATCGAGGCGAAGGGCCAGATCCGGGTCCGCTCCCCGATCCTGGTTCGCCCCGCGACCACGACATGAGAGATCAGCTCGGCGGCGCCGGCCAGCTCGACACCGGCCCCGACAACGCAATAGGGGCCGATCACGGCCCCTTCGGCGATCCGCGCACCGTCCTCGACGATGGCGGTCGGATGGACGGTCACGACCCAATTCCGCGCCTTTTCTTCTCGTCCTCGTCGATGATCATCGCAGAATACTCCGCCTCGGCCACCAGCTTGCCGTTGACCCGGCCCTCGCCTGCGAACCGGAACACCTTGCCCCGGCCGCGCACGATCCGCACATGCAGCTCCAGCACGTCGCCCGGCACCACCTTGTTTCGGAAGCGGCAGTTGTCGATGGTCATGAAGTAGACCAGCAGGTTCTGGCCCTCCATGCCCAGCGTCTCGACCACCAGGACTCCGGCGGTCTGCGCCATCGCCTCGACCACAAGGACGCCGGGCATCACCGCCTCGGCCGGAAAGTGGCCCTGGAAATGCGGTTCGTTGATGGTGACGTTCTTGATCCCGACCGCGCTCTCGTTCTTGCGGATCCGCTCCACCCGATCGATCAGCAGCATCGGATAACGATGCGGGATCATTCGCATAATCTTCGAAAGACCGGCGACGCCGACTTCGGTCTCTGTGGTCTCGCTCGTCATAAATCTATCCAGCGCCCAGGTCCGCAGCCCCACCTTTGAATACTGCCGGAGCACATCAGGTCAAGCCTCAATCCCGATCAGGCTCCGCGCGGCGAGGTGCATGCGTCGGTCAGCGTTGATCGACCGGCGGCTTGGCGGGCGCCAGGTGCGGAATGGTTACCGGCGGCACGGTGACGTTGAACCGCTCGATCACCTCATCGGTGACATCCAGCACCGGGTCGGCGGCCAGCACCACGTCCGAGTTCAGGATCAGACTTGCGCCGTGCTCCAGGCGCACTGCGTCGAGCACGGATCCCAACGCGCCGACCAGCTTGACCCGCTCGTCCCGGAAGGCATTCTGCAGCATCGCCGCACGCTCCTGCGTTTCGCGCCGCTCGCGCCGCACCCGGCTGTCAAACTCGGCGACCCGCTGCTCGAAGCTCTCCCGATCGAGGATCGCCCGCAACCTGGCGAGCTCGTGCTCCTCCGCTGTCAGGCCTTCCTTGACCTTGTCGACTTCGCCCTGGAGTTCGGCGGTCAGGCTCGTTTCGGCCGCACTCAGCGCCTTTGCGTGATCGGTCTCATTCAGGACGCGCTTGCGCGAGACGATGAGCACCTGTTCGCCGGCGCAGGCCTGCGTGACGAATCCCGCATCGACCAGCAGCATTGTCGAAAGCACGAGAAGTCCGGCCAACAGCTTGCGCAAGGCGAGCGAGCGCCGGATGCCCGGCGCCGCTCTCCGTCCGGTTCCCGGCATGAATGGCTCAGAACCGGGTACCAATCGAAAGCCGGAAGACCTCCTTCTCGTCATAACTTTCCTTGACCAGCGGATACCCGAAGCTCAACTCCAGCGGGCCGATCGGAGTGTCAAGGAACAGCAGGGCACCGGCGGCGGCGCGGAAATGGGCGCTGTCGTCGATATTGTCCGGGTCGCCGTTCGAATAGGTGAAGTTCGTCCGGTCGAGACCCCAGAGCGTGCCCGCATCCAGGAACGCACCGCCATAGATCCCCAGTTCCTCCGGCAGGCCGAGCGGGAACGAGACCTCCATGCGCGCCACACTGAAGTAGTTTCCGCCGAGAGCGTCGTCGGTACCAAGATCGCGCGGGCCGATCCCGGCCGAAGCGAAGCCGCGCATGTTCGATCCGCCGACAAAGTAGCGCTCGGTGACCCGGCTGTCCTCGCTGCCAAGGCTGAACAGTGCGCCGCCTTCAAGTTCCACGCTCGAGATTACCTGATCGTCGAAAAGCCCGTACCAGGTCTTGAACTTGGCCCGCGACTTGACGAATTGCGAGTCGCCGCCCAGCCCCGCGAACTCCTGGTCGAAGCTGGTGAGATAGCCCGACGTCGGCTCGATCAGGTCATCGCGCTTGTCGTGGGTCAGGGTGTAGCCGACCGACGAGGTGATCTGCTTGCCGTCATCCGCGACGATCGCCGGCGAGACGTCGAAGGGATTCGCCGGGTTGTCGTTGACGTCGATGTCGTCCCAGACAAAGCTGTAGCGCAGCTTGATCCGCAAATCCTCGGCCAGCGGGAAACCGACCTCGGGCACGAAACCGGCCTGGTTCTGGTTGAACGACAACTCGTCCTCCCTGTCGTCGTTCAGGTAGTAGCCCCGGGCGCCTATGGAAAGGTCACGGTCCAGGAACGCCGGCTCGGTGAAGGACGCATCGTAGATCTGCGTATCTCCCGCCGCGGTCAGCCGGGCATTGACGATCTGGCCGCGGCCCAGGAAGTTGCGCTCGGTGATCTGCACGCTGCCGATCGGTCCCTGGCTCGACGAGTAGCCGAAGCCCAGCGACAGGTTGCCGGTCGACTGCTCCTGAACCTTCACGGTGACGACCGCCCGGTCGTCGGCACTGCCCTGTGCGGTCTCCACATCGACAGTCTTGAAATAGCCGAGCCCGCGGATCCTTGTCCGCGCGTCGCGGATCTTGCGCGTATCGAAGGCGTCGCCCTCCACCAGCGGAATCTGCCGCCGGATCACCCGATCGAGCGTCTGCGTATTGCCCACGATGTCGATCCGCTCGATGAAGATCCGGCTGCCCTCGGCGAGTTCGAAGGTGACACCGACGGTCTTGTCGGCCGAGTTCTTGTTCGGCCGGGGTCGGACCTGGACGAAGGCGAAGCCTTTCTGGCCGGCAAGATCGGTCATCTCGTCGGCGATCGTCTCGACCTTGGTGGCGTTGTAGGTCGTGCCCTCGAGATCGACGGGCAGCAGCGCCCGGAAGTCCTCGGGGTCGAGGCCCTTGGCGGTAACCGAAACGTCGAGCGGCCCGAACACGTACTCCTCGCCCTCCTCGACCGTGAAGGTGATGAAGAAACCTTCGCGATCCGGCGCCAGTTCGGCGGTTGCCGACAGCACCGTGAAGTCCGCGTATCCGCGCTCGAGATAGAACTGCCGGAGCAGTTCCTTGTCGAGCTCGAGCCGGTCGGGATCATAGACGTCGGTCGAGATGAAGTAGGCAAGCAGGCCGGACTCCGAGGTGTCGACGACCTTGCGAAGCCGCCGGTCGCTGAACTTCTCGTTGCCGACGAAATCGATCGCCTTGACCCCGGTGATCTCGCCTTCATTGATCTCGAACACCACGTCGACACGGTTCTCGGTGCGCTCGATGATCACCGGCTCGACCTCGGCACCATAGCGCCCGGTCCGGCGGTAAATCTCGATGATCGACTGCGCATCCGCTTCCGCTGCCGAGCGGGTGAACGGCAGTCTCGGCCGGAGGCTGATGATCTGCTGCAGATCCTCGTCCTTGAGGCTACTATTGCCCTCGAACGCGATCACGTTGATCGAGGGGTTTTCCTCGACGACGATCACGATCTGGCCGTCTCCCGGCGCGATCTCGACGTTCTTGAACAGGCCCGTATCGAACAGCCGGCGCACTGCGGCGTTCAGGTCGTCGGCCGTGGTGGCCCGGTCGGCCGGCAACTGCATGTACGAGATGATCGTGGCTTCCTCGATCCGCCGATTGCCCTGGATCACGACACCTTTCGCCGCCGCATCCGCGCTCGTCTGCGTCTGCGCCAGGGCAGTGCCGCCAGCGAGTTGCCCGGTCATATCGGTGGGAAGAACGGGCGTTGCCAGCATGGCAACAACCCCCAGCACCAGTGCGCGCGCCCCGCGCCGGTGCCCAATCCAAGCGGTAATCCGCATGCTCTCTCCTTGCCTGCCCACGTCCCGGTTGATTCCGGGCTCTACGGCTGGTCTGTCCCTCAGTTTAGAACCCTTATCAGAGCCTCACCAAGTCATTATACGTCGCGAACACCATCAGCAAGATAACCAGTGACAATCCGATCATAGTCCCGATTTTCATCCATGTCTCGCCCACCGGACGCCCGCGCAGGATTTCCAGCGCATAAAACATCAGGTGGCCGCCGTCGAGGACTGGGATCGGAAACAGGTTGATCAGCCCGATCGAGGTCGAAATCACCGCGATCAGCCAGATCAGGGACGAGAACCCCTGCTCGGCCGCATTCCCCGAAACCTCCGCGATTCTGATCGGCCCGCCAAGCTGACTGGTATCGGCGCCGCGAAACAGCATGTCGCCCACATAGACGAGCGTGCCGGTGATGATCCGCCACGTCTCGTCGACCCCGCCGGCCAGCGCTTCGCTCACGGGTTGCGGCACGCGCTCCGGCTCGATCCCCGCGAACAACGAGCCGCGGATGCCCATGGTCGGCAGCATCATGACCTCGCCGGTCTCGGGATGCTCGCGCTGCTGCGCTTCGGGTACGAAGCGGATGCTGACCGGCGTCCCGCCGCGAAGGACGACAACGTCGATCTCGGCGCCAAGCGGCTTTCTTACGGTGATGATCTGCAACTCGGGATACGAATTCACCGGCTCACCGTCGATCGAGACGATGACGTCACCCGCCTGCAGCCCGGCGCGCGCCGCCGGCATTCCGGGAATGACCTCGGCGATCTGGGCCGGGAGATGGTACCGGACCGTGACGTCGAGTTCGCTGCCGTCCCGGAGCACCCGCGCCGGCGTCGGCGCGCCGTTGGTCGGCGCCAGCTCGTTGATGATGTCGCTGAAGGCCTCGACCGGGGTTCCGGCAATCGAGAGCACCCGGTCGCCCGCCTCCAGTCCGATGTCGGCGCTCGCCTCGGTGCTGACCGCGCCGACGACCGGTTCGTTCGAGGCCTTGCCGACCGACATCATCAGCCCGGCGAAGATCACGATCGAAAGCAGGAAATTGGCGATCGGCCCCGCCGCGACCGTCGCCGTGCGACGGGCGACGCTGGCGTTGTGGAAGGCGGCGCGCTGCTCCTCCGGCGAGAGATCGTCATCGCTCGCCCGCCCCGCGCTGGCAGGGTCCATGTCGCCGACAAACCGCACGTAGCCACCCAGCGGCACGGCGGCGATCTGCCAGCAGGTTCCGCGCCGGTCGATCCAGCGCAGCAGCGGCCTGCCGAAGCCGATCGAGAACACCTCGGCCTGGATCCCGCACATCCGCCCGACGATGTAGTGCCCGTATTCGTGCACGAACACGACGATCGACAGCACGACGAGAAACGGGACCACGAAAGACAGCGTGCCGCCGATCACGGGAATATTTGCAAGCAGTTCCATCACCCTTCCCTTTTCAACATCCTATCAGGCCGCGAAGCGTTTCACCAGTTCGCGTCCGATCCGGCGGGCCGCCGCATCCGCGGCGTAGACGTCCGCCAGGTCCCTCGCACCCGGCAAATCGTCCAGTCGGTCCATCACCTCGCCGGTCAGCCTCGCCATGTCGAGGAATCCGATGTCGCGGGCGATGAAGGCATCGAGCGCTACCTCGCGGGCGCCGTTCATCACGCATGCCGCCGCCCCGCCCCGCTCCATCGCCCGGCGCGCGAGCCCCAGCGCCGGAAAGCGGCGCGGGTCCGGCGCCTGGAAGTCGAGCCGGGCGATCCTGGAGAAATCCAGGCGCTCGACCGGCAGGTCGCGCCGCTCGGGCCAGTTCAGGGCATGCCCGATCGCCACCCGCATGTCGGGCGGCCCCAGATGGGCCAGGATCGACCCGTCGCGGAATCCGACCATGGAGTGGACGATGGACTGCGGGTGCACCACCACCTCGATCTGGTCCGGCGCCACGTCGAACAGGTGGCAGGCCTCGATCATTTCCAGGGCCTTGTTGAACATGGTCGCGCTGTCGATCGATATCCGGGCGCCCATCGACCAGTTCGGATGCGCCACCGCCTGCTCCGGTGTCGCCCGCGCCATCTGTTCGAGGCTGGCATCCCGGAACGGCCCGCCCGAGGCGGTCAGGATCAACCGTTCGACCGGACAGTCGCGCTCGGCGCAGGTGAGCTGGAAGATCGCGTTGTGCTCGCTGTCGACCGGCAGCAACCGGGCGCCGGATCGCCTGATCTCGGCGAGGAACACCTCCCCGGCGGCGACCAGGCACTCCTTGTTCGCAAGCGCGATAGTGGCACCGGTCCGGGCCGCGGCCATGGTCGGGGCGAGCCCGGCCGCTCCGACGATGGCCGACATCACCCAGTCCGCCGGCCGGCCGGCGGCCTCCGCCAGCGCCTCCGGGCCGGCGGCCGCCTCGATGCCGCTGCCGGCGAGCGCATCGCGCAATTCCCCGAGACGCGCCGGGTCGGCGGTGACGGCGATCCCGGCGCGAAGCCGGCGGGCGGCATTGGCGAGGCCGGCCACATTGCCGTTGCCGGTCACCGTCACCACGTCGAAACGGTCTGCGCCCTGCGCCTCGATCACCGAGACGGTGCTCGTCCCGATCGATCCGGTCACGCCGAGGATGCTGATCCGCCGTCTGTCCATGCCCCTACCAGATCACCGCCGTTCCGCCGCGCCACCAGGTCACGATCCCGGTCAGCAGCGCCGCGGCGACCAGACCGTCGAACCGGTCCATCGCCCCGCCATGCCCCGGCAGCAGACGCCCCGAATCCTTTACCCCGAAATGGCGCTTCAGCGCCAACTCGGCAAGGTCGCCGGCCTGCGACACCAGCGCCGTGACCGCCGAAATCAGGCAGACCGCCCAGACCGGCCCTCCCTCGGTCGCGGCGGCGAACGATCCCCCGGCGGCCATCGCCAGGACCGCACCGCCCGCGGTGCCGGCCCAGGTCTTCTTCGGGCTGACCCGCGGCCAAAGCTTCGGCCCGCCGATCATCCGGCCGGCAAAATAGCCGCCGATGTCCGAGGCGGCGACCACCAGAAACAGCCAGACGACCGTCGCCAGCCCGTTATGCGAACCGATCCGGAGAAACAGGAACGCGATCCCGGCCAGGCCCAGATAGACGATGCCGGCCAGCCCCCACCATGCGGCCCGGTACCGGCGCGAGAGAAGGTCGGCCGCCGTCGCGGCGACAATCCCCCACCCCAACCAGATGAGGCCGCCCAGAGGCGACCAGACCGCTGTGACCACGACCGCCCCCGCGACGGCGGAAACCGGATAGAGCGCGTCGCCGCCGCAGGGTCCGCCCCCATGCAGCGTGACCGACCGGTATTCCCACATCATCGCACCGCAGACGGCGGCGACGAAGGCTGTCGCGAACATGCCGCCAAGAACGAGCGCGGTGGATGCGACCGCGAGCAGGATCGCGGCCGTGACAATCCGGGTACGGAGATCGGCAAAGCGCGCCGGGGACGACTGCGATGTTCCTGCCGCCACGCCTCGACGCCCGTCAGCCGGAAGCGACCGCGCCGAAGCGGCGGTCGCGGCGGCTGAATCCGGCGACGACGTCGGCGAACCGCTCGGCGGTGAAGTCCGGCCAGCACTCCTCGACGAAGGCGAACTCCGCATAGGCCGCCTGCCATAGCAGGAAGTTCGAAACCCGGACCTCGCCCGAGGTCCGGATCACCAGGTCCGGATCGGGCACTCCGCCGGTGTCCAGCGCGGCGGAAAGGCGGGCCTCGTCGATCTGGCCGGGCGTCAGACGCCCGTCACCGACCTCGGCGGAGAGCTTCTGGACCGCCCGGACGATCTCGCGCCGGGCGCCGTAGTTCAGCGCCACCTGCACCAGCAGCCGGTCATTGGCCGCAGTGCGCTGTTCCATCTGG
Organism: uncultured Pseudomonadota bacterium; assembly: GCA_963700775.1. GTDB lineage: Bacteria > Pseudomonadota > Alphaproteobacteria > Rhodobacterales > Rhodobacteraceae > Thermohalobaculum. Next base: position 363,663 of record CAVOYU010000006.1, read on the forward strand.
CCCATCACCCGCTGCAGATCGGCCGGCAGCGCCTCGCGCTCGCCGATGAAGCTGACCCGCACGCCGGCACGATCAAGCTCGTCGACCTCGCGGACGATGTAGCGCTTGAACAGCCGCATGAGCACCGAGACCTCGTAGTCCGGCCGCCGCCAGTTCTCGGTCGAGAAGGCGAACAGTGTCAGGACGCCGATGCCCAGCCCGGGGGCGGTCTTGACCATCTCGCGCACGCGGTCGACCCCGCGGTGATGCCCATAGGTCCGCGGCTGACCCTGACGGACGGCCCAGCGGCCGTTGCCGTCCATGATGATCGCCACATGAAGCGGCGCCCGACCGCCGCGTTCCGAAACTTCGTTCGTCAATTCTGTCCCTCGCTCGATTGCCTGTCCGCGTCCTGCCTGGCCTCCGCCCGCTGCCGGCCCCCCAACCGGAATGTCAGGCACGCATTTCAGACCTGCATGATCTCTTCTTGTTTTGTCGCCAGTGCCTCGTCGACCTTCCTGATTGCGGCGTCGGTCAACTCCTGAATCTCGTCGTGGTAAATCTTCTGTTCGTCCTCCGACATGCCCGCCGCGGCACCCTTCTTGATCTGGTCCATACCGTCGCGCCGCACGTTGCGAATCGCCACGCGCGCGCCTTCCGCATATTGCCCGGCAACTTTGGTCAATTCGCGGCGGCGTTCCTCGTTGAGCTCCGGGATCGGCAGCCGCATCAGCGTGCCCTCGACCACCGGGTTGATGCCGAGACCGGACCCGCGCAGCGCCTTCTCCACCGCACCCGCGATCGACTTGTCCCAGACATTGACCGTGATCATCCGCGGCTCCGGCACGTTGATGGTCGCGCACTGGTTCAGCGGCATGGTGGAGCCGTAGGCCTCCACCTGGATCGGGTCGAGCATCGAGGCCGAGGCCCGCCCGGTACGCAGCGAGGCGAATTCCTGCCGCAGCACCCCGAGCGCCCCTTCCATGCGCCGGTCGAGGTTGTCCAGGTCGATTTCGATTTCGTCAGTGGACATCGTCGCGTCCCGTTTCCGTTTCTCTGCCGTCCGGCCTCAGGCGGTCTGCCCGACCACCGTATACCGCCCCTCGCCGAACAGCACCCGTGTCATGGCACCGTCCTCCTTCAGCGAGAAAACCACAATTGGCAGGCTGTTGTCACGTGCCAGCGCGATTGCGGAGGCATCCATCACCTTCAGGTTGCGGTTCAGCACTTCGTCGTAACTTACGGTTTCGAAACGCACAGCATTCGGGTTCTTTTTCGGATCGCTGTCGTAGACGCCGTCGACCTGGGTGCCCTTGAAGATCGCGTCGCAGTCCGATTCCATGGCCCTGAGCGTCGCCGCGGTATCGGTGGTGAAGTAGGGATTGCCGGTGCCGGCGGCGAAGATCACCACCCTGCCCTTCTCCAGATGCCGGATCGCCCGGCGCCGGATATAGGGCTCACAGACCGTGTCCATCGGGATCGCCGACATCACGCGGGTGTGAACGCCGAGCTGCTCCAGCGCCGACTGCATGGCCAGCGCGTTCATCACGGTGGCCAGCATCCCCATATAGTCGGCCTGCGAGCGCTCCATTCCCTGGGCCGCGCCCGAGAGGCCGCGGAAGATGTTGCCGCCGCCGATCACCATGCCGATCTCGATGCCGCGCTCCAGCGCCCGCTTCACTTCGGCGGCGATCCGGGTCACCGTCGGCGGATGCAGGCCGAAGCCCTGGTCGCCCATCAGAGCCTCGCCGGAGATCTTCAGGAGCACCCGCCTGTACAGGGGATCCGGTTCCGACCTCCCGGCCAACTCGGTCATGGCGCGACTCCCTGCTCCCGGATTTGCGCGCAAAATGTCCGAAACCGCAACGGGATGCAAGCACTGCACCACGGCACCGGCGCCGGGGCTGACCGGCAGGCGGCCGTCATGGCCCGCCGCCGCCCCGTCAGGCCGCCGCGTAGTCCACTTCCTGCCTCAGCGCCGGGCGCCTGAGCCACTCCCAGTAACGCACCCGCATCCGGCTCGCGACCGGCCCCGGCGCACCATTCGAGAACACCCGGTCGTCCACCTTCGTGACCGGAACCGCCCCGCCGCCGCTGCTCGAGAGGAACACCTCGTCCGCCTCCATCAGCTCGTCGAGCGGCAGGAACCGCTCCTCGGTCGCGATCCCCTCCTCGGTGCAGATGTCGAGCATGGTCCGCCGGGTGATGCCGTGCAGCACGCCCCGCTCGGGCGTGATCACCTTGCCGTCCTTGACCGCAAAGACATTGAACCCGGGCCCTTCGGTCACGTTGCCGGCGTGATCCAGCAGCACCACGGTCTCGTAACCGTGGTCCTTGGCCTCGAACAGCCCGTGGGTGATGTCGCCCCAGTGGTAGTTCTTGGCGCGGGGATTGACGCTGTCCTCGGGGATGCGCCGCACCTCCTTGGCGATCCAGACGCTGGCGCCCTTGTCGGCGATCTCGGGCTTGACGACATGCACGTAGGGCACGCACCAGGCGTAGAAGTGGTTGGCGCATTGGCGGGGGTCGCGGATGCCGTGGATCAGCGGCACGCCCCGGCTCGCCACCATCGCCACATAGGCATCGCGCAGGCCCGAGCGCGCCACCATCGTATGCAGCGCCGCCCGGATCTGCTCGCGGGTCATCCCCACATCGATCCGGGTCGACTTCATCGAGGCCTCGAAGCGGTCGAGATAGTCGTTCAGCCGGAAAAACCCGCCCTCCCACACCGGCACCACGTCATAGGTGATGTCGGATCGGGTGACCCCCCAGTCATAGACCGGGATCTTCGCCTCGGCGATCGGCACGATCTCGCCCTTGATCCAGCCCGCGCCCTTCGACCAGTCGGTTGCATCCTGCATCATGGGTCTCCTCTCATCCGCACGGGGAAAGGCGGTGCCGCTCACGGCACAACCTCGTCCCGCGTCATCTCCAGATGCAGCGCGCTCCCCTCGTAGGGATGCGCCCGCGCCAGCGCCTCGTCGAACTCGATCCCGAGGCCCGGCTCGCGCGAGGGGATGACGTAGCCCTCCTCCCAGCGCACGCCCTTGACGATCTCGCCGTGGAATCCCTCGAACCGCTCGATGCTCTCCAGGACCAGGAAGTTCGGGATGCAGGCCGCGAGCTGGATGTTTGCCGCCCCCTCGACCGGCCCGCAGTAGAGATGCGGCGCCATCTGGGCATAGTGGGCCTCGGCCATGGCGGCGATCTTCTTCGCCTCGAGGATGCCGCCGACCCGCCCGAGCGCCGGCTGAAGGATCGAGGCGGCGCCGCAGGCCAGCACCCGGGCGAACTCGTACTTGGTCACCAGCCGCTCGCCGGTGGCGATGGGGGTGCTGGTCGAGCGCGCCACCTCGGCCATCTGCTCGGGCATCTCGGCCGGGGTCGGCTCCTCGAACCACAGCGGCTCGTAGGGCTCGATCCGGCGGGCCAGCCGCTTGGCCCCGGAAACGGTGAACTGGCCGTGGGTCCCGAACAGCAAATCCGCCTTCTTGCCAACCGCTTGCCGCAGCTTCTTGCAAAACTCCTCCGACCGCTCCAGGTCTTCGATCAGCGGCTGATGCCCGTCCCAGACCGTGTAGGGGCCGGCCGGATCGAACTTCAGGGCGGTGAAGCCCATGGCCAGATAATCCGCCGCCCGCTCGGCCGCGAGGTCGGGGTCGGAATAGACGCTCCGCGCGCCCGGCGCCGGATAGACGTCGCCGTCCTTCGGGTAGATGTAGGTGTAGCTGCGGATGCGCTCGCGGCAGCGCCCGCCGAGCAGGTCGTAGACCGGCTTGCCCGCCGACTTGCCGACGATGTCCCAGCAGGCGATCTCCAGCCCGCTCAATACGCCGATCAGCGACGCATCCGGCCTCAGCGTGTAGCCGGAGCCGTAGGTCAGCCGCCACAACCGCTCGATATTGTGCGGGTCCGCCCCCTCGAAGTAGCGCCCGAACACGTCGCGCACCATGTCGGCCACCACATGCGGCCCGAAGGTCGCCGCATAGACCTCGCCGATGCCGGTGATGCCGTCGTCGGTCACCAGTTTCACGAAGATGAAGTACCGCCCGCCCTTGCGGGGCGGCGGGTTGCCGACGACAAAGACCTCGCAATCGGTGAGCTTCATGGGGCGCCTCCCTGCCGGACCGGCTCCTTCATCCGCCAATTCGGCGCCTCCTGCACAGCCCGAAAATCCCGCTCCCGGCAGATTCCCGCCCCGCTCAGGAGATCCCGTAATAGGCCATCAGCGCCGACAGCGTCAGGATCGAGCCCGCCGTCGTCACCGCCACCGTGGCCGAGGCGAGCCGGATCGCCACCCCGTATTGCTGCGCCACCACATAGGCGGTCGAGCCGCAGGGCATCGCCGCCAGCAGCACCGCCGACATCGCCCAGAACGGGTCGAGCTCGAAGACATGGGTCACCACCAGGAAAGTCACCGCCGGCTGCACAACGAGCTTCAGCACGGTCAGCCACGACACCTCGGTGACGTCCCCCATGATCGGCTGCCCGACCAGCGCCAGCCCCAGGGCGAAGAGCGCCGTCGGCCCCGCCGTCAGCGCCAGCATGTCGAGCAGGTTGCCGAGCGGCTCCGGCACCGGCAGCGCGAACCACGAGAACAGGATCCCCAGCACGGTGGCGATGAAGAACGGGTTGCGGGCAAAGAGCTTCCACAGCGCCCGCCTGAGGGCGCCGCCCACGCCCGGCTGCGCCTGCAGCACGTCGAGCGTGGTCATGATGAAGATCATCGAGGGGATGCCGCCCACCAGCCCGGCGATGATCGCCGGCAGGATGCGCTCGCCGCCAAAGGCGGTGAGGAAGAACGGGATGCCCATGTAGCCGACATTGGCGAAGGTCGACATGAAGGCATGGAATGCCCCCCGCGGCACGTCGGTGCGGAAGACCAGCCGCGCGACCGCGTAGGCGGTCGCGACCGTCAGCACCATCGCCAGACCGTAGGCGCCCATGAAGGACCAGTTCAGCACGTCCTCGATATCCGCCCGCGCGGTGAAGATGAACATCGCCGGTGGCAGGGCGAAGTAGAAAACATAGCGGTTGAGCGCGTTGGCCAACTCCTCTCCCAGCACACCCCAGAGCCCCGAAAGGTATCCGAGCGCGATCAGCGCAAAGATCGGCAGGGCGACGTTGAGGATCGCTTCCATGGAGGGCCAGAGGACGGTTTCTGGGAACGGGCCGGCGGGAGGCCGCGACCTTTGCACGGCGGCATCCGCCCCGCAAGCGGCCCTGGGACGCGGGCTTTGAAATGTGGTAAGCGGCATGCGGAATCGCCTGCCAACTCCATCGCTTGCCAACTCTCCTGGGGAACACAATGAATCATCGACTTGCGGCCGAGTTCTTCGGCACCTTCTGGCTCGTGCTCGGCGGCTGCGGAAGCGCGGTGCTTGCCGCCGCCTTTCCGGAAGTGGGGATCGGCCTTCTCGGCGTCTCCTTCGCCTTCGGTCTCACCGTGCTGACGATGGCCTATGCGGTCGGCGGCATCTCCGGCGGGCACTTCAATCCGGCCGTCTCGCTTGGCCTGGCGGTTGCCGGCCGGTTCGAGATGAAGTCGCTGCTGCCCTATTGGGCCGCCCAGGTGGCCGGCGCCGTCGCCGCGGCGGCCGTGCTCTATCTGATCGTCTCCGGCAAGGCGGATTTCGCCGGCGTCGGCGGCTTTGCGTCCAACGGCTACGGCGCGGCATCGCCCGGCGGCTACGGGCTTCTCTCGGGCCTGGTGACCGAGATCGTGATGACCGCCTTCTTCCTGATCATCATCCTCGGCGCCACCTCGAAGGGCGCGCCGGCCGGCTTCGCCCCGATCGCCATCGGCCTCGGCCTGACGCTGATCCACCTAGTGTCGATCCCGGTGACCAACACCTCGGTCAACCCGGCGCGCTCGACCGGCGTGGCGCTGTTCGCCGACGCGCCCGCGCTCGCCCAGCTCTGGCTGTTCTGGGTCGCGCCGCTGATCGGCGCCGCGCTGGGAGCGATGGCCTGGCGGCTGATCTCGCCGTCGCGGGACTGACCGGGAGCATGACCGCAAGTCCCCGCCCCGGGAGACCGGGGCGGGCGGAACCGGGATCCGTTATGGTTGGCCGCGTCGATTGCGAGAACCGTGGAGAGGACAGGGATTGACCGCCATTACCGCCGTCGGACTGGGGTTGATGGGCGCCGCGCTCGCCCGCGCCATGCAGAAGGCCGGGCACACGCTCACGGTCTGGAACCGCTCTCCCGAGAAGCTGGCGCCCTTCGTCGCCGACGGCGTTTCCGCCGCGCCCGACATCGCATCGGCGATCGCCGCCAGTCCCGTGGTCCTGATCTGCATCGACAATTACGCCTCGACCCGCGCGATGCTCGACACCGAAGCCGTCGCCCCGCTGCTGAACGGCCGCACGGTCGTGCAGCTCAGCACCGGTACGCCGAAGGAGGCGCACGAGGCCGCCGGCTGGATGGCCGGCCTCGGTGCCGCCTATCTGGACGGCGCGATCCTCTGCAGCCCGGTGGCCATCGGCACCCGGAATGCCCAGATCCTGCTTTCCGGTGACACGGCGGCGCAGGAACGGGCGGGCGGGATGCTGGAGTGCCTCGGCGGCACCGTGCGCTACCTGGGCCCGAATCCGGGAGCGGCGTCGGCACTGGATCTCGCCTGGCTCACGATCTGGCTCAGCCAGTTCCTGGCCATCGCCCATGCGGCGAACATGTGCCGGGCCGAGGACGCCGGCCTGGAGGATTTCATCTCCCTGTTCCCCGGCTACCCGTTCGTTCAGAACTCCGCGGCGATCGTCCGGGACGGGCGCTTCGGCGACTACACCGCCAGCCTGCAGGTGTGGGGCGAGGCGCTGCAACGGATCCGGCAGCAGGGTGCCGACGCCGGAATCAGCACCGAGGTCCCGGACCACATCGCCGGCTTCTTCGGCGACGCCGTCGGCGCCGGCTACGGGCGGGAAAACGTGATGGCGCTCTACAAGGTGCTCAGGGACAGGACGCGCCCCTAGCCGGGCGCCGGCGCGGGCAAGGGAAAGGCCCGCCCCGGTGTCCCGGAGCGGGCCTTACGAATCCGCGAGGCCCCGGATCAGGTCCCGGACACGGGCGTCAGCCGCCCATCTTCGCCACCTCTGCCGCGAAGTCCTCGGTTTCCTTCTCGATCCCCTCGCCCACCGCAAGCCGGGCGAAGCCGGTGACCGTAATCGGCGCGCCGGCGCCGGCCTCGGCTTCCTTCACCGCCTTCTCGACGCTGAGGTCCGGGTTCACCACGAAGGCCTGTTTCAGCAGGCAGACCTCCTGGAAGTACTTGTTCATCCGGCCGACGATCATCTTCTCGATCACCGCGTCCGGCTTGCCCGACTCGCGCGCCTGCTCGGTCAGCACCTGCTTCTCGCGGGCGATCATCGCCGGGTCGAGATCCGCGTCGCTCAGCGAGGCCGGGCTGGTCGCCGCCACGTGCATGGCGATCTGCTTGCCCAGCGCCTCGACGGCCGCCCGGTCGCCGGTCGAGTTCAGCCCGACCAGCACGCCGATCTTGCCCATGCCGGGCGCGGCGGCGTTGTGCACATAGCTGGCTACCACGTCGGCCTCGACCCGCGCCATGCGGCGCAGGGTGATGTTCTCGCCGATGGTGGCGATGGCATCGGTGACCGTATCGGCCACGGTCTTGCCGCCCAGCGACGCGCCCTTCAGCACCTCGACGTCCCTGACCCCCAGCGCCGTCCGGGTGATGCCGGCGACCATTTCCTGGAACTGCGGATTGCGGGCGACGAAATCGGTCTCGGAATTGACCTCGACCGCCACGCCCGCGCCGCCCTCGACGGCGACGCCGACCAGGCCCTCGGCCGCGGTGCGCCCGGACTTCTTGGCGGCCGTGGTGATCCCCTTGGCGCGCAGCCAGTCGGCCGCCGCCTCCATGTCTCCGCCGGTCTCGGTCAGCGCCCTCTTGGCGTCCATCATGCCCGCGCCGGTCTTGTCGCGGAGCGCCTTCACCATGCTCGCGGTGATCGTCATCGGTTCATCTCCATATGCCTGCCCGCGCCGGTTTCCCGGCTGCGGGTCTTCTATCGCGGTTCGGTGACGCCGCGGCGACGGAGGCGCCGCGGCAAGGCAGGCTCAGCTCGCGGCGGTCTCGTCGGCGGCGGCCTTTTCCTTCTTGTCCTTCTTGCCCTTCGCCTTCTTGCCATCAGCCGCTTCTGCGGCAGGCGCGTCGGCAGCCGGGGCATCCCCGGCAGGCTCTTGCCCGGCAGCCGCTTCCCCGGCCACCTCGGCCTCGAGCGCCTCCTCGACCGGAGCCTCATCGAGCTCGCCGAGGTCGAAGCCGGCGGCGTCGAGCTGCTTGGCCATGCCGTCGATCACCGCCCGCGCGGCGAGATCGCAGTAGAGCGCGATGGCCCGGCTGGCGTCGTCATTGCCTGGAATCGGCAGATCGATTCCGTCCGGGTCCGAGTTGGTGTCCAGGATCGCCACCACCGGAATGCCGAGCTTGCGCGCCTCGAGGACGGCCAGCGACTCCTTGTTGGTGTCGATCACGAACACCATGTCCGGCGTGCCGCCCATCTCGCGGATGCCGCCCAGCGAGGCGGTCAGCTTCGCCCGCTCGCGCTCGAGCTGGAGGCGCTCCTTCTTGGTGAAGCCGCTCGCGCCGCCGTCGAGCTGCTCGTCGAGCGACTTCATCCGGTTGATCGAGTGCGACACGGTCTTCCAGTTGGTCAGGGTGCCGCCGAGCCAGCGGTGGTTCATGAAGTACTGGGCGCAGCGCTCGGCCGCCTCGGCCAGCGGCTTCGCCGCCTGGCGCTTGGTGCCGACGAACAGGATCCGCCCGCCCTTGGCGACGCAGTCGCGCATCGCCTGCAGGGCGGCGTCGAGCATCGGCACGGTCTGGGTCAGGTCGATGATGTGGATCCCGTTGCGGTTGCCATAGATGTAGCGACCCATCTTGGGGTTCCAGCGGTGCGTCTGGTGTCCGAAATGCACGCCGGCTTCGAGGAGCTGACGCAGCGAGAAGTCAGGCAGGGCCATCTTTCGGTTTCCTTTCCGGTTTCGCCTCGGCAGGGGTGAGAGCGTCTCGCCCAACCGGCGGACCCTCCGGGATGTCTCCCCGGAACGGCCCAAACCCTGCCTGCGGATTGAAGTGGGGGGGCTATAGCCCTAACCCGCCGGGTATGCAAGGGGCGAGGCGGACCCCGCCCCGATGCGTCACGCCGCGCGCTGGCCCGAGGGCGAGCGCCGGCGGCGGCGGTTGCGGTTGCGCGCCGGCTGGCCGGGGCTGTTGGCCGCGGCACCGGGCCTCTCGGCACCGGGCTTGTCGCCGCCCGGCTTCCCGCCGCCAGGTTTCCCGCCGCCAGGTTTCCCGCCACCAGGTTTCCCCCCGGCGTGGCGGCTGCGGTTGCCGCCGCCGTTGCTGGAGCCGCCGTTGCCGCCGCCGCCGTTACCGCTGTACCTGGGCTTGCCCTGCGCCGGCCGGCCGGCGCCGCCGCGCGCCTCGGGCGCCGGGCCGTCGCCGACCACGCTCAGCCGCCGCTGGATCAGCCGCTCGATGTCGCGCAGATAGGCGCGCTCGCCCGCGTCGCAGAACGACAGCGCCGCGCCCCCTGCGCCCGGCCCGCGCGGTGCGGCCGATGCGGTGGACATAGCTCTCGGGCTCGTTCGGCAGCTCGTAGTTGATCACATGGGTGATGCCGTCGACGTCGATGCCGCGGGCGGCGATGTCGGTCGCCACCAGCACGCGGGCGTTGCCGGTCGCGGAACCGCGACAGCGCCCGCTGGCGGCGCGGTCTGCGACTTGTTGCCGTGGATCGCCTCGGCCTCGACGCCGCTGCTGGCACAGATGCTCGGCGACCCGGTTGGCGCCGTGCTTGGTGCGGGTGAAGACGATCACCCGGCTCAGCGCCGGGTCGTCCAGCACGTGCGAGAGCAGCGCCGCCTTGGCGCCGGCCTCGACGTGGTAGACGTCCTGCTCGATCCGCTCGACGGGGTCGCCTGCGGGCGTGACCTCGACCCGCACCGGGTCATTCAGCATCGAGGCCGACAGCTTGGCGATCTCGCCCGGCATGGTGGCCGAGAACAGCAGCGTCTGGCGCTTCATCGGCAGGGTTGCGACGATCTTGCGCACGTCGCGGATGAAGCCCATGTCGAGCATCCGGTCGGCCTCGTCGAGGACGAGAACCTCGACCGGTCGAGCCGCGCCCGCTTCTGGCTGCATCAGGTCGAGCAGCCGGCCCGGCGTGGCGATCACGATGTCGACGCCGCGCGCCAGCGCCTCGATCTGCGGCCGCTGGCCGACGCCGCCGAAGATCACGGTCTGGCGCAGCCGCATGTTGCGGCCATAGGCCCGGAACTCTCGCCGATCTGGATCGCGAGCTCGCGGGTCGGGGCCAGCACCAGGGCGCGGGGACCGCGCGGGCCGCCGGCGGTGGGCTGGCGGGCCAGCCGGTGGAGGATCGGCAGCGCGAAGGCCGCGGTCTTGCCGGTGCCGGTCTGGGCGATGCCCAGCAGGTCGCGGCCCTGCAGCAGCACCGGGAATCGCCCGCGCCTGGATGGGAGTGGGGACGCTGTGCCCGCGGGCCTTCAGCGCATGCTGGATGGGGTCGGCGAGGCCGAGCCCCTGGAAGGTGATGTCAGTCAATCGTAGTTCCTCATTCGCCAGACGGCGCGCAGCGCTTCCTGCGCGGCGCAGCCGGGGCGGATCGCCTGTCCCAGGCGCGGCCGGGGCGGCATGATATCGGTGATTGTTCCCGGGACGTGGCACCGCCGGACCGGATCGGTCGCGGGCGGCACTTCGCGCAATCGCGAGACAATGTGTGGCGCCTAGATGGCGTCCGGCGCCCGGAATGTCAAGGGAATCAATTTTTTGCGCGCAAACGCGAAATTGGCCGAAGGCGCCCGCCCCCTGCCGCGCCGCTCGGCGCTTGCCTCGCCGGGCGGCCTTGATATCCTCGCCGCAGCCGCTTGCCGCCGCAGGAGCCCCCGCGCCGATGACCCGCCCCGCCGACCCGGCGCTCGACGCCCGCATCGAGGCCGCCTTCGGCAGCTCGGCGCCCCCGCTGCGGCGCTTCGGCCTGCTCGCCGGGGCGGTGATGGCCTTCGCCTTCGCCGCCTATTGCGTGAAGATGGTGATGGACCTGAGCGCGCCCGGCTATGGCGGCGAATCCGTGCAGATCGACTTCGTCGCCTTCTGGGGCGCCGCCAGGCTGGCGCTGGCCGGAGACGCCATCGGCGCCTTCGATCCCAACGTCCTGCGCGCCGCCCTCGCGCTGCCGCCGGACGCGCCGAAGGGCGATCTCCTGTGGCTCTATCCGCCCGGCTGGCACATCGCCGTCGCCCCGCTGGGGCTGCTGCCGTTCGCCCCCGCCTACATCCTCTTCAGCCTGCTCGCCCTCGCCGCCTTCGCCGCCGCGCTCCGGCCGCTGGCGGCGCCGCTTCCCGGCGGCGTGCCGCTGGTGCTGGCGGGCCCGGCGGTGCTGATCATCCTGATGCTCGGCAACAACAGCCTGCTCTGGACCGCGGGGCTCGCCGGGTCGCTGGCGGCATTGGCGCAGGGGCGCATGGCGCTGGCGGGACTGCTGATCGCGCTCCTGACCCTGAAGCCGCAGCTGGGCCTGCTGATCCCCTTCGCGCTGGCCGCCGGCGGTTACTGGCGGACCTTCCTCTGGGCCGCCGCCGGCGCCGTCGTCCTCGCCGCGGGCTCGACCGCGGTGATGGGGTTCGAATACTGGAAGGCATTCTTCGGAGGCATCCGCTTAATGTCCGAGCTGATGCAGACCGACATCGTGCGCTTCGAGCGGATGATGACGTGGTACGCGCTGGTCCGGCTCGGCGGCTTCGGCCACGCCGTCGCCTTCCCGGTGCAGGCCACCGTCACGCTCGCCGCGATCGCGGCGGTCTCGTGGGTCTGGAGTCGGCCGGGCGCGAGCACGGACCTCAGGGCGGCGACGCTCTGCACCGCGATCCCGCTGGCGACGCCCTACGCCTATCACTACGAGATGACGCTGACCCTGGTCGCCGCCATGTTCCTCGCCCGCGACGGTTTCGGCGCTACCCGCGGCGCCCGGCTCTGGCTGCTCGCCCTCTGGCTCGGCCCGGTGCCGGGGCTGGTGCTCGCCGGCCTCCTGCCCCCGGCGCTCTACGCGGCGCCGCTGCTCACGGCGACCGTATGGCTCTGCGTCCGGCGAGCGGCGCACGCGACCGCCGCGGCGCGGGCCGCCGGGGCTTGACCCGCCCGCTGCTCATCGCCGGCCCGACCGCCAGCGGCAAGTCGGCGCTGGCGCTTGCTCTGGCCGGGCGGTCCGGCGGGGCGGTGATCAATGCCGACAGCCAGCAGGTTTACCGCGACTGGCGCATCCTGACCGCCCGGCCGGCGCCGGAGGAGGAGGCGCGGGCACCGCACCTGCTCTACGGCCACGTGGCGCTCGACGCGGACTATTCGGTCGGCGCCTGGCTCGCGGACCTGCGCGGCGCGCTCGCCAGCTGCCGCGCCCGCGGCCTGCGGCCCATCGTCACCGGCGGCACCGGACTCTACTTCAAGGCGCTGACCGAGGGGCTCGCGCCGATCCCGCCGGTGCCGCCCGAGATCCGCGCCGCGGCCGAGGCGGAGCTTTCGCGCATTGGCCTGCCGGCCTTCGCGGCGGCGCTTGCCGCCCGTGACCCGGAGACCGCTGCCGGCCTCGACCCCGCCAATCCCGCCCGCTGGCTCCGCGCCCGCGAGGTGCTGGACGCCACCGGCGAGGGCCTCGCCGCATGGCACCGGCGCACACCGGCGCCGCTGCTGCCGCTGGAGGAGACCGTCGCCCTGAAGCTTCTGCCGCCCCGCGACCGGCTCCACGCCCGCTGCGACGCCCGGCTCGACGCCATGCTGGAACAAGGCGTGCTGGACGAGGTCGAACGGGTCATGAGCCTCGGCCTCGACCCCGGCCTTCCGGGCATGAAGGCTGTCGGCGCGCCCGAGTTCATGGCCCATCTCCGGGGCGAGACCACGCTCGCCGAGGCGATCGACCGCGCCAAGGCCGCGACGCGCCAATATGCAAAACGGCAGTCGACCTGGATGCACAACCAGATGTTGCGCTGGCACACGCTTCCCGGACACATTCCTGCAGAAAATCTCACCACCGCGACAGAATTGACCGAAAAATACGGTTGACCCCGAGTCGTTCTGTGTTAAAGCTGCCGCCGCAAGCGAAAAGGTGCAGCAAATGCGGCAGATTCTCGTAGCGTTGGCGCGCGGTGACCGGATGGGCTGAAGCCCGACCGGACGACGCGCGCATGGGCCCCGGACGGGGCTCTTTTTGTTTCTGCCGACGAGTATCGCGACGAGTAACCCCGAAGACCGCACCGCGAGAATGGAGAAGAAGATGTCAGGCCAGATGACCGGCGCCGAGATCGTTGTCAAAGCCCTGAAGGACCAGGGCGTCGAGGTAATCTTCGGCTATCCCGGCGGCGCCGTGCTTCCGATCTATGACGAGATCTTCAAGCAGAACGACATCCGCCACATCCTGGTCCGCCACGAGCAGGGCGCCGCACACGCCGCCGAGGGCTATGCCCGCTCCACCGGCAAGCCCGGCGTGGTGCTGGTCACCTCCGGCCCCGGCGCCACAAATGCGGTCACCGGCATGACCGACGCGCTGATGGACTCGATCCCGCTCGTCGTGCTGACCGGCCAGGTGCCGACCTTCATGATCGGCAACGACGCCTTCCAGGAGGCCGATACCGTCGGCATCACCCGGGCCTGCACCAAGCACAACTGGCTGGTGAAGGAGACCGACCAGCTCGCCGACACCATCCACCGCGCCTTCCACGTCGCCACCCACGGCCGTCCGGGCCCGGTGCTGGTCGACATCCCGAAGGACGTGCAATTCGCCTCCGGCACCTACGTGCCCAAGGAGGAGGCGCGCACCCGGAGCTACGCCCCGAACACCAAGGGCGATGCCGCGGCGATCGCCGCCGCGGTCGAACTGCTGGAGCGCGCCGAGCGCCCGGTGATCTATTCCGGCGGCGGCGTGATCAATTCCGGCCATGCCGCCTGCGCGCTGCTGCGCGAGCTGGCCGACTGCGCCGGGGTGCCGATCACCTCGACCCTGATGGGGCTCGGCGCCTATCCGGCCTCGGGCAAGGGCTGGGTCGGCATGCTGGGCATGCACGGCACCTACGAGGCGAACATGGTGATGCATGGCTGCGACCTGATGCTCTGCATCGGCGCCCGCTTCGACGACCGGATCACCGGCCGGCTCGACGCCTTCTCGCCCGGCTCGCGCAAGGTGCACATCGATATCGACCCCTCCTCGATCAACAAGAACGTGCGCGTGGACATTCCGATCGTCGGCGACATCGCGTCCGTGCTCTCGGACATGATCGCGGTCTGGAAGGATCGAGGCGCCCGGACCCGGGGGGCCGAGATCGCCGCATGGTGGAAGCAGATCGAGGCTTGGCGCGCGGTCGACTGCCTGAGATACCAGCCGTCAAAGAAGACCATCAAGCCGCAATACGCGGTGCAACGGCTCGAGGCGCTGACCAAGGACCGTGACCGCTATGTCTGCACCGAAGTCGGCCAGCACCAGATGTGGGCGGCCCAGTTCCTGGGCTTCGAGGAGCCGAACCGCTGGATGACCTCCGGGGGCCTGGGCACGATGGGCTACGGCCTGCCGGCCTCGATCGGCATCCAGATCGCCCACCCGGAGAGCCTGGTGATCAACGTCGCCGGCGAGGCATCCTGGCTGATGAACATGCAGGAGATGGGCACCGCCGTGCAGTACCGCCTGCCCGTCAAGCAGTTCATCCTGAACAACGAGCGCCTCGGCATGGTGCGCCAGTGGCAGGAGCTGCTGCACGGCGAGCGCTACTCGCATTCCTGGTCCGAGGCCCTGCCCGACTTCGTCAAGCTGGCCGAGGCGTTCGGCTGCAAGGGGATCCATTGCCACGACCCGGCGGATCTGGACGAGGCGATCAGGGAGATGCTGGCCTATGACGGCCCGGTGATCTTCGACTGCCTGGTCGAGAAGCACGAGAACTGCTTCCCGATGATCCCGTCCGGCAAGGCGCACAACGAGATGCTGCTCGGCGAGGCCTCGACCGACGACGCCATCGGCGCCGCGGGCGCGGTTCTGGTCTGAGCGAGCGGAGGAAACCCAGATGAATTCCCTCGTCCTCAAGCCCGGCTCTTCCAGCCATTCGGCCTACAATCTCCGCGATACCCATGCGGAGATCGCCGAGCGGCATACCCTCGGCGTCCTGGTCGACAACGAGCCGGGCGTGCTCGCCCGGGTCATCGGTCTCTTCTCGGGGCGCGGCTACAACATCGACAGTCTCACGGTCGCCGAGACCGACCATGCCGGCCACCTGTCGCGGATCACCATCGTCACCACCGGCACGCCGGCGGTGATCGAGCAGATCAAGGCCCAGCTCGGGCGCCTGGTGCCGGTGCACGACGTGCACGACCTGACCGTCGAGGGCGCCCATCTCGAGCGCGAGCTGGCGCTGGTCAAGGTCATCGCCACCGGCGAGCGCCGGGTCGAGGCCCTGCGCATGGCCGACCTGCTGGGCGCCCGAGTGGTCGACGTCACCCACGACAGCTTCGTGTTCGAGCTGGCCCAGACCTCCAGCGAGATCGATGCCTTCATCGACCTGATGCGCCCGCTCGGCCTGGCCGAGGTGACCCGCACCGGCGTCTGCGCGATGATGCGCGGCAATCGGACCGCCCCGCGATGAGACCGGCCGCATTCCTGCTGTCCGCGCTCCTTCTGGCCGCCTGCCAGACCGCCGGCGAGGAGGAAGCGCCGGCCACGGCGCAGGCACCGGACTCGATCACGCCCGAGTCGGAGATCTACGTCCCCGGCACCTCCGACGTCGCCATCGACGCCCTGCCGCCGCCCGAAGTGGCCGCAGCCGAGGCCGCCGAGGGCACGGAGCCCGCCGACGCCGCGGCGAACGAAGCCGCGTCCGATGACGCCGGGCCGGCCCAGCAGGTGCCGCACATCTACATGGCGTTGCAGGAGGAGGGCACCGGCAAGCCGGTGTCGGTCGTCTTCGCCATCGACGCCTCGCGCGACAACACGCCCTCGGACGATCCGGCGATCCGCATCACGCCCGACGGCGGGCTCTGCAACCCGCAGGAGATGCGCTTCTACAAGTTCCCCGAGCGCTACGCCGCCCGCCCGGTGGTCAGCGAGATCGAGCAGGACGAAGGGCTCAAGGTCATCGACCTGCCCAACTTCATGGCGATCAGCGTAACCAACGAGATGATGAGCCAGGGGCTGGCCACCGCGCCCGAGCAGACCCGGCCGCAGAACGTCTGCACCCGCAAGCTCTGGGAGCGCCTGATCCTGGCGGAAAACCAGCCCGCCGCTCCCGCTGGACAATAGCGGGACCTTCGACTAACCACGCCGGGGAAAAATCCGGGCCGGGCTCCCGGTCCAAGGCCCCGGCGGCAACACCCGGAAACGCAACGAGAGGGACGAGAACATCATGCGCGTCTATTATGATCGCGACTGCGACATCAACCTGATCAAGGACAAGAAGGTGGCCATCGTCGGCTATGGCAGCCAGGGCCACGCGCATGCGCTGAACCTGCATGACTCGGGCGTGCGCAACCTCGCCGTGGCGCTGCGCCCGGGCTCGCCGAGCGCCAAGAAGGCCGAGGCCGCCGGGCTCAAGGTGATGAGCATCGCCGAGGCCGCCGGCTGGGCCGACCTGATGATGATGGCGATGCCCGACGAGCTGCAGGCCGAGACCTACTACACCCACATCCACGGCAACCTGCGCGAGGGCGCCGCGATCGCCTTCGCCCACGGTCTCAACATCCACTTCAGCCTGATCGAGCCGAAGCCCGGCGTCGACGTGCTGATGATGGCCCCGAAGGGCCCCGGCCACACCGTGCGCTCCGAGTTCAAGCGCGGCGGCGGCGTGCCCTGCCTGGTGGCGGTGAACAACGACGCCACCGGCCGGGCGCTCGAGATCGGCCTCTCCTACTGCTCGGCCATCGGCGGCGGACGCTCGGGGATCATCGAGACCACCTTCAAGGAAGAGTGCGAGACCGACCTGTTCGGCGAGCAGGCGGTGCTCTGCGGCGGCCTCGTCGAGCTGATCCGCGACGGCTTCGAGACCCTGGTCGAGGCGGGCTATGCCCCCGAGATGGCCTATTTCGAGTGCCTGCACGAGGTGAAGCTGATCGTCGACCTGATCTACGAGGGCGGCATCGCCAACATGAACTACTCGGTCTCGAACACCGCCGAGTTCGGCGAGTACGTCTCCGGCCCCCGCGTGCTGCCCTACACCGAGACCAAGGCCCGGATGAAGTCGATCCTGGCTGACATCCAGTCCGGCCGCTTCGTCCGCGACTGGATGACCGAGTGCAAGGCCGGCCAGCCGAGCTTCAAGGCGATCCGCCGCAATAACGACGCCCACCAGATCGAGAAGGTCGGCGAGAAGCTCCGCGGCATGATGCCCTGGATCACCGCCAACAAGCTGGTGGACAAGGCGAAGAACTAGCCCCGACGCCGTATCCCGAAAAGCAGCGGGCGGGCCGGATCATCCGGCCCGCCCGTTCGCATTTTCGCTCGTCACAGGCTGTCGGAGAACGCCCCCCGGCTCAGCCAGCGCAGACCGGACGGGTCCGGTGGCTGGCCCGGGTCGCCGCGTCGGCGCTGCGGTCGAGCAGCACCGTGCTGCCCTCCTGGATCGCCGTGTAGCCACGACCGGTCAGCGCCGGCCAGGCCTCCGGATTGGCCGCATCGCCGCGATGGGCGTTTCCGACCAGGATCCGCTCGACGCTGCCCAGCGCCGCCTGACCCAGAAGCCGCATCGGCGAGGCCGGCAGATTGTGGACCACCAGGCTGATCCGCTCCTCGGTCAGCATCAGGTTCAGGTCCATCAGCGGAACCATCATCACCTTCTGCCAGGCGCCGTCATCGGGCACCAGCGACGAGGTGCGCAGGTCGCGCGCGCGAGAAGAAGGGCACCCGGCCGGTTCCGCTGTCGGTCATGACCGCATTCACCGTCTCGATCCACGGAACGCCGTTCGCGGCATGGACCCGCTGCGCATAGGGCGCGATCGCCGCATCGGATTCGACCGCGATGACCCGCTCGACACCCGGCATCTTCGCGATCAGCGTCGAAACCACGCCAAGGCCCGCGCCGATCACCAGCACCCGGTCGCCATCGCGCACCGCATCGCCCAGGAAATCGACCAGCTCGGCGTCATAGGCGCCGGAGCAGACCGCCTGCCGGATCTCGGGAGCGATCAGCTCGCCATCCGAGGGCTGCTCGAAGGGAAGGGAGACGCCCGCGGGATGGGCGATCGAGTTCACTGCCGCGCGCTGCTTCCGCCGGCTGGCAAGATCGATGATGACAGACATATTCACTCCACGCTTAGACAACGCTACGTTACCGACTAACGACACACTAACAACTGTGCCGGAAAATCCTTGCGAAATCACCCGCAATCGCCCTGAAAATCATTGTCATTCACCGGGATTCACCAACGCCGCGAGTTGCGCCGGAGGTGGACTCAACAGGCAGTTGAGCGATGTTAATCTATGTTAAGGAACGCTAATGGAATGCCCTCAAGAATGCGCGCCGGTGGCCCTTTATCTTCGGCGAACCTGTGCCCATATTGGCCGGATGAGATCCCTCCTGACAGCTCTCGCCGCCCTGCTGATTCTCGCTGGCCCCGCGCCTGCCAGCGAGCGTCCGGATTTCTCCGACCGCCCGGGCGTCGGGCATCCGTTGCGCTTCACCGACGCAAGCGAGAACGTATTCCGCCCGCGCCAGCTGGTCGTCGTCACGCCATCCGGCGCCGTTTCCGCCAGATTGCCGGCGACGGCCCCGGACACCCGCTCCGAGAACCGCCTCGACCTCTCAGGCACTCCGATCATCGGCGGTCTCTTCCGCAACCGTCTGGCACCGAACGACGCGTCGCGCGAGGGGATTCCGCTCGGCCCGATCACCCGGTTCGGCGACACCCTGGTGGTCGATGCGCGCGGCACCACGGTCTCCCCCGGCAGCCTCGATGTCATACTCACGGCCAACTTCCCGCGCGACGGCGCCGTCAGCTACCGGCTGGGACGGCTGACCTTCACGCCAGCCGAGTCGCCCTCCGGCAACGGGCGCGATGCCGGCGCCGCCTATCAGGTCGGCAGCACGCTGGTGCTCGCCGGCCCCGGCTGGGGCACCGCGATCACCGACTGGAACGCCTTCTTCCGCGACAACTTCTAGGCCCGGCCGGCGGCGCGCTCCGATCGCGCCGGCCATTGACCCGCCATTGACCGGCGCCGCGGAACCGCGCCAACCTCCGGCGCGGATTCGCGGGAGGCGCGCATGGGAACCGGCATTTCCGGGCAATCGGTCCTGATCCTCGGCGGCAGCTCCGGCATCGGGCTCGCCTGCGCCAGGCGGTTCGCCGCGGCGGGGGCGCGGGTCAGGATCGTCGGGCGCGACCCGGACCGCGGCTCCGAGGCGGCGGCCTCCATCGGCCACGACGCGGTGTTCCTCCGCGCCGATTGCGCCGAGCCGGCCGATGTCGAGCGCATGGTCGCCGAAGCCGCGGCCCGGGGCGGCATCGACACGATGATCTGTTCCATCGGCGGCGCCCGCCTGCCGCAGCTCCTGCACCTGCAATCGCTCGACGACATCCGCATCTCGCTCACCCAGGACCTGGCGCCGTTCCTGTATGCCGGGCGCGCCGTGCTGCCGGTGATGCGCGCGCAGCGCCGCGGGGCGGTGATCAACATCGCCTCCGACGCCGGCAAGGTCGCGACTCCGGGCGAGGCCGTGATCGGCGCCGGCATGGCGGCGATCATCCAGTTCACCCGCGGCCTCGCCATCGAGGGCAAGCGCGACGGGATCCGGGCCAATGTCATCACGCCGAGCCTCGTCGAGGGCACGCCCCTCACCGACCGGCTGATGCAGGAGGGCACCTTCGCGGCGAAGCTCTTCGCCAAGGCGCGCCAGCTTGCGCATCTGGGGCCGACGACCGCCGGGGATCTTGCCGAACTGGCACTGTTCCTCGCCGGCCCGGGAGCCTCGAAGATCACCGGTCAGGCGATCAGCGTGAATGGCGGAATTAGCGCTTTCTGACGCCCAATTTCTTGACAAGTTCTGATTCTGCAACCAAGTTCAACCTTAAGGATATTTGGAATCGTCCAGATGATTCCCAGGTTGTGCGACCAGACGCCAATCTGATCCAGGTTGGGTGGGAGACCAAGTGTATCGCTTTGCTGTGTGCATGAATTCCGTGTGAACGTTTTGCTTGCGCCTCCGGTCACAGAGGTTGAACCCCAAGAACCCCAGGTGGGCGGTGCACCCTACCCAACCAACAGGCACGGTCAGCGTGTCACGTACCGGCGGCGTCTCCAGCGCCGCCGGTATCTTTTTCGGCCATTCGCCATCCGGTGCCGGGTCCGCAGGGCATTTCCAATCGACAATCGCAGTTCGAGCGATTAGAACGCGCACCGGAACGGGCTCCTCGCCGGGGATCCCGGAACAGCGAAATCTCGGAAAGTCGAAAGCCCGATGCAGAACATCGTCCTGATCATCCATCTGGTGCTGGCGCTCTGCCTGATCGCCGTCGTGCTGCTGCAGCGCTCCGAAGGCGGCGCGCTCGGTATGGGCGGCGGGGGCGGCGGGCTGGTGTCGCAGCGCGGCGCCGCGACGGCGCTGACCAAGATGACCTGGGCGCTGGCGATCGGTTTCCTCTGCACCTCGATCATCCTGACCATCCTCGCCGGCGGCGGCGACTCCGGATCGCTGTTCGACCGCTTCGACACCGCGCCCGACGCAACCGTGCCGCTGCCCGACCTGTCGACCCAGCTCCCGGCCGGCGGCGACCTGCTGCCACCCGCTGCCCCGGCTCCGGCCGCGCCGGCCCCCAGCCAGTGGGCGGCAGGCAACCCGGCCCCGCCGACCTGAACCGGGCCTTTGCCGCCGGGCGCGGCAAGGTCTAGGTTGCCCTGTCATGGGTTCGAGACCGACATGAGCGGACCGCCGCGATTCAGCGTGGTGGTGCCGATGCGGGACGAGGCCGCCAGCGTCGCCGGCCTCGCCGGCGAGATCGCCGCCGCCTGCACGCCGGCCGGCCCGTTCGAGGCGATCTTCGTCGATGACGGCTCGACCGACGGCACTTCGGCCGCGATCGCCCTCGCCCGGACCCGGTTCCCCTGGCTTCGCGCGCTCCGCCATCCGGCGCCGCGCGGGCAGTCCGCCTCGATCCGCTCCGGCGTGCTGGCCGCGCGCGCGCCGGTCATCTGCACCATCGACGGCGACGGCCAGAACCCGCCGGCCGAGATCCCCCGCCTGGTGGGGCCGCTGCTGGGACCGGCGCCCTGCCCCGGCCTGGTCGCGGGCCAGCGGCGCCGGCGCAGGTCGTCCCCCGCCCGCCGCCTCGCCTCCCGGCTCGCCAACCGCATCCGCGCCGCCGTGCTCGGCGACGGCGTCCGCGACGGCGCCTGCGGGCTGAAGGCGTTCCCGCGCGAGCTGTTCTTGCGCCTGCCCCAGTTCGACCACATGCACCGATACCTGCCGGCGCTGGTGCGGGCCGAGGGGCTCCCGGTGCTGCTCGTCGAGGTCGACGACCGGCCCCGGCAGGCGGGCCGCTCGAAATACACGATCCCCGGCCGCGCCCTCGCGGGACTGATCGACCTGCCCTGCGTCTGGTGGCTGATCCGCCGGCGCAGGCGGATCGAGGCACGGACGGATATCGAATCCGCTAATCCCTCATCGAAGAAATTGCGGGCGCCGGATTCCTCGGATAGGCTCTCGCGATCACAAGCCGTGTGCGCCGAGGCGGCGCGGGACAACGATCGCCGGGGGCGGCAATCCACCGGCAAGGAGGAGACATGATCACACTTGACCAACTGAAGCAGAAACTCGCCGCCGGCCGGATCAGCCGCCGCGGGTTCATGGAGGGCGCCCTTGCCCTCGGCACCACGGTCGCCGCGGCCGAGCTCATGATGGGCAGGGCGCTCGCCGCTCCGTCGAAGGGCGGCACCTACAAGCAGGCGCTGACCGGCGGCGCCACCAGCGACTCGCTCGATCCGGCCAAGATCCTCGACAGCTACATGATCAATGTCAGCTCGCAGCTCAGGAACAACCTGACCGAGATCGGCCCCGACAACCAGCTCCGGCCCGAGCTTGGCCGAGAGCTGGGAAGCCTCCGCCGACGCCGCCACCTGGACCTTCAAGCTCCGCCAGGGCGTCGAGTTCCACAACGGCAAGTCGCTCGAGGCGGCCGACGTCGTGGCCAGCTTCAAGCACCATCTGGGCGAGGGCACCGAATCCGCCGCCAAGGGCATCGTGCAGAACATCACCGACGTGAAGGCCGACGGCACGGGCACGGTCGTGTTCACGCTCTCGGGCGGCAGCGCCGACTTCCCCTACATCGTCTCGGACTACCACCTGCCGATCTGCCCGGCCAAGGATGACGGCACGCCGGACTGGGAAAGCGGCGCCGGCACCGGCGGCTACAAGCTGGTCAGCTTCGAGCCCGGCGTGAATACGGTGGTCGAGCGCAATCCGAACTACTGGAAGGCGGACGCGGCCTATTTCGATTCGATCGAGAACCTGTTCATCGCCGACGCCACCGCGCGCACCTCGGGCGTGATGGGCGGCAAGATCCACTCGATGTCGAACCTCGACCTCAAGACCGCCGACCTGCTGGAGAAGAACCCGAACGTCAAGGTCTTCCCCACCTACGGCAACAAGCACGCCACCATGCCGATGCTGTGCGACACGGCGCCCTACACCGACAACAACGTGCGCCTGGCGATGAAGTACGCCATCGACCGCGACCAGCTGGTGAAGACCATCCTTCGCGGCTACGGCGAGGCGGGCAACGACCATCCGATCGGGCCGGCCAACATCTACCGCGCGACGGCCGACGAGGTTCCGCAGCGCGCCTACGACGCCGACAAGGCCAAGTTCCACCTGAAGCAGGCCGGAATGGACTCGATCACCATCGAGTACTCGATCGCCGACACCGCCTTCGAGGGCGCGGTCGAGGCGGCGGCGCTGTTCCAGCAATCGGCCGCCGCGGCCGGCATCACCATCAACATCAACCGGGTGCCCGACGACGGCTACTGGTCGAATACGTGGCTCGTGAAGCCGTTCTGCGGCAGCTACTGGGGCGGCCGCCCGACCGAGGACTGGATCTTCAGCCAGATCTACTCCAAGGGCGCCGACTGGAACGAGTCGAAGTGGGACAACGCCCGCTTCAACGAGCTCCTGGTCCAGGCCCGCGCCGAGCTCGACAGCGCCAAGCGGCGCGAGATGTATGTCGAGATGCAGAAGATCTGCAACGAGGACTGCGGCTCGATCATCCCGATCTTCATGGCCTACACCCATGCGGCCTCCTCGAAGATCGGCATGCCGGAGCAGATCGCGTCCAACTGGGAGCTCGACGGCCACAAGAACGGCGAGCGCTGGTGGTTCGCGTCGTAGGACGCCACCTCTCCCCCGATAACCAGCGGCCCCGGAGCAATTCCGGGGCCGTTTTTCATGGCGCCTGCCGGTGGCGTCAACGGCCGGACGGCTTGATGTTCTGGTTCAGGCGGAACAGGTTGCCGGGGTCGTATTTCGCCTTCAGTGCGGCGAGGCGCGCGTATTTCTCGGGTCCGTAGGCGGCCTCGACCCGCGCCGCGCCCTCGTCGGCCGCCTCGCCGAGATAGTTCACGTAGACCCCGCCCGTCGACCAGGGCTGCATTGCCTGCCAAAGCCCGCGCACCCAGGCGGTGTTGGCCGCGTTCGTGGCCGCGTCCGGCCAGATGCCGACGATCAGCATGTTGTAGCGCGCATTGCGGTGATCGAAGGCGGTGGCGTCCCTCGGAATCCGCGTTACCGCACCGCCGAACCGCTCCAGCGCCACCGCCGAGCCGGGCGAAGGGCAGCGCCGCAGGTGGTCGACCAGGGTCCCGACCGCGGCATCGTCGATGCCCTTCAGGAAATTGGCCTTCCAGTAGTTCTGCTGTCCGTGCGGGAAGCCGGCATCGAACATCGACTGCAGCGCAGAATAGGGTATCGGCGCCACCAGGTCGGCGAGCGGCGGTCCGAATTCGCGCAACGGTTTCAGGATCTTTTCGCCCTCGGCTGCGGGTCCGTTGTAGCCGACGGCGATGGCCACCACCCGCTCGCCCTCAGGCGAGGTCACGAACAGCGCCATCGAGCCCAGCGCGTCGGGCGCGCCATCTGCGAAGCCGTCGTAGAAGCGCAACAGCTCGACGGCGCGGTCGAGCGGATGGATCAGCAACCCGCCCAGGATCTCGCCCACCGGGTGCAGCCGGAACTCGAACGAGGTGACGATGCCGAAATTGCCGCCGCCGCCGAGCAGGCCCCAGAACAGCTCGGCGTTCTCGGCCTCACTGGCCTGCACCAGCCGTCCGTCGGCGGTCACCACATCGGCCGCCACCAGGTTGTCGCAGGCGAGGCCGTGCGAGCCCATCAGCCAGCCGATGCCGCCGCCCAGCGTCAGGCCGGCGACGCCGGTCGACGTGATCACGCCGCCGGTGGTCGCCAGCCCGAACGCCTGCGCCTCGTGGTCGAACTCGCCCCAGGTGGCGCCCGGCTCGACGCGCGCCCGCCGCGCCGAGGGGTCTACGCGCACCCCCTTCATCGGGCTCAGGTCGATCATCAGCCCGCCGTCGCAGACCGCATTGCCGGCGACGTTGTGGCCGCCGCCCTTCACCGACAGCAGCAGTCCGGACTCGCGGGCGAAGTTCACGGCGCGGATCACGTCTGCCGCGCCGGCGCAGCGCGCGATCAGCGCCGGGCGCCGGTCGATCATCGCGTTGTAGAGCGTCCGCGCATCGTCATAGCCCGGCTGGCCCGGGCGCAGCAGCGCGCCGCGCAGGCCGCTGGCGAAGGCCTCCACGGCCGCGGCATCGAATGGTCTGTCCTGCATGGCATCCTCCGGCAATCTCGCTGAACCGTCGCGGCATCCATTCTCCACCTGCGCGGTGTGCGTTGCAAAATCGAAGTTTTCATGTGCAGGATGAACCAGATTCATCTGGAATGCCGCCATGCGCCGTCTGCCTCCCCTCGCCGAATTGCGGGCCTTCGAGGCCGCCGCCCGGCATCTGAGCTTCAAGGCGGCTGCGGCCGAGCTTGGTGTCACGCCGACCGCGGTCAGCCACCAGATCCGACTCCTCGAGCAGTTCTGCGGCAAGGCGCTGTTCCGGCGCCGGCCGCGGCCGCTCGCGCTGGCCCCGGCGGGTGCGCGGCTGTTCCCGGCGATCCGCGACGGGCTCGACGGCTTCGCCCTGGCACTGGCCGGAATCGCCGCGGCGCCGGCCCCCGCGCAGCTCAGGATCACGACGACAAATGCCTTCGCCAGCTGCTGGCTGGTGCCGCGCCTGCCGGGCTGGCGCGAGGTCCATCCCGAGGTGCGGCTGGAGTTCGTCGGAACCGACCGCGTGCTCGACCTCGTCGCCGGCGAGGCCGACATGGCGATCCGCTGCCAGGATGCGCCGCCGGCCGGGCTGGCATCGTGCGAGCTGTTCCGCGGCCGCTTCACCGCCGTCTGCCGGCCGGCGCTGCTGCCGGGCGGAAGGCCGATCCGCCGGCTTGCCGCGCTGCGCGACCACACCCTGATCCACTTCTACTGGCCCGAGGACGACCCGAGATTCCCCACCTGGCGCCGCCTGCTCGACAGCGCCCGGGCGCGCGACCCCACGGTGCCGCGGCTTTCCGAGGCCGACCTCCTGACCTTCCGCGAGGAGTTGCACGCCATCGAGGCGGCGCGCGCCGGGCAGGGAATCGCCATCCTCGACGACGCGGTGGTCGGCGACGACCTGGCCTCCGGCGCCTTGGTCCCGGCGCTGGACCTGCCGCCGGAACTGGCCATGCCGGACACCGGCTACTATCTCGTCACCGCGCCCGCGCGCCGCGACGACCGGCTGATTGGCGCATTCGCCGACTGGCTTCGCAACCTGCGCTGAGCAGCCCGCTTTGCCTTGCCGCCTGCCCCCAAATCCAGTATCCCTCGAACTCCCGTGGAACGAAATAAAGGGGATGCGCCCTCGCATCCCGATAAAAGCCCGGGATCGAGCATGGCACGTTACATCTTCATTACCGGCGGCGTGGTCTCCAGCCTCGGCAAGGGCCTCGCCTCCGCCGCCCTCGGCGCGCTGTTGCAGGCCCGCGGCTACACGGTGCGGCTGCGCAAGCTCGACCCCTACCTCAACGTCGACCCCGGCACCATGTCGCCCTTCGAGCACGGCGAGGTCTTCGTCACCGACGACGGCGCCGAGACCGACCTCGACCTCGGCCATTACGAGCGCTTCACCGGGGTGGCCGCCCGCAAGACCAATTCCGTCTCCTCGGGCCGCATCTACTCGAACGTGCTCGAGAAGGAGCGCCGGGGCGACTATCTGGGCAAGACCATCCAGGTCATCCCCCACGTCACCGACGAGATCAAGGAGTGGATCGCCATCGGCGACGACGAGACCGACTTCATGCTCTGCGAGATCGGCGGCACGGTCGGCGACATCGAGGGCCTGCCGTTCTTCGAGGCGATCCGCCAGTTCGGCCAGGACCGGCCCAAGGGCCACTGCATCTTCATCCACCTCACCCTGCTGCCCTACCTCGCCGCCTCGGGCGAGCTGAAGACCAAGCCGACCCAGCACTCGGTCAAGGAGCTCCGCTCCATCGGCATCGCGCCCGACGTGCTGGTCTGCCGCACCGAGCACCCGATCCCGGAGAAGGAGGTGGCCAAGCTCGCCCTCTTCTGCAACGTGCGCCGCGAGGCGGTGATCCCGGCGATGGACCTGAAGTCGATCTACGAGGCGCCGCTCGCCTACCACAGCGTCGGCCTCGACCAGGCGGTGCTCGACGCCTTCGGCATCTCGCCCGCCCCGCGCCCGGACCTCGCCCGCTGGCAGCGGGTGGTCGACGCGGTCCACAACCCCGACGGCGAGGTCCACATCGCCATCGTCGGCAAGTACACCCAGCTCGAGGACGCCTACAAGTCGATCGCCGAGGCGCTGACCCATGGCGGCATCGCCAACCGGGTGAAGGTCAGGGCCGAGTGGCTCGACAGCGAGATCTTCGAGCGCGAGGACCCGGCCCCGTATCTCGAGGACTTCGACGGCATCCTGGTGCCCGGCGGCTTCGGCGAGCGTGGCACCGAGGGCATGATCCGCGCCGCCGAGTTCGCGCGGCTCCGGAACGTGCCCTATTTCGGCATCTGCCTCGGCATGCAGATGGCGGTGATCGAGGCCACCCGCAACCTGATGGGCGTCGCCAATGCCGGCTCCGAGGAGTTCGACCACGAGGCGGAGCGGGCGGGAACGGGCAAGCGCCGCTTCGAGCCGGTGGTCTACCACCTGAAGGAATGGCTCGAGGGCAACCGCACCATCAAGCGCGAGGTCACCGACCAGAAGGGCGGCACCATGCGGCTCGGCGCCTACAACGCGGTGCTGACCGAGGGCAGCCAGGTGGCGCGCATCTATGGCTCCTGCGCCATCTCCGAGCGCCACCGCCACCGCTACGAGGTGGCGCTGGCCTACCGCGAGAAGCTGGAGGCGGCGGGGCTGAAGTTCAGCGGCATGAGCCCGGACGGCCGCCTGCCCGAGATCGTCGAGATCCCCGGCCACCCCTGGTTCATCGGCGTGCAGTTCCACCCGGAACTGAAGTCGAAGCCCTTCGCGCCGCACCCGCTGTTCGAGGATTTCGTCAGGGCGGCGGTGGAGCAGGGGCGGTTGGTGTGAATCTAATGCACCTTCAAACTCATACCTGAAGGTCGCAGGCTCAAATCCTGCCCCCGAAACCAGAAACGCCCGCTAAGTCAACAGCTTAGAGAGCGTTTGCCTTTGGGCGAAAATCTTTCTTCCCATCCATGGAAGCACTGTGGAAGCAAGAGGATGCGTAGTTCTGCTCAAACCGCGTGCCGTTGAACACCTCGGGCCGGTATGCCGGATCGGGAAAGCGCTTTCGCGGGCGCAAGTGGCGGAGGCAACGCGACTGCGGTCCAACCTTCTCCACTATAAGCCAATGAACTCAATATGGATCGGAAGGCCTTGTTTCTTCGGCGCGGTGTCGCTGCACCAGATCGGCGTGCAATTGCATTGTGATCAAGCGGTCTGGCGGGCAGTCTTCTGTCCGAGTATCGGGTCACATGACGAGCGTGTTCTTGTAGACTGTCCCCGCCTTCACGATGACGCGGAAATTGGTGTCGGGGTCGGCCACAAGCGACAGGTCCTCGGTCGGATTGCCCTCACACAGGATCATGTCGGCATGAGCGCCCTTCTGGATCACTCCGATCACGCCGGGATATGGATTGCGCGGACCTGACATCCCCAAGATGAAGGCGTTCTGCGAGGTTGCCTGCACCAGCGCCTGAGCGGGAGTGTACCAGCGCGTCAAGTAGGAAAGGTTCGTGCCCTGCGTTTCGCACAAGGCGGCGTCGAACAGGATGTCCGTGCCGAACCCCGTGGGCACCTTGTGCTTGACCGCAAGCGTGTAGGCGGTGTCGGTGCCGGTCCAGAGCTGGCGCACCTTTGCATCTGCGGGAACGCCGGCTCCCGGCGTCGGGGCGGACCTCGGCGACGAAGGGCTGGATGCTCCAGACCGCGCCTGCATCGGCGATGCGCATCACTGACTCTTCGTCGGTCAGGTGGCCATGCTCGATGCTGCGCACGCCCGCGTCGAGACAGCGCTGGATCCCGCGCGGCGTGTAGACATGGGCGCAGACATAGGTGCCCCAATCGGCAGCAGCGAAGACGGCGGCCTCGATCTCCTCGGGGAAATATTGCAGCACGTCGAGCGGGTCATAGTTCGATGAGGCCCCGCCGCCGGCCACGATCTTGATCTGGCTGGCCCCCAACATGAGTTGTTCACGCGTGGCCTGGATCACCGCATCGCGGCCGTCGGCAATGCGCGAGGCGCCAAGCTGCTCACCACGCTGCAGATCGCCGCCGACACGCGGCAATTCCCAGATCGCGCGGAAATCGCCGTGGCCCGATGTCTGAGAGATCATCGCCCCCGACGGATAGATGCGGGGGCCGATCACGGACCCGCTGTCGATCGCGCGTTTTAGCGGGAAAGACGGCCCGCCGGCATCGCGCACCGTCGTGAAGCCGCGCATGAGCGTCCGCTCGGCCTGTTTGGCGGCTGCAAAGTGGATGTCCCCAGCATCCGCCGATAGCATCTGCGGGATCGGGAGGCTGGCCAGCATGGTATGCCAATGCGCGTCGATCAGGCCAGGCATCAGGGTGCGCTCGCCGCCGTCGATCACGGTCGCGCCGTCGGGGGCCGACAGCGGGCCCTGCGCCACGTCGGCAATCATGCCGTCGACCACAAGCACCGACACCCCGTTGCGGATATTGAGTGCCAGCCCGTCGAACAGCCTGACGTTGGTGAACAGCGTTACTTTCTTCGGCTCAACCGCCTGAGCATTGGAAGCCGTATAGGCCGCGATCCCCAAGAGCGCGACAGAGGCGGCTCCGCTGGCCATGAAACCACGCCGCGACAGATCGGTGTTCACCCTTCGGGTCAGGGCGCGCACCTCGGTGGTGCAGCAGGCGCAACCGGGCCGCGCGACAACGTGCTGGCAGCGGTTGATGCCGGTAAGAGCCATGACGAACACCCTGATATCCAATTCCAGCGACCGAGGCAGCCATAGCATGCGTCAGTCGCACGCTTGTCAATTGGGCCCTTCAAAATGGCTCTGTTAAAGAAATCGGCTGATGGCCGAGGTTCCCCTCTCCCCGGAAGGACTTACCCCAAGGCCTCTGTAACCGGTATGCCGAGTGCGGTGTAGCCGTTCAGCAAGGCGATGCGGACCAGGCGCTCCGCGACCTGATGGGCGAAGTCCCGTGCCATGAGGCGCTGCCCCAGCAGCACGTAGGATGCGTTCTCCGAACCCACCACATCCTGCCACACCGCGCACGGTGGGTTCGGAGAACCCACCCTACCCACGATGCCGCCCCAAGTCTAAACCCGCAATCGCCCCTTCTGCCGCGCATCCGCCCGCCACAGCTTGCGTCGCGCGTCCGGCGGTTCCAGATGGCGGTACTTCCCGCCCGAGCACGTAGGATGGGTTCTCCGAACCCATCATTCTCCATCTCCGCCCGCGCCGGCGGGTCGAGACGATCTACTCTATGGATCGGACTGGTACCGCTCGGAAGCCATGCCACCTTCCGCGGGCCAATTGCCTCCGGACAAATTTCCTGTATCGGTCAGGCGCGACAGGCTTCTGGCGCTTGTGACGGCCACTGTTGCAGTAGAGGCAAGCAGCGACGATGTTGTCCGCTGTATCCTGGCCGCCATCGCATCGGGCAGTCAAATGTTCCGCGGTGCAGCGAAACCTTGCAGCCTGCCTGGGTGATATGCTGTGGCGCTGGCAGAATTCGCCTGGTTCACCAATCCACATTGGCTGGTCGCAATAGTGACACAGCCCGGATTGCAGCCTCATCTTGGTATTGCGAATTTCGAGATGCTTCTTCATTCCCGACAACGTCCTTCTGCTTCGACTTTCGTTCGAAGCGGACGCGCAGCGGCAGTTAATGCCGCCCCTCAGTCGGAAGCTGATGCTCGCGCCGGACGATCCCCAATGGAGAGCACCCCGCAGTCTCTTGCCGGTAGGCCGTCTTGATCGAGCGGCCCCTGCAGTCGCCAGCTAGTGGCTTCCAAGCGTTGCCAAATTCAACGCCTCCGTAAAATCATGATAGACGAATGGGTTGCCGGAGACAAGCACGTAGGATGGGTTCCCCGAACCCATCATTCCCCGCCCTTACTCCCGCCATCGGCCGTTCTCACCGGCCCGGCGCCCCCTGCTCACACCCCTGCTCAAACCCCCATTTTTCGAATCTCCAATAATTTCAACATCTTGACCCCCTGCTCAATGTTGAGCACCGGCCGGAGGGCGGGCGCTCCGCCGCCGCCGGACCCGACGCCGCGGCCCCGGCCGGCGGGCCGGAACGACCCGCCCCGCACCCCCGCTCACACCCCCCGCTCAAACCCCCGTTTTCCGGGTTTCCAATGAATTCAACGCCTTGGCCCCCTGCTCAATGTTGAGCAGCGGCCCGCCGGCCGGGCCGCGCCCTTCCCCCTTGATTGCCCTCCCCGCCCGCCGCAAGATCGCGGCACCGCAAGGCGGCCGGGTGCCGCGGGAACCGGAGTGACCACCATGGAGAAGGCGCGCTTCCAGGCAGGAGAGGTGATCCTCTCGAAGGGCGAGGACGGCCGGAAGGCCTATCTGATCCTCGACGGCTCGGTCGAGGTGGTCGTCGGCGAGGGCGACAAGGCCAGGGCGGTCGCGACCCTGAAGAACGGCGAGGTCTTCGGCGAGATGAGCCTGCTCGAGCCGGGCCCCCGCTCGGCGACCGTCCGGGCGCTGACCGACACCGAATGCACCGTCACCTCCTACGACGACTTCATGACCGCGATCCGCGACAACCCCGAGCACGCCATCGAGTTCATGCGGACCCTGGTCCACCGGCTGAGGAAGATGAACGAGATGATGGCCAGTCTCGACCCGGCGAAGCGGGGCCTGATGAACGTCTTCCGCGACTGGGTCAACTCGCTCGACGCCACCGGCGAGAACCTGACCGAGGAGGAACGCCAGCGCCGGCTGGAAGCGATGGCCTACGCGACCCCGTATTTCTAGGCCGCGCCGCGACGCGCTCCCTCAGCACCCCTCCCCGACCAGCGCCCGCAGGTCGTCGACCGAGCGGAAGATCACGTAGACCCTGTCGCCCATCTGCCCGGTCCCCAGCACCACCGGCACGCCGGCCGGCGGCCCTGTCACGTCGCTGTCGATCTTCAGGCGCACGTTCTTCTCCCAATAGGGCCGCACGGCGCCGTCCTCGGTGGCGATGAAATAGCTGTCGCCGCAATGGCGGATCGACGCCACCCGCTTGGCCGGCGTCGCCTCGCCGATCGGCTCGGGCGCGACGCCCCGGAGCCAGGACTGCTCGATCAGCCCCATCTCGACGGCCCGCGCCGGCCCGTCGGCGCCGCCGGCGATCTCGAGGAAGGCGATCAGGTCGGCCCGGCCCTCGGGGTTCCAGACGCCCGGAATGTCCATGTAGGTCCCGGCGATCATCGCCGTCGGCTCCGCCAGCCAGGCGTCGAGCGTCTCGGCGGTCCACTCGAACCCCGCGCCCTTCAGGTTGGGCGAGTAGCGCTGGAACCCTTCGGCGGTCCCGGCGCCGCGGGTGAGGAACCCGGCCAGGCTCGGACCGGTGGTGTGCAGCCCGGGCACCAGCGTGTGGCAGGCGGCGCAGCTGCGAAACTGGTCGACCCCGCGCTTCGGATCACCGTCGCCCGCTCCCGCCGGGACCGCGACGGCGAGGGTAACGGCCAGCGCAAGCGCCGCCACCCCTGCCCGCCCGCCCCATCCGCCGGCCGGGCGCCGGTGGAGGTTGCGGCCGGAATTACGGCTCCGGGCACCGGAAAGCGCGCTGGGCATCGGGGTCTCCACATGCTTGCGAAGGGATCGGTTCCCGGCAGCCTAGCGGCTCGGCGCCGGCCCGCCAATCCCCCGCGCCGGCGCGGCGTCAACCGTCCGAGGCAACCTGCAGGCGGCCGGTGACGCCGTGGCGCTCGATCAGCAGGGAAACCAGCCCGCTGACCTTCGCCTCGGCGATGAACTTCGTCAGGAACGACAGCGCGGCCGGGTTGCCGGGCCGGGTCCCGATCGCCTGCTGCACCGTGGTGAAGCGGCCCTCGAGCACCCGCGACCCAGGCAGCTCGGCCGCGTTCTCGATCAGCGCCGGTCGCAGGCCCGCCAGCGCGTCGAGCCCGTCCTCGGCGAAATGCCGGAACGCCCCCGCCAGTCCGGGAGCGCGCGAGAGCTCGGCATGCTTCAGATGCCGCGACAGGTAGAGGTCATAGGCGCTCCGGTCCGAGACGGCGATGCGCACACCCGGCCGGTCGATCTCGGCGAGCGAACGGACCGGCGAGCCCGCCGGAACCAGATAGGTCGCCTCGATCTCCACATAAGCCGGCGCGAAGGCGATGGTCTCGGCGCGGCTCGGCTCGGCGGCGATCAGGCAGATGTCCCAGGCGTCCTGGTCGACCGCATCCGCCACCTCGCCCGGAGAGGCGAAAGGCACGCAGGTCAAGGGCACGCCGAGCCGGTCGGCGATCGCCCGCGCCATGTCGGGCGAGACGCCGGCGGGATCGCCGCTCCCGGTCCGGCCGGTGACCAGCAGGATGTTGCCGAGATTGATCCCGGCCCGGAGCGTGCCGGTAGGGGCAAGCTGGTCGAGCAGTTCGCGGTTCATGGCGCGGTCCTTCTTCGGTCCCTATGTGGAATCGGCGACCACAGTGCCGGAATTTCCGCCCGCGTCCAGCCCGAGCGTGCCGGATCAGCCGCGAGCTGGATGGGTCTCGCGCCAGTGCCGGGCGATATCGATCCGGCGCGCGACCCAGACCCGATCCCGGCGCCCGATATGTTCGAGGAACCGCTTCAGCGCGCCGATCCGGCCGGGTCGGCCCAAGAGCCGGGCATGCATACCCACCGACATCATGCGCGGCCGCTCGGCTCCTTCCTCGTAAAGCGCATCGAAGGCGTCGCGCAGATAGGTGAAGAACTGCTCGCCGGTGTTGAAGCCCTGGGCGGTGGCGAAGCGCATGTCGTTGGTATCGAGCGTGTAGGGCACGATCAGCTGGCCCGGTTGCAGCCGGCTCCAGAACGGCAGATCGTCAGAGTAGTCGTCGGCGTCGTAGAGGAACCCGCCATGCTCGGCGACCAGGCGCCGGGTGTTCTCGGAGGTACGCCCGGTGTACCAGCCCAGCGGCCGCTCGCCGCAGATCCGGGTCAGGATCTCGACCGCCCCGGCGATGTGGTCGCGCTCCTCGGCCTCGGCCATGCCGTGATAGTTGATCCAGCGCAGCCCGTGGCTGGCGATCTCGTGGCCGTCGGCCAGCGCCCGCTCGATGATCTGCGGCGCCCGCTCGGCCGCCATTGCCACGGCGAAGACCGTCAGCGACAGCCCGTGGGCGCGGAAGAGATCGAGGATGCGCCACACACCGGCGCGCGAGCCATATTCGTAGATCGACTCCATCGACATGTGCCGAGCGCCCGGGAAAGGCTGGGCACCGATGATCTCGGAGAGGAATGCCTCCGAAGCGGCGTCACCATGCAGGACGCAGTTCTCGCCCCCCTCCTCGACATTGAGCACGAACTGCACGGCCACCCTTGCGCCGCCGGGCCAGCGTGCCAGCGGCGGGTCGCCCGCATATCCGTCGAGATCGCGGGGATAGGCGGCCTTCATCGCTTTGCTCCCAGAATGCTGGCCAGATCCGGAACCGGAGCCCCACTGGCCTTGAGATCGAGATCCGCCTCAATATGGGCGAGATGCGCTCGGATCAGATCCTCGGCCCCGCCGCCATCGCGGCGCCTGAGCGCGTCGAGAATGTCGCCATGCTCGTGGTCTTCGCAATGCGACCGGCCCGACGTGCCGAAGAGACCGATGATCAATGAGCTGCGCGTAACCAGCTCGCGCAGCATCCTGGTCAGGACCGCGTTGCCGGTTGCAGCGGCAAGCTGGACGTGGAACTCGCCCGAGAGTCTGATCGTCTCGCGGCGGTTCTGGGCCTCCCGCGCCTCCGCCTCGCGGGCAATGTGGCGGTCCAGCGCATCGAGATCCGCGAACACGGCGCGCTGCGCGACCCGCCGGACGATTCCCGGCTCCAGTGCCAGCCGCGCCTCGAACACGTCCCGCGCTTCCGCGCGGTCCGGACTGGCGACGAAGGCGCCCCGGTTCGAATGCAGGTCGACGATGCCCTGGCTCGCCAGGAGCAGCAGCGCTCTACGTACCCGCATCCGCCCGACACCGAAGCTCTCGCAGAGCATCGACTCGCCGAGCTTGGTGCGCGGCGGCAGCCGCTGGTCCATGACCGCCGAATAGATCCGGTCGACAATCTCCTGCTCGGAGGGCGCCGAGCCGATCGCCGGCTCGGCCCCGTCGTCGATTGCGCGCTCTGCCACTCGTCCCGCCTCTCAGATGCTCCGCGCTTCGATGCGCGCGTCTGGTCACGTCAGTTTCCTACGATATGCCGCCTGGGCTCGGTCATTGTCAAAATATTGTTGACATTCTTGTTAACAATCCATTTGGGTAGTTGGTGCCGCGCAACGAATGCTCAGACGGATCGCGGCGATCAAAGGGAGGATCGAAACATGATGAGACGGACTGTGCTCAAGACCGTCGCCGTTGCGGCGATCGCGTCGTTGGGGATCGCGTCCGGCGCCAGCGCGGCGAACGAGACGCTGAAGATCGGGTTTGTCGGAGTCACCAGCGGCCCGGCCGCAGCATGGGGCATCTCGAACGTCCGCTCGATGCAGACCCGTGCCGCCTGGGTGAACGAGACGGGCGGGGTCACGATCGGCGATAAGACCTACGACATCGAGATCGTCACCTTCGATGACCAGAAGGACCCGAAGCGCGCCATCGCCGGTATGGAGAAGATGGCGCAGGAAGGAATCCGCTATGTGGTCGGCCCGAATGTCGACGACGGCGCCGCGGCGGTCCGCCCGGTCGCCGAGCAGAACGGAATCATCTATTTCCCCTACGCCTTCCCGAAGGAGCTCTACGCTCCGCCCGCCGGAAACGCGGTCCTCGGGATGGTGGCGAACTACCAGTCCGGCCCGGCGATCTACAAGTATCTCCGCGACACCAAGGGGGTGAAGAAGATCGCCTTCCTCGCCGCGAACGAGTCCGACCCGCTGAGCCAGCGTGACGGCGGCGTCGCGGCCGCGAAGGCGCTGGGCCTGGAGGTCGTCGCCGACAGTGACACGTACCAAAACGACACCCGCGACTTCGTGCCGGTGCTGACCCCGGTGCTGCAGACGCAGCCCGATCTGCTGGTGCTCTCGGGCGTCGCGCCCGGCAACGCTCCGCTGATCATCCGGGCGGCGCGCGAGCTCGGCTACACCGGGCTGATCTCGACCGAGACGGCGCAGGATGCGACCGTGCTGCAGGAAGGTGCGGGCGAACTCGCGAACGGCTTCATTTCCGTCGGCGGCGCCTCGACGCCCGAAATTGCCTCTGACGCGATGAAGGAGTTCGTCGAGCGCTACACCAAGATGTTCGGCGAGTACAACGACGAGTCCAACACCAAGGTCTACGCCCTCGACTACATCCTCGAGACGCTGAAAGCGAACCCGGCGGCAATCGACGATGTCGAGGCGTTCAAGCAGACCATGGACAGTTTCGAGGCGCCCAACCCCTACATGAAGGGCGACGCCAAGCTGAAATACGTCGGCATGACGTCCTTCGGGCAGAAGCGTCAGGTCGCCGTGCCCCTGGTCGTCAACGAATATCGCGACGGAAAGTTCGAAACATTGTTCATCGCGGAAGTCGACTGACGACCGCCTCCCAGCGGCTGCGGACCCGGAGCAACCCTCCGGGTCCGCCTGCGGAGAACGATCCATGGAACAGGTGATCGCCAACGGGCTGTATCTGGGTGCCCAGTACGCCCTGATCGCGCTCGGTCTGACACTGATTTTCGCGCTGATGAACGTGCTGAATTTCGCCCACGGGCAGATGTATGTCCTCGGCGGATTCGTGACCTACACCGTTTACGGCCAGCTCGGGCTTCCCTTCGTGGTGGCGCTTGCCGCATCCGCCGTGACCCTGGCTGTGGTCGGCGCGCTGATCGAGCGGTTCCTGTTCCGGACCGTGATCAAGCGCAGCCACCGCGAGGAGAGCACGATGCTCCTTGCGGCCGGAATCGCCTTCTTTCTCGATGCGATCATCCTGTTGATCTTCGGCGAGAAGCAGCGGGGCGTACCGAAAATCATGGACGGGGTGCTGAACTGGGATTTCCGGATCATCATGCCCTACGACCGGATCCTGGTCGGCGTGCTCGCGATCGCGGCGATCGCCGGCTTCATTCTCTATATGCAATACTCCAAGACCGGCCGGGCGTTGCGGGCACTGGCGCAGGACCGGATCGCCGCCCAGCTCATGGGCGTCAACGTTGACCGCTACTCGATGATCGGTTTTGCCCTCGGCGCCATGCTGGCCGGGGTGGTCGGCGGGCTGCTGGTCTCGATCACCGGGGTCAATTCGGGGATCGGCGGGCCGATCTCGATCAAGGCCTTCATGATGGTGATGATCGGTGGCGCCGGCGTGATCTCGGGCGCGATTGCCGGTGGATTCATCCTCGGCATGCTGGAATCGGTCGGTCTCAGCGTGCTCCACGAGTACGGCGACATTACTTATCTGATGATCTTTGCCAGCCTCATGGTGTTCCTCGCCATCCGCCCGCAGGGGTTGATGGGCAAGCCCTGGGGGTGAACGACGTTGAGCCGGGCAACTCAGATCGGGCTGGTTGCAGCCTTCCTGCTCGCGGTGCTGGTGATCGTCCCCTGGACGATCGAGGCGACCGGGCGATGGGACCTCTACTACACCCTGACCTCGGTCGCCCTGCTATCGATCGCCTCGGCGGGCGTCTGGCTGACGTTCTACATCGGGCGGATCAACATCGGCCAGGGCGCCTACGCGCTGATGGGCGGCTATGTCTCCGCCATCCTGGTCGTGAACTATGGCGTCTCGTTCTGGCTGACGCTGCCAATCGCGGGGCTCTCCTGCGCCGCCGCGAGCGTGCTGATCGGCCTGCCCATCCTGCGGCTGCGCGGGGTCTACTTTGCCATGGTGACGCTGGTCTTCACCGAGGTCGCCCGGCTGCTGGCGCTGGCACTGCCGATCACCAACGGCGCGAAGGGCATTTCCAACATTCCTTTGCCGGGTGGGGTCAGCCTGTTCGGCCTGACGCTGGTTCCCGATTTCGCGACGCTCGCAAACGTGAAGCCCGCCTTCTACTACCTCGCCGTGATCCTGATGGTCGTCTGCTTCGCGGGGATGTACCGGCTGGTGCATTCGCGGCTGGGCCAGCTCTGCCGCTCACTGCAGCAGAATGAGGAGCTCGCCTCGTCGATCGGGGTGAACATCGCCTATCTGCGGGTGCTCGCCTACGCGGTCTCGTCCTTCCTGGGCGGGCTCGGCGGCGCGATCTTCATCGCCATCTCGCGCTCGGTCTACCCGTCAAGCTTCGCGGTGCAGGACTCGATCAACTTCATGCTCAACTGCTTCCTTGGCGGGCTTGGCTACGTGTTCGGGCCAATGCTGGGGACGCTGGTGATCTATTTCGGCTGGGACCTGCTTTTCCTGACCGGCAGGTGGCAGCTCCTGATCTACTCCACGGCGCTGATCGTCCTGATGGTCTGGCTGCCGAACGGCCTTCTCAGCATCCGCCTGCCGGGCCGGGGCGGGGGGCGGTCATGAGCGCAAGCATGAGCGCGATCCTGGAGGTCAAGGGCGTCACCAAGCGTTTCGGCGGGCTGGTCGCCGTCAACAACGTCTCGTTCGACGTCAACGAGCGCGAGATCCTCAGCGTCATCGGCCCGAACGGCGCCGGCAAGTCGACGCTGTTCAAGCTGATTGCCTCGTTCCTGCAAACCAGCGCCGGCGAGGTCAGGTTCCGCGGCGACCGGATCTCGGACCTGACGCCGCATGCGGTGGCGCGCAAGGGCGTGGTCCGGACCTTCCAGGAGACCACGATCTTCCGCGGCATGACGGTGCGCGAGAACGTCATCGTCGCCCACCACCTGCGCGCCGAGGCAAGCCTGCTCGGCTATTTCTTCGGCACGCGCGCGGCGCGCGGCGACAACCGGAAGTTCGGCGAGTCCGCCGACGAGATCATCGACTTCCTCGGCCTCGGCAGGCAGCGGAACGAGCTTGCCAGCAACCTGCCGCACGGCCATCTGCGCGCGCTCGGCATCGCCATCGGGCTGGCGACCAACCCCTCGGTGCTGCTGCTGGACGAGCCCTTCGCGGGCATGAACCACGACGAGACCATGAAGGCGGTCGAGATGGTGCGGAGCGTCCGAGAGCGCGGTCTCACCCTGCTGCTGGTCGAGCACGACATGCCGGCGGTGATGAAGATCTCGGACCGCATCGTGGTGCTGAACTTCGGCGAGAAGATCGCCGAAGGCACGCCGGCTGAGATCCAGCGGGACGCCCGCGTCATCGAGGCCTATCTCGGCACCGAAGACGCGATGATCGGGATGTAGCGCGATGACCCAGATGCTGCGCTTCTCCGATGTCGAGCTCTACTACGACCACGTCTATGCGCTGAAGGGCGTGTCGCTGGAGCTGAACGAGGGCGAAACCGTGGCCCTGATCGGCGCCAACGGGGCGGGCAAGTCGTCAATCCTGCGCGCGATCACCGGACTCAGGCGGATCCGCTCGGGCAGCATCCACTTTGCCGGACGCCAGATCGACGGGCTGCCGCCCGACGAGATCGTGCGGATGGGCATCGCCATGGTGCCCGAGGGGCGCCGGGTGTTCCCCTTCATGTCGGTCCGGGACAACCTGCTGATGGGCGCCTTCACGCGCAGCGACCAGGCCGGCATCCGCAACTCGCTGGAGATGGTGCTGACCCGCTTCCCGCGGCTGAAGGAACGCTTCACCCAGACTGCCGGCACCATGAGCGGCGGCGAGCAGCAGATGCTGGTGATCGGGCGGGCGCTGATGGCGAACCCTCGGCTCCTGCTGCTCGACGAGCCGTCGCTCGGCATCGCGCCAAAGCTGGTGCAGGACATTGCCCGCTCGATCGTCGCCATCAACCGCGACGAGAAGGTGTCGGTGCTGCTGGTCGAGCAGAACTCGCGCATGGCGCTCAGCATCTCGAACCGCGCCTATGCGCTCAGCACTGGCTCGGTGGCGCTGCAGGGCAATTCGCCCGATCTGCTGGCCGACGAGCGGATCAAAGCGCTCTATCTTGGCGGCGAGTTGTGAGGGAGACCATGCGCATCCTGCTCGTGAATCCGAACAGCACCGTCTCGATGACCGAGAAGGCGGCGAAGGCGGCGCGCCGGGTGGCGCGCCCTGGCACCGAGATCGTCGCGGCGACAGTGGCTGGCAACCCGCCGAGCATCCAGGGCTACCACGACATCGCAATGTGCTTGCCGGGGCTTCTGGACGAGATCGCGCGGCACCCGGATGCGGACGCGGTGGTGATCGCCTGCTTCGACGACACCGGCATCGATGCCGCTCGGGCGCAGGTCGAGGTGCCGGTGATCGGCATCGGCGAGGCGGCCTTTCATGCCGCCAGCATGCTGAGCTGCCGGTTCTCGGTCGTCACCACGCTGCGCCGCTCGGTGCCCGGGATCGAGGCGAACCTGGCCCGTTACGGGCTCGCCGTCCGCTGCGGCCGGGTGCGCTCGACCGAGATCCCGGTGCTGGAGCTCGAACGCGGCGACCCGGCGACCACAGGGCGGATCGCCGACGAGATCGGTCGCGCCATGGACGAAGACGGGGCCGAAGCGGTCGTCCTCGGTTGCGCTGGAATGACCGACCTGATGGAGGCGCTGTCGGCGCGCTTCGGCATGCCGGTGATCGACGGTGTCACCTGCGCCGTCGCCTTTGCCGAGGCACTGGTCGCGACGGGCGCGCGCACCTCCAAGATCGGCGGCTACGCTCCTCCGGCCCATGCGGGGGCCGCCGCCCAGGCTGCCCGGGCGGGAGAATGACGGCAAGGCGCCGCAGACGCGCGGCCATCAGCGGCGCCACTCCATGCCGCAGCGCCATTGAGACTCGACCACGGCATGGCTTCACGCTTATCGTCGCTCGGCGCGAAGATGCCCGCTCCGGGCCTGCGTGAGGACCGCCCGTGGATTCGATCCGAGACTCCAGCTCCGACATCATGCAGCGGCTGGACCGCCTGGCCGAGATCAGCGAGTCGCCGCGGCACCTAACTCGGCGCTGCTATACGCCCGAGCACCGCCGGGCGCTGGACCTCGTCGCCGGTTGGATGCAGGCCGCCGGCATGGCTGCGCGTGTGGACGCGGCCGGCAATCTGCTCGGCCGCTACGAAGGCATCGGCGCATCGGCGCCGGCGATCGTGCTGGGCTCGCATATCGACACGGTGACTATGGCCGGCAAGTACGATGGCGGACTTCGGCATCGTCGCGGCGATCGACTGCGTCTCCGCGCTGAACGCCCGAGGCGTCCGCTTCGCGCGCCCAGTCGAGGTGATCTGCTTCGCCGACGAGGAAGGGATCCGCTTCCAGTCGACCTATCTGGGCAGCCGGGCGGTCGCGGGAACGTTCGATGATACGCTTCTGGACCGCCCGGACAGGGACGGCATCACTCTGGCGCAGGCAATGCGTGACTTCGGGCTTGATCCTGCCCGGATCGGGGAAGCTGTCTGGTCCAAGGGCGAGATTGCCTGCTACCTGGAGGTCCATATCGAACAGGGCCCAGTGCTGGAAACCGAGAACCTCGCAACCGGCGCGGTCACGGCGATCTCGGGCGCGAACCGGATGACGGTCACCCTCGACGGCACCGCGGGCCATGCGGGCACCGTGCCGATGGTGGCGCGGCAGGACGCCCTGGT
Source organism: uncultured Pseudomonadota bacterium (assembly GCA_963700775.1). Classification (GTDB taxonomy): domain Bacteria; phylum Pseudomonadota; class Alphaproteobacteria; order Rhodobacterales; family Rhodobacteraceae; genus Thermohalobaculum. The sequence goes on from CAVOYU010000006.1 coordinate 404,928, forward strand.
CGCAGCCAGCGAATGCGTGCTGGCGGTCGAGCGGATCGCCGCGGGCCGACCGAGCGCGGTCGGGACGGTCGGCCAGATGGCAGTCGTGCCGGGCGCGACCAATGTCATTCCGGGCAAGGTTTCCTTTTCGGTCGACCTGCGCGCTCCCGACGACGTTGCCAGGCGCGGCGCAGTGGATGAGCTGGTCGCGCATATGCAGTCAGTGGCAGCGCGACGCAGCGTCGCGATCTCGATCGACTGCAGCCATGAGGCCAACAGCGTCGCCTGCGCGCCCTGGATCGTCGAGGCCATCGAGGCGGCGATGCAGGAACTCGGTCGGCGGCCATTCAGGCTGCCGAGCGGCGCTGGCCATGATGCGGCCGCCATGGCCGCGATCACCGATGTGGGCATGATTTTCGTCCGCTGCGCCGGCGGGATCAGCCACAGCCCGGAGGAATCGATCACCGCCGAAGACGCGCGGGCGGGCGCCCGGTTGCTGCGGCAGGTGGTTGAGAGAATCGGAGTGAGGACAGCGTGACGACGATGCCCGATGCCGCCTCCCCTGCCCAGGTTCGCGAGCTGGACCCTGGCGCACGTCTGCTGATGGGGCCCGGCCCGGTCGATGTCTACCCTCGCGTGCTGCGCGCCATGTCGGCGCCGATGCTGGGCCAGTTCGACCCGGAATTCACCGGCTACATGAACGAGGTCATGGCGCTCTACCGCCAAGTCTACCGCACCCGGAACCACTGGATCCTGCTGGTCAACGGCACCGCCCGCGCGGGAATCGAGGCCTGCCTCGGCTCGCTGGTGGCGCCCGGCGACAAGGTGCTTGTGCCGCGCTTCGGCCGGTTCGGCTACCTGCTGGCCGAGATCTGCACGCGTGCCGGGGGCGAGATCGTCACCATCGAGACAGACTGGGGCACCGTTTTCGAGACCGGCCATATCGTCGAGGCCGTGGCCAAGTACCGGCCCAAGTTGCTGGCGCTGGTGCATGGCGACACCTCGACCACCATGGCCCAGCCACTGGACGGACTGTCGGATGCCTGCCGGGAGGCCGGCACACTGATCTACGCGGACGCGACGGCAACGCTGGGCGGCAATCCAGTCGAGACCGACGCCTGGGGACTGGATGCGGTCTCCGCAGGATTGCAGAAATGCATGTCCGGCCCGCCCGGCACCGCACCGGTCGCGCTCAGCGACCGGGCCGCGGCCGAGATCAACAAGCGCAAGCATATCGAGGGCGGAATCCGGCCCGAGGGCTTCGTCGACGCAAACGGGCCCAGGATCAGTTCGAACTACCTCGATCTCGGCATGCTGATGGACTACTGGAGCCCGAAGCGGCTGAATCACCATACCGAATCGACCTCGATGCTCTACGCCGCGCGGGAATGTGCGCGGGTGGTGCTGGAGGAAGGGCTGGAGGCCGGTTTCGCCCGCCATACGCTCGCGAGCCGCGCTCTGCGCGTCGGATTGGAGGCTATGGGACTCACGCTCTTCGGCGACCCGGCCCACCGCATGACCAACGTGACGGGCGTCTACATTCCAGCGCCCTGCGGCAATGGCGAGAAGGTGCGGGCCGAGATGCTGAAGGACTTCGGCATCGAGATCGGCACGTCCTTCGGCCATCTGGCGGGCAAGATCTGGCGCATCGGCACCATGGGCCATGTCTGCCGCAAGCCGAACATCCTGCGCTGCCTCGCCTCGCTGGAGGCGGTGCTGCGGCGGAACGGTTTCTCGGCGACGCCCAATTCAGGGGTAGACGCGGCCTATCGTGTTTACGAGAGCGCCTGAGCAGACGGACAGGAAGGAGGAATCGTGGGGGAGCAATCCAAGACTGCAACGCTGCTCGATGCGCCGCTGAAGGTCATCAATGTCGGCCTCGAAGGTTTTGCGCGCGAACTGAGAACCCAGGGGGTCGAGGTGATCGACGTAGACTGGTCGCCGCCGGCCGGAGGCGACCCGAAGCTCGCCGATCTGCTCTCGAAGCTCGGGAGCTGATCGCGTGCGGCTGATCGAGGAGGCCAACGCCGAGGCGGTCAACCGGATGCTTGCCGGCGACCCCGTGCTGGTCGATGTGGTCCCCGCCGCGCGTGCGATCCCGGAACTCACCGAGGGCATGATCCTCCATGCCGGCCCGCCGATCGCTTGGGACCGCATGTGTGGGCCGATGCGGGGCGCGGTTACCGGGATCGCCGTCTACGAGGACTGGGCTTCGAGCCTCGACGACGCCGAGCGGAAAGCGGCGGCCGGCGCCTTCGCCTTCCACCCCAACCACCATTTCGGCGCCGTCGGGCCGATGACCGGCATGACCACCCGCGGCCAGCCGTTGATAGTGGTCGAGAACCGGGCCTTCGGCAACCGCGCCTACTGTGCCATCAACGAGGGGCTCGGCAAGGTCATGCGCTTCGGCGGGAACGATGCCGAGGTGCTGGACCGCCTGCGCTGGATACGTGACTCCCTTGGTCCGGCGCTCGGGCGCGCGCTGCGCCACATGGGTGGCCTGCCGCTGAAGAGCCTGGTCGCCCGCGGCCTGACCATGGGTGACGAGATGCATCAGCGCAACGCCGCCTGCTCGGGCCTGACGCTCCGTGCCCTTGGCGCGCCGCTGGCCGAGACCGCCACGGACAACCGGGAGCTCGCAAGGGCGCTCGGCTTCATCGCCGGCAATGACCAGTTCTTCCTCAACATCGCCATGGCGATGGGCAAGGCGATCACCGACCCGGTCCGCGGGATCCACGGCTCCAGCATCGTGACCGCGATGTGCCGCAACGGCACCGACTTCGGCATCCGGGTCAGCGGTACGGGAGACACCTGGTTCACGGCGCCAGTCGAGATGCCTGAGGGGCTCTACTTCCCCGGATTCACCGCAGCCGACGCCAACCCGGACATGGGCGATTCCGCCATCGTCGAGACCATCGGCCTCGGCGGTTTCGCGATGGGAGCGGCGCCGGCAGTCGCTGGCTTCGTCGGCGCCGGTGCGCCCTCCGAGGCAGGAAGCTTCACCCGCACCATGGGCGAGATCACGTTCGCCGAGAACCCCGAATGGACGATCCCGGCAATGGACTATCTCGGTGTGCCGACTGGCATCGACATCCGGATGGTGGTGGAGACCGGGCTCGCACCAACCATCAACACCGGAATCGCGCACCGCAAGCCCGGAATCGGTCAGGTCGGCGCTGGGGTGGTCCGCGCGCCGATGGCCTGCTTCCGCAACGCCCTTGGCGTATTTGCAGAAAGCATCGGCGTGTCATGAACCCGATCATCCTCAACGAGGTGCGCAAGGGATTCTATCTCGACTCGGTTGCGCTGATGCGCCTGTCCCGAAGCGTTGCGGCGCTGCCGGGCGTCGAGGAAGCGGCGCTGATGATGGGAACGCCGGCGAACCGGGCGATCCTCGATATTGCGGGATTGCTGGCCAGAGCAGGGAGCGCCGCGGGCGGCGGCGACCTGATCATAGGCATTCGGGCATCGACCGTGACAGCGGCCGAGGCCGCACTGGCAGAAGCTTTGGCGCAACTCGACAAGCCCGCTGCGCGCGGCGGCACCGGCGAGGCCTGGCGTCCGCGGACGCTCCGCTCGGCGCTGTCGGCGATGCCAGACGCCAGCCTCGCGCTGATCTCAGTCCCCGGCGACTTTGCCGCCGCCGAGGCGCGCAAGGCGATCCGGCGGGGCCTCGACGCGATGATCTTCTCGGACAATGTCAGCCTCGCCGACGAGGCAGCCCTGAAGCGCGAGGCGCGCGAGCTCGGTCGTCTGGTGATGGGCCCGGACTGCGGCACGGCAATCATCGGCGGCGTGCCGCTGGCCTTCGCCAACGTCGTGCCGCGCGGAACCGTCGGCATCGTCGGTGCCTCGGGTACCGGCACGCAGGAGGTCTCGTGCCTGGTCGCGCGACTTGGCGGCGGGATCTCCCACGCCATCGGTGTCGGGGGACGAGACCTCAAAGCGGAGGTCGGCGGCATCTCTACCCTGATGGCGATCGACATGCTCGACGCCGATCCGGCGACGGAGCGGATCGTGCTGATCTCGAAGCCGCCCCCGCAGGCAACCGCCGCCAGGGTGCTCGAGCGGATCGCCACCAGTCCCAAATCCGCGGTCATCTGCTTCATCGGCGCGGAAAGAATGGATATGCCCGGCAACGCGACCCAGGTGTTCGAACTCAGGATGGCGGCCCACGCGGCCGTCGGCCTTGGTCCCGGAAAGATCCCCCCGATGCCGGCCGTCACCTTCCGCGGCGGGACCGGCGTGCTGGGCCTGTTCTCCGGTGGCACCCTCTGCGGCGAGGCGCAGGTACTGTTTCGCGCGGCCGGGCAAGCGGTGCGCTCCAACGCCCCGATTCCCGGCATCCCGGCCCTTGCGGATGCGACTGCGGGCCATGCCCTGATCGACCTCGGCGATGACGAATTCACCCGCGGCAGGCCGCACCCGATGATCGACCCATCGGTCCGCGACGAGGCATTTGTCGAGGCGCTCGGCCGCAACGATCTCGCCGCAATTCTTGTCGATGTGGTGATCGGCTATGGCGCCCATGACGATCCAGCTGGACATCTGGCCGGGATCCTCCAAACTCATGCCCGCCCGGTCGGACCGACGGTGGTCGCCTCGGTCACCGGCACCGAGGAAGACCCCCAGTGCCGCTCTGCCCAGATCGCCACGCTGCAGGGCGCGGGGGTGCTTGTCGCACCGACCAACGCCGACGCGGCAGCATGGGCAATTGCCATGGCCAGCACGCCAACATAGGAGGCCCGCCATGGCGGCGCCCTACAAGATCCCCGACCGGATTCTTGTCGCCATCGGCGGCAACGCCACCCATCCGGAGGACATCGAAGGCACCTCGAAGGAGCAGAAGGAAATCGCCGCCCAGACCGCGAAGGCATTGCTGCCGCTGGCGCTGCTCGACAACGAGCTGGTGATCACCCATGGCAACGGACCCGTGGTCGGCAAGATCCTGATGCGCCAGGCGATGACCCGCGACACCATTGCGCCAATGCCGCTCGACATCTGCGTCGCCCATTCCCAGGGCGGGATCGCTTATCTGCTTGTGCAGGCGCTGGAGAACGCGCTCCGCGAGGCCGACAGTTCGCGCCATGTCGCCTGTCTGCTGACCCAGGTCGAGGTGGACGAGAACGATCCTGCCTTCCAGAATCCGACCAAGCCGATCGGCAAGTTCTACTCCGAACAGGAGGCCGCCAAGGTCGGCCGCGAGATGGGCTGGCTGATGAAGGAGGACGCCGGGCGCGGCTGGCGCCATGTGGTGCCGTCGCCGAAGCCGAAGCACGTCTGCGACATTTCCTTGGTCCAGGTACTGGCGCGGCGCGGCACGGTGGTGATCGCGGGCGGCGGCGGCGGCATCCCGGTGATCCGCGGCCCGAAAGGCGTGCGCCGGGGGGTCGAGGCGGTGATCGACAAGGATCTGACCTCGGCGCACATGGCGAACGTGCTCGGCATCCGAACTCATGATGGTCCTAACCGCCGTGCCGCGGGTCATGATCAATTTCGGTACGCCGCGGCAGGCGGAACTGACACATGTGACGATGCGCGAACTGCGGGCCTACGAAGCCGCGGGTCATTTCCCGGCGGGCAGCATGGGGCCAAAGATCAGTGCAGCACTGCGGTTCCTCGAAGGCGGCGGGGAACGGGTGATCATCGCGCATCTGAACGACGCCGGGCCCGCGCTTCGGGGCGAGGCGGGGACGCATGTCGTGGCTGACGATGGATAGGCGCAATATGCCCATAGCCTTCCGGGCTCTCGGAATGGGGCTCATCGCCCGCCGGATTCTGTCCCAACCGTCCGAAGGTCGTGTCGTTGCGGCGTTTCCGTCCGCCTTCTACTTGGGCACCGGCACGCACTTGATATGCGTCGGCACCCGCAGCATCGAGCCGGGACCGATCCATGTCGGGACATCGGCGGCGGCCGACACCGATTGGCGGGCTCTTGGCATCAGTTCCGGCGAACGGGTTCTGCTGTCAGCGACCGCCATCCGGGCAGGCCAAGCGACGGTCATTCCGATGGGCAGCGCAGCATTGTGGTCCCCTGCCCCGCCTTTCGGCGCGATCGATGCCGAGAACGCCAGACAGGGCCTGGCGGCCTTCCGCGCGGGCGTTGCTGGTTTCTCCTGCGGCGGGATCAGCGCGCACATTGATCCGCGCCTCCGTCCCGGAGCGCGCGATCATGTTTCTCTCGCCGCCGCCGCGCCGATCACCGAGGCGCGGCACTGGCTCGACGGCATGCTGAATCGCGTCGAATACGGCCCCGCCGGCAATCTCGACTGGGTCGATCGGCTCATTGGCCTTGGGCCGGGTCTGACCCCATCGGGCGATGATTTCCTTGGCGGCATGATGATCGCCCTGCATGCCCTGGATCTCGGTCGCCTGAGTGACCTCCTCTGGGCTTCGATCAGCGCAACGGCAAACGGGGCCACGAACCCAATCTCACGCGCACTGCTCGGCGCCGCGGCCGAGGGAGTGGGCATTGCGAGCATACACTCGGGCATCGCTGCGCTCCTCGCGAACGACCAACCGGCGATCCGCAAGTCCATGGTTGCCATCGGCAGGATTGGCCACTCCTCGGGCTGGGATGCGATGACCGGTGTAGTGACGGTGCTCGACCGCTGGATCAAGGCGACCTCCGGTCGCCGCACCCGTGCGACGACCGATCGTCGCGCGATTACAGGGAGAGCTTTAATTTGATCTCTTAGAATATTGTATTTCCGTTTATTTTATATATCTTACGACAAGAACTTCATCAATCCGACCGAGCAACCGAACAGCACTTCAGACCGGCACGTTCAGCATCGGCGCGCGCCTTTGCCCGTTCAGCATCGCCCGGTACTCGCCCGGCGAGCAGCCAGCCCAGCGGTTGAATGCCCGGGTGAAGTTCGGGGGATCGGCATATCCCAGCTCGAATGCAATTGCGGTCACGCTCAGGCTGGTATCGCGCAGCAGAGCGATCGCGCGCGTCAATCGTGCCGAATCCACCACGCTCCTGTATGAGACCCCCTGTTGGCTCAGGCGCCTCTGCAGCGATCGGACACTCAGTCCCAGCGCTTCTGCGGTGCCTTCGATGTCCGCCCGGCCATCCAACAGGCGGAGCAATACGACCGAGAGAACCGACCGGCAGGGCTCACCGTCGCGCAGGAGCGCCGCGTCGGCCTGCACATCCAGCAGGGTAACCTGTCGCTCAGGGCACCGACCTTCCGGATCGCCCCGCCGCACATCCAGGTGTTCCGCCGCGAATGCAATGCCGATTCCGGGGCATTCAAACCGGAACGGGCAATTCAACTCCCGCTCCAGCGAGTCCGCGAGAGTGTCGCGCGAATAGTTCACCTCGACCCAATCCGGCAGCCAGCGGGGACCGAGATATGAACGGCAGAACGAGATCATCGGCCCGATCACATGATCGGAATGCTGCACGCAAAGGCCATTGGTCAACGGCGGGACATATCGCCAGACAGCCGTCGCTCCGCCCATCTCGAGCACAAGACGGCCACCCGGCTGATGAAAGCTGATCGTACTCGCGGCACGGGCCAGCGCATCGGCCAGGGTCTCACCTGCCGTCGCATATTCCACCCAGAGTCCGTACTCGCCGTGACGAAAATTCATCCCCACGGACAATCCGAAAGCCCGGTCCTGCGTCGCCTGCGCGGCGCGCTCGAAAAGGCCGACCATCGACGAGACCGGCATGAATGTCTCGCGTGCATTGATAACCGCCAGCGGAACGCCTTCGGCTTTGAAGACCCTCTCCAGGGTCCGAAAGCCTGCCCTCTCCTCCAGCATGGACGGGAGCGGCCCGAGCCCGGCCGCCCTGGTCACCGGACAATTCAACCTGGACGGCATCTTCCCCCCCGAAACTGGCGCAAAATGATATGCCGGCTGGATCGGCATGAAATATGGTGTCCAAGGCCTAGGCGGCGTGTATCGATGGCGCGCCGGTCGAACGGCTGAGATCTCGCGCATATCAGAGGAGAGTGTTGAGACATGAAATGGTCAGTTTTCCTGCATCAATGGGCGGCGAGGGCGGGTGCTGCCGCTTTTGTAGTGCTCGCCACTGCGTTTGTCACGGTGGCGCACGCCCAGACCGACAAGCCGAATATCCTGGTGATCTGGGGCGATGACATCGGCACCTGGAACATCAGCCACAACAACCGCGGCATGATGGGCTACCAGACGCCCAATATCGACCGCATTGCCGCTGAAGGTCTAGGCTTTACCGACTACTATGCCCAGCAGAGCTGCACCGCCGGCCGAGCGGCCTTCATCGGCGGCAGCGTGCCGGTCCGCTCCGGCATGACCAAGGTCGGCCTTCCCGGCGCCGAACAGGGTTGGCAGGAGTCGGATGTAACCATGGCGACGATTCTCAAGTCCCAGGGCTACGCGACCGGCCAGTTCGGAAAAAATCATCAGGGTGACCGGGACGAGCATCTGCCGACCAATCACGGCTTCGATGAGTTCTTCGGCAACCTCTACCACCTGAACGCCGAGGAGGAGCCGGAGAACCGCGACTATCCGCGCGACATGGTGCTCGCCAACGGCAAGACCTTTCTCGAGCAGTTCGGCCCGCGCGGCGTGATCCATAGCTGGGCCAACGACGACGGCACACAGAAGATCGAGAACACTGGTCCGCTGACCAAGAAGCGCATGGAAACCGTGGACGACGAGACCGTCGCCGAGGCCAAGCGGTTCATCACCGACGCGCACAATGCAGGCACACCGTTCTTTGTCTGGTGGAACGGAACCCGGATGCATTTCCGCACCCACGTCAAGGACGAGCACACGGGCATCTCCGGACCCGATGGCGACGAATACCATGACGGCATGGTCGAGCACGACATGCATGTGGGTGAGCTGCTTGATCTGCTAGACGAGCTTGGCATCGCCGACAACACCGTCGTCATGTACTCGACCGACAACGGCCCGCACTACAACACCTGGCCGGATGCCGGCACGACACCGTTCCGGAACGAGAAGAACTCGAACTGGGAGGGCGCCTACCGGGTTCCCGCCTTCGTCCGCTGGCCGGGCAAATTCCCCGCGGGCAAGACGCTGAACGGGATCGTCAGCCATGAAGACTGGCTGCCGACCTTCGCCGCGATCGCGGGCACACCGGACATCAAGGAGCAGCTGCGCGAGGGCGTCGAGCTGAACGGGCGGAAGTACCGGAACTACATCGACGGCTACAATATGGTTGACTATCTCTCGGGCAATGCCGAGGAGTCGCCCCGCCACGAGTTCTGGTATGTGAACGACGACGGCCAGATCGTCGCGGCACGCTACGACGCCTGGAAGGCCGTGTTCCTGGAGAACCGTGGCATGCAATTCGGGGTGTGGCGCGAGCCCTTCATCGAACTGCGCGTGCCGCTGCTGTTCAACCTCCGGCGAGACCCGTTCGAGAAGTCGCAGCACAACTCGAACACCTACAACGACTGGTTCCTCGACCGGGCATTCGTCCTGGTGCCGATCCAAGCACTGGCGGCCAAATTCCTCCAGACCATGCAGGAATACCCGCCGAGCCAGACACCGGGCTCGTTCAATCTGAGCTCGATCGAGAAGAAGCTGAAAGCCGAACTCGGGAACTGAGGCCTGCTCACGATATCGGCCGGGGCCGCGCAAGCTGCCCCGGCTGCCGGACCCGACCTGGAATCAAGGAAGTTGCGATGAAAAAGTTCGCGAGCATCACGGCGGCTGCCGCGATCGCGACCGCGCTGCTTGTTCCCGCTCCTGCTGATGCTGATGGCCTTCCCTCGTGGAACGAGGGCGACGCCAAGGCGCGGATCACCGGCTTTGTCGAGGCCGTGACCGACCCCGCGGGCCAAGACTACCTGCCGCCCTCGGAGCGGATCGCCGTCTTCGACAATGACGGCACGCTCTGGGCCGAGCAGCCGGTCTATTTCCAGTTCCTTTTCGCTCTGGACACGCTAAAGAAGCGCGCCGCCGCTGACCCCTCGATCTTGACCAGCGATGCGCTCAAGGCCGCCGCGGCTGGCGATCTGAAGGGTGCCCTGGCTGGCGGCGAGGAGGGTCTGATCGAGATCGTTACCGCCTCGCATTCCGGCATGGATGTCGAGACGTTCCTGGCTGAGGTGCGCGACTGGCTGGACACTGCGCGGCACCCCACGACTGGGCGCGCCTATGACGAGATGGTCTACCAGCCGATGCTCGAGCTTCTCAGCTATCTGCGCGACAACGGCTTCAAGACCTACATCGTTTCCGGCGGTGGGATCGACTTCATGCGCGCCTTCGCCGAAGACGCCTACGGCATTCCGCCCGAACAGGTCATCGGTAGTATGGGCAAGGCGCGCTACGACATCGTCGACGGCAAGCCGGTGATCATGAAGGACCCGGGCATCGCGTTCATTGACGACAAGGAGGGCAAGCCACTCGCGATCATCCGTCAGATCGGACGCCGGCCGGTCTTCGTTGGCGGCAACTCCGACGGTGATTTCCAGATGCTGGAGTGGAGCACCGCCGGGGACGGTCCGAGGTTCGGCCTGATCGTGCGCCATACCGACGCCGAGCGCGAATGGGCTTACGATCGCGAGAGCCATATTGGCCGCCTCGTCCGCGGGCTGGACGAGGGGCCGGATCGGGGCTGGCTGATCGTCGATATGGCCAAGGATTGGGCGCGGGTCTTTCCGGCGGAGTGACCGTCTGACAGGGCGGATGGACAGGCCGGGCACCTTCCGCCTAGCCTGCGGCGACAGGCAGGCAGCAATGGGCGCCGCGCGATGAACAACCTCATCAGGACACTTGCGGCGCCGTGGCTGCTGCTCCTCGCCCTTCCGGCCGCGGCACAGACCGGTCCACTGGCGAGCGATACACCGGCTTATGTCGGCTCGGCCTCGTGTGGCGACTGCCATGTGCCCGAAGCGGATGCCTGGCGAGGATCAATGCACGCGCTCGCCTGGCAGACGCCCTCGGCCGCCAGCGTCGCGGGCGATTTCGGCGATAAGGTGTTCGAGCACCGCGGCGTGGCCACCCGGTTCTGGCGCGAGGATGACGCCTACCTTATCGAGACCGAGGGCGGAGACGGCGCCAGCCATATCTACCGGGTGGCCGGCGTCGCTGGCGTCGCGCCGCTGCAGCAATACCTGATGGAGACCGAGCCTGGCCGCCTGCAGGCGTTCGACATCGCTTGGGACACCGCGGGCCGCCGCTGGTACCACCTGTACCCGGATGCTGAGCTTCCCGCCGGCGACGGACTGCACTGGACCGGCCCCTACAAGAATTGGAACGCCCGCTGCGCCGAGTGCCACGCTACCGGATACTCCAAGAATTACGATCCCAGAGCCCGGCGATACGCCAGCACGCAGGCGGAGATCGGCGTCGGCTGCGAGGCCTGCCATGGCCCGGGAGAAGCACATCGGGAGTGGGCGGTGTCAGGATCATTTGATAGCGCACGCTGGCCTGGTCTCACCCGGTCCGGCTTGACCATCGGGCTCGCGGCAGGGACAGCTGACACAGAGATCCAGCAATGCGCCGGCTGCCATTCGCGCCGCGAGGCGATCGCCGACGTTTCTCCGATCCCTGGCACGCCCTTTCACGATGCCTACCGCCTCGCCCTGCTCAGCCCGGGCCTCTATCATGCGGACGGAACGATCCGGGACGAAGTCTATGTGTACGGCTCGTTCCTGCAGTCGCGAATGTACGCCCGCGGCGTCCGGTGCTCCGACTGCCACGACCCGCACCGGACAGCGCTGAAGGCTGAGTTGAACGCGGTCTGCCTGCAGTGCCACTCGCCCGCCGGCAACCCGCGTTTCCCGATGCTGAAGCCGGCCGCCTATGACGATCCTTCGCACCACTTCCATTCGGTGGGGTCGGAGGGCGCGCAGTGCGTCTCCTGCCACATGATACAGCGCGTCTACATGGGGATCGACGGCAGGCGAGATCACAGCTTCCGGATTCCCCGGCCGGACCTTGCCGCCGAGACTGGAGCGCCCGACGCCTGCACCGACTGCCACGCCGGCCGCGATCCCGCCTGGGCTGCCGACGAGATTGCGCGCCGGTTCCCGGCCAGTTCCCGGCGCGGGGCGCATTTCTCGCAAGGTTTTGCCGCGGCCTGGCGTGATCCTGTGGCGGCGGGTGGCGAACTGATTGCGATCGCCGAGACGGCCGACCTGCCCGGGATCGTCCGGGCAACGGCGATCGGCCTCCTTGGGGGCGCACCGGAACCGGCACTCGCGGCAAGGATTGCCGCACTGCTGTCCGACCAGGATCCACTGGTGCGAGAGACCGCGGCGGGCGCGCTCCGCGCCCTGTCCCCGGCCGAACAGGTACGGCGCCTCGCTCCGTTGCTCGGCGACCCCCTTCTCGCGGTACGCATGGCGGCCGCGCGGGCGTTCATCGGCATTCCCGCCGAAATCCTGCCACCCCAGCTCGGCAGCCGCGTTGAGGCCGCGATGGCGGAGTGGCGCGCCTCGATGTACGCCAAGGCGGATTTCCCCGAGACCCAGCTCGCCATCGGCGGCGCCGCGCTTGCGCTCCGCAACCCGGCAGCGGCGGAACAGGCATTCCGCGAAGCCGTGCGCCTCGACCCTCAACGCGTCGAGGCCTGGGTCATGATCGCCCGCATCCTCGCCGCCACCGGCGATGTCGACGGGGCACGCAAAGCGGTCGAGGACGGCATGGCGGCAATCCCGGACGATCCGGGCCTTCGAGCGATGCGCGACGAGATCCGCGCGGCCACAGGGAACTGACCGGCCGGCGGCAACATGGCGGGGAACGATCCGCTGCGCTCCGATGGTATCGGCCGCGAGCGGGTCGACCCGCCAGGCGACGAGCACCAGCACCGTCACTAGGGAAATGGTCAACCTCGAGCAGCGCAAGGATGCCGACGATCAGGCCACGCCGCTGGCGCTCGGTCCTGGCGCGCAGCATTTCACACCGGATCCGCAGGCCTACGGTGGCGAAGGGAGCGAGGACGAAGGCCGCCACCATCCGGCTGACGGCGGACCTGCGGCGTCGCGTGCGGTGTGATGTGGCCTCCCCAGTCCGCACGTGCATCGGTTTTGTCGGCACTGTGATCCAAAAGACGGCTAGAAATCCTTCAGCAATGGAAACGGCTCGCGGACCGCCAAGTACGACCAGATTGCGCGGGTGAGCTTGTTTGTGTGCCCGCTCAGTCTGTGGATCCGGATCTCGAGCCTGATCTCCCACGCCGGATCACCGGTTACTGTCAGCTGGCCGGTTTCGAGGTCGGGTGCGACCAGGCTTCTGGGGAGCCACGCGACACCGGCGCCGTCGCGCGCCCGGATGCGGAGCGCGCCGGCCATCGAGTTCTCGTAGACGACGCCGAGCCGCCGGGAGAGATCGTATTCGGCTAGCAGCGGCTCGATGTGCTTGCTGATGGGCGCGTCCGCGCCAAACCGGAGATAGGGCACCTGGACTGCAGTGCCGGCTGCCAAATCGAAGAGGGGAGTGCCGTCCGGATCGCATTTGCAAACCGGTATCAGCGCATCTTGGCCGATGCGGATGGATTCTATCCCGGCGAGACCATCGACACTGCGGGCATAGGCACTTGCATAAGCAATCACGAAGTCGACGTCTCGGTTCTGTAGGTCCTTGAGGCAGTTCGGTAGGTTATCGGCGCGCAGCCGTGACATGATCGGACCGAACGAGTTCTCGAATGCCTGCAACCAGGCGGGATAGAAGCGCCAGCCTACCGAATGTTGGGCGCCGAAGGTCACCACGTAGTTGTCCGGCAGCGATTGCGCCTCGACGATCTGCGCACGCTCGGTCTCGAGCCGCTCAAGTGCCTGCCGCCCCGCTTCCAGCATCTGCAATCCGGCGCTGGTCAGCGTCACTGGATGCCGGCTCCGGTTGACCAGCGGGACCCCGACCCAAGCCTCGATCGCCTTGATCCTGCGGCTGAACGCCGGCTGGCTGATATTGCCGAGTTCGGCCGCCTGCGAGAAATGGCCAGTGCGCGCCAGGTTGCTGAGGTCCTTGAACCAGCGGAAATCCATTCTGCCTCTTGCCATGCAAAATCTGCATAATGTTAGTCGAACATAGCAATGGAGCAAGCGCCCATTCTCGAACAGCATGGCCGCAGCGACTGGGAGGATCGGAGGAACCATGAATTGGCTCGAAACCGGCCTCGACATTTCTGGCGGAATTGACTTCAGCCGCTTTCCGCGCGTCGGGCTGTGCCACCGGCCGACTCCGATCGAGCCGATGTTGAGGCTCAGTGAGGCCCTCGGCGGCCCCAGCCTTTACGTCAAGCGCGACGATTGCACCGGCCTCGCCACCGGCGGCAACAAGACCCGGAAGCTCGATTTCCTGCTCGGCGAGGCGCTCAGCCAGGACGCCGACATGCTGGTGACCCAGGGCGCCGTCCAGTCGAACCATGTGCGGCAGACCGCTGCCGCGGCCTGCCGCACGGGACTCAAATGCCACGCTCTGCTCGAACGCCGCGTGCAGGGAACCGCACCAGAGTACGAGGCGACCGGCAATGTCTTCCTTGACAAGGTCTTCGGCGCGACCCTCGAGTTCCGGCCGCACGGACTCGACATGAACGCCGAGGCCGAAGTGGTCGCAAGGCGGTTGCGGGCAGAGGGCCACCGGCCCTTCTTCATTCCAGGCGGTGGATCGAACTGCACAGGGGCTCTCGGCTATGCACTCTGCGCCCAGGAGATGCTGGAGCAAGATCGGGAGGCCGGCATCGGCTTCGACTGGATCGTCACCGCAACCGGCAGCACTGGAACCCATGCAGGTCTGGTCGCCGGGCTCTGCGCACTCGGCTCCGACCTCTCCGTGATGGGGATCAGCGTCCGCCAGCCGCAGGAGCGGCAGGTCGCCGCCGTCCATTCACTGGCCAAGGCGACTGCCGCCAGACTCGGCGCCCCGGCGGTCCCCGCGAGCAAGGTCCTAGTCGACGACGGATATGTCGGCGAGGGCTACGGCATCCCCGCTCCCTCGACGATCGAGGCCATCTCGCTCGTGGCCCGGTCTGAGGGTCTGCTGCTCGACCCGGTCTACTCCGGCAAGGGAATGGCGGGGCTGATCGGCCTGATCCGGCAAGGCTTCTTCAAGCCCGCCGATAGGGTCCTGTTCCTGCACACAGGCGGATCGGCAGCGCTCTTCGCCTATGAGGAGATGATCCTGGCGGGTGCCGCGTGACAATGGAAGCTGCCAGGTCAACCCGGCAGGCATTAACTCAAAGGGAGAACACCATGAAAAGAGCACTCACCTCAGCCACGCTCGCGGCGGCGATCAATCTGGCCGCCGGCCCGGCGCTCGCAGCCGAGCAGGTTGCCATCGGCGTACCGTCCTGGACCGGAGCGCAGGCCATTGCCAACCTGCTTAAGGCGGTCGTCGAGACCCGCATCGGCGGCGAGGCGACGCTCGTGCCGGGTAACAACGCCACGATTTTCCAAGCGATGGACCAGGGAAAGGGCGACATTGACGTCCACCCGGATGTCTGGCTGCCGAACCAGGAGAGCTTCACCAAAAAATATGTCGACGAGGCCGGCACGGTGGTCCTGTCGAGCAACCCCTACGAGGGCAACCAAGGCTACTGCGTCTCGAAGGATTTCGGCTCGGCAAACAACATCACCGACATCGCCGATCTCGGCCGCCCGGATGTGGCGGCGAAGATGGACAGCGACGGCAATGGCAAGGGCGAAATGTGGATCGGTGCCCCTGGCTGGGCCTCGGCCAATGTCAACGAGGTAAAGGTACGCGACTACGGTCTCTTGGACTTCATCGAGCCGATCCGGGCCGAGGAAAGCGTCAAGACCGCCCGCGTCAAGGACTCGATCGCCAAGGGCGAAGGCTACGCCTTCTACTGCTACAAACCGCACGCCATCTGGTACATGTTCGATGTCGTCATGCTGACCGAGCCGACCTTCGACCCGGCGAAATACAAGATGGTCCAGCCCTCGGACTCGCCCAACTGGTACGAAGAGTCCCATGTGGCAACCAAGGATGCTCTGAAGAACGTGCAGATCGCCTGGTCGAAGTCGCTGAAGGACCGCTCGCCGGCCATCGCCGAATTCTTCGATCGCTTTCAGCTGACTGCTGACGACGTCAGCGCCTTCGCTTACGAGATCTCTGGCAAGGGCCGCGATCCGGCGGTGGTCGCGGTCGAATGGGTGAACTCCAACCCGGACCGGGTTGACGCATGGCTCGGGCTCTGATCGGGTCCTGACACGCGAACGGACGGCGTCGGCCACTGGGCAAGGCGCCGTCTGAACTGTTGCCCGGAGCAGCAAGCGGGGCCAACCGTGCCCGAAGAACCGGATGCGCAGATGGATGGGACCGTCGATGGGGCGATCATCGAGATCTCCAATGTATGGAAGATCTTCTCTCAAAACCCTGCGGCCGCACTTGAGGCCATTCGGAAGGATGGGCTGTCGAAAGCCGAGGTACTGACGAGATTCAACGCGGTCGTCGGTGTCGCCGATGTGAGTCTCAGCATCGCGCGCGGCGAGATCTTCTGCGTCATGGGTCTGTCGGGGTCCGGCAAATCGACCCTGGTCCGCCACTTCAACCGCCTGCTAGAGCCGACCGCCGGGCGCATCATGATCGAGGGCACCGATGTTATGGCTCTCGGCCAGAGGGAGTTGCAGCGCTTCCGCAACCGCAAGATCGGTATGGTATTCCAGAACTTCGCGCTGCTGCCGCACCGCTCGGTCCTCGACAATGTCGCCATGCCGCTGGAGATCCGGCGAGTCAACAAGAACGACCGCCTGCACCAGGCGGCAAGAATCCTCGACATCGTCGAACTCGGCGCCTGGGGAAACAAATTTGCGCACGAGCTTTCGGGCGGCATGCAGCAGCGGGTCGGGCTCGCGCGCGCGCTGGCGGCGGACCCCGACGTCCTTCTGATGGACGAGCCGTTCTCTGCGCTCGACCCGCTGATCCGGCGGCAACTGCAGGACGAATTCCTGAAGCTCTCGAAGGTGCTCCGCAAGACGACGGTCTTCATCACCCACGACCTCGACGAGGCGGTGCGCATCGGCCATCGCATCTCGATCATGCGCGACGGCCGCGTGGTGCAGACGGGCACCGCCGAGGAGATCGTCATGCACCCGGCTGACGACTACGTCGCCGACTTCGTCGCCGGCATCTCGCGGCTGAAGGTGGTGCGGGCGCATGCGGTGATGCAGCCTATAGAGCGACACCGCGCCGAGGCCGGCGAGATCCCGGCCGATGCGCCGCGCGTCAACGAGAGCGAGTCGCTGAGCACGCTGATCCAGCTCGCCATCGAGGAGGACGCGCCGATCCTTGTCGAGGACGGTGGTACCGATGTCGGCGTGATCACACGCCGGGACCTGCTGCGGACGGTCATCGAGGGTACCGAGGTGTCATGACAGACGCATCCGCAGATCCGCTCGCCGACGCAGACGTTCTAAAGGCCGCGGAGTTCGAGGCCATCCGCCACTCAGAGGTGACCGAGTTTGTACGGACAAGTGCAGACTACTATGTCCGGCAGTTCGACCGCATCCGTAGCCGCTCGCGCTTCACTCCCACCTTCAACTGCATGGCGGGGCTCTTCGGCCCGGTTTGGTTTGGCGCCCGCGGGCTCTGGAAATGGGCTGTCGGCTTCCTGGTGGTCGAGACATTCGGCTTTGTGCAGATCGCCCGCGGGCTCTTCGGCGACCTATCGGCCGACGCCCGCGAGCGGATCGATTCCATCGAAGGCACGCTGGAACTGCGCCGCCAGCAGCTCGCAGCCGCCTTAGAGCAAGGCTCCGACAAGGTCGACGTCTACAAGCGCACGGTCGAGTCTCTGGAGGAGGCTATCAGCGGCTTCCGCGGTGAAGCACAACAGATCGAGGAGCAGGGGATCTGGATCTTCCTGACGGGGCTCGCGGTCCTGATCGCAGTAAAAGCGGTGCAGGCGGTCGTAGCCAATACGGCGCTCGAGGCTCGCTTCTCGGACTGGCTGTCCGACCGCAGCCTCCCCGCAGGCCTGCCGGTCGCGCACATTGTCCTAGCCGCGGCCTTCTGCCTGCTGATCGCCGTGGCCGCGATGCTCCACTACAGCTTCCCGGGCGCCTTCCCGATCCTGACCGAGTTCCCGACCGACCGCGACATCCGCCTGACCAGCATCTCGTGGGTCGAGGGGTTCATCGCCTGGTGCGTCAAGAACAGCGAGACGCCCTTCGAGGTAATCACCTACGGCATCCGCCTGCTGCTCGATGCGCTGGAGGTGGCTTTCGTCCAGACACCATGGATGGTGATCGCGAGCTTCATCGTACTCATCACCTGGCTGACAGCCGGCGTGCGCACGTCGATCTATTCCGGTGCTTTCCTTGCATACATGGGCCTCCTGGGGTTTTGGGAAAAGGCGATGACAACGCTGGCGCTCCTAGGCACCGCGGCGTGCCTCTCCATCGCCATCGGCATTCCGCTCGGCATGTACTGCGCCAGGCGCCCCCGGTTCTATGCCTGCATCCAGCCGATCATGGACTTCATGCAGACCATGCCGGCCTTCGTCTTCATGGTGCCGGTGATTGCATTCTTCGGGGTTGGCAAGCCCGCGGCGGTCGTCGTCACGATGATCTTCGGCGGCACGCCGGTTGTCCGGCTGACGGTCCTTGGCCTGCGCGGCGTCCCGGAGCACGTGCGAGAAGCCGCACTCTCCTTCGGCGCCAGCAAGTGGTACCTGCTGACCCGCGTCGACCTGCCGCTGGCGAGTCCCTCGATCCGCGCGGGCATCAACCAGACGATCATGCTCTCGCTGGCGATGGTGGTGGTCGCGTCGCTGATCGGCGCCAAGGGCCTCGGCGAGGACGTGCTCGAGGCGCTGCAATACGCCAACGTGGGGCAAGGCATTCTGGCCGGCTTCGCGATCCTGTTCTGCGCGATGATCCTGGACCGGATCGTCCAAGGCGCGCGCAAGTAACCCGATTCCGGGCCGACGCCGGGCATGATGCGGGTTGCAGAGATCCGATCCCTGAGGTCCGGATCAGCTTCGCGGACCGCATCCGAATATACAACGGTTCCACGCTCGGTGCGTCACCAAAGGGATCGAGGGATGACGCCTTGAACGACACGGCATCGGTGCGAAGCTTTGTCACCTCGGAACTGCGCGCCTGGCGGACCATGCCGCAGGCCTGGCGCCGTTTCCCCACCCCATGTCGAGCCCCCGCCGGACGTCGGCCGCCGAGGCGCCGGCAACCACGTTCCTGAGGGCATCGGCGAAGATCGCCTGGGCCAGGATGGTTGCCGTCGAGGTGCCGTCGCCGACCCCGTCGCCGGTCTTCTCGGCGGCCTGGCGCAGCATCTGCGCGCCCAGGTCCTCCTCCGGGTCCCTCAGCTTGGTCTCCTTGGCGATGTTGACGCCGTCGTTGCGGACGATGGGCGAGACCCACGTGCGCTGGATCAGCGCGGATTTCGACTTCGGGGCTAGCGTCACGCGAACCGCATCCGCCAAGGCGCGGGTGCCGGCCAGGAGCTTTTCGCGTGCGGCCGAGCGGAACAGGATCTGCTTGTTGGCCATGGGGGTCTCCAGCGGGATGACTTCGAGACCGTTGCCATTCAACGGTTGCCAGGGGACGATTGCCGACCGCACGGAGGAGAGGCGCAATGCGCATTCCGGGCATCGACGCCCGTCAATCCCGAGCCCCACTTGACCTGGATCACGGCGGAGCCCGTGCCGGTCGCGCATCATGCGTCGGTTACCCCCAAGACGCCCGGGAGAGCGCCATGACGATGACCGGCCTGCCCGTATTCGACGAGACCATCCACATCACCAACACTTGGCTGCACGAGATCACCTCGCGTCTCGGCTGGGACGATCGCCAGAAGGGATATCGCCTGCTCAGGGTCTGCCTCCACGCGATCCGCGACCGGCTGCCCGTCGACCGAAGCGGCACAACTCAGCGCGCAGTTGCCGATGCTGATGCGCGGCATGTTCTATGAAGGCTGGCGCCCGTCGGCGGTACCGGTGAAGCACCGCTCGGTCGAGGACTTCCTGGCCCCGCTCGGCGCCGCCTTCTCGGCCGACCCCGATTTCGACGCCGAGGCCGCGTTCCGCGAGATGGTCGATGTAATGAAGATGCATGTCTCGGCGGGAGAGCTTGCGGATGTGCGTGAGGCGATGCCCGAGGAACTGAAGGGGCTCTGGGCGGACGATCTGGCGGCGTGAGCGCCGATGCCCATGGATAACATCAGAGTAACACCGGCGATCGGGCGGCTGTCGCGCGACCAGATCGCCGACCGGCTGGCCGAGGCGGCCGAGCTGCTCGAGGCGCAGCAGGCGGACCGGTTCCGCATCCGCGCCTACCGGCGCGGAGCCGAGACCCTGCGTGGTCTCTCCGAGGATCCGGCCGCTATCCTCGCTCGCGACGGGCTCAAAGGCCTGACCGATCTTCCGAACATCGGCCCGAGCCTCGCCCGCGCGATCGACGAGATGGTAGTGACCGGGCGCTGGATGCAGCTCGAGCGGATGCGCGGCGAAGCGGCTCCCGAGCGCCTGTTCCAGGCCCTGCCCGGGGTCGGACCCAAGACCGCGCACGCCCTCCACGACCATCTTCATGTCGACACCCTCGAGGCGCTCGAGATCGCCGCCCATGACGGGCGGCTCGAGGCCGTCCCGGGGATCGGTCTACGCCGGGCGGCGGCGATTCGGGCGGCGCTTGCGGCAATGCTGGCACGCCGGCGGCGACGCGGTCCGGAGGACCACGAGGAGCCACCGGTGGCGGTCCTGCTGGAGGCCGACGCCGCCTACCGGCGCGGAGCCGAAACGGGGCGGCTGCGCCGGATTGCGCCCAGGCGCTTCAACCCTGAGAGAAAGGCCTGGCTGCCGGTCATGCATGCGGACCGCGACGGCTGGTCGATGACCGCGCTCTTCTCGAATTCAGCGCTCGCACACGACCTCGGCCGCACCCGCGACTGGGTGGTGATCTATTTCAGCCGTGGCGACGGGCCCGAGCATCAACGTACCGTCGTCACCGAGACCCGCGGGTCGCTCGAGGGCCTCCGGGTCGTGCGCGGGCGCGAGGCGGAGTGCCTGGCGCACTACTTCGGCGGGGAGCCTGCCCGTTGACGGCGGTCAAGGCGGCAGGCACCGGTCGGGACTAGCTTTGAATGAATTAACTTCGGAGGACGCGCATGGAGACCCCGGTCGAGATCATCTGGCACAACATGGAGCCGGCGCGCCACGTGCAGCAGCGGGTCGATCACCGAGTCGCCCGGCTGGAGAAATTCTTCGGCCGCATCACGCGCTGCCATGTGGTGGTCGAGGCGGCCCACCGGCGCCATCAGAAGGGCAACCAGTACGAGGTGCGGGTGGAGGTCACCGTGCCCGGCGGCGAAATCTCGATCAACCGCCGGCCCGGCGATGATTTTGCCCATGCGGATGTGCTGGTGGCGATCCGCGACGCTTTCGACGCCATGGAGCGCCAGCTCCGGCGTTGGAAGGAGGAGCATAGCGGCAGGCCCGAGACCCAGGCGGCGCCGCTGCAGGGGCGGATCGCCGAGCTCGACCTCGCTTTGGGCTCGGGACAGATCGCCACCACGGACGGGCGGCTGGTCTATTTCCATCGCAACTCGGTGGTAACGGGTGACTTCGACAGCCTCGGCGTCGGCGACACGGTCGAGCTGGTCGTCGACCCCGGCGAGGACGCCGCCGGCGCCCATGCCAGCACGGTCCGGTCGATCGGCGCGGGGCGCTTCGTCGACCAGCCCGCCTGAGCGGGAGCCGCCCGAAGAATGCGGCAGCAGAACGCCGGCGGGCCCTGATCATGGGTGCCGCCCGGTGGTGGCTGAAGGTCGCGATCCTGCATCACCCGATGCCCTACTGGGTGCTTGAGCGCCAGACGGCGCAGGGCTTCGCCAGCCTCGCCGATTTCGCCGCCGCCGACTGCTCGGGCAAGGAGCGTTAGGAGCATGAGCCCCACATCGCTGCCGGCGTGGTGCTCTGGTAGAAGTCACCAGATCCCGCACTGGCGATTGACGGAGCGCAAGGCGCGCCGACTCCGGCGACCCCAGGCTCACCGCGACTCGTAGACCAGTATCGGTGGCGGCAGCGACATGCCTCAGGAAAGCACGAACCACATCGCGGCGCCGCCCCGGGCCCCGCATGCGCTCCCGGCGGCCGATGTGCTGGCCGCACTCGGCGTCAGCGCCGCCGACGGCCTGAGCGATCGGGAAGCGGCGGCCCGACTGGTCCGGCACGGCCCCAACCTGCTCGCCCGGCGCCTGCCGAAGGCGACGCTCGCGATCCTCCTAGCCCAGATCGCCAGCCCGGTCGTCGCGCTGCTCGCTGTCGCCGCCGCGATCTCGCTCGCCTATGGCCAGATGATCGAGGCGCTGGCCATCGGCGCCGTGCTGCTGCTCAACACCGCGATCGGCTTCGTCACCGAGATCCGCGCCGTGCGCTCGATGGAGGCGCTGCGCATGCTCGGCACGGTCACCACCCGGATCCGACGCGGTGGAAGGCTGATGGTCGTACCGGCGCAGGAACTGGTGCCGGGCGACATCGTGCTCTTGGAGGGCGGCGACATCGTCACCGCCGATCTTCGGTTGATCGATGCGCCAAACCTTGCGGCGGACGAATCCGCGCTGACCGGCGAATCGGTTCCGGTCGAGAAGTCCGTGGCGCCGGTCGCGGCGGATACCCCGGTCTCCGAACGTGCCTCGATGGCGTTCAAGGGCACCGCCATCACGCGGGGCGGCGGCACCGCCGTCGTCGTCGGCACCGGCATGGAGACCGAACTCGGGCTCATCTCTGCACTGGTCGCCGAGGCCAAGCCCGAGCGTTCGCCGCTTGAGCGCCAGCTCGAGCGCCTCGCGCGCAATCTCGTATGGGTCACGCTGGCGCTCTGCGCTCTGATCGGCGCGATCGGGATCGCTTCGGGCGAGGACCTGTTCCTGATGATCGAGGCGGCGATCGCGCTCGCCGTCGCGGCAATCCCCGAGGGGCTGCCGATCGTCACCACCATGGCGCTGGCGCGCGGCATGTGGCGCATGGCCAGGCAGAACGCGCTGATCGAGCGGCTGGCCGCGGTCGAGACGCTCGGGGCCACCACGCTGATCTTCACCGACAAGACCGGAACGCTGACCGAGAACCGGCTCTCGGTGCGCCGGATCGTACTCGATTCGGGTGCCCTGCCGCTGCGGGAGATCGAGAAGGCGGCCGCGCAGTCGGGCGCCCTCGGCGGCTTCGACCCGGCGCTGGAGCGGGCACTGGCGGTCGCGATCCTCTGCAACAACGCGGTGCTTGCGGTCGACAGCCGGCCGGCTTCGGGTGACCCGGTCGAGCTGGCGCTGCTCAGGGCCGGGCGCTCGGCCGGGCTCGATCATTTGGCTTTGACGGCACGCTACCCGCGGACGGGCGGAGTCGCCTTCGAATCCGAGACCGCGATGATGGCCACCGTCCACCGCGATGGCGACGCGGTCCTGACCTGCGTCAAGGGCGCACCCGAGGCGGTGCTCGCCCGGTCGGTCCGGCTGCTCGGGCCCGAAGGCGAGGTCCCGCTCGGTCGGGAAGCTCGCCATGCCTGGTTGGCCCGCACCCGCGACCTCGCCGAGGAGGGCCTGCGCGTGCTCGCGGTCGCACTGAAGCGCGAGGCGGAGGCCGGCACGCACCCCTATTCGGAGCTCGTCTTCGTCGGCCTCATCGGCCTCGACGACCCACCGCGCGCGGGCGTGCCGGAAGCGATCCGCGCCTGCCGCGAGGCCGGAATGAGGGTGGTGATGATCACCGGCGACCACGCCGTCACCGCCCGCAAGATCGCCGCCGCGATCGGGCTCGCCAGCGGCGACGCGACGGTCATCGAAGGGCGGGAACTGAAGCCCGCGGCCGAGATGACCGAAGCCGAGCGCCGCCGCGCGCTCGATGCAACGATCTTTGCCCGGGTCAGCCCGGCTCACAAGCTGCAGCTGATTGCGCTGCACCAGGCCCAGGGAGAAGTGGTTGCGATGACCGGCGACGGGGTCAACGACGCGCCCGCGCTGAGGAAGGCGGACATCGGCGTTGCCATGGGCCTGCGTGGCACGCAGGTCGCCAAGGAAGCGGCGGCGATGGTGCTGACGGACGACGCCTTCGCCACCATCGTCCACGCGATCCGCGAGGGCCGCGTGATCTTCCGCAACATCCAGCGCTTCGTTGCCTATCTGCTGTCCTGCAATCTGAGCGAGATCCTGGTGGTCGGCCTGGCGGTGCTTGCCGGCCTGCCGCTGCCGCTTCTGCCCCTGCAGATCCTGTTCCTGAACCTGGTGACCGATGTCTTCCCGGCCTTCGCCCTCGGCGTGGGCGCGGGCGATCCGACCGTCCTGCAGCGTCCGCCGCGCAATCCGGGGAAGCCGATCCTGACCCGCTCGGTCTGGGGCCTGATCATCTTCACCGGCCTCGCCATCACCGCCGCAACGCTGACGGGATTCATGCTGGCGCAAAGCTGGCTGGGCCTGGACGGCGACACGGCGGTGACGGTCTCGTTCCTGATCCTGGCCTTCGCCCAACTCTGGAACGTCTTCTGCATGCGCGATCCGCGGGTGCCGTGGCTCGAAGGCGACATCGTTCGCAACCCCTATGTCTGGGCCGCGCTTGCCGGCTGCGGCGTGCTGCTGCTGGTCGTGGTGCATGTGCCTCTGCTGGCGGAGACGCTGCATCTCACGCGGCTCGCGCCTGAGACATGGGCGATGGTCGCAGCATTGAGTCTTTTCCCGCTCTTGGCGACCGAGGCCGGCAAGGGGATCATCATGGCATGGCGCTGAGGCCTCGCTTACACGGTCAGGCATGTCGCCTCGCCCGCGGGATCATCTCATCAGCACATAGCTCCCCGGAGCGTCGGCTAGCCGCGTCGGTTCGGCGCCGGGTCCGCCAATCGGCGGCGGATCCACCGGCGCACCGGACAGGCCGGCAAGCCAGGCGATCCATTCGGGCCACCACGAGCCCTCGGACTGGACGGCGCGCGCAAACCACTCGTGCGGCGGCAAATAGGTGTCGTCCTTGCAACTCGTATGGATCCGGTAGTGCCGGCGCGGATGCCCCGGTGCGGAGACGACGCCAGCATTGTGTCCGCCGCTTGTCAGCACGAAGGTGACATCCGTGTCTGACAGCAGGTGGACCTTGTAGGCCGAGCGCCAGGGCGCCACGTGGTCGGTCTCGGTGCCGACCGCGAAGACCGGCGCCCGGATGTCCGCCAGCGCAACCGGCCTCCCGCCGACCTCGAACCGGCCGGCGGAGAGTTCGTTGTTGAGGAACAGCTTGCGCAGGTATTCCGAATGCATCCGGTAGGGCATTCGGGTCGAATCCGCGTTCCAGGCCATCAGATCGTTCGGCTCCTGGCGCTCGCCCATCAGGTAGTCGCGCACCAGCCGCGACCAGATCAGGTCGTTCGAGCGAAGGAGCTGGAAGGCACCTGCCATCTGGCGGGCATCGAGGAAGCCCTGCTCCCACATCAGGTCCTCGAGGAACGAGACCTCGCTCTCGCTGATGAAGATCATCAGCTCGCCGGCCTCGGTGAAGTCGCTCTGCGCCGCGAAACAGGTAATGCTCGCCAACCTGTCGTCGCCGTCGCGGGCCATTGCCGCGGCCGCTATCGACAGCAGCGTGCCGCCGAGACAATAGCCGGTCGCATGCACTTTCTGCCCGCCGCAGATACGTTCGACCTCGCCCAGCGCCGCCATGGCGCCGAGTTGGAGATAGTCCTCCATGCCGAGATCGCGGTCCTCCGGCCCCGGATTGCGCCACGAGATCATAAAGACCGTGAAGCCCTGCCTGGTCAGGTAGCGCACCAGCGAGTTCTCCGGGCTGAGGTCGAGAATGTAGTACTTCATGATCCAGGCCGGGATGATAAGCACCGGCTCGGGCCGCACCTTGTCGGATGCTGGCGCGTACTGGATCAGCTCGATCAGCCGGTTGCGGTAGACCACCTTGCCGGGTGTGACCGCAAGGTTCTCCCCGACCTTGAACTCCCCTGTGTCGGCGCGGGGATTGCCGGCGGCCGCGCGCTCCCAGTCGTCCCAGAAGTTCTGCGCGCCGCGCACCAGATTCTGTCCGGCCTCCTCGCGGGTTCGGGCGATCACCTCCGGATTGGTGGCGAGGAAATTCGATGGCGAGACAATATCCAGCATCTGCCGGGCGACGAACTCGACGGCGCGCTCGTGCTCGGCGGTCACCCCCCGCACCCCGGTTGTGGCGTTGTGCCACCACTGCTGGCTCATCAGGAACGCCTGATGCATGAGATTGAACGGCGGCTGCTGCCAGGATTCGTGGCGGAAGCGCCGGTCCTGCGCCAGCGGCTCGATGCAGCATGGCGCGGTGCCGCCCGACGTGGCGCAGCGCAGCGCGTACTGGCCAAGTCGGACCGACTTCCGCGCCGCCTTCTCCCAGAGCCGCATCTGCTTGCCGGGCGAGATAGCGAGATGCACCGCCCAATCCGCCCAGATCGCGCCAAGCCCGGCCGGTGAGAGTCCGGTGGTCATGCGCGCCAGTGTCGCCCTCGCCGCATGGTCGAGCACGTCGCTCATGGCGGTGGCTGTGTAGGAATCGCCCGGTTCGGCGGGCGGAGGCAGATCTGGCCCCGCTGGCGCGCGGGACGGGCCGGATTCGCTTGCCTTGATCGGCTTGTGCACGGTCATCTCGATCTCCGGAAGATGCGCCCCGGCCGCGGCGGTCGATGCCTAGGCCTCGCGCGGATGTTCGATCAGGAAATGGCGCAGCGCCGCCAGCAGCTCGGCCGCATGGGCATGGTTGCCGGCTTCGACCGCCGCGCGGATATCGTCGCGGATCATGTCGCGTATCTCGTGATGCCCGGCTTGCTTCTTGTCCATCAGCCAGGCAGCCAGCGCCGCAGCCGCCGCCTCGGGCATGTGCTCGTGCTCGGCGATGGCGTCGATCTGGTCGCGGCTCAGGCCGCAAAGTCCGATGCAGTCCTCAAGGGTGATCAACGTACTGCTCCGGTAACATGGCTGGACTCTAACCATCGCGCGCCTGCCGTGCAGCCGCATTGACGTGGGTCAACGATTCCCGGCCGGACTTGATCTCGGTCTTCGCGGCCGGGGTGGATGCTGCTACGGCTGTGCCACTTCTGGCCCGGAAGCGCGGTCACCCGGCGCTGACAGGGCCGTCGATGTCGGCGGCGGAAAGGCAGGAGACGCCCAGCCCGTCGAGCCGCCGCCGAGTGGCGGCGACGGAGCTACCCACATCGATGCCGCGGCAGGCGTCCTCGATGACGATGACCGCGAAGCCGGCCTGCGCCGCATCCTCTGCCGAGTAGCCAACGCAGAAGTCGAAGGCGAGCCCCGCCAGGAACACCCGGGTCAGGTCGCGTTCGCGAAGGTAGCCGCCAAGCCCGGTGGGCGTGCGGCGGTCGTTCTCGAAGAATGCCGAGTAGGAGTCGATCTCGCGGTCATAGCCCTTGCGCAGGATCAGCTGGGCATGCGGGACCCACAGATCCGGGCGGAAATCGGCCCCTGCGGTGCCCTGAACGCAATGGTCGGGCCAGAGCACCTGCTCGCCATAGGGCGCCGCGATCACCTCCATCGGCTTGCGGCCCGGATGGGACGAGGCGAAGGACGCGTGCCCGGCGGGGTGCCAATCCTGGGTCAGCACCACATGTGCGAAGCGCCCGGCGAGCGCGTTGATCGGCGCGACCACCTCGTCGCCTCCAGGCACCGCGAGCGCACCGCCGGGACAGAAGTCGTTCTGGACATCGACCACCAGCAGGACGTCTTTGTCCCCGATCATCATTGTCCCGATCATGTCGTGATCCCTCCCTGCAATTCGATGCGCCGGTCGACCTCCGCCGCCATTGCCTTCAGGCGCCCGGCGATCCGGACCGGATAGGCAGCTCCCGGCTCCAGACGCTGCAATGCCTCTGGCAGCCGCCCGATCTGGTGCGCCGCGTGGTCCCGGATCCCGGCCAGCGCCGGTCGCGGGCCAAGCCTCCGCCCGTCGCGCATCACCGGACGGATCAGGGGCTCGCCTTCCTGGGAGTCGTCCTCCGTCGAGATCACGTCACCCGCCATCGAGCCTCCGGCATCGTAGCTGCGCCAGACCTGCTTGCGGCCGGGCCACGTCGCCTTTCCCTCGGAGCGTTTGCGGCGCGGCACGCCCTTGTACTCCTGCAGCTTGTAGGCGCAGTCGAGCGCCGGCAGATCCGACGACGTGGTCAGGCTGGTCCCGACCCCGAACCCGTCGATCGGCGCCCCGGCCCGCAGCAATGCGAGCATCCGGTCCTCGTCCAACCCGCCGCTCGCGAAAATCGACACATCCGCCAACCCGCCCTCGTCGAGGATCCGGCGCACGCTCACCGCCAGGGCGCCGAGATCGCCGCTGTCGAGCCGCACGCCCTGCAGCTTCACGCCAGTCTCCGCCAGCCGCGGCGCAAGTGCCACCACCTTCCGGGCCGCCGCCTCGGTGTCATAGGTGTCGATCAGCAGCACCAGCCCCTCGGGCCGGGCCCGGGCGAAGCTCTCGAACGCCGAGACCTCGTCGTCGAAGGCCTGGACGAAGGAGTGCGCCATGGTGCCGTAGATCGGTACGCCGTACTCGCGCCCCGCCAGCACCGTCGCGGTCCCGGAAAACCCGCCGACATAGCTCGCCCGGGCCGCCATCAGCCCCGCCTCGGCCCCGTGCGCGCGCCGCAGGCCGAAATCGACCAGGAGCTTGCCCGGCGCCGCCAGCGCCATGCGCGCCGCCTTGGCGGCGATCAGTGACTGGAAATGCAGGATGTTGATGAGCCGGGTCTCGACATATTGGGCTTCCGCCAGCGGAGCCGTCACCCGCAGGATCGGCTCGTCGGCGAAGAAGATCGTGCCCTCCGGCATGGCGTGAACGTCGCCGGTGAAGCGGAACCCGGCGAGGTACTCGATCATCTGATCGCTGAACCGGCCGCTCTGCCGCAACCACTCGAGCTCGTCCTCGGGGACGTGAAGCTCCTCCAGGAAATCCAGTGCCTGTTCGAGGCCCGCCGCCATCAGGAAGCCGCGCCGCTCCGGCAACTTGCGGGCGAAGAACTCGAAGACCGCCGTGCCGGTCTCTCCGGCCTCGAGATAGGCCTGCATCATCGCAAGCTGATAAAGGTCGGTGAGCAGGAAGGTACTGGCACCCGACATCGGCGGACTCCCCGTTCGGCGCATTTCCCGGCGAGCGTGCGCCCTGTCGTGTCAGACTGGCGCGAACATTCGCAGCTCTCCATGCGCTGGGTCAAATGGCGCGCGGCTGTTGTATGATAGACGTCAAGGCGAACCGCAGCGGCCCTGCCCGATGCGGTCGATGCGGAGGCAAGATGGCAGGCCGGAACAGGACTGGGAAGCAGGGCGAAGCCTTGCCGCTTGGCGTGAAGGTCGCGTTTCTCTCGGCGCCCGAGACCCATCAAGGCGTCGACAGGGTCGAGGCACGTGAAACCCGCATGGCCTGGGTGTTCCTCGCCGGCGACCGGGTGCTGAAGCTGAAGAAGCCGGTGCGGTATCCGTTTCTCGACTATTCGACCGTCGAGAAGCGCCACCGTGTCTGCGCCGACGAGGTAAGGCTGAACCGGCGGCTGGCGCCGGGTGTGTATCTGGGCCTGAGCCGCCTCACCGTCGAGCGCGACGGCGCTCTTGCCATTGACGGCGACGGTCCCGTGGCCGACTGGCTGGTGGTGATGCGCCGGCTGCCCGACGCGCTGATGCTCGACCAGGCAATCCGAACGGGCACGGCGACGCCCGAGCGTCTTGCGGCGGTCGGCGAACGGCTGGCGCGCTTCTACCGGGATCTGCAGCCGGTTCCCGTGGCGCCGGACACGTATCTCTCGCGCTTCACCCGCGTGCTGGCCGAGAACCGGCGGGTGTTCGGCCACAGTGCATTCAACACGGCGGGCAGCCGGGGCGCGGACATCTCGCGCCGGCTGAAGTCCCTGCTGATGTCGGAGCCGGAGATCGTCACGGACCGCGCCGCTGCGCGCCGGATCGTGGAAGGGCATGGGGACTTGCGGCCGGAGCATGTGTGCCTCTCTGATCCGCCGGTCATCATCGACTGCCTGGAGTTCTCGCGGGATCTGCGGCTGCTCGATCCCTTCGACGAGCTCGGCTATCTGACGATGGAATGCGCCGCGCTCGGCGCGGCTTGGGTGCGCGCGGCGTTGATCGACCCATGTGCGGAACTGCTGCAGGACCGGCCCACGGTCCGGCTGATGGACTTCTACACCGCCTACCGGGCAACCTTCCGCGCCCGCCAGGCGCTCGCGCATCTCCTGGACCCGCACCCGCGCACGCCTGCAAAGTGGATACCCCAGGCGGTTCGATATCTCGAGGAGGCGGAAGCGGCCGCGGCTAGCCTTCGCCTTCCAGCAACTCGACGAGTGACCCATCCTCATGGAGGCGGCGGATCGCCGAAGCGAAAAGCGGCGCCGCGGTGACGATCTCGAGGCGCCGCCCGGCGAGGCCGGAAGGCAGGCGGAAAGGCGGGACGGTGTCGGAAACCAGCCAGCGCGCGATTTCGGGCCGCGCGAGCACCTCGGCGGCGGCGCCGGTGAACAGCCCATGACCGGCCAGCGCGATCACCTCCCGCGCCCCCTGATCGAGCAAGGCCTCCGCTGCGCGGAGCATGGTGCCGCCCGAGCTGATCATGTCGTCCACGACGAGCACCGTGGCCCCTTTGATCTCGCCGACCAGCCGGTCCCCGCTGACGACGCCGGCGCTGCGGCGCTTCTCCACGAATGCAGACTGGACAGGCCGGCCGAGCCCGCTCTCCAGCATCTCTCGGAAGAGCTGGGCACGCTTGACGCCGCCCGGGTCGGGCGACGCAA
This sequence comes from uncultured Pseudomonadota bacterium, assembly GCA_963700775.1. GTDB lineage: Bacteria > Pseudomonadota > Alphaproteobacteria > Rhodobacterales > Rhodobacteraceae > Thermohalobaculum. The sequence continues at coordinate 435,590 of CAVOYU010000006.1, forward strand.
CCGCGAGCCGGCCGGCACCGAGGCCGGGCAGCAGGTGTTCGATGAACAGGCGCCTGGTGTCCAGGTGCCAGGCGTTGATACGGAACGCGTTCTGGAAGGCGACGATGTTGTGCACGTCGAGCGTGACCACCGCATCCGTGCCGATGGCCTCGAAAAGCTGCGCAATGTAGCGCGTGCTGACGGGATCCCGGGGCTTGGTCTGCCGGTCCTTGCGCGAATAGGCGAGGTAAGGGATAACCGCCGTGACCCGGTCCGCACCCCCCTCGCGCAGGGCGCCAATGAAGAACAGCAGCCGGACCAGCTTGTCGTTGGCGCTTTGATCCGGTTCGCCATGTAGGCTCTGGACGACATAGACATCGGCGCCCCGCACGCTGGCGAGCGGCCGGGCCTTGTGCTCGCCGTCCTCGAAGCTGCGTTCCTCGTGCGGGCTCAGGGCCAGGCCCAGGGCGGCGGCGATCGGTTCCCCCAGATAGCGGGTCGCATCGAGCGCGAAGAGTTTCATTTCCGCTCCGTGGGTTGAACGGACCTCGCGGGGAGGCGCCATGGCTCGAAAGACAGCAGGTAATCCGGACCGACCGCGAGCACCGTTCCGTTGGGAGCACCCGTCCATCGGTCTTCGGCAGTCAGGGGTCCGGACGCCACCTCGACGGCGCGATACGCCGAACTTGTCCCGTGACGCACATGCGGCCGACCGCAGATTTCACAATGGATAACCTCGTTGCGCTCGAGAAGCCATAGTGTCCGGTTCAGCCGCGAGCCCACGCGCAGTTCATCGTCGGTCAGCACGATGTTGAGGCCGACGGCCGACGCGAGATCCACCTCATGGCACCAGGCGACAATACTCTCGAGCCCTTCGCGCGCCGTGCCTCGCAGATCCGTCTGCGGGCCTCGCGACCAGCGGGTCAGCAAGTAGCGAAACAGGTGCTCGCTGTCGGTCTGTCCCTTGACCTCGGCACGGTGCAGCGGGTTGATCTCGTCCAGCATACGAAGGCGGACCTGCTCGAAGTTGGGCACGGAACCGTTGTGCGCGAAGATGAACCGGCCATGGATGAAGGGATGGGTGTTCTTCTGGCCCGGCGGCCCGAAGGTGGCCCGGCGGACATCTGCGACGACCGTGTGTGCATAGCCGCGGGCCGCCTTCTTGGCGAAATGCTCTCCGTCCCAGACCGCCCAACTCTCTTTTTCGATCATTGGGACTCCGTCGGCATAATCGGCCACGCCCCACCCGTGGCCATGCGCATTCCCCTCGGCTGAATGGTGCTTCCGCGTCCTGCGGCGGATGTCCTTCACGACCTGTTCAGCCGCCGCCTTCGGTGTCCCGGATTTCTATCTCATCTCCACTCCATCGCGGTTACGATGAGCCAGAAATCCTCCGTTAGCCAATCACGTCAAATCGGCCCATAGGCGCTGGCGGGGCACACTGTAGTCGCGTAGGCGACCTGAATCCTGTTATGCAATCAACCAGATTGTACATTCCGCCCCCTCCGACCAGGGGGTGGCGATCGTTTGGCGGTGAGCCCAAGCACGTCTCTAGTCGAGAAAACTTCTCAAAAAAGCGTCGGCTCCCGGTGCTTCGTTGCTCTGGCATGCTGCCGATCGGTACAGTTCCGGCTCTCAGCCGCTGCAAGGGAACGACTTGCGCAGCATGCTCATGAGCGCCTCGCCGGCCGACATCTTCATGCGCACCGAATAGTCCTGATTGACCCATTTCACGAAGGCCCAGCGCATCTCGTCGGCGGCGTTCTGGGCGGGCGGGCAGATCTGCCTGCCGGAGCCGATCTCAATCCCGACGATCTGGAAGGCTGGCTGATGCTGATCCGCTCCTACGCGGTCCTGCAGGACGCCGAGCGGGCGACGGCCGCGGCGGCGAAGGCACTGGCGCACTTTTCCGGAAGGCCGCAGCAGCAGGCGTCGATCCGGGCGACCGCAAATGAGTTCGGCATTTCGGCGAACTAGCGCCTTGGGGAAAGGTCAGAATCAGCAGAGGCCGTCGTCATTCACCGCGGGCGACACGTCCCGGGCTCATCGGTCAGATTCCGAGAAACGGCTGCGCAAGCCTCGGAATCAGGCTGCGAAACCGGAGCGGAGCATCCGTTACCGCGAGGCAGATGCACGGCTCCTCCGGGCCTGCGGCGGGCTCGTGCTCGACTGTCGCGTCGGCTTCTTCGACGTCGCCTCGGCGGAACCAGGCTCCCTGGTCGTAGAAGGAGCCGGCGAGCACCAGCGTCAGTTCCAGGCCCCTGTGCCCGTGGTCGGGAACCTTCATGCCCGCCGGGATGTAGAGCAGGCGCGCCTTCGCCCCCGATGCTCCGGTATCGATCGGAAGATGCCGCACGCCGCCTCCCAGCGACCGCCACCGGACGCTGTCGATGTCGCCGCCCACATAGTCGCGAAGCGGGTGCGGCAGAATGCAAGGTTTGCCCGGCCGCCCGGCCGGTCCCGGCGACCGCGAAGTGGCAGGCTGCGCAGCCGGGTCGGCGGCACCTGGTCGACCCGACCGTTCGACTTGAGCGAGAAGCGCCGAGAGCAGCTCATCGGAAACCTCCGCTGCCGCCTCTTCCTCGATCAGCGTACCGCCGATCGACTCGGCAAGTGCCAGCGCCTCGCGGCATTGCGGGCAGAGTGCCATATGGGTCGCGACGAGCACGCTCGTGGCCTCGTCGAGTTCGCCTGTGGCGTAGGCGAGGATGAGATCGTCGCCAACATGATGCCTGATGGTCATAGCAATCCTCCCGACTGTGGCGCGAGGCGTGTCCGGAGATGCCCGAAAGCCAGGCGGATGCGGGATTTCACGGTGCCGACCGGCAGGCCGAGCCGCCGGGCGATCGCGTCGTGGGATTCGTCCTCGAAGAATGAGAGCCGCAGCACCTCGCGCTGCGACTCGCTGAGTTCGGCCATCGCCCGGGCAACATGCTCGGCCCGGTCGCGCCCGGCCACCGCGGACTCGCCCTCCGGGGCGTCGTTCGGGACGAAGGCGGGATCGTTCGGATCGATCTCTGGTCGCCGCTCGCGGCGGAACGCGTCGATCCGCCGGTTGCGGGCAATCGTGTAGATCCACGTCGCCGCCGACGCCTTTTCGGGATCGAAGAGATGAGCCTTCGTCCAGACGGCGACGAAGGCCTCCTGCAGAACCTCCTCGACGCGCGCTTCGCTGTCGCCGAACCGCGCGAAGTATGACTTCAGCCGCGGCGCGAAGTGCCTGAACAGCGCCGCGAATGCCTGGCGATCCTTCGTTTCGGCCACCGCGCTCAGATGCGCCGACATCTCGTCGCGCACGGACGACCCGTCGGTGCTGTTCGCTGTATCCGTCATTCCGACGCCGAGACTCCCAGCCGCTGGCGGCCCGTGGCGGGTGCCGGGGCGCTTGTCGGACAGCCGTATCACATTCTTGGCATTCATGCTCCTGATACGCGCGGTCGGCGCGACCGGATCATTCAGGGTGGGAAATTCTTTATGTGATCCGTTTCGGCTCCGCCGCCGTAACTCGTTCAACAGAAGCGGGCGCGGAGATGCACAAGATGGAACGACTGAGAATCGCGGTTGTGGGGGCGGGAATCGCGGGGCTCGGCGCTGCCTGGCTGCTGTCGAGGCGGCACGATGTGGTACTGTTCGAGGCCGACAGCCGGCTCGGCGGTCACGCGCGCACCGTCGAGGTTCCGGGGCCGGTCGGCGCGATCCCGGTGGATACGGGCTTCATCGTCTACAATCACGTCAACTACCCGCATCTGACGGGCCTGTTCCGGCACCTCGGCGTGGCTACGAAGCGGAGCGACATGTCCTTCGCCGTGACCGTCGACGAAGGCGCCATAGAGTATGGGTGCAAGACGATCAACGCCGCGCTCGCGCAGCGCGCCAACGCGCTTCGCCCCGCCTTCTGGCGCATGGTCCGCGACATCATGCTGTTCAACCGCACGGCGCTGGCCGTAGCTCAGAGCCACCCGCGGATGACCATCGACGGCCTGATCCGGCACCAGGGGTTCGGCGAGTGGTTCACGCGCTACTACCTGCTGCCGATGAGCGGCGCGATCTGGTCGACCCCGCGCGAGCAGATGCGGAGCTTCCCGGCGCTCGCGCTGGCGCGGTTCTTCGAGAACCACGGCCTGCTGTCGCTCAACGGCCAGCACCAGTGGTGGACCGTGGAAGGCGGCTCACGGGAGTACGTCGCCCGCATGGCATCGACCATGCGCGCCGAAGTGCGGCTGAGCTCGCCCGTCAAGGCCGTCGAGCGCGACGGCGACGGCGTCACGATGCACGTGGCCGGGGCGCCGGCCGAGCGCTTCGACCAGGTCGTCTTCGCCTGCCATTCCGACCAGGCGCTGCGCATCCTCGCCGATGCCGATCTGCCGGAACGGCGCGTGCTGGAGCGTGTCCGCTACCAGCCGAACCGCGCCGTCCTCCATACCGATGCCACACAGATGCCGAAGCGCCGCGCCTGCTGGTCGAGCTGGGTTTACCAGGCGTCGAGCACGGCCGAAGAAGGCGCCGCTTCGGTGACCTACTGGATGAACAGCCTGCAGGGCATCTCCGGCGACACTCCGCTCTTCCTGACCCTGAACCCGGCCCGCGAAATCCCGGAGGACCGGATACTCGACGAGCACGTCTGCCACCATCCGCAGTTCGACCTCCATGCGCTGGCCGCCCAGGCCGAGCTGCCCTCGGTCCAGGGCCGTCGCGGAGCGTGGTTCTGCGGCGCCTGGACGCGACATGGCTTCCACGAGGACGGCCTCGCCAGCGCGGTCGGCGTGGCCGAACGGCTGGGAGTGACGCCGCCATGGCAGCACTGAGCCCCTCCGTCGTCCGGGCGCGCGTCACCCATGCGCGCCGCGTCCCGGTGCGCAACAGCTTCGCCTACCGGGTCGACTACGTGCTGGTGAGCGAGCGCCAGCTCGCCGGAGGGCCGCTGCCGCGGCTGTTCTCCTGCGGGCGGCGGAACCTCGTCTCGCTGCGTCCGGGCGACCACGGCTTCTCCGGCGAGGGCGGTGCCGCCTGGGTCCGGCGGATCGCGGCCGAGGCGGGGATCGGCGGCGTGGCCGACATCGCGCTGCTGACCCATCCGCGCTATTGGGGGTATGTCTTCAACCCGGTCAGCTTCTGGTTCATGTCGGACCGCGCCGGCTCCCTGGTCGCCGTGCTGGCCGAGGTCCACAACACCTTCGGCGACCGGCACTGCTATCTTTGCCACGTTGGGGACGGTGGCGCCATCGGACCCGCCGACTGGGTCGAGGCCGACAAGCGCTTCCACGTCTCGCCCTTCTTCGGCATCGAGGGACGCTACCGCTTCCGCTTCGCCCTCGACGAGCGCCGCGTCGCGGTCTGGATCGACTATGACGACGGCAAGGACGGCGGGCTCAGCACCGCGCTGATCGGCGAGCGCCGGCCGCTCACGGATGCCGAGCTCCTCCGCGCGCTGGTCCGCCGCCCGCTCGGTGCCGCGAAGACCATGGCGCTGATCCACTGGCAGGCGCTGAAGCTGCTCTTCAAGGGCCTGCGCTACCGGAACCGGCCCGAGCCGCCGCGGGAGCGCGTGACATGAGACGCCTGGCCGCAGCGCTCGCGCTCTCCCTCGCCGCCGGCGGGCCGGCAGGGGCGACCGCCATTCCCACCGAGCTGCAGGGACTGGTCAGCACGCCCCGGCCCGCCGGGTGCAGCGAGTACAGCTTCCTCCTCTGGGACTTCTACCGGGCCGAGCTCTGGAGCGATGCGAGCCGCCTGCCGGGCGATGCCTTCGGCCTGTCGCTGACCTACCGCACGCGCTTCAGACGCGCCGAGCTCGTCGACAGTTCGGTCGACGAGATGGTGCGCATCTCGGGCCGGCCGGAAGCGGCCTTCGCCGCGGCGCGGCAGGAGATGGCGGAGCTCTTCCGCGACGTGACCCCGGGCGATCGCATTACTGCCTGGCGCGCGGCGCCGGACCGGTTGCTGATCTTCGTCAATGGCCAGGAGACGGGAACGCTGACCCGTGAGGTTGACCTGTTCCTCGGCATCTGGCTGGCCGAGGAGACGCGGCACCCCGAAGGCCGGGCGGCGCTGCTAGGGGGGCGCTGCGATGGCTGACGCGGTCCTCCGTCGGGCCGAGCTGGCGCGCACCAGCCTGCTGGCCGGCGCGCTCGCCTTCGGCGGGCTGCCGCTCTACGTCCATGCCCCGCGCTTCTATGCCGAGGAGATGGCTGTAGGCCTGCCGGCCCTCGGCGCCGTGCTGCTCGCCGCCCGCGCGCTCGACAGCCTGCAGGACCCGGTCATCGGCTGGCTCGCCGACCGGCTCCGCGCGATGCGCGAGGTCTGGGCGGTGGCGGCGATGGCGCTCTTGGCCGTGGGCATGGCCGTGCTGTTCGCGCCGCCCGGCTGGGGCGAGCCGCTGCCGAGGCTGGCGATCGGACTCGTCGCCGCCTTCACCGGGTTCAGCGCGCTGCAGGTCGCACTCTACGATCACGGCCTGGCCCTCGCCCGGCGGGCGGGCGAGGCCCATACCCGGGTCGCGCTCTGGCGCGAGGCCGGCGGGCTGGGCGGCGTCTGCCTCGCCGCGATGGTGCCGGCGGCGCTCGGCGCGGCGCTGGGACCGTCGGCAGCCTTCGCCGGCCTCGCGCTCCTGTTCCTGCTGGTCGGCACCGCCGCTTCGGTCGCCATGGCGCGGCACTGGCGCGCCTCCGGCATGGCGGAGGCAGGTCAGGGGAGCTTCCGGCGCGCGCTTGCGGCGCAAGGCGTCCGGCCGATCCTCGCCTTCGGCTTCGTCAACGCCCTGCCGACCGCGGTCACCTCGACCCTGTTCCTGTTCTTCGTCGCCGACGTGCTCGAGGCCGAGGCGCATGCCGGGCCGCTCCTGCTGCTGTTCTTTGCCGCCGCTGCCGCCGCGGCGCCGGGATGGGCGCGCCTGGCCGGGCGCTTCGGCCGCCGCCCCATCCTCGCATGTGCGATGTCGCTCTCGATCCTGGCCTTCGCCTGGGCCTGGCTGCTCGGCCCGGGCGACGTCGCGCCTTTCTACGCCGTCGCGATCGCGTCGGGCGCGGCGCTCGGCGCCGACATGACGCTGGCGCCCGCCATGCTCGCCGCCCGGATCGAGAACGACGGCGGGCGGGTCTTCGCGCTCTGGACCTTCCTGCAGAAATCCGCCCTGGCGCTCGCCGCCGGCATCGCCCTCCCGGCCCTCGCGTTGGGCGGGTTCGACCCGGCCGCACCCGTAACCGCCGAGGGTCGCGCGGCGCTTTCGGCCGCTTACGCCCTGCTGCCGTGCCTGCTCAAGATCCTCGCCATCGCAGCGCTCGCCTTCCTTCCATCCGAAACGGAGGACTCCCTTGCAGAAAAGTAAGATGGCCACGGCCCTCGCCGTCGTCGCCGGCCTCGCGGGCTGCGGCTCGCAGGCGATCGAGGACTATGCCGCCGAGACGCCGCAGCTCGACCTGCGCGATTACCTCAACGGCCCGCTCACCGCGTCCGGCGTCTTCTTCGACCATGCCGGCCGGGCGAGCCTGCGCTTCATCGTCGACATGGAGGGAAGCTGGGAGGGCGACACCGGCACGCTGGCCGAGCAGTTCCGCTACAGCGACGGCCGCGCCGACGAGCGCGTCTGGACCATCAGCTTCCAGGATGACGACAGCTTCACGGCGACAGCCCATGACGTGGTCGGCGAGGCGAAGGGCAGCCAGCGCGGCAATGCCGCGATGATGGAATACCGCCTGCGCATCCCCCGCGACGGCGGTGAGATCGTCGTCGCGATGGAGGACTGGCTCTACCTGCAGGAGGACGGCACGCTGATCAACCGCACGAAGATGCGCAAGTTCGGCCTGACGGTCGGCGAGCTGGTCGTCGCCTTCCGGAAGCTGCCGGGGTGAGCGCGCTCGCAGGCAGGCGCTACTGGCTCGTCGGCGCCAGCGCCGGGATCGGCCGCGCCCTCGCCCACGAACTCGCCCGCGCCGGCGCGAAGCTCGCGCTCTCGGCCCGGAGCGCGGACAAGCTCGGCGCGCTGCTCTCCGAACTTCCCGGCGACGGCCACCGCGCGATCCCCTGCGACGTGGGCGACAAGGGCTCGGTCGCAGCCGCCTTCGGCGAGGTCGGGCGCTTCGACGGCCTCGTCTACTGTGCCGGCACCTACGAGCCGATGTCCGCCCGCGATCCCGACGTCGAGGCGCTGGAGCGCATCGTCGACGTCAACCTCGCGGGGGCGCTCCGCGTGCTCGGGCATGTGGTCCCGTCTTTGGTGGAACGCCGCGCGGGCCATATCGTGCTTTTCGGGTCGGTCTCCGGTTACCGGGGGCTTCCCGACGCCTGGGGCTACGGCGCGACCAAGGCCGCGCTGATCCACCTGGCCGAGAACCTGCGCTGCGACCTCCGCGGCCTGCCAGTCACGGTCCAGATCTGCAATCCGGGCTTCGTGGCGACGCAGCTCACCGACAAGAACGACTTCGCCATGCCCTTCCTGATGACGCCCGAGGAGGCGGCGCACCGCATCCGCCGCGGGATGGAGCGCGGCCGGTTCGAGATCGCGTTCCCGCTTCGGCTCGCCCTCGCGCTCAAGGCTGCCGCCTGCCTCCCGTACGCTCCCTACTTCGCTCTGGTCCGCCTTCTTGGCGGATCGGCGGGATCCGGGTGCGCGCACCGGCAGCCGGTCCCGCCGAATGAGGGGGATCAGCGATGAACCACGCCCGCAGGCGGGATATTGCGGGTCTCGTCGGCTTCCTGCTGCTCAGCCTTGGTGTCTCGGCACTGGGCGGGCTCGCGACCTCGACGAGCGTCGGTGGCTGGTACCGGGCGCTCGAGAAACCGCCGTTCAATCCGCCGGACTGGGTTTTCGCGCCGGTCTGGACGGCGCTCTTCGTGCTAATGGCCGTTGCCGCCTGGCGGATCTGGCGCCGGCCTGCGAGCAGGCTTCGCTCACAGGCGCTTCTGGCCTATTGCGTCCAGCTCGCGCTGAACCTGCTCTGGTCGGTGCTGTTCTTCGGCCTTCAGACGATTGGCACGGCGCTCGCCGACATTGCCGCCCTGCTGACCGCGATCATCGTCACGCTGGGATTGTTCTGGCAGCTTGATCGCTTGGCGGGCATCCTTTTGCTGCCATACCTGGCTTGGGTAACGTTTGCGACCGTGCTGAATGCGAGCCTGTGGATACTGAATTAGCATCCAACGGTGATCGGGCGGCCGGCGGCTGACCGCGGGACCTCGACCGGCGGCAACGGACGGGCGCACTGACCAAACTGCCGATGTCCCCTGCTCCGCTGATCGCCATCCCGATTCGCGACCGATGAAGATTTCGCGGCAGCGAGGAGCAGCGGCCAGAACGACGTCTTGCCCGCAATCGAGCGATCGACACCCCACGCACCGAGTGCCTGCACACGGCACTTTTTTTGCCGTAGCCTAAGAGGCAGCGTTCGGAACACAATCCCAAGCACGGACAAAACGCGGGCGCCGGGCGGTTCTCTCTCCATGAACTGCAATGTTGTGCGGCGGCGTTCGCAAGCCAGAATCCGGATCGCACACTGACATAGTGCTGACACGGACGAAACTCGCGAAGCGGTTTCTTCTTCTAACCCCTCGAAAAGATTGGCGCACCGGAAAGGATTCGAGCCAATAACCCCCAGATTCTTAGTCCAGCCAGTTGGTTAAGATGGCGAGTTCGCGTCAGTTTCTGATGAATCCAGCGCAGCGACATTTGTGTATTGATCCACACAAATGTTGGAACCGATCGTCATCTTGTGGGGACTGAGTGATTACACAACCAACCTAGGGTTGGTTCTGTGCGTGGCGTCTTCCCCGCCGCGGAGGGTTGCGGACAGGAGCGCGCTCCTCTGACCCATCGACTTGGTTTGCGTCAGCCGACCAGGATCGCATTTCTGGCGATGGGAAGCTGCAGGCCGTCAGGCACCCACGCGACTTGTTGGTAACGCCGGGAACCCCTATCGTGCGCTGTCCCTGAGGGCTCGCGATGTCACAAGCCCTGCCGTACCCGGTGGCGCTTATGACAAGACGAGACTAACTCATGCCGAAAACTGCCCTGATCACCGGATTCGAAGGCTATGGCGGCCGCGGGCGCAATCCGGCGGGCGAGGCCGCGCTGGCGCTCGATGGCCGGATGATCGAGGGTGTCCGTGTCGCCGGGCGGCGGCTGCCGGTGTCCTATGACCGGCTCGCGGAAAGCCTGTCGGGGCTGATGGACGAGCTGGAGCCGGCCATCGTGATCAGCCTCGGCCTCTGGCCTGGCGAGAGCGTGATCCGGCTCGAGCGTATCGGCATCAACGCCGCCGACTTCGAGATCCCGGACAACGAGGGCCGGTTCCTGACCGATGCCCCCATCCGCCACAACGGCGACGCGGCGCTGATGGCAACGCTGCCGAACCGGGAGATCCGGGACGCCCTGCTGGCGGCCGGCATCCCGGCGCGGATCTCGGCGACCGCTGGCACGTTCCTGTGCAATGCGACCCTCTACTCGACCCTTACTCACGCTGCCGAGATGCGCCGGCGGCCAGTAACCGGCTTCATCCACGTGCCCTATCTCCCCGAGCAGGTGGCGGAGCTGCTGGAGACCGTGGAGCAGGCGCGCCAGCTCGAGCTGCACCAGCGCGCCGACACCGCCTCGATGGAACTCGGCACGATCGTGCGGGCGCTGGAGATCGCCGTGACGACCGCCGCGCGCGGGCTCGGCTGAGATGCCGGAGACGCCTCCTTGATCGACGCCATCCTCCGCCTCGACCGTGTGACCAAGCGGTTCGGCCCGACGCTGACCGCCGACGAGCTGTCGCTCGAGGTCAGGCGCGGCGAATTCTTCACATTTCTCGGGCCGAGCGGCTCGGGCAAGTCGACGATCCTGCGAATGGTCGCCGGGCTGGAGCAACCCGATAGCGGGCGGATCGAGATCGACGGGCGCGACGTGTCAGGAACCCCGCCCTGGCGGCGCGACCTGGGCATGATGTTCCAGCAATACGCGATTTTTCCGCACATGACGGTCGCCGATAACGTGGGCTACGGGCTGAAGGTGCGCAGCCGCGACGCCGCGACGCTCGGCGCGCGGGTCGCCGACATGCTCCGGCTGGTGGGCCTCTCAGGGATGGAGGGAAAGAACGCCACCCTTCTGAGCGGCGGCGAGCAGCAGCGCGTGGCTCTGGCGCGGGCGCTCGCACCGGAGCCAAAGATGCTCTTGCTCGACGAACCGCTCTCGGCGCTCGACGAGCGCATCCGCCGGGCGATGCAGGTGGAGCTGAAGCGGGTACATGCCGAGACCGGAACGACCTTCCTCTATGTCACGCATGACCAGGAGGAGGCGCTGACCATGTCGGACCGGATCGCCGTCTTCAACCACGGCCGCTGCGTGCAATGCGATGGGCCCGAGACGCTCTACCGCCGACCGCGGACCACCTTCGTCGCCAGGTTCTTCCGCGGCTGCAACGTTCTATCCGCCTCGGGCGCTGAGACCTCCGGCGAGACGGCCCGGTTCCGCCTCGCCGGATTCGAATTCGACGACGTTCCGCTTGGAGGCCGCCCCGCGTCTGGTGCCCATGTGGCGGTGCGCGCGGAGGACATCGCGATCGGGCCAGAGGCCGGCGCCGCGTCCTGCCGGCTCGAGGGGGTTCTCGAAGCAGTCACATATCGCGGCACGGTGCTGGATTATGCGCTCAGGCTGCCGGACGGACAGGAGATCGTCGCAACCACCACCCGCCGGGTCGAGATCGACCTCGGGACGCGGGTGCCGCTCGGCATCGACCCGCGGCATGTGATTCCGCTCGAGGACTGACGCGCCCGTCAGCCCCGGCGTGCCGCGAACCGTCCGCGCAGCACGATCACGCCCACGAGCGCGAGCGTCAGCAGAATCAGGAGCGTCATCAGCGCATAGAGCACCGGCGAAAGGCCGATCTGCTTATAGGTCGACCAGATATAGGTCTGCACGGTGTTGAGCGGCCCCTGCACCAGCGAGGTGCGGATCGTCTCGTTGAATGAGAGGATCAGAGAGAACATCGCCGCGCCCGAGACGCCCGGCCAGATCAAAGGCAGCTCGATGTCGCGGAATGCGCGCCAGCGCCCTGCCCCGCTCATATGCGCGGCCTCGACATAGACCGGGTCGAAGGTCGACATCGCGGTCAAAACGATCAGCACTGCGAAGGGGAGCGCCCAGAGGGTCTGCACCACGACGATGGTCAGGAGCGAGGGCGGGATCCCGAGCTGGCGGAAGAAGAAGGCGGTGGCCAGCCCCATGCTCACGCCGGGGATGAACAGCGGCAGGAGCATCAGCACCAGAATCAGCCGTGGCGCCCCGAGCTCTCGGATGGCCGTCGCTGCCGCCAGTGCGAGCGCGGGTGTGACCACGGCGACCATAAGTGCGGCCTCGACGCTGGTGAGGACCGCGCCGGTCAGGATCGGGATGCCCCACATCTCGGCATAACGGCCAAGCGTCCAGGATGCATCGGGCGTCTCCGGCGCGACCGAGAACAGCATGGGTGGCAGGAGCGGCGCGTATAGCAGCGCGAGCACGAGGCCGATGCCGCACCAGGCGAGCCAGCCGCGCCCTCTCATGCGATCCTCCAGGCCAGGATCTTGCCGAGGAACGCGCGCAGATCGAAGGCGAGGTACCAGAGCGAGATCAGCACCAGCATCGCCGCCGTCACCACGGACGAAATCGCCGCCGCCAGCGGATAGTTCAAGACATCGAGCGTGCTGGTCACCTCGTTGCCGATGAGCTGGTAGCCGACGCCGCCCAGGATTACCGGCACGGCGCTCTCGCCGAAGCAGCCGACGAAGGAGAAGATGATGGCGGCGAAGATGCCGGGCATGGAGAGTGGCAGGATCACGCGCAGGAAGGTCGCCCAGGGCGGCGCGCCCAACATCCAGCTTGCCTCGGACAGCCGCCGGTCGATGCCGGCAATCGACATCCAGAGCGGGAAGATCATGAAGGGCATGTAGGAGGAGACCATGCCAACCAGCACCGCGAAGTCGCTGTAAAGCAGCCAGTCGACCGGCCCCGCGGTGATCCCGAGCCCCATCAGCGCCGCGTTCACCGGCCCGGTCCGCCCGAGCAGGAAGGTCCAGGCGAAGGCGCGAATGACATAGTTGATCAGGAACGGCACGGTGAAGAGCAGCAGCACCACCCGGGTGCTCGACGGCTTCGCCGCGCGCGCGAGGAAATAGGCAATCGGATAGGCGATGAGGAGACCGATCACGGTCGCCTCAATCGCCACCAGGAAGCTCCGGCCCAGCACCGCGAGGCGCGGGCCGGAGACGAACTCGGTATAGTTGGTCAGCACGAAGGCCGGGATCATCGTCAGCATGGCCCGCTGCCAGAAGCTGACGACCACCATGAAGCCGAGTGGCAGTAGCAGGCAGACCGTAACGAAGGCGACGGGCAGCAGCAGGAAGCCCTGCCGCATCCGTCGCTCGAAATGCCTGCCGATGCGGCCCATCGGACCAGTCAGGCCGACTTGAAGCGCGACCACTCCGACTCGTAGACATCAACCGCGGTCGGCCAGCGGTTCTGCCAGGTGCCGCCCTGGGCGAACTTGCGCCGTACGTTGTCGGTGATGCTCGCGACCTTGGCCGCCTCGTCGGCGGTGAACTCGTCCGAATGCGCCTTGGCGTAGTCGGGCGCGTCGGTGTTGGTCATGTAGCCACGCATGGTGGTGATCTTGGCCCCGTACCAGCCGCCCAGCATGAAGTCGAGAAGCTGGTAGGCCGCCGCCTCCTGCTCGGGTGAGCGGCTCGGGTTCTTCACGATATAGGCGGCCATGGCCCAGAGCAGGTATCCTTCCTTCGGGTCGGCATAGACCGCGTCGATTCCCTTGGACCGGGCGACAAAGACCATCGGTTCCCAGCAGTCGATGACATAGACCTCCTTGTTGACGATCAGGTCGACTGCCTGCTGGAAGCTGTTCCAGATCACCCGGAATTGGCCGGCCTTTTTCTGCTCGATCAGGAAATCGATGACGGTCGTGAACTCCTCCGCCGTCATGTCGTCCGGGTTCTTGATGTCGGCCTTGCCGGAGTACTTGAGGTAGAGTGCGGTCTTCTGACCCGCGGTGGTGTAGTTGTCTTCGAGCGCGACGTAACCCTTGAACTGCGGGTCGAACATCGCGGAGTAGGAATTGAGCGGCCCGGTCTTCTCCGGAAGATAGGCGAAGGAGTCGCCCTGCAGCACGGTCGGGCAGCCGTAGATTTTGTCGTTGTAGCCGATGAACTGGAAGCCGGGTGCGCCCTTGCCCAGGAACTCGTCGATGTTCTTGTTCTTGGCCCAGTTCGGGATCTTCGAGGTGTCGAGTTCCTCGATCAGGTCGTTGTCGACCAGCGGCTTCTGCATGCCGCCCACGATGTTGATAATGTCGTATGTGCCGGTGCCGCCGCCGGCGATCAGCACGTTTAGGATGGCCGAGGGCGCATTGCCGATCGAGACGAGGTTGACGCCATAGCCGCTGGCCGCCGTATAGCGCGACCAGTCGCCGGCGGGGTCGCCGACACCGATATCGGCAAAGTTGACGGTCCCGCCGGCCGCGAGCGCGCGGGCCGACCGTCCGAGAAAAGCGGCCGATCCCCCGGCCGCCAGCGCGAGCTTGAGGGTGTCGCGACGTGACCATACGGAACTGTTGTTCATAGCGAGTGGACTCCCGATGCTTGTTGAAGTGACGGACCGACCATCCGACGCACGGCACCTGCCGCACCGCCGGTGACGCCTCGACACCGGCCACGGCGGTTCCCGCCGTCTCCGGAGCTGCGCGCCGCCCCACGGTCCGACCGGCACTCGGTCCTTGATCGCTGCCGGAGACCGTTGGATTTGAATTCGTAGCTCATCGCCCCGATCACCCGAGCCGCGCTTTCGGCATCGGCCCGCCCGATGCCCGCTCGATCGCCGCGGCGCATCTGAGGACATTGGCTTCGCCGAACGCCGGGCCGGCGACCTGGACGCCGATCGGCAATCCATTAGTGTCCCGCCCGCAAGGCAGGCTGACCGCCGGGGCGCCCAGCAGGTTCCAGGGATAGGTCAGCCGCCAGGACACGGCCAGGACGCTCTCGGCGCGCGCGCCGATCTGCACCTCGCGCTCGCCGACCCGCCAGGCAGTGAGCGGCATGGTCGGCGAGACGATCACGTCCACCTCGGAGAACAGGGCCGCGAACCGCTCGCCGAGGCGCCGGCGGAACCGCTCGGCCTGAAGGTAGTCGGCACCGGAGACGAGGCGCCCCATCTCGACCAGGAGCCGCACATCGGGGGTGAAGCCTGCCACCCTGCCCTCGCGCAACCGCCGCGCGTGGTAGGAGGTGGAGGAGGCGAGCTCGATCGCGAAGATCGCGCCGAGGCCATAGGCGAGTTCCGGGGCCTCGAACTCGCGGATCTGCGCGCCGGCCCGGCCCAGCGCGCCGACGGCCGCCTCGACCGAGCGCTCGACCTCGGCTGTCAGCCCCTCGAAGAAATGGTTGCGGCAGAGACCGACGCGTAGGCCCCCGGCACCCGACGCGATCGCGGCGTCCCAGTTGTCCAGCGCCGTGTCGGCCGACCCCGGATCCGCCGGATCGTGCCCGGCCATCACCCGCGTCAGCAACGCCGCGTCGGCGACCGAACTGGCGAGCGGCCCCGCATGGTCCAGCGACCAGCTGTGCGGAACGATGCCGCTGCGCCCGATCAGCCCGAAGGTCGGCTTCAGGCCGACGCAGCCGCAGAGGCTCGCCGGTATGCGGATCGAGCCGCCGGTGTCCGAGCCGAGCGCCGCCGCCGCGAGCCCGGCGGCCACGGCCGCGCCCGACCCGCCGCTCGAGCCGCCGGGCACCCGGTCGGTGTCCCAGGGATTGCGCGTCCCCGGCGTCTCGGTGCCCCAGGCAAACTCGTGCATCCGCGTCTTGCCGATCAGCACGGCGCCGGCATCCCGCAGCCGGGCAACGGAGTGCGCATCGACGCGCGGATAGTCGACCGCGCTCACATCGGTGCCCGCACGGGTCGGCATCCCGGCGGTGGTGTAGTTGTCCTTGACCGCGATTGGCACGCCGTGGAGCGGTCCCCGCCAATCCCCCGCGGCGATCTCGCGCGACGCGCGCTCCGCTTCGCGGCGGGCCTCCGCCGACAGGTGGACGAAGGCACCGAGCACGGCGTCGTGGCGCCCGATGCGCTCCAGACAGGCATCCAGGAGGTCGACCGGCGACAGCCGCCGCTCGCGGATCGCCGGCGCGAGCTCGCCGATGGACAGCTCCCAAGGCCGATCGAGCCCGCTCATCGGCCGCTCCGGGCGCCAACCGGCCGGAACACGACCGCGGGATGCGTCTCTTCGAGATCGAGGCTGCGCAGGCGTTCGATCTCGCTCCGGATCGTCTCGAAGGCCGCCACGACCTCTGCAAAGCGGGCCGCGTCGAGATCGAGGCCGGTCAGCTTTCTCGGGTCCGGAAGCTCGTCTGCCATCGCATCCTCCGATCACGGTTCGCGCGAGCCGCCGCCGCCGGGACGGTCCGGGGGCGGGCGCAGCAGCATATCGGTGACATGCGCCGGGGCGGGTGCCGCGGCCGATCCCTTGCGCGGCATGCCCTGCACGAAGGGTGCGAGCTGGGCCCCGGCCACATCGAAGACCCGGCGCAGCTCGGCGATGGGCGCGGCATGCTCGTCGACGCGCAGGTCGACCCGGCGATAATCCTCCGACCCGATGACCGCCAACGCCGCCGACTGGCGCCCCCGCTTGTCGCCGCCGGCGGCCTGCGCCGCCTCGAGGGCGCGCATCAGCCGCTCCTCCAGCGGCTCGCCCCCCGATCCGAGGAAGGCGCGCTCCATGGCCTCTACCACCGAGGGACCGGTCAGCATGTTGCCCTGGGCAGCGTAGTCCCCGCCCGTCGCCTGACCGCACCAGCCGGTGCATTCGACGCCGGTCCAGGCCACTCCCGGCCCCGACGCGCCGATGGCGCCGAGCTGGCGGAACTGGGTGGCCCCGTCGCTGGCGAGGGCGCCGGCCAGCGCGGCCTCGGCCCCCTGCCCGCCCGCCATCGCGTCGAGGATCTTCAGGGCGAGGTAAGGGTTCACCCAGGACTGGGTGCTGACGGCGCCGACACTGGGGCGCAGGTAGAGGCAGATCGCGCCGACCGCCGGCACGGCGGACGCAACGGCCGCACCCAGCTCGCCCGTCCGCTGGCAGCGCCCGACGATCGAGTAGGTGTGACACCAGCCGGCGTCCATGAATCCCTCCCGCTCAGACCGTGAGATGCCCCGCCAGGGCCTCGGCGGCCGTCGCATCGCCCGCCGCGCCCTGCTCGACAATCTCGCCGAGCTTCAGCACCGCGTACCGGTCGGCGACCGACAGCGCGAAAGCCAGGTTCTGCTCGACGAGCAGGATCGCCGTCCCGTGCTCCCGCTGCGACTGGCGGAGAACCTCGGCCATCCGGCGCACCATGGTCGGCTGCAGCCCCTCGGAGATCTCGTCAATCAGCATGATCCGCGGCCGAGCCAGCACGGCGCGGGACATCAGCAGCATCTTCTGCTCGCCGCCGCTCAGGGTGCCCGCCCGCTGGCGCAGGCGCTCGGCAATTCGGGGGAACATCTCCGCCAGCCCCGCGAGCCGCTCGCGGAACAGCCCGTCGGAGGGCACGCCCAGGCGGAGGTTCTCCTCGACCGTCAGGTCCTGGAAGATCGTGTATTCCTGCGGCGCATAGGCGATACCGCTCCGCGCCATTCGGTGCGGCGGAGTGCCGGTCACGTCCGCCCCGTCGAGCAGGACACGGCCCTCCACGGCGGCGAGAAACCCCATGATCGTCTTGAGCAGCGTCGATTTCCCCATGCCGTTCTTGCCGAGCACGGCGACGATCTCGCCACGCCTGAGCGCGAGCGAGACCTGGCGCACAACGACTGCGGCACCGTAGCCGGCCGAAATGCCCTCGACCGCGAGGATGGGCTGCGCGCTCATGTCACCTGCCCCGCATCGTGACCAGCATAGACGGCACGGACAAGCTCGGATGCGATCACCTCGGCGACCGTGCCTTCCATCAGCAGCGTTCCCTGGTGCAGTACGACGATGCGTGACGAGATCTCGCGCACGAAGTCCAGATCGTGCTCGATCAGCAGCACGGACAGGCCGTGCTCGCGGGTCAGGCGCATCAGGACGTGGCCGATCGCCGCCCGCTCGGCGCGGGTCAGACCTGCGGTCGGCTCGTCGAGCAGCAGCACGCTCGGCTCGGTCGCCAGCACCATCGCGAGCTCGAGGCCGCGCTTCATGCCGTGGGAAAGATACTGGGTCTGGGTCGAGAGCGCCCGGTCGAGCCCGGTCGCGCGAAGGATCTCCATCGCGGGCTCCGGGAGCCGCACCTCGGTCCGGCGGGAGAGCGCCCATGCGCCGTCAATCGGGTAACGCGCCAGCATCAGGCAATCGCCGACCGTGAGAGTGTCGAACAGGCTCGTGTTCTGGAAGCTGCGGCCAACGCCCAGCGCCGCCACGCTCTGCGGCGCGCCGCGCCCGATGTCGGTCCCGTTGACGAAGACCTTGCCCCCCGAGCGCTCTCCGCCGTCGGAGACGCAGCGCATCAGCGTGGTCTTTCCGGCCCCGTTGGGACCGACGATGCTCAGGATCTCGCCGCGGCGGCCCTCGATGCCGATCCCCTCGAGGACACGGAGGCTGCCGTAGTGGCGGGAGAGCGCCTCGGTCCGGAGCGGGACGCCCGTCTCCGCTCCGAGCGTCCGCGACGCGGTGGGCACGAGCGTCACTGCGGTCTCTGCCGCGGCTTCCGATCTCCCGACCAGCCCGCCGGCCCACCGCCACGCCGAGGTAAAGACCGGCGCCAGCCCCCGGGGCAGCAGCACGATCACCGCGACGAAGGCGATGCCGACGAGCAGCTTCCAGTAGAACGGCAGCGAGCCCGACAGGTAGGACGAGGTCACGTCGATGCCGATGGCGCCGAGGACCGGCCCGATCAGGGTCCCGCGGCCGCCGAGCGCGGTCCAGATCAGGAGCTCGGTGCCGAGCAGGAACCCGGCCAGCTCGGGCGCCACCACATTGGTGAAGGCGGCGTAGCCGAACCCCGCGCCGGCGCCGATGGCGGCAGATGCCATCATGAGCACGACCTTGATGCGCGAGACCGGGATTCCGAGATAGGCGCAGCGCTCCTCGTTCTCGCGGATCGCGATCAGCAGCCGTCCGAAATCGCTCTTCACGAACAGCCAGCCGATCACCGTGACCAGCACGAGGTAGGCGCCGGCGATCCAGAACCAGACCTCGACATCCCAGTAGTAGGTCGGGAAGGCCGAGAGCCCGCTGGACGACCCGGTGAAGCGCCCGCCCGAGAAGATGATCTGCACCACGACAATCGGCAGCGCGAGGGTCACGATCGAGGCGTAGAGCGGCGAGGCGCCGTGGTAGAAGGCGAGCCAGCCCGACCAGCGCGGCCACCACCACGGCGGCTACGATGCCGAGGCCGAGCGCGCCGATCGCCCAGCCCGGGCCGAAGCCGTAATGGCTGAACACCAGCGCGCAGGCATAGGCGCCGATGCCGAAGAAGGCGGACTGGCCGAAGGTGAGGATGCCGGTGTAGCCCCACAGCACGTCCACGGTCATGGTCAGCGCCGCGAGGAAGAAGGCCCGGATCAGCACGTTGATGGTGAAGGTGTCCAGGTAGAACGGCGCCGTGGCGATCACAGCCAGCGCCGTGACGGTACCGATTGCCAGGGTGCGGTGCATCCGCCGCCGGTTGGCCCCGTCAGGCAAGGCCGAGCCCTCGCGGGTTTATCCGCAGGATGAGCGCCGCCAGCACCACGATGGTCAGGCCGCCGAGGATCGGGCTGACATAGGTCGAAACCACGACCTGCGCGCCGCCCAGGATCAGCGCTGCGACAAAGAGGCTCGGGATCGAGACGCCCGAGACCAGCACCAGCATGAACGAGTTGACGAGCCAGGGCAGCCCCATGTTTGGGTCGACCGAGAGCAGCGGCGTGATCAGGGCGCCGGCAGCGCAGGCTAGGCCGGCGCCAAGCCCGAAGGTGATCGCGCGCACCCGGTTGCTGTCGATTCCGAGGCCACGCGCCAGCCCCTCGTTCATGATCACCGCGCGGGCGTTGAGCCCGAAGCGGGTGAAGTAGAGCAGCGCGGTCAGCGCCAGCGCGATGACGACCGAGATCACCGTCACGGCGACCCGGTACGAGGAATAGGCGAGGCCGAAGACCTCCATCGTACCTCTCATCGGGCTGGCCGCGAACTGCACCTCGCGGCCGAAGCCGAGGGTGATCAGCTGGACGATGACGATGCCGAGGCCCCAGGTCGCGAGGATGGCGTCGAGCGGGCGGTCATAGAGCGGGCGGACGATCAGCCGCTCGATCACCAGGCCGCAGGCAAAGCCGACGACGAGTGCGATCGGCGCGGATGTCCAGGGCGAGATCCCGGCGGCCGTCGTGAGATACGCGGTATAGCCACCGATGGTGAGGAACGCTCCGTGGGCGAAGTTGATGAGCTTCATGACACCGAGGATCATCATGAGACCCGCCGCGACCGCGAAGAGGATGGCGGCGGTCGACGCGATGTCGAATAAAAGGATTCCCATGCGCTCGCCCTGCCGCAAAGAGGTGGGCGGGGGCATCGCCCCCGCCCGGAGAGGTTAGTTCAGGTTCGGGCACTGCTCGCCCGGATCGACGTTCTCGAAGCTCTGGATCACGCTGACCGAGCCGTCTTCCTGGACCTGGCCGAGGTACATGGTCAGTGGCGCGTGGCGCTGCTTGCTCATCTGGATCGTGCCGCGCGGCCCCGTGAACGCGACCTCGTCGAGCGCGTCGATCACCGCCTGCGGATCGGTTGTGCCCGCCTTCTCGACGGCCGCCTTGTACGCATAGACGCCCTCATATTGCGGCACCGAAAGGTCGTTCGGCGTCTTGAGGTCGGAACCGAACTTCGCTTCCATCGCCTTCAGGAAGGCCTGGTTCTCGGCGCTCGGGATGCTGGTGATGTAGGACGCCGAGATGAAGATCCCCGAGGCGTCCGCGCCCATCGCCTTGGCGGTGCCCTCGTCGACCGCGAGGTTGCCGTACGGAATTTCGACGCCGGCGGCACGGAGCTGCTTGGTAAGCGTCACGTTGGGCGCGCCGCCCGCGGTCGAGGTGATCAGCGCGTCAGGTCCGGCCGCCTTCAGGTTGGAGATGATGGCGGTCCAGTCAGACCCGTCCATCGGCAGATATTCCTCGCCAAGGACGGTACCACCCTGGCTCTCGACATACTGGCGCGTGAACTCCAGCATGCCGCGCCCGAACGCGTAGTCGCTTCCGACCAAGAAGAAGCTTTTGGCGCCGAACTCCTTCATGAAGTGATCGACGATCGGCGCCACCTGCTGCTCCGGCACCCAGGCATTAACATAGAGCCAGGGCGAGCAGGACCGGCCCTCGTAGAACGAGGTGTAGATGAACGGGACCTTGCCGCGGTTAACGATGGGCAGCCCGGCGTTGCGGGCGGCGCTGGTCTCCATCGAGATCAGCACGTCTACCTTGTCCTGGTTCACCAGGCTGTCGAAGGCGCGCTGAGCGCCCTGGGCGCCCGACCCGTCATCGGCAACCACCAGCTCGACCTTGCGGCCGAGGATGCCCCCCGCCGCGTTGATCTCCTCGACCGCGAGCTCGGCCGATTGCACGACCGAAGGCGCGACGACGCTATTGGCGCCGCTGAGACCGACGGGGATGCCGATCTTGATCGGGGCGTCGGCGGCCAGCGCGTGCCCTGCGAGCAATGCGCCAAGAGCGAGGCCTGTCGCCGTGTGCTTCCAGTTCATCGTGATTGTCTCCTGTTGGTGGGGGTGGCGGGAGGGAAACTCAGTACCAGCCCGGTCGCGCGTCGGAGCCGAGCATCTCGCCATAGACGTCGGCCCTTCGGTCGCGCATGACCTGGTTGAAGTCGTTGAGCGTGCGACGGCGTCTTGCCTCGGACAGGTTGCACTCGGCCATCAGGATCCGCGTCTCGGTCTTGCCCGCGGGCCCGGCCAGTGGCCAGCCAGTGTGGCTCACGATCAGGCTCTGGCCGATGAAGGGCTGGCCGCGCTCCGTGCCGGTCCGGCAGGCGGCGGCGACGAACACCGAGTTGCTGTGCGCCGCCGACATGCACAGAATGTTCGCCATGGCGAGCTGGTTTTCGGGCTGCGAAGGCATCGGCACCCAGTTGGTCGGGACGCAGACGATGTCGGCGCCCTGGAGCGCGCAGAGCCGCCAGGCCTCAGGGAACCAGCCGTCATAGCAGATCAGCGCCGCGATGCGGCCGATCCGGGTGGTGAAGACAGGGAAGCCGAGATTGCCGCGCTCGAAGAACAGGTTCTCGGCTCCCCACAGGTGATTCTTGCGGTAGACGCCGACCAGCCCGCCGGGACCGACGATCGCTGCGCTGTTGTAGAGCGCCTCGCCGTCACGCTCGCAAAAGCCTCCGACGATGTGGATCCCGTGCTTCGCCGCCTGGTCGCCCCAGGCGCGGACGGACTTCGCATCGGATGCCGTTCTGGCGAGGGAATATGCCTCTTCGCGGGTTTCGAAAACATACCCTGAGTCGCTGAGTTCCGGGAGCACGATCAGGTCCGCTCCGTCGGCTGCCGCCTGCTCAATGAGCTCGGTGCCCCTGCCGATATTTTCTTCGAGATTGCCGACGACCGGTTCGAACTGAAGGCACGCTACGACCGTGCTGGCTTCTCCCGGAGATGTCATGGCTGTGCGACCTCCCTCTCGCCAGAACCTCACCTCGTCGCGGATACATGCCAGGGGCCAGGTAACGGCGCAGACCATGCGAGCTAACAAGGATCGCGATTACAGGTCAAGCTACTTGAATGGCAGTGTCGCTTTGCGTTCCCGATCAGCCAGCCGCGGTCAGAATGTCGGGGGGGTATTCACCCAGAGCACCCGCGCCTCGGTCGACCCCAGGTTCCGGTAGCCGTGCGGAAGCTCGGACCGGAAATGGAACGAGTTCGCCAGGCCGGATGACGAATCTCTGGCCATTCACCTCGAGTTCGAGCAGGCCATCGAGCAGATAGCCCATCTCCTCGCCGACATGGGTGATGAGCCCGTCACTGGACCCGCCCGCCGCAATGATGTGTACATTGGCCTGGAGCAGCGAGCTCGGATGATGTGGAACCAGGCGCTCCAGGGTCACGCCAGGGCCACTCCTGAGCGGATCGGTATCGACGCGGGGGCGCTGACCATGGCGGCTCACGACTTCGTCGCCCGTGTCGTCGGCGAACAGCATCGAGATGTTGATTTCGAGCGCCGTGGTCAGCCTGCGCAGCATCGGCAGCGACGGGGTGGCGCGCTGGTTCTCGAGCTTTGAAACCATGCTCTCGGTGCAGCCGACCCTTTCGGCAACCTGTTTCATGGTGAAGCCGCGGATCTTGCGAAAATGACGCAACCGCGCTCCCAAACCCGCCGACTCGGTCACCGTCATGCCGCACGTCCCGCAGATTGACTCCCATTCAAGTTTCTTGAGCCAATTGTTAAGGTCAGGGCAATCAAAAAATCTGACGGGCGGTTGAGGTTGATCTGAATCTCCAAGTCGGATCGACGCCCCATCGGCACCCTGCGACGCGGCAAGTACGCGACGAACCGTTCAGAGAACGCGATCTGTCGGAGACGAGTTCGAGTGATTCCACAAGCTATTGCAATAGCTTGGCCTGCACTTGGAACGCTTCAGGGAGGAGGCCACCTGGCGCTGCTTTCGGCGTGCTGGGGCTGCTTGTCTGACCATGCGCAATCGTTGATCTGAACCGCCCCGGATTTCCCGGAGGCTGGTTGGTTTGAGGCACGCCACCATAGCGAGCTCTCGGGATTGGGCATAGAAGCGTGCCTCGGCTTCGGCCGGCGGGATGTTGCCGATCGGCTCGAGGAGGCGGCGGTTGTTGAACCAGTCGACCCACTCGAGCGTGGCGAGTTCCACGGCTTCCAGGCTCCGCCAGGGACCGCGCCGATGGATCACCTCGGTCTTGTAGAGGCCGTTGATGGTCTCGGCGAGCGCATTGTCGTAGCTGTCGCCGACGCTGCCGACCGAGGGCTCGATCCCGGCCTCGGCCAGGCGCTCGGTGTAGCGGATCGAGAGGTACTGGGCGGATTCAAACGGTCGTCGCAACACGGATTTTGTTCACCTGCATTAGCCACTCGTCAAGGACCTCCGCTGGCGTTCTCCAGCCGAGCGTCTTTCGCGGTCTGGCGTTGAGGGCTGTTGCCACGGCGGCGACCTCCTCGGCGCTGTGAGCGCTCAGATCAGTGCCTTTCGGGAAGTACTGACGCAGCAGGCCGTTAGTGTTCTCGTTGGTGCCGCGCTGCCACGGGCTTTGGGGATCGCAGAAGTAGACCTGGACGCCCGCATCGATCTTTAGACGCGCATGCTGGGCCATCTCGGTTCCCTGATCCCAGGTCAACGACCGGCGCAGCTCGTCAGGTAACGTGATGATGGTGCGCGTGATCGCGTCGCGCACAGCCTCGGCGCCATGGCCAGCGAGCGCAGGCCCGTTCTTCGTGCGTGGCGCGTCACCGTGGCCCGCAAGGCGGGGAAGATGCAGCAGCATCGTGAAGCGCGTCGTGCGCTCGACCAACGTACCGATTGCCGAGCTACCAAGACCCAGGATGAGGTCTCCTTCCCAGTGCCCTGGCAACGCTCGGTCGGCCGCTTCGGCAGGACGCTGGCTGATCATGATCTCCGGCGAGACGAACCCCTTGCCGCGCCTGCGTACGCGCGCCCTCGGCACTCGCAATACCCGCCCTGTTCGCAAACAGGCCGTGAGTTCTCGGCGTAGCGCTCCTCGGCCCTGGACGAAGAGTGCCTGATAGATGGCTTCGTGGCTGATGCGCATCGTCTTGTCGCCCGGGAAGTCGATTGGCAGGCGCCGGGCGATCTGTTCCGGGCTCCATGCCCTGGCCCATCGCCGATCCTGTCGCTGGCCATGCCGGCGGCCCTTCCAGGACACGGCGGGGCCGGGAACGGCAACGCCGCTCGGAGCCAGGACGACGCCGGCCAACCTCTCCTCCACATAAGTGTGCAAGGTCGCATTGAGCGCAAGCTTGGTCGGTTTGGGGCGACGGGCTGATCGCTCGGCATGCCACTGGGCGGTCGTCGCGCGATACTCCAGCCCGCCGCTGCGGGTGGCTGCGTTGCGCCGCAGCTCACGAGAGATCGTCGAGGCGGATCGGCCGAGCCGGCGCCCGATCTCCTGCATGGAATGGCCCTGTATCCGGAGAAGCGCAATCTCCTCGCGCTCCACCAACGACAGATACCGCCCCGAGAGCGGCTTTGCCGAGGATCTGAACATCGCTGGGGGCATGCCGCCTGCCTTTCGGAACCATCTGGTCCCTACAGGCTGTGACACACCGGCCTCGACCGCGGCATCCTCGCTGCTCATCCCGGCTGCTATCGCCGACCAAAACCGTCGTCGCTCATCGCGTCCCGCCACCGGCGGTCGACCCGGTGACGGTAAAGGCGCTCGTCCAGATCGATCCGACCGCCGCTTTCGAATGCTCATCGCAACCTCCTCGTTCAGGGTGTTGCGACGACCGTTTGAATCCGCCCTGCACGCCGCGGTCGCTGTGGTGCACGAGCCCGCCCTGGCGCCCGGGCTGCCGGGCCCAGAGCGCCTGTTCGAGGGCATCGAGCACGAGCTCGGTCTTCGCCGAGCGCGACACGCGCCAGCCGACAATGCGGTTGGCGAAGGCGTCGATGACGAAGGCGGCATAGACGAACCCGGCCCAGGTCGAGACGTAGGTGAAGTCGCTCACCCAGAGCACGTTCGGCGCCGGGGCCCGGAACTGGCGGTTCACCTTGTCGCGCGGGCACGGGGCCGAGCTGTCCGAGACCGTCGTGCGCACGGGCTTGCCGCGCACCGCCCCCTCGAGGCCCATTGCCGACATCAGCCGGGCCACCGTGCAGCGCGCCACCTCGACGCCCTCCCGCTTCAGCTGTCGCCACATCTTGCGGACCCCGTAGACCCGGAAGTTCTCCTCCCACACCCGCTTGATCTCCTCGCGCAACACTGCGTCGCGCCGCGCCCGGGCCGAGGCCCGCCCGGGATCGACCCGGCGGGCGACATGGAGGTAGTACGTCGACGGGGCGATCGGCAGCACGCGGCAGATCGGCTCGACCCCGTAGACGTCCCGATGATCATCGATGAAGGCGATCATGGCTTGGACCGGCGGTCGAGCTCCGCCTGGGCAAAATACGCGCTGGCCTTGCGCAGGATCTCATTGGCCCGGCGCAACTCGAGAACACGCTGATCGTCAGATCCGCTCGCCGGGACCTGCTGTTCCCGCGACCGGATCCTGGATGACCATGTCTGCCTGCGCTCGATCCGCCCGCTCAGTGCGCTCAGCCAGGCCTTCGGGGCAAGGCGCCGATCGGTTCCGGCGCGATCCGGGTTGACGACTTCTCGCGCAGCCATTCGGCCGGACGGATTCCGCATCGAGGATCGAGAGGAGGATCCGCAGGTTCTTCACGGGATGCCCGTGATCCTCGAACCATGCATGCCGGACATCCGAGAGGCGCATAGGCCATTGAACTCAGATATCCGTGCGCTGCTTGCTGAAGTGCAGGATCGGAGGTAGATCCCTGTCCGCCCGGCCAGCCTCGCATTGTTGGTGGCTTCGAACCGGGCGTTCCCGGGAAACTGGTTGAAGAACCGGTCGCGCGCGGAGAACTTCGCGTCGCCCCAGTAGTAGATGTTGCCGCCGACCTCGTCGACGACGTCGTCCCAGGAATTGTGATGCTGGCCGACATGTCCCGCGTCACCAGCACGAAATAGGCCGGGATCGCGCGGCCCGTCTCGGTGTCGATCGATCCGTTCGCGCAGGCGTCCTTGTATCTGATGCTGCCCGAATTGGCGATCGAGCCGGCTTGCGTATCGAGCCAGCGCAGGAGCTCGTCATCGTCGAACTTAAGCGCCCGTCGATCGGAGGAAATCAGCCGCTCGCGCTCGCAATCGCAGAGGGTTGGCTGATGACTGCCGAAATCGTCGGCCGCGGTGCCATGGAAGGGATCATGCGGCGGGCGACCAAGATCATTCGGTTGAGAAACGAGATCATCGATCTGGCTTCGCTGCCTGTAGCCGAGCTTGAGGCCGCGGTGTTTCAGGCTTTCGACCTTGCTCGATCGAATTGATGCGGAGCGACGGGATCCAGAGGGAAGTTGACAGAACGCACGCAGCCGCAGGGTACGTTGCTGATGCCGGTCCTTCACTTGCGCCCATTGATCGGATACCCGGGGGATAACTTTCGTCAAAGGGGCCGTCTGGATGCTGCCGTGGATACATCTGGCGACGGCAACAATGCCGGAAGGCGCCACGCTGCGGCTTTTGCGTCGAGGCAAGGAGTTTTCCATGCGTCTCGACGACGGCAACGAGCTGATGAACAGCCGGCTCGGCGCATCGGAAGAGGCGCTCGCTGTGCTGGCTGTGGATCGCCTGGCCGGACGGCAGGCGCCCTGCATTCTTATTGGCGGGCTCGGCATGGGCTTCACGCTCCGCGCCGCGCAAGCTGTCGTGGGCTCGATGCTCGCCTTATCGTGTCAGAAATAGTGCCCGAGCTTATCGCGTGGGCGACGGAACACATGGCCGACGTGTTCGGCGACTGCCTCCTGGACCCTAGAGTCGAATTGAGAACTGGCGACGTCGGCACCGTGATCCGCCAGTCGACGGCAGCGTTCGACGCAATTTTGCTTGACGTCGACAACAGTCCGGACGGCCTGGCCCGTGCCGGTAACAATGCGCTTTATGGCGAAGCTGGCCTGCGTGCGGCAAGACGGGCGCTGACCCCCGGAGGCGTTCTCGCAGTCCGGTCTGCGATACCCGACCCAGACTTTTCACGACGGCTGTCGCGTTGTGGGTTCGAAACCAGCTCGACGACAGTCCGCGCCGCACACTCGAAACGCGGCTCGCGTCATACCGTCTGGATCGCGAAACGTATCATCGAATGATGCTCGGCGACCGTGTCTCACAGGGCAATCAGTTCCAATCCCCAGGAGGTGGATTGGCTTGAAGAAGGCCGTCACGACCGGGCGACAGCAGACCTTCGGGCCCAATGTAGCGAACGGCAGATCAGAGCCCGAAACTGCGCGATGCTGCGCCGTGTTCGAACGGCAGAAATCTGGGGAGACCCGGACGCTCTGTAAGCGCGCGCTGAGGCGTATTCCTGACCCGATGCCGTCATCCAACCCCATCGAGGCGGACACCGACGCACTCAGCGGCGACGGCCATTTCTCTCACTGAACGGCGATCGACACGCGCGCTGAGGTATCTGCCAAATGGAGCGTGACCGCGGCAAAAAACGCCGCGCTGGCGATCAGCACGAACGCATGCCAGATCATGTTGTGGAAAGGCAGGACTTCAACGAGAAAGAATATCGTGCCCACCGTGTAAAGGATGCCTCCGGTGAGGATAAGTGCCATGACCGGCGACGAGAGCTGGGCGAATATCGTGCCGCCTGCCAAGATGCCGGCCCAGCCCATCGTGAGATAAAGCCCGAAGGAGATCCACTGGTAGCGATCAGGTTCCACGAATCTGAGTATCGCACCAACCGTCGCCGCCCCCCACAACCCGGCCAGCAGAGGCACGCCATGTCCATCTGACAGGAGAACGAATGGCGTATATGTGCCGGCGATCGTGAAGTAGATTGCAGAGCGGTCGAGACGACGCAGCAAATGCTTCGAGTTGCCGATTGGCGCGATGTGGTAGAGGGTCGAGCAAAGCAGCATGGTAATCAGCGTCGCGCCGTAGATCAGCGTACTCAGAGTTGCGTATGGATCCGTGCGCCAGACCGTGCTCAGCATGACCAGAATCGGTACCGCCACCAGCGCCGTCAACAGCCCGGCCACCTGAACCGCCACGTCAGAGAGAAATTCCGCTCGGCTGTAGTCAGACCGGGCGGCGAGATACGAGCGCATCGTGGTCAACCTTGTAGCTGCGCCAGTTGTCCGCATCGGCGGGCAAATCGGCCCGCCGGTTGGTGATGTCCTCGAAGACGACGACGATCTTGTCCTGGAATTCGTGATCGCAGACGATCTTGCGCGCATTCACCTGCATCGTACGTCGATCGACGCTAACTATGTCCATCTTCACTTCGCATGGTTCAACGACCACGCTCCGTCTGGCGAGGCTTTCAAGCTGCGTCAGCAACGAGCACATATTTGGGTAGCCCTCGCCCAGCAAACAGAGCGAGCGCCCACGAATATCCCGACGGCTCACTCTGAATGCCCGGTAGAAGGAGCGATTTGCGGAGATCACCGATAGATTGCGATCGAGGAGGACGACGGATAGACCCTCGGCCGCGGTGTCCATCATTTCAACCTATGCCCCGACATGCTCCTCGGCGACCGGCACTGATTTCCTGTGACCGGCCGGTGCAGACGGCGATCGTCTCGGGATCGGAGGGATATCGGACAACTGCTCAATTCTTCGCGACCATCCTTGATGCCGGCCGGGGCGGGGCGCTCCGGCCGGCGCGCCTTCCACAAGGGATCCGGGGGGAATCATGCGGAATGCGTAACATTGGAGAAGATACGCCCCGTGGAAGCCGATGAATGTTCCGAACTGCTCAAGTCTGGATTTTTCCCGCTTTGGTGGAGAGCGGTCAGTTCACAGCCGGCCGGTGACGACCAGCACGACGAGGACGATCAGGATGACCCCGATGCCGCCGATGCCGCCGTGCCCGTAGCCGTAGCCGTAGCCGCCGAAACGGCCGCTGAAGCCACCGAGCAGGAATATGATCAGGATGATTATGAGTATCAGCCCTAGTGACATGGTAGCCTCTCCTTGGATCGGGTCTGGCCGCGCAGCCCTCTCGGCGCGCGTCAGACTGTGAAGCTGTTAGGCAGGCGGACGTCCGGTCATCTCCGACCAAGAGCGTCGATCCGAAAAGGGGGGAGCTACTTCTTCTCGATCGAGACGCCGCCGTCACCGATCTTGATCTCGACACCGGTGGCGTTCTGCCGGTCCTGGTAGAACTGGTATCCGAGAACCGCCACGACGACGGCGAGCCCGCCGATGACGAGATAGAGGACATTGCGGCTCATCTTCCACGAACTCCATCATTGACTTTTCGATGACCAGGGGGTTCGACCACGATATCGGCGTCCGTCGAAACGCGGCGCGCCCTGATGCTGCGACCCTGCCAGGCGATAGGCGATGTCGCTGAATCCGTTGGTGCCGCGCTCCAGGACCTCGATGTCGCTGGCGACGAAGGCACTGAACTCCGTGTAGTTGCCGCGCCGGTTGTCGAGCACGATGTATTCGCAATCGTTGTTTCCGCCGTCGTCGGTGGGTTGCCCGGCGCGAGCAATCATGCCTCGCGGATCGCGTCCTTGATCCCGCCAACGGCGCTCCGGACCTTGCCTTCCAGCACGTCGGCCTTGCCGTCTTCCTGGAGCTTTGGGTCACCGAGCGCCTTGCCGACGGTTTGCTTGGCGGTTCCCATGATCTGCTTTGCCGAACCCTTGATGCGATCCTTGTCCATCGCTCAGTATCCCTTGTTCTTGTCGGCGCTCTTTGAGATCGCCTTGCCAGCACTCGAAAGATCCTTGCCTGCACCTTCCGTGGTGTTGCAGGCAACAAGCACCGACGTCGCGACGAGTACGGCCAGAAGACCGGATAGAATGGATGTGGAGCGTTTATTCACAGCGTATCCTTTCATTCATAAAGTTTTGGTCCATCATCAGAACTTTTTAGTGTGACGGCAATAAGCCATCAGGGTTAAGCGTCGTGAAGATTGTGTGCGTACGACGCATCGTTGGTGATGATGGATCATCGAGCGCTGCTGCGTTGTACGTCGTGAAGCTATGGCAAAGCACCGGACCTGGCTGTATCGAATTGCTCAGATGAGAATGCAAAGTCGGTCAGAAGATGAACTCGATCGCTGACCATCTGCCCTTCGGGAACCAGGGCGAACGCAACATTGCCGCCCAACCACGCAAGACGAAGGTCACCCCGGCCAGAGTGGCCGGGATGGGGGGGTGAGATCACACGATCACGAAAGCGACTTGGTCGCGGATTCGAGCTCCCGGATGCACTCGACCTCGTTCTTCGCCGCCATGGCCTTCTCGGCGGCCACATAGTGCTTGTGCGCTATGTCCTTCTTCGGCCCGGCCGGCGCCTTGTCCCAGGCGACCTTGACGGCCTTCATCTGGTCCGCGGCGCTCGTCGCTGATGTGTTCAGAGTGTTCATGGGAATTTCCTCGTTGCCTGTTTGATCGCCCGGATGCCACTGGACCCGGTCGGGCGGCGGCCCAGGCGACGGCGGCAATGCTTTTGCTCGCTGGCTGTTCAATAGCCCAAGTGCGGAGCAGCGCACTGTCCCATAATGCTCACATTGGATGTTTGGTTGCGATTGCTACATTATATGTGGAGCCGGTCCACCAGCGGCGCGCCTGACGGAGCAAGATG
Source organism: uncultured Pseudomonadota bacterium (assembly GCA_963700775.1). Classification (GTDB taxonomy): domain Bacteria; phylum Pseudomonadota; class Alphaproteobacteria; order Rhodobacterales; family Rhodobacteraceae; genus Thermohalobaculum. The sequence goes on from CAVOYU010000006.1 coordinate 466,871, forward strand.
CTTTGGCAACCAATGACAAGCCGCCATTTGATCCGAAGTCCTTCCTCGCCAAGATCGGCGAAGGCCGGAGCATCAGCACATACGCCAGGGACGAGATCGTCTTCAATCAGGGCGACACCGCGGACGCGGTCTTTTACACCCAGCGCGGGAAGGTAAAGGTTTCGGTCATCTCCGAGCATGGCAAGGAGGCGATCGTTGCTATCCTTGGTGCCCGCGAGTTCTTTGGCGAGGGGTGCCTTGCAGGGCAGACACTGCGGATCGCGACTGCCTCGGCAGTGACACCCTGCACGGTCGCGCGGCTGGACAAGGCTGCGATTCTCCGCGTGATCCATGAGGAGCCGGCATTTGCCGAAGTTTTCATTGCCCACCTTCTGAGCCGCTCCGTCCGAGTCGAAGCAGATCTCGTCGACCATCTCTTCAATTCGAGCGAGAAGCGCCTCGCCCGGGTACTACTGTTGCTGGCAAATTTCGGCAAGGAAATCGAACCTGAGCCGATCATTCCAAAACTGAGCCAGGAGACGCTCGCCGAGATGATCGGCACCACCCGATCGCGCGTGAGCTTCTTCATGAACCGGTTTCGAAAGCTTGGCTTCATCGACTACAACGGCACCATCAAGGTCCATGGCTCGCTCCTCAGCGTCGTCCTGAACGATAAGTCCGATAGCAAGCTATAGCTCTGCCGAAGTTCGCCGTCGCGCGTCATGCTCTTGCGCTGGTCAATTGAGGCGCCTGAGGCACGTGACCGGTCCCGGCAGGGTAACCGTCGCCGACGATCGAGGTTCCACGGGCCGGGTCAGTCAATGTGCCAGTTCAATGGCCCGCCCTCCAGGAGGCACGCCCTAAGGTCCTGGCGGCCTCTCGATTGGCGCTAGGGTCAACGCTGGGGCGTCCGGCCGCGTCTGGAGCAAGTCCTGCAGGTCGTGCTCGGAGCCAGCGCCTTCCACCGGTTCGGTCCACACCTTGAAATGCGCGAGGTCGTACTTGCCGAACGAGGTGATCATCGCGCCGTCGGCGGCATCTCGGCCGCGCACCATGAGAACGCGGCCGATCCGCGGCGTGTTGTAGCGAGCATCGAAGATGTACCAGCGCCCCTCGAGAAGAGCCTCGAACCAGGCACAGAAATCGTCAAATCCAGTCGGTGGCACGCCGATGTCGCCGAGATAGCCGCTGGCATAGCGGGCCGGAATGTTCATGGCACGGCAGAGCGCTATCGCGAGATGCGCGAAGTCGCGGCAGACGCCGGTGCGCTCGCGCATGAGCGTCGCCGGCCGTCTTGGTCGGCCGGCCAAAGTGATAGCCGAAGGTCAGGTGATTGTGGACCCAGTTGCAGATCGCCTGGACCCGGGCCCATCCCGGCGGCGTCTCGCCGAACAGCGCCCAAGCCTCGGTCGACCAGCGCGTCGGAGTCGCAATAGCGGCTGGCGATCAGGAATTGCAGGGTCTCCGCGGCAGCTCCGGAACTTCGTGCTGGCGGGCGTTCCAGTCGTAGGGATCCGGCGCGCCGTCGTCCTCGATGATGCAGTCGGACCAGAGCGTCAGGCGCCCCGCCGGCGCGACGAGGCGGGTGCGCCGGTTGCCGAAGGGGTCAACGTACTCCTCCAGCGGCACCGGCGGGATCGGACCGAACCCGATCCGATCCGATGATCCGGCCGCCGTAGGAGGGATGCGGCGACAGGGCCAGAACGAGCGGGGTATTCTTGCTGCAGTCGAGCGATGATCTCGAAACCGATGCGGATTAACATGGCTGTCCTTCCTGCAATACCTTAGGGTGATCCAACGTAATCGCCTCGCAGCCTGGACCAAGGTATGAATCCGTCGCGCCATCTGGGCGGCGTACTTGGAGACGTGTGCGGAGGCCACCAGACCGCCGCGCCAAATGTCCGCAGGCCGAAGCCCTCGGGAGTAATTCATGCCGCGCGTCATGCCACGATGAGGACGTTCCACATCCATCACCGAACGCGCTACGCCTACGATCGGCCGTGACATTCGGCGCGCATCGCCTGATGATCCGCCCGCGCGACGGCCACGACATGCGGATCCTCAATTCCAGCCTGGTCGTCACGCCCCTGCCAGATGTGCACTGGGCGTTCGACACGTTCGGCAATTCGGTCACGCTGCTGACCTTCCCCGAAGGCGCGGACGAACTCGTGATCGACAGCGAATTGGAGCTTCGGCGCTACGGTCCGGACGAGCCGGTGCCCCGGATCGAGCTTCACGCGGGGGCCTATCCCTTCCGCTACGATCCGGAGGACCTCATCGACCTGGCGCCGCTCCTGCCCGTGCTCTTTCCGGAGGACCGTGCCACAGTCGAGGGCTGGATCGGCACGGTCATCCCCGACCTGCCTGCCGGGAGCTTGCAGGTGCTGGACGCGCTGGGATGCGCGGTGCACCGGGCCATTCGCTACCGCCGCCGTGTGGCACGCGGCGTGCAGTCTCCGGCCGAGACGATCGCGACCGCCAGTGGAACGTGCCGGGACTTCGCCCTGCTGTTTATGGAGGCGGCCCGCACCCTCGGCTTTGCGGCGCGCTTCGTCACCGGCTATCTCTACGACGCGAGCACCGATCCGGCTGGCGATGAGACAGTCAGGGGTGGAGGCTCGACGCATGCCTGGGCCGACATCTTCGTGCCGGGCGCGGGTTGGGTGGAGTTCGACCCAACCAACCGGATCGTGGCCGGACACGAACCTGATCCGCGTGGCGACCACCCGCTCGCCCGCCCAGGCGGTGCCGGTGAGCGGAACCTATCGCCATGACGGCGCGGCCTTTCTCGGCATGGATGTCGAGGTTGCTGTGACGCGGGTCGACTGAAACCGGCGCTCGCTGACCGGGGCCTTCGGCCGGAGCAACTCGTCCCCGCCAAGGGCGTTTGCTTTGGAAATTTTCCGGTAGTGCTTTGGGAGTGGCGCAGCACCTGCAATGTGCGACAGGCGACGGGGTCTTGCACAGCCGGGACAGATATGGACCGACCATGACATTCGCATCGGGCTTGGCTCGGTATTGGATCATTGCGCCATTCATCGCGACGAACCGTGACGCCGGCCGGAGCGAGGGACACACCGGCCGGCACGCGATCCGTGATGAATTGTGGGGGTATCACGCGGAACTCCCAATGGGTTTCATCGTACGACAGGCTGAAGCGCAGGACTGTGCCGAATTGCTCAGGTCGCGAGAGTTCGAGTGTGCGAGCCGCAAGGGCCACAGCCAATAGGCTACGGTAACTCGTGGCACGAGGCCGACATAGCACCTACGGCAGCAATCGAGATTGAACCGGACCTTCGTAGTTTTTCGCAAACGGCGACTCCGTCCCGCTGACCAGACCTCCGTGCCAAGCGCAGCGAATGGCTTCATTCCGCCCAAAAGCGGCGTATCACCCTCGCTCACCGAGATTCTGCAAAAGGCCGCGCAGTCGCGGCTGATAGCCAGGTGGACCATCTAGTCGAGCGCCAGAGATCTGCGACCGCCCCACCTCTTGCACTTGCGCGTCTAACTGAGTATCGAGAATGCGCGTTGCGGGTATGGTGTAATGGTAGCCTGTCAGCTTCCCAAGCCTGAACGAGCGGGTTCGATTCCCGCTACCCGCTCCAGACAATTTTTTTCCTGCACATCGCCTGCAAAATCGTTTGCTATGAAAATGGTAAGATGTTGAAAGTCAATAGATTAATCTGGATTATCCTTCTCAGCTTCCCAAGCTGCATACGAGGGTTCGATTCCCTTCACCCGCTCCAGAATTTTCATCCTGCACTTCGCCTGAATGATCACCGCCGCGAATACGGCAGTATATTGATTTTCAGAAGTTAATCGGGATTCTCTCCTCAGCTCCCCAAGTCGAATGTCTTCGGTTCGATCCCGATCGCCCGCTCCAGCCCCACGGCGCCGCTAGTCGACCCCCTCCACCAGCACCAGGTTGCACTCCGCGCTCCGGTGGCGGTGCGCAGCGATCGCCTGGTAGTCGGGGTCGTCGTGCCAGCGGTGCGCGTCCTCGGCGGTCGGGAAGCGCAGGATCACCGTGCGGGGCAGCGCCCACGCTCCCTCGATCACCTCGGCCTCCGGGCTGCGGGCAACCACCTTGCCGCCGTGGCGGGCGAATACGGGCGCGAAACCGTCGAGATACTTCTGATACTCGGCCGGATCGTTCACCAGGATCTGGGCGATGGCATAGGCACTCACGGCAATTCTCCTCTCCTCAGCTCACGAATTCGCCGATCAGCGTATCGACGACGGCGCGCAGCGCCTCCTGCGGCTCGGCGCCCCCCGCGACGGCCTTCTCGTAGACCGCCCGCTGGCGGTCGGCGGAGTTGCCCTCCCGCGCGATCCGGCGAGCGTGCAGCACCTCCGAGCGGCAGTCCAGCGCCTCGGCGTCGGCGCCGATCATGTCGATCCATTCCTCGACCAGATCGGGGAAGGGTGCCAGCGTGGCGCGGCCGTGATCGACCAGCTTGCCCTTCACCCCGTAGCGCTGCGCCCGCCAGCGGTTCTCGCCGATCAGCGTCGCCGGGTAGAGCCGCCAGCGCTGGTTGCGCGAGCGGAGCCGGTAGAGATAGGCCATTAGCGACTGAAACATCGCCGCGACGCAGGCGGTGTCCTCGAGCCGCGAGCAGACATCGGTCACCCGCTGCTCGACGGTCGGGAACTTGGCCGAGGGCCGGATGTCCCACCAGATCTTGGTGCCGTCCTCGATGCAGCCGGCGTTGACCAGGCTGTCGACCAGCCGGCGGTACTCGCCGAAGGAGGACAGCGTGTCCGGCAGCCCGGTCCGCGGCAGGGCGTCGAACACGGTCAGGCGGTAGCTGGAGAGCCCGGTGTCCTCGCCGCGCCAGAACGGCGAAGAGCAGGAAAGCGCCAGCAGGTGCGGCAGGAAATAGGCCGCCTGGCTCATCAGGTCGATGCGCAGGTCCTCGTCCTCGATCCCCACATGCACATGGCAGCCGCAGATCAGCAGCCGCCGCACCGCGGCGCCGAGATCGGCCCTCAGCCCGTCATAGCGGGGCTTGCGGGTATGGGTCTGGCTGCGCCACTCGGCGAAGGGGTGGGTCGAGGCGGCGATCGGGGCGAAGCCGAATTCGGCCGCCGCCTCGGCGATGCCCTTGCGCATCGCCGCCAGCTCGGCCCTGGCCTCGCCGACGGTTCGGTGCGGCCTGGTGCCGACCTCGACCTGGCATTGCAGGTATTCCGGCGAGACCTGCTCGCCCAGCAGCTCGCTGCAACGCTCCAGCAAGCCCGCCGGCGGCTCGCGCACCAGATCGCGGGTCTCGCGATCGACGATGAGGTATTCCTCCTCGATGCCGATGGTGAAGCTCGGGCGTTCGTTCATGGGCGTCTCCCCCGGGTGGCCATGCCAGCTTCCTATGGCGGCGGCAACAGGGTCAACGGCTTATGTCGGTTCTGCTCAAGGCGACGCTGCACGACCGCCGCGCGGCGCGGCGTCAAGGCAGCCAATCGGCCCGCCCGCCCCTGGAGGCTAGCTCCGCAGCCTTTCGAGCAGTCCCTCGGCGAACTGCGTCAGGCTGTCGTCGCGGGCGCCCATGATCACGATCCGGTCGCCGGGCCGGGCCAGTTCGACCAGCTTGTCGCCGCAGGCGGCGCGCTCGGCGAAGGCATGGGCGGCGCGGCCGCGCGAACGCACGGCGTCGACGATGTCCCGACTGGTGACCGTGCGCGTGACGGTGCCGCCGAAATAGACCGGGTCCGGCATGACCAGCACGTCGCGCGCGTGCAGATGCTCGGCGAAGCAGTCGGTGAAGGCGTCCCGCATCAGCCGCAGCGGGCCGTAGCCATGGGGCTGGAACATGACCAGCAAACGCCCCGGAAAGCCGTGCAGCGTGGCCAGCGTGGCGTTGATCTTGTCCGGGTTGTGGGCGAAATCGTCGATCACCGTGACCCCCCCGGCGGTGCCGACGATCTCGAGCCGCCGCCGCAGGCCCTCGAAGCCGCCAAGCGCCGCGGCGGCCGCGCCGAGCGTGACACCGCAGGCCCGCGCGGCACCGATCGCCGCGAGCGCGTTCGCAGCGTTGTGCGCGCCCGGCACCCGCAGCCGCACCGGGGCCGTCTCGCCGGTCGCGCGCTCGGTCACCTCGAAGGCAATGCCTTCCGGCATCGGCTCGAGCGCGCCGGCGCGGATATCCGCGGCATCATCGGTCAGGCTGAAAGTGATCGTCTTGCCGTCCGGCAGCCCGGCCGCGAGCGCAGCAGTCTCGTCGTTGTCGAGGTTCAGCACGACGGTCGGCGCGGCGGCGATGAAGCCGCGGAACAGGGCGCGCAGCTCGTCCAGCGACTTGTGGTCCAGCGCCATATTGGTCAGCACCGCGATCTGCGGCCGGTAGAGGGCGATCGAGCCGTCGCTCTCGTCAACCTCGCTGACGAAGGGGCCGCCTGCGCCCAGCACGGCGCTGGCGAACGGCGCGTCGGGCCGGGCGTAGTTCTTCATCACCGCGCCGTTGACGATGGTCGGGTCCAGCCCGGCCCGATCCAGGATCCAGCCGACCATCCCCGTCGTGGTCGACTTGCCGCTGGTGCCGCCGACGGCGACACTGCGCGGCGCGGCGTTGAACAGCGCCGCCAGCAATTCCGCGCGGGTGGTCATCGCGGCGCCCAGCCGGCGGGCCGCCTGGACATCGGGCACCGTGTCCTCCACCGCCGCCGAGGTGACCAGGACCTGATCCGACCCGGTCAGTCCGCTGCCGTCCTGAGGGTGGAGCCCGATACCGTTGCCGCGCAGGTAGTCGAACTTCTGCGCCACGCGACCCTGGTCGAGCATGCGGTCGGACCCTTCCACGGTGCAGCCGCGGCCCCGCAGGATCATCGCCAGGGGCATCATGCCGCTGCCGCCGATGCCGCAGAAGAAATAACGCTTGTCTAGGTCCATGCGGCGATCACTATAGCGATCGCCCGGAGCTGACAAGGAAGTCGAATTCAGGAGATGACCGCGTGACCGAGGCAAGGTTCAGGATCGGCGTGATGGCGCCCGCGTCGCGCATCGACCGGAGCATCGCTGAGCGGGTCGAAGCGCTCGCCGCCCGGCTCGACCCCTGCATCGAGCTCCGGTTCCATCCGCAGTGCTTTCAGGCATGCGGGCATTTCGCGGGTGACGACGACACCCGGGCACGGGCCTTCCTCGACATCGCCAACGACGCCGGCTTCGACGCCCTGTGGTTCGCCCGGGGCGGCTATGGCTCGTGCCGGATCGCCGCGGCGGCGGTCGCCGGGCTGACCGGCGCCGCGCGGGCCAAGCGATATCTCGGCTACAGTGACGCGGGCTACCTGCTGGCCGGGCTGTACGGCGCGGGCTTTCCCGCGCTCGCCCACGGACCGATGCCCTCCGACATCCTGCGAGACGGCGGCGAGGCGGCGGTAGGGCGCGCGCTCTCGTTCCTGACTGGCCGTGCGCTGGACACGCTGGAGCCCAATCTCTCTGCGAACGTCCCTTCGGCCGCCTTCAACATCGCCGTGTTCAGCCAGCTTCTGGGAACCCCGCTGCAGCCGGATCTCGCCGGCCATGTGCTGATGCTCGAGGAGGTGGCCGAGTACATGTACCGGATCGACCGCGCCCTCTTTCACATCACCAGCAATCCCGGCGTCCGGCAGGTCGCGGGCATCCGCCTTGGCCGTTGCAGCGCCATCCCGCCGAACGAGCCCGATTTCGCCCAGACCGAGGAAGAGGTCGTCCGGCACTGGTGCGCCGTATCGGGTATCCCCTATCTCGGCCGCGCCGACATCGGCCATGACATCGGCAACAAGATCGTGCCGTTCGGCCGGCTTCGATAGCGCGGCCGGGCCGCCCAGTCCCCACCCCGTCCCTGCCGGTTGACTTGGCCGCGCCGCCGGTGTCGAACATGGCGGCACGTCGAACCGACGGAAAGGGAGCACGCATGAGCCGCACGGGTGGGGAACTGTTGATCGACTGCCTCGAAACGCAAGGCGTCACCACCGCCTTCGGCGTGCCGGGCGAGAGCTACCTCGCGGTGCTCGACGCGCTGCACGACTGCTCGATCCGCTTCGTGCTCTGCCGGCAGGAAGGCGGCGCCGCCTTCATGGCCGAGGCCTGGGGCAAGCTCGACGGGCGGCCCGGCATCGCCTTCGTCACCCGTGGCCCAGGCGCCACCAACGCCTCGATCGGGGTGCATACTGCGAAGCAGAACTCCTCGCCGATGATCCTCTTCGTCGGCCAGGTGGGGCGGGCCATGCGCGACCGCGAGGCGTTCCAGGAAGTGAGCTACCGCGACTTCTTCGGCACGGTCGCCAAGTGGGCCGTCGAGATCGACGATCCCGACCGCATCCCCGAGATCGTCAGCCGCGCCTTCCATGTGGCCATGTCGGGCCGCCCCGGCCCGGTGGTGATCGGCCTGCCCGAGGATATGTTGACCGAGCGGACCGGCCGCGCCCCCGGCCGCCGAATCTCGCCCACCGAGGCCGGCGCCGATCCGGTGTCGGTGGAGCGGGTCGGCGCCCTGCTGGCCGGCGCCGAGCGGCCGATGATCTTCGTCGGCGGCGGCGGCTGGTCTGACGAGGGCCGCGCCGAGCTAAAGCGTTTCGCCGAGCGCTGGGACCTGCCGGTGGTGGCCTCGTTCCGCTGCCACGACCTGATCGACAACCGCTCGCCCCACTATGCGGGCGACGCGGGCACCGGCATGCTGGCCTCGACCAAGGCGCTGATCGGCGAGTCCGATCTGGTGCTGGCCATCGGCATCGGCTTCAGCGAGATCGAGACCGACAGCTACACCCTGTTCGACATCCCCGACCCGAAGCAGCGGCTGGTCCATGTGCACCCCTCGGACCTCGAGATCGGCAAGGTCGTGCAGCCCGCGCTCGGCATCCACGCCGGCGTGAACGGCTTCGTCCGGGCCGCGGCCGCGCTGACGCCGAACAACCTGCCCTGGGGTGAGTGGCGCGCCGCGGCGCGGGCCGCCTTCGAGGCCTCGCTCGACTGCCCGAAGCAGCCGGGCGCGGTCGACATGGGCGCTGTCTCGGCCCATCTGCGCAATGCGCTGCCGAAAGATGCCATCGTCACCAACGGCGCCGGCAACTTCACCGTCTGGCCGAACAAGTTCCTGCTCCACGGCGGCGGCGGCCGACTGGTGGGACCGCAGTCCGGCGCCATGGGCTACGGGCTGCCCGCAGGCATCGCGGCGCGGCTCTGGGCCCCGGATCGCGTGGTGGTCAGCTTCGTCGGCGACGGTGAGATCCAGATGACCATGACCGAGTTCGGCACCGCCATGCAGGCGGGCGCGCTGCCGATCGTGCTGATCTTGAACAACGGCACCTACGGTACGATCCGCATGCACCAGGAGCGCGAATACCCGGGCCGGGTCAGCGGCACGACGCTCGAGAACCCGGATTTCGTCGCCATCGCCCGTGCCTATGGCTTCCATGCCGAGAAAGTGACCGGGACAGCCGGTTTCCCCGCCGCGTTCGATCGGGCGCGGGCCGCCGGCGGCGGCGTGCTCGAACTCGCGATCGACATCGAAGCGCTGACCCCGCGCCAGACCATGAGCCAGATCCGGGCGGCGGCGCTGACCCGCGGCTAATGCAGCGTCCGTTCCGTTTGAATCACGCTGCGCTCGACAAAGTCATTCCAGCGTAAGCGGGAATCTCCGGCCGATTTCATCGGATCCCCACTTTCGCCGGATTGGCGCCGGATGAATGGGCGATCCGGTCTGATCGGGCGCTGCCCTGGTAGCGCAGGCGATCCGTCGGCCGGATGCGCCAGAAACCGGCCCTACCCCGCCAGCCGCTCCGCGTGCCAGTGCACGTGGTCTTCCATGAAGCTCGCCACGAAATAGTAGCTGTGGTCGTAGCCGGGCTGAATGCGAAACATGTGCGGGGTCCGGGTCTCGGCCAGCGCGGCGCTCAGCGCCTCGGGCTTCAGCAGGTCGATGAACTGGTCCTGCGCGCCCTGGTCGACCAGGATACCGCCCTCCCAGCTGCGCGACCGCAGCAGGAGCGTGCTGTCATGGGCCGCCCAGCCAGCCTCGTCGGCCCCCAGATAGGCGCCGAGCTGCTTGCGCCCCCAATTGCTGGCCGCGGGATGCGCGATCGGCGCGAAGGCCGAGAGCGAGCGGTAGAGGCCGGGATTGGCCAGCGCCAGCGTGATGGCCCCATGCCCGCCCATGGAATGCCCCGTGATGCCCTGGGCTTCCGGATCGACCGGGAAATCCCCCGTCACCAACTCCCGGAGCTCGCCGGTGATGTAGGAATACATGCGGAAATGCTGCGCCCAGGGCGCCTCGGTGGCGTCGACATAGAAGCCCGCCCCCTGGCCGAGGTCGTAGGCCTCGTCGTCGGCCACGCCCTCGCCGCGGGGTGAGGTGTCGGGAAACACCAGCGCCAGCCCCTCCTCCGCCGCCCAGCCCTGCGCACCGGCCTTGGTCATGGCGTTCTCATGGGTGCAGGTCAGCCCCGAGAGGTACCAAAGCACCGGCACCGGCCCGTCCTCGGCCTGGGGCGGCAGGTAGACCGCGAAGGTCATGTCGCAGCCGGTGGTCTCGGAGCGGTGCCTGTAGACGCCCTGCACACCGCCGAAGCAGCGGTTCTCGGAGACGATTTCCATTCGGAGCCCCTCAGTAGCAGTAGTCCGCGTAGATCCGGTCCAGATCGCCGCCCCAGTCGCCATTGTAGTGCGCCAGAAGCTCCTCGGCCGGGGTGCGGCCGGTTTCGGCGATCTCCTTCAGGGCGTTCAGGAAATGGGTCTCGTCACGGTCGATCGATCCGGCCCTGGCACGGGCCCTGAGCCCCGCCTCGGCGATCCCCAGCACCTCCTTCGCCACCTCCTGCAGGCTGCGGCCCCGGATCTCGGCCTTCAGCCCGAGCCGAGCGGCGTCCACCCGCAGCCGGTCGCGCTCAGCCGCGGTCCAGTCGCGGGCCAGGTCCCAGGCCGCGTCCAGCGCCGCCTGGTCGTAGATCAGCCCGACCCACAACGCCGGCAGGGCGCAGAGACGCCGCCACGGCCCGCCGTCGGCGCCACGCATTTCCATGAACTTCTTGATCCGCGCCTCGGGGAAGATGGTGGTCAGGTGGTCGGCCCAGTCGCTGAGCGTCGGCGTCTCGCCCGGCAACGCCGGCAGCCTTCCTACGAGGAAATCGCGGAACGACTGGCCCGAAGCGTCTACATAGGTGCCGTCGCGGTAGACGAAGTACATCGGCACGTCGAGCGCATAGTCGACATAGCGCTCGAAGCCGAAGCCGTCCTCGAACACGAAGGGCAGCGTTCCGGTGCGGTCCGGGTCCAGATCCTGCCAGACATAGCTCCGGTAGGACAGCAGCCCGACCGGCCGGCCTTCCCAGAACGGCGAGTTGGCGAAGAGCGCCGTCGCCACCGGCTGCAGCGCCAGCGCGACCCGGAACTTCTGCACCATGTCCGCCTCGGAGGCGAAGTCGAGGTTCACCTGCACGGTGCAGGTGCGGAACATCATGTGGAGCCCGCGGCCGCCCTTCTTCGGCATGTAGCGCTTCATGATCCCGTAGCGGCCCTTGGGCATGGTATCCATGTCCTCGTGCCGCCAGATCGGCGCGGCGCCGAGGCCGATGAAGCCGGCGCCGATCGCGTCCGCCACCTCGCGCACTTCGGCCAGATGGGTGTTCACCTCGTCGCAGGTCTGGTGGATCGTCTCCAGCGGCGCCCCGGAGAGCTCGAACTGCCCGCCCGGTTCCAGGCTCACATTGGCGCCGCCCTTGGTCAGGCCGATGATGTTACCGCGCTCCTCGACCGGCGCCCAGCCGAAGCGGTCGCGCAGCCCCTCCAGCATGGCCCGGATCGAGCAGGCGCCTTCGTAGGGCAATGGCTTGTGGTCGCTGAGGCGATAGCCGAACTTCTCGTGCTCGGTGCCGATGCGCCAGTTCTGGCGCGGCTTGCAGCCCGAGGCGAGAAAGGCGACCAGATCGTCGCGGCTTTCGACCGGGCCACCGCCCTGCTGTGGGATCGACATGGTGGAAGCCCTCTGCTGCGCCGCATGATCGTACCGCCCGGAACTAGCTCGGCCCGGTCGATGCGGCAACCCCGCCGGTCGTCGCCACCGCATAATTCCGCGATTCGGCGAGCGCACTTCCAATTGCGCCGGAGAAGCCCCATCTTTGCGTTTGACCTGGACGGCTTGCCCACGAACTCGCCCCCGGCCCCTGTGCCATGACGGAGTGACCCGATGAGACCCCAGATGCGAAGCGCGATTCTTGTCCCGGTGGCGCTGGCCGCCAGCCTCGGGATTGCCGCCTGCGCCCGCCAGATCAACCCGAACGTGGTGACCGGCCCGAGCGTCGGCGAGGTGGTGGCGACCGAGATCGGCTGGGTCGAGAGCGCCCGCCAGGTCCAGGTGCAGGAGAACGACCAGCTTCAGGGCAACACCCTCGGCATCCTCGTCGGCGGCGGCGCCGGCGGCCTCGTCGGCAACCAGTTCGGCCACGGCTGGACGCGCGCGCTGGCGACCGGCGCGGGCGCCCTGGCCGGAGCTACCGTCGGTGCGGTCGCCCAGCAGCAGATGACCAACCAGCTCGCCTGGGAGTATGTCTTCCGCAACGAGATCGGCCAGATCTACACCATCGTGCAGGGCAGCCCGCCGGTGTTGCAGTCCGGCCAGCGGGCCTATCTGCAGCGCTACAACGGTGGGCGCGCGCGGCTGGTGCCGATCCAGTAGACGGGCCTGTTCAAGTAGACGGGCCTGTGCGGCGGGCGGCGCGCTCAGCCGCCGAACTTTGCGCTCAGCGCCCCGAGCCCGGCTTCGTAGATGCCGGCGACGATCTGTTCCGCATTGTCGGCGCCGGGGGTGAAGCTCGAGCTCCAGGTGATCTCGGTTCCGGCCCCGGCGGTATTGGCCTCGATCTTCGACTCGTAGTGCGCGACCGGCAGCGGGCTGCGGATGATCGAATAGGTGTAGCTGTGGCTGGTCTTGCCGACCAGGTGCTCGAGGATCTCGCCGCCGCCCTTCAGCTTCAGCAGCCGGAACTCCTCCGGCCCCACCGACTCGCGCACTGATTCGGCGACTGCCGGGTGCCAGCGGGCCACACCGTGGAAATTCCCGATCAGTCCCCAGACCTCGGTCAGGGGCGCCTTCAGCGTTGCCTTGCGGGTCACTGACACCGTCTTGCGCGTCATCGTCCGTTCCTCTCGTTTCCGAACCTCAATACACCACGACCGAGCGGATCGACTCGCCGGCATGCATCAGGTCGAAGCCCTGGTTGATGTTGTCGAGCGACAGGGTGTGGGTGATCATCGGGTCGATCTCGATCTTCCCCTGCATGTACCAGTCGACGATCTTCGGCACGTCCGTGCGCCCCCGGGCGCCGCCGAAGGCGGTGCCGCGCCAGGACCGGCCGGTCACCAGCTGGAACGGCCGGGTGGAGATCTCCGCCCCAGCCGGCGCAACGCCGATGATGATCGACTCGCCCCACCCCTTGTGGGCACACTCCAGCGCCTGCCGCATCGTCTTGACGTTGCCGATGCACTCGAAGCTGTAGTCGGCGCCGCCCCCGGTCAGACTCACGAGATAGGGCACAAGATCACCCTCGACCTCCTTCGGGTTGACGAAGTCGGTCATGCCGAACTTCCGCGCCTGCGCCTCGCGGGCCGGGTTCAGATCGACGCCGACGATCTGGTCGCAGCCCGCCAGCCGCAGCCCCTGGATCACGTTGAGCCCGATGCCGCCGAGGCCGAAGACCACGCAGCGCGAGCCGATCTCGACCTTCGCCGTGTTGATCACCGCGCCGATGCCGGTGGTGACTCCGCAGCCGATGTAGCAGATCTTGTCGAATGGCGCGTCCTCGCGCACCTTGGCGAGTGCGATCTCGGGCAGCACAGTGTGGTTCGAGAAGGTCGAGCAGCCCATGTAATGCAGGATCTTCTCGCCATCGAGGGTCGAGAACCGTGAGGTGCCGTCCGGCATCACCCCCTGCCCCTGGGTCGAGCGGATCGCCTGGCAGAGATTGGTCTTCGGATTCAGGCAGTAATCGCACTCCCGGCATTCCGGCGTGTAGAGCGGGATCACGTGGTCGCCCTTCTTGAGCGACCTGACCCCGGGCCCGACCTCGACCACGACGCCCGCGCCCTCGTGGCCGAGGATCGCCGGGAACGCGCCTTCCGGGTCGGCGCCAGATAGTGTGAACTCGTCGGTGTGGCAGATCCCGGTCGCCTTGATCTCGACCATCACCTCGCCAGCCTTCGGCCCTTCCAGGTTGACCTCGGTGATCTCCAGCGGCTTGCCGGCCTCGAAGGCGACGGCGGCGCGTGTTCTCATGGCTTCCTCCCCTGATCTCCGGCCGGGCTCCGGCACAAATCAGGCGCGAGTGTAGCGGCTTGTGCCGCGAGGCCAAGCCCGGAAGCGCACCGGCCGAACGGAAAAGCGCCGCCCCGGAGTCTCCGGAGCGGCGCAGGTATCAGGCGCCGAAGCGCCCGAGGGAGGAGCTACTCGGCGGCGAGCTTCATGCCGGCCATCTGGCTGCGATCGCGGTACCAGGCTTGCGCCGCGGCGACGCCCGAGCCGAGATCGATCTTCGCCCCCGCGTCCACCAGCGCCATCTCGGCGATGGCGAGCGCGGTCAGGCAGGTGCCCTCGTTGAGGTCGCCGAGGTGCCCGATCCGGAACACCTTGCCCATCACCTTCGAGAGCCCGGTGCCGAACGAGGCGCGGTACTTCTCGTAGCCGATCCGGATCACGTCGCGGGCGTCGACCTCCGAAGGAACGACGATCGCCGAGACCGTGTCGGACTCCCACTTCGTCTCCTTGGCGCAGAGGCCGAGACCCCAGGCCTTCACGCCCCGGCGCACGCCCTCGGCCAGCCGGTGGTGGCGGGCAAAGACGTTCTCCAGCCCCTCGGCCTCGATCCGGGCCAGGGCCGACTTCAGCCCGTGGAACAGCTGGGTCGGCGGCGTGTAGGGGAAATAGCCGTCGTCGTTGACCTTCATCATGTCGACGAAATCGAAGTAGCAGCGCTTCATGGTCGAGGTCTTCGACCGCTCCAGTGCGCGCTGCGAGACGCCGAGCATCGACAGCCCGGCCGGCAGCATGAAGCCCTTCTGCGAGCCGGCGACGGCGAGGTCGACGCCCCACTCGTCCATGCGGAAGTCGACCGAGCCGATCGACGAGACGCCGTCGACGAACAGCATCGCCGGGTGCTTGGCCGCGTCGAGCGCCGCCCGCACGCCCTTGATGTCCGAGGCGACGCCGGTCGCGGTCTCGTTCTGGGTGGCGAAGACCGCCTTGATCTCGTGCCGCTTGTCGGCATCGAGCGCGGCGGCGTACTGCTCCAGCGGCACGCCCGTGCCCCACTCGCACTCGATCGCCTGCACGTCGAGGCCCAGCCGCTCGGCCATGTCGACCCAGAGATGGCTGAACTGGCCGAAACGGCTCATCAGCACCTTGTCGCCCGGGTTCAGGGTGTTGGTGATGGCCGCCTCCCAGGCGCCGGTGCCCGAGGATGGGTACATGAAGATCCGGCCGGTCTCGGTGCGAAACACCCGCTTCAACCCGGCGAACAGCGGCTTGGTCAGCTCGCCGAAATCGGGCGCCCGCATGTCCTGCATCGGCACGTTCATGGCCTGGCGGACATCCTCGGGGATGTTGGTCGGGCCGGGAATGAAGAGATGGGTCTGGCCGGTTTTCATGCTGGTTCCCCTTTGATCGGGTCCGAGATCGGATTCGGGTCGGCCCGGCAATTCCGGGCGGTGCGATTTCCAACTAGCACGACCGCCGTCCGCCAGACGAAAGAAACCGGGTCCATCCGTGAGGGTTGTTGTTTACAAAATTCGGATTTGTAACTAATGTAACTATACTTCCGCACAGTGGAAACGGAGCGGACAGCGGGGAGGGTCCGGAGCATCCATGGCGCGCAAGAATTTCGTCGGCCCGCGGCTGCGCCAGCTCCGGCGCGAGCGCGGCCAGACCCAGGCCGAGATGGCCCGGGCGCTGTCGCTCAGCCCCACCTACATAAACCTGCTGGAGAACAACCAGCGCAGCCTCTCGGTGCAGGTGCTGCTGCGGCTCTCCGAGGTCTACGGGGTCGACTGGCGCGACCTCATCAAGGACGAGGCGCCGACCCTGCTGGCGGATCTCCGCAGCGCCTTCCAGGACCCGCTCTTCGCGGCCGCGAAGCCGGATCTCGAGGAACTCCGCGCCGCCCTCGACCACTGCCCGAACGTCGCCCGCAGCCTGCTGACCCTGCACAGGAACCACCGCGCCATGTCCGAGCGTCTGCTGGCGGTGACAGGCGGCGACATCGACGCCGCCCAGCGATTCATGGGCACCAGCCCCGAGACCGTGGTGCACGACCTGTTCCGCGCCCACCGCAATCACTTCGAGGCGCTGGAGCAGGCGGCCGAGGCGTTCCGCGCCGGCGACGAGGTCGAGACCGCCGAGCTCTATGGCTGGCTGAAGCGCCGGCTTGACCAGCGGCTGGGAATCACGGTCTCGGGCGTGCCGATCAACGCCATGCCCAGCGCCCTGCGCTACTATGACGAGCGCGACCGGAAAATCCTGCTCTCGGACGGGCTCGACTATCCGAACAAGGTATTCCAGCTCACCCATGTCGCCGGGCTTCTCGAACAGCGCGAGACCATCGACCGGCTGCTGGCCGGGGCCGGCATCACCGGCGTGCGCGAGCAGGCCCGTTGCCGGGTCGAGCTTGCGAACTACTATGCCGCCGCGGTGCTGATGCCCTACGAGCCGTTCCTGCGCGAGGCCGAGGACAGCGGCTACGACACCGACCACCTGGCCGCCCGCTTCGGCGTCTCGTTCGAGCAGGTCTGCCACCGGCTGACCACGCTGCAGCGCGACGGGGCGCAGGGGGTGCCGTTCTTCTTCATGCGCATCGACAAGGGCGGCAACGTCACCAAGCGGTTCAACGCCACCGCCTTCCAGCTCGCCGAGTACGGCGGCGCCTGCCCGCGGCTGGATATCCACGTCTCGTTCCGCACGCCCGGCCGCATCCAGCCGCAATTCGTCGAGATGCCGGATGGCAGCCGCTACTTCACCATCAACCGGACCGTCGACCGCCCGGTCCTCAGCCGCCTCACCCAGGACAACCGCCTGGCGGTGACCCTGGGCTGCGCCGTCGAGCATGCGGGCAAGCTGGTCTACGCCCAGCCGTTTCAGACCGCCGATCCGGCGCTGTTCACCCCCATCGGCATCAACTGCCGGCTCTGCCCCCGCCAGAGCTGCGCCCAGCGCGCCCACCAGCCGGTGCATCTGGAGCTGCCGATCGACGAGCACCGCAGGGGGGAGACAAGGTTCGAGAGCTGAAGCGGTGTGCGGGAGGGGCAGCGTGCTCGGGCGTCCGCAGCGGGCGCACCTGACCGGACAGGAGACACCAAGCCGGCGCCGCCGGTGGTCCGGGCGGCGGCAAGAGGCGACAAAGCCCCTGTTTTCGGCCGGCCGCGAGCGCGGCTGTTCGGTCTGCTTCCGCCGTCGAGTGGAAGGGGACCGTCAAATCTGCGCGACCCTGCGTCCGTGATCGGTCCACGCACGCGACAGCCCCGCTCAGCCAAGCGCATCCAGCAAGGCCTTTGCTTCGACCAGATCCGGCGTGCTGGCGCCCTCAGTGAAGGTTGCGAGGACAGGCGCGAGCAGATCGAACGCGCGGCTCCGGTTTCCTCGCCCGGCCAGCAACGCGGCGAGGTCGCGTGCGGCGCGCAGTTCAAGCGACGGAGCCTCCTGCGCCCGAGCAATCTCCATCGCCCGGCACAGGTCGGCGTGGGCCGCGTCGAACGCGTTTGCGTCCGCACGCAATTCAATGTCTGCACGGACCCGGTGGAGATCGGCGGCGAGCGCAACGTCTCCGCTCCGAGCCAGCGCTTCGAAGGCCTGCGCGATCGCTGACGCCGCCTCGACATGTCGGCCTGCATGGGCGTAAGCCTCAGCCGCAAAGGAGAAATAAACAGGATTGAACCGCGCGGCCCCGATGTGCCTCTCCTCTTCGAGCCCGGCCTCGATCTCCGCGATGCCGGGCGCTATGCCCTGACGAAAAAGTGCCGCGCCCAGGTGGATGAGGCCCCACGCATGCCAGAGCGCAAGCGACATCTCCTCCGCGATCCGCAATGCCTCGCGCGCCGCTTGCTCGGCCAGCTCCGGCCGGCGCAACCAGTGGCTGGTCACGGCAACTCCAAAGCAGAGCGAAAGGCCAGTCGTATTTGGGTGGTCGACGGCCTCCGCCCAGATCCGCGTCTGATCCAGCTGCCTCAACGATTGCTCCGGCAGTCCAAGGTGCCAAAGGCACCAGCCCCGGTAATGGCCCGCTGCAACGCGCGGATCGTGCCCGAACCGCAGCTTGAGATCGCCGTGCACCTCCGGCTGGTAGAGCGCAATCGATTGCTCCGCGAGCTGCAGGGAGGTTCGGAAGCGACCCGCGTGGAAGTTCTCAAGCGACAGCATACGCAAGCCGATCAGGCGCGGACCGTTTTCCTCCTGCGCCGCTGCAATCGCGGCGAAACGGTCTGCGACGTCAGCCGAGCCGGTCGTAGCGATGTAGCGCCCGGCCCACAGACCGTAGAGCGCCGGAAGCTGCAACGACGGATCACCCGCCACCTCGGCGAGCGCTGTGGCCCGCTCAAAGGCCGAAAGAGTTGCCGCGCTGGCATAACCCTGACTCGCGATCAGCGCCTGCCCGAGCTGCACCTGGATCGCCTGCTCACGCAGCCGCCAGCGTGAATCGGAGCCGAGGGCGCCGCAGAGACGGACGGCGGATTCGAAATCGGCAATGGCTTCGCGGAAAGCTGGTCGGGCGACAGCGGCGCGTCCGGCAGCCTCCCAGGCATCGAGCGCGGCTTCGAGACGGCCGGCGGCCTCGGCGTGCTGGGCAATTATCTCGAGCGCGGCGTCTCCCCGGGCGATGAGCACGTCATGGAGACGGGCATGCAGCGTGACGCGGCGGGTCTTCAGAAGGCTCTCATACGCGGCGTCGCGCACGAGCGCGTGCTTAAAGAGGTAGGTCGCCTCCCGGCCCGCACCGCGGCGGAACACCAGCTCCGCGCCAACCAGCCGATTTCAGCGCGTCACCAAGTTCCGCCTCTGGCAGGGTCGACAGGGAGGCAAGCGTCTCGTGGTCGAAGGCGCGGCCGATCACGGCTGCGGTCTGCGCCACCTCCTTGACGCCGTGAAGCCGGTCGAGCCGAGCCATAAGCGAATCATGCAACGTCGCCGGAACGGCCAGCGCGCTCAACGGTCCGTCGAGCTCATAGGCATCGGGCGTCTCGCGCAGCACGCCGGACTCGACCACCGCCTTGGTCATTTCCTCGACAAAGAGCGGCACCCCGTCGGTGCGCGCGGCTATCTCGTCGAGGAGCGTTTCGGGAATTCGCCGCCCGCCGGTGATGCGGGTAACAATCGCCTGCGTCGCGGCGCGGGCGAGCCGGTTCAACGCCAGCCGCGTCACCGCCGGATGGCTGGCCAGAGGGGCCGTGAAGGTCGGCCGCGCGGTCACCACGATCAGTACCCGCCGGCCGGCGAGGCTGTCGAGCGCGAGCTCGATGAGCTCGAGCGTGGTGGGATCGATCCAGTGCGCATCCTCGATCAACCAAAGCACTGGACGACGCGAGGCCAGTCCGCTGAGTTGCTCCACCAGCGCCGCGAGCGTGCGACTGCGGCGCTGCTGGGGCGTCAGTGTCATGCGCCCGTAGCGCGCTGTCCCGTCAAGCTCGAGCAATGCGGCAATCAGCGGCGCCGCCGCCGCTCCGCCATCGTCCGTGCCGTGCCCCAGAACGGCCTCGAGCCGGTCGAGCCGGCCCTCCAGGCCGTCGTCAGGCGCGAAGCCCGCCGCCTGCGAGATCTGCTGGATCGCCGGGTAGAGCGCACTGTCCCCGTGATAGGGCGAGCACTGGTAACGGAGCAGGTAGTGCAGGCCTGCCTCGACTGCGGCGACCAGCGCTTCGGCGATGCGGGACTTGCCGATGCCGGCCTCGCCGGTCAGCAGGATCGCCTGCCCTTCGCCCGCCTCGGCCTGCCGCCAGCGTTCGACGAGCAATGCCAGCTCCTGATCTCGCCCAACGATGGGCGCGAACGTACCGCCCTGCCGCGCGGCGAAACGGCTCGTCATGGCGCGCTCGCCCAGAACAACGAACGCCGACGCCGGCCCTTTGAGCCCCTTCAGTGTCCGCGGCGGCAGCGTCTCCATTGCGAACAGATCGCCAAGCAGGCGCCGCGTATACTCTGCCACGACCACCTGCCCTGGCGCGGCGATCTCCTGCAGACGCGCGGCGAGATTGGGCGTGTCGCCGACCACCGCCTCCTCGCGCGCCGCACCCTCGCCGACAAGATCGCCGACCACGACCAGCCCGGTCGCAACCCCGATGCGGCAGGCGAGCGGCGCCCCTCCTCCCTCCAGCCGAGCAACGCTGGCAGCGATGGACAGGCCGGCGCGGACAGCCCGCTCCGCCTCGTCCTCGTGAGCGCGCGGCCATCCGAAGTAGGCAAGCACGCCGTCGCCCATGAACTTCGCCACATGACCCTCTACCCGCGAGATCTCGCCGGCCACGCTATTCTGATACGCACGGATCACGCCGCCCATGTCCTCGGGATCGAGACGGGCGGAGAGCGCCGTCGAACCAACCAGATCAACGAACATCACGGTCAGCTGGCGGCGCTCCGCTTCCGGTGGCGTGCCCGGTCCATCGGCGGCAACAGGTCTGGAGGCGCGGTCATTCGGCCCGGCCGATGCAATCCCCTTGAGCACGGCTATGGCGTCCAGGAGTCTGCGCCGGTGACCGATTGACGCTACGCCCAACTCGCGCAGATCGTCGGCGGTGAGGCCGATGACGACCTCGGCGTCAATGTCGTTCTCGCGGAACGCGGCCTCGTACTGGGACAATCCCAGTTCGCTGAGCCACTCGTCGACATTGCGCATGGAAGCTCCCCAATCCCTTGCGAGCGCCGCAGGTAGGAGCCAATATTATCTGTCGGGGGTCGGCATGTCCTTCTCAAACTGCCGGGGCAGCCCGATACGGAAGTCAGGTTGGCGATCGACTCTGTCCGCCGTGGGCCAGTCCTCGAAATCCGGCGGAGCCTCGCGGAATCATCGGATCGCGCGGGGACACCGACATTGCCAGCCTCCGGCTGGCGAGGGAGAGGCCGGCGTTACCGCCTCGCCTCCTCAGAAATGGCTCACATGGCCGCCATCCACCACCAGCAGGTGGCCGGTGACGAAGGAGGCCTCCTCCGAGGCCAGGAACACCGCCGCGCCGCCGATCTCCTCGGGGCGCGCCCAGCGGCCGAGCGAGGTGCGCCCTTTGAGCCATGCGGCGATCTCCGGGTCCGCCGCCATTCCGGTGTTGGCCTCGGTCGCGAAGAACCCCGGCGCGATGGCGTTGACGGTGATCCCCTGCGGCCCCAGCTCCGCCGCCAGCGCGCGGGTGAGGCCGATCAGCCCTGCCTTGGCCGCCGTATAGGCCGCGTCGCCGCCGCGCGCGATCGGCCCGGCGATCGAGGCAACGTTGACGATCCGGCCCCAACCCTCGGCCGCCATCACCGGCGTCACCAGGCGGCAGAGCTCGAAGGGGGCGAAGAGATTGACCGCCGTCACCCGCTCGATATCGCCCGGCGCGAAATCGGCCAACGCCTTGCGCGCCCGCGCCCCGGCGTTGTTGACCAGGATGTCGAGCCGACCGTGCCGGTCCCGGATTCCCGCGACCAGCGGCTCCCGCGCCGCCGGATCCGTCATGTCGGCCGCCGCCGGCACGGCCCGACCGCCGGCCGCCTGGATCGCCGCCGCCGCTTCCTCCAGCGGGCCGGCCTCGCGGCCGTTCAGCAGCACCATCGCCCCCTGCCCCGCCAGCGCCCCGGCGATGGCCCGGCCGAGGCCGCGCCCCGCGCCGGTCACCAGCGCCACCCGGCCTGTCAGATCGAACATGCCCACCAGTTTCAGTCTCCGGAAAACCAGGCCCGAAAAATCTCCGCCACAGTCTGATCCGAAACTGGACGGGCTTGCAAACTTCGTGGAATGAAGGTCCGCGACACGGGAAAAGATCGGGAGGACGGCATGGATCTGGGCATCAAGGGCAGGAAGGCGATCGTCTGCGCGGCGTCGAAGGGCCTCGGGCGCGGCTGCGCCGAGGCGCTGGCGGCGGAGGGGGTGGAGCTGACGATCTGCTCGCGCACCAGGGTGGACATCGAGAAGACCGCGGCCGAGATCGCCGCGACCTACGGCGTGAAGGTCACGCCCGTGGCCTGCGACATCACCACCGAGGCGGGCCGCGCGGCGGTGCTGGCTGCCTGCGCCGCGCCGGACATCCTGGTCAACAACGCCGGCGGCCCGCCGCCGGGGGACTTCAGGAACTTCAGCCTCGACGACTGGCGCAAGGCGGTCGAGGGCAACATGATCACGCCCATCGCGCTGATCCACGCCACGGTCTACGGCATGGTCGAGCGCGGCTTCGGGCGGATCGTCAACATCACCTCGGCCTCGGTGAAGGGGCCGATCCCGGCGCTGGAGCTGTCGAACGGGGCGCGGGCGGGGCTGACCGGGGCGGTGGCCTCGCTTGCCCGCAAGGTGGTGCGCAACAACGTGGTGATCAACAACCTGCTGCCGGGGCCGTTCGAGACCGACCGGCTGCGCTCGAACAGCCGCTCGGTCGCCGAGAAGGCGGGCCGGCCGTTCGAGGAGGTCCATGCGGAGCGGGCCAGGAACAGCCCGGCCGGCCGCTTCGGCACCCCGGAGGAGTTCGGCGCCGCCTGCGCCTTCCTGTGCTCGGCCCATGCGGGCTATGTCACCGGGCAGAACTTCGTGATGGATGCGGGGGCGATCAACACGACGCTGTGAGAGTGGGCGCGGGAACCCTGCCTCACAGGGCTTCTCAAGGTTGAGAAGGGGGTCAAGGTGTTGATTTCATTGGATAGTCGAAAAATGGGGGCGTGAGCAGGGGTGTGAGCACAGGGCCGGGGCCGGGTTCGCCCGCGCCGCCGGCGGTGGGGTGAAACCCCACTCTACCGGCCGGCGGCACGATCAGTGCGCGTCTCGGAGTCGGGGTCGATCTCCCTGCGGCTTGCAGAAGCCAGGAATGCGGATCGGGTGATCCCGCGAGCCTCCGCGAGCGAATCGATCGCCTGGAGCAGGTCATGCGGTATGGTCACGTTCACGCGCACCTTGCGGACCCTGTCCTCGATCAACGGAACGGCGGCAAGCGTGGCGCCGTCGGTGTCCCACCAGGCGTCCTCGGCTGCGAGGATTTCCTCGGGGGTCCGGGGCGCCGGGACGCGCTCCCCGTCCTCGCGCAATCCCTCGACATGCAGACCAAGGGCCTTGACGGCATCATGCACGGCCTTGTCGAAGGTCTGGCCCGCGGCGACGCATCCCGGAAAATCCGGAAACGATACGCCATAGGCGCTGTCCGGTTCCTTGTGGACCAGTGCGACATAGTACATGCCTTCCTCCGTTGCATGCCCGATGGCGTCAGAGCCAACCCGCTCGCCGGCATATCGATCTGACCGTGCCGGCCGGCAGACCGGTCTCCGGGTGCGGGACCGTGAGCCGGCCGATTGTCCGGCGGTGGCCAGTGGCGGGTTCAAAGATCCCACCCTTGCAGCGGCGAGCCGGGTTATCGTGGTCGTGCTTCGCGAGGAACGACCTGCGGCGGAAGGCCTCCCGCTACGGGCAATGGAGTTGTTGTCGCGTGAGCAAGAGTGCGAAAGATGCCGGACACTACTCAGGATCTCAAGACCATGACACCAATTGACCCGACGATACTCGCCTCGCATGACTGGGGGTTTCCGGTCCCGATTGCCTATGGGCCGGGACGTCTGGCCGAGATCGGGTCACGATGCCTCGCGATGGGCCTTGGCAATCCGTTGATCGTGACGGACCGAGGCAGTCGGGGGCTGCCCTTCATCGCACGGCTGCAGTCCTTGCTCGTGGACGCGGGATTGAAGACGGCGCTCTACTCGGACATTTCGCCCAATCCGGTTGACGGCGAGATCGGCGCGGGGCGCGCAGCGTTCCTTGCGGGCCGCCATGACGCGATCATCGCGATCGGTGGCGGCAGTGCCATGGATGGCGGCAAGGCGATTTGCCTCACAGCCTGCAACGATCTTGACCTCTGGGCCTTCGAATTCGAACAGCCAGCGCCAGCCATGGGTTCAGGCCATGCCTTTCCGGCCCTGATCACCATTCCCACGACTGCCGGAACCGGAGCCGAGACCGAAAGCACCGCCATGGTCACCCACGCGGCAAAGGGCATGAAATTCTGCGTCTGGCACCCGGACCTCAAGCCCGCGCTGGCACTTCTGGACCCGGAACTGACGGTCGGGCTGCCGAGGACCCTCACCGCCTGGACGGGGGCCGATGCGCTGGTTCATGCCATCGAGGCCTATCTTGTGCCGGGGTTCCATCCGCTCTGCGATGCCGTCGCGCTGGAAGGGCTTGCCCTGATCGCAAAGTGGCTGCCCGTTGCCGTGGAGGAACCGCGGAACCTGACCGCGCGCGGGGGGATGCTGATGGGGTCCTGCCTTGCCGGGATCGCCTTCCTGAAGGGCCTCGGCCTCGTCCATGCGATTTCCCACATGGTGGGAGCCGAATTCAACACGCAGCACGGCCTGACCAATGCGATCCTTCTGCCGGTGGTGCTGCGCTTCAACCTGCCGGGGATGGAGGACAAGGTCCGCCGCATGGCTCAGGCGATGAACTTGCCCGACACTTCGGTCGAAGGCTTCATCGCGGCCGTCGAGGCCATGCTCGACCAGATCGGGATTCCGAAGTCCTTGGGCGAAATCGGTGTGCCTGCCGATTGCGCCGCAAGGATCGCCGAAAAGGCCCTGAAAGACAGCGCCGCACGCACCAATCCCCGTGCGGCCACACTGGCCGAGGTCCGTGCGCTGACCGAGACCGCCATCGCCAAGGCGCGCTGACAGAAACACAGGACATATGCAGAATCTGACGAATTCCACATCGGTAGCGCGCCCGTAGGGCGGGTGCTCTGCACCCGCCCTACGGGTTCTGCAGCCCCCCACCCCCGCCCGGCACCGCGGTGTCTCCGATCAGGCCCGCGACGAGTCATTCCGCTGGACCCATGCACCGACCCTCCGTCGTCCCCGCGAAGGCGGGGACCTCCCGATCGTGGCCATGAGATCCCCGCCTTCGCGGGGATGACGGGAGCGGCAAGGCGCGTTCCGTCATGCGCTCAACGGCATCTAGCCTCACCCCAGCTCCCCCGCCTCGTCCTTCACCGCCTCCATCGCCACGTAGGTGCTGGTCTGCGCCACATGCGGCAGCGCCGAGATCTTCTCGCCCAGCACCTGCCGGTAGGCGGCGATGTCGCCGGTGCGGACCTTGAGTAGACTCTCAGGGTGGGCTCGGCGGGTCCATCCTCCGAGTCTCACACCTGTCGCATGTACCGGGCGCAGCGGGTGATCGCGAAGCAGGAGACCCAGTAGAAAAGGGCCACGGCGACAAAGAGTTCCAGAACGACACCATGCCAGGCCTCGTCGGCCCGGATCGATGAGATCATGCGGAGCGGATCCAGCACTCCTATGAGCGAGAGCAGCGACGTGTCCTTGAAGATCTCGGCGGATGCGATCACGACCTCCGGTCTCGAGAGTTTGAGAACCTGCGGCAGGATCACCGACCTCATCGTGGCGCGGTAGGTCAGCCCAAGGGCGGCCGCTGCCTCGTACTGGCCCCGCGGGATTGCCGGAAAGCCGGCGCGGATCGCCTCGGAAATGAGCACTGCCGACGGGAGCGCCAATATGAGGGCGAGCCGAAGGAACAGGTCGAATTTTGCTTCCGGTGGCAGCACGTATTTCAGCAGAACCAGGAAAATGAACAAGAGGACGATCAGCGGTATCCCTCGGGCAAACTCGATGAATGCCGTGCAGAGCAGCTTCAATGCGATCAACGACGATCGGCGGCCAAGCTCCAGCAGGACGCCGATGGGCACTGCCAGAGCGGTAGCCATCACCGCAATGATGAGGGTGAGCAGGATGCCGCCGATCATGCGCGTGCCGACGGCGCCAAGATGGGTATAGCTGGTCGATGAAAACCTGGCCCATGCCGCTTTCATCCCCGCCTCGGTCGAAGTGTCGAACCCCGCCCCGGCGGCCAGGGCCTTCACCAGGTCTTCGTTGGTCTGCCCGGCAATCCCCCAGATCAGGCAGTAGGCGGCGACCGGATAGATCAGCGAGAACCACAGCAAGCGGCGCGGCAGCCGGCCGAACAGCACCGGCGCCAGGGCGACCGGCAGCAGGGCGAGGGCCAGTATCGGGCGCCAATAAAGTTCTGGCGGATAGGCGCCGAACAGGAGCCGATCAGCATTCGCGCGGAGCACTGCCCAGCAGGCGCCACGGGCGCCCTGGCCATGGTTGGCGACGATGATCTCGCGGCATTCCTCGAACGACCGGGCGCTCAAGACGGCCTTCATCGCGGCCCAGTCGATGATCAGCAGGACAAGCCAGGCAATCAACGCGACCGAGAGGACCGTCAGGAAGGTGCTGAGCACTCCGCTGAACAAGTTGTCCTTGAGCCATTTCAGGATGCCGCCCTCGGGCGCGGGCGGCGTTGACGGCGGGATCGGCTTGTCAGAGGCAAATCTCAAAAGTGATCACCATTCACGGAACAGGTTCATCGTCAATAGGTCCATCACGCTGCAGAAAGACTGGCATTTTCGATGGGTTGGGACAACTCTGAGCACCGCACCCGGAATGTTCATGCTGAGCGACCCCAGGAATAGCCCGGCCGGCTGTTTCGGCACGCCGGAGGCGCTCGGCGCTGCCTGAGCGTCCCTGTGCTCGCGCCGCGCGGGCTATGCGACGGGGCAGAAGTTCGTGATGGGCGCGGGGGAGGGCAGCGCGCGACCGCGGGTGGGCGCGGCGGTCTGCGGGCTTCTCCCTTTATGGCGCAAGGTCTCTCCAGGCCTGAGCAGACTGCGGCGCCGCCAAAGCGCACGCCCGGGGGGCGGTCGTGCGCTGCCCGGCGGCGCCGCGCGCCTTGATTCCGGGCGGGGGAGCGACAGACTCACTCACCCCAGCTCCCCCGCCTCGTCCTTCACCGCCTCCATCGCCACATAGGTGCTGGTCTGCGCCACATGCGGCAGCGCCGAGATCTTCTCGCCCAGCACCCGCCGGTAGGCGGCGATGTCGCCGGTGCGGACCTTGAGGAGGTAGTCGAACCGGCTGGCGATCATGTGGCACTCCTCGACCTCGGGCAGCTTCCTGACCGCCGCGTTGAAGGCATCCAGCGCCTTCGCAGTGGTGTCGGCGAGCTTCACCTCGACGAAGGCGATGTGCCCCAGCCCCACCTTGGCCGGGTCGATCAGCGCCCGGTAGCCGCGGATGTAGCCATCGCGCTCCAGCCGGCGCATCCGCGCGAGGCAGGGGGTCTTGGAGAGGCCCACCTTGCCGGCGAGCCCGGTCACGGTGATCCGGCCGTTTACCGACAGTTCGCGCAGGATCTTTTCATCGAATTGGTCGATTTCCCTGCCGAGGCGCTTTTTCATCGTCGTTCGGACCATCTTCAGGTTGCAAATAAGTCGATAGGTCGGCGACGGGCATGTGTAAAGACCGAAATCCCTGTGCCAATCTGCTATCACCCTGCACGACGGTTCCCTGCCCCATAGGAGCGCCCCCGTGTCCGACCCAGCGACCCCGCCCGTATCCCGCCATGCCCCCGATCTCGACACGATCCGCGCCGCCATGCGCGCCGACACCCTGCCCGACGAGGCCGCGGTGGTCCGGCGCCTGGTCGCCGAAGCCGCGCTCGACGCGCCGGCCCGCGCCGCCATCGCCGAGCGCGCGGCGGGGCTGGTGCGCCGGGTGCGCGGCTCGACCGACGCCCGGGCTGATGGAGAGCTTCCTCGCCGAATACGGCCTCTCGACCGACGAGGGCGTCGCGCTGATGTGCCTGGCCGAGGCGCTGCTGCGGGTGCCGGACGCCGAGACCATCGACGCGCTGATCGAGGACAAGATCGCGCCCTCCGACTGGGGCGCGCATCTCGGCCAGTCCGTCCTCGTCGCTGGTCAACGCCTCGACCTGGGCGCTGATGCTGACCGGCAAGGTGCTGGCGACGACCGACGAGCCGGCATCGCCGGCGTCCTGCGCGGCGCGGTCAAGCGGCTGGGCGAGCCGGTGATCCGCACCGCCGTCGGCCAGGCGATGAAGGAGATGGGCCGCCAGTTCGTGCTGGGCGAGACCATCGAGGAGGCGATGAACGCGCGCCGCGAGCATGGAGGCGCAAGGGCTACACCTACTCCTACGACATGCTGGGCGAGGCCGCCCGGACCGAGGCCGACGCGCGGCGCTATCACCTGGCCTATTCCGACGCGATCACCGCGCTCGCCGGCGGCCTGCGCCAGCCGACGACATCCGCGACAATCCCGGCATCTCGGTCAAGCTCTCGGCGCTGCATCCGCGCTACGAGGTCGGCCAGCGCGACCGCGTGATGGCCGAGCTGGTGCCGCGCGCCGCGCTCGCTGGCGCTGCTGGCGCAAGGCGGCCGGCATGGGCTTCAACATCGACGCCGAGGAGGCCGACCGGCTGGACCTGTCGCTCGACGTGATCGAGGCGGTGCTGGCCGACCCGGCGCTGAGCCGGCTGGGACGGCTTCGGCGTCGTGGTGCAGGCCTACGGCCGCGCGCGCCGGGCCGGTGCTCGACTGGCTCCACGCGCTGGCCGCAGCGGCTCGACCGGCGGATCATGGTGCGGCTGGTCAAGGGCGCCTACTGGGACACCGAGATCAAGCGCGCGCAGGTGCTGGGCCTGGCCGGCTTCCCGGTCTTCACCCGCAAGCCCGCGACCGACGTCAGCTACATCGCCTGCGCGCGAAGCTGCTCGGCATGACCGACCGGATCTATCCGCAGTTCGCCACCCACAACGCCCACACGTCGCCGCCATCCTCGACATGGCCGACGGACCGTCGCGCCTTCGAGTTCCAGCGCCTGCACGGCATGGGCGAGGCGCTGCACGACATGGTGCTGCGAGCGACGAGGGCACCCGCTGCCGCATCTATGCGCCGGTCGGCGCGCACCGCGACCTGCTGGCCTATCTGGTCCGCCGCCTGCTCGAGAACGGCGCCAATTCAGCTCGTTCGTCAACCAGATCGTCGACGAGGACGTGCCGCCGGAGGCGTCGCCGCGCGATCCGTTCGACGGCGGTCGAGAGCCTGGCGACGGCGTCGCCAATCCGGGCATCCGCCGCCCGGCCGACCTCTTCGGCGCCGGACGCGCGCAACTCCCGCGGCTGGGACCTGACCGACCCGCGCGACCTGGCCGCGCTCGACGCGGCGCGCGGCGCCGTTCCGCGGCCATCGCTGGCAGGCCGGGCCGATGATCGCCGGCGCAGGTCGCGGGCGAGCGCGCCGCGCGAGCAGTCGCTCAACCCGGCCCGACCGGCCGAGCTGGTCGGCCATGTGACCGAGGCGACGCCCGCCGACGTCGAGACGGCGCTGGCCGCCGCCGCGGCCGGCTTCGCCGACTGGTCGGCGCTGCCGCCGACGACGCGCGGCCGCGGTCCTGCGCGGCGCCGCCGATCTCTACGAGGCCCACGCGCCGGAGCTCTTCGCGCTTCTGCGCCCGCGAGGCCGGCAAGACCCTGCCCGACGCGCGTCGCCGAAGCTGCGCGAGGCGGTCGATTTCCTGCGCTACTACGCCGCCGAGGCCGAGCGGCTGGCGGGCAGGGCGGCCCGCGCGGCGTCTTCGCCTGCATCTCGCCCTGGAACTTCCCGCTGGCGATCTTCACCGGCCAGATCGCGGCGGCGCTGGCCGCCGGCAATGCGGTGCTCGCCAAGCCCGCCGAGCAGACGCCGCTGATCGCCGCCCGCGCGGTGCGCGCTGATGCACGAGGCCGGCGTCCCCGCGGCGGCGCTCCAGCTGCTGCCCGGCGACGGGCCGCGGTCGGCGCGCGCGCTGACCGCCGACCCGCGCGTCGGCGGGCGTCTGCTTCACCGGCTCGACCGAGACCGCGCAGCTGATCAACCGCGCGATGGCCGACGCATCTCGACCCGCAGCGCGCCGCTGATCGCCGAGACCGGCGGCCTCAACGCCATGATCGTCGACTCGACCGCGCTGCCCGAGCAGGCGGTGCGCGACATCATCGCCTCGGCCTTCCAGAGCGCCGGCCAGCGCTGCTCGGCGCTGCGCATGCTCTACGTGCAGGAGGACGTCGCCGAGCCGCGTGCTGAAGATGCTGTTCGGCGCCATGGACGAGCTGCGCCTCGGCGATCCCTGGGAGCTCTCGACCGACATCGGCCCGGTGATCGACGCCGAGGCGCAGGCCGGGATCGAGGCCCATATCGACCGGCCCGCGCCGCGGGCCGCCTGCTCGAAGCAGCTCGACGCGCCCGCCGGCGGGCCACTTCGTCGCCCCGACCGTGATCCGCGTCGACGGGATCGGCGACCTCGACGCGCGAGATCTTCGGCCCGGTGCTGCATGTCGCCACCTTCGAGGCCGACGAGATCGACGCGCGTGGTCGACGCGATCAACGCCACGGGCTACGGCCTGACCTTCGGCCTGCACACCCGGATCGACGACCGGGTGCAGCAGATCGTCGAGCGCATGCGCGGTCGGCAACATCTACGTCAACCGCAACCAGATCGGCGCCGTCGTCGGCTCCCAGCCCTTCGGCGGCGAGGGGCTGTCGGGCACCGGGCCCAAGGCCGGCGGGCCGCATTACCTGCGCCGGTTCCTCGCCGAAGGGGCGGCCGCCGAGGATGGCGCCGGCGGAGTGGCGGTGAGCGCCGAGACCGCCCAGCGCGCTGATCGACGGGCTGAGCCTGCCCGCCTGGGCCGCCACGCCCGAGTCCCTGCCCGGCCCGACCGGCGAGTCGAACCGGCTCGCGGCTCACCCTCGCGGGAAGGTGCTCTGCCTCGGGCCGACGGCGAAGGCGGCCATCGCCCAGGCGGACGCGGCGATGGCCGCCGGCAACGCGGTGCTGATGATCGCCCCCGGCGTCTCCGCCACGGTGTTCCGCCCGGGCGGCGAGGTCGCGGCGCTCGACGGGGTGCTGGAGCCGGAGGTGCTGGCGGGACTGACCGGTTTCGACGCGGTCGCGAGCAATGCGGGCGCCGCAGCGCTCCGTGCGATCCGCGCCGCCCTCGCGGGGCGCGACGGCCCGCTCGTCCAGCTTGTCACCGAAGCCGGCCAGCCCGAGCGTTTCCAGCTCGAGCGTCATGTCTGCGTCGACACCACCGCCGCCGGCGGCAACGCCGCCCTGCTGGCCGAGGCAGGAGCCGCCTGAAGCGCCGGGTTCTCAGCCCTCCGGCAGGCCGGCCGCGCGCAGCGCCGCGAGATCGGCGCCGAGCTCCGCCGGATCTGCGTGAAGCTGGGTCCGGTGCCAGGCGGCGACGGTGAAGTCGCGGCGGATCGACAGCAACTCGGCCGCGGCGAGCCGCGCCTGTTCCGGCTGGCCGCTGCGCTGGTTGGCGAGCACGATATCGACCAGCCCGAAGCCCGGCACCCGGTCGTGATAGGCCCGGAAGGTGGCGATCGCCTTCTCGGTCTGGCCGGCCAGGCGGTAGGCGTTGCCCAGATGGCCGAGATAGTAGGCCGGGTAATTCGGGCTCAGCGTCATCGCCTTTTCGCCGAGATCGACCGCCCGGCCGGGCTGCCCGGCGAAGGAGAGGATGAAGCAGGCGAGGCTCGCCACATCGGCCGATCCAGGCGCGAGGCCGGCCGCCCGAAATGCATGGGTTGCCGCCGCGTCGAACCGCCTTTGCAGCAGGGCCGCCAGGCCGGCGGTGACATGGGCGTCGGCATTGTCCGGGTCGAGTTCGAGCGCCCGGCCGGCATGGGTCTGCGCCTTGGCGAGCGCGGTGTCGCGGTCATCGCGCCATCCGAAGCGCGCATCGACACAGTGCATGAAGCCGAGCATCGCGTGGAGCGCCGCCGAGGCGGGATCGAGCGCCAGCGCCTTGCGCCAGCAGGCCTCGGCGGCGGCGGTGTTCTCCCTGGTGATCGCGGCGCGGAAATGCGACAGGCCCTGCACCCAGAGGGTCCAGGCCTCGACATTGCTGGTAGTGGTGTAGTGCATTCGGGCCTGCTCGCCCTCGGTCAGCTTGACCTGCATCTCGGTCGCCAGCACCAGGGTGATCTCGTCCTGGACCGCGAATAGATCGTCCAGCGTTCGGTCGTAGCGCTCGGCCCAGACATGGCTGCCGGTGGTGGCGTCGATCAGCTGGGCGGTGATGCGTATCCGGTTGCCGCCGCGCCGGACGCTGCCTTCCAGAACGTGGCGCACGCCGAGTTGCCGCGCCGCCTCGCGGATGTCGACCGCCCGGCCCTTGTAGACGAAGCTGGAATTGCGGGCGATCACGCGCAGCCCCGCCAGCTTGGAGAGCGTGGTGATGATGTCCTCGACCAGGCCGTCGGCGAAGTACTCCTGCTCCGGATCGCCCGACATGTTGGTGAAGGGCAGCACCGCGATCGACGGCATTTCGCTCGCGGCGGCGGCGCGCGGCCGGGCCGGTTCCCTGGCGCCGGCGCCGGTCCAGCGCCAGCCCCGGACCGGCGTGTCGATGTTCTTGAGGCTCAGCATGCCCGCCTCGGCGAACACGATCGCCGTCTTGCCGCGCACCTGGGCATGCACCGCGTCCGAGACCAGGATCCCGCCCGGTGCCGCCTGCCCTTCCAGCCGGGCGGCGACATTCACCCCGTCGCCCAGGATGTCGTCGCCGTCGATGACGATGTCGCCGAGATTGACCCCGATGCGGAACTCGATCGCCGTGCCGGTCCCGGCGTTGCGGACGGCCATCGCCTGCTGGATCACGACCGCGCATTCGACCGCGTCGACGGCGCTGGCGAATTCGACCAGCGCGCCGTCGCCCATCCGCTTGACCACGCGGCCGCCATGGGCGGCGACGGCCGGGTCGAACTGCCCGTCCCAGATGCCGCGCAGGGCCGCGAGCGTGCCGGTCTCGTCCGCCGCCGCCAACCGGCTGTAGCCGGCGATATCGGCGGCGAGGATCGCCGCCAGGCGCCGCTGGAGTCTGGCACCCGCCATCCCTGCCGTTCCCTCCCCGTTTGTCGGGAGCGGCAGTCTAGGCACGCCGGCGGCGGTTGTATATCCGTCACGCGCCGGGCCGAGAATGCTGATTGCGAATTGGCCGCGATCCGCGTCAGGTGAGCGCCGAGCAGCGCCGGAGCGATACCCATGCGACACCCCGCCTTCGCCAAGCCCGGAAGCTTCTTCCGGGGCAATCTGCACACCCATTCGAACGCCTCGGACGGCGCGCTCGATGCGGGCGAGGTCTGCCGCCGCTATGCCGAGGCGGGCTACGACTTCCTCTGCCTCTCGGACCATTTCGTCGGCGTCTACGGCTATCCGGTCACCGATACGACCGGCTTCCGGACCAACCGCTTCACCACCATCCTCGGCGCCGAGATGCACACCCACCGGATGTGCAACGGCGAGATCTGGCACATCCTCGCCGTCGGCCTGCCGGCGGGTTTCTCCCCCTCCGACCAGAAGGACTGGACCGTGACCGAGGATGGCGAGACCGGCCCCGACCTCGCGCGGCGCTGCGCCGAGGCAGGCGCCTTCGTCGCCATGACCCACCCCGAGTGGAACGGCATGACGCCGGAGGATGCCCGGCTGATCGACTCGGCCCATGCGATCGAGATCTACAACCACGGCTGCCATGTGGAATGCGACCGGGGCTACGGCGTCTCGGTCTACGACACGCTGCTGAGCGAGGGCCGGCGGCTGACCGCCATCGCCACCGACGACGCGCATTTCCACGGACCCGACTACTTCGGCGGCTGGGTCATGGTGAAGGCCGAGGCGAACGAGCCCGAGGCCCTGCTCGCGGCACTGAA
Organism: uncultured Pseudomonadota bacterium; assembly: GCA_963700775.1. Taxonomy (GTDB): domain Bacteria; phylum Pseudomonadota; class Alphaproteobacteria; order Rhodobacterales; family Rhodobacteraceae; genus Thermohalobaculum. The sequence goes on from CAVOYU010000006.1 coordinate 500,568, forward strand.
GGCGGGCGACTACTACGCCTCGACCGGGCCGGAGCTGCACGACTTCCGGGTCGAGAACGGATGCGCCGTGATCGAGTGCTCGCCCGCCGAGCACATCATCGCGCTTGGCGAGAATGCGGCCGCCAACGTGGTGCACGGGACCGGCATCACCCGGGCGGAATTGCCGCTGGCGGGGCGTTTCACCAAGAGCGGCTGGGTCCGCGCGGCGGTGCAGGACGCGGCCGGCAAGCGGGCCTGGGCGAACCCGATCTGGTTCGACTGACGCCCCGCAAGGACGTCCCGGATGCGTGCGGCAAGGGAGCCGGCGCTGCCGGCTCCCGGGGTACTCCCTGTGGCCGCTCGACGGCCCGCCGGGCAGTTCATCTGGCCGGGACGACGGCCGGACGGGTTCCCGCCGCGCGGGTGTCGAAGGCATAGGCGCCGGGGCCGTTCGCGACCAGGAACAGGAAGCCGCCGGCGATGGCGAGGTTCTTCAGGAACATGATCGTCTGGATCTGATCGGCGAAGTCGGCGTGGAAGGTCACCGCCGACAGAACCGTGAAGCCGGCCAGCAGGGTCGCGGCCACCCTTGTCTGCCATCCGGCGATGATCGCCAGCGCGCCGCCGATCTCCAGCAGGATCACCAGCGGCAGTAGCGCGCCGGGGACGCCCATCGCCTCCATGTAGCCGGCCGTTGCCGCGTAGCCGGAGATCTTCTGGAACCCTGCGATGAGGAAGATCGCGGCGATGAGAACACGCCCCAGCGGGGCCGACAGGGACTGAATTTGCGTCATGCGATGTCTTTCCTTTGATCGGGTGCTGGCGGAACTGTTCCGCCCGCCGTCATCGGGGACTAGATAACCGCTCTGAAATGGTGAATAAATGTCGCAAATCGGAAAACTTTGTTCACTGAAAGAGAACGATGGGCGAGTTCGAGGACATGACGGCCTTCGTGCGCATCGTCGAGGCGGGTGGCATCGGCCGCGCGGCCGGTCAGCTCGGCGTGGCCAAATCCGCTATCAGCCGGCGACTGGTCGACCTCGAGGCGCGCCTCGGCGTGCAGCTGCTGGTCCGCACCACACGCCGCTCCAGCCTGACCGATGCGGGCCAGAGCTACTACCTCCGGGCGCTGGAAATCCTCGCCGATGTCGAGGAGCTCAACGCCGATCTCTCCGGCCCGACGGCGAAGCTGACCGGACGCCTGAAGGTCGCTGCGCCGCTCTCGTTCGGCGTGACGCATCTGGCGCCGGTGCTCCAGGAGTTCGTGACCGCCCACCCGGACCTGACCGTCCATGTCGACCTCTCGGACCGGCAGGTGGATCTGGTCGAGGAGGGCTTCGATCTTGCGGTCCGGATCGCCAGGCTCAGGGATTCCACCCTGATCGCCCGCAGGCTGACGCCGATCAACCTGATCCTCTGCGCCAGTCCGGAGTACCTCACCCGCCACGGCCGCCCGCGGACACCCGAGGACCTCAGGGAGCACAGCGTCCTGCACTACGACAACACCCGCGGGACGACCATGACCTTCACCGGCCCGGACGGCAACGAGGTCAGCGTGAACCTCGGCGCGCGGATGAGCGCCAACAACGGCGACTTCCTGCAGGCCGCGGCTGTCGGCGGGCTGGGGGTGGCCGCCCCGCCGACCTTCGTGGCCTGGCGCGACATCGTTTCTGGCCGCCTGGTGCCGATCCTGACCGACTACCGGCTGCCGGCGCTGAACGCCTATGCGGTCTATCCCCGGACGCGGCATCTCTCGCGCCGGGTCCGGGCGCTGATCGATCTGCTGACGGAGCGCTTCGCGGGCGAGCCGCCCTGGGACCGGGCGCTCGCTGGCCTGGCGGGCTAGAGCCGCCGCGGGTCCGGGAAGCGGGCGGGCCGGCGGCTAGCCCCGGTCCAGCGCGATGTCGGGCGCGTCCTCGGCCTTCATGCCGACCACGTGGTAGCCGCAGTCCACATGGTGGCACTCGCCGGTGACGCCGGAGGCGAGATCGGAGAGCAGGTAGAACCCGGCCTTGCCGACGTCCTCCTGGGTGACGTTGCGGCGCAGCGGCGAGTTCAGTTCGTTCCACTTCAGGATGTAGCGGAAATCGCCGATGCCGGAGGCGGCAAGCGTCTTGATCGGCCCGGCGGAGAGGGCGTTCACCCGGATGCCCTTCGGGCCGAGGTCCATCGCCATGTAGCGCACCGAGGTCTCGAGCGCCGCCTTGGCGACGCCCATCACGTTGTAGTGCGGCATTACCTTCTCGGCGCCGTAATATGTCAGCGTCAGCATCGCCCCTCCCGCCCCCATCAGCTTCTCCGCCCGCTGGGCGAGCGCGGTGAAGGAGTAGCAGGAGACGTTCATCGACAGCTCGAAATTGGCCGCGCTGGTATCCACATAGCGGCCCTTCAGCTCGTTCTTGTCCGCATAGGCGATGGCGTGGAGCAGGAAGTCGAGCCGGCCCCATTTCGCCGCCAGCGCCGCGAACACCGCATCCATCGAGCCGGCGTCGGTGACGTCGCAGGGCAGCACGATGGCCGACCCGACCGAGGCGGCGAGCGGCTCGACCCGCTTCTTCAGCGCGTCCCCCTGATAGGTGAAGGCGAGCTCGGCGCCCTGCCCGTGGCAGGCCTGGGCGATACCCCAGGCGATCGACTTCTCGTTCGCCACACCCATGATCAGGCCGCGCTTCCCCGCCATCAGACCTGATGCCATGCCCGTTCTCCCCGAAGCGTTGCCGACAGGCCGGGTGTTAAGAGAATTCGCGCCCCGCTTCAAGGGAGATGGCCGGGTCCGGCTGCGCCATGCCCGCGGGCGAGGCGCACATCTTACGCTCGGGGGGGGCTTTCTCCCGGCGCCGTGGCACGCTAGGACAGCCGCTAGGTGCCAGGCGTGGAGTCGCGACATGGTTGAACTGACGACCGGTGGGAAGCTGAGCGGCATCTTCGCGGCCGAGGATCCCTATGCCCTGGCGCGGGACTGGCTGGCCGAGGCGGAGAAGACCGAGCCCGAGGACGCGAACGCGGTGGCGCTCGCCACCGTCGACGCGCACGGGCTGCCCAATGTCCGGATGGTCCTCCTGAAGGAGATCGAGGCCAGCGCGGTGCGCGGCGGTTTCGTCTTCTACACCAACTTCGAGAGCGCCAAGGGAACCGAGCTCAAGGGCAACCCGAAGGCGGCGATGGTCTTTCACTGGAAGAGCCTGCGCCGCCAGGTCCGGCTGCGCGGTCCGGTGGAGTTCGTGCCCGCCAGGCAGGCCGACGCCTACTATCTCAGCCGCGCCTACCAGAGCCGGATCGGCGCCTGGGCCTCGCGCCAGTCGCGCCCGCTGGCCAACAAGCGCACCCTGCTGGCCGAGGTCGCCAAGCTCGCCGCCAAGTATCCGCGCAACCCGCCCCGGCCCGAGCACTGGGGCGGCTACCGCATTCGCCCGGTCGAGATCGAATTCTGGGCCCAGGGCGAATTTCGCCTGCATGACCGTTTCCGCTGGACCCGGCTGAAGCCCGACGGCGCCGGCTGGACGGTGCAGCGGCTGAGCCCCTGAGCGCAACGGCGTGGCGCAGCCGCGTCCAACGCACTAGATTGCCGGTAGACGCGCAACCGACAGGAGACGGCCGATGCCGGATTCGAACGACCGCAAGACCCTGCTGCTGACCGGCGCCAGCCGGGGGATCGGGCACGCGACAGTCAAGCGGTTCTCCTCGGCCGGCTGGCGGGTGCTGACCTGCTCGCGGCATCCCTTCCCCGAGGACTGCCCCTGGGAGATGGGTCCCGAGGACCACATCCAGCTCGACCTCGCCGACCCGAACAGCACCATCGAGGCGGTCGGCGAGATCAGGCGCCGGCTGACCAACGGGCGGCTGGACGCCCTGGTCAACAATGCCGGAATCTCGCCCAAGGGTCCGGGCGGCGCGCGCCTGAACACCATCGACACCGACCTCAAGACCTGGGGCCAGGTGTTCCACGTAAATTTCTTCGCGCCCGTCGTGCTGGCCCGCGGGTTGATCGAGGAGCTGAAGGCGGCGAAGGGCGCGGTGGTCAACGTGACCTCGATCGCCGGCGCCCGGGTGCATCCCTTCGCCGGCGCGGCCTACGCCACCTCGAAGGCGGCGCTGGCCTCGCTCACCCGCGAGATGGCGCATGATTTCGGCCCGCACGGCATCCGGGTCAACGCCATCGCGCCGGGCGAGATCGAGACCGCCATCCTGTCGCCCGGCACCGAGAAGCTGATCGACCAGATCCCGCTCCGCCGCCTCGGCCGGCCCGAGGAGGTGGCGCGGACGATCTACTACCTCTGCACCGGCGAGAGTTCCTACGTGACCGGCGTCGAGATCGAGATCAATGGCGGCCAGCACGTCTGAGCCGTCTGAACCCAACCGGAATTCGACGAGGAAACGCGGAATGATCGATCTCTACACCTGGACCACGCCCAACGGCCGCAAGGTCTCCATCATGCTCGAGGAGCTCGGCGTGCCCTACGCCGCCCATGCGGTCAATATCGGCCAGGACGAGCAGTTCGATCCCGCCTTCCTGAAGATCGCGCCCAACAACAAGATCCCCGCCATCGTCGACCGCGAGGCGGGGGTCGAGCTGATGGAATCGGCGGCGATCATGTTCTACCTCGCCGAGAAGCACGGGAAGTTCCTCGACGTGGGCGAGGGCCGATACCGGGTGATGGAGTGGCTGATGTGGCAGATGGGCGGCGTCGGGCCGATCCTCGGCCAGGTGCATCATTTCGTGAAGTACAACTCCGGCAAGGCGCCCTATGCCGAGGAGCGGTTCGCCACGGAGGCCCGCCGGCTCTACGGCGTGCTCGACCGCCGGCTCGAGGGCCGCGACTTCGTGGCCGGGGAATACTCCATCGCCGACATGGCGATCTGGCCCTGGATCAGCCGCTTCGAATGGCAGCAGATCGACCTGAGCGCGTTCCCGAAGGTGCGCGACTGGTATGTCCGCATGGCCGGGCGCCCGGCGGTGCAGAAGGGCTACCACGTGCCGAAATTCATGAACGACGTGCCGATGCCGTGAGCTGGCCGAGGTGGCCGGCGACCAAGGTCCGCCACCTGTTTCTCCGAGATTCCAAGACGTCGCGCGTGCTTCGCGGATGAACTGCGCGGCGCAATGCGCCTATTGCAAAGCAGCATTGCGCCGTTGTGCATTGCACAATTCCGACTGGCATACCAGATTGTGACGGTGCGGCGGCCAAGGCCGGGTCCCGAGATCCGCCCGCGCCGCGCGAAATTCAAGGAGACTGACCATGACCATCCTCACCCTGACCCGCCCCGCGATCGATTTCGCGCCGCTGAGCGTCACGGCCCGCGCCATCCGCAGCTTCGCGCGCGGGTTCGGGCGCGCCCTCGCCTCGATCGCCGCCTCGCAGCGTGCCGCCGCCGAGTACCGGCGCCTGCAGGCCCGCTCCGAGCCGCAGCTCGGCATCGCCGGCCTGACCCGCGTCGACGCCGCGCGGCTGGTGTTCGAGCGTCACTTTTCGTGAGCGGCCCGGCCCCGGTGCGGGGCCGGCCCCATCCGGCAGGACCGACGCCCCGGCAATGTCCGGGGCGTTTCGATTCCGCTCAGCCGCGGCGCGGACGTGGCTCCAAGGCGCGCAAGGCCTCGATCACGGCCTCCGGCAATCCGCGGCGGTCGGCCGGGTCCAGGGCGTCGAGCGCTGCTTCCACGTCCTTCTTCAGGATGCCGATGGTGTTCTCCGGGTCGTAGCCGTCGCGGGCGAACTCGATCGTCTCGAAGCCCGAGCCGAACCAGGTCTGGCCGGAGCTGTCATGCATCAGCGCCAGCAGGCGGCCCTCGTCGACCCCCAGCCGGTCGGCCCAGTCCAGCGCCAGCCGGGTCACGGCGGTCGAGGTCGCGGCGACCATGTTGTTCAGCACCTTGGCGGTCATCCCGGCCCCGAGCCGCCCCATCCGGTGGAATTTCGTGCCCATGGCCCGCAGCATCGGATCGAGCGCATCGAGATCCGCCGGCTCGCCGCCCAGCATGAAGGAGAGCCGCGCCTCATCTGCGGCGACCTGCGCGCCCGACATCGGCGCATCGACCATCCGGACGCCGGGCGGCAGGCGCCCGGCGAGGTCGCCGATGTAGCGCGGCGAAAGCGTGGAACAGACCGCCAGAAGCCGCACCCGGTGATCGCGCCTCAGCAGTGCCTGGGCGCCGAACAGCAGGTCCTCGGTCTGCCGGGCGTCGCGGACCACGGTGAAAAGCGCTTCCGCGTGGGCGGCGAAGGCGGCCGGGTCGGGCTCCATCCGGGCCGCGAACGCGCCGAACTCGGCCGACGGCCGGATGTCGAAGCCCCGGACGTCGAAGCCGGCGCCGGCCAGCGCCCGGGCCATCGGCAGGCCCATGCGGCCGCAGCCGGCGACGCCGACCCGCATCGGCGCCACCGCGTCAGGCTCCCCGGCCCGGCTCGCCGCAGATCGGCTCCGCGTTGTCGCGCCCGGTGATGCGAAGCTCCATGCCGGCGTCCTCGCCCTCGCCGAGCAGGCGCACGAGGATCCCCCGCTCGTCCCGCAGCACCCGCCAGCAGAGCACTTCGGAATCGCCGCCATAGAAGAAGCAGACCTGGGCGCCATGCGGGCGCCAGACGCCCGGCGCGCAGGTCCCGTCCCTGAACCGCCACAGGGTGCGGCCGCCGGACTCGAATTTCTCGGTGCCGAAGGGCTCGCCATCCTTCTCGAAATGCAGCGTCCAGCCCTCGGCGTACTCCCGGAACTCCGACGGGCTGACCGGCTCCTCGGCATAAGCCGGGAGGATGCCGACGGCAAAGGCAAGGACGAGGGCGGGAAGCGCGCGCATGGCGCCGAGAATTCTCACGGATGCCCCCTTACCGCAACCGGAATGATGCACGTTCGGGCTCCAGGCAGAGCCGATCCGAGCAGACCTGCAGGCAGAGCGTGACGATGTCTGCGGTCGGATCGAGCGCAAGCTCGAGCCGCCCCTCATAGGCCCGCAGCGGCCGGTCGCTGAAACCGAGGCTCACAAGCCGGCCCTCGGGCCAGTCGACCGCGGCTCCCTCGATGCCGGCCCCGACCAGTTCCTCGCCGCCGGGCCGATGAGCGTTCACATGCCAGCCCGGAGCGATGTCGAGAACCAGCCGCGCGCCGCCGCCGGTCAGCCGGGCGCGCACGGCGCCCCCGGCCAGCACCCGGCGCAGGGCGCTCTCGCCCTCCTCGATGATCCGGCTCGCGACCAGCGCGTCCGGCCTCAGCAGCGGCACCTGGGCCAGCTGGCCGGCCAGCGCGCCGCGCAGCCGGTCGGCGGCGGCCCGGAACCGGGGGTCGGGCCGGCGCCGGGCGAGGCGGGCGAGAAGCTCCAGCATCGCGCTCTCGCCCGAGGGCGTGGCGCCGTCGGCGCTGTCGTAGACCGGACCCAGCGGACCGTCGGCGGCGGCCATCTTCAGCCGCCCCTTGCCGTCGGCGAATCGGGCGAGCGCGGTGGTCGCGAGAGTCGCGGCGCGCTCCAGCCACTCAGAGTTGCCGCTTGTGTCATGCAGCGCGAGGAATCCCAGGCCGAGCCAGGCGTAGTCCTCCAGCGCCCCGTCCTCCAGCGCTCGCCCTCCGGCCCAGAGCCGCAGCAGACGCTCGCCGTCCCACAGCCGGGACCAGACCGCCTCCGCCGCCCGGCCCGCCGCTTCGGCGTGGCGCGGCGCGCCGAAGGCGGCGGCGCCCTCGGCCAGCGCCCGGATCATCAGCCCGTTCCAGCCGGCGATCACCTTGCCGTCCCTGAGCGGCCGGGCGCGGGCGTCGCGCGCCAGGCGGAGCCGCTCGAGCACCGGGTCGAGGGCCGCGAAATCCACGTCCTCGGTCGGGTCGAGATGGGCGACCGGCCCCGCCTCCAGCGTCGGCTTCTCGTCGAGCCCCAGCAGCTCGATTGCCTCCGCGGCCTCGCGGCCCAGCACCTTGCGGACCTCGGCCGGCGGCCAGACATAGAAGGCCCCTTCCTCGAGTTCGCCCGAGGCGTCGCGGCTGTCGGCGTCCTCGGCGGCATGGAAGGCGCCGTCCGGGTCGGTCATGTCGCGGGCCACATAGGCGAAGCAGCGCTCGGCGGCGCGGCGCCAAGCCGGGTTGCCGGTGGCCTCCCAGCCCTCGATGAAGGCGCGGGCGAGCTGGCCCTGGTTGTAGAGCATCTTCTCGAAATGCGGGGTGCGCCAGTTCGGATCGACCGTGTAGCGGTGGAAGCCGCCGCCGACATGGTCGTGGATGCCGCCCGCCGCGATCGCCGCCAGCGTCGAGCCGGCGATCGCCAGCGCCCGTGTGTCCCCGCCCCGGCGCCAGTGGTCCAGGAGGAACAGCAGGAACACCTCCTGCGGGAATTGCTGGGTGGCCGAGAACCCGCCCTCGGTCTCGTTGTGCATGTTCGCAAGCTGGTCGACCGCTCCCGCGAACTCGGCCTCGCCCGGCGGTGGCGCCGCCGCGATCTCCGAGGGCGCGAAGCGGCGGATCGCGTCGGCGAGCTGGCCCGCCACCCGCTCGATCTCGGCCCGGTCGCCGCCGCGCCACATCTGCGCGACCGCCTGCAGGATCTGCAGGAAATGCGGCCGTGGGAAATAGGTGCCGGTATGGAAGGGCCGCCCGTCCGGCATCAGGAACAGCGAGTTCGGCCAGCCCGCATGGCCCTGCTGCACCTGGGTCGCGGTGATGTAGATCTGGTCGAGGTCAGGCCGCTGCTCGCGGTCGATCTTGATCGGGATGAAATGGGCGTTCAGCACCTGGGCGACGCCCTCGTTGTCGAAGCTCTCCTCCTCCATCACGTGGCACCAGTGGCAGGTGGCATAGCCGACCGAGAGGAAGATCGGCCGGTCGCGCGCCGCCGCCTCGGCCAGTGCCTCGGAGCCCCATGGGCGCCAGTCGACCGGGTTGTGGGCGTGCTGGAGCAGGTAGGGCGACGGCTCGAGGATCAGCCGGTTGACGAATTTCGCCCGCCCGTCAGGCCCGGTCAGGCCGGTTCGCGGCACGTAGTCCGGCCCCAGCGCCGCATAGGCCGCCTCGAGGCGGACGCTCAGATCCGGGTCGCGGCCCGAGCCCGGGGGGTCGATCGCCATGGCGGGTCCTCCTGCTGCATCGCGGGGCGCGTCACACATCGCATGGCAGGGGTCCGGTTCCAAGCCCGCGGCGGGTCCGGATGTCGCGTCGTCATGGCATCCGGGGCGCTCCTGCCCTATATTGGGGCGGTGGAACCTTGGGGATCTGTCCCATGCGCAAGCTGACCACCTTCGTCTTGCTGGCCGCCGGCCTCTCCCTGGCCGCGCCGGCCATGGCCGATTTCCGCGCCGGCGTGCGGGTCGGCTCGCAGGGCACGGGTGCCTTTGTTCGAATCGGCAACCCCGGAATCGTCCGCCCGATCTACCCGCCCAAGGACGGCTGGCACCCGCGTCCTCCGCTCAAGGGCGCCCATCACCGGCGTTGGCGGCGCCATGACTATCCCTGGCTGCGCAGCTACCGGGTCCGCAATTACGAGGACCCTCTGGCGCTGCCGCCGGTCGCGCCCGCCCCGCCGCCCGAGCCGCGGGTGGTCGAGGCGGCCCCGGCCGAGCCGGCCCCGCCGCCCGATCCGCGCGGCGCGGCAATCCAGCGCGCCCGCGGCGCCTCCCTCGCCGCACCCTTCACGATCGGCGAGGCGCTGCCCCAGGATCTGCCGCATGTCACCCTCGACTGGCGGAGATTCGAGCTGCCCGAGCCGCCGCCCGGCCGCATCTACGCGAGGATCGGCCGCGACGTGCTGCTGATTACCGCCGAGGGTCGCGTCGTCGAAGACATCCTGCCGCCGGGCTGAGCCTGCGCGGCGCACCGGATGCCGATCCCTGCGGAGCCGGGAGGCGCTGGACTGATGGCGCCGGGCGCATTATTGCCTCCGGGACGGCAACAAGGGCGCCTGCGGTGGCCCGGAAGGAAGACGGCGTGGTCCCGGTAACGCGAAAGATCATCTGGCTAGCCTCCTACCCGAAATCGGGAAATACCTGGCTGCGCGCCTTTCTCGCGAACTATCTGATCCGCCGCCCGCCGGGTGTCGCCCTGCCGCTCGCCGAACTGAACAAGATGACCCGCGGCGACGCCGATGCATCGGCGATCAACCGGATCCTCGGCCGTGATCACCTCGAGGCCGACGCCGCCGAGGTGTATGCGGCGCGCCAGCGGATGATCGAGAGGTTAGCCGAGTTGCCGACCCCCACCTTGGTCAAGACCCATCTGCCGAACAGCGCCATGTTCCGGGTTCCGGTGATTCCGCCGGGGCTCACGCGCTGTGCGATCTACATCGTGCGCAACCCGCTTGACCTCGTGATCTCCTATGCCGACCACATGGCGATGGACCTCGAGGCCGCGGCGCGGGCGATCGCCACGCCTTCGAACTCCATCGGCTACAACGATCTCTTCATCCGGCAGATTCTGGGCGACTGGTCGATGCATGTGCGCTCCTGGCAGGCCGCCCGTCACTTCCCGGTTCTTTTCCTGCGCTACGAGGACATCCTGGCCGATCCGGCCGGAAGCTTCACCCGCATCATCCGCCATATCGGCGCGCCCCTGAACGAGGCGATCCTGCGCGACACGATCGCCGTGACCAGCTTCGACTCGCTGCGGGCGAGCGAGGAGGCCGAGGGCTTCGCCGAGCGGCTGGAATGGCAGGAGAAGTTCTTCCGGAAGGGAACCAAGGACCAATGGCAGGACGCGCTGCCGCCTGCCATTGCCGACAAGATCCGGGCCGACCATGGCCAGGTGATGCGCCAGTTCGGCTATCTCTGAGCCGGTCGCCGGTCGACCCGACCGGTGCCAAGCCGCGGCGGCCGCTCGCGCTCTGCAATTGTCGCGAATCCGCCGAAGCTGTCGCAACCGCGATACGCGCTGGAAATCGGCGCGCGCTATGCTATAGGTCCGTCTGGTATACCAGATACGAACAACACACGGCGGCAAGGCCGGGAGGAAGCGCATGAGCCCGCTCGACGACAAGACCGCGGACGGCAGCGGCGTCTGGAAGTCCGGCCGCGGCAAGGGCCGGCGCACGCCCAAGGGCCGCCAACTCGACGATGCGGCGCTGGCCGAGATCCGCGCCCTGCTCGGCGACCGTCCGCGCCGGCGCGACCTGCTGATCGAGCATCTGCATCTGATCCAGGACAGGTATCACCACCTCTCGGCCGCCCATCTGCGCGCGCTGGCCGACGAGATGAGGCTGCCCCAGGCCGAGATCTACGAGGTCGCCACCTTCTACGCCCATTTCGACGTGGTGAAGGAGGGCGAGACGGCCCCGCCCGACCTGACGATCCGGGTCTGTGATTCGCTCAGCTGCGAACTGGCGGGAGCGCAGGAGCTGATGGCGAAGCTCGCCGCCGAGTACAATGGCGGGCGCGAGGTGCGCGTCGTCCGCGCGCCCTGCATGGGCCGCTGCGACACCGCGCCGGTGCTGGAGATCGGCCACAACCACATCGACCACGCGACGCCGGCAAAGGTTGCCGCCGCCATCGCCGCCGGCGACACCCACGCCCATGTCCCGGATTACCAGACGCTGGCCGAGTGGCAGAAGGACGGCGGCTACCAGACGCTCGCCCATCTGCGCGGCCAGGGGCACTGGAAGGAGGTGCAGCAGGACATCCTCGCCTCGGGACTGCGCGGGCTTGGCGGCGCGGGTTTCCCGTCGGGCCGGAAGTGGGAATTCGTGCGCGCCAATCCGGGGCCGCGCTACCTTGCCGTCAACGGCGACGAGGGCGAGCCCGGCACCTTCAAGGACCGCTACTACCTGGAGCGCGAGCCGCACGTCTTCCTCGAGGGCATGCTGATCGCCGCCTGGGCGGTCGAGGCCGAGAAGGCATTCATCTACATGCGCGACGAGTACCCGGCGGTGATCGAGATCCTGCGCCGCGAGATCGCCGAGCTGGAGAAGGCCGGGATCGCGGCGCCGGGCTACATCGATCTGCGCCGGGGCGCCGGCGCCTATATCTGCGGCGAGGAATCGGCGATGATCGAGTCGATCGAGGGCAAGCGCGGCCTGCCCCGCCACCGCCCGCCCTACGTGGCCCAGGTCGGCGTCTTCGACCGGCCGACGCTGGTGCACAACGTCGAGACCCTCTACTGGGTCGCCAAGATCTGCCGCGAGGGGCCGGCGGTACTGAACGCGACCGAGAAGAACGGCCGCAAGGGGCTGCGCTCCTATTCGGTCTCGGGCCGGGTGAAGCATCCGGGGGTGAAGCTCCTGCCGGCGGGCTCGACCATCATGGACGTCATCGAGGCCTCAGGCGGCATGCTGGACGGGCACAGGTTCAAGGCCTATCAGCCGGGCGGCCCCTCGGCGGGTCTGCTGCCGGCCAGCATGAACGACATCCCGCTCGACTTCGACACGCTCCAGCCGCACGGATCCTTCATCGGATCGGCGGCGGTAGTGGTGCTCTCCGACAAGGACAGCGCGCGGGACGCGGCGCTGAACATGCTGCGCTTCTTCGAGGACGAGAGCTGCGGCCAGTGCACCCCCTGCCGGGTCGGCTGCGAGAAGGCGGTCAAGCTGATGCAGGCGGACAAGTGGGACCGGGAGCTTCTGACCGAACTGTCGACGGCGATGATCGACGCCTCGATCTGCGGCCTCGGCCAGGCGGCGCCGAACCCGATCCTGCTGACGATGAAGCACTTCCCGGACGAGGTTTAGGCCGGACCGGCGCATGGCTTCTCGGCAAGGCCGGCACCTCGCAACCCCCCCGCCGCCGGAGCAGAGGGATGCCAGGTCTCCTGTCAGGCACTCTGGGAAGGCGATCCCGTTTCCGGATCGGCCGCATCTCTCGACAGAGTGCAGTCCCCGCCGCCGACGCAGCCCTTTCCGCCCACGCTGATCCGCACCGTGCCCAAGCTGCCGAGCTCGCCATCGAGATCCGCGCCGCCCCAGCCACCCGAGCCGGCGTCACTTTGGGCATAGAGCCCGATTGTCGGCGTGGCGCTGCCTCCATCGGTCGACGCCGACTTTGATGTAGACGTCAGTTCATCGAACAGGAAGATGAAGGTCTGATGCGAGCTCAGATCCGGCTGGCCGAAGCGATGCACGCTCCCGGCATCGCCCGAGCAGGTGCGGGTCGTACTGCTTCCGGACTCTGTCACATCGTGAGTGCGCGCCTCGCTGAACATCGGGCATCCCCGCCGGGCACACGCATCGCTGGCCTCTATCGTCCGGGTGCGCACGCACCTATAACCGCGCCCATGGACTTCACCGGCGAGATCGCGACCGCCCAGCAGCGGCTGGCCGCCTGCCAGGAGATGGCGGCGCGCCGCCATGCGGTGCTGCAGGAACTGAACCCCCGCCGCGGCGAGCGGGTGCTGGAGGTCGGCTGCGGCGCCGGGCTGCTGCTCCGCGACATCGGGCTGGCGCTGGGGCCGCACGGACTCGCCGCCGGCGTGGACGTCTCGCCCGACCAGATCGCCGCCGCCACCCGCGAATGCGCTGGCGTCCCGGCGGTCAAGCCGATGGTCTGCGACATCCGGGCGCTCGACTACCCCGACGGCGTGTTCGATGCCGCCGTCGCCGTGCAGGTGGTCGAATACATTGACGACGCGGAGGGCGCCCTGGCCGAGCTCCGCCGGGTGCTGAAGCCCGGCGGGCGGTTCCTGTGCCTTGCCACCAACTGGGACTCGGCCTTCTGGCACGGCCCCGATGTCGGGCTCACCGCCGAGATCGCCGCCGCCTGGGAGGGCCAGGCCGCCTGGCCGAACCTGCCTGCCCGGCTGCCGCCGATGCTGGCGCGCGGCGGCTTCGCCAGTATCCGCACCCTGCCGGTGCCGATCGTCAACCCGAACCTGCACGAGAACACCTTCGCCTACTGGATCGCCCGGCTGATGGCGGCCTACGCGGTCGGGCGCGGGGTGCCAGGGCCGCGCGCCGACGCCTGGCTGCAGGCCCTTGACGCCGCCGAGGCGGAAGGCGAGTTCTTTTTCTCGTCGGTGCCGATCCTGACCACCGCCATCGCCGCCTGAGGAGGCCGCCCGATGCATCCGAACCCCGCCTTCCGGCACGAGCCCGAGGCGCGCGCGCTCGATTTCGCCCGCGCCCGCGGCTTCGGCGTGCTGACCGCGACCGGGCCCGAGGGCGTGCTCGCCGCCCATGTGCCCTTCGTGCTCGAGGGCCGGACGCTGGCCGCCCATCTGGTCCGCTCGAACCCGCTGGCCCGCCACCTGCGCGAGAGGCCGCGGCCGGCGCTGATGATCGTCTCGGGCCCCGACGCCTACATCTCGCCCGACTGGTACGGCGAGGACGACAAGGTGCCGACCTGGAACTATGTCGCCGTTCATCTGCGGGGCACGCTTGAGCTCCTTCCGGACGAGACGCTGCGCCCCCATCTCGACCGGCTCTCGGCGAATTTCGAGGACCGCCTGCTGCCGAAGGCCCCCTGGAGGACCGACAAGGTGACCCCCGACCTGATGGAGAAGATGCTGCGCCAGATCGTGCCCGCGAGCTTCGCCATCGAGCATGTGGACAGCACCTTCAAGCTCGGCCAGAACCGGGGCGCCTCGCTTCGGATCAACGCGGCGGCCGCCCTGGAGGCGGGCGGCACGCCAGGCACCGAGACGGCGGCGCTCGCCGCCCTGATGCGCGAGGCGAGCGATGCCTGAGCGGCTGAAGGGCTTCTTCCACGCCCGCGACGGCGAGGGCACCGACCCGGTCCGCCACCACTACTGGGAGCAGCAGACCGACGACCCGGCCGAACCGCAGATCTGGGCCTATAGCTCGCAGTTCAGCTATGCGCCGGGCGCGACGATCGAGCTCCACGTCTCGACCACCTGCCCGACCTACCGGATCACGATCCGCCGCGACGGCACCGGCGACCGCACCGTCTGGCAGAGCGGCGAGCTCGCCGGAGGGTTTCACGCCATCGCGGCGGGCTGCTCGGTCCGGGGCTGCGGCTGGCCGGTCGCCTTGTCGGTGACCGTGGGCGAGGACTGGCCCTCGGACGGTTACCTCGTGATCCTCGAGGGCACCCACCCCAACGGCCCGGCGCGGCACGCCCACCCGGTGCTGATCCGCGCCAAGCCCGGGGCCGAGGCACCCCTGCTGCTGATCGCCTGCACCGGCACCTGGACCGCCTACAACGAATGGGGCGGATCGAACCACTACGAGGGCATCGCCGGCCCCGAGGGGCGCGACTTCTCGCCCGTGGTCAGCACCCAGCGCCCCTGGACTCGCGGCTTCGCCGAGCTGCCCGCCGACGCCCCCCGCATCGCCTGCGACGCGCCGCCGCCGGGCGAGCCCCCCGCCTATCCGCACATGCGCTGGGCGCTGGCGAGCGGGCATTCGAAGAAATACGCCTCCGCCGGCTGGGCCAGCTACGAACGGCCCTTCCTGCGCTGGTGCGCCCGCCAGGGGATCGCCGTCGATGTCGCCACCCAGCACGAGCTGCAATTCGCGCCCGAGACGCTCGACCGCTACCGCGCGGCGGTGATCGTCGGCCATGACGAGTACTGGTCGTGGGAGATGCGGGATGCGCTCGACGCCTGGCTCGACGGCGGCGGGCGCCTCGCGCGCTTCGCCGGCAACTACTACTGGCAAATCCGGATCGAGGATCAGGGCCGCCGCCAGGTCTGCTACAAGTACCGCGCCCGCGCCGAGGACCCGATGCGGGACACCGACCGGATCACCACGGTCTGGGATTCGGCGCAGATCGGCCGGCCGGCGGCGCTGACCATGGGGCTGAGCGGGGCACGCGGCATCTATGCCACCTGGTCGGGCTGCGTGGCGCGCTCGTCCGGCGGCTTCACCGTCTACCGGCCGGCGCACTGGGCCTTCGCCGGCACCGGGCTCGGCTATGGCGACGTGCTGGGCGCCTCGGCCAAGATCTTCGGCTACGAGGTCGACGGGCTCGACTACGAGATCCGCGGCGGCCTGCCCTGGCCGGTCGGCGCCGAGGGGGTGGAGATCCTCGCCCTCTCACCCGCCACCACGGTCGAGACCAGCGACGACCCCGACCCCTTCATCGGCCTCGACGACGCCACGGCCGTGGCCCGCGAGCTGCACGGCGAGGTCACGCCCGAGACCCTCGACAAGGTCGCCCGTGGCGCCGGCATGATCGCCCATTACCGCCGCGGCAAGGGCGAGGTGCTGAATGCCGCGAGCTGCAACTGGGTCGCCGGGCTGATCGCCGCCGAGCCGATGACCGAGCAGGTCACGCGGAACGTGCTGGCGCGCTTCGCCTCGCCCTGACCGGAGCGCCGGCGACCGCCTCCCCTGAGACCCCCCTTTCCTTCCCGATCACGCGGCGGCAATGATCGAATCCGGCAGCGCCGGGCGGGCGCACGGGTGCCTGATTCGCACGGGAGCGTGGAATGAAGGGTTTGCTTGGCGTCTTCCTGTCGGTCCTGATCGCGGCGGCCCTTGGCAGCCCCGCCGCCGCCGCGGGCGGAGATTGCCTCCTGCCGGCCGACTATCACTCCAATGAAAGGCCGGATCCCGAGGGCACTCCGACGGTCATCAGACTGGGGGTCCTGTTCGCCGACGTGACCGGGATCGACGACATCTCGCAGTCGCTCGAGGGCGACTTCATCGTGCGCCGTTCCTGGACCGATCCCCGCCTCGACGGCCTTGCCGGCTGCCGGTTTGCGCGTTCCGCGGTGTGGTTCCCGATCACCGACGTGATGAACTCGAGCCAGCTCCGGAAAACGCGCGGCGAAATGGCCATGGACCAGGTGCGCATCGAAGAAGCCGGGCGGGTCTCGTACGTCCAGCGCTTCTTCGGCAGCATCGCGACCTATCACCAGCTCGACCGGTTTCCCTTCGACAGCCACCGGATGCGGATCCGGATGACCACCCTGGACTACCCCTCGGATCAGGTCCGGCTCGAACTCGACACCGAGTTCACCGCGGTCGCCGATCTCCTGAACATTCCGGATTGGACGATCAAAGGCCTCGAATCCGAGATCGTCACCGGAACGGTGCCGGAGTTCGACGCCACCTACTCGATCCTGCATCTCGACCTGCTCGCGTCGCGAAACAGCCAGTACTACGTCTGGAAGATCATGCTGCCGCTGATGCTGATCGTGCTGATGTCCTTCGTCGTGTTCTGGATCAGCCCCGACCGGTTCGGCCCGCAGATCGGCCTCGCCGCCACCTCGATGCTGACACTGATCGCCTTCCAGTTCGCGCTTACCACCATGCTGCCGAGGCTCAGCTATTTCACGCTGATGGACGAACTGATCCTGGGCTCGACCCTGCTGGTCTTCGGGTCGCTGGTCGAGGCGACGCTGACCGCGGTGCTGGTGACCCGGGACCGCACCGAACTGGCGCTGCGGATCGACCACATCTGCCGCTGGGTGTTCCCGATGGCGCTGGCGGCGCTCTGGGTGATCGTGCTGTCCTGATCCCGGCTTTCGTGTATTCTCGGTCCGGGCCGCGAGGGTGACGGCGGGCCGGATCCGGCGCCGCCTCGATGAACGAGGCTTCCATGGACTACTACGATCTCGGCTCCTTCGGCCGCCGCGTGACCACCGGCTCGCCCGAGGCCCAGACCTGGTTCGACCGCGGGCTCAACTGGCTCTACGGCTACAACCATGCCGAGGCGATCGCCTGCTTCCGGAAGGCGCTGGAGCACGACCCGGCCTGCGCCATGGCGCATTGGGGCGTCTCCTACGCCGCCGGGCCGAACTACAACCTGCCCTGGCATCTCTACGATCCCGCCGGCAAGGCCCAGGCGCTGGCCGCCGCCTATGACGCCATGCAGGGGGCGCTTGCCCATGCGGACGGCGCCTCGCCGGTCGAGCGGGCGCTGATCCGGGCGCTGCCGGCGCGCTATCCGGAGCGCGAGACCATCGACGACATGGCGCCCTGGGACGCCGCCTATGCCGACGCCATGCGCGACGTCTACCGGGCCAACCAGGGCGACCTCGAGGTGCGCACCGTCTTCGCCGAGGCGATCATGAACCTCACGCCCTGGAAGATGTGGGACCTGAAGACCGGCGGCATCGCCGAGGGCGCCGGCACGGCCGAGGCGGTCGAAGTGCTGGAGTCCGCTTTCCGCGACTTCCCCGCCGCTTGGGACCATCCGGGGCTGCTGCATCTCTACGTCCACCTGATGGAGATGTCGCCCTTCCCGCAGCGGGCGCTGCGCGCCGGCGACCGGCTGCGCGACCTGGTGCCGGATGCCGGTCACCTGGTGCACATGCCGACCCATATCGACGTGCTCTGCGGCCATTACCGCGACGTGCTGGTCTACAACCAGAAGGCAATCGTCGCCGACCGCAAGTTCTTGGCCCGCGATGGGGCGCTGAACGTCTACGCGCTCTACCGCACCCACAACTACCATTTCGCCATCTACGGAGCCATGTTCCTCGGCCAGTTCACCCCCGCGATGGCCGCGGCCCAGGAGCTGATCGACACCACGCCCGAGGAGCTGCTGCGCATCCCGTCGCCGCCGATGGCGGATTTCGTCGAGGGCTACCTGCCGATGAAGCAGCATGTGCTGATCCGCTTCGGCAAGTGGCGCGAGATCATCGCCCAGGAGCTGCCCGAGGACCCCGAGCTCTATTGCTCGACCACCGCGATGATGCACTACGCCAAGGGCGTCGCCCATTCGGCGCTCGGCGAGGTCGCCGAGGCCGAGAAGGCGCGCGCGGCCTTCCGCGCCGCGAAGGCGCGGGTGCCGGAGACCCGGCGGGTGCACAACAACACCGTGGTCGACCTGCTGGAGATCGCCGGGGAGATGCTGAACGGCGAGCTCGAGTACCGGCGCGGCAATTTCGACGCCGCCTTCGCCCATCTGCGCCGCTCGGTCGAGCTCGACGACAACCTTCCCTATGACGAGCCTTGGGGCTGGATGCAGCCGACCCGCCATGCCCTGGGCGCGCTGCTGCTGGAACAGGGCCGCGTCGAGGAGGCCGAGGCGGTCTACCGATCGGATCTCGGCCTCGACGGCAAGCTCAGCCGCGCCTGCCAGCACCCGGACAACCTCTGGAGCCTGCACGGCCTGCACGAATGCCTGACCAGGCGCGGCGAGACGGTCGAGGCGGCGCTGATCAAGCAGCGGCTCGACCTCGCCGCGGCGCGCGCCGAGGTGCCGGTCAGGGCGTCGTGCTTCTGCCGCAGGCGCGCAGCTTGATCCGCCGGCGCCGCCGCGGAGGATTGCCGCGGCGGCCTGCTGGCACGCCGAAAGGCAAACAGGGACCGGCCTGCGCGGGACGGATTTCCAATGCATGAATTGCGTCACCGCCTTGCCACACGCGCCGACCTCGCGGCGATGACGGCGCTGATGGACGCCGCCATCGGCGAGCTGCAGAAGCCGTTCCTCGACGCCGCCCAGATCGCTTCCAGCCGGACGATCATGGGGCTCGACACCCAGCTGATCGATGACGGGACCTATTTCGTCGTCGAGCAGGACGACACCCTGGCCGGTTGCGGCGGCTGGAGCCGTCGGGCGACCCTCTACGGCGGCGACCGGTCTCCCGGCCGCGACGCCGCGCTGCTCGATCCGCGCAAGGACTCCGCCCGTGTGCGGGCGATGTATACCCATCCCGACTTCACCCGCCGCGGCATCGGCCGGCTGATCCTCCGGCTCTGCGAGGACGCCGCGCGATCCGAGGGCTTTTCCGAGGCATCGCTGATGGCGACGATGGCGGGAGCGCCGCTGTATCGGGCATGCGGCTACCGGGAAGTCGAGCACCTGACGGATGCCCGCGGCGGGGCCCCGGTACCGCTCATGCGGATGGCCAAACAGCTTTGACGCGCCAGCGCAGCGTCCGATCGAACCGGATCGCCCGTTCCTCCGCCGTCATCCCCGCGCAGGCGGGGATCTGACGAAGTCCGCCGGAGACTCCCGCCTGCGCGGGAATGACTGTGGCGAACGCATGGCGATTCAGATGGAACGGACGCCGCGCTACCGCCCCGCCGTCTCCGGCCCCTCGCCGCCGGCGCGGGTGGCGGCGAAGCCGATCACCAGGCCGACCACGGCCCCTTCGGCCACGAACCAGAACGGCGAGGCGAACGGGCTCCCGGCGCCGAACAGCGCCGCGCTGAACTCGGCCAGCCGGTCGTGGATCAGGAGCGTCAGCACGAAGTTCATCCAGGCGCCGAGGACCGGCCCGCGCAGCCACCAGGGCAGCGGCAGGTCCAGCGCCGGGTGGCGGTCGAGCACCCCGGCGACCCCGATCAGCGCGCCGAGCGTCAGATACCAGAGCAGGAAGCCCCAGCGCAGCAGCGGATCGGCGTCGGGCACGAAGTAGGGAAGCATCAGGAATCCCGCCAGGCCGAAGCCGAGCCCGACCATCTTGCCGACGGCGATGCGGGTCACCAGCGAGGGGTTTCCGAACATGCGGAACTCCGGGTCCGGGCCGCGACGGGCGGCCCTCACCCGGCCAGTATCGCCAAACGCGCCGCGGAGCGCCCTGCGCGAATTGATGCAGCGGCACGGCGTCGCGCCGGCGCCCGTAAACGCCCGGCGCCCAACGCCCTTTGACCGCGGTTGCGCAGCCGCTATAGAAGGCGCGCGGAATCCGGAGAGAGAAATGGCGCGCATCCTCATCACCTCGGCCCTGCCCTACATCAATGGCGTCAAGCATCTGGGCAATCTGATCGGCTCGATGCTGCCGGCCGACGCCTATGCGCGCTATTGCCGGGCGCGCGGCCACGAGGTGCGGCTGATCTGCGCCACCGACGAGCACGGCACGCCCGCCGAGCTCGCCGCCGCCGCCGCAGGCCAGTCTGTCGCCGATTACTGCGCCGGGATGTGGGCGGTGCAGAAGCGCCTCGGCGACGGCTTCCGCCTCAGCTTCGACTTCTTCGGTCGCTCCTCCTCGCAGCGCAACCACGCGCTGACCCAGCACCTGGCGGGCCGGCTCCACGAGGCCGGGCTGATCGAGGAGCGGACCGAGAACATGGTCTACTCCAACGCCGACGGCCGCTTCCTGCCCGATCGCTACATCATCGGCACCTGCCCGAACTGCGGCTACGACCGGGCCCGCGGCGACCAGTGCGAGAACTGCACCAAGCAGCTCGACCCCACCGACCTGATCGAGCCCCGCTCAGCGATCTCGGGCTCGACCGACCTCGAGGTGCGCGAGACCAAGCACCTGTACCTGAAGCAGTCCGCCATGCGCGCGCGGCTGACCGAGTGGATCGGGTCGAAGACCGACTGGCCGATCCTCACCACCTCGATCGCCCGGAAGTGGCTGAACGAGGGCGAGGGCCTCCAGGACCGCGGCATCACCCGCGACCTCGACTGGGGCATCCCGGTGAAGCGCGGCGCCGAGGACTGGCCGGGCATGGAGGGCAAGGTCTTCTATGTCTGGTTCGACGCTCCCATAGAATACATCGCCGCCACCGCCGAATGGGCCGACGCCAACGGGCTCCCGGACAGTGCCTGGCAACGCTGGTGGCGCGAGGATCTGGGCGCGGACGACGTGCGTTACGTCCAGTTCATGGCCAAGGACAACGTGCCGTTCCACACGCTGAGCTTCCCCGTCACCCTGATGGGCGCCAACTTCGACGGCAGGGAACCCTGGAAGCTCGTCGACTACATCAAGGGCTTCAACTGGCTGAACTACGAGGGCGGCAAGTTCTCCACCAGCCAGGGCCGCGGCGTGTTCATGGACCAGGCGCTGGAGATCCTGCCGTCCGACTACTGGCGCTGGTGGCTGCTGTCGAACGCGCCCGAGGGCTCGGACAGCGACTTCACCTGGACCTCGTTCCAGGCCGGGGTGAACAAGGACCTGGCCGACGTGCTGGGCAACTTCGTCAGCCGCGTCACCAAGTTCTGCCGCTCGAAGTTCGGCGAGACCGTGCCGGCGGGTGGCGGCTACGGGTCCGCCGAGCAGGCGGTGACCGCCGAGATCGCCAGGCGGCTGGCCGCCTACGAGGCGCACTGGGAGGCGATGGAGATCCGGAAAGCGGCGGCGGAGCTCCGCGCCATCTGGGTCGCTGGCAACGAGTACCTGCAGTCGGCGGCACCCTGGGCCGCCTTCAAGGAGGACCCCGACCGTGCCGCGGCAACGGTCCGCTACGCGCTGAACCTGATCCGGCTCTACGCCATCCTGTCGCGGCCCTTCATCCCGGACGCCTCCGACGCGATGCTGAAGTCGGTCGGCGCCGAGGCCGACGCCGAGGCCTGGCCGGCGGACGTTCCGGCGGCCCTGGAGGCGCTCCCGGCCGGGCATCCCTTCACCGTGCCGGAAAATCTCTTCGCCAAGATCACCGACGAGATGCGCGAGGCGATGGAGGCGCGGTTCGCGGGGAAGTGACGCCCGCCGCCGGGGACCGGGTCCGGAGTAGTTCAATCTCCCGGAGCCGCGGCGAGCGGCCGCCTACGCGACCGCGCAGACGACCGACGACCCGTCGACCTCGCGGTAGCGCCAGTCATACTCCATGTAGGCCGCCGTCTCCGCGGCCTGCTCGGCACCGTGCAGCACGGAGACCAGGTGCAGCGCCGCATCGATCCCGGCGGAGATCCCCGCCGAGAGCACGATCTTACCGTTGTCCACGACCCGCGCGGTCTTCAGCACCTCGGCCTTGGGCGCGTCCGCGACCAGTTCGGCCATTGCGCCCTGATGCGTGGTGGCGCGGAGACCGTCAAGCAGCCCGGCGCGCGCGAGCAGCAGAGCGCCGGAGCAGACCGACAGCACCCGCTCGGCGTCCTGGCTGTGCTGCCGGATGAAGTCGAGGACCGCCGGATTGTGCTTCTCGCGCCGGGTACCGAAGCCCCCCGGGACGACCAGGATGTCGGGTCGCGGGCAGTCGCGGAAGGAATAGTCGGGGTTCACGCTCAGATTGTTGCGCGCCATGACCGGCTTGCTCTCGCGCGCGACCGTGTAGACGTCGAACAGCGGCTTCCCCTCGCGCTGCCCCGTGACGCCGAAGACCTCGAACGGCCCGGCGAAGTCCATGACCTCGACATTGTCGAAGATAAGTACGGCGACCCGCCTTGGCATGATTGCCTCCCTCGATTGCGGAGCCTCGGACCGGGCATGATCTAGCGCAGAGTTGGCGCGGTGGTAAGG
The DNA here is from genome assembly GCA_963700775.1 of uncultured Pseudomonadota bacterium. Lineage (GTDB taxonomy): Bacteria > Pseudomonadota > Alphaproteobacteria > Rhodobacterales > Rhodobacteraceae > Thermohalobaculum. Next base: position 523,476 of record CAVOYU010000006.1, read on the forward strand.
CCGTGGCGATGATCCGGATCGCCTCCGAGCCCAGGGGACAGGGATGGAACGTCGGGTAGAGTGGCGCCGCGCGCGGATGCCGAGGCCTGGCTGGCGGACGTTCCGGCGGCCCTGGAGGCGCTCCCGGCCGGGCATCCCTTCGCCGTGCCGGAAAATCTCTTCGCCAGGATCACCGATGAGCTGCGCGAGGCGATGGAGGCGCGGTTCGCGGGGAAGTGACGACGCGTCTAGGACCCAAGACCGATGAAGCGCAGCAGGTCGAGGACGGCCACCAGGACCGCGGCAAGCGCGGCGCAGAGAGCGAACCCGGCCTGGAACTTCGACAGGTTCAGACGATGGGCGGTGTGAACCGGGATTCCATCCCAATGGAGATGGCCATCGTTGCCCACGCCGATCAGGTTCAGCCCCTCCTGGGAAATCCGCCGGACACCTTGTGGCCAGTGAGATGGTGGCGGCGTCTGGCTGCGCGAGTCCGGATAGTGCTCGTCTATGTTCATCGCGATTCCTCTGGATAGCGGCTGCTGCAGCCATGATTTCTAGCATCCGCCGCATCGGAACCAAGCGGTGAACATGCTGCAGTGGCGCCGCGCCCGCGCGCGCACTACAATCCCCCCATGTCCCACAACACCCTCATCGCCGAGATCGAATCCTGGCTGATCGGCAAGGCCCTCGGCGACGTCGAGATCGCGAAGCTGTTCGAGGCCCTTTGCCAGCGCCTGCACGGGGTCGGGATCCCGGTCGAGCGGGCGGTGCTGAGCTGGCCGACGCTGCATCCCCTGTTCCGGGCCGAGCAGGTGTTCTGGTGGCTCGGCAAGGGCGCGAAGCTCGAGCAGTACTACCACTCCCAGGCCGGCAGCCAGGGCTGGATCAAGAGCCCGTTCCACCGGGTGCTTACCCGCGGCCTGCCGCGGCTCCGGCGCCGGCTGACGGGCGAGCACGCCTTCCTGGACTTCGAGGTGCTGAAGGAGTTCGCCGAGCAGGGCTATACCGACTACCTGCTGACCTCGACCGAATTCCGCATCGGCGAGGTGACCGAGTACGAGGGCGGCCGGCCCGGCCTGATGGCGAGCTGGGCGACCAAGCGCGTGGGCGGGTTCACCGACGACGACCTCGAGGCGCTGAGCCGGATCCAGAGGCTGCTGGCGGTCGCCTGCCGCTCGGCGATCCAGAAGCGGGTGATGTCGAACCTCGCCAGTGCATATCTGGGGCCGACCGCGGGCCGGCGGGTGCTGTCGGGCGACATCAAGCGCGGCGACGGCGAGCGGATCCCGGCGGTGGTCTGGTTCTCGGACCTGCGCGGCTCGACCCGGCTCTCCGACGAGATGGCGCCGGACGACTATCTGGCGCTGCTGAACCGCTATTTCGAATGCACCGCCGACCCGGTGATCGACCATGGCGGCGAGATCCTGAACTTCATCGGCGACGGGGTGCTGGGGATCTTCCCCTATGACGGCGAGGGGCTGCCGGGCGCCGCCGGCCGGGCCACCGCCGCCGCCGCCGAGGCGATGCGCCGTTGCGCCGCCGCGAAGGCCGAAGGCAATCCGGCGGGCGCCCCGCTGGAATTCGGCATCGGGCTCGACGCCGGCGAGCTGATGTTCGGCAATATCGGCGTCCCGCACCGGCTTGCGTTCTCGGGGATAGGCCGGGTGGTCAACGGCGTGCAGCGGATCGAGAAGGCCACCAAGGAGATGGGCCAGCGGGTGCTGGCCACCCGCCCGGTCGCCGAGGCCCTGCCCGGCGCCTGGACCTCCGCCGGCCGGCGCTGTCTCGCCGACTTCCAGCGCGAGGTCGAGCTCTACGGGCTGGCGGAGACGGCGGCGCGGGCGGCGGAGTAGGGCGCGGGCGACCGCTTGCTCAGCCTGGCAACCGGATGGATTGGAGCATGAGACAATTTTTTCGAGCAATTCTCACCTGCGGAGCGCTCGCGCTCCCCGGAGCATCCTTGGCCGACAACAAGGTCTGCTACTGGAATGCCGAAGGGCTGCCCTACTCGAAGGCGCCACCGCCGCATGCAGGCGAGGCTCCTTTTCCCGGCGGCCCGATGCAGGCGCTTGCCGCCATGGACATGGAATCCCCCCAGCTGATGCTCAAATCCGCTTGCGGTTCGATTGACGATGCCGATCTGGTCAGACCGCGGGCAGTCTACCGGAGCTGGAGCTGCTCGACGGAGAGTTCAATGGCCCAAATGATCGAAGAGTTTGCGTCGGGAGGTGTATTGGTTTCTCCAGCGATGTCTTTCGTCGAATTTGCTACTGATAAGTATCGGGAAGAGTTCGCGGAGCATTGTTCGCTGCTCAAGGGAATTGACCCTATTTGCTATAAGGGCTCAGAAGATTCTCCAAAATTTGTCTCTAAATATCCTCAGTGCATCGATGCCTGGCCGAAAATCAAGGCATTCGGCAATTTCATCTTGGAGTTGCGCGAGCGTGAATTGGAGGTCGCCGGAGACCTTTCCCAAAAGGACCGTGCGCTGATCGAATCCGCAGAGGTCTACTGACGGTTGTGATCGTCAAGTGGCGCCGATGCCGGTGAAACCTCCAATGTCCCGGGCTTGACCCGGGACCTCGATAGGCGAAGCTCTGTCCCCTCCGGCGAGGCCCCGGCTCAAGGCCGGGGCGTGGAGATGCTTGGCGCGCGCTACTGCACCCGCTCGACCGCCAGCGCGATACCCTGACCGCCGCCGATGCACATGGTGACGAGGCCGTAGCGGCCCGAGGTGCGCTCCAGCTCGGCCAGGCACTTCAGCATCAGGACCGCCCCGGTCGCCCCGATCGGGTGGCCGAGGGCGATGGCACCGCCGTTCGGGTTCACCTTGGCGGTGTCGAGCCCCAGCCCCTGGTTGACCGCGAAGGCCTGGGCCGCGAAAGCCTCGTTCGACTCGATGACGTCGAAGTCCTCCTTCGAGAGGCCGGTCCGGGCCAGCAGCTTCTCCACCGCCGGGATCGGGCCGAGGCCCATGACCTGCGGCCGCACGCCGGCATGGGCATAGCCCAGCAGCCGCGCCCGCGGCTTCAGCCCGGCGGCCGACGCCGCCCCGGCCTCGGCCAGCACGATGGCCGCGGCGCCGTCATTGATGCCGCTGGCGTTTCCGGCGGTCACGGTGCCGTCCTTCTTGAAGGCGGGCCTGAGCTTCGCGAGGTCGTCGGCGGTGGTCTGCGGCTTCGGGTGCTCGTCGGTGTCGAACACCACCTCGCCCTTCCGGGTCTTTATCGTGACCGGCACGATCTGGCCCTTGAAGCGGCCCGCCGCGATGGCGGCTCCGGCGCGCTTCTGGCTCTCGAGCGCGAAGGCGTCCTGGTCGGCGCGGCTGATCTGCCGTTCGGCGGCGATGTTCTCGGCGGTCACTCCCATGTGGCCGGTGCCGAAGGGGCAGTTCAGCGCCCCGATCATCATGTCGATGATCTTGGTGTCGCCCATCTTCTGGCCGAAGCGCACGGTCTGCATGGCGTGCGGGCTCCGCGACATCGCCTCGGCGCCGCCGGCCAGCGCGTAGTCGGCGTCGCCGAGCTGGATCGCCTGGGCGGCCGAGACGATCGCCTGCGCGCCCGAGCCGCAGAGCCGGTTCACGTTCATCGCCGGGGTGCTGTCCGGGATGCCGGCATCGATCGCGGCGACGCGGCTGAGATACATGTCGCGCGGCTCGGTGTTGATCACATGGCCGAACACCACATGGCCGATCTGCCCGCCCTCGACCCCGGAGCGCTTCATCGCCTCGGTTGAGACGAGCGCGGCGGTGGCGGTGGGCGGCTGGTCGGCGAGGGCGCCGCCGAAGGTGCCGATGGCGGTGCGGGCTCCGTCGAGGATGACGACGTCACGGGGCATGGGAGTCTCCTTGGCGCTGGGACCGGATGCCCGGGTTTTCGCCCGGCGCGGGGCGCGGCGCAAGGGGGCGCAACAGCGGTGCAAGGCCGCAGCTGCCAGGCGGGCCACGGCGCGGCCGGCGCCTGCGGACGGCCATCGTCAAAGACGGAGCGGAGCGTGGGTTGCACGAACGGCTCCGGACACCGCTGTAGACGGATGCGGCGCCGCGCTTCTGCCGGAAACACGCGCTCCAAAGCGTAGCGCCGAGCAATGTGGACTGGGTTGCCGGTCGGAACGACATGGGGCATTGCGGGCCTCCGTATCCGACGAGGTTCGCCCGGCTCCACCCGAATGTCCTTGGCGCGATCCTGATGAGTCCTGACGTTTCATGATTGTCGCCTTTGCTCACCCTGCGAGCTATGCTGTGATCCTGCAGGATTGGGACGCGATGGATATTCGGTTCGGCGAGTATCGGGTGTTGCGGCAGGAGCGGCAGCTTCTCGGCCCGTCGGGCGCGGTCGATATCGGTGCGCGCTCGTTCGACATTCTTCTCATGCTCCTGGAGCGGGCCAATTCGGTCGTTGGCAAGAGCGAATTGCTCGATGCAGTCTGGCCAGGCCTCACCGTCGAGGAGAACACGCTCCAGGTTCACATCTCGGCGCTTCGCAAACTGCTCGGAAGGTCGCTCATCCGGACGGTGCACGGAAGGGGTTACAAGTATGCCGGGCCCGAGCCGCGCCACGATGATACCCTGCCGCCCGGGCCGGAAGGCCCGGAGCGGGCAGCGGGTGCGGATCGCGCTGGTTCGCCGGGCGCAACGGCCACGGACGCCGCGCCGGAGACCCTACCGCTGCCCGACAAACCCTCGGTTGCGGTATTGCCGTTCATGAACATATCGGGTGATGCGATGCAGGAGTACTTCTCCAGCGGCATCACCGAAAATATCATCGCCGGCCTGACCCGGTTTCGCGGGCTGTTCGTCGTCGCGGGGAAATCCTCTGCGGCGGCGCACGACACGGGAGCGGGCGTGCGGCAGATCGGGCAGCGGCTCGGAGTCGCACATGTTGTCGAGGGCAGCGTCCGGAAGGCCGGCAACCGCGTGCGGGTCACGGCCCAGTTGGTCGATGCGGCCAGCGGGCGCCACGTCTGGGGCGAGCACTACGACCGCGAGCTGAATGATATCTTCGCTGTCCAGGACGAGATCACCAACATCATCGTCGTAGCCCTGGCTGGCCGCCTCGACGAAGCCGGCCGCCATCGCGCGGTTCGGAAATCCGCCAACGACATGGCGACCTACGATTATCTCTTGCGGGGCCGACACTCCCTGAAGCGCAGGACGAAGGACGGCGTGCTTGAAGCGCGACGCTACTTCGAGCGTGGACTGGAACTGGACCCCGAATTTGCCACGGTATGCGCCTGTCTGGCTGATAGCTATCTGATCGAGTACGAGTTGGACTGGACTGAAGCTCGCCCTGCGGCTGTCGACCGCGCATTCGAATTCGCAGAAAGAGCCGTCACGCTCGATCCGGCCGACAGCTCCGCGTGGCACGCGCTGGCGTGGGCTCGATTGGCGCGGGAACAGCACGACCTCGCGATGATAGCGATAGAACGCGCGATTTCCCTCAATCCGAACGATTACAACAACCTCTGCGTCAAGGGGTGGTGCCTCGCGCTTTCCGGAAATTCCGGCGAAAGCATCGCCTGCCTGAACGAGGCGATCCGCATCAACCCCTTTGCGCCGGTCGATTGTCTTGTTGGCAAGGGTATCGCCGAATACACGGCACGCCGCTACGAGGCGGCCATCCATACGTTCGGCAGCATTTCGGGATTGGCGCTCCTGCGACACGCCTGCATCGCCGCTTGCTATGCCCAGCTCGGCCGCAGGCGTGACGCCCGTGCGGCAATTGCGGTCGCCCTCGAACTGGCCGCGTCGACTCTCGCAACGGAACCAGGAGCGGAGGTCGAAGGGCTGCGCACATATCTCGGCGCGCTGTTTCGCTTTCAGGATCCGAACAGTTTCGAGCACCTGCTCGACGGTCTGCGCAAGGCCGAATTGGACGACTAAGCGAATGGCGCGGGGCTCATAACCGCCCGCAGATCATTCGATCATTGAAATGGCAAGTTCCCGACGCCTGAGAGGGGTCAAGCTGCGACCGCCCGCGTACCGCGTTGACGGCCCGCAATGCCCCGCCGCCCGGACGTCCGATCCGGCGCGCCGCCGGGGTGTCGGCAGGGGCGCCGCGCGCTTGCGGCCCCGCTCAGTATCGGCTTTCTACTGCTCCCGGTCCCGCACCCAGACCTCGACCCGGCGGTTCAGCTCGCGCCCCTCGGCGGTCTCGTTGCAGCCGACCGGCGTCAGCTCGCCGTAGCTCTGCACCCGGATCGGCACCGAAGCCAGCGCCGCCTCGCCGACGGTCGCCGTCAGGGTGTCGAGCACGCTCTGCGCGCGGCGCTCGGCCAGGCCGCGGTTGACGTTGAACTCGCCGACCGAGTTGGCGAAGCCGACCAGCAGGATCTCCTTGTCCTTGAAGGCGCCGCCCGCGATCAGCCGGGCGAAGCGCTCGGCCTCGCTCTGCGAGCGGGCCTCCAGGTCCGACGACCCGGCATTGAAGCGGAAGGTCAGGCTCAGCCGCTCCGCCTGCTTCAGCTCGGTCAGCATCTCGCGCATCAGCGGCAGCGAGAACTCCTCCGGACTGGTCAGGCTGTTGGCGATCCGCGCCCCCTGCACGTCGATCCCCTGGCCCTCGATGTCGCGCCCGACGAAGCCCGCCTCGGCGATCAGCGGCTGGGCGGCGTCCGACAGCGCGAAGTCCAGCAGCGCCTGCGCGCGCTCGGGCAGCGGCCGGCCGGAACCGTAGACGTAGAGCCGGCGCCCCAGCGGGTATTCCTCGGTCTTCATGGTGAACGAGGTCGGCTGCGAGACCAGGCCGCAGAGCTGGCGGATCGCCACCATCCGCGTCGCGCGGGCGAAGGCGAAGCTGGTCAGCCCGACTCCGCCCGGATCGATGGACACCAGGTCCGAGAGGTCCGCATGGTCCTCCAGCCGCTCGGCCGCGGCCGCGGGCTCGAGCCGGCGCGGCTCCATCACCTGGCGCACGAACAGGTCGAGCGTGCCCGACCCCTCGGCCGGCAGGTAGAGGCTGATCGGCCGGTCCGCCCCGCCGAGCTGCGACCAGTTCGTGGTCCGGCCGGCGAAGATCGCGGCGATCTGGTCCAGCGACAGCGTCCGCACCGGGTTGTCCGGATGCACGATCACCACCAGGCCGTCGAGCGCCAGAATATGCTCCTCCGGGCCGCCGGCGAGGTCCGCGAGGCCGCCCTCGGCGCCGTTGATCCGACGCGACGACAGGCCCAGCGCCGCAGCGCCGCCAGCCAGTGCCGGGAAGGCCGAGGCACTGCCATGGGCGGCGATGTCGATCACCGCGATCTCGCCGCCGCCGCCCGCAGTCAGCCGGTAGGCCCGCCGATTGTCGCCGGCACCGACCTCGCGCACCACATCGGCTCCGAGCGTCTCCGCATAGCCCTCGACGAGGACCGGCATCAGCCCGTCGCCGATCACGTTCGACCCTGCGATCGCGAATTCGGCAGCGACTGCGGGCGCCGCCGGCGCGGACACGGCGGCTGGCGCCGCGGGAACGGTCTCGGCCGGACCTGCCGCCGCTGCGGGCGGGCAGCCGGCGCCCGCGCAGGTGACCTGCGCCGCGGTCACCGAGATGGTGCCGAGGCTGGTCTGCACCGTATAGGCCTGGCCATCGAACCCGATCAGCTCGCCGCTGACCGTGGTCGCGCCGTCGAGCGACGTCAGCGTGACCGGCTCCGCCCGCGCCGGCTGCATTCCCGCAGCCAGCACGGCGCCGATCCCGATCAGCCAGCAAATCCCCCTCAGCATCCCTGCTCCCCTCGCGCGTCGCCGGTCCGGCCGCCGCTGCTATCGTTGCATCACGATCAGATCGTCGACCGCATCGCCGATCAAACGGTCCGACAGCCCCGCCACCGCGGCGCAGTCGAGCGCCGCCAGCCGGCGCAGCGCCGGCCGCTCGATCCGGCCACCGGTCGAGCGCAATACGGTGAAATCCGGTGCGGCCTGCGCACCGTCGCCGCAGGTCTCCGGCGTCTCCGCTCCGTCGCGGCCCGCGAAGTCGACCGCCAGACGCACCACGCCGGGGCGGCCGTCATGGCCGCGCCAGTAGCTGTAGACCCGCAGGCTCTGGCCCAGGCCGTCGACCGGCGCATGGTCCATCATGAAGCCGCCGCCGCGCCGGCGCACCTCGGCGAAACTGCGCGGCCGGTCGGGGCCGACATGGCCGGCATCCTGCGGCCGGGCGCCGAATTCGAAGGCGTGCAGCTCCAGATCGACCGGCGCGTCCCACACCATCACCACGCGCTCGATGCGCTCGATGTCGTCGAAGGTCAGCAGGAAGTGCCGCTCGCTGCGGTCGGCGAAGCGCACCACCGCGTCGCTCGCCCGCTGCAGCCCGAACGCCCGCACGCTGCCGGTGCCGGCGCGGTCGAGGGCGATGGCGAAACGCAGCCCGTCATAGGCAAGCTCGGCGACGGTGCCGGCCTGGCACGGCGCATCGATACTGACCTCGGTGATCCCGCCGGGCTCGTTGCCGAGCGTCAGCGTCGGCGGCGTCGTGCAGGGCGCCGCCGGCTGCGGGACCGCGGCAACCACCGGGTCGGATGCGGCCGGACGCGAGGGACTTGCGCCCGAGGCATCGGTGCCGGAGCCTGCGGCGACCGGAGCCGCCGCGGTGGAATCGGCGGCGCCCGAGACAGCTGCACCCGAGACGGCTGCACCCGAGACGGCGGCGTCCGAGACAGCGGCGCCCGGAACCGCCGCGCTCCCCGGATCGCCCGGAACCGGCGGCTGCGACGCCCCTTCAGACAGCGGAACGGCATTTCCCCCGGCATTTCCCCCGGCGTTCCCCCTGGCGTTCCCCCCGGCATCCTCGCCGTCGACAGCCGCTGTCGCCAGCGCCGTCGCGGCAGGAGCGGGCGGCGTCCCGGCGTCCCCGGCCGGGCCCGCATCCTCGGCCGGAGCCGGCACCGGAGCGTCGTCGGCCCCGGCAATCGCGACCGCGGTCGCGTTCGATCGGGCGGCGCCGGAAGCGTCGTTGCCGGCGGCCGTACCCGACTGCGCCGTAAGGTCGCCGGGCTGTTGTCCCGCCGCCGGCTGGACCGGCGCGGTCCCGGCGGTCTGCGGTGCGGGCGCCGGTGCCGTGGCCCCGGTGCCTGCCCCGGTGCCTTCCCCGGTGCCTTCCCCGGTGCCTTCCCCGGCACTGGCGTTCCCCCCCGTGGCCGGCGACGTGTCCGCCGGCATCTCGTTCGCGGTCGGCTCGCCCAGCCGGACCACGGCGACCACCTCGCCGGTCTGGTCGCCGGCGCGCCCGGAGATCGTGTAGCGGAAGCTCTGCGAGCCGACGCAACGCTGGGCCGCCAGGTATTGCACCACCCCGTCGCGGGCATAGGCGCGTCCGCATTTGGGCTGCTCGGCGATCATGAGCCGCTCGGAGTCGCTGGTCTGGATGCCCTTGTCATTGGCCAGCACGTCGATCGGGATCAGCTGATTGGCGCGCACGACCGCGTCGTCGCGCACGAGCTCGAGCGCCGCCTTCTCCTTGCCGAAGAGGCGATTGAACATGTCCGAGCGATTGATGAACGTCCCGATGGCGAACATCACCACCACGATGGTCATCATCGACATCATCCGGTCGTCCTTCAACATCCGGTGGCATGCCCCTTCTTTTGCCGAGAAAGTTCAAAACTAATTTACACAATGAAAACACCGCTTTGCAATTATGTCTGAATGTTTTGAATCAAGCAACCCGTAACGCCGCGCCGTCCAGACGCTTGACCCGGGACTGTTGCAATTTAACCTGTGGGCCGCGAGTTGTGGAGAGCACCCCCATGAAATTCGGACTGGGCCAGCCGGTGCGGCGGCGGGAAGATCAGCGGCTGCTGCGCGGACAGGGCCGGTTCATCGACGATATCGTCCTGCCCGGACAGGTCCATGCGGCGCTGCTGCGCAGCCCCGTGGCCCATGGCCGGATCACCCGCATCGACGCCGCGGCGGCGCGCCGGATGCCGGGCGTGCTCGCGGTCTGGACCGCGGCCGAGATCGCCGGCCGGCTCGCGCCGCTCCGCAACGACCTGCCGCTCGACCCCGCCCCGGCGCCGGTGGTGATGCCCCATCTCGCCGAGGACACGGTGCGCTTCGTCGGCCAGCCGGTCGCCTTCATCGTCGGCACGACCCGCGCCGAAGCCGAGGAGGCGGCCGAGGCGATCGAGCTCGAGATCGAGGACCTCGATCCGGTGACCGACCCGGAGGCGGCGCTGGAACCCGGCGCGCCACAGCTCCATGCCGAGGCGCCCGGCAATCTCGCCTTCCGCTGGGAGATGGGCGACCGCGCCGCCACCGAGGCGCTGTTCACCCGCGCGGCGCGGGTCGTCTCCAGCCAGGTGCTGAACCAGCGGGTGGTGGTGGCGCCCATGGAGCCCCGCGCCATCAACATCCGCCATGACCCCGGCACCGGCCGCTGGGAGGGCTGGGTCGGCTGCCAGGGCGCGCACGGGATGCGGGCCAAGATCGCCCGGGTGCTGGGGGTCGAGCTCGACCGGGTGCGGGTCCATGTGCCGGATGTGGGCGGCGGCTTCGGCATGAAGCTGATGATGCACCCGGAATACGGACTCTGCGCGCTGGCGGCGCAGGAGCTCGGCCGGCCGGTGAAGTGGATCGGCGACCGCTCCGAGAGCTTCCTCGCCGACGCCCAGGGCCGCGACATGCGCGGCACGGTCGAGGGCGCCTTCGACGCCGACGGCGTCTGCCTCGCCATGCGGATGCGCACCGTCTCCGGCCTCGGCGCCCATTACTCCACCTTCGGGGCCGGCATCCACACGGTGTTCTCGGCCGGCCTCCTCGGCGGCATGTACCGTCTCCGGGCGATGCATGCCGAGGTGCGGGGCGCCTTCACCAACACCACGCCGACCGACGCCTATCGCGGCGCCGGCCGGCCCGAGACCATCCATGCCACCGAGCGGCTGATGGAGGCCGCGGCCCGCGAGTTCGGCATCGACCGGGCCGAGTTCCGCCGCCGCAACCTGCTGACCGCCAACATGGCTCCCCACACCACGCCGGGCGGCCTTGCCTTCGACAGCCTCGACACCGCCCGGGTGATGGCCGACGCGCTGGAGCGCGCCGACTACGCCGGCTTCGAGGCCCGCGCCACCGAGATGGCGGCGCGTGGATGCCATGCAGGGATCGGCGTCAGCTACTACATGGAGCGCACCGGCGGCCAGCCGCTGGAGCGGACCCGGATGCGGCTCACGCCCGACGGTAGGCTCGCGATCTGGATCGGCACCCAGGACACCGGCCAGGGCCACGACACCGCCTGGGCGCAGATCGCCCACGAGCAGCTTGGCCTCGACTTCGACCGGATCGAGCTGATGGCGGGCGACTCCGACGCCCTGCCCGCCGGCGGTGGCACCGGCGGCTCGCGATCCCTCATCATGGCCAGCCGGGTGCTGCTGCGCGCCAGCGACGACATGATCGCCCAGGGCCGCGCGCTGGCGGCCGAGCGGCTGGAGGCGGCCGAGGGCGACATCGCGTTCTCCGCCGCCGAGGGCGGCGTGTTCCGCATTGCCGGCACCGACCGCACCGTGCGCCTGCCGGAACTGGCCGAGGGACCCGGCGAGATCGTCTCCCAAGGCGGGGTCGACGACAGCACCGCCACCTTCCCGAACGGCTGCCACATCGCCGAGGTCGAGATCGACGGCGAGACCGGCGAGGCCCGCCTCACCCGCTATACCATCGCCGACGACTTCGGCCGCATCGTCAACCCCGAGCTCGCCGCCGGCCAGGTCTATGGTGGCGTCGCGATGGGCATCGGCCAGGTGATGGGCGAGGCGGCCGCCTGGGACCCGCAGACCGGCCAGCCGCTGGCGGCAAGCTTCATGGACTACCGGATGCCGCGCGCCGCAGACATGCCGCGTTTCGACCTCGGCTTCGTCGAGGTCCCCTGCGCCACCAACCCGCTGGGCGTGAAGGGCTGCGGCGAGTTCGGGCTCGGTCGGCGGCATCCCGGCAACCGCGCTCGCCATGCGCGACGCCCTGATCCGCGCCGGAGCCCGGCCGATCGAGGCGCCCTTCACCCCGCTCAGGGTCTGGGAGGCGTTGCGGGGGGCGGAAGGGGCGATCTAGGCGCAGAGCCCGCCGCGCTCCCGGATCACCAGCCGCGAGTCCCGGCCCCAGCGGGCCAGGATCCATTCCAGGTCCGCCCGCCGGAAGGCGATGCAGCCCGCGGTCGGCCAGCGCGGCCGGCGCCAGAGATGGACGAAGATCGCGCTGCCCGCGCCCGGGACCGCCGGATCGAAGTTGTGGTCGGTGACCGCGCAGATGTCATAGAGCCCGTCGCCCCGCGCCATGCGATCGGCCGGGAAGCCGTGGGGATGGCGGATCGGCCGGTTGTACGCCGGGTCGGCCGGATCCTCGGCCCATCCCTGCCGCGGGCCGAGCGCCCGCGCCGGCAGCCCGGTCGCCGGGCAGGCCAGCCGGTCGGCCCGCCAGTAGAGCCACAGGAGCCGCCACGCCCCGGCCGGGCTCGCCCCGTCGCCCTCGCGCTTCGCCGCAGCAGGCCGGATGCCGCCCCGGCCATGCGAACACGGAAATCGCCGCCCGAGGAACCGCGCGCCCCAGGGGCCAACCACGAGGTCACCGGGGCGGGGCGGCCGCCCCCTCTCCCCATCCCTCCCCCGCGAGGGGGGAGGAGGAGAGGGGGAACGCGGGAGAGCTGTCACAGCAGATGCCCGCTCTTCGCCGCCTTGGTCTCCAGATAGGCGGTGTTGTGGGCGGTGCGCCCGACCTTCAGCGGCACCCGCTCGGCGACCTCGATCCCGGCCTCGCGCATCATCTCGATCTTGGCCGGGTTGTTGGTCATCAGCCTGACCGAGCCGAACCCCATCTCCTGCAGCATCGCCGCGCCGAGCCGGAAGTCGCGCTCGTCGTCCTCGAAGCCGAGGCGGTGGTTGGCCTCGACCGTGTCGAAGCCCTGGTCCTGCAGCGCATAGGCCCGCATCTTGTTGGCGAGCCCGATGCCGCGGCCCTCCTGGTTCATGTACAGCAGCACCCCCGCGCCCTCGGCGGCGATCTGGGTCATCGCCGCGGCGAGCTGCGGCCCGCAGTCGCATTTCAGCGAGCCGATCACGTCGCCGGTGAAGCAGGCGGAATGCAGCCGCGCCAGCACCGGGGCCGAGCGCGAGGGGCGGCCGACCTCGACGGCGTAGTGCTCCTCGCCACCGTCGGCCGGGCGGAACACATGGACGCGTCCCGCCTCGGCGAAGCGGGTTGGCACCCGCGCATCCGAGACCCGCTCCATCCGCGGGACCGTGGCGCCCGCAGCGCGGGCCAGCTCGGCGGTGATCTCGGTCAGTCCGGCCCCGGCGGCAAGACGTCGCACATGGCCGGCATCCGTCCAGGCGGCGACCACGACGGCCGGCAGCAGGCGCGCCTGCTTGGCCAGCGCCAGCGCCAGGGCGTGCAGATCGGCGCCCCCGTCGCGCCGGGTGGTGAACGGCCCCTTCATGGGCGTCGCCAGGTCGCGGGAGGGGTCGGCGGTGGCCAGCGCCCAGGCGGCATCCGCCTCGGCCGGCAGCACGATCCGGGCCAGCGCGCCGTCATAGGCCCGCGCCCTCAGCGTGTCGGCCCGCCGGTGGGTGATGGCGAGGTCCAGCGTCTCCGGCGCCGCCGCCCTGAGCGCCGCCAGGCGCGCGTCCGACAGGGTCTCGGCCGCCACCACCAGCGCGCCGCCCGAGGCGGAGGTCAGCGCCATCGGGGCGCCGATCCGCAGATCGGCCCGGGCGCGGGCGACCAGTTCCTCGGCGGTCAGCGACAACGGCATGGCAGGCGGTTCTCCCGGCGTCACGGCACCGTTCCCGGAGATCTTCTCACGGGTGGTCGAGATAGCAATATATGCGGACCGGCGCCAGAATGCCCGCGCCCATCGTAACAATCACGCGGTGTCGCACACGGAATGGTGAGGTTCCGACAATTTGCTTGGGGTTCCCGCGTCCCGGCCCCAGATTTGCGCCAGACATCGCGACACGCCGCAACGGAGAGCACGACATGGCCGTGGCCAAGAAGATCCTGCTGGTCGATGACGACGCCGATCTGCGCGAGGCGCTGGCGGACCAGCTGATGATGATGGAAGAGTTCGACGTCTACGAGGCCGATACCGGCCATCGCGGCATCGAGCGGGCCAAGTCCGAGATGCACGACCTGATCATTCTCGATGTCGGCCTGCCCGACATGGACGGGCGCGAGGTCTGCCGGCTGATGCGCAAGGGCGGCGTGAAGTGCCCGGTGCTGATGCTGACCGGCCATGCCTCGGACGCGGACACCATCCTCGGCCTCGACGCGGGCGCCAACGACTATGTGGCGAAGCCGTTCAAGTTTCCGGTCCTGCTGGCCCGCATCCGCGCCCAGCTCCGCCAGCACGAGCAGTCCGAGGACGCGGTCTTCGCCATCGGTCCCTACAGCTTCTCGCCGGGCGCGAAGGTGCTGGTCGACGAGCAGGAGCGCAAGGTGCGGCTGACCGAGAAGGAGACCAACATCCTTAAGTTCCTCTACCGCTCTGGCGGCCGCACGGTCGAGCGCGACGTGCTGCTGCGCGAGGTCTGGGGTTACAATGCCGGGGTCACGACCCATACGCTCGAGACCCATATCTACCGGCTCCGCCAGAAGATCGAGCCCGATCCGGGCAATGCCACCATCCTGCTCACCGAAGTGGGAGGCTATCGCCTGGGAATGTGATCCGGGCCGCCCTTGAAGCGGGCGGACCCCGCGCCTAGATTCGATGGCAAGGCAGCGGCAATTCCCCCCCGAACCTACCGCTGCCGGGCGGACGGGGCCCCCCTCACCCTGTCCGTGGCCCGCCCGAAACGGGCGCGCGCCCGGTGCTTCCAGCGCCGGGCGCGTTCGGTCTGAACGCGCATCGCTGCCGCGCGGGACGACTGCCGTCTCTCCGACCGCATCTTCGACCGCATCTTCCGGGTTGAGCCCGCGCGCGCGCCGGTCCATCCTGCGCGCCGCTGGCAAGGAGGGCGAGAGCATAGGCGCTGACGGTCGCGACCTGGAACATCAACTCCGTCAGGCTGCGCGAGCCGCTGGTGGTGGGTTTCCTCGCGGCCGAGCGCCCCGACATCCTGTGCCTGCAGGAGACCAAGTCGCCGATCGACAAGATCCCGCTCGAGGGCTTCGCCGCGCTCGGCTATGTGCACGCGGTGGCGCGCGGCCAGAAGGGTTACAACGGCGTCGCCATCCTCAGCCGGGTGCCGCTCGAGGATGCGGGCCATGTGGACTGGTGCGGCAAGGGCGATGCGCGGCATGTTGCCGCAAGGCTGCCGGGGGGCACCGTCCTGCACAACTTCTACGTCCCGGCCGGCGGCGACGAGCCGGACCGCGAGCGGAACCCGAAATTCGGCCACAAGCTCGACTTCCTGGCCGAGATGGAGGCCTGGGGAGCGCGGCAGGACGGCCCGGCGATCCTGGTCGGCGACCTGAACATCGCCCCTCTCGAGGAGGACGTCTGGTCGCACCAGCAGCTGCTGAAGGTGGTCAGCCACACCCCCGTCGAGGTCGAGGCGCTGGGCCGGGTCCAGGCGGCCGGCGGCTGGACCGACGTGACGCGGGCCCACCTGCCGGCACCGGAGAAGCTCTATTCCTGGTGGTCCTACCGGGCGGCGGACTGGGCGGACTCCGACCGCGGCCGCCGGCTCGACCATATCTGGACCCGCGGCGGGGTCCGCGACGTCCCCGGAACCAGCCGCATCCTGCGCGGCTGGCGCGGGGCGGAGAAGCCCTCGGACCACGTGCCGGTGCTGGCGGGCTTCGATATCTGACCGGTGCAGCGTCCGTCCGCCTTGAATCGCGATATGTTCGCCACCGTCATTCCCGCGCAGGCGGGAATCGCCGGCCGACTGTGTCGGATCCCCGCTCTCGCGGGGGCGACGCCGGATGAACGGGCGATCCGGTCCGATCGGACGCCGCGCCAAGGGATGCCGGAACCGGCGGCGATCAGCGCTTCGGTTCCTCGATGAAGAACAGGTTCGGGTCGAGCTGCACGTTCGAGCGCATCTCGCTCAGCGCCACGGTGGTCGTCAGCCCCTGGGCGTCGACCACGATCCATTGCCGGAGCTCCAGCGGATTGTCGGCGAAGACCAGGGTGATCGAGCCCTGGTCGGCGTTGTCCGGGTCGATGGCCAGCACCCGCATCACCCCGTCGCCCCGGTCGATCGACTGCACCGCGCCCTCCTTGCGCAGGTCGACCCGCTCGCGCAGCAGGAGGTCGAGCGGCGTCGAGTTCAGCGGGTAGCGGTCGAGCGTGTTCAGCCGCTTGTCGTAGACCCCGACCCAGACCCCGTCGGCCACCACCAGCGCCGGGTTCGGCGGCCGGTACTCGAAGCGGATCCGCCCCGGCCGGCGCAGGTAGAATTCGCCCTCCGAGAGCTCGCCGTCATGGCCGACCTGCACGAAGTTGCCTTGCAGGGTGGTGATGCCGTTCAGATAGTTCGAGATCCGCGCGAGGTCGCGCATGTCGTTGCCCGAGAGGGCGGCGAGGGCGGGCGCGGAAATTCCGGCCGCGGCAAGCGCCGCGGCGCCGATGATGAGGGTGCGTCTGTCCATGGGCCTCGCTGGCCTTTCGCCTGACTGGGAGCACCTGACTTAGGTGCGATCCGCAACAATGCAACGGCCCGAGAGGACCGGTTCCGGCGGTTTTAGTTCAGGCGCGGGCGGATTGGAACAGGCGGATCGCCGGCGCCGGCGCAGGGCCGGAGCGCCGGTCGCCCTACCGCTCCTCGATCATGATCTCGCGCTTGCCGACCGCGTTGGCCGGGCTGACCACGCCCTGGCTCTCCATCTCCTCGACCAGGCGGGCCGCCTTGTTGTAGCCGATGGCGAGCTTGCGCTGGATGTAGCTGGTCGAGCACTTGCGGTCGCGGGCCACGATCGCCACCGCCTTGTCGTAGAGCGATGCGTCGTCGTCGGCCGCGGTCGCCAGCCCGAGCTTCTCCTCGACCAGCGCCTGCACCTCCTCGTCGGCCCCCTCGGTGACCCCGCTCTCGTAGACCGGTTCGCCGAGGGTTTTCAGGTGGCGCACCACCTCCTCGACCTCCTCGTCGCTCACGAACGGCCCGTGCACGCGGGTGATCCGCCCGCCGCCGGCCATGTAGAGCATGTCGCCCTGGCCGAGGAGCTGCTCGGCCCCCTGCTCGCCGAGGATGGTGCGGCTGTCGATCTTGGACGTCACCTGGAACGAGATCCGGGTCGGGAAGTTGGCCTTGATGGTGCCGGTGATGACGTCGACCGAGGGCCGCTGGGTGGCCATGATCAGGTGGATGCCGCTGGCCCGCGCCATCTGCGCCAGGCGCTGGATGCAGGCCTCGATCTCCTTGCCCGCCACCATCATCAGGTCGGCCATCTCGTCGACGATGACGACGATGAACGGCATTTCCTCGGGCTGCATGGCCTCGGATTCGTAGACCGGCTCGCCGGTCGCCTCGTCGAAACCGGTCTGCACCACCCGGCTCAGGTCCTCGCCCTTCGACAGCGCCTCGCGGACGCGGGCGTTGTAGCCGTCGATGTTGCGCACCCCGAGCTTCGACATCTTGCGGTAGCGCTCCTCCATCTCGGCCACCACCCATTTGAGCGCCACCACCGCCTTCTTCGGCTCGGTGACCACGGGAGCGAGGAGGTGCGGGATGCCGTCATAGACGGAAAGCTCCAGCATCTTCGGGTCGATCATGATCACCCGGCACTGCTGCGGGCTGAGCCGGTAGAGCAAGCTCAGGATCATGGTGTTGATCGCCACCGACTTGCCCGAGCCGGTGGTACCGGCGATCAGCAGGTGCGGCATCCGGGCGAGGTTGGCGACCACCGGCTGGCCGGAGATGTCCTTGCCGAGCGCCAGCGCCAGCTTGACCTGGCTGTCGCCATAGGCCGGGCTCTCCAGCACCTCGCGCAGCAGCACGGTCTCGCGCTGGGCGTTCGGCAGCTCGATGCCGATCACCGAGCGCCCCGGCATGGTCGACACGCGGGCCGAGAGCGCCGACATCGAGCGCGCGATGTCGTCCGCGAGCCCGATGATCCGGCTGGCCTTCAGCCCCGGTGCCGGTTCGAGCTCGTAGAGGGTGACGACCGGGCCGGGCTTCACCGCGGTGATCTCGCCGCGCACGCCGTAATCCTCGAGCACGGTCTCGAGCATGCGGGCGTTCTCCTGCAGCGCGTTGCCCGAGGTCTGCGTGCGGATCACCGTGACCGCCTTCTCCAGCAGGGCCAGGGGCGGCGCGTCGTAGTGGTCGGGATCGCCGCCGGCGCCGGCCTCGAACAGGGTTGGCTGGCGCTCGCGCGCGGCGCGGCGGCTGATCTTCTGCGGCCGCGCCGGCTGGGCGACCGGGCTCGGCCGCGGGGCCGAGGCGGGGTCAAACTCCTCCACCTCGTCCGGATCGTCGGGCATGCCGGTCAGCGAGCGGATCGCGTCTCCGACCGCGCGGCCGCGCCGCGCGTCGGCATCATCGTCGTCCTCGCCGCCCCGGGTCAGCGGCGGCTCGCCGCCGCGGCGGACCCGGGCCTGGATCTTCTCCTTCCAGCTTCCGGTCGGCTCGGCCGGCTCCATGGTCTCGGACCGGGGCCGCGCCCGCCAGGCCTTGTACCGGTCGATCAGGCCCTGCAGGCCGCGGGCGGCCGCGAGGCCGAGCTGGCCGGTGGCGATGCGCAGCGACTGCAGCATCCAGCGCAGGATCGCCCGCAGCTCGATGCGGGTCAGTCCGAAGGCCAGCCCGGCGCTGATCAGCAGGCCGCCGCCGAAGGCCAGCGACAGGAACTTGAGCCCGGAACCGGGCGAGCCCGGCAGGATGCCCAGAAGCGACACCACCACGGTGTCGCCGACGAAGCCGCCGAGGCCGGAGGAAAGCGGCCAGGAATCCCAAGGAGCATGGGTCGAGGCGAACACCATCCCCAGCACGAAGGCCGCCGGGGCATAGACCGCCCGGCGCGGCAGCCGGAATTCGCCGATATGCAGGATGAAGCGCACCGACCAGACCGCGAAGAAGGCGACCAGCCCCCAGCTCGCCGCCCCCGCGGCGCGCATCATCGCGTCGGCGAGGATGGCGCCGAACCGGCCGAGCCAGTTCGAGGGCGGCTCGGGCGTGGCGCTGAAATGGCTTGGGTCGTTGACGTCGTAGCTGGCCAGGCACAGGAACAGCAGCAGCGCCAGCGCGCCCCAGCCGAGTCCGATCACCTCGCCCAGCCGGCGCCGCATCGCCTCCGACATCTCGCTGTCAACCAATGGTGTTCCTCGGCTCTCGCCGGAGAAGAATGCCATCCGTTTCCCCTCGCTCCTCTGCCCGCTCCCTAGCCCAGCACCGCGCGCACGGCCTCGAGGCCACGGCGGACTTCGGGGGCGGGGGCAACCATCGCCAGACGCACATACTCGGCACCGGGATCGCCGCCTCCGAGCCACTCGGGCACGGGACGCGACAGGTACTTTCCGGGCAGGCAGCGCACCCCAGCCTCGCGCCACAGGCGCAAGGCCGCCGCCTCGCCGTCGCCGACCCGGAGCCACAGGAAGAACCCGGCCTCGGGCGACATGTATCCCGGCATATTGCCGAGTATATCATCTGCGATCGAAAATTTCTCCTGATAGAGTACCCGGTTCGCATCGACGTGATTTTCGTCGGCCCATGTTGCCACGGCGGCATACTGGGCCGGGATCGGCAGCGGCGCCCCCGCATAGGAACGGAGCTGGCGGATCCGGGTCATGTTGCCGGGCCCCGTCGCGCAGAACCCGGAACGCAGCCCGGCCAGGTTCGAGCGCTTCGACAGCGAGTGGAAGATCACCACCCGGTCCGGGTCGGCTCCGGTCCCGGAGGCCACCTCCAGCGCCCCGACGGGCGGCGTCTCGCGGTAGATCTCGCAGTAGCATTCGTCGGCGAAGATGCGGAAGTCATGCTTCTCGGCCAGCGCCAGCAGTGTCGTCCAGTAGGCCCGGTCCGCCACCGCCCCCTGCGGATTGGCGGGCGAGCAGACATAGGCGACCGTGGTCCGGTCCAGCAGCCCAGCCGGCAGTCCGGCGAAATCCGGCAGATGTCCGGTCTCGGCGGTGCAGGGCAAGTAGACGGGCTCCGCCCCCGCCATGATCGCTGCGACCGCGTAGCACTGGTAGAACGGGTTCGGCAGCAGCACCGCCGGGCGCTGGCCGTTCTTGGTCTCGGGCGACAGCGCGAGGCAGGTGTTGAACAGGCCCTCGCGCGTGCCGTTCAGCACCGCGATCGACCGGTCCGGGTCGCGATAGGCCGGCGCCACGCCATAGCGCCGCCCGAGCCAGTCCGAGATGGCCCGCCGCAGCTCCGGGATGCCCTCGTTCGGCGGATAACGGTTCAGTGCCGAGGCATGGCGGTTCAGGATCTCGGGCACGAAATCCGGGATCGCATGCTGCGGCTCGCCGATCGACATGGCGATCTCCGCCCCGCCGGGCTTCTCGCCTTCCAGCAACGCCTTCAGGCGCGGGAACGCATATTCGGGGAGATCCTCGAACCGGGTCGGGAACTGCATCACTGCCTCTCGATACGGGCGCTTTCCGCGCTCTCGGCCGCAAAGATACAGTTTCGTGAAGGTCAGGTCCAGCGGCGCGGGTGGCGCAGCTCATGGCCGGGTGAAGCCCGCCAGCGCCCCGGCCCCGACGATGATCTGCATCCGGGCCGAGACCGGGTAGGTGCGCTTCTCCTCCGAGCCCAGCGCCGGGGGAGCGGCCCCGAGCGCCTCCAGACGCTCGACCAGCGCCTCGAGGTCCGGACCGTCGAGCCTCGGCACCTCCGGCGCGGCGCCCGGCCGGGTGTCGCCATGGGCGCCGTAGATCGCCGCATCGCCGGTCAGCGCCGCCACGCGGCGGGCCGCCGCCAGGTACTCGGCCAGGTCCGCCCCCGGCGTCTGGGCATAGAGCGGCCCGCGATAGAGGAAATCCGCCGAATAGAGCCGGTTCCGCGCCGGCTCCCACAGCGACACGCTGTCCGGCGAGTGCCCCGGCGTGTGCAGAAGCTGGAGCACCCGGCCGCCGAGGTCAATCTCCGAGCCGACCGGCAGCCAGTCGGCGACCCGGAAGGACGGCGCGCTGCGGCCCTCGTGATGGCCGAGGAACAGGGTCTCCGAGGGCGTCACCACGCCCCGCGCCTCGCAGGCCCTGAGCACCTCCAGATCCGGCAGGGCCACCTCCGCGAACCGGGTGATGTTGCCCAGATGATCGTAATGCATGTGCGAGGGCAGCACCGTCAGCCGCCCCATGGCCCGGCGTGCCACGACGCCGGTGATGTCGCCGAAATAGGACCCGGCGTCGAACAGCAGTGACCGGTCCCCGCCCACCAGCAGGTAGCTCCAGTTCTGCTGCTCGTAGAGCGGCTCGCCGATGGCGAAGCTCGCCCCGTCCAGCGCCTCGACGTGGTACCAGGCGTCCTCGAGCGCCATCCGCGTCACCCCACCACCGGCTCGATCGCCCGGCCGAGCGCCAGCAGCGGCGCTTCCTGATCGGGACCGGCGACGATCATCAGCCCGACCATCGGCGCCGCGGTCGGCACGGTCAGCGCCGAGAGGGTCAGGATGTTGCCCAGCCTCGTGTTCCTCAGCGCCATCATGTTGCGCTCGGCGTAGAAAGCCTCGTCGGCCAGCAGCCGATCGACTGGCGGTGGCAGGATCGCCGAGGCCGGCATCAGCATCGGCCCCTCGGCGGCCATCCGCGCCTGCACCGCCCGCGACAGCCCGGCGAGGACCTCGAGCGCCTCGCGGTCCTTCTCGACCGTGCCGCCCTGCCCCATGCGGAAACGCTTCTCGATCCGGTCGTACATCACCCCCGGATTGGCCTCGATCAGATCGCCCCAGAGCCGCCAGCCCTCGGTGTTGACGATGCCCGAGATGCGGGCGCCGACATCCAGCGCCTCGGCGATCTCCGGAACGTCTGCGCGGGCGATCCGGGCGCCCGCTTCCGCCAGCGCCTCCAGCGCCGCCTCGAAGGCCGCGCTCACCTCCGGGTCGCAGCCCTCCAGCACCGAGGTCTCGGGCACCAGGAACCGGGCGCCCTTCAGCGCCGCCGGCTGAGGCGCCTCGGGCTTGCGCCCCATCAGCGCCCCGTAGATCAGCGCGCAGTCCTCGACCGTGCGGCAGAGCGGCCCAACCGTGTCGAGCGTGGTCGAGAGCGGCACCACCCCCTCGCAGGAGATCTGCCCCGCCGTGGTCTTCAGCCCCGCGAGCCCGTTCCAGGCCGCCGGGATCCGCACCGAGCCGCCGGTGTCCGACCCGATCCCCGCCGCCGCGAGGCCCAGCGCCGTCGAGACAGCCGCGCCGGAGCTTGACCCGCCCGGTGCGCGGCCCGGCTCGATGGCGTTCGGCGGCGTCGCGGTGACCGGGTTCACGCCGAGCCCCGAGAAGGCGAGCTCGGACATGTGCGTCTTGCCGAGGCAGACGAGCCCAGCCGCCGTCGCCGCCGCAAAGGCCGGAGCATCCTTCACGGCCACCCTGCCGGCGAGCAGCCTGGACCCCGCCTCGGTCGCCTCGCCGGCGATGTCGTAATTGTCCTTCCACGAGATCGGCACCCCGTCGAGCGGCCCGAGAAGCGTCCCCGACCTCGTCCGCGCCGCCGCTGCGGATGCACCCTTCCGGGCGCGCTCCGGGGTCAGCCGCGCATAGATGCGGTCGCTCGCGGGATGCGCCTCGATCGCGCCCAGGAACACCTCGGTCAGGTCGCGCGGGTCGATCCGCCCGGCCCCGATGCCGCGGCCGAGCGCCGCCGCGCTCATGCTCCGCCAGTCCTCGCTCATGCAGCCCTCCCCGCGCGATCCGCCGCAGCCCCGCGCGGGCTGCCGCGATGGACAATCCGACAGGCCGCGCGGATAGTAAAGGGCATGGGAACGACTTCGGCCGAGCGGTTCGATATCATCGTCGTGGGCGGCGGGCTCGTCGGCCCGGCGCTGGCGCTTGCGCTGGCGGGGCCCGGCTTCCGCGTCGCCGTGCTCGACCGCGACAGCGCCGGACGCCGGGCCGAGCCGGAGTTCGACGGCCGCGCCTATGCCATCGCCCTCGGCTCGGCGCGGCTCCTCGGCGCCCTCGGGCTCTGGTCCGAGGCTCGAGGGCCGAAGGCCGAGCCGATCCGCGACATCGAGGTCGACGACGGCCTGCCCGTCCGGCGCGCCGCTGCTGCATTTCGACCCGGCCGAGACCGACGAGGGCTGGGTCGGCTGGATCCTCGAGGACCGCTGGCTCCGCGGCGCCCTGCTTCGGGCGATGGACGCCGCCGGCATCGCCCAGTTCGCCCCGGTCGAGGTCGCGGACGCCGGCTACGACAGCGCCCGCGCGACGATCCGCCTCGGCGACGGCCGAAGGTTGACGGCCTCCCTGATCGTCGCCGCCGACGGCCGCCGCTCGGCCGTCGCCGATGCCGCCGGCATCCGGCGCCTGCGCTGGGCCTACGGCCAGACCGGCCTCGTCAACGCCATCTCGCACGAACTGCCCCACAACGGCGTCGCCCGCCAGAGCTTCTTTCCCGGCGGCCCCTTCGCGGTGCTGCCGCTGCCGGATGACGGGCCGGCCCACCGCTCGTCGCTGGTCTGGTCCGAGCGCACCGCCGAGGCCGAGCGCCTGATGACCCTCGACGACGCCACCTTCGCCGCCGAGATCGCCGCCCGCACCGGCGGTCGGCTGGGCGAGATCGTGCTGGCGGGCCGCCGCTGGGCCTACCCGCTCGACCTGACGCTGGCCGAGCGCTACGTCGCACCCCGCCTGGCGCTCGCCGGCGACGCCGCCCACGGCATCCACCCGATCGCCGGCCAGGGCCTGAACATCGGGCTCCGCGACGTGGCCGCGCTGGCGGAGGTGCTGGTCGGCGCCGCCCGCATCGGCGAGGACATCGGCTCCGAGATCGTGCTCGGGCGCTACCAGCGCTGGCGCCGCTTCGACGCCACCGCGCTGGCGCTGGGCATGGACGCGCTGAACCGCCTGTTCTCGAACCGGAATCCGGCGCTGAAGCTCGCTCGCGATACAGGTCTGAACGCCGTCAACCGCCTCGGCCCCCTCCGCCGCGCCTTCATGCGCGAAGCGGCGGGAGTGGCTGGCGAAGTGCCGCGCCTGCTGAGAGGGCGGGCGCTATAGCGGCCATGCTCCAGATCACCGGCCTCCGCACCCCGCTGATCGGCCCGATGGACCTGACGGTGGCGGCGGGCGAGTGCGTCGCCATCCTCGGCCCCTCCGGCTCGGGCAAGTCGCTGCTGCTGCGCGCCATCGCCGACCTCGATCCCGGCGAGGGCACGGTCCGCCTCGGCGATCGCGACCGCAACGGCATGCCCGCCCCCGACTGGCGCCGCCTGGTCGGGCTGGTCCCGGCGGAGTCCGGCTGGTGGGCCGACCGGGTGGCCGATCACTTCCCGCCCGGCCCCGATGTGGCGCCGCTGCTCGAAGCAGTCGGCCTGCCCGAAGCGTTGGGCTGGGAGGTCGCGCGACTCTCGACCGGCGAGCGTCAGCGCCTTGCCCTCGCCCGGGCACTGGCGGTCGGCCCGCAGGCGCTGTTGCTCGACGAGCCCACCGCCGCCCTCGACGCCGACGCGACCACTCGGGTGGAGCGTCTCATCGCCGAGCGCCGCGCCGACGGCGTTCCCGTCCTGCTCGTCACCCATGACCCGGCGCAGGCCCGCCGTCTCGCTACCCGCTGCTTCTCCATGGAGCACGGCCGCCTGCGCCCGGCAGAGGCGGAGGCATGACCGGCTATATCCCCCTCTCGACCATCGACCTGGCCCTCGGCTCGGTGTTCCTGCTGTTGAATGCGGGCTTTTCGATCGCATTCAGGCTGGGGCTCGCGCGGCAGCTTGTGGTCGCCTCGGCGCGGATGATCGTGCAGCTCCTGATGGTGGGGCTGGTGCTGAAGACCGTCTTCGCCCTGGCCTCGCCCTGGGTGACGCTGCTCGTCGCCGCGGCGATGGTCGGCTTCGCCGGGCGCGAGATCTGGGTCCGTCAGGAGCGGCGGCTGGCCGGCGCCTGGGGCTTCGGGGTCGGCGCCACGCCGATGCTGCTTGCCGGCGCGCTGATCACGGTCTTTGCGCTGACGACCCAGATCCGGCCCGAGCCCTGGTGGTCGCCTCGCTTCGCCCTGCCGCTGTTCGGCATGATCCTGGGAAACACCATGACCGGGGTCAGCCTCGGGCTGGATACCCTGCACGCCACGCTCCACCGCGAGCGCCGCGCCATCGAAGCCCAGCTCCTGCTCGGCCGGACAAGCCTCCAGGCGGCGGCGCCCTTCCTGCGCCGGGCGCTCCGCAGCGGCTTCACCCCGATCATCAATGCCATGGCGGCGACCGGGGTGGTCGCGCTCCCCGGCATGATGACGGGACAGATCCTCTCCGGCGTCGATCCGCAGCAGGCGGTGCGCTACCAGCTCCTGATCATGTTCCTGATCGGCGGCGCCACCGGCCTCGGCGTCCTCGGCGCGGTCGCGCTCAGCATCCGCCGTCTGACCGACGCCCGCCACCGCCTGCGGCTCGACCGGCTGACCGCCGCGGACGGGTGAGTCAGCCCGCCAGCAACAGCAGCAGGATCGCCCCCACCACCATGAGGATGCCGAGGATCTCCAGCGCCCGCACCTTCTCGTGGAAGAAGACGACCGAGGCGATGAAGGTGAAGACCAGCTCGACCTGTCCGACCGCCCGCACATAGGCCGCGTTCTGCAGGGTGAAAGCGGTGAACCAGCAGACCGAGCCCAGCGCCCCGGCGATGCCGACGGGCCCGGCCCAGCGCCAGTGGCCCAGCACCGCCGAGATCTGACCCGGCTCGCGCCAGCGGATGAAGACGCCCATCATGATGACCTGCAGCACCACGCTGACCGCGAAGGTGTAGCCGGCCGCCATCACCACGCTGTCGTGATGCAGCGCCAGCGCAGCGCCGCGAAAGAACACCACCGAGCCGCCGAGGCAGGCCGCCGACAAAAGCCCGATCAGCGTCGGCTTCTCGGCCAGGCCGGTGAAGAGCCGCCGCAGCGTCAGGCTCGTCTGATCCATCGACAGGCAGATCACTCCGGCGGCGCTGATCGCGATGGCGATGATCGCGACCAGCGTCAGCCCGTCGCCGAGCAGCAGCGCGCCCAGCGCCGCGATGATCACCACCTCGAGCTTCGAGAAGGTGGTCCCGACCGCGAAGCTCCGGAACGAGAACATCCACAGGAGCACGACCGTGAACAGGATCTGGGTGACCGAGCCCAGCAGCGAGAAGATGAAGAACCGCGCATTCGGCTCGGGCAAGGGCAGCCCGGCGCCCCAGTGCAGCCCCGCCACATAGACCAGCGCGATCGGCCAGGCGTAGAGGAACCGCGAATAGGCCGCCCCCAGCGTCGTGAGCCGCCCCTTCAGGTGCTTCTGCAGCGCCGAGCGAAGGTTCTGCAGGAACGCCGCCGCGATCGTGATCGGTATCCAGAGTTCCATGGCTTCCCCCGCGTCGCGCCGGCCAGCCGGGACAGTTCAAGCCTGATTTGCCCACCGGGGGAAGGGCTATTCGCCGGAACCCGCCTCAGCCCGGCCGCAGCCTGTCCAGCACCGCCTCGATATCGCGGATCGTCAGCTCGCGGTCGGCCTCCGCCAGCCGGTCGAGATCGAGGTTCAGGCCGAAGCCGGGGCGCTCGCGCCGGAAGACTCTCGCATCCATCTCAGCCTCGCCGTGGAAGCCGCGGACCGCGTAGTTCCGCACCGGCCGGGAGAAGCCCTTGACCATGATCGGATCGCGCTCGTCCGCGGCAATGACATCGCGCGTCAGCGACCAGGTCTCGTGTGCGAGCAGAATGCCGCCCGCCTCTGCATGGGTCTGCATCCGGGCCGCGAGGTTCACCTCGCCGCCGATGATGGTGTAGTCCATCCGGTCCTCGCTGCCGAAATTGCCCACCGTGCAGAAGCCCGTGTTGATCCCGATCCTGAGCTGGAACGGCCGCTCCAGACCCTGCGCGCGCCACTCGGCCTGCAGCTCGCGCATCCGCCGCTGCATGGCGACGGCCATGTTGACGCAGGCGGCCGCGTCCTCCTTCACGCCCCGGCTCTCCGGGTCGCCGAAGAAGATCAGAATCGCGTCGCCGATATACTTGTCGATGGTGGCTCCATGCTCCAGCGCGATGCGGGACATTTCGGTCAGGTAACGGTTGAGCAGCCCGGTCAGTTCCTCGGATTCGAGGCTGTCGGTGGTCTCGGTGAAGCCGGCGATGTCGGAGAAGAAGATCGTCAGCTTCCTGCGCTTCGAGGCGATCGCCACCTGCTGCCGGCCGCTGAAGATCGAGGAATAGACCTGCGGCGAGAGGTATTTCGACAGCTGGTTCGACAGCGATTCCAGCATCCGGTTCTGTTCGGTGATGCGCTGGCTCGCCTCGTCGGTGCGGGCCTTCTCCTCGAGCAGCCGGGCCTCGAAGGCCCGGCGCTCGGTGATGTCGCTGTAGATCGCGACGGTGTCGCCGCCCTCGGTGCGGCGCTCCTTGATCTCAATCCAGCGGCCGCCGCTGCGCTGCTGCACCGTGACGCCGCGCGGCTGGGCGTGCTGGCGGACGCGCCCGGCGATCCATGCCTCGGCCTGGCCCTCCGCCTCGGGGATCAGGCCGTGGCCCACCGCCTCGCGAATGATCGCCTCGAAGCTCTGGCCCGGCCTGACCGCATCCTCGATCCCGGGATAGAGCATTTCGCGGTAGCGGCCGTTCGCCATCACCAGCCGGTCGTCGGCGTCGTAGAGCGAGAAGCCGTCCGAGATGCTCTCGATCGCGCCGGTGAGGCGCTGCTGACTCTGTCGGACCTCTTCGTCGCGCCGATTGATCTCGCCGACAAAGTGGATGAAGGACCGCGCCATCTCGGCAATCTCGTCGCGCCCGGCCGCGAGCGGGGCTGCATCGCCTGCCGTCTCCTCGCTCCGCATCGAGTCGCGCAGCCGGTCGAGACGTCGGACCACCGAGAACTGGAAATAGCCGGCGATGCCGATCGCGCTGATCAGCCCCAGCAGACCAAGAGCGGTCATGATTCGAGACCGCCGCAGGAGCAGCCCGCCGAGCGAGTCGTTCTGCCTGGCAATGTCGCTTCGAATGCCGCCGACAACCGCCTCGATCGCCGAAATCAGATCGCCGGACAGGATTTCGTTGCGATCGAGCAGATGATCCGCTTCCGCCCTGAGCTGGACGATCTGGCGTTGTAGCGAGATCACGCCGCGAGGTCCCGTGACGATCTCGGCCAGTTGCTCCTGGAATTTCGGCAGACGCTCGACTTTCGCGGCCCCCGCTCGGGCGAGCGTCTCCGATCGGCGCAGGATGCGGCCGGCCTCGCGCTCCAGCTCGTCCAGCTGGTCAACTCCCTTCGCCGCCAGCACGTTCAGCACAACGGTCGTCATCGCCGTCGCCTCGCCAAGCCAGGCATTGGCGGCGATCCGCCCGGACAGTCGCTGCGTCGCATCGTCGGCGACACCTGGCGTGCCGCGCGACCGGGCCGCCGCGATCGCGTCCGCGAGCAGCTTGCCCAGGCTGCCAAGGGCCGATCTCAACTCATGCTCGGCGCCGGCCTTGGCAAAGATCGAGGTCGAGATCTCGTCGGCATTGGCCGAGAGGCCGTCCGATGCCGCGCCGATCTTTGCAATCAAAGCGGTTTCTCCGGTCAACTCGCCCAGTTCGCCTATGAGCTGCTGGAGCGCGACCTGCCGCTCGTAGACCTGGGTCGTGAAGGCGAGCAGCGTTCCGGTGTCGAGACCCTTGACGAAGAGTCCCGGGGCGAGATCTGACAACAGCTCGCTTTCCTGCTCGAGGCGCGAGGCGGTTTCCATGGTCCGGAGCTGGGTCGAGGCGACCCGGTCGTAGCTGGAGCGGAACTGGCTGAACGACAGCACCGCCACGACCCCGGCGACCGCTATGACCAGCGCCAGCGCCGCCAGCCCCAGCATAAGGCGCGCCGCAACCCCGCGCCTGGCCCACGCACCGGACATGGCCACCCTCCCCCAGGTTTGCCTCAGCCTCGCGACTCATCCGGCGGCAGATCGCCGATTCGAAATGCGTACACGGAGCCAAATCGCCGTATGATCAGGAGGCTAGGCGATTCCGTCGTGATTCGTCTTTGCCGCAAATGCCGCTCGGCTGCGATTGTTAGCGGAGACTCTGGGGGGAGTAGTCCAACATGCAGACGCGTATGCTGCCGATCTTGATTGCCACTCTTGCTCTTTTGCTCGGCGTGGCGAAGGCGGGCCAGGCCGGCGAAGTCCTGGACCGGGTCCGAAGCACCGGCGTGCTGATCGCGCCCGAGCCTGACCCTTGGCCGCCTTACGTGTTCCGCAACGACAAGGGCGAGTTTGACGGATTCGACGTCGAGGTGTTCCACGAGATCGCGCGCCGGATGGGCGTCGAGATCGAATTTGTGCGGAACCCCGACGGATCGGTGATCACCTGGGAGGAGCAGACCTCCGGGCAGTGGGGCGGCAAGTACGACATCGTCGTCAACAGCATGACGCCGACCGCGAAGCGCGCCGAGCACATCGTCTTCCCCGCCGCCTATTATTTCGGCCTCGGGGTGCTCGCGGTTCATCGCGACAACTCTACGATCAGGATTCCCGCCGACGCCAGCGGCAAGCGCATCGGTGCCCTGAAAGGCGCGGTCTACGATACTTATCTTCGGCGTCAGCCGTTCGGCATCGTCGGAATGCCCCAAGTGTCCTACAAGATCAGCGATCCGGTCATCGTGAACTACAGCCATGAGGACGACGTCTTCGATGCCCTTGCGAAGGGCGACGGCGTCGAAATCGACGCCATGGTGAACATGCTGACCGTCGTGATGACGCAGATCAGGGGCGGCAAGCCGTTCAAGATCGTCGGGCAGCCCCTCTACCGCACCCCGCAATGCGTTGCGATCCTGCCGGGAGATCCCGAGTTTTCCGCCGAACTGAAGCGGATCGTCGACGAAATGCACGCCGACGGCACGCTGACGAACCTGTCGATGAAGTGGTTCGAGATCGACGTCACCAGACAGTGAAGGGCGACGGAGAAGTCTACGCCTCCCCGCCGTCGTCGTGGCCGATCACCAGGTCGCGCAGGGTCACCAGCCCGGCCAGCGCGTCGTTGCGGGTGACCAGCGCCCGCGTTATCCCCAGCCGGACCAGCAGCCGGATCGCGTAGCGGACGTTCATCTCGGCCGACAGGGTCAGCGCCGGCTTGGTCATCACCTGGTAGACGCTGGTCCGCTCGGCCGAGCGGTTCTCGGCGATCACATGGGCGGCGATGTCCTGCATCGTGAGAACGCCGTACTCGTCGCCCTCGTGGCGCCGGTCGATCACCAGCGAGCTGACCTTCAGCCGCTCCATCTCGCGGATCGCGCTGCGGACGCTGGAGAGCCCGTCGACGATATGCAGCGAGGTGCGCATCACCTCGCCCACCTTCTTGCCGGTCCCGGCCATCACAGCTCCTCCTCGCCGATTTCCCTGCCGATGGTCTCGATCTGGCTGCGCAGCCCGATCGCGTCCTCGATGTCGATCTGGAAGGCCACCCCGGTGCCGGGCTTGGTGTCGAAGCCGCAGTCGGCGGCGACCTGCTCCAGGATGTGGCGGCTCAGGTGCTCCTCGACCAGCATCAGGATCATGTCGCGGGCGCCGGCGATGTTGAGGCCGAGGAAGGTCTTGCTGGGCTTCAGCCCCTCGCCGCGCGCATTGGTGATGACGGTGCAGCCGGTGGCTCCGTTCTCGCGCGCGGTCTTCAGCGCCAGCTCGGTCAGCTCGTCCTCGGTCATCACCACGATCAGCTTGAACTTCATGCGCTGTCTCCTTCTGCCCCGATTGCGCCGCACCGCCCCTCGGCCCGCTGCGCCCGCCGCACGCGCCATTCGCCGATCTGGGCGTAGCCCATCACCGTGATCATCGGGAACAGGCTGGCGAGCGCGATCAGCCCGAACCCGTCCAGCAGCGCGCTCCGCCCCGGCACGGTCGAGGCGAGGCCCAGCCCGAGCGCGGTGACCAGCGGCACGGTCACCGTCGAGGTGGTGACCCCGCCGGAATCGTAGGCCAGCGGCACGATGGCCCGGCGCCCGCAGGGTCTGCAGCACCACCAGCACGTAGCCGATGATCATGTAGAGATAGAGCGGCGTCCCGGTCACGATCCGGAACGTGCCGACCGCCAGGCTGGCGGCCACCCCGAGCGCCACCGCGACCCGCAGGCCCCATGCGCGGATGGTGCCGCCCGACACCTCCTCCGCCTTCAGCGCCACCGCGATCAGCGAGGGCTCCGCGATGGTGGTGGCGAAGCCGATGGCAAAGGCGAAGATGTAGGTCCAGTAGTAGTCGTGCCACCGAAGCTCGGCGGCCGGCCGCCCGCCGCCGACGAATTCCGGATCGGTGAGCTGCGCCGCCATGCCCTCGCCGATCGGGAACAGCGCGTGCTCGAGCCCGAACAGGAAGAACGCCAGCCCCAGGACCACATAGAACGAACCGATCAGCACCCGGCGCAGGTTCGGGATGGTCCGCCTGAGCACGCCGAGCTGGAAGCCGGCGAGGATCGCGGCGATCGGCGCCACGTCGAACAGCGTCGAGCGGAGCGTCGCCCAGAGGTCGGCCGCCAGGTTCATGCCATCGCCTCCAGCACCATGCCGAACATGAGCACGAAGACGATCGGCATCAGCGAGGCGAAGGCGATCAGTCCGAAGCCCTCGATCATCGGGTTGCGGCCCTGGATCACGTTGGCGAGCCCGACCCCCAGCGCGGTCACCAGCGGCACCGTGATGGTCGAGGTGGTCACGCCGCCGGAATCGTAGGCGATGCCGACGATCTCCTCGGGCGCGACCGCGGTCAGCGCCACCACCAGCACGTATCCGGCGATGATCAACCAGTGGATCGGCCAGCCCTTGAGGATGCGCAGCACGCCGATGACGATCGAGAGCCCGACCGAGACCGCGACCGTGTAGCGCAGCGCCAGGGCGTGGCGGGCCTCGGTCGCGGCGTCGTCCGCGATCGCGCCCGCCAGCGCCATCACCTCGGCGGCCTCGTCGGCTGACCGCGATCAGGGCGGGCTCGGCGACCGTGGTCCCGAAACCGAGCGCGAAGGCGAAAAGCAGCAGCCAGAACAGCGAGCCCTTGCGGGCGAAGGCGTCGGCCAGCGCCTCGCCCAGCGGGAACAGCGCCATCTCCAGCCCGCGGATGAAGATTGCGAGGCCAAGGAACACGAAGACGAAGCCGACGGCGATGCCGCCCAGGTCGTCGACGGGCTGGCGCAGCACCGCGATCTGGAAGAAGGCGACGATGAGCACGATCGGCGCGAGGTCGCGCAGCGTGCCGCCGAAAAGTGAGAGAAGGCTTCTCACCAGATCCATGCCGCGCGCCCGGCCCCCCGCGATTGCCTGCAATTCCCGGGCCGTAGCGTAGCGGATCGGGGTGCGCCGGGCGACATGCGAATTGCCGCGCTCCCCGTCGCCGGACCTATTCCTCGAGCTTGCGCGCCTCGTGGGTCAGCATGATCGGGATGCCGGAGCGGATCGGATAGGCCAGCATCGCCGAGCGCGACACCAGCTCCTGGTTCGCCGGATCGTATTCCAGCCGCCCCCCGGTCGCCGGGCAGACCAGCGATTCGAGCAGCTTCGGCCCCGCCTTCGGACTGCCGGGGTGTTCCGTGGCCTTCATTCCGGACCGGGCATCCGCGTCGCGGCCAGCCATCGCTCCCTCCTCACTGCACCTGGTCGTCGCTGCCGCCAGGCGTAAGCGCATAGCGCATCAGCGCCATCAGCGTCTCGACCCGGTCCGACAGCCGCGGCGCCTCCAGCAGCGCCTGTTTCTCCTCGACCGAGAACGGGCACATCATCGACAGCGAGTTGATCAGCAGCTCGGAATCGGCCTCGCGCAGCAACTCCCAGTCGCAGGCGAGCTTCGCCGAGGTGAAGTAGCGCCGGAGCAGGCCCAGGAACTCCTTGCGGCAGAACTCGGCGATGCCCTCGGCCTCCGGATCCGAGGGGCGCAGATCGGCGGCGAAGTCGTCCCAGGCGGGACGCACCCGGCGGTAGGGGGTGAAGCCATCCAGCTCGCCCCCGATCCGGAACCGCGAGATCCCGGTCAGCGCGATCAGGTAGCGCCCGTCCTCGGTCTCGGAGAGCGAGGTCACCCGGCCGGCGCAGCCGATCGAGTGCAGCCGCGGCTGCGGCGCGTCGTCCTCGAAGGGTTGCACCATGCCGATCAGCCGGTGGTCCGAGCGCAGCGTGTCGTCGAGCATCGCCAGGTAGCGCGGCTCGAAGATGTTCAGCGGCAGCCGGGCATGGGGCAGCAGGAGCGCCCCCGGGAGCGGAAAGACGGGGATGACCTCGGGCAGATCGGCCAGGGCGAAACGCCGCGTCATCAACCCTCCTCTCAGGAAAAGATCATCGACGAGAGCCGGCGGCGCCCCTTGAGCGTCAGCGGATCCTTGGGCCCGAAGCTCTCGAACAGCTTGATCAGCTGTTCCTTGGCGGCGCCCCCGTTCCACTCGCGGTCGCGCCGGAACAGCTCCAGCAGCGTCTCGACCGCGCCTTCGCGGTCCTTCTGCGCCAGCAGCGCCAGCGCCAGGTCGAACCGCGCCTGGTGGTCGTTCGGATCGGCCTCCAGCTTCGCCTTCAGCGCCCCGGCCTCGCCGGTATCCTTGGCTTGCTCCTCGAGCTCGATCGCCGAGCGGGCGGCGACGATGGCCGCGTCGTTCGCGACCTCCGGCGGCGCCATGTCGAGGGTGCGCTTCGCCCGCTCGATCTCGCCGACCGAAAGCTCCGCCCGCGCCAGCCCGGCGATGGCGCGCGGGTTCGCAGGGTCCTCGCCCAGCACCGCCGCATAGACCTGCGACGCGTCCGCCGCCTCGCCACGCTCCAGCATCCCGTCGGCCTGGTCCAGCGCCTCGTCCAGGCCGGCGCCCCCGGCTCCGTCGAGCAGCCGCTTGACGAAGGCCTTGATCTCGGACGCCGGCAGCGCGCCCATGAACCCGTCAACCGGCTGGCCGCCGGAGAAGGCGAACACCGCCGGGATCGACTGCACCCGGAGCTGGGCGGCGACGCGCTGGTTCTGGTCGACATTGACCTTGACCATCCGCACCGCGCCCTTGGTCGCCCTGACCGCCTCCTCCAGCATCGGGCCGAGCTGCTTGCAGGGGCCGCACCAGGGCGCCCAGAAGTCGACGATCACCGGCACCTCGCGCGAGGCCTCGATCACGTCGGCCATGAAGGTCGCGTCGGTGGCCTCCTTCACCAGATCCCCGGCCCCGTTTCCGCCGGGCGCCGGCGCTTTCCCCAGTTCGATCATGCAAGTTCCCCGATGTTACGGCCGTGTTCCGAGAGATAGGGCCTCGCGCCCCCGGCGGCAATCGCCGCCGCGCGTCATTCCGCCGCCCGGCGCGCGCGCTCCTGCGCCTCCAGCCGGTCGAAATCGACCAGAGCGGGCCGATGCCCGGTCAGCTCGAAGAATTTCAGCAGTCCCGCGGCGGCAACCGCGGTCGTGGCCTCGTTGTGGAGCGGATGGGCATTGATCGGGTCCCGCTCCAGCATCTGCCGGTCGAGCGCCAGGTTGACCCGGTGCCCGGTATCGTTGATCAGCCCGAAGGGCGTCACCGCGCCCGGGCGCACTCCCAGGAGCTCCCACAGCAGATCCTCCCTGCCGAAGCTGAGACCCTTGGCGCCGATCTCCTTCTCCAGGTCGCGGATGCGGATCTGCCGGTCCTCGAGGCAGGTGGCGAGCCAGACCGCCCCCTTCTTGTCCTTCATGAACATGTTCTTCACATGCGCCCCCGGCAGCTCGCCCCGCAGCGACCGCGACTGCTCCACGGTGAACAGCGCAGGGTGAGTGTGGTGGCTGTAGGCGATGCCGTTCGCCTCCAGCAGCGCATAGAGCTCGGCCTGCCCGGCCTTGATGTCGCCAGTGTCGGTCTGGTCGGTCATGGGCGGTCCCCCTCGGCGGTCCCCCTCGGAATCGCGCGCACCGTAGCGTGCGCGGGCAGCCAAGGAAACCGCGCCCGCGCGCCCTCACCCCGCTCGCTCGGCCTCGCGGAACGAGACCAGCCGGCGCCCGGCCTCGTCCCAGAGCGCGAGCGGGATGCAGCGGAAGCTTTCCCGCAGCGTCAGCCGGTTGATCTCGCCCAGCTCCGGATGGTCCCGCAGTACCCGAGACAGGCGGTAGAACGGGATGTGGCTGCACAGGTGGTGCACATGGTGCAGGCCGATATTCGCCGTCAGCCAGCGGATCCCCGGGGGCAGGTCGTAATGCGAGCTGCCGAGCAGGGCCGCGTCCTGCCAGCTCCACTCCGGATGCCTGTCCCAGGTGGTCTGCTCGAACTGGTGCTGCACGTAGAACAGCCAGATCCCGGTGGTGGCGGCCAGCAGCGCGACCGGCAGATAGACCAGCGCGAAGGCGCCGGGGCCGGTGAGGCTCGACACCGCGACGACCGCGGCGGCGATGCCGAGATTGGTGCCGAGCGCGCTCGCCCAGGGCCGCCAGCCGCGCCGCATCATGCCCATTGGCAGCCGGTGCTGCAGCAGGAACATGTAGGCCGGGCCGATCCCGAACAGCACCAGCGGATGACGGTACATCCGGTACTTCGCCCGCCCCCAGGGCGAGCGGGCCCGGTATTCGGCCACCGTCAGCGTGTCGATGTCGCCATACCCGCGGCGTTCCAGGCTGCCCGAGGTCGCGTGGTGGAGCGCATGGGAGCGCTGCCACCAGCCATAGGGCGTCAGCGTCAGCACCCCCAGCACGCGCCCGGTCCAGTCGTTGGCGGCCTTGCCGCTGAAGAACGCGCCGTGGCCGCAGTCATGCTGGATCAGGAACAGCCGCAGCAGGAAACCCGCCGCCGGGATCACCAGCAGCAGCCCCGCCCAGTAGCCGTGGCCGAGCGCCACCCAGGCGGCGGCGCAGAGCGCCGCGAAGGGGACCGCGGTGATCAGCAGCTCGAGCGCCGCGCGCCGGTCGTCGGGGCCGCGATAGCGCCCGAGGATCTGTGCCCAGTTTCGGGCGTCGCGCGCGAGAGCTCCTTCGGGTTTCAGCGTGTTCTGGTCCAGCAAGCAGATGGGCTTTCTGTTGGCCGGCCGCCCCTCGTGCCTTCGCGGCCGGGTCGCGGCGGGGATATCCGGTTCAGGGGAGGCGCCGGCCTTTCGGCGCGGCTAGCGGTCACGCTTGCGGGAATGGGCGCCGCGGATCGCGGCCGGCGCCTGAGTCGCCGCCGGAGTCCGGTTCCACGGTGCCGGAGCCTCAGGCATGTCTGCGCGGCTTTGCGGTCTCAGTGTCCATCACCTGCCTCTGGTCGCTCGATTGCGGCGGGGCACCGAAGGCGATGCGCCGGTCAGGCCCCCGCTGGTCGAGCCGGGTCTCGTTCCGGAGCCCGGCTTCTTCCAGCCTCGGCGCCGCTGCCCGGTCACCGCTCCCGTATGGTCGCTTCCGGCCCGCATTGCAAACGCAATCCGCCCGCGGCGCCAGATGGCGCCGGAATGTGATGCGCGCGCCGCGCTTCCTCTCGCGTGGTTTCGGGGCTTGCTCCGGGGTTCCGGAGATTTTCTGAGCGGTGCGGCTGGGGCATCGTGGCTGGGGTGGTTGGGCTGGGGCGGCGCGGGATGCGTCGGTTTGTTTCGGGTGGTGCGGGTGCGTCAGTTGACGAGTGCGATGGAGGAGACGAAGCGGGGTCGGGTGACCATGGCGAAGTTCCAGGTCCGGTCGCCGACGCCGTCCCAGTCGGTGAAGGAGGCGTATGGGATGGAGAGCTCCATCAGGACCACGGTGTCGCCGCCGGCCATCTGCGGGAAGACCTCCGAGGCGATCTCTCCCGCGGGATAGGGCAGCGGGCCGCCGATGGCGCGCGACCAGAGCACCTCGTACCGGGTGTTGCCGGCGTCGTAGCGCACATTGGTGACGCGCAGGGTGGCGCCGGCCGGGGCGTTCGGCATCAGCTGGTCCTGCAGGGCGTAGAGTTCGGTGAAGAAGGCGTCGTTCACCTCCACCTGCCGGGAGAGGATGTCGGTCAGGGTATGGGCGACGTTGGAGGCGTCGTTGCGGCTCTTGTAGGCCTGGTAGAAGGCGACGCTGGCGACGAACCAGAACATCAGCAGCGGCAGCCAGATCACGAACTCGATGGTGATGGTGCCGCGCTCGTCGCGGAGCAGGGCGGCGGCCTGCGCCGGCAGGCCCGGCCGCGGTCGGGAGGGGTTTGGCATGGCGTGCCTCGCTGCTTGCGTCACGGCTTGCCTCACTCCGGCTCGTTCATGAAGGCGGACTGGGAGAGGATGGCGTAGCCGCCGCTGGCGTCCCTGGGCAGCATGGCGCCGAGGCCGACGCCGGGGAACAGCGGGTCGACCACCAGGCAGGCGCGCACCAGCATGATCTCCGAGCGCGCACCCGGGTTGAAGGTGGTGACCGGCTCGAGCTCCGAGGTGCGGTCGACGCAGCTCACCGCATTGCCGGGGAAGGCGGCGATGTTGGGGATCGGCACCAGTTCGAGCAGCAGCACGTCGCGGCAGTCGCCGAGCAGGAAGGCGGCGTCGCAGATCTTGTCCTTGATGGCGTCATGGGTGACCCCCGGGGTCAGTCCGAGGCGCAGGTCGCGGACCGCCACGCTCATGCCCCGGTCGAGCATCGCCGAGCGGGTCATGATGACCCCGGCCTCGGCGATGGTGAAGATGACGTAGAGCACCGCCGGGGCGACGATGACGAACTCCACCGTGGCGTTGCCGGCGGCGTCGCGCCACAGCGCCGCGGCACTGTGGCGCAGGAACGCTGCCGCCCGCGAGGATGCCGAAGCCCGCAAGGAGACCGGAGCCCGCAAGGATGCCGGAGCCCGCAAGGATGCCGGAGCCCGCATCTCACTTCACCAGCTTCAGCTTCTCGATCGTCGAGGCGATCTGGTCGAAGGCGGTCACCAGCTCGAGCCCCGCGACATGGTAGAAGTGCCCGGCCGAGCTGGCGCAGTCGCGCATCTCGTCATAGGCGTCGTCGGTCTCGGAGATGTCGAAGCCGATGGTGAACACCAGGATGCCGGCGTCCTTCGCCTGCTGGCAGAGGGCCAGGAACTGCTCGACCCGGAAGTCCTCGTCCGAGTTCTGGCTGCTGGACGACGACAGCACCGCGTTGCTGCTGTTCAGCTGGTTGCTGGCCCAGTGGGCGCGCTCGCTCGACGAGTCGTAGGAGGTCGGCTTCGGCCGCTGCTGGTAGCGGATGTTGCCGTCCGTCATCAGCACCACGACCTTGAGCACGTCCGGATTGCCGAAGGCGGCCGGGCGCTCGGCGAAGGCGGCGTTGACCGCGCCGGAGGCGACCAGGTGCTCGGTGACCGGCTGGGTCGAGGGATCGAGCAGGCCGAGGCCCCACTTCAGGCCGTTCTGGGTGCCGGTGCCGTCATCGCCGATCAGGGCGTTGATCCGCGCCTTCAGCGCGTCCGGGTTGTTCGACAGCGGCAGGATCGGCTGCGCGTTGCTCGGGCACCAGCCCCACGCGGCCTCGAAGCCGTAGGCGCCCTCGAAGCGGAACCACTGGAAGTGCGGCACCTGGGCGCGCAAGTCCGCGGCCGGCAGCGCGGTGGTGGCGAAGTCGCTGTTGGTGAACTCGACGCAGGAGGAATAGCTGTGCACCCGGCTGCCGTTCAGATGATCGAACATCGGCCCGGCATTGACCTGGCCGGCGAACGGGACCAGCGAGATCGTGGTCCGGTCCCGGGCGGCCTCGTTCAGGACCACGTCGACGAAGTGGGAGGCGGCGCCGCGCAGCACCGCGAGCCGGCTCTGCGACGTGCTGGACGAGACCTCGCGGGCCATCGAGCCGGAGATGTCGAGGACAAGGGAGACCTCGACGTCCTGCAGCCGCTGCAGCGCCGCCGAGGTGGCGGCGACCGGCAGGGCGCCGAGCCCGGCCATGCGCAGGAACATGGTCGGCATCTCGAACTCGGCGCTGGCGTCGATCCGCCGCGAGTTCAGCTGGGTGTCGGGGATCACCGAATGGGCCACCGCGCCCGAGGTGAGCGCGCGGGTGTCAAGATACTCCAGCACCGTCACCTCCGCGTCGACGGTCTGGGTGATCGAGGCGGCGGCGAGCACCCCCCGGTCGAGCGCGTCCTGAAGGTCCGAGCGCTCGGATTCGTGCCGGATCAGGTCCAGCGCGAACCCGGTCATCATCACGATCCCGGTGAACAGCACCAGCATCAGCGGCGTCATCCCGCCAAACTCGTCACGGTGAAGCCGATCTTCCCGCGGCCCTCCCGGCGCAACGCGGCCGCAACCCGGCGGATCCGAAATGCGCTGGCTGGTTCGTTTCACCGGCTGGCAGGGCCGCATCCTTCGGGAGCGGCCCGCTCGGTTTCACTGCGGGCATCCGCAGGCATGTGGACAGGTCGACAACATAGTGCATGGCTTCACCCGTACGCTACAGGAACTATACAATACTTGTATTTTAAAGACTGTTGCGGCGTGATCATCTATTGTGAAAAAATGGCCAGTAGTGAATTGTCAATTAAGAAACACTCAAAAGATGATCGAAATACCCGTCAATTTTTCTCCAGGTTGAGCAGAGTGGCCAAAGGCACCGGCCGCTACCCGCCGGGCAGCCGCCCCTCACACCGCCGCCGGCTCCGGGCTCGGCAGCCGCCGCGGCAGGCAGGCGACCGCCGCCAGGATCGCCAGCGCCGCCGCGGCCAGGATGCGGAACAGCGCGTCGAAGCCCCAGGCATCGTAGACGAAGGCGATCAGCGGCAGGGTCGCCGCCAGCACCGTGAAGCTGACCACGTAGCGGATGCCGTAGATGCGAGCGCGCATCGGCCCGCTCGCCATCTTGCCGATCATGTAGTCGTTGATCGGGATCTGGCCGAACGCGCCGAGCATGAAGCCGAGCGCGGCGGCCAGCGCCGCCCCGTCGCTGAGACCCGGCATCAGCGTGAAGAACACCAGTTGAAGCGCGGCGACCGCCATGAACACCCGCCGCGGGCCGAACCGGTCGAGCATCGCGCCGACCACGAGCTGCGCCATCGAGGCGACCGCGAACACCAGGAAGGCCAGCGACCCGACCATGGTCGCCACATCCGCCTGCCCCGGCAGCGCCAGCCCGTCCGCCCAGTCCGCCAGCCGGGCGGCCAGACCCTGCAGCCGCTCGTCGAAGATCTTCGGCAGCGCGAAGGTGGTCGACTGGAAGATGATCGACGACACCGCCGTGGTCAGGAACACGATCGCCGAGACCCGCACCAGCAGCGCCCGGCGCGCCGGATCGAGCGCGCCGCCTTTCGCCGCCGCCTTGGGCGCCGCCCGCTCCTCGCGGATGCCGTCCCAACGCAGCGCCGCATAGGCAAGGCCGAGGCCGATCGAGACCAGCCCCGGCGCGGCGAACGCGGCCCGCCAGCCGGCATTGTCGATCAGCCAGCCGGTCAGCAGCGCCGCGCTGGCGACGCCCAGATTGCCGAAGACGCCGTTCGCCGCGATCCGCATGCCGGTGTTGCGCCACTTCATGGTGACGATCGCGAGCCCGACGGGGTGGTAGATCGCCGCGAAGACGCCGATGACGAAGAGGCCGATACCCACCTGCAGCGGCGTCCCGGCGAAGCTGGTGGCGATCGCCGAAAGGCCGATGCCGACGAAGAACACCACCATCATCCCGTCCCGGCTCCAGCGGTCGGCGAGCCATCCGGCCGGCAGCGAGAACAGCCCGAAGGCGAAGAAGCCCGGCGTCGCATAGGCGATCAGCTCGGCATAGCCGAGTCCCCATTCCCGGTAGAGCGCCAGCGCGGCCACGGTGGCGAAGACCAACATGAACAGGTGGTCGAGGAAATGCCCGAGATTCAGCAGCAGGAAATAGGCGCGGTCGCGGTTCATCGGCCGAGGATCCTCCTGATCCCATCTCCTCCCGCCCCGGTGTAGGGGGCCGCCAGGGGGTCTGTCATGCGGAATGTGCGGGGGCGGCCTCCGGCTCGAGCCAGCCGCGGTAGCGCACGATCCGGCCGACCAGCGGCAGGCCGATCTCGACATGGAAGCGGAAGCGGCCGTCCTCCACCGTCTCGAAGGCCTCGCCGCCCGGCATCAGCGCCAGCGGCAGCGGCAGCCCGAGCAGCGACCAGCGGCGCGGCACCAGCCTCAGCCGGTCGCCGTCGAGGACAAGGGCGAGGCCGAAGGTAAAGGGACCGAAGCGCTCGGCCAGCAGGCGGTCGGAGCGGTCCCTGCCCTCGGCCTGGTGGCTGACGAAGCGCCACCCGGCGAAATCGCGCTCCCAGCGTTCGCCCTGCGCCGTGGGCGTGAATCTCACCCGCACCGCCACGTCCGCGCCCGCGGGCGGAAAGCCGAATGTCCGGGCGATCAGCCGGGCCGCGGCGTTGCCGGCGCCCTCGACCGTCGCCCGGCCTTGCGCCACCATCCCGCCGCCGGGTTCGTGCATCCGGCGCAGCGGCTCCGGCAGCCGGTCCCAGGCAGCGCCGAGCAGTCGGCGGTAGAGGGGCACGCCCTCCGGCGCCGGGGCGCGGAACCCGGCCACGACGGCCCGGTGGGCGAACAGCCGCTCGTAGTCGTCGAGCTCCAGCTCCCGGGTCGCGGCCCGCGCGCCGGGGACCGGGCGCTTCCCGTCGAGGCAGCGGCGCACCAGCGCCTCGATCGCCATCGAGGGGATCAGCGGCCCCTCGTCACCCTCGGCGATCATGTGCCACTCGCGGGCCGCGGGCCGCCCGTCCGGCGTCTCCCCGGTGACCCGGACGAACATGCCGCCCCGGTGCTCGCCCCAGCGCAGCCGGTTGACCGCAAGGTGGAACAGCGGCGCGAGCGGCGCGAGCGAGGGCAGCAGCCGCAGGCGCACCAGCCAGGCGAGCCCGATAAGCATCCGGTGCAGCGTCTCCGGCACCGGCCCGGCCCCCATCCAGATCGCGCGAAGCCCGGGCCATTCCTGCGCCAGCAGCACCAGGTCCGGCACCTCGACCAGCGAGAACAGCCGGTTCTCCAGCGGCACTGCACCCGGCGGCGCGATGGTGAAGCGCCGGGTCTCGGCGAGTCCGTGGCCGGTGGCGGGCGCTCCGTCGCGGGTCAGCCGCACCGGCTTGCCCGCATAGCCGGCGATGGCCCGGATCACGTTCGGCCCGACCCCGGCATAGGGCGAGGGCGCGATGCCGCCGGTGATCGTCCGGACCTGCGCGAGACCGCCGGCCAGCCGGCGCACCACCGCGGCGGTCAGCACCGGGAAGCTGCTGACCCCGCTCAGCACGAAGACCCCCCGTGCCCGCGCCTCGGCATCGAAGGCGGCGATCCCGGCGACGAAGCCGGCGCCGTCGGCAAAGTCCATGTAGTCGATCTTCAGCGCGATGGCGGCGCGGACCAGCCCGTAGGGATCGGCGCCATAATCCTGGAACGGCCCGCTGGCATCGACCACCAGATCCGGCGCCAGGGCGCGGAGCTGCGCTTCCGCATCGCGGCCCCGGTCGAAGGCCGCCGCCTCGGCCGCGGCCGCGCCGCCGAGCGCCCCGGCGAAGGCCCGCGCCGTCGCCTCCGACCGACCGGCGATCACCAGCGTCAGCCGCGCCTCGTCGGCCAGCAGCCGCGCCAGCCGGCCGCCGAAGACGCCGTAGCCGCCGAGGATCAGGACCCTGAGGCGTCCGCTCATCCGAGGAACCGCCCGCGCATCTCCTCGGGGGGCGCGTAGCAGACCTCGCGCCGGCCGGCGATGCGGAACCGGTTGCGGGCGACGATGTCGTAGAGCCGGTCCCGCAGCCGCCGCGGCAGGATCCGGAATCCGGCCGCCAGCGACCACGGGAAGCCCAGCCCCTCGGCCATCCGGATCGTGCCCTCGGACTTCAGCCAGATCCGGCCACCGGCGAGCAGGATGTTGCTCTCGTAGTCGACCGGATCGAGCCCGTAGTGCCGGTAGATCGCCGCCCCCAGCGCCGACTGCGCCCGCAGGAGCCGGTAGTGTCCCCGCCGGTCCCGCCGCAGCACGACCCCCGCCCAGCCCGAGCAGAAGGCGCAGTGGCCGTCGAAGACGATGACCGGATGGCTGTCGTCGAAGCGCGGAACCGAGGGATCGGCCCGGTAGCTGTAGGGCGCGCGGGACTGCGCCGCTGAGAGGCCGTGCGCGAGGCTCATCGTTTGAAGGTGCCACTGGCGCGGCCGAGCGACAAGCTGACGATTTGCCCCTACCCCCTCGCCCGCCCCCGCGTCTCCCGCGGCGTCTCGCCGTGGCGGCGGCGGTAGGCGCGGGTGAAGCCGGCGGCGGAGGCGAAGCCGGTCATCTCGGCGACCTCGAGCACCGGCATCCGGGTCTCGATCAGCAGCCGCCGGGCCCGGTTCAGGCGCAGCGCCTGGTAGTGGCCGTAGGGCGAGACACCCAGATTGCCTCGGAACAGGCTCTGCAGATGCCGGGCGCTGACCCCGGCAGCGCGGGCGACGCTGGTGATCGCCCAGGGCTCGTCCAGATTGGCCTCCATCGCCGCCAGCGCCCGCGCCAGGTGCGGCTCGCGGGGCCGGGCGAGGGTCAGCACCGGCGCCTGCTCGACCCGACCGGACTGCTCGTAGATGAACAGCTTGGCGACCTCGAGCGACAGCGGATAGCCCAGCCGCGCCCGGATCAGCTCCAGCATCAGGTCGAGCGTCGGCCCGGCGCCGCCTGAGGTGAAGCGGTTGCCGTCGATCACGAAGCGCTCGGGCGCCACCGCGACATCGGGGAATGCGGCCGCGAAGGCCTCGAGATCCTCCCAGTGGGTGGTCGCCCGCCGCCCGGTCAGCAGTCCGGCCCGCGCCACCGCCCAGGCCCCCGCCTCGACGCCGCCGATCATCGGGCGTGCCCTGCCCGCCCGGCCGAGGCGGCGGATCAGCCCCGGGGTCATCTGCCGCGCGATCTCGTAGGAGCCGGCCACCACCAGCGGAGCGGCCGAAGCCAGCGGATCGAAAGCCCGCGCCGCCGGCACCGGGATGCCGGCGCGCGTCGGCGCCGGCGCGCCGTCCGGGGTCGACAGCGTCCAGCGGAACTGGGTCCGGCCCAGAACCCGGTTGGCGGCGCGCAGGGGCTCGATCACCGCGGCGACCAGGATCAGGGTCACGTCCGGCAGGACAAGCACCTCGATCTCCAGCGGGTCGGGCTCGGGTGTGAACATTTTCTCGTTTTCGGCATTGAATAGTTCCGAAACAGCAAAGCACGGGAGATGCCGCGCGGGCAAGGTGCCCAGAACCAGCAAGTCCGGGAGGAACCGATGCCCCTCGCCATGAACCGCGAAGTCTTCATCACCTGCGCCGTCACCGGCTCGGGCGGCACCCAGGACCGCTCGCCGCACGTGCCGCGCTCGCCCAGGCAGATCGCCGAGAGCGCCATCGAGGCCGCCAGGGCCGGCGCAGCGGTGGTCCACTGCCATGTGCGCGACCCGGAGACCGGCAAGCCCTCGCGCGATCCCAAGATGTTCCGCGAGGTGACCGAGCGGATCCGCGACTCGGCCACCGACGTGGTGCTGAACCTGACCGCCGGCATGGGCGGCGACATGATCTTCGGGCCGGCGGAATCGCCCCTGCCGCTGAACGCCAA
Source organism: uncultured Pseudomonadota bacterium (assembly GCA_963700775.1). Classification (GTDB taxonomy): domain Bacteria; phylum Pseudomonadota; class Alphaproteobacteria; order Rhodobacterales; family Rhodobacteraceae; genus Thermohalobaculum. Next base: position 567,787 of record CAVOYU010000006.1, read on the forward strand.
GGGCACCGACATGGCCGGCGCCACCGAGCGGGTCGCCCATGTGGCCGACTGCCTGCCCGAGATCTGCACGCTCGACTGCGGCACGATGAACTTCGCCGAGGCCGACTACGTGATGACCAACACGCCCGGCATGCTGCGCGCGCATGGGCCGGATGATGACCGACCTCGGCGTGCGCGCCCGAGATCGAGGCCTTCGACACCGGCCACCTGTGGCTGGCCAAGGCGCTGGTGGACGAGGGCGTGCTCGACAGCCCCGGCCCTGGTGCAGCTCTGCATGGGCGTGCCCTGGGGCGCGCCGGACGACCTCAACACCTTCATGGCGATGGTCAACAACGTGCCCGCCGGCTGGACACTGGTCGGCCTTCTCGCTCGGCCGGCACCAGATGGCCTATGTGGCCGCCGCGGTGCTGGCGGGCGGCAATGTCCGCGTCGGCCTCGAGGACAACCTCTGGCTCGACAAGGGCGTGCTGGCCACCAACGCCCAGCTGGTCGAGCGCGCCGTCGGCATCATCGAGCGCCTGGGCGCAAGGGTGATCGGGCCGGACGAGGTGCGCAAGCGGCTGGGGCTGACCAAGCGGGCGCCGCGGGCGAAGTGAGGCGGAAGTGACGCGCCCGCGCGATGTCCCGGCCTTGAGCCGGGACCTCCCGAGGGGCGGTTGGCGCGAGGCCCCGGATCGGGTCCGGGGCATGGGTGATGAGGCGCCGCTGGCGCAATCCGGAGCAGGGCAAAGATGAACACCATTCGCAAGGCAGCCATCCTCGGCGGCGGCGTGATCGGCGGCGGCTGGCTCGCGCGGCTGATCGAGAACGGGGTCGAGGTCGCGGTCTACGACCCCGATCCGGACGCCGGGCGCAAGCTCGGCGACGTGCTGGCGAATGCCGACCGGGCCTATGCCAAACTGACCATGGCCCCGCGCGGGGCCAAGGGGGCGTGGCACCTGGCCAAATCGGTGGCGGAGGCCGTCGCGGGCGCCGAACTGATCGTCGAGGCGGTGCCCGAGCGGATCGACCTCAAGCACAAGGTCTATGGCCAGATCGAGGCCGCCAACGCGCAAGGCATCATCGCGTCCTCGACCTCGGGCTACAAGCCGACCGACCTGCAGAAGCCGCTGAAGCACCCCGAGCGGCTCATCGTCGCGCACCCGTTCAACCCGGTCTACCTGTTGCCGCTGGTCGAGATCGTGGCCGGAGAGAAGACCGATCCCGCCATCGTCGCCCGCGCCATGGGCGTCTACGAGTGGCGATCGGCATGAAGCCCCTGCATGTGCGCAAGGAGATCGACGCCTTCATCGCCGACCGGTTCCTGGAAGCGGTCTGGCGCGAGGGGCTGTGGCTGATCAAGGACGGCATCGCGACCACGCAGGAGATCGACGACGCGATCCGCTTCGGCTTCGGGCTGCGCTGGGCGCAGATGGGCCTGTTCGAGACCTACCGCGTCGCCGGCGGCGAGGCCGGGATGCGCCACTTCATCGCCCAGTTCGGCCCCTGCCTCAGCTGGCCCTGGACCAAGCTGATGGACGTGCCGGAGCTGACCGACGAGTTGATCGACGCCATCGCCGGTCAGTCCGACGCGCAGTCGGGCATGTACACGATCCGCGAGCTCGAGCGCATCCGCGACGATAACCTGGTCGCCATCATGCAGGCGCTGAAGGCCAATGACTGGGGCGCCGGGCAGACGCTGGCCGCCTATGAGCGCAAGCTCTTCGCCCAGGGCGCGGCGAAGGCGGCGGCGCCGGACCTCTCGAAGCCGGTCCGCACCGTGGAGACCCGCGTGCCGGTCGACTGGACCGACTACAACAACCACATGAACGAGTCGCGCTACGGCCAGCTCTTCTCGGACGCCACCGACGGGCTGATGCGGCTGGTGGGCGCCGATGCGGACTACGTGGCGGGCGGCCTCAGCTACTTCACCGTCGAGGGCCATATCCGCTTCCTCGACGAGGTGAAGGCGCTGGAGCCGGTTCATGTCGAAACGCAGGTTCTGGGCGGGGCGGGCAAGAAGATGCACCTGTTCCATTCGCTCCATCACGGCGACGGGCGGTTGCTCGCCACCGGCGAGTACATGCTGCTCCATGTCGACCTGAAGACGCGGGCTTCCTGCGATCCGGCCCCGGCGGTGGCGAAGAAGCTCGGCGATATCGCCGCGCTGCACGCCAGGCTGCCGGCGCCCGAGGGGGCGGGGCGGGCCGTGGGGCAGAAGCGCTGACATGCCGCTCGCACCGGGCAGCCGCGTTCTGATCACCGCCGGGGCGTCCGGCATCGGCCGCGCCATGGCCGAGGCCTTCGCCGCTGCCGGCGCGCGGGTCTGGGTCACCGATGTCGACGAGGCGGCCCTCGCGGGCTGCCCGGAGGCCTGGCGGCGCAGCCGCGCCGATGTCGCCGACGAGCCCGCGATGGCCGCGCTCTTCGCCGAGGTCGGCCGCGACTGGGGCGGGCTCGACACGCTCTGCGCCAATGCCGGGATCGCCGGGCCGACCGCACTGGTCGAGGACGTGGCGCTGGACGACTGGCGGCGCTGCCTTGCGGTCAACCTCGACGGCGCCTTCCTCGCCGCCAAGTACGCCGCGCCGATGATGAAGCGCCAGAAGTCCGGGGTGATGCTGATCACCTCCTCGACCAGCGGCCTGCACGGCTACCCGCATCGCAGCCCCTACGCCTCGGCGAAATGGGCGGCGATCGGGCTGATGAAGACGCTGGCAATGGAGCTCGGTCCCTTCGGCATCCGGGCCAACGCGCTCTGCCCCGGCGCGGTCGAGGGGCCGCGGATGGAGTCGGTGATGGTCCGCGAGGCCGCCGCCAAGGGGCTGACCCGGCAGCAGATCTATGACGCCTACACTTCCGGAAGCTCGATGCGGACCTGGGTGACGGGCGCGGACATCGCCGAGATGGCGGTGTTCCTCGCCTCGCCCGAGGCCCGGTTCGTCTCCGGCCAGGTCATCTCGGTCGATGGCCACATCTTCAACCCGGACCCGAAGGTCTGAAGGAGGCATCCGATGCATTTCGGCCTGACCGAAGAGCAGCAGATGATCGTCGATACGGTCAGAAGCTTCGTCGAGAACGAGATCTACCCCCACGAGGAGGCCGTCGAGCGCACCGGCGAGGTGCCGGCGGAAGTGGCCGAGGCGATCAAGCGCAAGACCATCGAGCTGGGGTTCTATGCCTGCAACTTCCCCGAGGAGGTGGGCGGCGCCGGGCTCTCCCATGTCGAGTTCGCCCTGGTCGAGCGCGAGCTCGGGCGCGGCGCGATGGCGCTCAACCACTTCTTCGGCCGGCCGCAGAACATCCTGATGGCCTGCGAGGGCGAGCAGCGCGAGCGCTATCTGCTGCCCGCGGTGCGCGGCGAGCGGATGGACGCGCTGGCCATGACCGAGCCGGACGCGGGCAGCGACGTGCGCTCGATGAAGTGTTTCGCGAAGCGCGACGGCGGCGACTGGGTGGTGAACGGCACCAAGCATTTCATCTCGGGCGCCGACCATGCCGACTTCATCATCGTCTTCATCGCCACCGGCGAGGACATGACCAAGGACGGGCCGAAGAAGCGGATCACCGCCTTCCTGGTCGACCGCGGCACGCCCGGCTTCACCATCCGGCACGGCTACAACTCGGTCAGCCATCGCGGCTACAAGAACATGATCCTCGAATTCTCCGACTGCCGCCTGCCGGACACCCAGGTTCTGGGCGAGGTGGACGGCGGCTTCGCGGTGATGAACGAATGGCTCTACGCCACCCGGATCACCGTCGCCACCATGAGCGTCGGCCGGGCGCGCCGGGTGTTCGACTACGCGCTGAACTACGCCGCCGAGCGCAAGCAGTTCGGCCAGCCGATCGGCCGCTTCCAGGGCGTCAGCTTCCAGATCGCCGACATGATCACCGAGATCGACGCCGCCGACTACCTGACGCTGGCCGCCGCCTGGCGGCTCGACCAGGGCCTGCCGGCGAACCGCGAGATCGCATCCGCCAAGCTCTACGCCTCCGAGATGCTGGCCCGCGTCACCGATGCCGCGATCCAGATCCACGGCGGCATGGGCCTGATGGACGACCTGCCCTTGGCGCGCTTCTGGCGCGACGCAAGGGTCGAGCGGATCTGGGACGGCACCTCCGAGATCCAGCGCCATATCATCGGGCGCGAGCTGCTCAGGCCGCTGGGGGCGTGATGATGTGCCGCCCGCGAACTGGCCGCGCGGCGCCGGCCGGTCCCCCCTGCCGGAGCGTCCTTGCAGGCGCTCCGGGCGCCTGTGCGGCGGGCCTACTGCCCCTCGTTCCAGATGTCGCGGTGCAGATGCCAGGCGCCGTCCACCTGTTTCCAGTGGACGATGTACTTCGCCGCGACGTTCACGCGGGCGCCGCCCTCGCCGGGCGCCGACAGGGTCAGCGTGCCGACCTCGACGACGGCTCCCTCGCCGGCGGGGATGACCTCGGCCGTCACGAGGTCGAGATCCGCAAGCCCCGCGGCGATCGCCCCGGTCCAGAACTCGGCGATGGCGGCGCGCCCGTCGACGCGGGCCCCGCCCGGTGGCAGGACCGCGGCGTCCTCGGTATACATCGCGCCCACGGCGGCGCCGTCGCCGGCATTGAAGGCCGCCTCGAACGCGACCGACCGGGCCTCGATCTCGGCCGTGGCATCGCCCGCCAGTGCGGGGAAGGCGACGAACGGCAGACAGATGGCGAGTGCGGCAATAGGTCTGATCATGTTTTCCCCCAGCAATTGAACGGTCCGGGCAACCGCCCGAGACACCAGCCCATGATGCGAATTCCACCGCTCGCTGTCCACCCGTTGTCAGGCGCCATTCCTAGCGCCCCGAGCGCGCGGCCCGCACTTCCGCCGTCATCGGGTGTCGTTATCTCCGCCGGAGTCCCGCGATGACCCGTGACCTCTCCCGCCTGTTCCGTCCCCGCTCGATCGCCGTCTTCGGCGGCGGCGCCTGGGGGCCTGCCGTGGTCGAGCAGTGCCAGAAGATGGGCTACGACGGCGCCATCTGGCCGGTGCACCCGAGCCGCGACGAGGTGCGCGGCCTGAAGTGCTACCGCACGGTCGAGGACCTGCCCGGCGCGCCCGACGCCAGCTTCATCGGCGTCAACCGCAACCTGACCATCGAGGTGGTCGGGCGGCTGGCCAGGCGCGGCGCCGGGGGGGCGGTCTGCTTCGCCTCCGGCTTCAAGGAGGCCGAGGAGCAGGGCGGCGCCGATCTGCAGGCCCGCCTGGTCGAGGCGGCGGGCGAGATGCCGATCCTCGGCCCCAACTGCTACGGCCTCATCAACTATCTCGACGGCGCCCTCCTGTGGCCCGACCAGCACGGGGGCGCGAGGGTCGGGACCGGGGTCGCGATCCTGACCCAGTCCTCGAACATCCTGATCAACATGACCATGCAGGCGCGTGGCCTTGCCATCGCCTACTGCGTCGCCGCCGGGAACCAGGCCCAGACCGGCCTCGCCGAGATGGCGATGGCGGTGTTGGACGACCCCCGCGTCACCGCCGTCGGGCTTCATATCGAGGGGATCGGCGACGTCCGCGCCTTCGAGGCGCTGGCGGCGAAGGCCCGCGAGATGCAGAAGCCCGTGGTGGCGCTGAAGGTCGGCCGCTCCGAGCAGGCGCGGGCGGCGACCGTCAGCCACACCGCCTCGCTGGCGGGCGGCGATGCCGCCAGCCGGGCTTTCCTGGCCCGGCTCGGCTTCCCGGCGCTGCGCTCGATCCCGGAGTTCCTCGAGGCGCTGAAGCTCCTGCATGTGGTCGGCCCGCTGCCGGGGCGCGACATGGCGTCGATCTCCTGCTCCGGCGGCGAGGCCAGCATCGCGGCGGACGCGGCGGTCGGGCGCGCGATCCGGTTCCGCCCGCTCGACGAGGCCGAGAAGGCGCCGGTCGCCGCGGCGCTCGGGCCGATGGTCACCATCGCCAACCCGCTCGACTACCACACCTACATCTGGGGCGACGAGGCGCGCACCACGCGAGACCTTCACCGCCATGCTGAAGGCCGGCTTCGACCTCGCCATGTTCATCGTCGACTTTCCGCGCGGCGACCGCTGCACCGATGCCGCCTGGGAGCCCACGGTCAGGTCGATCGTCGCCGCGCGCGACGCCACCGGCGCCAGGGTCGCGGTCACCGCCTCGCTCGGCGAGAACCTGCCCGAGGCGCGGGCCGCGTTCTTCGCCGCGAACCGCATCGCGCCCATGCACGGCATCGACGAGACCCTGGCCGCCGCCGAGGCCGCGGCGGCCGTGACCGAGGGCTGGGCGCGGCCCGCCCCCTCGCCGGTGCTGCTGGGCATGACCGGCGGCGGCGGTACCGAGGTGCTGGACGAGGCCGCCGCCAAGGCGGCGCTCGCGCGCCACGGCGTTCCGGTGCCCGAGGGCGCCCTCGCCACCACGCCCGAGGAGGCCGCCGCCATCGCCCGCGAGATCGGTTTCCCGGTGGTGCTGAAGGGCCGCGGCATCGCCCACAAGACCGAGGCCGGGGCGGTGCGCCTGAACCTCCGCTCGGCCGAGGCGGTGGCGGCGGCCGCCCGCGGCATGGACCGGGCGAGGGGCTGGCTGGTCGAGCGCATGGTCGAGGGCGGCGTCGCCGAGCTGATCCTGGGCGTCGTCCGCGACCCGGTTTACGGGTACACCCTGACCATCGGCGCCGGCGGCATCCTCACCGAGCTCCTGGCCGACAGCGTGACGCTGATGATCCCGGCCGGCGAGGCCGAGATCCGGGCGGCGCTGGAGGGGCTGAGGACCGCGCCGCTGCTGCACGGCTACCGCGCCCGGGCGCAGGCCGACATCGGCGCCGTGGTCGCCGCGTGCCTCGCGCTCCAGGCCTATGTCGCCGAGACCGACGACCGGTTCGAGGAACTCGACATCAACCCGCTGATCGTCACGCCGCATGGCGTGGTGGCGGCGGATGCGCTCATACGGCTCAGGGAGGGATGAGATGACCGACACCCCCATCAGGACGCGGCGCGAGGGCGGCATCCTCGAGGTGACGCTGGACCGGCCGAAGGCGAACGCCATCGACCTGAAGACCTCTCGGATCATGGGCGAGACCTTCCGCGGCTTCCGCGACGACCCCGACCTGCGCGTCGCCATCCTGCGCGCCGAGGGCGAGAAGTTCTTCTGCCCCGGCTGGGACCTGAAGGCGGCGGCGGCGGGCGACGCGGTCGACGGCGACTACGGGGTCGGCGGCTTCGGCGGGCTGCAGGAACTGCCGCATCTCAACAAGCCGGTGATCTGCGCGGTCAACGGCATCTGCTGCGGCGGCGGGCTGGAACTCGCCATCTCCTGCGACCTGATCCTGGCCTCCGAGACCGCGACCTTCGCGCTGCCGGAGATCCGCTCGGGCACCATCGCCGACGCGGCGTCCCTCAAGCTCCCGAAGCGCATACCCTACCATGTGGCGATGGACCTGCTGCTGACCGGGCGCTGGTTCGACGCCGAGGAGGCGCGCGCCTGGGGGCTGATCAAGGAAATCTGCAAGCCGGCCGAGCTGCTGCCCAAGGCCTGGGAGCTTGCCCGCCTGCTCGAGTCCGGGCCGCCGCTGGTCTATGCCGCGATCAAGGAAGTGGTCCGCGAGGCCGAGGACATGCGCTTCCAGGACGCCCTCAACCGCATCACCCGGCGCCAGTTCCAGACCGTCGACATCCTCTACGGCTCGGAGGACAACCTCGAGGGCGCCCGCGCCTTCGCCGAGAAGCGCGACCCGGTGTGGAAGGGGCGCTGAAGGGCGGCATGTTGCGATCCCGGAATGCCGGCATTCTGCCGGCCCGATCACGATCCGGCGATCCGCATTCCGCCCGCGGCTCGGGTCGCTATCCTCGGCGGCCGGGAAAATGACCGGGGGCCGAGCGTGCCCGGTGGAGAGATCGATGCGCCCGATGCCGGCAATTCTCGCGCTTTGCGGCGCGCTCGTGGCCACCCACGCCCCGGCCGCCGACTGCGGCGTGCCGGCCGGGGAATGCCCGACCGAGCACGGCCTCTACCGCCTCGCCGTGCCGCCCGGCAACGAGGGCGGCGCGGTGCCGGCGGTCTTGTTCGTGCATGGCTGGGGCGGCTCGTCCGAAGGCGTGATGAAGAACGCCGCCATGCTCGCGACCCTGGCCGAGCGCGGCTATGCCCTGATCGCGCCCGAGGGGATGCGCACCTCGCCCGAGCGCGAGCAGAAGAACTGGGCGGTGCGCGACGGCCGGCAGTACGAGCGCGACGACATCGCCTTCCTGCGCGAGGTGCTGGACGACGCTGCCACCCACGGCGTCGACCGCGGCCGGATCCTGATGGCGGGTTTCTCCCGCGGTGGCTCGATGGTCTGGGATGTGGCCTGCCACGCCCCCGACACCGCCCGCGCCTACGCGCCCGTCGCCGGCGCCTTCTGGGAGCCGCTGCCGGGCCGCTGCGAGGCTCCGGTCGACCTCTTCCATACCCATGGCTGGGCCGACCGCACCGTGCCGCTCGAGGGCCGCGCGGTCGCCGGCGGCACGCTGACCCAGGGCGACGCCTTCGCCAGCCTGCGCATCCTGCGCATGGCGCTCGGCTGCAACCCGCAGATGCCGGACACGGCGCCGATGGAGGCCGAGGGCAATCTCTGGCTCCGGCACTGGGGCCGCTGCCCGGAGGGCACGCTCGACCTGATGCTGCATCCGGGCGGCCACAGCGTGCCGAAGGGCTGGCTCGTGCGGGCGCTCGATTGGTTCGAGGCCCTGCTCGCCGAGCCGTGACCGCCTCGCCGCCGCCTCAGAGCCAGCGCCGGACCCGGGCCTTGTATTCCAGGTAGGGCCGCCCCAGATCGCGCTCCAGCACCGCCTCCTCGGGCAGGATGAAGCGCTTCAGCAGGATGCGCCGGAACGGCTCCAGCAGCACCAGCGCCTGTGGCGCACCCATCACCAGCGCGGCGCCCGCCAGGATCATCAGGTCGGCCAGGTAGATCGGGTTGCGCGAGAGCTGGTAGGGGCCGGTCTCGACCAGCGCCGAGGGCGGGCGGTGCGGCACGATGGTGGTGCGCGCCCGCCGGAAGGCGGCCCCGGCCCAGAGCATCAGCGCCGCCGCCGCCGCGACCAGCGCCCAGCCCGGCACCGCAAAGGCGCCGCCGAGCGGCGCCCACAGCCGCGCCAGCGCCCAGGCAAGCACCAGGAACACCCCGAGCCACACCGGCGGATAGTCGAGCCGGCGCAGGAGCCCCATCCTCAGCCTCCGACCGGCACGTTGTCGATCAGCCGCGTCCGGCCCAGCCGCGCCGCGGCGAACACACGGGCCGGGCGGGCCGGGTCGCGCCGCTCGACCGGGGCGAGGCTCTCGGCCTCGCGGCATTCCACATAGTCGACGGAATTGAAGCCGGCCTTCAGCAGCTCGGCCACGGATTCCCGCAGCTCGCCCGCCACCGGCGCACCGAGCGCGATCCGCTCGGCGGCGGCGAAGATCACCTTGTTGAGATGCCCCGCCACCTTCCGCGCATCCCTGTCGAGGTAGCGGTTGCGCGACGACATGGCGAGCCCGTCCGCCTCGCGGATGATCGGCGCGCCGAGGATCCGGGTCGGGACGTCGAGGTCGCGGACGAAGCGGCGGATCACCGCGAGCTGCTGCCAGTCCTTCTCACCGAAAATCGCCAGATCCGCCCCGGCCTGGTTCAGGAGCTTGGTCACCACCTGCGCCACGCCGTCAAAATGCCCGGGCCGCACCGGGCCGCAAAGGCAGTCGGTCAGACCGTCGACGATCACCCGGGTCGAGAAGTCCGGCGGATACATCTCGCCGACCGACGGCGCGAACAGCAGGTCGCAGCCCGCGGCATCGAGCATCGCCGCGTCGCCCGCCTCGTCGCGCGGATAGGCGGACAGGTCCTCGTTGCGGCCGAACTGGGTCGGGTTGACGAAGATCGACGCCACCACCCGGCGGGCATGGACATGGCCGAGGCTGATCAGGCTGACATGGCCCGCGTGCAGCGCCCCCATGGTCGGGACCAGCACGACCGTCTCGCCGGCGCTCCGCCAGCCGCGGACCCGGGCGCGCAGATCGGCAACCGTGCGAACTGTTTCCATCCTGCCCTGCCTGTGCTTCCCTGCGCAGAACTTAGCAGGGACGGGCGGGGCAGGAAATGGACTACGAGAGCTTGCTGCGCTGGCTCCACGTCATTGGCGCGACCGTGCTGCTCGGCACCGGGGCCGGGATCGCATTCTTCCTTGTCATGGCGCACCGCACCGGTGACGCGCGGCTGATCGCCGGCACCGCGCGGATCGTGGTCGCGGCCGATTTCCTGTTCACCGCGACGGCGGTCGTCGCCCAGCCGGTGACCGGCTGGCTGTTGGCGCGCGAGGCCGGCTGGCCGATGACCGAGGGCTGGATCCTCGCCTCGCTCGGCCTCTACGCTCTGGCCGGTGCCTGCTGGCTGCCGGTGGTGCGGATCCAGATGCAGATTCGCGACCTCGCCGCCGAGGCGGCGGGCCGCGGCACGCCACTGCCGGAGCGCTATCACCGGCTTTACCGAATCTGGTTCGCTCTCGGCTTTCCGGCCTTCGCCGCGGTGCTGGCGATCCTGTGGCTGATGGTCGCCCGCCCCGCGCCTTGAGGCGCCCTAGCCATCCCCCGGCGCGGCGATCAGCAGCGCGGCGGCGAGCAGCTTGCGGGTATCGTCGAAGACCGGCAGCTTCTCGGCCCGCCAGCGCCCGTGGAGCCGCACTTTCACCGGCTGGCCCGCCTCCAGCGCCGCCAGCGCATCGGCGGCCTCGCGGGCGAAGATGGTCATCCGCACCCGCATGTTCTGGCGGAAGGTCTCCAGGTGGCGTGCCTCCATCCGCATGTGGAACAGCGACGAGCGGGCGCGCGGCGCGATCTGCATCGTCTCGATGAAGCGCCCGGTCTCGCCCCAGATCCGCCGCGCCCTGGCATAACGGGCCAGCGCCCGGTCCTCGCGCCCGGCGGCGCGGTCGGCGAGCGCCAGATTGGCGTAGCTCGTCGCCCGGCGCGGATCGCCGCCCCGGAACCGGAAGAAGGCGATCCAGCCCGCCCGGCGGAACCGCTTCGCGGCGCCCTCCCGGTCGCCGGCGCGCCACAGCCGATTGCCCTCATCCTGGAGCTGCTCCCAGTCGATGTCGGCGCGTCGCCACCCGGCGCGGCGGGCGGCCTTGCGCTCGGCGGCCGGGCCGGCCGAGTTGGTATCGGTCACTGGGGGGGCGGCGGGCTTCATCGCCGGCCGATCTACCAGAACCCGGGCGCCGCCGGCAACGGTCTCCGCCCGGTCATATGCCGAGATAGGCCGTGCGCACATGCTCGTTGTCGTGCAACTCCCCGGCCGGGCCTTCCAGCGCCAGGTTTCCGGTCTCCAGCACATAGGCGTAGTCGGCGAGGTCGAGCGCCAGTTCGGCGTTCTGCTCGACCAGCACCACCGGCACGCCCTGACGGCTGATCTCCTCGACGATGCCCGCGATCTCCTCGACGATGATCGGCGCCAGGCCCATCGAGGGCTCGTCCATCAGCAATAGCCGCGGCTTCGACATCAGCGCCCGGCCGATCGCCAGCATCTGCTGCTCGCCGCCTGACAGGGTCTTGGCAAGCTGGGTCCGCCGTTCGCGCAGCCGCGGGAACCGGCCGAACGTCGTTTCGAGGTCGGCCTCGATCCCGTTCCTGTCGCGGCGGAGATACGCGCCGGTGCGCAGGTTCTCCTCGACCGTCAGATCCTTGAAGATGCGCCGCCCCTCCGGCACATGGGCGATGCCGCGGGCGACGATGCGGTCGGCCGGCAGGTGGTCGATCCGCTCGCCGTCAAAGCGGATTTCGCCGGATCTCAGCCGCGCAAGGCCCGAGATCGCCCTGAGCGTCGTGGTCTTGCCCGCCCCGTTGCCGCCGATGATGGTGACGATCCCCCCGTCCGGCACATCCATCGAGATGTTCCGGATCGCCGAGACCTTGCCATAGTCGACCGAGGCGTCGCGGATCTCAAGCAACATGGCGCGCGCCCCCCAGATAGGCGGCGATCACGTCCGGATGGGTGCGGATCTCCCGCGCATTGCCCTCGGCCAGCAGCTTGCCGAAGCTCATCACCGTGATCCGGTCGCAGAGCCCCATGATCGCGTGCATGTCGTGCTCGACGATCAGGATGGTGACCCCGGAGTCGCGCAGCTTGAACATCAGCGCCATCATCCGGTTGGTCTCCTCCGGGTTCATGCCGGTGAAGGGCTCGTCCAGCAGCATCACGTCGGGCCTAGCCGCCATCGCCACCGCCATTCCCAGCGCCCGCTGGTGACCGTGTGGCAGGTCGCCGGCCCTCGTGTCGGCGAGCTTCAGCAGCCCGAAAAAGTCCAGTGCCTCCCTGGCCCGCGCCCTGGCGCCCCGCCGGTCCTCGCGGTCCCAGCCGGTCAGGGCGGCGAAGATGTTCGGCCGGAAGCTCATATGGGTGCCGATCAGCGCGTTCTGCATCACGGTGAGCTCGGCGAAGAGGGTCGAGTGCTGGAAGGTGCGCACCACGCCGCGCCGCGCCACCTCGTACATGTGGAGCCCGGAGATCGCCTCGCCGCGCAGCCGCACCTGCCCGGCGGTCGGGGTGTAGAAGCCCGAGATCATGTTGAACGTGGTTGTCTTGCCGGCCCCGTTCGGGCCGATCAGCCCGTGGATCGCCCCGTGCTCGACCCGGAAGCTCAGCCCGTCGACCGCGGTCAGCCCGCCGAAGCGCATGGTCAGGGTATCGACCTCCAGGAATGGCACGCTCATGCCGCCTCCTCCGCCGCCGGCTCGCCGTCCGGTCGCCGCGCGATCAGGCGCTGCACCACGCTCTCCAGCCCCTTCGGCAGGAACAGCACCGAGCAGATCAGCAGCAGCCCGTAGATCAGCGGCCGCATCTGGTCGAAGTCGAGGAAGGCTAGCCACGTTCCCTTGGCCATCTCGTTCAGCGACCTGAGCGCGATGTCGTTCAGGACCGTCAGCACCACGCAGCCGAGGATCGGCCCGTAGAAGGTGGTGGTGCCCCCGACGATCGCCCAGGTCAGCACGAACACCATCTGCTCCACGTCGAAGCTCTGCGGGTTGATGGTGCCGATGTAATGCGCCAGCAGCGCCCCCGAGAGTCCGGCGAAGCCGCTGGCGATGACGAAGGCCAGCGTCCGGTAGGCCCGCACGTTCACCCCCGCCGCCTCGGCCAGCTTGTCCTGCCAGTGCACGGCGTGGAAGGTCAGCCCCACCGGCGAGCGCTCGATGCGCCACAGGATCCAGAGGCAGACGCCCACCACCACCAGCGCGAAGTAGTAGTAGCTGACCGGCTCGAAGAAATCGAAGTCCCAGACGCCGATCGAGAAGTCCGGCATCGGGTCGATGCCCTTCAGCCCCTTCGGGCCGCCGAAGGGCTCGCGGAACCGCTTCCACAGCAGCCGGATGATCTCGCCCGCCGCGAACGATCCGATCAGGAAGTAGAACCCCTTCATCCGGAACAGCGGAAAGCTCAGCCCCATCGCGATCAGCGCCGCGGTGCAGGCGCCGAGGAACATCGAGACCGGCACCGGGATGCCGAAGAGCTTGCTGTGCAGCGCCGAGGAATAGGCGCCGACCCCCATGATCACCACGTGCCCCAGCGACCACTCGCCGGTGAGGGTCAGCAGCCGGTACGAGGCGACCAGCAGCACGTTGATGGTCAGGAAGACCAGGATCTCCTGCTGCGAGAAGCTGAGCCCGTGCGGCAGCAGCACGAGCGCGGCGGCGAGACCGGGCCAGAGCGCCCACCTAAGCACGGTCGGCGGTCCCGAACAGGCCGGTGGGCTTCAGGATCAGCACCAGCAGCATCAGCATCAGCCCGACGATGTCGGCGATCACCCCGTCCCAGAAGGTGGTGACCACCGTGTTGACGAAGGCATAGGCGACCGAGGCCACCACCGCGCCCTCCAGCGATCCGACCCCGCCGACGATGATGACGATGAAGGCGGCGACGATCACCGAATGGCCCATATGCGGGTTGACCGACACCAGCGGCGCGGTCAGCGCCCCCGCGACCCCCGCCAGCCCGGCGCCGATGAACATCGCCATCCGTGCGGTCTGGTTGATCGCGATGCCCTGCAGCGCCGCCGCCTCCGGGTCCTGGGCGCTGGCCCTCAGCGCCCAGCCGAAGCGGGTCTTCTTCAGGAACAGCCAGAGCGCGCTCAGCAGCACCACCGCGGCGATCACCACCCAGAGCCGCGGCCAGGGCAGCCGCACCTTGTCGGAGAAGACGATCACCTCCTGGGTCACCGGCGGAATGTGCTCCATCCGCACCCCGAAGCCCATCACCGCCACCGCCTGCAGGATCATCAGGAAGCCGATCGAGGCCACCAGCCCGCCCAGCGGGTTGTCGCGCAGGGGCCGGAACAGCGCCCGCTCCATCGCCAGCCCCAGCGCGCCGACGAACACCAGCCCGGCGGCCACCGCCAGCAGGAACGGGAAGCCCTGCCCGGCATAGAGGGCCACCACGCAGTAGGCGCCGGCCATGAACAGCTCGCCATGGGCGAAGTTGATCACCCCCATGACACCGAAGATCAGCACCAGCCCGACCGCGACCAGCGACAGGTAGCTGGCGGCGTAGATCGCGTTGAGGCCGGTCTGCGCCAGGAGTTCGACCATCGGTTTACCGGATCAGCCGAGGGAAAGGGCAGGCGGCGCGGAGAGGGACCGCGCCGCCGCAGGAGGAACCGGCGTCAGCCGCGCTGGTTCCACATCTGGCCGTAGTGCTCCATGTGCTTCTTCAGCAGGTCGCCATGCTTGGCGTACCATTCGGGGATCGACTTGAAGCCCTTGATGGTGGCCTTGCCGTTCTCGATCACCACCACCGGCCAGTTGCCGACCAGGGCGTTGTCGATGCCGAACAGGTCGGTGCCCCACCAGTCGGCCTCGCCGAAGATGTGCTGGCCCTTGCCGCCCTCCTTCATGGCGGCCAGAACCGCGTCGGGCTCGGCCGACCCGGCCTTCTCGGCGCCGGCCTTCCAGAGGTCCATGATCGAGGCGTATTCCCAGCTCACCGCGCCCCACTCGTTCGCGCCGAAGCGCTTGACGTATTCGGCGTAGAAACCGTTCGGGTTCTGGAAGTTGATGAAGTCCTGGTTCAGCGCCGGGTCGTCGAAGTCCGGGAACTGGAAGATGAAGCCCTCCATGAACTCCTTCGACGTCTTCTCGATCATCTGCGGGTAGAAGTCCGCGGTGCAGGAGATGATCTGGCCCTTGTAGCCCTGCTGGAACAGCTGCTCGCAGATCGGATGCACATAGTCCGCATAGCAGGTGTCGAGGCTGATGATGTCCGGGTTGGTCGACATCAGCTTGGTCACCACCGGGGCGAAATCGGTGGTTGCCGGGTCGAACAGCAGCGGTTCGGCCTGCATGGTGATCCCGGCCGCCTCGAAGGCCGCCAGGTAGGTCGCGACCGAGGGCAGGCCCAGCGCATCGTCCTGGGCGCACATCACCGCGGTCTTCAGCTCCGGCTTGTTCTCGGCCAGCCACTCAACCCCGGTCACGTTGTAGATCGGGTGCACCTCGGCGGGCGCCAGCAGCGTGGTTGTGTCGGGCGAAAGATCCGAGGGCAGCAGGGTCGAGAACAGCATCCCGGTCTTCTCGGCCACCGGCTGCACGCCCGGCCAGGGATCGCCGCCCAGCATCATGATGAACTTGACCCCGTCCTCGCGGATCAGCTTGGTCGCGCCGGTGCGCGCCTTGGCCGGGTCGTACTCCTCGTCATAGCCGATGAACTCGACCATGTAGTTGCCGTCGGCGAGCTTGACGCCGCCCGCGGCGTTCACCCATTCGGCCCAGATCTGGCAGCCCTCGAGCCCGGGCTTGCCCCAGGCCGCGACCGCGCCCGTCAGGGGCGCCAGGAACCCGATCTTGATGACCTTGTCGGCCGCCAGCACCCGGCTCGATATGCCGGAGAGCGCCCCCGCCCCCGCGACCGACGCGGCGGCATTCAGAAACCGGCGCCGCGACAGCATCGAGAGACCAATCTTGCGCAACATCGCCTTCCTCCCTGAGAGATTTATCGTTACGGCAAAATGAAGCTTAACACCCCTTCGGTACAGGATGCGAGTCGATTTGGGATCATGTTTGGTCCGGATTTGGTCCAGCCGGAGGCATTTCCAGGGCCTTCGGGCGCCGATTCACGGTTTCCCGTGGACCGCGCACAGCCTCTGCCTGCGCCGGCGTCGGGCCGGTCCACCGCAACGGGCAAATCCGCCGGGTC
The DNA here is from genome assembly GCA_963700775.1 of uncultured Pseudomonadota bacterium. Classification (GTDB taxonomy): domain Bacteria; phylum Pseudomonadota; class Alphaproteobacteria; order Rhodobacterales; family Rhodobacteraceae; genus Thermohalobaculum. Next base: position 583,926 of record CAVOYU010000006.1, read on the forward strand.
CGCGAGGGGCCGACTTTCGGTGGCGGCGATTTTGCTCCGCCAGCCTCACCGATCGGTTGCAAAGAAACATTTTTCTTGCAATTATCCACATAGTCGAAGTGGCCGGCCCGGTAAGACTTGTGGCCACTTCGGAACGGCACTGGGCACACAGCACTGGAGCAAGGGCAGTGCCGGCGGTCTCGGGTACAGACCACCGGCACTACTTGTTTCCGGCGCCGAATACTCTCCGGACTTCAAGCGATGCGAGATGCGCCCGGACCGGGTCGATGCGTCCGGACCAGGTCCGCAGCCGTTTGCGCCAATTTACACCAAACAACCGTTTGTTTAAACTGGGCCCATGACTCAGCCTGCCACCGGCATCGCAACCGCCTCCGCCGCCCGGCCGGACAGCCGGGGTGCCCTGTTGCGCGACATCGCCGCCGGACTCTTCGCCGAGAAGGGCTTCCGCGAGACGACCATGCGCGACATCGCCGCGCGTGCCGGGATGCTGCCGGGATCGATCTACTATCACTATCCCTCGAAGGAGGACCTGCTGGCCGCCGTCTACGAAGAAGGCGTCGCCCGCACCCTGTCCCGCATCGATGCCTCGGACCCCGGCGAGGGCGCCGATCCCTGGACGCGGCTCGGCGCCGTGATGACCGCCCATGTGGCGGCCATTCTCGACCGCTCGCCCTATGCGCGGGTGATCGTCCGCGTCCTGCCCGACGCCGCTCCCGGCGCCGCCGGCCGCCTGATTGCGCTCCGCGACGCCTATGAGGCCCGGATCGCCGAAGTGATCGCCGCGCTGCCGCTCGCGGCCGGCGCCGACCGCCGCCTGCTGCGGCTGTTCCTGCTCGGCGCCGCCAACCACATCCCGGTCTGGCGCCGCGAGGACGGGCAAAGCCCCGCGGAGATCGCGGCGGCGCTTGTCGGCCTGTTCCGCGATGGCGCGGCAGGCGCCCGATGACCGCGCCCCTCGATCGCCTCAACGAGCCCGAGCGGGTGCTGGTCACCAAGATCGGCCTCGACGGCCACGACCGCGGCTCGCGGGTGGTCGCGGGCTTTCTGCGCGAGGCCGGGATGGAGGTCGCCTACACCCCGCCCTGGCAGACCATCGACCAGGTCGTCGACCGCGCCGCCCGGGGCGAGGCCGACGTGATCGGCATCAGCTCGCTCGCCACCGATCACCTGATCGTGCCCGACCTCACCGCCGCCCTGCGCGACGCCGGCCTCGGCCATGTCGCGGTCATCGTCGGCGGCATCGTGCCGGAGCCCGAGCACCGGATGCTGCTCGACGCCGGCGTTGCCGCCATCCTCGGTCCCGGTTCCGGGCGCGACGAGATCGTCGAGGCGGTGCGCCGGGCCGCCGCCGGCGCGCGCCGCAGCCGCGGTCGCCTAGCAGGAGAGCCCGCATGAACGAGATGCAGCGACAGCGCCGCGAAACCGCACCGGAGACAATGCCGGAAGGAGCTCCCGACAACGCCCGCGCCCGCTGGCAGGCCGCCTATGACGCCCAGATCGGCGGCGACCGGACGATCCGCAACCGCTCGGGCATCGAGGTGCGCCCGCTCTACACGCCCGAGGACTGGCCCGAGAGCCGCTACGACACCGATCTCGGCTACCCCGGCGAGCCGCCCTTCACGCGGGGCATCTACCCCACCATGCACCGCGGCCGCACCTGGTCGCAGCGCCAGCTCATCGGCCTTGGCACCCCGGCCGACTACAACGAGCGGGTCCGCAAGATCATCGACCACGGCGCCACCGCGATCAGCCTGATCCCCTGCAACTCGGGCTTCCGCGGCATCGACTGCGATCAGGTGCCGCTGCCGCTGCTCGGCACCTGCGGCACGGTGGTGAACACCGTCGATCACATGGGCCGGGCGCTTGACGGCGTGCCGGTCGGCTCGATCTCGACGGCGATGAACGACCCCTCGCCCTTCACCCTCTTCGCCTTCCTGCTCGGCGTCGCCAGACGGCGCGGCGTGCCGTGGAGCCGGGTGACCGGCACGGCGAACCAGTCGGACTATCTCTCGCACTTCATCGCCAACCACATGTTCTTCCGCCTCGCGCTGCCGGGCGCCCGGCGGGTCTTCACCGATCATGTCGCCTTCTGCCGCCAGCACGTTCCCGGCTGGAACCCGGTCTCGGTGGTCGGCCAGCACATGCAGCAGGCGGGTGCGACCCCGGCCGAGACCATGGGCCTAACCCTCTCGACCGCGATCCAGTACGCCGAGGACTGCATCGCCGCCGGCATGGAGCCCGACAGCTTCCTGCCGCGCTTCACCTTCTTCTTCGACATCTCGGTCTCGTTCTTCGAGGAGATCGCCAAGTTCCGCGCCGGGCGGCGGATCTGGGCCCGGATCGCGCGCGACCGGCTGGGGGCGAGGGACCCGAAGTCCTGGCGGTTCAAGTTCCACGGCCAGACCTCGGGCGCCGACCTCACCGCCCAGCAGCCGCTCAACAACATCGCCCGCGTCACGGCACAGGCCATGGCCGGCATATTCGGCGGGCTCCAGTCGTTGCATACCGACAGCTACGACGAGGCCATCGCCAGCCCCAGCGAGGGCCCGGCCCGGATCGCGGTGGCGACCCAGAACATCCTGCGCGAGGAGGCGCATCTCTGCGACGTGATCGACCCCCTTGCCGGCTCCTGGTATGTCGAGACGCTGACCAACCGGATGGAGGAGAAGATCCTCGAGGTGATGGAGACGATCGGGAAGGCCGGCGGCATGTACGCCGCCGCCGAGGCCGGGCTGGTGCAGCGCATGATCGGCGCCTCGGCCCGGGTGCATCAGGAGAAGGTGGAGGCGGGCGAGGAGAAGGTCGTCGGCGTCAACTGCTACACCGAGGCCGGCGACGAGCCCCAGCCCGCGCCCTACCGCCCCGACCGGGCCGCCATGGAAGCCCATGTCGCCGAATTCGCCCGCTTCAAGCAGAGCCGCGACAACGACGCGGTCGCCCGCGCCATCGACGCCCTGACCCGCGCCGCCCGCGACCCCTCGCAGAATGTCTATGCGAAGGTGGTCGAGGCCGCCGAGGCCGGCGCCACCCATGGCGAGATCATCGGCCGGCTGCGCGACGAGCTGGGCTTCGGGCACCCGCTGATCGTCGACTGAGCGCCGGCGCCCGGCTCAGAAGTCCTTGCGGAAGGTGATCCCGATATTCGACGAGCCGTCCGGCGTGACCTCGGTGTCGGCGGTGATCCCGTCATAGACCTCGACCTCGACGGTCAGCGTCGTCCCCTGTTCGCCCAGCCCCTGCCTGGCGCCGACGAACACGCCCTTGGCGACGTTGCGCCCGACCGTCACCGAGGCGTCGTCGGCGCCGGTGCCCTCGATCCTGAGCACATCGAGGCCGACGGTCTCGCGCACCGCGTCCAGCGGCCCGGCCTTGCCGCTCAGCAGCGTGGCGATGCCGGCGGCAAGCTGGATTGCGTCCGGCCCGGACAGCGATTGCCTCGACTGCCCGAACAGCAGCCGCGGCAGCACCTCGTCCTCGGGCAGCGCCGGAACCGAGACGAAGCGCAGTTCCGGGTCCGAGGCCCGACCGTCGACGACGATCCCGCCGCGGATCCCGTTCGCCTCCCGTTCCAGCGAGACATCTATCAGCGGGTCGACCTCGCGGCCGCCGTCGAAGGTAACCGTGCCCTTCGTCAGATCGAAGGGCCGGCCGATCAGATCCAGGGTGCCCCGCACCTTCTCGATCGCCCCGGTCACCACCGGCTCGGTCGCGTCACCCTTCACCGCCAGGTCCATCTTCCACTCGGACTCGAGCCCGCGACCGCGCACGAAGATGTTGCCGGGCGCGACGATCCCTAGGTCGAGCGTCACCGTGTGCGCCGGCCCTTCGTCGACCTCCGGCTCGGGCTCGCCCTTGATTCGGATGCCGTCGAGCTCCACCAGCCTGGGCGGCGCCCCGCCGATCAGCCGGACCTCGGCCTTGTTGATCATGATCCGGCCGCGCGCCACCAAATCGGTGAACGGGCCGGCCAGGGCCAGGTCGCCGCTCATCTTCGCCCAGGCATCGTCCCGCCGCACCAGCGTCGCATGGTCGATCTTCGCGGTCATGTCGATCGAAGGGGTGCCGCGCAGGCGCAGGTCGGCGCGCGCCGTCACCGTGCCATTGGCCCCGTCCGAGGCATCGAGCGCCACCCGGATCGGCCCGCCATCCCCGACCGAGGTAGTCAGGGTGAGCCCGGTAAGGATCGTGCCGGCGTCGACGTTCTGGTACTGGCCGCCGGTCACCGCGACGCCGCCCGACACGCTCGGCGCCTCCAGCGTGCCGCCGACCCGCAGGTCGATCTTCGCCCGGCCGTCCAGCACATGGCCGACGGCCGGCACCAACGCCCAGAGATCGCCGATGTCGCCCTCCCAGTCGACGGTCCCCTCCAATGGCCCGCGCCGCTGCAGCGCCGGCAGCCCGCCCGCCCCCGGCCGCACCGGCAGTGCCAGATCGACCCGCAGCGGCTCGCCGAAGTCGCCGCTCAGTGCCGCCGTCGCCCGCAGCCGGTTGCCGTCCCAGCCGGCATCCGCATCGAGATCCAGTCCGCCGGCGGCGATCTGGGTCTTCTCGAAGGCGATATCCCGTACCCGCACACTCGCTTCGGCCCGGGCACGGCCCGGTCGGGTATCGAAATCCGCGCTGGCGTCCAGCGTCCCGCCCAGCACCGACGCCACATCCCAGCGATCGAGGATGCTCAGCGCGACGTTCGAGACGGTGATGTCGCCGGCGTACCCGCCCGGATGCTGCGCCGCCTCGCCGGTGACCGAGCCCCCGTCCGGCAGCGCCAGGTCAAGTCCCGTCGCCTCCACCGAGCCGCCACCGATCCGGATCGACAGCGGCTGCCTGAGCCTTGCCGTGTCTGCACCCGCCGTCGCCTCGGCGCTGGCGAGCGTCACCCGGATCGGCTCGCCCGCCGCATTCGCGCGGCCGGCCAGCGATACCGTGAGCGGCTTCTGCTCCAGCTCTCCGTTCGCCCCGGCCGAGAACTCCAGCGCCGCGAGCGGCCCCTTCGCCCGCGCCGTGGCCGAGGCGAACTCGATACCGCCGGCGGCGATCCCGGCGGCTTCCAGCCGCGCGTCGAGCCGCGGCGTGCCCAGCACGTCGCCCGCCTTCACCCGCAGGTCGGCCGAGGCCAGCGAGGTGTCGCCGGAGGCGAATTTCGCGAGTTTCAGGTCCGCCGCCGCATCCTGGCGCCCAGCCGCCGCCGCCAGCGTCACCCTGCCATTCACCGATCCCGCAAGCGGTGCCCCGGCGAAGCGGCTGAGCGCACGCAGGTCGGAGGCCGAGAAATCGAAGCTCCCGTCCGCCAGCGTCGTGCCGAGATCGATCGCCGCCCCGCCCGCCAGCGAGACCCCCAGCAGCGCCGCCTTCAGACCCTCCAGCGTCAGCCGGTCGCCCTCGATCTGGAACCCGGTCGCCACGTCGCCGTCGCCGAGCCAGCCCCCGCGCATGGCGAGCGAAAGGGCGCCCGCGGGCGCCGGGCCGAGCGCCACGTCATGGGTCAGCGCGACATCGCCGTATTCCCTGCCGTCGAAGGCGGCCCGCCCGATCGTCGCCTCGCCGGTCAGCCGCACCGCATCCGCCGCGCCCTCGGCCCTGCCCTGCGTCCTGAGCGCCCCGGCGGCGTCCGTGCCATAGGCGGCGGCGACCGGGGACAGTTCCGCCGTGTCGGCACCGTAGTCGATACCGAGGGTCAGCGTGTCCATCGCCACGGTGCCGCTGGCCTCGGCATTCACGAGCGGCGACGCGATCCGCGCGGTCTCCAGCGCCAGGGTGTCGCCCTTCAGGCCGCCCTTCAGGGTCAGGGAAAGCTCGCGGGTCAGTTCGGCCGGCACCTTGTCCAGCACCAGCCCGGCGCCCTCGCCCGTGACGTCGAAGCTCTGCCCCGCGGCGGAGGTTCCGACCTTGCCGCTCAGCGCCAGCCGGTCGGCCGCGATCCGGTCCATCGCAAAGCCGGTCAGCTCGGCATCGACGGTCGCATCGACATCCGCTCCCGCCAGCGCCAGGTCCGCCGAAGCGGCAACCGTGCCCTTCGCCGCCAGATCGTACGCTCCGGCCACCGGAGCGATCTCCGGCGCCGAGAGGCTGGCCTTCAGCGCGCCCTTCGAGGCCGCCAGATCGTAGGTGCCCGACGCCTCCACGGCCAGCGACGGCGAGTTCCAGCCCGGCGCCGGCCAGGGTCAGCAGGTCGCCCTCCAGCGCCCCCGCCGCCCATAGCTTCGCAGTGCCGATTACCTCCGGCCCGATCCGGTCGATCCTCAGCCCCTCGCCCTGCCCGGACAGATCGAAGCTCACTCCGCCGGGGGTCTGCGCCACCTCGCCGCTCAGCGCCAGCGATGCGGCATCCGCAGGCTCAGTCCCGAGGCCGGTCAGCGCCAGCGCCCCCTCGGCCGCCAGCGCGCCCTGCGGCCCCTTCACCCTGCCCTCGAAGCCGAACCGCTCGAAGGCGACCCCCTCGACCAACCCGGCCAGCGGCGGCAGCGCGACCAGGGTCACCGCCAGGTCGCTGTCCCCCGCCCCGGCCGCATAAGAGCCCGACGCCGACAGTTGCAGGGCCGGAGATGCGAGCTCGGCGGCCGCGATCTGGAACGTGCGGCCTGCATCCTCGGTCACCTGCGCCGTCAGGGTCGCCCGCTCGCCCAGGATCGCCCGGGCGGTCGCGCCCATCTCCGGCCCCGGCACGACGCTGAAATCCGCATCCACCGACAGCCGCTCCGCATAGGCGAGCGTCGCCCGGCCGGCGGCGTCGAACAGCCGCTCGATGCCGGCGTCGAAGTTCAGCTTCCAGTCCTCCGGCGGACCGTCGGCCTCCAGCGTCAGCCGGGCGGGCGCATCCGGCGACAGCCCGGCGGCGGCGGCGACCATGCCGCCCGGCGCCTCGTTCGCCGCGATCGCCAGCCTGACCGTGTTGGCGGCGAAGTCGCGGTGCATGACCAGCGAGATCTCGCCCGCGATATCGTCGGTGCGGTCGAGCGCGATCTCCAGCTCCTGCACGTTGCCGATGTCGCGGGCACGGCCACGGCCGTCGAAGCGGATCGGCTGCGGCAGCACGCCCTCGGCGATCGTCACCCGCTCGAGCCTCACCCCCTCGACCACCACCGAGATCGGCGCCCGCGGCCAGTCGAAGATGCCCTGGCTCCAGGGCTCCTGCGGCTTCAGCTCAGGCGGTTTGGCGTTCGGCGACGGCGGGCGCGAGACCGTGAGCCCGACCAGCTCCAGCCGCGTGATCGACAGCTCGCCGACCAGGATCCGCCGCGGCGACCAGGCGAAGTTCAGCCGCTCGAGCGTCAGCCAGACCCCTTCGCCGTCCGAGACCTGCACGTCGATCAGGCTGGTCACCCCCTCGGCCGCATCCTCGATCGAGCCTGCCGTCACCTCGAACGAGCCCGGCGTGCTGATCTGCGAAAGCGCCAGCTCGATCAGCCTGTTCCTGATCGAGGGCAGCTGGATCCGCGCCTCGGAGGGCTCCGGGAACAGCAGCGCCGCCAGGGCGAGGAGGATTGCGAGCACCCGCATCAGAACGCCTGCCCGATCGAGAAATAGACCTGGAACGAATTGTCCTGGCGCCGGGGGTTCAGCGGGAACGCGACATCGACCCGGATCGGCCCGGCCGGCGAGAAGTAGCGGGCGCCGAAACCGACGGCGGTCTGAACGCCATCCTCGAAGTCCGGATACATCTGCGTCGACACCGACCCGGCGTCGAGGAAGACCACCCCGCCGACATCGCCGAACAGCCGCGCCCGCAGCTCGATGCCCGATTCCAGCGCCGAGCGGCCGCCGCGCGGATTGTTGCCGTCCAGCGGCCCGACATAGTCCTGCGCATAGCCGCGCACCGAGCCACCGCCCCCCGAGTAGAGCCGCTTGGTGGGCGGCACCGATGCCAGGTCCGGCGACAGGATGGTGCCGATGCGCCCCCGCGCCGCCAGCACGTACTTCGCATGGCGGTCCAGCCTCCAGTAGCCGGAGCCGTTGCTGTCCAGCACCAGGAATTCGGTGTCCGACCCGTCGAAGACCCCGGTATAGGGCGTCGCGTCGAGCCGCAGTCGGTAGCCCCTGGTCGGGTTCAGCAGGTCATCCGAGCCGTCATAGGCGGCGAACGTCGGCATGCCGAGCAGATAGGCGGTGGCGGTCTCGCCCTGCTCGCGGATCTGGCTCACCTCGATCAGCCCGCCGGCGCCGACCGTCAGCGTCTCGCTGAGCTCGCGCTCGAGCCCGGCGAACAGGCTCCCGGTCAGCGCGTCGTAGGCATCGAGCTCCTCGCGGGTGAAGGTCAGGTCGGAAACGAACTCCTGCCCAGGGCGCAGGAACTGCGGCTTGCGGAAGCCGAAGCCGATCTGCTGCTTGAAGCGGCCGACCTCCACCCCCGCCAGCCCGCGCTCGTTCGAGCCGAACAGGTTGCGGTGCTCGATGCCCACCCGGGCGCTCGGCCCGAGGTCGGTGTCGTACCTTAGCCCGGCGGTGATGCTGCGCGGCAACCGCTCGGTGAAGTTGCCGGTGACCGGCAGCGGCGCCGGGTCGGCCCCCTCCGCCGGCATCTGCTCGGGCACCGTGACCGAGGCGGCGGTGAACAGGTCGGTCCCGACCAGCCGGCGCTGGTACTCGCGCAGCAGTTCGTTGTTGAAGGTCGCGCCCGGTTCCCAGGGCAGGTAGCTCATCAGGTATTCGGCATCGACGTTTTCCGCGCCATTGAAAGCCACCTCGCCGAAGTTGAAGGCACGGCCGGCGTCGATCTGGCTCACCACCTCCAGCGTTGCCGCCACCGGGTCCGCGAGACCGGAGCGCCGCACGTAGCGGGCATAGGGGAAGCCCGTGCGCCGGAGCTCGGCGACCGCCGCCGCCTCCGCGGCGGCGATCCTCGCCGCATCGGCCCGCTTGCCGACCGGAGAGCCCAGCGCCGCCGCATCCAGCGGCGGCGGGGCGACCGTCCCCGCATGGCTGACCTCCAGCCGGTGCGAGGTCAGCTTGTAGGCCGGGCCGGGCTCGGCGGTGATCGTCACCGTCGCCGTGCCGGGGCCGGTGCCGGCGACCGAGACCTCCGCGGTCGAGGCGTAGTAGCCCTCCGAGCGGAGGATCCTCTGCAGCAGATCGATGTCGCTCTCGGCGCGCCGGCGCAGGAAGGCCAGGCTCTGCGCGCCGTCCTTCTGCAGCCGGTAGGTGGCGAGCGATTCCTCGATCAGCGCGCCGATCCTCTCCGAGGGCGAGCCTTCCAGCACCACGTCGTACTTAACCTGCGTCGCCGGCGGCTCGAAATCGACCGGCGCCGGCCCCGGCTGGCCCGAGCAGCCCGCCGTGAGCAATCCCGCCGCCACAAGCGCCGCCGCAAGCGGCGCCCGCCAAAGGCGGCGCGGAGAGTGTTCCGGCGACTGCATCCTGCTCCCGTGGCGTCAGGCGCCTGTTCCGGCGCTCAGATCACGCAAGCTTGCCTAGACCGGCGCCCGCCCGCGGTCAACTGCGGGCGGCGCCGGACCCCCGCGGTCAGCGCTCCTCGATGCGGCCATCCAGATAGGCTGCATAGGGGATGTTCGCAGCCATGTAGGCGGCCACCACGTCCTCCAGGGCCGGGCCGAAATCATAAGGGTTGATGGCGTTCTCCGCGAAGACGACGTAGCCGTCGCCGCCGCGCCGGACATAGTCGTTCGAGACCACCCCGTAGATCTTCTCGGGATCGAGCGGCACCCAGGCGTCGCCTTCGCGCACCATCACCTCGAGGATGCGGCCCTCGTTCGGCGCCTTGCTCCGGGTCCAGGCGTACTTGATCCCCGAGACCTGCGCGAAGCGCCCCTTAACCTCCTCGACCTGGCTGACGCCGTTCTCGAGCGCGGCGACCACGTCCGAGCCCTTGAGCTGGAAGGTCGACAGCGTGTTCTGGAACGGCAGCACCGTCAGCACCTCGCCCATCGTCACCGGCCCGGGGTCGATCGAGGCGCGCAGGCCGCCGCCATTGGCGATGGCGATCTGGACGCCCTGGTCCTTCACCCGGTCGAGCATGGCGTCGGCGACCAGGTTGCCCATCTCGCATTCCCTGGTCCGGCAGTTGTCGCGGCTGCCGTCGATCGGCGCGGCGCTCTCGGCCACCACCGCGTTGCGGATGGTTTCGAGCGGCACCGCCATCTCGGCGATGCGCGCCTTCAGCGCCGGGTCCTCCGCGATGGAAGCATCCATCACCGCCGGCTCGCCGACCGCGTCCTTGACCGCGCCGCTGTCGTCGAAGGTCACGACAAGCTCGCCCAGATACTTGCCATAGGAGCCCGCCTGCACGATGGCGACCCGGCTGCCGTCCGGCGAGGTGACCCAGGTCGGATAGGGGCCGGCGGCGCCCTCGATTGTGTTGGCCAGCAGGGTGTGCGAATGCCCGCCGACGATCACGTCGATGCCGTCGACCTCGGCGGCGACGCGCTGGTCGACCTCGTAGCCGGAATGGCTGAGCACGACGATCCTGTTCACCCCGCCCGCCGTCAGCGCCGCCACCTGCGGGCGCAGCGCCTCGGCGGGATCGAGGAAGGTGATGTTCGGGCCCGGGCTGGCCAGGTCGGTGGTGTCGGCCGGCGTCAGCCCGATCAGCCCGATCCGCTCGCCGCCGACCTCGACCACGGCCGAGGGCATCAGGACGCCGGCGAGCGAGGGCTCCTTCGAGATGTCGGCATTCGACATCAGCACCGGGAAGCCGACCGCGTCCATGAAGCCGCGCAGGACCTCGGGCCCGTCGTCGAACTCATGGTTGCCGACGGTCATCGCCTGGTAGCCGAGCGCATTCATCATCTCGGCCGCCGCCTTGCCCTTGTAGTAGGTGTAGAACAGCGAGCCCTGGAACTGGTCGCCGCCGTCCACCAGCAGCGGGTTCACCGCCGCGGCCCGGCGCTCGCGGATCGCGGTCAGCAGCCGGGCCGAGCCGCCGAGGCACTTGTTCTCGGCCGCATCCTCGGCCGAGCAGCCGCTGTCATACTTGTTGATCGGCTCGATCCGGCTGTGGAAATCGTTGGTGTGAAGGATCGTCAGCGTGAAATCCGCGGCGGCCGGACTGGCCATCGTGGCGAGCACCGCTGCGGCAGCGAGCCAACGGATGGGGTCATCGTTTTCATTTTCCGTGCCCCGAAGAAAAGCGCGGCCCGCGAAGCGATTCGGGCGGCCACGATAATCATCGCCACCGAAATCATCGTCCGTCAGACCGCAGCGCGATTTCCCCGCGGCCGGTACGCCAAATACTTCGAGCGGGCACGCTCCGCCCGGACTGGAATTGTTTGGTCCTAGGGTTGAATCATTCAGACCCAGAATGCGATGAGAGCAGCGAGCGCGACGGCGGAGAGGAAGTTGCGGGCGAGCTTGTCGTAACGGGTGGCAATGCGTCTGAAGTCCTTCAGTCGGCAGAATGCGGCCGATGCGCCATCGGCTGCGGTAGCGGATCTTGTCATGCCGGACCGGAGACACCCATGCGCGGCCGGGGATGACCTGCGTCCGCGGGCCAGCCGCTTGCCGGCGGCCGACATCCCCCTTCGCGGGGCCGCGCCCGGCCCCGGCCAGGTGGCGGTCGACATCGCCGCCTGCGGCGTGTGCCGCACCGACCTCCACGTGGTCGACGGCGATCTGACCGGGCCGAAGCTGCCGCTGGTGCCGGGCCACGAGATCGTCGGCCGGGTCCGCGCCCTCGGCCCCGGCGTCACTGGGCTTGCGCCCGGCGACCGGGTGGGCGTGCCCTAGCTCGGCCACAGCTGCGGCCACTGCTCCTATTGCGCGCGCGGCGCCGAGAACCTCTGCGACGCGCCGGGCTTCACCGGCTACACCATCGACGGCGGCTACGCCGAGGCCTGCGTCGCCGACGCGGCCTACACCTTCCGCCTGCCGGACGGCCCGTCCGACGCCGAGCTGGCGCCGCTGCTCTGCGCCGGGCTGATCGGCCACCGCTCGCTGCAGGATGGCGGGCGAGGCAGACCGCCTCGGCATCTACGGCTTCGGCGCTGCGGCCCACATCGTCGCCCAGGTCGCGCGCTGCGAGGGGCGACGCGTCTTCGCCTTCACCCGGCCCGGCGATTCCCCCGCGCAGGCATTCGCCCGCCAGCCTCGGCGCCGAATGGGCGGGCGGCTCGGACGAGACGCCCCCGGCACCTCTCGACGCGGCGATCATCTTCGCCCCGGTCGGCGCGCTGGTCCCGGCCGCGCTGGGCGCGGTGCGCAAGGGCGGCACGGTGGTCTGCGGCGGCATTCACATGAGCGACATCCCGGCCTTCCCCTATCGCCTTGCTCTGGGGCGAGCGCACGGTCCGCTCGGTCGCCAACCTGACCCGCGCCGACGCCGAGGAGTTCCTGGCGCTGCGCCCCCCGCACCGGCGTGCGCACCGAGATCGAGACCTTTCCGTTGGCCGAGGCCAACGAGGCGCTGGATCGCCTGCGGGCGGGCCGTCTGACCGGAGCGGCGGTCCTGATCCCGTGACCGCCGCGGATTGACCGGCATCAAGGTATGCTCCAGCCCGAACCCTAAGCTCGTCGGGGAGCCCCGGAGTTTGCCCATGCCGATCGAGAAGAAACACCAGTTCAACTTCTGGTACGTCGTCTTCGCCATGTTCGCGGTGATGATGTTCCAGAGCCTGTGGCAGACCTCGGGCTCGGTCGAGCGCATCCCCTACAGCGCGTTCGAGCAGCGCCTGGAGGGCGGCGAGATCGCCAGCGTCTCGGTCGGCTCGCAGGAGCTGCGCGGCGACTACAAGGCCCCGCGCGACGGCAAGATCGCGTTCGTCACCCAGCGGGTGGACGCGGACATCGCCGCCAAGCTCGCCAGATTCGGCGTCGAGTATGCCGGCGCCATCGAGAGCACCTGGCTGACCGAGCTCCTGTCCTGGGTGGTGCCGGTGCTGGTGTTCTTCGGCCTCTGGATGTTCGTCTTCCGAAAGATCGCCGAGCGCCAGGGAATGGGCATGGGCGGCATGATGTCGATCGGGCGCAGCCGCGCCAAGGTCTATGTCGAGAAGGACACCAGGGTCACCTTCGAGGACGTGGCCGGGGTCGACGAGGCGAAGGACGAGCTCAGCGAGATCGTCGAGTTCCTGAAGGACCCGGGCAAATACGGCGTGCTCGGCGCCCGCATCCCCAAGGGCGTGCTGCTGCTCGGGCCTCCGGGCACGGGCAAGACCCTGCTCGCCCGCGCGGTCGCCGGCGAGGCCGGCGTGCCGTTCTTCTCGATCTCGGGCTCCGAGTTCGTCGAGATGTTCGTCGGCGTCGGCGCGGCCCGGGTGCGCGACCTGTTCGAGCAGGCACGCGGCTCGGCCCCGGCGATCATCTTCATCGACGAGCTCGACGCGCTCGGCCGCGCCCGCGGCGCCTCCAGCCCGATCGGCGGCCATGACGAGCGCGAGCAGACCCTGAACCAGCTCCTCTCCGAGCTCGACGGCTTCGATCCCTCGATCGGCGTGGTGCTGCTGGCCGCCACCAACCGGCCCGAGATCCTCGACCCGGCGCTCCTGCGCGCCGGCCGCTTCGACCGCCAGGTGCTGGTCGACCGGCCCGACCGCACCGGCCGCGCCGCGATCCTGAAGGTCCACATGAGGAAGGCGAAGATTGCCGCCACCGTCGATCCGGACGAGGTCGCCGCGCTGACCACCGGCTTCACCGGCGCCGACCTCGCCAACCTGGTGAACGAGGCGGCGCTGCTGGCGACCCGCCGCCGCGCCGCGGCGGTCGAGATGGACGACTTCACCCGCGCCATCGAGCGCATCGTCGCCGGACTCGAGAAGAAGAACCGGCTGATGAACCCGAAGGAGCGTGAGATCGTCGCCTTCCACGAGATGGGCCACGCCCTGGTCTCGCTGGCGACGCCGGGCACCGAGAAGGTGCACAAGGTCTCGATCATCCCGCGCGGCGTCGGCGCCCTCGGCTACACCATCCAGCGCCCGACCGAGGACCGCTACCTGATGACCCGCGAGGAGCTCGAGAACAAGATCGCCGTGCTGCTGGGCGGACGGGCGGCCGAGAGGCTGGTGTTCGGCCACATCTCGACCGGCGCCGCCGACGACCTCGCCAAGGCCACCGACATCGCCCGGGCGATGGTCATGCGCTACGGCATGGACGAGGGGCTGGGCCACGCCGCCTATGACCGCGAGCGGGCGCCGCTGCTTGGCGGGCAGCAGGAGTTCCTTCCGGGACCGCGGCAGTTCAGCGAGGCGACGGCCGAGCGGATCGACGCCGGGGTCCGGGAGATCCTGGACCGGACCTTCGATCGGGCGCTGGCGACGCTCGCCGACAACCGCGAGACCCTCGACCGCTGCGCCGCCGAGCTGCTCGGGCGCGAGACCCTGGACGAGGCGGCGCTGAAGCAGCTCACCGAGGGGCTGCGCGCATCGGAGCAGGGGCCCGAGACGACGGCGGCCGAGTAGCCTCCGCGCGGAAGCGGCCGCTGGGGCGGCGGCCCGGCCGGCTTTCACCGGGTCCGGCCCGAGCCGGCTGTCGGTTTCCTCTTTACCCGACTCATTTAGTCGGATATTCGGAGCTCTGACGCAGCCCGGCCCGTTTCCGCGGCCCCGGCATGGCAGCGAGGCGTTCCGGATGAGCTATCACAATGAGATCTCTCCCGAAGGCGGCGAGGCCGTCGGCCTGTTCGACCGCCTGCCCCCCGCCGAGCGGCTGATCGTCACCGCCCTCCGGCGCTGGCCGGCTGGGCCGGAGGCCCAGGCCGAAGTCTGGAACGATTTCGCCGCGCTGCTCGGGGCGGCGCGCGGGCGCCGGGCGCTCCGCGCCTTCGAGGCCTTCATCGCCACCCTCGCCCTCGCCGCCGCCCGCGCGCTCTGGCACCACGGCCCCGAGTGCCCCTGCGTCGGGCGCGACGAGGCAGAGATCGCCGCGACAATCACCTGCGCCGCTCGCGGCGACGGTCCGGGTGCCCGCTCTCATGCGGAGCGGGTCGCCCGGGCCGAGGCGGTGCCGGCGCTGGTCGCGGCGGCGGCGGTGCTCGGCGAGGCGCTCGCGGACGGAACCGGCGGCGACAGGGAGGGGTCCGCATCGCGGACCCGCTGCTTTCGCCGCCTCCACTGAGCCTGCACCCGAGGAGCGCGGCGACGCGACGCTGATCTGGGAGCTGTGGCTGCGCTGGGCGGCCGGGTCGGGCTGATCCGGCTACCGCTTCCGCTCCTCGATCGCCGGTGGCACGAAGGCGGTGACCGGCGGGGGCTCGCCCCGGAACCGCTCCACCTCCACCAGGGCGGTCTGCGCCGACGGCCCCTGGCCGATCCGCGAGGTGCCGTGGTCGCGGGTCAGCACGTTCGGGTTGCCGTGCTTGCAGAGGCTGCCCTCCACACCCGGCTCGGCCGGGTCGTACCAGGCCCCGGTCGAGAGCTGCACCACGCCGCGCATGACGCTGTCCGACAGGATCACCCCGGCGAGGCAGGCGCCGCGCCGGTTGAACACCCGCACCACGTCGCCCTCGCCGATGCCGCGCGCCGCCGCGTCGGCGGGGTGCATCACCATCGGCTCGCGGCCCTTGATCTTGCTCGCCCGGCTGACCGAGCCGGGGTCGAACTGGCTGTGCAGCCGCGTCTTCGGCTGGTTCGAGATCAGGTGCAGCGGGAACTCCTTCGCCACCGCGCCGCCCAGCCATTCATAGGGCTCGACCCAGACCGGATGGCCCGGGTTGTCGTCGTAGCCGAAGCCCGCGATGCTGGCGGAGAAGATCTCGATCTTCCCGCTCGGGGTGTCGAGCCGGTGCCGCGCCGGGTCGGCGCGGAAGTCGCCCAGCATCACCGGCTCCCGCTCGGCCGGCGGCAGCGCCACCGTGTGGCGCTCGCGGAGCTCGGCGAGGGTCGGCAGCTCGAAGCCCGACTCGCCCGCGCGCTGGCGGGCCTGGTCCCAGAGGTGCCGCACCCATTCCTCCGGCGTGCGGCCTTCGGTGAACGCCTCCTCCGCGCCCAGCCGCCGGGCGAGCCCGGTGAAGATCGCGTAGTCGTCCCGCGCGTCGCCCACCGGCTCCAGCGCCTGCCGCATGGCGACGACCAGCGGCTCCCAGTGGGTCATCGCCAGGTCCTCGCGCTCGAGCGAGGTGGTGACCGGCAGCACGATGTCCGCGTGCCGCGCCATCTGGGTCCACCAGATCTCGTTGACGATGATGCATTCCGGCTGCCTGAAGGCCCGGACCAGCCGGTTCAGGTCCTGGTGGTGATGGAACGGATTGCCGCCGGCCCAGTAAACAAGGCGCAGGTCGGGATACGACCGCCGCTCGCCGTTGAAGTCGTAGGGCTCGCCGGGATGCAGCAGGGCGTCGGCGATGCGCGCGACCGGGATCGAGGCGCCGACCGGGTTTGCGCCCTGCGGCAGGGCCGGGAAGCTGAACGGCCGGACCGGGTTGCCGATGCCGTTCTCCGACGCGTACCCGATGCCGAAGCCGCCGCCCGGCAGCCCGATCTGGCCCAGCATGGCGGCGAGCACGATGGCCATCCAGCAGGGCTGCTCGCCATGGTCCGAGCGCTGGATCGCCCAGGCGAGGTTGATCATGGTGCGCTTCGAGGCCATGCGGCGGGCGAGGCTGCGGATCGTCTCCGCCTCCAGCCCGCAGATCGCGGCCGCCCAGTCCGCGTCCTTCGGCCGGCCGTCGCTCGCCCCGGTCAGATAGGGCAGGAAGCGCTCGAAGCCGACGGTGCAGCGGGCGAGGAAGTCGCGGTCGTGCAGACCCTCCGACACCAGCGTGTGCGCCAGCCCGAGCATCAGCGCCATGTCGGTGTTCGGCCGCGGCGCCAGCCACTGCGCCTCCAGCTCCGGCATGGCGTCCGAGCGGATCGGGCTGATCAGCACGAACTCGGCGCCGTTCGCCTTCGCCTGCCGCAGCGCCGAGGGCATGGTGTGCCGACCGACCCCGCCGGAGTTGATCTGCGCGTTCTTCACCGGCAGGCCGCCGAACATCACGATCAGCTTCGAATGCTCGGCGATCACCGGCCACGAGGTCGCCCGGTTCAGCACCACCTGCCGGAAGTCCCCGACCACATGCGGGCTCAGATTGTTCACGGCGGCGAAGCTGTAGTTGTCGGAATGGGCGACATAGCCGCCGATGCAGTTCAGGAACCGGTGCACCTGGCTCTGGGCGTGGTGGAACCGCCCGGCGCTGGCCCAGCCATAGGAGCCGCCGAAGATCGCGTGGTTGCCATGGGCCTTGCGCACCCGCTCCAGTTCGGCCGCGGCGATGTCCAGCGCCTCGTCCCAGGGCACCGCGACGAAGGGCTCGCGGCCCCGCCCGGAGCGGTCGGAGTCCTTGCCCTTGCCGAGGAACCCCTTGCGGATCATCGGCCGCCCGATCCGGGTCGGGTGATCGACCATGTCGACGATGCCGGGGCCGATCTCGGCCGGACTCGGATCATGCTCCCAGTCGCGAACGCCGACCAGGCGGCCGTCCTTCACCTCGGCGAAGTAGGTGCCCCAATGGGTCGAGAACGGGGTGACCTTGAGGTCGGTGTCGTCTTTCATCCGCAGGGATCCAGTGGCGAGAGCTTTCGGTCTCGGAGACTATCAGGGCGGCGGACGGGCGGGAAGCGGGATCGGAGCGTCCACCCCGCTGCGCTTCACCGGCAGGATTGGCCTATCGGGCCCGACGAGTCCCCGGAGGCGGCAGCTGGTTGTCCCTTGCGGACTGGTTCCGCGCCCGGGCCACCCCTCACCCGCGCCTTATGAACGTCCCCGCCTGCAGCTCGCGGACCGCCTGCTCCAGCTCGGCCTTCGTGTTCATCACGATCGGCCCGTACCAGGCCACCGGCTCGCGCAAGGGCTTGCCCGAGATCAGCAGGAAGCGCACGCCCTCGTCGCCCGCCTGCACGGTCACCTCGTCGCCGCGGTCGAACACCACCAGCGAGCGGTTGCCGGTCCGGTCGCGGACATGCACCTCGCGCCCGTCCACCTCCTTCTCCAGCAGCACGCCCACCGGCTCGGACGCATAGGCGAAGCGGCCCGCGCCGGCGAAGACATAGGCGAAGGCGTGGCGCTCGACCTCGACCTTCAGGGTCTTCCTGACCCCCGGCGGCACCGAGATGTCGAGATAGCGCGGGTCGGCGGCCACGCCCTCGACCGGCCCGCGCCGTGCCGCCGAACTCGCCGCAGACCACCCGGATCACCGTGCCGTCGTCCTCGATGATCTCCGGGATCCCGGCCGCCGGCACGTCCTGATAGCGCGGCGCCGTCATTTTCAGCGACGAGGGCAGGTTGGCCCAGAGCTGGAAGCCGTGCATCCGCCCGCTGGCGTCGCCCTTCGGCATCTCCTGGTGCAGGATGCCGCTGCCGGCGGTCATCCACTGCACGTCGCCCGCGCCCAGCGTGCCCTCGTTGCCCAGGCTGTCGCCGTGATCGACCGTGCCCGCCAGCACATAGGTGATGGTCTCGATGCCCCGGTGCGGATGCCAGGGGAAGCCCTTCAGATAGTCCTCCGGCCGGTCGTTGCGGAAATCGTCGAACAGCAGAAACGGGTCCAGTTCGGTCGTGTCGCCGAAGCCGAAGGCCCGGTGCAGGTGCACCCCGGCGCCCTCCATGGTCGGCCGCGCTTGCTCGACGCGCTTTACCGGTCTGATCGACATCGCTTCTCTCCCGCCGCAATCGCTCGCGCCTTATCTAGTGCGCCGCCAGTCTCCCGGCCAGAGCCCGCCATTGACCGGGATCAATGCGCGCTCCGGCGTCGCGGCCAAGACTGTTACCATGCCGAGTCGCATCGGCGCCCCCCAGTTCACACGAGGACACTGAAATGGAACCTGGCAAGCTTCCGACCCGCACTGGCGGTGACGGCAATGGCATGTTCTCCGCCCTCCACCGCGAGATCGACCGCGTGTTCACCGACTTCACCCGCGGCTTCCCGATGCTCTCCGAACACTGGACCGGGGCGCTCCGGCCGAGCATGGACGTCAAGGACACCGGAGATGCGGTCGAGGTTTCGGTCGAACTCCCCGGCCTCAGCGAGAAGGACGTGGACGTCTCGGTCACTGACCGCGTCCTGACCGTCAGCGGCGAGAAGAAAAGCGAGAAGGAGCGCGACGAGGACGACTACCACGTGATGGAGCGCAGCTACGGCAAGTTCTCGCGCTCGGTGACCCTGCCCTTCGCGCCCGACGCCGGGAAGGTGGATGCGAAATTCGCCAGCGGCGTGCTGACCGTCACGGTGGCGAAGCCGCCGGAGGCGAAGGCCGCCGCCAAGAAGATCACGGTCAAGGCCGCCGGCTGATCCGGCCGCGGCCCGCCCTGCGGGCTCGGGGCACCCGGACAAGGTTCGACCCCCCCTGAACGATCCGGTACCCCGGACCTGCACGCCCGCCGCCGGTAACGGCGGCGGGCGAATGCCGTCCGGCAGAGCTCAGGCGACGCCTTCGTAGTCGACCGTCGTCATCATCCCCGCCGCCATGTGGTAGAGGTGGTGGCAGTGGAACGCCCAGCGCCCGGGGTTGTCGGCGTCGAAGGCGATCGCGACCTCGGCCATCGGCGGCACCAGCACCGTGTCGCGCATGGCTCCGGCCAGCGGACGGCCGCCGATGGCGGTCACCTGGAAGTGGTGGCCGTGCAGGTGCATCGGATGGGCCATCATCGTCGGGTTGCGGAGCGTCATCTCGACCCGCTCGCCGGTGCGGACCGCCACCCTGGCCTCCGGCGCGCCGTCCGCCGACATGCCCCAGACGTAGCCCGCCATCCCGCCGGTCAGGTCGATCGCGATCCGCCGGTCGGCGGCGCGGGGCGCGAGCGGCGCCGCGGCGCGCAGCCCGCTCTCGAAGTCCAGATCCAGGACCGGCCCGCTCTCGCCGCCGGCCGAGGCGATGCGGGCGACCGGTGCGCCCTTCGCCCGGAGCACGATTCCCGCGCGCTCCGGCGTGCCCTCGCGGAGCGCGAGCACCGGGACCGCCGCCCCGGCGGGCACGGTCAGCCGGATATCCAGGCGCTGGGCGATCGCCGCCGGGAACCGCCGTCCGCGAACCGGCACGACGGCGTTGCCGTCGACGGCAATCAGCTCCCCCTCGGCAGCGCCGAGATCAATCGTGAAGTTGGTCGAAGCGGCGCCATTGATGATCCGGAGCCGGACGCGGCCGCCCGCCCCGAGGTCGACCACCTCGGGATCGTCGAGGGTCCGATCGTTGGCAAGATAGGCATCGTGCTCGACGTCGTTCAGGTCCATCATGCCCATCGTGGACATCCCGCCCGGCATGTTCTGGCCGCCCATCATGTGGCCGCCCGCTGGCGGCGAGGCCATGTTGTGGCCCTGCATGGCGCCTGTTCCACCCATGCTGTGGCCGCCCATGCTGTGGCCGCCCATATTGTGGCCGCCCGCAGGCAGCTTCAGCGCCTCCAGGATTTCCGCCGCCGGCCGGAAAGAGAAATCGTGCAGCATCACCACGACCTCCTGTTCGTCCAGCCCGGTTTCCGCCGGGTCGCGGACGATCAGCGGCGCGGCCAGCAGCGCCTGCTCCTGGAGGCCGAGATGCGAGTGCATCCAGTGCGTCCCGGGCCGGGTCAGCGGGAAGGCATAGTCATGCACCGCGCCGGGCGCGAGCGGGTCCTGTGACACGCCGGGAACGCCGTCCTGCCGCCAGGGCGGGGTCAGCCCGTGCCAGTGCACCAGCGTCGGCTCGGCGAGTCCGTTCTCCAGCATGACGGCGAAGTCAGAGCCGGCATCGGCCGTCAGCCCGTGGCCGCCATCCGGCCGGGTGATGCCGAACACGGTCGCGGCGCGCCCGGAGATGTCGATCTGTCGTGTCGTCACGGCAAGGCGCGCCATGTGCGTTCCGGCCGCCGAGGGGAGGAACCCAGCGGCCAGCACGGCCGCCGATGTCGTCGCGAGGAACTGCCGGCGCGAGAATGTGATCATCCGGATTCTCCCTGGAAGATGCCGCTCCGGCAATCCGAACATGCCGCCGGGCAACCGACGACATATGGCTGCTCCGGCCGCCCGACAAGGCTTGCGCGCATATGCCCGGGTCATGGGCACGGCCGCCGTCCGCTCCGACGACTCAAATACACGAGCCCGCTCGAAGCCGCCTCCGATCTGACACCGTTCACCACCTAGGGTGCGCGCTCGCACGCACCGTTCCACGAATCGAACCGACCGGTGCGTGCAGGAGTGCCCCCTACCGCTCCAGCTTCGCCACCAGCTTGCCGATCATCTCCAGGCACAACCCCAGCTGCTCGACCGCCACGAACTCGTCCGCCTTGTGCGCCTGGGCGATCGAGCCCGGACCGCAGATCACCGTCGAGATGCCGCGCTTCTGGAACAGCCCCGCCTCGGTCCCGAACGACACCACGTCGCGCACATTGCCTCCGGTCAGCTCGGCCACCAGGGCACAGGCCTCGGAATGCGGCATCGGCTCGAATCCCACCACCTCGCCGATCACCTCGGTCTCGATCGAGGCCTCCGGATGGACCGCGCGCATCGCCGGCAGCAGGGTGCCCTCCACATACTCGGCGATCTCGCGCTTCAGGAACACCGTGTCGGCCTCGACCACCGGCCGGAACTCCCAGTTCACCTCGCAGTTGTCGGCGATCACGTTATGGGCGATGCCGCCCCAGAACCGCCCCACCTGCAAGGTCGACCAGGGCGGGTCGAAGCGCGAGCCCTCCGGCGCCCGCCCCTTCAGGTCCTCGCGCAGCTCCATCAGCCGGGAGACGTAGCGCACAGCGTATTCCACCGCGCTGACCCCGAGGTCGGGCTGCGAGCCGTGACCGGCCAGCCCGCCGAACCTGGTGGTGTATTCGTTGCAGCCCTTGTGGCCCTCGATGATCCGCATGCTCGTGGGCTCGCCGATGATGCAGATGCCGGGCCGCCGCCCGCTTTCCGCCAGCGCATCGAGCAGCACCGGGGCACCGAGGCAGCCGGTCTCCTCGTCATAGGTGAGGGCGAAATGCACTGGGCGCTTCAGGTCGGCTTCCGCCATCCGCGGTGCCAGCGCCATGGCGCAGGCGATGAACCCCTTCATGTCGCACGAGCCGCGGCCGTAGATCAGCCCCCCCGCCTCGACCGCCTCGAACGGATCGGTCGACCAGTCCTGCCCGATGACCGGCACCACGTCGGTGTGGCCCGAGAGCACGATGCCGCCGTCGACCTCCGGCCCGATGGTGGCGAACAGGTTGGCCTTGCGGCCGGCCGGGTCCGTGGTCATCTCGGTCCGCGCGCCCAGCGCGTCGAGCTTCGCCGCGCAGTAGGCGATCAGCTCGAGGTTCGAATCCGACGAGACGGTCGGGAAGGCGATCAGCTCGCCGAGGATCGCCCGGGCGTCGTCGAGCGCGCTCACGGCTTCACGAACAGCTTGCGCGGATAGTCCGCAAGGCACTCCGCCGGCCCGCCCTCGACCACCAGCAGCGGCTCGGTGATCTCGAGACCCCAGTCCTCCATCCACAGCGCCGGCATGAAGTGGAAGGTCATGCCGGGCACCAGCACCGTCTCGTCGACCGGCCGGATCGAGAAGGTGCGCTCGCCCCAGTCCGGCGGGTAGCTGATCCCGATCGGGTAGCCGCAGCGCCCCTCGCGCTTGATGCCGCGCTTCTGCAAGACCGCGTAGAAGGCCCGCGCCACGTCGCCCGCCGTGTTGCCGGGCCGCGCCGCGGCGATGCCGTCGGCGATGCCCTCCAGCACCGCCTCCTCGGCCGCCAGCATGTCCTTGGGCGGATGGCCCAGGAACACCGTCCGGCAGAGCGGCGCGTGGTAGCGCCGGTAGACCCCGGCGATCTCGAAGAAGGTGCCGAAACCCTTCCGGAACGGGCTGTCGTTCCAGGTCAGGTGCGCGGCGGTGGCGTCCTTGCCGGTCGGCATCAGCGGTGCGATCGAGGCATAGTCGCCGCCGAAGCTGACCCCCTCGAACTCGGCGCCCCAGATGCCGGTGTGGTAGATCTCGGCCGCCAGCTCGTTCTTGCGTTTGCCCGGCGCCATCACCTCGAGGATGCGGGCGTGCATCCGCTCGACGATCCGGGCGGCCCGGCGCATGTAGAGGATCTCGGTCGGCGACTTCACCGCCCGGCACCAGTTGACCAGCGCCGTGGCGTCGCGGATCTCGCTGTCCGCCGCGGCCTTGGTCAGAACCGCATGCGCCCTGGCCGAGTAGTAGTAGTTCTCCATCTCGACGCCGAGGGTCTTGCCGCCCCAGCCGCGCTCGCGGATGATCTGCGCCAGGTGGTCCATCGGGTGGTAGACCGTCGACATGACGAAGTGGTCCGGATAGCCGATGATGTCGGCCGGCGCCATGTAGCAGGTGCGAAGCCCCCCGTTGGCGTCCATCCCCCGGCCCCAGAAGATCGGGTCGCCCGAGGGCCCGACGATCACGCCCTGGTGGACGTAGAAGCTCCAGCCGTCATAGCCGGTCAGCCAGCCCATGTTGGCCGGGTCGCAGGTGAACAGCACCTCGATCCCGGCCTTGTCCATGGCGCGGCGCACCTTGGCCAGGCGCTCGGCATATTCGGCGCGGGTGAAGGGAAGCTCGACGTCGGGCATGGGCAGGGTCTCCGCAGGGTCTCCGGTGTCCGGCGGCGCGGGCGAGTCGCGCGGCGAGTGACTGCCGCACTCAATGCCGCGAGGCGCGCGCGATCAAGCTGTTTCTTCCGGCGGCTGTGGGCAGGAATGCGCCGCCGGGCGCCCGCGATCAGCTCCGGATGCCGCTTGACCCGGCGCGGGGCGCCTGCTTCGACTGGGGTCCCGCAGCCGCACCGGAGCCCGCCATGGAGTTCGCCGCCTTCCCCGAAGCCGAGCACCGGGCGCGCCTTGGCGCGATCCGCGCGCTGCTCCGCGAGCACGGCATCGGCCACTGCATCAGCGTGGCGCCGGAGTCGCTCTACTATTATGGCGGCTACAATTCCTGGGTCAGCGTCAACACCCCGCAGGCGCTGGTCTTCTCGGCCGAGGACGGCGAGCCCGCGATCGTGCTGCGCGACACCGATGTCGAGCTCGCCCGCGAGACCTCCTGGGTCACCGACCTGCGCCGCTACCGGCTGATGGCCGACGACGTCCCCGCCCTCGTCGCCGCCGTCGCCCGCGAGAAGGGGCTGAGGGACGGCAAGGTGGCGATCGAGACCGGCTCCTACGCCTTCCCCCACGCGCTCGGCGCCGCGCTGGCCCGCGCGCTGGAGCCGGCACGGATCGTCGATGCGACCACGCTCATGGGCCTGCCCCGCCTGATCAAGTCACCGGCCGAGATGGCGTATCTCCGCCGCGCCGCGACCATGGCGCAGGCGGGGCTCGACGCCGCCCGCGGGACCCTGGCGCCGGGCATCACCGAGACCGCCCTCGCCACCGAGATCGAGCTCGCGCTGAGGCGCGCCGGCAGCGACTACTGGTCGATCCCGACCGAGCTCGCCTCCGGCACCCGCTCCGCCGCCGGGCACGGCACGCCGCGCGACCGGGTGATCCGTCCGGGAGAGCTGGTCCATGCCGAGTTCGCCGGGGTCGCGGCGCGCTACCACGCGGTGGCGGCGCACACCATGGCGGCGGGCGAGCCCCCGGCCCGGAGCCGCGAGGTCTACGACGCCGCCCGCGCCTCGCTCGCCGCCGGCATCGCCGCGATCCGCCCCGGCGCCGCCGTGGCCGAGGTCGAGGAGGCCTCACTGGAGCCGCTCCGCCGGGCCGGGCTTGCCGGGGCCGCGCCGATGCGCTTCGGCTACGGCATCGGCGTCGCCTACCCGCCGATCTGGCTCGAGCCGCTGCAGATCAGCCGCGGCTCGGACCAGGTGCTCGCGCCCGGCATGGTCTTCGTGCTGCACGCCTATCTCCAGCTCGAGGACGAGCGGCTGGGCGTCCTCCAGGGCGGCACCTGGGCGCTGACCGCCGGTGGCCTCGAGATGCTGGTCGGCGGCGGCGACGTGGCGCTGGACGTGCGCTGAGCGCGGCCTCCCGGTCGCCGCCCAGAGCGCTATCCGTTCCGTGTGAATCGCAATGATTTGGCAACCGTCATTCCCGCGAAAGCGGGAATCTCCGGCCGACTTCAACAGATCCCCGCTTTCGCGGGGATGCCGCCGGATGAACGGGCGATCCGGTCTGATCGGACGACGCCTAGTCCCGGAATTGCGCCCTGACCCGCTCGATGTCCAGCGGCCGCTCGGTCAGGTGCTCCGGGTCCCATTCGCTGCGGTGCGCCTCGAAGAAGTCGCCGCCATAGACGTGCAGCGCGCCGGTCAACTTCGGGATCGGGTTGGTCACCGAGTGGATGATGTCGCGCCCCAGCGGCGCGTATTCCCCGGTCGCCAGCGCCTTCGCCCCCGCCGCCTCGATCCGGCCCTCGGGGTCGTCCTTGATCCGGCGCCAGAAGATGTTGTCCTCGCGCCCGCCATAGATGCCGATCACCGCCCACATGTCGTGATTGTGCGGCATCACCGTCATGCCGGGCTTCCAGACCACGTTGAGCACCGTCAGCTTCGGCGAGCGGTAGAGCACGTGCAGCCCCGCCTCGGTCGGCTCGCCCAGCTCGGCGATCACGCCCGCCGGGTCCCGGAGCGCGGCGTCCATCTGCTCGGCCACCGCCATGTGGGTCGGGTCCCGCTGGACCGCCGCGCGGCAGTCGGCGACGAAATTCTCGGCGCTGAACATGGCAACTCCTCCAAATCGGCTCCCGGCGGCCTCCGCCGGACAATGGCCCGATGCTAGGAAACGAGGGCCCGGCGCACAACCCCGGCCTCACATCGGCGGCAGCGTGCGCGCCACCATCCGGTGGGTCGCGCCCGGATGGATCAGCCGCGCCCGGGTGATCGTCCGCCCGTCGATCCAGGTCCGCCGCTCGGCCACGAACACCGCCTCGCCGGGCGCAATCCCCAGCAGCTCCGCCTCGGCCGCGCCGGCGTTCGCCGCCGAGAACACATGTTCGACCCGGCTGAGCGGCATCGCCCGGATCAGCCACTCGCTGGGGCCGCCGGCCGCGAAATCGGCGTCCCGCGCCGCCGGTACGGTGCCGAGGTTGATCCAGCGGTCCTCCGCCTGGTGGACGCGCGTTCCCGCCCAGTGGCGGCAGGCGAGGTGCAGCGCCTTCTCGCCGGGGCCGATGCCGAGCGCCGTGCGCACCTCGCGCGGCGGCGCCGCGACCCGCCGGCCGGTCAGCTCGTAGCGGTACTCCGCGCCGGTCGCCTCGATCTCGGCCCGGATCGAGGGGATCTCCATCTCGGCGTCGCGCGGGCCCGGGTCCAGCACCCTTGTGCCGGCCTTGCGGCGGCGCTCCACCACCCCGGCCTCCGCCAGCTCGCGCAGCGCCCGGTTGACGGTGACGCGGGCGCAGCCGAATTCGCCGGCGAGCCGCTCCTCGCCGGGCACCGTGTCGCCGGGCGCCAGCGCGCCGCCGCGGATCCGCTCGAGGATCGCCGCCTTGACGTCGAGATAGGAGGTCCGCCTCACGCCGCGCCCCGCAGCCGGGCGATGACGCCCCGGTAGCGCGCCTCCACCGCTTCGCGGGCGTAATGCCGCCCGCCCGTCACCAGCCGGCGCCCCGCCGACCAGACATCCGCCACCGCCCGGTCGTCGCCGGCGAAGATCCAGCCGTCGAGCGCCATGTCGCCGTCGAGACCCGCCAGCGCCAGCGCCTCGCCGTCGAGCGTCATCAGGTCGGCCAGCTTGCCCGCCGCGATGGCCCCGGCGTCGCGCCCGCAGGCCCGCGCGCCCCCGGCCAGCGCCCCCTCCAGCAGCGTCCGCCCGGTCGATCCCGATCCCGCCAGCACGGCGCGCCTCCGCAGCCCGAGGCGCTGAGAGTATTCGAGCGTCCTGAGCTCCTCGCTCAGCGAGATCCGCACATTCGAATCCGACCCCACCCCGTAATGCCCGCCCGCCTCGCGGAACCGCTCGCCGTCGAAGATGCCGTCGCCGAGATTCGACTCGGTGATCGGGCAGAGGCCGGCCACGGCGCCGGACCGGGCCAGCCCCTCGGTCTCCGCGGGCTCCATCTGCGTGGCGTGAACCAGGCACCAGCGGGCATCGACGCCGAGGTCCAGCAGCAGCGCCACCGGGCGCCTGCCATAGGCGCCCTCGACCTCGGTCACCTCGGCCACCTGCTCGGCGACGTGGATGTGCACCGGGTCCCGGGGGCGCATCAGCGCCGCCGCGCGCACGAGGTCCGGCGGCACCGCGCGCAGGGAATGCGGCGCGACCCCCACCCGCGTGTCGCCCGGCAACCCGCCCGCCGCCGCCACTGCGCCCTCGACGATGCGCCCGAACCGGTCCATGTCGCAGGCGAAGCGCAGCTGCCCGCCCGCCAGCGCCCGCCGGTCGCAGCCGCCATGGACGTAGAGCACCGGCAGCAGCGTGAGCCCCAGCCCGGTCTGGCCGGCCGCCGCGGCAATGCGTGCGCTCAGCTCGGCCGGGTCGTCGTAGGGCGCGCCGCCGGGCTGGTTGTGCAGGTAGTGGAACTCGCCCACCGCGGCATAGCCCGCCTCGGCCATCTCCACCTGCACCAGCGCCGCGACAGCCTCGACATCCTCCGGGCTCAGATGCTCGAGAAACCGGTAGGTCAGCGTCCGCCAGGTCCAGAAACTGTCCTTGCCGCCCGGCCCGCGCGCTTCCGTCATCCCGGCCATCGCGCGCTGATAGGCGTGGCTGTGCAGGTTCGCGGGCGCCGGCAGCAGGATACGACCGCCCAGGGACTCGTCGCCGGGCCGCGCGCCGACGCCGGTCTCGACGGCGGCGATCCGCCCGTCGGGGCCAAGGCTCACCCGCACGTCCCGCGCCCAGCCTTCCGGCAGCAGCGCCCGCCCGGCATGAAGTGTCGTCATCTGAGGTCCACTTTCCTGATTGACGGATTATGTACATACATATTACCCATGTCGAAACGGCACGCAATGCCGAATCGGAGGGGAGGCGCATGATTGCCGAAGCCGCCTACGCGCTCACCGAGCTGACCGCCGCGACCATGACCGAGGGCGGCAGGCCCTACGGCCTGATCCCGGACGCGCTGATCGCCGTCGCCGAGGGCGAAATCGCCTGGGTCGGCTCGCGCGAGGACGCGCCCCGCGACGTGCGCGCCCTGCCGGTGCACAAGCAGGAAGGCCGCCTGGTGACCCCCGGCCTGATCGACTGCCACACCCACATCGTCCATGGCGGCAACCGCGCCCGCGAGTTCGAGATGCGGCTCGGAGGCGCGAGCTACGAGGAGATCGCGCGCGCCGGCGGCGGCATCGTCTCGACCGTCAGGGCGACCCGCGAGTCCGACGAGGACGCGCTGGTCGAGACGGCGCTGCCGCGCCTCGACGCGCTGATCGCCGAGGGCGTGACCACCATCGAGGTCAAGTCGGGCTACGGCCTCGACATCGCGACCGAGCTCGCCATGCTCCGCGCCGCCCGGCGGCTGGGCGCCAAGCGCGACGTCGAGGTGGTGACCTCGTTCCTCGGCGCCCATGCGGTGCCGCCGGAATACCGGAACGACCCGGACGGCTACATCGACGAGGTCTGCCTGCCGGCGCTCGACCAGGCCGCCGCCGAGGAGCTCGCCGACGCGGTCGACGGGTTCTGCGAGGGCATCGCCTTCTCGCCGGCCCAGATCGCCCGGGTGTTCGACCGGCGGCCGATCTCGGCCTGCCGGTGAAGCTCCATGCCGAGCAGCTCTCGAACCTCGGCGGCGCCGCGCTGGCGGCCTCCTACGGGGCGCTTTCCGCCGACCATCTCGAGCATCTCGACGAGGCGGGCGCGCGGGCAATGGCCGCGGCGGACACCGTCGCCGTGCTGCTGCCGGGCGCCTTCTACACCCTGCGCGAGACCAAGGTGCCGCCGGTCGACGCGCTCCGTGCCGCGGGCGTGCCGATGGCGGTCGCCACCGACTGCAACCCCGGCTCCTCGCCCATGACCTCGCTGCTGCTCGCCATGAACATGGCCTGCACCTTGTTCCGCATGACCCCGGAGGAAGTGCTGGCGGGCGCCACCCGCATCGCCGCCGGGGCGCTCGGCCTCGAGGACCGGGGCGTGCTGGCCGAGGGGATGCGGGCCGATCTCGCCATCTGGGATGTCGACCACCCGGCCGAGCTCGCCTACCGGATCGGCTTCAACCCGCTCCATCTGCGCATATTCGGAGGCGCCGCATGACCCTGACTCTCGCACCCGGCAAGGCGACGCTCGCCGACCTCGCCCGGCTCTACTGGCGGGACGAGGGGCTGGCCCTCGACGCGTCCGCCCGCGCCGGGGTCGAGGCCGCCGTCGCCCATGTCGAGGCGGCGGCCCGCGGCACCGAGCCGGTCTACGGCGTCAACACCGGCTTCGGCAAGCTCGCCCATGTGCGCATCCCGTCCGCCGACACGGCGAAGCTGCAGCGCAACCTGATCCTGTCGCACTGCGCCGGGGTCGGCGCGCCGCTGCCCGCCCGGATCGTCGCGGCTCGTGATCGCGCTGAAGCTGCTCTCCCTCGGCCGCGGCGCCTCGGGCGTGCGCTGGGTGGTGATCGAGACGCTTCAGGCGCTGCTGGCGAAGCGGGTGACCCCGGTGATCCCGGCACAGGGGTCGGTCGGCGCCTCCGGCGATCTCGCGCCGCTCGCGCACATGGCCGCGGTGATGCTGGGCGAGGGCGAGGCCGAGTTCGAGGGCCGCCGGATGCCGGCGCCGAGGCGCTGGCCGCCGCCGGCATCCCGGTGATCGCCCTCGCCGCCAAGGAGGGGCTGGCGCTGATCAACGGCACCCAGGTCTCCACCGCGCTGGCGCTCGCGGGCGTCTTCGAGGCCTGGCGCCTCGCCGCCTCCTCGCTGGTCACCGGCGCGCTCTCGACCGACGCCGCCATGGGCTCGCCCGCCCCGTTCCGGCCCGAGATCCACGAACTCCGCGGCCATCGCGGCCAGATCGAGGCCGCCGCCGCGCTGCGCGCGCTGCTGGAGGGCTCGGAGATCCGCGAGACCCACCGCGAGGGCGACGAGCGGGTGCAGGACCCCTACTGCATCCGCTGCCAGCCGCAGGTGCACGGGCGCCTGCCTCGACCTGCTGCGCCAGGCCGCCGCGACGCTGGTGACCGAGGCCAATGCGGTGACCGACAACCCGCTGGTGCTTGTCCGACGGCTGCGATCGTCTCGGGCGGCAACTTCCACGCCGAGCCGGTGGCCTTCGCCGCCGATCAGATCGCGCTCGCCATCGCCGAGATCGGCGCCATCGCCCAGCGCCGCGTGGCGCTGATGGTCGACCCGACCCTGAACTTCGACCTGCCCGCCTTCCTGTCGCCCGCGCCGGGCCTCAACTCCGGCTTCATGATCGCCGAGGTCACCTCGGCGGCGCTGATGAGCGAGAACAAGGCGCTCGCCAACCCGCGCTCGGTCGACTCGACGCCGACCTCCGCCAACCAGGAGGACCACGTCTCGATGGCCTGCCACGCCGCGCGCCGCCTGCTGGAGATGAACGACAACCTCGGCCGCATCCTCGGCATCGAGCTTCTGACCGCCGCCCAGGGCGTCGAGCTTCCGCGCGCCGCTCAGGACCGGCGCGCCCCTGATCCGGGTGCTGGAGCGCCTGCGCCGCGACATCCCGGCGCTCGCCGAGGACCGCTTCATCTCCCCCGACCTCGAGGCCGCCGCCGCGCTGGTGCGCACGCGCGCGGTCATCGAGGCCGCCGGCCCCGACCTTCTCCCATCCCTCGCCGAAGCCTGAGGATCTCGCCATGACCGACGCCACCGCCAACCTCCGCCACAATCTCCGCGACGTCTTTCCGCCCACCGGCCCCGAGATCACCGCCAGGTCCTGGCAGACCGAGGCGCCGATGCGGATGCTGATGAACAACCTGCACCCGGACGTGGCCGAGAACCCGCACGAGCTGGTGGTCTATGGCGGCATCGGCCGCGCCGCCCGCACCTGGGCCGACTTCGACCGCATCGTCGCCAGCCTGAAGTCGACTCGAGGACGACGAGACCCTGCTGGTGCAGTCCGGCAAGCCGGTCGGCATCTTCCGCACCCACCCGGACGCGCCGCGGGTGCTGATCGCCAACTCGAACCTGGTGCCACACTGGGCCGACTGGGACCATTTCAACAAGCTCGATAAGCTGGGGCTGATGATGTACGGCCAGATGACCGCCGGGTCCTGGATCTACATCGGCACTCAGGGCATCGTGCAGGGCACCTACGAGACCTTCGCCGAGGCCGGGCGCCAGCACTATGGCGGCGACCTGAAAGGGAAATGGATCCTGACCGCCGGTCTCGGCGGCATGGGCGGGGCGCAGCCGCTGGCCGCCGTCTTCGCCGGGGCCTGCTGCCTCGCCGTCGAGTGCAACCCGGACAGCATCGATTTCCGCCTGCGCACCCGCTATCTCGACGAGCGCGCCGACACGCTCGACGAGGCGCTGGCGATGATCGACCGCTGGACCGCCGCCGGCGAGGCCAGGTCGGTGGGCCTGCTCGGCAACGCCGCCGATGTGTTCCCCGAGCTGGTCAGGCGCGGCATCCGCCCCGACATCGTCACCGACCAGACCTCGGCCCACGACCCGGTCAACGGCTACCTGCCCCAGGGCTGGAGCCTGGCCGCAGTGGCGCGAGAAGCGTGAGTCCGACCCCAAGGCGGTGGAGAAGGCGGCGCGCGCCTCGATGAAGATCCACGTCAAGGCGATGGTCGACTTCTGGAACGCCGGCGTGCCGACGCTGGACTACGGCAACAACATCCGCCAGATGGCCCTCGAGGAGGGGCTCGAGAACGCCTTCGCCTTCCCGGGCTTCGTGCCGGCCTATATCCGGCCGCTGTTCTGCAAGGGCATCGGACCGTTCCGCTGGTGCGCGCTCTCAGGCGACCCGGAGGACATCTACCGCACCGACGCCAGGATGAAGGAGCTGTTCCCCGAGAACACCCACCTCCACCAGTGGCTCGACATGGCCCGCGAGCGCATCGCCTTCCAGGGCCTGCCGGCGCGGATCTGCTGGATCGGCCTCGGCGACCGCCACCGGGCGGGCCTCGCCTTCAACGACATGGTGGCCAAGGGCGAGCTGAAGGCCCCAGTGGTGATCGGCCGCGACCACCTGGATTCCGGTTCGGTCGCCAGCCCCAACCGCGAGACCGAGGCAATGAAGGACGGCTCCGACGCGGTCAGCGACTGGCCGCTCCTGAACGCGCTTCTGAACTGCGCGTCGGGCGCCACCTGGGTCTCGCTCCACCACGGCGGCGGGGTCGGCATGGGGTTCAGCCAGCACTCCGGCATGGTGATCTGCTGCGACGGCACCCCCGACGCGGCCAGGCGCCTCGAGCGGGTGCTGTGGAACGACCCGGCGACAGGGGTGATGCGCCACGCGGATGCGGGCTACGAGATCGCGGTGGACTGCGCCAAGGAGCACGGGCTGCGGTTGCCGGGGATATTGGGGAACTGAGGCGCGGGGTGTGCATCCATGCGCACCCTTTCTACCGCCCAAGGGGCGCAGGAAGGCGCTGCCAACCTTCGGCCCGCACGGCTCGGTTGCCTGCACATGTACCACAATGTATTATCCTCCGGTACAGCGAAGGAATCTCCGATGCCCCGTAACACTTCCGTAACCCTCGGCGACCATTTCCTCGGCTTCATCGACCGGCAGGTCGCCGCCGGGCGTTACGGCTCGGCCAGCGAGGTGGTCCGCGCCGGGCTGCGGCTGCTGGAGGAGCAGGAGGCGAGGCTCGAGGCGCTGCGCGCCGCGCTGATCGAGGGCGAGGAGTCCGGGCCGCGGCAGGAGTTCGACTTCGAGGCGTTCCTGGCGGAGAAGCGGAGACAATTCGCCGATGAGCGCTCTGACCTTCGCCCCCCGCGCCGCTCGCGACATCGATGAGATCTACGATTTCACGGCCGGGCAATGGGGCATGGCCCGGGCCGAGGCCTACATTGCCGCGTTGCGCGAGCGCTGCGAGTCCCTCGCGCGCGGCAAGGTCCGGGGGCGCGACGCCGGAGAGATCCGGGACAGTTACCGGCGCCTGAACGCCGGGTCGCACGTGATCTTCTACCGCACCGCGGGGGAGGCGACGGAGGTCATCCGCATCCTGCACGCCCGGATCGATTTCGGCCGCCATCTGGCCTCGCCGCCCGACCCCGCATAGGTTTGCCCTCCGGATTGGCCCGATGCGGAGGTTGCGCCCATGGAGATCGCGATCCCTTACTGGACCGGCAACGGTCACACCCGCCGCGTCGCCGAGCATGTCGCCGCGGGCGCCGGCGAGTCCGCCTGGCTGCTCGATGTGGCCGGGATCTCGCGCGCGGACTGGTCCCGCCTCAACCGCGCCGCCGCGATCGTCTTCGGCGCGCCGACCTACATGGGCAGCGTCGCCGCCGGGTTTAAGGCGTTCATGGACGCCTCCGGCGACCTCTGGGACGACCAGCTCTGGGCCGACAAGATCGCCGCCGGCTTCACCGTCGCGACCTATCCCTCGGGCGACAAGCTGGTCAGCCTGACCCAGCTCGCCGTCTTCGCCGCCCAGCACGGCATGATCTGGGTCGGGCACGACGCCATCGGCGCGCCGGTCAGGCCTGACGAGAAGGGCATCAACGACGCCGGCTTCAACCTCGGCCTCGCCGCCACCTCGTCGCGCGACAAGACCCTGCTGATCGGCCCCGGCGACGCCGAGACCGCGCGCCGCTTCGGCGCCCGCATCGCCGCAGCCGCCCGGCGCTGGGAGGCGGGGAGACCGCCGGCGTGACGATCGGCCCGCGCGTGCGCGCAGGCGGTCGGCCGCTCACTGGCTGGCGGGCTGGGTGCTCGGGGTCCCGTTGCCGGGCGCCCGGAAGTCGCGGCAGTTGCGGCATTCGCGGCTGTCGGTGGTCTTCATCGCCCGCCAGACATTGGTGGCAAGGGCACATTGCCAAGGGCCGAGATCGCGCGTCGGTTCATCGTTGCATTCAAACACGGCCAAGGTTCGCAGCGAGCGCGTGCCTCTGACCCATCGCGGACCAATGGGCCCCCACGGACGACTATCACCGGCCGTTTTAATGAAGCATGCCACGCGGGCCGGAAGGTCCCATCGGCTCAGGTCCTGCGACCATCGATGAGGCGCTTCACCGCCGCCACTATTTCATCGTTGGAGAAGGGTTTGGTGATGAACAGGTCGGCGCCGCAGCTGATTGCCGTTTCCCGGTCCTCGCGCTGGCCTTTCGCCGACAGAACGATGACCGGCATTTCCGCCGCCCGGTCGTCGGATCGGATCTTCCGGAGAACATCGTAGCCATCCATTCCCGGCAGCATGACATCGAGGATGACGGCATCCGGAACCTCGTTCAGCGCCGCTTCGAGAGCTGCGTTCCCGTCCGTCTCGACCGAAACCTCGAATCCGGCGCGGTCCAGCAGGAAGGTCAGGGATTCGGCGATGTTCGGTTCGTCCTCGACCACAAGTATGCGCTTTGCCGTCATGCGCCTCATCCTCCCGTTTGCCCGCATTTCGGCCGGGCGGCCCGCTACATGATCAGCCGGTCCCCGATGCGCGCATCCGCTCGACCTGAGCCATGGCGGCCGCGCGCGACGGGTACAGGTCCCGCTCCGCAACCCCCGGCACTCCGGCCTCGTCTCCGTGCTCGGCGTAGCGCACGGTCGCGAGCGCATGGACCACGCTGACCCGCTTGCCGCGATGGGCGAATGCAACCCATGCCTCGGGCCAGACCCGGCAGTTTCGGAAGTTGGTGACGAAGAACCAGCGGCGCCCGGTGTCGCTTACCAGCGCCTCGATGGCGTCAAAGAACTCGTTCACCAACGCGGTGCTACTGAATTCGAAGTCACTGAAATCGACATCGACGACGCCAAGTTCCCCGTCGGCACGCAGCCGCCCTGCATATGGTCCCGTCATGCGCTGCGGACTTTCCGCCTCCGCAGGGCGGGCACGCCGGCCGGCGGCGTAGACCGACGCCGCCAGTTCCTGGATCCCCCGCTCCAGCCGGCCGCATTCCTCGATTGCGCTGGTGACGAAGCGGCGGCGCTGGTCGTTGTCGAGATCCGGGAAATCGCGCAGGATCTCCAGCGATCCGCGGATGGCCGTCAGCGGAGAGACGAAGTCCTCCTCGAGTTTCGTGCTGAGGGTCGTGGTATCCGGGGGAGTTGACTGCTCTTTCGACATCGGACCTCCTGCCGGTTCCGGAGCCTGCGCTCCGCCCGTCTGCCTTTCGCCGATCACGGTCGGTGACGACCGTGAGGCATCGCCCTAGATCGCCAGGTACTCCTGCCGCAAGTCGGCGTTGTCGAGCACCTCCTGGGCGGTGCCGTCGAACACGACCTGGCCCATATCCAGAATGATGGCCCGGTCCGCCAGGTGAAGCGCGGCGATCGCGTTCTGCTCGACGATGATCGTGGTCATCCCGAGTTCCTTGATCTGTTCGAGGGTCTTCTCGATCTCCTGCACGATCACCGGCGCGAGACCCTCGTAGGGCTCGTCCAGCAGCAGCAATTTCACGTCACGCGCAAGCGTCCGACCGATCGCGAGCATCTGCTGCTCCCCGCCCGAGAGGGTCGTGCCCTCCTGGCTGCGGCGCTCGCCCAGCCGCGGGAACAGGTCATAGATGCGCTCGATGGACCAGCCGTGAGGCGGCGCGATCTGGGCGAGCTTCAGGTTCTCCTCGACCGTGAGCCCCTGGATGATGCGCCTGTCCTCCGGCACGAGGCCGATCCCGCTGCGCGCCGCCTCGTAGGCCTTCATCTCGTGCAGCGGCTTGTGATCGAGCCAGATCTCGCCATGCCGCAACGCCGGGCTCTCGGTGCGTGCGAGCGAACGCAGCGTCGAGGTCTTTCCCGCGCCATTGCGGCCAAGAAGCGCGACGATCTCGCCCTCGCGAATGTCGAAGCTCACGCCCTGGACGATGTAGCTTTCACCGTAATAGGCGTGGATGTCCCAGACCGAGAAGTAGGCCCGCTGCCCGCCTCTCGACGTGACCGGCGCGACGCCCGGTGCCTTGCTCTGGAGCTGGTCCTCGCCGAGTAGGCTTGAACCTCGTGCGTCCTTTGTGCTCGGGACGGCATTCATAGGTGGGCCCCTCCCAGATAGGCTTCCTGAACCTTCGGGTTGCCCTTGATCGTCTCGGGCAGCCCTTCGGCGATCACCGTCCCCTGCGCCAGGACCGAGATCTTGTCGGCAAGCGAGAACACCACATGCATGTCGTGCTCGATCACGATCATGGTGATGCCCCGCCCGGCGATCTTCTTCAGCAGGCCGATGGTGTTGTTCGTGTCGGCCCGCGCCATGCCCGCCGTCGGCTCGTCGAGCAGCAGGAGCTTCGGCTTCTGCACCAGGCACATGGCGAGCTCGAGCCGGCGCTTGTCGCCACGGGAGAGCTTGCCGGCCACCGAGTGGGCCTGCTTGGCGAGACCCACATCCTCGAGCATGTGCATGGCGAGGTCGTGGATGTCCCTCTCGCCCCGCACTGCGCCCCAGCCGTTCAGCCTGAAGGCGCCGTCGCGCCTGGCGAAGGCAGGGATCATTACGTTTTCGATCAGGGTAAGGTCGCCGAAGATCTCCGGCGTCTGGAAGACCCGGCTGACTCCGGCCTGATTTATCTCGTGCGGCTTGATCCCGAGCAGCGACACGCCGTCGAAGTCGACCGTGCCCGTGTCGGGCTCGAGCCGGCCCACGAAGCAGTTGAGCAGCGTCGACTTGCCGGCGCCATTCGGCCCGATGATGGCGTGGACCGTGCCCCCCTCGACCTCGAGGTTGACCTCGTTCAGCGCCTTCAGCCCGCCGAAGCGCTTGTTGATATTGCGGACCTTGAGAATGGTCATGAGCGTGTCCTCCCTCACTCGGCCGGAACGGCGCGCGCAGGTTCGTCGTCTCCGGCGCGCCGGCGGACCAGCCTGATCAGACGGTTGACGCCCTCCATCAAGCCGCCCGGCAGGAAGATCACGATCAGCATGAACAGCGCACCGAGCGTGAGGTGCCAGCCCTCGCCGACGAAGGGGCTCACGACCCAGGTCAGCAGGTTCGCGATCGGATCGGGAAGGAACGAGAACCAGCCATGAACGACATGGTCGTTGATCTTCGAGAAGACCGCCTCGAAGTACTTGATGAATCCGGCGCCCAGAACCGGGCCCAGCATCGTGCCCGCGCCGCCGAGTATGGTCATCAGCACCACCTCACCAGACGCGGTCCACTGCATCCGCTCGGCCCCGGCGAGCGGGTCCATGCAGGCAAGCAGCCCGCCGGCAAGACCCGCATACATGCCTGAGATCACGAAGGCCGCCAGCGTGTACGGCTTGGTGTGGATGCCGGTGTAGTTCAGCCGGTTCTGGTTGGTCTTGACCGCCTTCAGCATCAAGCCGAACGGCGAGCGGAAGATCTTCAGCGCGATGCAGAATGCCAGGACCAGGAAGACCGCCGCGAAGTAGTAGCCGTAGTTGAACTGCGCCTCGAAGCCCAGGAACTCCGGCTTCCAGAACACCTCGTTCATCTTCAGCCCAAAGAGATGCGTGGTGGTCGGGTCGCCCGGCGACATCAGGTATTGCGGGTCGTCGGTATAGACCTGAAGGCCCGTCTCGCCATTGGTGATCGGGGTGAGCACCGAGTAGGCGAGCGCGAACATCATCTGCGCGAAGGCCAGCGTCAGGATCGAGAAGTAGATGCCTGTGCGCCGCAGGCTGATAAACCCGATCAGCACCGAGAACAGCCCGGCCACGATGACGCTGAGGATCAGCGCCGGGATGACGTTGTAGCTCAGCAGCTTGAACATCCAGACGGCCGAGTAGGAGCCGACGCCCAGGAAGGCCGCATGGCCGAAGGACAGGTAGCCGGTCAGCCCGAAGAGGATGTTGAAGCCGATCGCGAAGATGCCGAAAATGGCGAACTTCTGCAGCAGGTCCGGATAGGAAGCGCCGAAGGGTGCCAGAAGGACCGGCGCAAACAGGACCAGGAAGACGAAGAAGATCAGCAGCGTCCTGTCGCCGTGGCGGTTGTTCGCGAGCATTGAATCAGTCCTCCATCACGCCCTTGCGCCCCATCAGACCGCGTGGACGGGTCAGCAGGACGATAACGGCGACAAGGTAGATGATGATCTGGTCGATCGAGGGCAGGAAGATCGCCTCGAAGAACGACTTGACCTCGTTCATCGAGGCAAAGCTCTGCAGGATGCCCAGCAGGAATCCGGCCGCGACGGCGCCCGAAAGCGATCCCATGCCGCCGACCACGACCACGACAAAGCTCAGGACCAGGAAGTCCATGCCCATATGGTAGTTGGGCGAGTTGATCGGCGTGTACATGACCCCGGCCACGCCCGCGACCGCCGCAGCAAGGCCGAACATCAAGGTGAAACGGCGGTCGATGTCGATGCCCAGCAGCCCCACCGTCTCGCGGTCGGCCATGCCGGCGCGCACCACCATGCCGAAGGTGGTGAACTGCAAGAAGGCGAAGACGCCGCCGATGACAACGGCTGCGAAGCAGAAATAGACCAGCCGCCAAAGCGGGTAGATGATCTTGTTGGCCTCGAATCCTAGCAGCAAGCCGAAGTCGAAGGACCCCGTCAGCGCATCCGGCGCCGGGGTCGGGATCGGATTGGCGCCATAGATCGCCTTCACGATCTCCTGCAATACGATGGCCAGGCCGAAGGTCACCAGGATCTGGTCGGCATGGGCGCGCTTGTAGAAGTGCTTGATCAGACCGCGCTCCATGATCAGCCCGACAAGCAGCATGATCGGAATCGAGAACAGGATGGCCAGCGGGACGGACCAGTTCATCAGGGCGGTTCCGGTATCCCCGAACCAGGCCTGCAGATAGGGCGTCTTGACCTCCAGCGGGTTGCCGAGGAAGTCTTTCTTCTCGGGATCGATGGCGATCTTCGAGATCGAGAACAACTTGTTCAGGGTCACCGCGCAGAACGCACCGATCATGAACAGCGCACCGTGGGCGAAGTTCACGACGCCGAGCGTGCCGAAGATGAGCGTGAGGCCGAGCGCGATCAGCGCGTAGGCGCTGCCCTTGTCCAGCCCGTTCAGGACCTGCAGTAGAATGGCGTCCATCGTCGTCACCTTGCTGTCCGGGAAGCGGCCGCACCGGGGGCGCGGCCGCATTTGTGCTTTCTGGGCGCGCGCTCCCGCACGCGCCCCGTTTGCCTAGGCGCCCGGGTTGCAGGTGCCGAGACTGCCGCCCGCGAACATCGGATGGTCCGGCGCGTACTCGACCTGGGCACGCGGGGTGACCTCGACGATCTCCAGCGTGTCGTACTCGGTGGTCGGGTTCGCGGCGCCCTTCACGACCAGCACGTCCTTGAAGCACTGGTGATCGGCAGCGCGGTAGAGGGTCGGACCGTTGCCGAGCCCGTCGAACTCGAAACCCTCAAGGGCTTCGACGACAGAGCAGGGGTTGAACGAACCCGCGCGCTGCACGGCATCGGCATAGAGCAGAACCTGAGCGTAGCAGGTCTGCGCCGAGTTGGACGGCGGGAACCCGTACTTCTTGCCGAAGGACTGCACAAAGGCCTTGGTCCCCTCGTCGGTCAGCTGCCAGTTCCAGTTCATCGAGCCCAGCACGCCCTTGATGTTGGCGCCCGCGCCCTTCGCCATCAGCTCGGAGTAGAGCGGGACCACGATCTCGAACTGCTTGCCGTTGACCTGCTTGTCGCGCAGGCCGAACTGCACCGCCTGGGTCAGCGAGTTGACCATGTTGCCGCCGTAATGGTTCAGCACCAGAACATCGGCACCCGAGTTCAGGACCGGGGCGATGTACGCGGAGAAGTCGGTCTCGGCCAGCGGGGTCAGCACCGTGTTGACGGTCTCCCAGCCGATGCCCTCGGTCGAGGACACGATCGACTCCTGCTGGGTCCAGCCCCACGTGTAGTCGGCGGTCAGGTGATATGCCCGGCGGTCGCCGCCATATGCGTTCTTCAGCACCGGCGCGAGCGCGGCGCCGGACATGTACGCATTGAAGAAGTGGCGGAAGCCGTTCGCCTTCTTGTCCTTGCCGGTGGTGTCGTTCGAGTGGGTCAGGCCGGCCATGAAGATGACGCCCGCCTCCTGGCAGAGGCCCTGCACGGCCACGGCGACGCCCGAGGACGAGCCGCCGTTGATCATGATGGCACCGTCCTTCTCGATCATCGACTTGGCAGAGGCACGGGCGGCATCAGACTTGGTCTGGGTGTCGCCGGTGACGAATTGAACCTTCTTGCCGAGAATGCCGGTCCCGTCGAGCACCTTGGACGAAAAGGTGTTGAGGCAGCCCCCGTCACCCTCTCCGTTCAGATGCTCGACCGCCAGTTGCTGCGCGCGCAACTCGTCCATGCCCTCATCGGCATAGGGGCCGGTCTGGGGCACGTTGAAGCCGAGTGTCACCGTCGAGCCGGTCGGCTCGTTGGTGTAGCCGGCGGCCCAGGCCCGGCTGGTAAAGATAGTCGGCGCGGCCAGGCCGGCGCCGAGCGCGGCGCCGCTCCTTAGCAGCGATCGCCGGCTTACCCTGAAGTGACTCATTGGAAGCCTCCCGAAGCTCTTCCCTGATATGTGCGGCACCCGGTTCGCTTTCCGGTTCCCGCGCGAACGGCACACTCGATGCCGAGACGCACTCTGGATCACAACTGTCAAATTTTCAATAACTTGTTGATATAAATAATATTTTATGTCAATTTATCGACTGACTGGAATGACAATGTGTAAATTCTTGACACCGGGAAGGATTAACCGACTG
The DNA here is from genome assembly GCA_963700775.1 of uncultured Pseudomonadota bacterium. Classification (GTDB taxonomy): domain Bacteria; phylum Pseudomonadota; class Alphaproteobacteria; order Rhodobacterales; family Rhodobacteraceae; genus Thermohalobaculum. The sequence goes on from CAVOYU010000006.1 coordinate 624,332, forward strand.
CATGTGAAGGGAATCTGGCGATGCCTAGAACGATTCTAGGAACGAGGGTCCGGGAGCGCCGGCGCGCGCTCGGGATTACGCAGGTGGAGGTGGCACGCAGGATCGGGATCTCGGCGTCCTACCTGAACCTCATCGAACGCAACAAGCGCCAGATCGCCGGTCCGCTGCTGCGGCGCACGGCCGAAGCCCTGAATCTGCGGCTCGACGAGCTGGATGGCGCCGCCGAGCGCCGATTGCTCGATACGCTCTCGGAGACCGCGCACCAGCCCGAGTTCCGGGCCCTTGGCGTCGAGGCGGACCACGCGGGTGAACTGATCGGCCGCTTCCCCGGATGGGCGCGCGCGATCGCGGCGCTCGCCCGCTCGGAACGCGCGGCCTCCGCGGCGGCTCGGGCACTGGCCGACCGGCTGACCCACGATCCCTTCCTCGGAGAGGCGGTGCACCGCATGCTGACGCGGATAGCCTCGGTGCGCTCGGCGGCCGAGATCCTGGCCGAATTCCCGGACATACCCGTCCAGCAACGCGACCGCTTCCACCAGATTGTCCTCGAGGAAAGCCGTGCCCTGTCGGAGGTCGGCGAGGCCCTGGCCGCCTATTTCGACAAGATCGGTGAGACCGACCGCTCGCTCACCCCTCTCGACGAAGTGGAAGCGCTTTTCGAATCTCGGGAGAATTGCTTTGACGAGATCGAGACCGCCGCGGCAGAGATCTCCGACCAGGTGTCCAGCGTCACCCCGGCGGGTCGCCGCCGGGCTGCGGACGCGCTTGCCGCCGACCGTCTGGCGCCGCTGATCAGCGCGATCGTTGCCGATCAGACTCATGCCGAGACGGCGACTGCCCGCGCGCGCGCGCGCCAGGCCCTGCGGGTCTATGCAACCGCGGCGATCCTCGCCCCGATGGCCGCGTTCGTCGACCGCGCCGCCGAGGCCAGCTATGACGTCGAGGTCCTCGCCGACGCATTCAATCTGGACTTCCAGACCGTCTGCCACCGCCTGACCGCACTTCCGAAGCGCGAGGGAATCCCGCATTTCGGCTATTTCAGCGCGAATGCGGCCGGCACGGTGATCGAGATGAACGGGTTGCCCGGCCTCGTCGCGCTTCGCTACGCATCGGCCTGCCCGCTCTGGGCGCTCTACAGGGCCCAGCAGTCGCCCGGTCAGGTGCTTCGCCAGCGCGCGTTGCTTCCGTCTGGCGCACGCTTTGTCTTCCTCGCGCGCGCCCGGAGGACCGGCCCGGCCGGCTTCGGCACACCGCGTCATTTCATTACCGACATGATTGCGCTTTCCGAGCCCGACGCCCGGCTCACGGTCTATGCACCCGATCCCGCCGTGCCGGTCGAGGAAGTCGGCCCAGCGTGCAGGCTCTGTCCGCGCCGGACCTGTCCGCACAGGGTCGAGGATCCGCTCGTCGGCTGAGCACAATCGGGGAGACATCGTGCGTCTGTTGGCCTAGTCTCTAGGCGAAAACCCGCGATCGACGGGCCGGTTTCAGGGGGATCGGTATCGCATGGCAAAGCGCGTTCTGCTCGCAGAGGACGAACCAAATATCTTGGCATCGCTCACTTTCCTGCTCGAGCGCGCAGGATTCGCCGTCGTCGCCGAGACCGACGGCGAGGCGGCGCTGCGCTCTGCCCTGTCGGATCCGCCCGATGTGATGATCCTCGACGTCATGCTGCCGAGCCTCGACGGGATGGAGATCCTGCGCCGGCTGCGCGCCGACGGCCGCGGCCGGGAGCTGCCGGTGATCATATTGACCGCCAAGGGGCAGCGGGAGGACAGGCAGGCGGCGCTCGGCAGCGGTGCCGACCTCTTCATGACCAAGCCGTTCTCGAACGCTGCGGTCGTCGCGGCTGTGCGCGATCTGGCCGGCGCAGCCCGGCACTGAAGCCGGTACCGTGAGCGACCGAACCGACCATCCGCTCGACACCCGGAAGGCACGGGACCGGGCGTTGATACTGCCTCTGATCGGGCTGATCCTGCTGATGCCGCCGGTTGCCGGCATCTTCCAGCTGGACTCCAAGATCGGCGGGATTCCGGCGACTCTCCGTCTACATCTTCGTGGTCTGGGCCGGGCTGATTGCCGGGGCGGCAGCCCTTTCCCGCCGCCTGCGCCGCAGCGCCGACGCGAATTCCGGCGAGACAGACCGCGAGGCCGACGACTGATGCTTTCGGTCGACGTCCTGCTCGCGGTCTGCCTCGGTTACGTGGCGCTACTCTTCGCCCTGGCATTCTATGTGGACCGGCGTGCAAGGGCGGGTCGGCTCGACTGGCTGCGCTCACCGGTGATCTACACGCTATCCATTTCAGTCTACTGTACGTCCTGGACCTTCTACGGCGCTGTCGGCTCGGCTGCCCGCAACGGGCTCGAGTTCGTGACGATCTATCTTGGTCCGACCATCGTCTTCGTCGGCTGGTGGTGGTGCCTTCGCAAGCTGGTCCGCATCGGCCGCGCCCACCGCATCACCTCGATCGCCGACCTGATCTCTTCCCGCTACGGCAAGAGCGCAAGCCTCGCGGTCCTGGTCACCCTGATCGCAGTGATTGCCATCACTCCCTACATCGCCCTGCAGCTCCAGTCGGTCACCCGCAGTTACCAGGCCATCGCAAGCGAGGCGGACAGCGCGTCGACCGCGCTCTGGATTGCCGCCGGCATGGCGCTGTTCACGATCCTGTTCGGCACTCGAAATCTGGACGCCAACGAGCGCCATCACGGCGTCGTCGCCGCCATCGCGGTCGAGGCGATCATCAAGCTCGTCGCCCTGATCGCGGTCGGAATTTTCGTCGTCTACGGCATGGCCGGAGGGCTCGGCCGGATCTTCGCCGACGTGCCGGCGGAGGTAATCTATGGCGGCGGCGACGTATTCGGGCCGCGCTGGGTGGCGCTGACGTTCCTCTCGGCCACGGCAATCATCTGCCTGCCGCGGCAGTTCCAGGTCACGGTCGTGGAGAATGTGGACGAACGTCATCTGGCCACCGCCTCGTGGCTGTTCCCGCTCTACCTCTTCGGCATGAGCCTGTTCATCATGCCGATCGCCATAGCCGGGCTGAAATTCATGCCTCCCGGATCCAATCCGGACCTGTTCGTGCTGACCCTGCCGCTGCAGGAGCAGCGCCACGACCTCGCCCTCCTCGCCTTCCTCGGCGGCTTCTCCTCGGCGACCTCGATGGTGATCGTCGCGACCATCGCGGTCTCGACCATGGTCTCGAACCACATCGTGATGCCGGTCGCACTGAACTTCCTCGCCGCCAAGACCGAGGTCAGCGGCGACGTGCGCAACCTGCTGCTGACTTCGCGCCGGGTGAGCATCGTGCTGATCCTCGGCCTCGGCTTGCTGTATTTCCGGATCAGCGGCGGCTCGGACGCGCTGGCGGCCATCGGGCTCATCGCCTTCGCCGGGGTCGCGCAGTTCCTGCCGAGCCTGATCGGCGGCATCTTCTGGCGTGGCGCCACCGGTCTTGGCGCGCTGGTCGGGCTCTCCGCCGGATTCCTGCTCTGGGCCTACACGATGTTCCTGCCGAGTTTCGGCGGCGACTTCCTGCTCAGCGCATCGGTCCTGAACGACGGGCCCTGGGGCATCGGCGCCCTTCGGCCCCAGGGCCTGCTCGGCCTCGACGGTATCGATCCCCTCATCCATGCGCTGGTGTGGAGCGTCGGCGCCAACACATTGCTGTTCCTGGTGATCTCCACGCTGAGCCATCCGCGTCCGCTCGAGCGACTGCAGGGAGCGCTTTTTGTCGACGTGTTCCGCATTGGCACCGGCAGCACGCCCCATTTCGCGACCGGCAACGCCGCTTCGGAAGACCTGTTCGTCCTGGCACAGCGCATTCTCGGCACCGAGCCCGCGCGCCAGCTGTTCGATGCGATGGCCCGCGAGCAGGGGCGGCATCCCGCCCTGCCCGAGCCCACCGACGCCATGATTGCCCGGCTCGAGCGCGAACTCGCCGGCTCGGTCGGCGCTGCCTCGGCCCATGCCATGGTCAGCCGGATCGCCGGCAGCGAGTCGGTCGGCATGACCGAGCTCATCGACATCGCCGACGAGACCCAGCGCCTGATCGAGACCTCGCGCCGGCTGACCGAGAAGTCTGCCGCCCTCGAGGAGACCGCCCGCCAGCTTCGCGAGGCCAACGAGCGGCTGCGCGCGATCGACACCCAGAAGGACGAATTCCTGAGCCAGGTCAGCCACGAGCTTCGCACGCCAATGACCTCGATCCGGTCCTTCTCCGAGATCCTGCTCGATCCGGATGCGATCCCGCCCGAGCAGCGGAACCGGTTCACCTCGATCATCCACAACGAAAGCCTGCGGCTGACCCGTCTGCTCGACGAGCTGCTCGACATGAGCCGTCTGGAAGCGGGGACACTGGACGTGACGATGCAGCCGATCGATGTCAATGAGGCGATTTCCGCCGCGGTCGAGTCGGTCGGCGCGATGATCCGAAAGCGCGGCGTCGCCGTCTTCTCCGATCCACCGCCGCCGGGTTCCTGCGCCCGGGCAAATCCGGACCGGCTCCGCCAGGTGCTGATCAACCTTCTGTCGAACGCGGTGAAGTACAACATCGCCGAGTCCCCCGCATCCTGATCCGCGCCTTCGCGGAGTCTGGGATGATGACGATCGACATCATCGACAATGGCGGCGGCGTTACCCGCCAGGAAGCGTCGATGGTCTTCGAGAAGTTCGCGCGCGGCAGCCGCTCGAACCATGAACAGGGCGCCGGGCTCGGGCTGCCGATCAGCCGGGCGATCATGCGCGCCATGGATGGCGATCTGACGGTCGAGTTCGACCGCGACGGGGCGAGCTTTTTCAGGTTGCGGCTCGAGTTCGTCGGAGCGCCGCCGCAACACTCGCCCAACACCGCGCGAATTGTCTAGAGCAGTTCCGCGTCTGATACCATCTTGCGCTGAGCCTGACTCATTTGGGGATTCCCAAATCGGCTGAAGTCTGAATCACTGTGGCGAACAGAGGAGGTTCGCCATGGGTGCAGCGATTGGCTTGCGGGGTGATTTCGGGAGCGGCGATCTGCGGGCGTTGGCGCGGTCGGTGAAAGACGCCAATCAGGCGCGCCGGCTTCTGGCGCTGGCAGTGATCTATGACGGCGGGAAGCGGACGGAGGCAGCCCGGACCGGGGGGGTCGGTCTGCAGAGCATTCGCGACTGGGTGCTGCGGTTCAACGCGAGCGGCCCGGACGGGCTGATCGATGCCAAGGCTCCTGGCAAGCCGCCGAAGCTGAGCGACGATCAGCGTGCGGCTCTGGCGGCAGCCGTCGAGCGTGGACCGATCCCGGCGATCCACGGCGTGGTGCGCTGGCGGCTGATCGATCTGATGCAATGGGTCTGGGAAGAATACGCCATCTCGCTGAGCGAGGCGACGATGAGCCGGGAACTGAACGCGCTCGGCTACCGGAAGCTCTCGGCCCGGCCGCGCCAACATGCCCAGAACGAATACGCCATCGAGGAGTTTAAAAAAACTTCCCCGCCGAGCTGGCGACGATCCGCGAGAGGCTCGCACCCGGCACCGAGATAGAGCTGTGGTTCCAGGATGAAGCGCGGGTCGGCCAGAAGAACCTGATCACCCGGCGCTGGGCACGGCGCGGCACCCGGCCCTCGGCGCCCCGCGACCAGCGCACCAAATGGGCCTACATCTTCGGGGCCATCTGCCCGAAGAAGGGCAAGGGCGCCGGGCTGGTCATGCCCTGGGCCGACACCCCGGCGATGCAGGCGCATCTGAATGAGATCAGCGCCGCCGTCGACACCGGCGCCCACGCCGTCGTCATCCTCGACCAGGCCGGATGGCACATGTCCACCAAGCTCGACATCCCCGACAATATCACCCTGATGCCGCTCCCGCCGCGCTCGCCGGAGCTGAACCCGGTCGAGAACGTCTGGCAATACATCCGCGACAACTGGCTCTCAAACCGGATCTTCCAGTCCTATGACGACATCGTCGCGTTCTGCTGCGAAGCCTGGAACAAGCTCATCGACCGGCCTTGGAAGATCATCTCCATCGGAATGCGCGAATGGGCCCATGGGTCATGATCAATGCAAGCTGGTATGAGTGAATCGTTGGGGATTCCCATTTCGGCATCGAGGTGATTCAAGCTGCATGCTGGAGGAGGCCGCCTGAACGCATCAGATCAACCCAAGGACCCTACTTTCCCGCGGATGCGAAATGGGTCTCAGGTCAATCGGATCAACCTCGCTGCCGAGAACAGTATTCGCACTCCGTTTACGTTCAAGTCGCCCGAACATTGGCATCGGGTGCCCACGAGGCTTGATACGCGCGGAGAACGGCCGCAGGGTCAAAGGAAATCCGCTATCGTTCAGGCTCTCCTGAGCCGCGGAAGCGTATTGGCGGCATACCTGTCCAGCGCCGCATAGCCCGGGTAAGCGAAGCCTGGCGCGAATAGCCTACGTGTGCAGCCACGCTCGCAACTTTCTCCTTACCTTCCGCAAGGCGTCTCATCGCTGCGTTTCGACGCGCACTATCAAGCAGTCTGGAGAAGGATGATCCCTCCTCCAGCAAACGCCGCTGTAGTGACCGACTACTCATGCCAGAGGCCAATGCGAGATCTGCGATCGTCGGGAGTCCATCGTCGAGCATTGAGGTGAGTGTGATTGAGACCGAATCTGACAAGGTCCCGTCGCCACGAAGCGGCGTGATGTCCATTGGCTCCATCTGCTGGCTTCTATCCCTTGCGACGACGGGAAACCTGCGATCGGCAACCTCCTGATTGACGATGATCTCGAGAGCGTGCCCCGGTAGTGACGCCACAGAGGGACCGAACCAGCGATCGAGGTGCGCAATACCATGCTCCGGATGCGGGGGTAACTTGACATCCGCAAGGCTCGGCGCTGCCACACCTGTTGCGGTACAGAGCCGATCGGCCATTGCAGCCGCATATTGAAAGAGAAGGTGCTCGGCTGCAGGATTAAAAGCCACGGAATAAGAATGCCTCACTACCAGCGTCCCCCCGTTGCGGCTAACTGAAAGATTCTCGTGCGAGCAGAACAGCGGCAACGATGCGGAGATTCGCTCTAGCGCTTCGGCCGGGGTCCGGGAGCCGAGAGCCAGCCGGCCGAGCAGAGCCAGTTCCAGCAGGCTCGCGGACGAAACAATCTTGCAGCAGACATCGGGACCACCAAGGCATTCGAGCGCTTCGACGAGTCTTGCCACGTGCAGGAGCGGAACCGGGCGAAGAGGGTTCTCGAGGGGGGAGACCGGCAGACCTGCGTTGCGAAGGTAAGCTTCCGGCGATCGGCCCTGTTCGTGCAGCCAGCGTATAGCCGGAACGAGCGACATTGCCCGGATCAATGGAACGGTACGCGCCAAGGGCCCTCTGCAGCTGAAATCCCGAACATCTGACAGTATCTCTTCTGTCACGAAGAATTTGGCGCGCAAAGAGAAATCGCCTCGTCAAAAAAATGCTGTATGAAGCGTATAGGCGGCTGTTTGCCGGGGTGCGATCGAGGTGAAAGCCCGAGGGGTTCCCGCAGAATAACGGGGGCCCGGGCCACGTTACGATGCCCGATGCCGAAGGAGTAGAGAGAGCATGGTCGTTCTGAAGGTGATGGCACCTTTCGTTCTCGCGCTCAGCGCGTCGGCGGCACTCGCGCAGACGAATCCCGTGCGCAATGTCTATTTTGGCGAAACGCATCTCCACACGAGCTGGTCGTTCGACGCGTTCGCCTTCGGCAACACCATGACCGGGCCGGAGACCTTCTACCAGTATGCGATCGGACGGTCGGTCCCGCACCCGGGTGGCTACGAGGTAAGGATTACCAAGCCGCTCGACTGGGGCGCGGTTACCGAGCATTCGGAATACATGGGCATGATCCAGGAGGCGAGCGACCCGGAATCTCCGTTGCGGAAAAATTCGCCAATCCTGGCCAGGGCGCTGGAAGCTGGCGCACAGGCAGATCCGATGCTTGCCTTCAAGGCCTTGTCGGCCACGATCGCCAAGGGTCTCGCGATCAAGGAGCTCACGGACCCCAAGGTGGTCTCCCCGGTCTGGCAGCGCATCGTCGACATTGCAGACAAATATTATGAGCCTGGGAAGTTCACGACATTTGCCGCATATGAGTGGACCTCCACCCCGAACGCCAAGAACATGCACCGCAACATATTCTTCGTCGACTCCAAGAAGGTGCCGCAGGTGCCGTTCACACCCCTGGACTCGACGGATCCACGCGACCTCTGGACCTGGATGGATGCCCAGCGCGCAGCGGGAAACGAGGCCCTGGCGATCTCGCACAACGCAAACCTGAGCGACGGATTGATGTTCCCGACCGAGGTTGATCTCACCGGCCGGCCAATCGACCAGGCATGGGCAGAAGCCCGGCTGCGTAACGAGCCCTTGACCGAGATGAAGCAGGTAAAAGGCCAGTCGGAGACGACACCGGGTCTTTCTCCCAATGACGAATTCGCGAATTACGAGATCTTCGTCTGGCAATTGCTGGGCGCGAAGGGTCCGCCACAGGAGCATGGCAGCTACGTACGACAGGCCTACAGGGACGGCGTGGCAATGGAGCAGGCGCGCGGGTTTAACCCCTACAAGTTCGGCGTGGTGAGCGGTTCCGACTCCCATGTCAGCGTGGCGCCCTACCGCCAGGAAAACTTCTTCGGCGTGCACGGGACGGTCGACGACACACCGGAAAAGCGCATTGACGGCGCCACTGTGCTGGGTCTCAACAGCCTCTGGGTGACGCCCGCGGGCCTGAGCGCGGTGTGGTCGGAAGAAAACACGCGCGAATCGATCTTCGCTGCGATGAAGCGAAAGGAAACCTACTCCACGACCGGCGTTCGAATCCCATTGCGGTTCTTCGGTGGTTGGGATTTCGACGCTGCTCTGCTGCAGGAAAGAGACTGGATCAAGACTGCCTACGCGAGCGGCGTGCCCATGGGAACAGACCTGCCACCGTCGACGACAAATTCGCCGTCCTTCATCGTCTGGGCGGTGAAGGATCCGGACAGCGCCAACCTCGACAGGATTCAGATAATCAAGGGCTGGAGCAAGAGCGGCCAGTCGTTCGAGAAGGTTTACGATGTCGCATGGGCGGGCGCGCGGACGCCCGATCCGGCGACCGGAAAGGTGCCGGCGATCGGCTCGACAGTGGATCTCGTGCAGGCCACCTACACGAACACGATCGGTGCCGTGGAGTTGAAGACGGTTTGGACCGACCCGGACTTCGATCCGAGCCTGGATGCCTTTTACTACGCCCGAGTGCTGGAGATCCCGACACCGCGCTGGAGTACCATTCAAGCTGTGAAGCTTGGCCGGGTTCCGCCAAGTGGCGCAGGGTTCACACCTGTGATCCAAGAGCGCGCGTGGAGTTCGCCGATCTGGTACACGCCGAGCGCGGAGGTGCGCAAGGCTGCAAAGGTGGGCCTGACCGTCTCTGAACTGGGGCAGCAAGGGGCAGTGGCGCTCACCGATGCGGAACTGAAAGATCTTGTCGTGGGCAAGACGGTCACCGTTCGCAACACGATTACGGGTCAACAATACGAAATCCTCTACGGCATGGAGGGCTTGCGCCTGATCGTTGCAGTCGACGGGACGGAATCAAACCTCCGCGAGATGGGTGAGCTGCTGCATGGCGCGCAGGCCGGGTACGAGATCAGCGGCGGGCGCATCGTCACGGATATTGACGGGACGCCATTTGAGGTGACCATCTACAGACTCGGCGAACGGTACGTTGCCGCGCGCAGCAACGAGTTCGGTTTTGCCAACTATGAGGTCGTCGCCGTGCAGCAATGACAGCACAGAAAGAAGCATTGCGGACTTGTTCGGCGCTGCGACGCGATGGTCCGGAGCGAAAATCTGATTGCGGAGTAATCGCCCGCATCGCCTGCTTCCGGTCTCCGCTCGATGCCGCAGACAGGCGAGGGCACGGATGGCCAAACCCAAAAAGTGGGATCACGGTGTCACCTAAGGAGGGCAAAGAAATGATGGGGCTTCAACAGTTCGCCAAGCGGATCCGCTCCGTATGTCGTGGTGCCATCGCAGGGTTGGCGCTGGTTGCGGCTATAGGGTCATCGGATTATGCCCGCGCTGAGGAATGGAGCGGCAGCGCGACGCTCTATGGCTGGTTTACCTGGATGGATATCGAGGGGACCCCTGACGACGGGACCGGATCGGTCGATGTATCGCTCAGCCTCAAGGACATCCTCGAGGCGCTCAAGTTCACCTTCATGGCTTCGGGTGACCTGCATTATGGCCGGATCGGCGTCCTGCAGGATTTCATCTATTCCGATCTCAGTTTTGATGGTCGGCTCAGCGGGCCCTTCGCTTCGAATGTGGACATCGACAACAAGATGCTGCTCTCGACCACGGCGCTCGGCTACCAGGTCTATGCCGAGGACGGCAAGCTGATCGAGCCCTTCGCCGGCGCCCGCTATGTCAGCACCAAGATGGACCTCAAGATCAAGGGCGGCGGTCCGCTCGGCAACAAGGTGAACGGGTTCGTCGATGTCGACTGGTGGGATCCGGTGATCGGGGTGCGGGGAAAGACGCCGTTGACCGAGAAGCTCGATGCCAGCGGCTTTGCGGATATCGGCGGCTTCGGCGCCGGGTCGAAGTTTACCTGGGAAATCTATGGCGGCCTCGACTACAACTTCACCGAGAGCCTGAGTACCAATGCGGGCTTCCGATACCTGTCGATCAACTACGAGGGCAGCGATGCCGACGTGAAACTGGAACTCTATGGTCCGGTCCTCGGCCTGACGCTCCGGTTCTGACGCATATTTTTGGGGGGTAAAGATGAGAACGTGGAGAATGGCGTTTCGTGCGCCGACGAAGTTCACGTGGCGGAGGCGTATTGTTGCGTCGGTGCTCTTTCTGCTCGCAACCGGCCCGGCGACGAGCGCGGCCGAAGACGACAGCATGGCGATCCTCAAGTCGATGGCCGACTACCTTGGCGCCCTGCAGACAATCTCGTTCAGCTTCGACAGCGACATCGAGGTGATTACGCCGCAGATGGAGAAGATCCAGTTCACCAGTTCCGGTGAGGCGCTGCTGAGCCGTCCGGACAAGCTGCGCGCGCACCGTGCCGGCGGCTACTCGGACGTCGAGATGGTGTTCGACGGCAAGACAATCAGCATTCTCGATCGGGGCGGGAACGGCTATGCGCAGATCGAGGCCGAGGGAACAGTGGACCAGCTGATCGGATCACTGCGTGCCGGTCATGGAGTGGCCATGCCTGGGGCGGACCTGCTGCTGAGTAACGTTTACGATGCACTCTCGGTCGACGTGATGGAGGCCAAGCACATTGGGCTTGGCGTCGTGAACGGGCGCGAGTGTGAGCACCTTGCCTTCCGCAACTTCGACACCGATTGGCAGATCTGGATTGCCACCGGCGATGAGCCGATGCCTTGCAAGATGGTGATCACCAGCAAGACCATCAACGGCGCGCCGCAATACACGGTGCGCATTACATCATGGGAGACAGGCGTTGAGGTGGCCGCGGATGCCTTCGCTTTCACTCCGCCGGCGGGCGCGGCTACTCTCGATCCGAACGCGCTGATCCATCTCGACGAACTGCCGCCGCCAGCGGCCGAGGGAGGCAACCAATGACCCGCATTCTCCGCTACATGTTAGCCTTCGGTCTGGCGATCACTGGCCTTTCCTGGAACGGCGAGATCTTGCCGCCCGACGATCGGGGGCTCAGTTCGACCGCCGAAGCCCTGGTCGGCCGGCCACTGACGCCAGTGAGTTATGCCGGTGTCGCCAGGCGGACGACGGCCCGTGTCGTGACCCCGGGCGTCGGCTATGGTGGCGTCGGCGGACCGGCCTCGGGGGTCGGCGTGTTGCCCGGGGCGGGCGCCGGCCAGGCCGGGGTCGGCTACAGCGGTGGCGTCGGCGTGAACCTCGGCGGGCCTGTCAACCGGGTTGGCGTCCGTTGACCACATCCGATTAAACGGCGCGACCAGTGTGGCAGGCCGCGCTAGCGTACCCGTACGATCGATGGAAGAAATCGCTGTCCAGACGCCCGGAGGTTTGGCAAGACGCTCACGGGTCGGAGCAAAGACGTCAATCGAAGGGTAATCGCGAACTGAACGCGCGTTGTCTCCGTGCACCTGAAACCCAAGTAGGAAAAGAGTCATGAGGAAATTTGTGATCGCGATTTCCATCCTTGCACTGCCGGTAGCGGCGATGGCCGGCAGTGCCGACGGCATATGGGCAACCGAAAAGAACAAGGATGGCGGTTACCTGGAGGTCACGATCGCGCCATGCGCTTCGGACGCCTCACTGACATGCGGCAAGATCAGCCGGGCCTTCAACAGCGAGGGCGAGGATCCGGCCTATCCAAATCTCGGCAAGAGCATCATCGAGGGCATGAAGCACGACGGAAGCGAGGCCTACTCGGGTGGAACGGTCTGGGATCCGGAGAACAACAAGACATACACTTCTAAGATGACCGTGAAGGGCGATGACCTGGACGTCGAAGGCTGCATTTCAATTTTCTGTCAGGGCCAGGACTGGAAGCGTGTCAAACCTTAATAAGACGAGGCCGATCAACTGCCGTAGCGTTGTCGGGCTGCGTCTGAAATTGCCTCTGGATAGAGCTCGGCACGTCGGGGAGAGATCAAATGACTAAACGGCTTCTGAGTACGCTGAGCGAGTATTATTATTTTGCACGCTCCCCTGGTTTGCGAATGCCTCGCTGTTTCGGTGCGAGCGCCTTCTGGCTGGCTTTGGTTGTATGCGCTACGCTGCAAGCCTGTTCATCACCGACCCGCCTTTCTGCCGTGCCCAATGATCTTCAGGCCGAGGCGGTGGTCGCTGGCATGCCGGGCATCCGGTACTGGCAGAAAGAAGACATCCCTGTCTTGCAGCAGGACGGCATCGCGTCCTACAGGCGCGAGGCTGCGCTCCTTGCCGCGGCGGGGCATACCGGCCCTCTTCCCACCGCGAACTTCCTGGCGATCTCCGGCGGTGGCGAGGACGGGGCCTTCGGGGCCGGGCTGCTGGTCGGCTGGAGCGCGGCCGGAACGCGGCCGGAATTCAAGATGGTGACAGGGATCAGCACCGGCGCCCTGAGTGCCCCCTTCGCCTTTCTCGGACCTGACTATGATGCGCAGCTGAAGGAGGTCTACACCGGCATCAGCGCGAAGGACGTGCTGAAGAAGCGCGGCATCACCGCGGCGATCTTCGATGACGCGCTGACCGACAACGCGCCGCTCCGCAAGCTGGTGGCGCATTACGTGACCGAGGACATGCTGAAGGCGATCGCCGCCGAGGACGAGAAGGGCCGGGTCCTGCTGATCGGTACGACGAACCTCGATGCCCGGCGGCCGGTGGTCTGGAACGTGACCAAGATCGCCGCCCATGGCGGACCGGAGGCTCTCGAACTCGTCCGTGATCTCCTCGTTGCCTCCGCCGCGATCCCCGCTGCCTTCCCGCCGACGATGATCGACGTGGACGTGAACGGGCAGGCCTACCAGGAAATGCATGTCGACGGCGGCGCGAGTGCGCAGGTCTTCGTCTATCCGACCTCGCTGCATGTCGCTCAGCTCTCGAAGCAGGAGCATGTCACCCGCGAACGGCGCGCCTATGTCATCCGCAATTCGCGCCTCGATCCGGACTGGGCCGACACCAAGCGCCAGACCATGAGCATCGCCCAGAGGTCCGTCTCCGCCCTGATCCAGAACCAGGGCGTGGGCGATCTCTACCGGATCTATGCCCAGACCGAACGTGATGGCGTCGACTTCAACCTGGCCTACATCCCGGCCAGCTTCGACGTGCCCCTGACCGAGCCGTTCGAGCAGCACTACATGCGCGAGCTGTTCGCGCTCGGATATGAGCTCGCCAAGTTTGGCTACCATTGGGAGAAGGTACCGCCGGGGTATTGATGCTTTGCGCCGCTGTTCGAGGAGATCTATGGCTCGACCCTGGAGGGGTGTGGCTCGCTGAAACTCTATCTGCTGCGCGACTTCGCTCGACTCGGTCGCAACAACCTGACAGTGCGGAGTACCAAGACTGATGCCTCGTGCCTCGTGCCTCGGGCTCGTTGGAAGAGCGGTCGGTCATCTCCGGCTTATCTTGGCAAGCTTCGGATTCCTGCTGCTCTGGAGTTCACCGGCAGAGGCACAGGTTCAATCTGACGCGCAGGATACTACCGCTACCACGGCGTCGGTTCGACAGCCGGAAGACGCTGAACTAGGAATGTCTGTGGCGCGCACCGACAGCCCCCGCGATACACTCTCGAGCTTTCTGCGGCTAGGCGCCGAGTTTCAGGCGGCCGTGGCTGCCTACCGGTTGAAGCGAGATCGCAAGGTAGTGGAGCGCATTGGTCATATCGGGGAGCAATGGCTCTCTCTCATCGACCTGTCGCAGGTTCCCGCGGCGTCACGCCGGGAGGTCGGAGGAGAGACGGGAGGTTATCTTCTGGACATCTTCGCCCGCATCGTGCTGCCGGACCCGAGCGACGTACCCGACGCGAGCGCGTTCGCAGACGATGGACCGGCGTCATATGTGCTTCCGGGCACGCCATTCAGGATCGTCCGGCTTGCGGATGGTCCGCACCAGGGCGAGTTCCTGTTCAGCGCACGCACGGTGCTGTCAGCTCCACGGTTCTATCGGGAGATCGAGCACCTGCCGCTGAGAGCGCCGTCTCCTGTCTCGAGCTGGAGCACGGAGATCCGCCAGCTGACGGGCCCAATGGTCCCGGCGGCCCTTGTCAAGGCGGTGCCGGATAGTCTGAAGCAGCCCCTGTTCGGGACACCAATCTGGAAAATCATTGCGGTGGTTCTCGCCACGCTGCTGATGACGCTTCTGCTGATCGTCTGGCACCGAGCCGTCACCGTGCGCGAGCAGAACGACCAGCCTGGCGTGCTCTGGCGCCGGCTCCTGAGCCCGTTGGCCATTGTCCTCATCGCGTTCGGCCTCCATTACATCTTCGCCCTTCAGATCAACGTTGCCGGCGAATTCGCGGTGGCCGTCAACGCAACGCTGACTCTGCTTCTCTATCTGGCAGCAGCCTGGGGCCTCTGGGTCCTGATCCTGGCCAGTTTCGAGACAGCGATTGATCGCCGGGACTTTCCCGAAGCGAACCTCGACGCCAACATGCTGCGCCTGTTCGCCAGGATCATCGGCATTGTCGGCGTGGTCGTCGTCCTCGCCTATGGCGCGCAGGAGTTGGGCCTGCCGGTCTTCAGCCTTCTCGCAGGCCTCGGCATCGGCGGGCTCGCTATCGCCCTTGCCATCCGGCCGACCCTCGAGAACCTGATCGGCGGGTTCATTCTCTACCTCGACAAGCCGATCCGGGTCGGAGACTACTGCAGCTTCGGCGACCGCAGCGGAACTGTCGAGAGTATCGGGGTGCGCTCGACCCAGATCCGAGCCCTGGACCGGACGCTGATCTCGGTCCCTAACGCCCAATTCGCCGACATGCAAATCATCAACTGGGCGCGCTGCGACCAGATGCTGATCGCCCAGACCATCGGCCTGCGCTACGAGACCGATACGGATCAGCTGCGCTACGTGCTGGCGACGATCCGCGAGATGTTCCACGGCCATCCCCGGATCGACAGCGACACCGTCCGGGTGCGGTTCGCGGGCTACGGGGCGTCCTCGCTCGACATCGACATCCGAGTCTACGCCATGACCCGGGAGTGGAACGATTTTTTCGCTGTCCAGGAGGATGTCCTGTTCCGAGTCAAGGAGATCGTGGAGCAATCGGGTACCGGCTTCGCTTTACCGTCTCAGACTCTCTATCTCGGAAGAGACGATGGGCTCGATGCCGAGCGCAGCGAGAAGGCCAAGCAGGAAGTGTCGAGATGGCGGCGCGCTCAGCAACTGCCATTTCCGCGCTTTGCGGCGTCTCGGCTGAAGCAACTGGACGACCGGCTCAGTTACCCGCCGCCGGGCTCCCCCGACTTCGACGCAACTGCCGAGGAACTTGCGGAGGGCGGCGAAGAGCGCCTATCGGCCGAGCCTGCAGAGGGGCCAAGCGTTGGATCGGAAGCAGATGCGAGCAACACCGAAGAGACCGATCGCAAGTAGCAGGCTGCCAACGTCATTCCGTGGCAAAGCGGACTTCCGACTAGCAAATCACTGATGGCAACCATCGTCACATCGGCAACGGCCACACATGACCGATTCGATCCAATAGGAACATCGGCGAGAAGGCGCGCCTGCGGCGTATTTGGGCTGCACCTTTCTGACTACCGTTTCGCTGATCCATTGCGGCGGTAACCGCGGTAACTTAGTTTTCCTGCGCCCTTCCCGGCCGCACTGCCATTCCTGGGCTTCAGAGACCGCTGCCCCACCGCACCTGGAATGCAACGCCGATGCTGTCGAACTCAAGCCCCGTCCGGCTGTAGACCCCGGTCGTTCCATAGAGCTTGACCGAGCTGTGGCGGCTGACATCCATCGAGAGCGTCAGTCCCAGGCGCGCGTTTCTCAGCGCCTCGCCCGCCTCGCCGTCCACCGTGGGTTTCGCGCCCGCATAGTAGGTGCCATCCATGGAACCCCAGAGCCCGGGCCGGAACTGGTAGATCAAGTGGGTTTGGGCTGCATAGAGCGGATCCTGCTCGAGCTTCTGCCCTCCCAGAAAATCGTTGTTGTCCGTATAGAATGTCGCCGCCACGCTAGTCTCCAGCGTGACCGGCCCCAGTGCTTTCGACGCACCAAGCTCACCCTTCGCCGACCACCTGTTGGCGCCTATGTTCAGGAGCTTGTCATCGTCGTACTGCCCCAGAGGTGCGCCAACCTCGAGGGTCGCCCCGATGATCAGGTCCTGCTCGTAACGGGCGAAATCTGCGAGGCTCAACGCCGGGGCGCCGAAGAAGTTGAGCGACAGGCGCAGGTGCGGGTCGCCGAAGCCGGATACGTCGCGCTCCTGCGGGACGCCGGCGAGCTGTGCGGTGCCCTTCACTCGCGCATAGGGGAGCGTCACGGCAATCTTGCCCGACATGCCAGCCACATCGAGCGTGCGGACATAGGCGATCGTGCCTGAGTGGCTCCGGACCTCGGCATCCTCGACCGGCAGGGTGGTATTGAGCGCGACATTGCCGTCGATGTAGCGGTAGCCCAGAAGCAGGAAGTTCAACCCGACCGGCGTGTTTGCGAAGGCACGTGGCTCCAGCTCCTGGGCAGAGGCGTATTGAGGCCCAGGCAGGCCGCAAAGCAGCACAAGGATCGTAAGGGTGACGAGTTGTATCTTGTTCATCGCGTCGCTCCCACGCCGCCTCAATCGTTCACGGTAGAGAACTTTGTGCTGGCTTGCATCCTTGGTTCTTTCTGCGACTCACGCTCGCCGAAATAAATGATCGCCGCCATTCGCGATTTTCGCGCGAAACAATGTCGCGAACGCCGCCAAGGCCGACGTGTTGATTGGCGGCCCGGGTACCGGCAAAACCCATGTCGCCACCGCCCTCGGCATCCAGGCCGTGGAACATTACCGGCGCAAGGTCCGCTTCTTCTCCACCATCGAGTTGGTCAACGCGCTCGAGCAGGAAAAGACCAAGGGCAAGGCAGGACAGATCGCCGAAAGCCTGACCAAACTTGACCTCGTGATCCTCGACGAACTGGGCTACCTGCCGTTCAGCGCTTCGGGCGGCGCGCTGCTCTTCCATCTGCTGAGCAAGCTATACGAACGCACCAGCGTCGCCATCACCACCAACTTGAGCTTCAGCGAATGGGCCACAGTCTTCGGCGATGCCAAGATGACGACCGCGCTCCTCGACCGCCTCACCCACCGCTGCCACATCCTGGAGACCGGAAACGACAGCTTCCGCTTCAAGGCCAGTACGGCCGCGGCCGCCCACAAAAAGAAGGAGGACAATCTTGCCTTGACCAAAGCCTGACCCCCCAAACATAACCTAAAGGCGGGTCAGTTCTCGATGGAAATCAACATCATGGTGGACTACGTGATTGATCAAAACGATGTGCCCGAGTTTCTGTCAGCGATGAATGATCGTCGGCGCATCCGCATAAGGGATGGTGCCCAGCAATGGGCCCTATTGCGCGACTTAGAAAATCCTGACATCTGGACTGAAAGCTATCATGTACCGACTTGGGTTGAGTATGTGCGCCACAATGAGCGCCGCACGCAGTCTGATGTTGCGTCATCGGACCGTTTGCTTGCGCTACACCGCGGCCCCGACCGCCCAAGGGTACATCGGATGATCGAGCGTCAAACAGTTCCGAGGCCCGACGACACGCCGCTCAAACCTGCGTCCAACTGAGCGTTGCCCGCCTTTTGACGTCGAGATTGACCGATAAGAGAGACCGACGGCGGCGCGTGAGACGATCCGGCCTCTCACAAGGGGCGTTGCAGAGATGGGCCGCCCCTTGCGGGAGCGGCCCCACGACTTCGCGCGCTGCGACTACATCATGCCGTCCATGCCGCCCATGCCGGCACCGGCGCCCTGGCCCTTCGGCTCGGGCCTGTCGGCCACCATCGCCTCGGTGGTGATGAGCAGGCCGGCAACCGAGGCGGCGTCCTCGAGCGCGGTGCGCACGACCTTGGTCGGGTCGATGATGCCCCACTTCATCAGGTCGCCGTAGCGCTCCTCCTGGGCGTCGAAGCCGAACTTCTCGTCCTTCGAGTCCATGACCTTGCCGGCAACCACGGCGCCGTCGACGCCGGCATTCTCGGCGATCTGGCGCAGCGGCGACTGGATGGCACGGCGCACGATCTGGATGCCGGCCTCCTGGTCGGAATTGGCGCCCTTCATGCCCTTCAGCGCCTTGGAGGCGTGCAGCAACGCGGCGCCACCGCCAACCACGACGCCTTCCTGGACCGCGGCGCGGGTCGCGTTGAGCGCGTCGTCGACGCGGTCCTTGCGCTCCTTCACCTCGATCTCGGTGGCGCCGCCGACGCGGATCACCGCGACGCCGCCGGCGAGCTTGGCCAGCCGCTCCTGCAGCTTCTCGCGGTCGTAGTCGGAGGTGGTCTCCTCGACCTGCTGGCGGATCTGGGAGACACGGGCTTTGATCTCGCCCTTGTCGCCGGCGCCGTCGATCACCGTGGTGTCGTCCTTGGTGATGCGGATCTTCTTGGCCTTGCCCAGCATGTCGATCGTGACATTCTCGAGCTTCATGCCGAGGTCCTCGGAGATCAGCTGGCCGCCGGTCAGGATCGCGATGTCCTGCAGCATGGCCTTGCGGCGGTCACCGAAGCCCGGCGCCTTCACGGCGGCAACCTTCAGGCCACCGCGCAGCTTGTTGACGACGAGGGTGGCAAGGGCCTCGCCCTCGACGTCCTCGGAGATGATCAAGAGCGGCTTGCCGGACTGGATCACGGTCTCGAGCAGCGGCACCATCGGCTGCAGCGACGAGAGCTTCTTCTCGTGCAGCAGGATCAGGGCGTCCTCGAGCTCGGCCACCATCTTGTCGGCATTGGTGATGAAGTAGGGGCTGAGGTAGCCGCGGTCGAACTGCATGCCCTCGACCACCTCGGTCTCGGTGTCGAGGCCCTTGTTCTCCTCGACGGTGATCACGCCCTCGTTGCCGACCTTCTGCATCGCGTCGGCGATCTGGCGGCCGATCTCCTTCTCGCCATTGGCCGCGATCGAGCCGACCTGGGCGATCTCGGCCGAACCCTTCACCGGGCGCGACATCTTCTTGATCTCGGCGACGACCTTGGCAACGGCGGCATCGACCCCGCGCTTCACGTCCATCGGGTTCATGCCGGCCGCGACCGACTTCATGCCCTCGGCCAGGATCGCCTGGGCCAGGATCGTGGCGGTGGTGGTGCCGTCACCGGCCTCGTCGTTGGTGCGCGACGCGACTTCGCGGACCATCTGGGCGCCCATGTTCTCGAACTTGTCCGAGAGCTCGATCTCCTTGGCGACGGTCACGCCGTCCTTGGTGATCCGAGGCGAGCCATAGGACTTGTCGAGCAGGACGTTGCGGCCCTTGGGGCCGAGGGTCACCTTCACCGCGTTGGCGAGAAGGTTGACGCCCTTCAGCATCCGGTCGCGGGCGTCGGAGTGGAACTTGACGTCTTTGGCAGCCATGTGAGGTTGCTCCTATTCAGGTATCTCGTTCGTGATCCGGTCAATCGGGCCTGTCGGTCGACAGGCCTGCCGGTCACGCAGCTTTCTTGACCTTTTTGGCGGTGGCCACGATCACGCCGAGGATGTCGCTCTCCTTCATGATGAGCAGTTCCTCGCCGTCGATCTTGACCTCGCTGCCCGACCACTTGCCGAACAGGATGCGGTCGCCGGCCTTGACGGCCATCGGGATCAGCTCGCCCGATTCCTTGCGGGCGCCCTCGCCCACGGCGACGACCTCGCCCTCCTGGGGCTTCTCCTTTGCGGAGTTGGGGATGATCAGGCCGCCGGCGGTCTTCGCTTCGCCTTCGATGCGACGGACCAGCACGCGGTCGTGCAGGGGTGTAAAGTTCATGGAGGCGCTCCCTTCGCGCAGAGTTGTTGTGCTGTCTGGTGGCTGGCGCAGGCCTTCCCCTCAGGGCGAGGTTGCGCTCTGGCGCTCGTTTAGCACTCTCCGGTCGTCGAGTGCTAGGGGGGTTGGAAAATAAGGCCTTACGGCCAGCATCCAGCGCCGGCGGTCGTTGTCAAATGCGCGGAAGCAACCGGTATGTTCACCTCGCCGTTCCGTCAGTCGATCAAACGATGAGCCTGCCGGATGATGGCGCCAGCACCAAAGCCTCGGTGTCGGGGCGAAGTTGCAGGGCGTCCATATGATCGGCTTCTGAGGCGGCCGGATCTACCTCGTCGGTCCATACCTTGAACCGCGTAAGCTGATAGTCTCCGAAGGCAGTTATCATCGCCACGTCGGCGGCATCGCGCCCCCGGACCATGGTGATGCGTCCGATGCGTGGTGTGTTGTGACGCGCGTCGAAGACGTACCATCGGCCTTCAAGATAGACTTCGGCCCAGGCACAGAAATCACCGGCACCATCCACCTTGGCACCGATGTCACTGAGATAGCCGCTCGCGTAGCGCGCGGGTATGTTCATGGCGCGCGAGAGCGCGATGAAGAGGTGCGCAAAATCACGGCACACGCCGGTACCTTCCCGGAACACGTCGGCTGCCGTCTTCGTCGGCCTGCCGAACCGGTAGTCGAACAGGACATGATTGTGCACCCAATTGGAGATCGCCTGAACCCGAGCCCACCCGGGTGGAGCGAGGCCAAACAACTTCCACGCGCTCCGGATGAGTTCGTCGCTCTCGCAATATCGGCTGGCCGCAAGATAGGGCAGCGTCTCGGCCGGAAGGTCCACGATCTCGTGCTGCCGCGCGTTCCAGTCGAACGCGTCGGGCTGGCCGTTATCCTCGATCATGCAATCGGACCACAGAGTCGTCGGGCCGAGCGGCGCAAGGATACGCGCACACTGGTTGCCGAACATATCCGTATATTCCTCAACAGGCGTCGCAGGTTCGGTTCGGATGTGATCCGAGCCGATTTCCCGGCATGCGCGCGCGGGATGCAGGCGCAGCGCCAAAAGCATCGGGGTTGGCTTCGGGCAATCTACCGTGATTTCGAATCCGACGCGGATAAACATTGTCCACACTTCTCCGCCGCTTCTGCATGAGATCGATAGTGTCTCATGAGTGTCTCAAACCTCAGCTTTAATCTATAATCAAAAATTACCGACAATAGGGCCCGCACTGCAAATCTAGAAAAGAAAAATATAAACATTATTTCTTGATGTGAGTGGTAATTTTCAGTTTTCAATTGATTTTAAAGCTGAAAAGACTTACATTCTCAGTGTATAATAAATACGCAATAATTGAGGCTAGAGACATGATTCACAAAAATATCGACCGTCCTATCGTCAATTCTGACACCCATCGCGATCATGCCGCAAGCGCGACCGAATGCAAGGTTCGCGATCACGCTGAGCGCGAGCGCGCCGAGTTGCAGATGCGGCGGGAACACCGGCGCCGCCAGACTATCCTTTCGACCGCCGGGCTCTCAGTGCTTTGATCGTGGCTGAGCTCCAGACCCCGCCGGGCGCACGGACGAAGGAACGATCTGAGTGCGCTCCCTTTGCTCAATTCGGGACCCTAGGGGTGCAAGATGACAACACGTTCTCGGAAAGAAACGGTGACCTTCCATAGGCCCTTCCGAATTGGTGGCTGGGATGGGGAGCTTCCTAGTGGCGCCTACGTCGTCGAGACGGAAGAAGAGCTGCTTCAGGGCCTCTCGTTTCCAGCCTACAGGCGAAAACTCACTTTGATCCATCTGCAGTCCGATCCGGACCGGCCCGGTCGTCGGCAAGCGCTGCCGATTGATCCGGTTGAATTGGAGGCAGCCCTGCAATTCGACAGCGCGGCTGAAGTCGCCCCGGCAGGCGCAGAAGCCGAGTTGCGCAGGGGCGAGTGATCTCACGCTGCGGGCGGAACACCGGAAACAGATTGGAGGATCCAAATTGGCACCCGAGACTCCGCGAGAGGCGCAACGCCCTCGCCCTTTCCGGGTATTCAGCGCCGCACACCCGCAATCATGGACAAGGAAAGACCTCGTTTGCACACCCAGAATCGCCACGAGAGAATCAGATGGTGAGGGCGTCGCAACGTCCAGACCGGCCACGAGAGATTGCGTGCCAGTTCGTGCGACCTTCAATTGTATCGGATCGCGCAATCTCCGAGCGATCTGAGTCCTCTCAAGATCGGCCAATGAGCGGGCGCGCGTCGGGTCGACCGCTCCTCCTTTGGGAGGATGGAGACCCTGCGCGGCGCGGGAATACTGTGCGAGCCATCGAATCCCAGGATGCGCGGTCGTGCCCGAGCGATACGGCATTCGACCCGTCCCCGCGATCATGAGGCAACATGAACCGCTTTCCAATCGATGATATCCGCGCGGCGTTCCCTGCCGTTTCCGGAGCAACAGGCAAAACTGCGCCGATCTTTCTCGACAACCCCGCTGGAACGCAGCTTCCCCGCCGTGTGGTCGATGCGGTCTGCGCCGCAATGATCGAGGCAAGCAGCAATCTCGGCGGCTACTTCGCTGGTTCTCGAAATGCCGATGCCATCTGGGAACGGTCACACCAGGCGATGGCGGACATGGTGGGCGCGACGTCGATGCGCGAGATCATCATCGGCCCCAGCATGACGACGCTGACGATGCACCTGTCGCGCAGCATCTCCCGGACACTCTCGCCCGGCGACGAGATCATCGTGACACGGATGGACCACGAGGGCGACGTCGCGCCATGGCTGCTGATGGCAGAAGACAACGGGCTGGTTGTGAAGTGGCTGCCATTCAACACGGAGAGCTGGCGCATCGAGCCCGAGGGCCTGGCGGCGCTCCTGACCGACCGCACGCGGCTCCTGGCCCTGAACTATGCCAGCAACCTGACCGGCTCGATCAACGATGTGCCCGCCCTGTCCGCGATGGCTAAGGCCGCAGGGGCGATGGTCTTCGTCGACGCGGTCCAATTCGCCCCGCACGGGTTAATCGATGTCCAGGCACTGGGATGCGATTTCCTGGCCTGCTCGGCCTACAAGTTCTTCGGCCCGCATCTGGGTATGATCTGGGGGCGCGAAAGTATCCTGCGCGACCTGCCCGCCTACAAATGTCGGTGCGCAGACGACGCGCTGCCGGCGCGGTTCGAAACCGGCACGCCTCAGACCGAACTGCTGGCCGGGCTGGAAGCGACGGTCGACTATCTTGCCTGGGTCGGCGAAATCACCGGCCACTCCGGCGGCCGGCGGGCGCTTCTGGCAGGGGCCTTTGACGCGTCCGCGGATCACGAGCGCTGGATCACCACGAAGCTGATCGACGGCATCATCGCGCTAGGTGGCACGACAGTACATGGGATCACCAACTTGAACCGCATCGCCGAGCGGGTGCCGACCGTATCCTTCACCCATCGGGAGATGGCGCCCAAACAGATCGCCAAGCGTCTGGCCGATGAAGGAATTTGCGTTTGGTCAGGCCACAACTATGCCTATGAGGTAGTCCGGCAACTCGGCTTAGACGAGGAGCAGGGTGTAGTGCGCATCGGGCTCGCCCACTACAACACCGAAGCGGAAGTTGACGCGGCGCTCGCGGCGCTTGCACAGATCCTGCATTAGCCTGAAGGCCACCGCTGCCGATCAACAACTGATTTCTTTGGGGAATTGCGCTACGGTCGATCTTCGCGGCTGTTCGGTTTTCGGAGCCCGGCATGATGTCGGTCGGCCTAACATCGGTTTCGGACGCGGAAGCATCGCCTGCGTGGGCTGAAAACCTGTCCCGGGCGATCGACCGCGTTGATCGCGCAGACTGCCTGCGCCATCTCGTCGTCGCCATCTCGGCGCTGGTGGATTTCGATATGGCGATGTGCGTCGTCCACGAGTTGGGCGCAAGGCCGGTCCTGATCCACGACACCTTCAACGACGAGACCGCGCGGCTCGGCTTGGCGAACTACCTGGAGAGCACCTATGTCCTGAACCCGGTCTACTCGGCGCACCGCAACGGCCTGCGTCAGGGCGTCTACCGCATCGGCGAGCTGGCGCCGGATGCCTATCTCAGTTCCGAGCATTACCGCGCCTTCAAGATCAAGCGGATGGCCAGCGAGGAAATCGGCTATGTGACCGAGAACTGGCCGGCCGGCATGGAGGAACTCGTACTGGCGGTCGATCTGCCGGCGGGACGCCTGGGCGAGATATCGCTCTCGCGTGCTGCCTCGCTGGGCGGTTTCGACCAAGGTGCAATCGGCATCCTTCGCAGCAATATATCGGTGATCGGATCAGTGTTCCGGCTGTTCTGGCGCCAGTCGCTCGCGCAGACGCCGGCGCCGCTGTCGGCAACCTCGGTCGAAGACCTGCTCGACCGGTTCGGCAAGAGCCGCTTGAGCCCGCGTGAGTGCGAGGTCGCCCAGCTGATCCTCAAGGGCCATTCGAGCCTGTCCATCGGGGCGCTTCTGGGCATCTCCGAGACCACCGTCAAGTCGCACCGCCAGAACCTCTATGCGAAGCTGGGCATCGGCTCGCAGTTCGAGCTGTTCGCGGAGTTCGTGAAGTCGCTGTCGCACTCGGCCGACTGACTGGACCTCCTCCTTTGGGGGGATGGTCACGCTGGCACCCGAGTCACGATAGTGACGAAGGAACCGAGTCCCGAAACTTGCCGGGCGACGAATAATGCGCCCAATGTAACGCAGGGCGGGAGCGCTGGAACGAATGGGAACCAAGGGAGGAAGCCATGAAACTCACGAAAACGATCGTCGCGGTCGCTTTGGCCGGGGCGTTTATGTTCTCGAGTGCAGCCCGGGCCGAGACATTCCGCGTCGGCATGGAATGCACCTATGCCCCGTTCAACTTCAAGAACGCCGAAGGCGAACTCGTCGGCTACGATGTTGATGTGGCCAAAGGCGTTGCCCGTATCATCGGTGCCGATCTCGAGTTCGTTTGCCAGGAATGGGACGGAATGATCCCTGCGTTGCTGGCGAACAAGTTCGACCTGGTCATCGCATCGATGTCGATCACCGAGAAGCGGCTGGAGAAAATCGATTTTTCCAGCCCCTACCGGTTCTCCGTCGGCCAGCTCGTCGGATCGGACAAGATCGACACGAAGCTGTTCGATGACGCCGGCAATCCGATCCCGGAAAACTTCAAGGGCCTAAAGGTCGGTCTGGAACGCGCGACGACCTATTCCAGCTGGTTCGAGGAGGTCCTGCCGGATGCCGATGTGGTTCTGTATGATAGCAACGAGGCGCTCTATCTCGACCTGAAGAACGGACGCACCGACGTCATCATGACCAACCCGATGAAGGCCCACCTCGCGTTCCTGTCGCAGGAAGAGGGATCCGGGTTCAAGCTGATCGGCCCGCCCGTAGACGAGGAAAAATACTTTGGCGTCGGTGTCGGCATAGGCCTTCGCAAGGACCAGCCTGACTTAAAGTCCCGCCTCGATGATGCGCTGAAGGAACTGATCAATTCGGGCGAGCTCGAATCCTATGCGCTCAAGTATTTCCCGTTCAAGCTGCACAAGGATGAATGGGGCCAGTAACCTGCATGAGACTGCGAGGTGGCATTTTTGCTTTCGTTGCCACCTCGCTCACTATTTCCGCTGAGAACCCGGTGACAGGTCGCGGAGGGCGACATTGGAAGCTCTGGCCGGCTGGTGGGACGATTATGCCTGGGGCTCCCTGGTCGTCGCCAAGGTTTTTCTTACGTCGCTTGGCTTGATGGTTCTCTTCGGCCTGATCGGTGCTGGGGCCAAGCTTTCGGACAGCGTAATCGCGCAAAAGATCGCCGGGGCCTATACGGTGATCTTTCGCGGCACACCTGAGATCCTGGTGATCCTGCTGCTCTACTACGGCTCGGCTATCGCACTGACATCAATCGCGCAAATATTCGACCCCGAGGTCAAGTTCATCGATGTTCCGCCATTCTGGTCCGGAACACTTGCGATTTCGATCATCGTCGGCTCGTACGCGACTGAAACCTTCCGCGGCGCCTTCCTGGGCGTCAGTCCCGGCAGTATCGAAGCTGCGCGCGCGCTCGGGATGTCGCCGCTTCAGACATTCATCTACATCCGTATTCCCGAAATGTGGCGCATCGCGCTGCCGCCCTTCGGCAACCACATGCTGTCGCTGATCAAGGATACGGCGCTGATCTCGGTCATCGGGCTGAATGAAACGCTGTTCGTTGCCAAACAGGCCATCGCCACCACCGGCGAGCCTTTCACGATGTACATCTTCGTCGGGCTTATCTATCTGGCCTTCTCGTCGATCATCACCCTCTCGGTGATGGGCCTCGAGAAGTTCGGCAGGCGCACCACGGAGGCGGCGCGATGAGCTTCGATGTTCATCTCATCGCCGAGAGCCTGCCGCTGATGCTGTCAGGCATCGGCGTCACCCTGAAGCTGCTGGTGATCTCCGCCTTACTAGGCCTGTTGCTGGCGATTGTCCTCCTGCTGATGCGGATCAGCGGCAGATGGTATCTAGACTGGCCCGCGCAGATTTACATCTACGTCTTCCGCGGCACGCCCATCCTGGTCCAGATCTTCATCGTCTACTACGGCTTTCCGCAGCTCGAATTCATCCGCGACAGCATCCTCTGGCCGATCCTGCGCGAGCCGACCGGCTGCGCAATCGTCGCGCTGTCCCTGAATACCGGTGCCTATGTCTCGGAAATCCTGCGTGGCGGGGTTCAGGGCGTTGCCAAGGGGCTACTGGAAGCGGGTTCGGCTCTGGGCATGTCGGCCCGGCAGAAGTTCATCTACATCACCACGCCACTGGCCGTGCGGCTGGCATTGCCGGCCTACAGCAACGACGTGATCAGCCTGCTGAAATCAACGGCCCTGGCGAGCACGATCACCATCGCCGACATGACCGGGATCGCCCGCACGATCGTGGCGGAAACCTATGCGCCCTACGAGATATTCATCTCGATGGCGATCATCTACATGGCATTCACCTGGGTGTTGCAGAGAACCTTCGGGCTGATCGAGGCCTACCTTAGCCGCTACGCGCAACGCGAGACATGACATGAGCGAGACCGGCTCCGAACCGCTGATCCGGATGGAGAACGTCGACAAGTTCTTCGGCGACTTCCAGGCGCTGAAGAACATCAACCTGGAAGTCCGTAAGGGCGAGAGGATCGTCGTCTGCGGGCCCTCGGGGTCAGGCAAGTCGACCATGATCCGCTGCATCAACCGCCTGGAAGAGCACAGCGCCGGGAAGATCATCATCGACGGGACGGAATTGACGGACAAGGTCAAGGACATCGATGCGGTCCGGCGCGAGGTCGGGATGGTGTTCCAGAGCTTCAACCTGTTCCCGCATATGACGATCGCCAGGAACCTGATGATCGCCCAGCAACTGGTGCGCAAGACCCCGAAGAACAAGGCGCGCGAGATCGCGATGCACTATCTCGCACGGGTCAAGATTCCCGAACAGGCCGACAAGTACCCTGCCCAGCTCTCCGGCGGTCAGCAGCAGCGGGTCGCAATTGCGCGCGCCCTATGCATGCAGCCCGAGATCATGCTGTTCGACGAGCCGACCTCGGCGCTGGACCCGGAAATGATCAGCGAGGTGCTGGACGTGATGATCGATCTGGCGAACGACGGCATGACCATGATCGTCGTGACCCACGAGATGGGGTTTGCGCGCTCGGTCGCCGACAGGGTGATCTTCATGGACGCTGGCGAGATCGTCGAAGAGGCAACACCGACAGAGTTCTTCGAAAACCCGATGCATGAGCGAACAAAGCTGTTTCTCAGCCAGATCCTCGCACATTGAAGGCGCATAACCATGACTCCCGATATCACTGATCGACTGACTTCGTTCGCCGAGCGGCTGGCCGATGAAAGCCGGGCCATGCTGCAGGACGCGGCCAGCAGGATGCCTGAGATCGATATAAAGAGCGATCTCAGCTACGTCACCGACGCCGACCGCAAAATCGAACAGCGCCTGCGCGAGATGATCGAGCGCCAGTTTCCCGATCATGGCATCATGGGCGAGGAGTTCGGATCGCGCGACCTCGATGCGGAATTCGTTTGGGTGCTGGACCCGATCGATGGGACCGCACCCTTCGTTGCCGGCATTCCGGTCTTCGGGACCCTTATCGGGGTCGCCCGCGGCCGCCGCCCCTGGATAGGTGTGATCGACCATCCGGCAACAGCGGATCGCTGGGTCGGCGTCGCGCGGGAACGCGCGAGCCTAAACGGGAAGCCGGCTAGAACGCGCGGCTGCGCCGAGCTGGCGCCTGCCCTGATGACAAATAGCAATCCGGATTTCTTCCACCAGACCGAACGCAGGGCCTTCGACGCCCTTCGGCAGAAGGTCCGCTACACTCAGTACGGTGGCAGTTGTTATGCCTACGGAGTGCTCGCCTCAGGCCGGACCGATCTCGCAATCGATGGCGGGCTGGATCCCGTAGATATCTTCGCCCCCGCCGCCGTGATCGAGGGCGCCGGCGGGGTCGTGACGGACTGGTCCGGCAAAGGCATCACGCTTGAATGGAAGGATCTCGTTCTCGCGGCAGGCGACCCAGTCTTGCACGCTAAGGCGCTTTCGGTGTTGTCAGAAACTGAATGACCCAACCGGGCTCCGAATTTGAAGGCCGTTGCGCGGGAGAGCTAGCTGTGATCCGAATCTATGATGGCTAATTTTCGATCCGAGTCGAGTGTCGTTCTTGGGGCTGTTCGCGACGTAGGGGCTAGGTCGGCAGGCGGTCAACAGGACGCGCTCAGCAAACGCCTCACGCAGGGCGCTGCCTCGACAAATACTTCAGGAAGTTGGGTGATCCAAGCGTGATAGAAGCCGATGACGGCGGTGGCGGTTTGATGGCTGATTAAGGATCTGGTGGCGGGCACCAAGCGATGTCCGCCGCTGGATCGATGGGCACCGGGCTTATCCCTCGTGAACCCTCAAGACGCTACCTGAGTTGGTTCGTCGACACGGCTCAGTCCTACACTTCCCGACGATGCGGTGGATCCGATTCCCTGGAGAGCGCTCCAGGTTGCCCACACTTAGGTCCGTTCGCCCAACTCTACACAATGAAATCACGGTGCCGAAGCCGGTTCGGATGCAATTTGTCAATCCCGGAGGGAAATGGGTCAGCGCACCGGCGGAATAATCCCCGGTTGGTTGGGCCTGGCCCGCGCCTTGGCGGGCGTGCTCCCCATATAGCTGACGCACGACAAGGCGCACTGGCCGAAGGCCAGTCCGGAGTTGCATTCATGGTTGTGCAATCAGGCTTTGGCCTTGCGGCTGCTGGCGAGGCGGAAGCTCTCGCCGTTCATCTCGAGGATGTGGACGTGGTGGGTCAGCCGGTCGAGCAGCGCACCGGTGAGCCGCTCGGAACCGAACACCGAAGTCCATTCGTCGAACGGCAGATTGCTGGTGATGAGCGTGCTACCGCGTTCGTAGCGCTGGCTGAGCACCTCGAACAGCAGCTCAGCGCCGACGGCGGTGAACGGCACATAGCCGAGCTCGTCGAGGATCAGCAGCTTGACCGAGGCCAGCTGCTTCTGGAGGCTGCGCAGCCGCCGTTCGTCCCGGGCCTCCATGAGGTCATGCACCAACGCCGCCGCTGTGGTGAACGCCACGCTGCAGCCTTTCTGGCAGGCGGCAAGGCCGAGCGCGAGGGCGGCGTGGGTCTTGCCGGTGCCGCTCGGCCCCAGCGCGATGACATTGCGCGCGCTGCTCGATCCATTCCCCGCGCGCCAGTTCGAGCACCAGCGCCTTGTTCAGCGATGGCTGGGCGGCAAAATCGAAGGTGTCGAAGCTCTTGGTGTGCGGGAACCTGGCCATGCGGATCCGGCGCTCGACCATCCGGCGTTCGCGGTCGATCCGCTCAAGCTCGCATAGCCGCAGCAGATAGCGCGGATAATCGGCGCGGTCCTGCGCGGCCTCGAAGGCGACCTTCTCATACTCGCGCACGAAGGTCGGCAGCTTGAGCGCCTTGAGATGGTTGGCCAGCAATACCGCAGGCGGCACGCTGGTGGGCTGCTCCATGGCGGGCAGCGGCATAGAGGTCCCGGTCATGCCGATCTCCCGTTGCTGTGACATCCGTCTGGAAAGCAGACCCATAGGCACGCGGGTCCGTGCGCCC
Source organism: uncultured Pseudomonadota bacterium (assembly GCA_963700775.1). Lineage (GTDB taxonomy): Bacteria > Pseudomonadota > Alphaproteobacteria > Rhodobacterales > Rhodobacteraceae > Thermohalobaculum. The sequence goes on from CAVOYU010000006.1 coordinate 654,786, forward strand.
GACGTGCGCACGCGGCAGATGCGGATAAAACTGCAGATCAAGGCGTGGTGGTCGCCGTTCAAGCCGCGCCAGCACGATCATCTTGACCGCATCGAAGCTGATCGCCCCCAGCTCTAACGCCCGCGCCACCGCCCATTCCACGAGAGACTGCTCGAACGGTTCGCAGCAGCCGCAGGACCTGGATGAACTCGCGCCGGCCTTCCTTGCCGCTGCGCGCCTCCATCAGCCTGCGGATCCGATGCATCGGTTCTGCCAGCACCCAGCCATCGAGCGGCGCGGCCTGATCGAGCGCGCGCGACTTGTGCTCCAGCAGTGCCAGGTAATGGAGCGGGTTGGCGATGAAGTCCTCGCGTTGATAGCTGCGCCGATGCACCGCAATCTGTTCCCCCCGGCAGACAATCACGACCCGGTCGACATAGCCTTTGATCACCACCTCCTGGTGGGCATAGGCCGTCGGCACCGAGTAATCATTGGTGCGATAGCGGACCAGCGACATCGACGAGGCCCGCCCCGTCACCACATGGCACGGATCGAACGACACTGCGGGCAGCGCCATGAACGCTGCCAGATCGGCCTGCATCCGCTCGCCGATGCTCTGACTGTGCCCGCGCAGCACCGCCTGTTGGCGGGTAAGCATTGCTCGAGGAAGCCGCGTTCATCGCATCGAAGCTCTCGGCCACTGGCATCGGCACCATGAAGTGGCGCCGCACATAGCCAACAAGCCCTTCAACCTTGCCCTTGTCGTTCCCCTTGCCGGGGCGACCGAACTTGTCCTCAAACAGATAATGGCTCTGCAGGGTCGAGAACATACGGCTGCGTGTCCGCTTCCCGTCGCCCAGGATCTGCGCCACCGCCAGCTTGGTGTTATCGTACAGAATCGACAGCGGAATGCCGCCGAAGAACGCGAACGCCGCGACATGGCCCTCGCAGAACGCCTCGGCCACCTCGGCGGGATAGGCCTTGAAGAACGGCGCATCACTGTGCGGCAAATCCATGCAGAAATAATGGAACCGCGTCAGCTTGCCGTCGATGATCCCGTCCGCCTCGCCAAAGTCCACCTGCGCATGGCCCGGCTTGTGGCTCAGGGGCACGAACACCTCGCGGCTGCGCCGCCTGGCACCCGCCACATAGTCACGGACAATCGTTATGCCGCCGGTGAAGCCGTGTTCATCGCGCAGCCGCTCGAATATCCGTGACCCGGTATGCCGCTGCTTCTTCAGCACACCCCTATCCTCTTCAAGGATCCGGTCTATGACCGGGATGAACGGATCGAGCTTCGGCCGGACCGGCGGACCCTGCCTACGGTATCCCGGCGGCACCGCGTGCTTCAGCATCTTCGCCACCGTCTTGCGGTCGACCCCGAACAGACGCGCCGCCGCGCTCTTGCTCATCCCCTCAACATGGCACGCTCGGCGCACCCGGCTATACAGATCCACGGAATACATCTCCCCGCCCTCAGCTCGTTCGCCTCGGGCGTAAAGGTGCGGAATTTTGCTCCGCGACGGCTAGACTATCCAACCGATTCCGCTGTCCAGTTTGTCTCCGGGGTTCTCAAGAAGGGCGTCATTTGAACTCTACGCGGCTCCCGTCGGTTTGCCGGCGTGCCAGATCACTCGGAATTCTGGTTCTGTGGTGACATAGTGGTGACACAAATCTCTTTGAAATTCCGGATAATCCGATAAGCATTTGAAATCATTGGTGCCGGTTGAGGAACTCCAACCCCCGACCCCCTGATTACAAATCTTGAATTTCGGCGACACACCAATCTTCACCAAACTGCATGGCGTATCATACGACATTGAAAAACAGCGCACTATCTATCATCTTGCTACACAGAGCCACGTCCAATTGCGCCTTCGGTGGTACCGGTGTGGTACCTAGAGGTGGCGCCCGGTACCACGGGAGGGAAGCAGGATGACAGCGGTCAAGATCACGAAGCGGACGGTTGACGCAGCTGAACCGGGTGAGCGCGAATATGCCATCTGGGACTTCGAGATTTCGGGCTTTGGGTTGCGCGTCTATCCTAGCGGTCGCAAGGTCTACTGCCTCAAATACAGGGTTGGCGGCGGGCGCAACGGTACCGTTCGCAAGCCGACCATCGGCACACATGGAGCGATCACGCCAGATCAAGCGCGGGAGATCGCGAAGGACTGGTCGTCCGAAATCCGCCGTGGTGGCGATCCCAGCGCGACGCGGGCGGCGTCGCGCAACGCTCCATTGATGGCCGGTCTCCTCGAACGCTACCTCGAAGACCACGCGCGCCCGCACAAGAAGGCGTCCAGCATCAAGGACGATGAAGGGTTGATCCGGCAGATGCTGCGACCGGTCTTTGGCCACCGCAAGGTCGCCGAGGTCACGCGGGCGGATGTGGACGCCTTCCACAAGAGCCTAAAGGGCAAGCCCTATCGAGCCAATCGCGCGCTGGCGCTGTTGTCCAAGGCGTTCAACCTGGCAGAAGTATGGGGTTGGCGTCCGGATGGGTCGAACCCCTGCCGCCGCCATGTGAGGAAATACCGCGAGGAGAGGCGTGAGCGTTTTCTGTCGCAACAAGAGCTGGCACGCCTCGGTGCGGCGCTGGCATCGGCGGAGCGGGGCGAACTGCTGTCGCAGCGTGGCGCACCAATCTCACCCTACGCGGTGGCGGCGATCCGGCTCCTGATTTTTACGGGCGCCCGGCGTGGGGAAATTCTCAGGCTACGCTGGGAACATGTGAGCTTGGAGGCAGGGAGGTTGGAACTGCCGGACTCGAAGACCGGCGCAAAGTTCGTGTATCTGCCGCCTGCCGCAATCCAACTCTTGCAAAAAATTCTTCCTGTTGAAGGCAATCCCTTTGTGATCGTCGGCGGCAAGCCGGGCGCCCCGCTGGTGAACCTAAAGGAACCATGGAATGTGATCCGTGTGGCAGCGGGCTTGGACGATCTGCGCATCCATGATCTGCGCCACTCGTTCGCGTCCGTGGGCGCGGCTGGCGGAATGTCTCTGCTAATCATTGGCGCCCTGCTCGGCCACCGCGAGACAGCGACTACGGCGCGCTATGCACATCTGTCGGGTGATCCGCTAAGGTCGGCCGCGACGGCGATTGGAACGAAGATCGCGGATGCGTTGAATGCGAATGCACAGCACTAACGCGGTGGCGACGGTCGTCGCAGGGACAGCTCTCGCGCCATGCTGTGAAAGGGTAGTGTATCAGTTTGAAATCCGGCCCGGTTGACACTCTGTCGCCCAGCGCCCCGGCTTCAT
>CAVOYU010000007.1:0-47664 GCA_963700775.1 uncultured Pseudomonadota bacterium
CGGTGAGGTTGGCGATATCGGCGCGATGCGTCCAGGCAGAGCCGTGGGCCGACATCTCGGCCAGGAGCGAATTGGCGTCCGCCTCCGAGGTCAGGTAGTTGACGATGACATCGTATCGAAGCCTCGGCCAGCCGAAGGCAGAAGTGGCGGCCAAGGCCCTTCGCCCCGCCGGTGACGATGGCGAGCGGCCGGGTCACAGGCGGAGCCCGGTGGCAGGCTGCAGCACCAGCTCCTCGGCGACCAGGTTGCCCGGGGAAGTCAGGGTCCGGGAGGCGGCCTCGGCGACGTCCTCCGCCGCCATCATGGCAGCCGGATCGACATCCTCGCCGTCGAAGGAGCTGGCGAGGGTAATTCCAGGGTGGATGTTGGTCACGGTCACTCCCTCGGCTGCAACCTCCTCGCGCAGGCATCGGAACAGCGCCGCCTGTGCCGCCTTGCTGGCCGAGTAGGCGGCCTTGCCCGGCAGCGGCTTCAGCGCCGCGAGCGAAACGATGTTGGCAATCCGGCCGCCGGCGCGCAGAAGTGCCGGCATCAGCGCCTGGGTGACGGTGAAGGCGGTCAGGACATTGGCACGCCAGAGCGCCTCGAGATCGGCCGGAGTCGTTGCGCGGAAGCTGCCATATCGGAAACCGCCGGCGTTGTTGACCAGAATGTCGAGCCCGGCCTCGCCGACGAGATCGGCCACGGCGGCCGCGACGGCGGCGGCATCGGCGGCATCGGCTTGGCGGAAGCGGCCGGCGCCGCATGGGAGCCGGTTCAGCCGCGCGACGTCGCCGGCCGAGCGGGTGATGCCCGCGACTTCCCAGCCCGCCACCGCGAAACGCTCGGCGATGGCACGACCGATCCCCTTGCCGGCGCCGGTCACGAAGATCGTCGGCATGCGGTCCTCCGGTCAGTCGAGATAGTTGCCGAACGGCGTGGCCGGCGCGAGCGGCGGCGGCGGATCGATCGGGACCTCGTCGCCGGGCTGGAAGCGGGGTCTGTCGAAGCAGAGGATGCGGCGTGGCACGTCACAGGGATTGCGGTAGCAATGGACCTGGCCGAGGGACCATGCGAAGGCGTCGCCGGGCGACACCGGCCGGTCCTGCAGCCGCAGCCCCGGATCGATCACCAGCTCGGTCTCGCGCATCACCCGGTGGCAGTGCGGCGGAATCATGCGTCCGGGCGCGATCTCGAGGATATAGAGCCCGAGCACCTGGTCCTCGTAGAGGATGTGGGCAGCACCGAAGCCGGTAGCCTCGGTCTCGATGCCTGGCTCGGACACCAGGGCCGATGCAAGCGTGCCCTGCGCGTTGCTGAGCGACAGCGAAATTGTCGCTGCCTGGCCGCACGGGTCCGTTGCGCAGGCGAAGTTGCCGATCATGTGAAGGATTGCGGGCGCCGGCACTGCCGGATGAGCGATGTCCAGGATGAACGCAGCCGTAGCCCCGAGCAGCCGGGCACGGTCGGTGCCCGGCGGTGGGCCGGCAGGGCAGCGGATCGTGAGCTGGTTGAGAATCTAGCGCTCCGCCGGGGCACGGCGGATCGAAACGCCGGTAGGGCAGGTGGAACTCCAGCGCCTCGCCCGAGCGGGTGGGTTGACATCGGGATTCCCAGGATACATCCATCTCGCTAGGAGCCCCGTCTGACCTCCACCGAACCGCCGCCGCAAGAGACTTTGCGCCTCGCTCCGCGGCGACGGCCGTAAGTCTTTAGGGTCATGGTTAACGGGTCGTTAATCCGGTATTGTGGTTGTCCGCGACGGCATCACGATGGTGGAGGGCACGGCCGAGGTTTCGGGCCGGGCTTCGACAAAGATGCGGACGCTGGCTGCGCTGAAGCGACGCGTATGGAAAAAATTCTTTTCCGCCAGATGATTAACGGAATCCTGCCGCCGCAAGCCGCGACTTGACACCCTGTGGGGTCCTCCGTATTTTCCGCCACGTCTTCCGCCGGGGGCAAAGCGCGCCCGGGGATACACCGTGAGGTTCCGCCGATGGGCGCGCCCGAGGAGAGATCCGCGAAGCTCGACGAGCTCGACCAGCGGATCAGGGCGGCGCGCGGACAGCAGGCGCCGGTGCGGGGGAAGTCGGGGGACAAGTTCACCGCGGCCGGCATGGCGTGGCGAATGACCCTGGAGCTGGTCGTCGGCGGTCTGGTCGGCGCGGCGATAGGGTGGGGACTCGATGCGTTGCTCGGCACACTGCCGCTGTTTCTCATCGTGTTCATACTGCTGGGCTTCGCGGCCGGTATCCGCACGGTGATGCGGTCGGCCGAGGAGCTTCAGAAGCGACAGGCGGCGGAAGCCGACGAGAACTGAGCGCCGCGTCCGAGGGGACTGGGGCGCGCGACAGAACGGGGACCTGAGAATGGCGTCGAGCGAAGCTTCCGGAGGCGGCCTCAGCATCCATCCGATGGAGCAGTTCGAGATCACCCCGCTTTTTGGCGAGGGCGAGCTTGGCCTGCTGACGGTCACGAACTCGACGCTGTGGATGGCGCTGGTGTTGGCTGCCGTCTGCGCGCTGCTGATCTTCGGCATGCGCGGCCGCGCGCTCGTGCCGACCCGGGTGCAGTCGATGGCCGAGATCCTTTATGGCTTCGTACGCCAGATGGTCACCGACGTGCTGGGTGAGGAGGGGGTCAAGTTCTTTCCCTACATCTTCACGCTTTTCGTCTTCATCCTGTTCTCGAACCTGCTGGGGCTGATCCCCTACTCCTTCACCATCACCTCGCATATCGCCGTGACCGGCGTGCTGGCTCTGCTGGTGTTCGGAACCGTGATCACGCTCGGCTTCATCAAGAACGGATTGGGCTTCCTGAAGCTGTTCTGGATCGATGCCGCGCCCCTCGCGCTCCGGCCGATCCTGGCGGTGATCGAGTTGATCTCGTTCTTCGTCCGCCCGCTAAGCCACTCGATCCGGCTTGCCGGCAACATGATGGCCGGGCATGCGGTGCTGAAGGTGTTCGCCGCTTTCGTGCCCGCGCTTTCGATCTTTGGCATCCTGCCGCTGGCGATGATGGTGGCGATGACAGGGCTCGAGGTTCTGGTCGCCTGCGTCCAGGCCTACATCTTCGCCATCCTGACCTGCATCTATCTGAACGACGCGCTGCATCCCGGCCACTGAGGTGGCGGGGTGTCGGCGCAAACACGGAAACCCGAGATATCCAATCGAGAGGAGAGACCACGATGGAAGCTGAAGCCGCAGCCCTGCTGGGCAAGTATATCGGCGCTGGCATGGCTTGCACTGCGATGGGCGGTGCCGGTGTCGGCGTGGGACACGTGGTCGGCAACTACCTGTCCGGCGCGCTGCGCAACCCGGCGGCCGCCAAGGAGCAGACCGCGACGCTGTTCCTCGGTATCGCCTTCGCGGAAGCCCTTGGCATCTTCGGCTTCCTGATCGCGATGCTGCTGATGTTCGCCGTCTGAGGCAACATCGGGCGGTCGGGCAAAGGAGGCGAGCTCCGGGGGTTGCTCCGGGGTTCTCCCCTGCGCCCGCCAGGATCAGTGACAGGCCGCGCCCTTGCGGCTTACCGTTTTTGTGGAGAGTCTGATGGCGACATCCACCGACGCCGCTCAAGCCACCGCCGAGCACGCCTCGAGCGGGCTGCCGCAGCTTGATTTCACGACCTTCCCGAGCCAGATATTCTGGCTCGCGGTGACCTGCATCGTGCTGTTCCAGCTGATGAACAGGGTGGCTCTGCCGCGGATCGCCAGCGTGCTCGAGGAGCGGGCGGACGCCATTGCTGACGACCTCGACCGGGCGGAGGAGTTCCGGCGCAAGGCACAGGAGGCCGAGGAGGCCTACCAGCAGGCGCTGGCCGATGCCCGCGTGAAGGCGCAGGGAATCGCCGCCGAGACCCGCGCCGAGATCCAGAAGGACGTCGATGCCGCGATGGCCCGTGCGGATGCCGAGATCTCGGCCCGCGCGAGCGAATCCGAGAAGCGCATCCGCGAGATTCGCGACTTAGCCGTCGCGGCGGTGCGCGAGGTGGCCACCGATACCGCGGGCGCAATCGTCAAAGCGGTTCTGCCTGAAACCATGGACGCCGAGGCAGTGGCCAAGGCCGTTCGCGCGCGGCTGGGCTGAGGGAGGAGCGGAGATGTCCCTGTTCTACGACAGCCATTTCGTGGTCGGCATTGCCTTCTTCCTGTTCCTGGGGCTGCTGGCCTATCTGGGCGTCCACAAGTTCCTCGCCAAGGCGCTGGACGACCGGGCGGCGCGCATCCGGGGCGAGCTTGACGAGGCCCGCCGGCTCCGCGAGGAAGCCCAGGCGACTTTCGCCGAGTTCGAGCGCAAGCAGCGCGAGGTCGAGAGCCAGGCCGAGGAGATTGTCGCCCATGCCAAGCACGAGGCCGAACAGGCCGCCGAGCGGGGCAAGGCCGAACTCGCCGCCTCGATCGAGCGTCGGCTGAAGGCTGCCGACGAGCAGATCGCCATGGCCGAGGCCAATGCGTTGCGCGAGGTGCGCGACAGGGCGGTTCAGGTCGCGGTGGCCGCCGCCGCCGAGGTGATGCAGGGCCGGATGACCGGCGACCGCGCCGACGCGCTGATCAACGACGCGATCCGGAGCGTGGGCGACAGGCTGCACTGAGCTTCCCGGACGGCTCGGCCTGAAGCCCCAAGAGAAAGGCCCGGCGAGAACGCCGGGCCTTTTCCGTTTCGGGTGCGCTCAGTCGGTTCGGCCGGAAAGGCCGGTGATAATCGCGGCCGGCAGTTCGAAGTGCCGGCGTGCCTGGTCGAGCACGTTCGCCTCAAGCTCGGGCGGGCTGAGGTCGATGCCCTTGCCCAGCGTCCGGACGATCTCGTCCATCGCGGCGATGCGGGCGAATTTCTTGTCATTGGCCGGAATTGCCGTCCACGGAGCCTCGGGGGTGTGGGTGCGTTCGAACATCTCGTCGATCGCCGCCGCATAGGCGTCCCAATTGCAGCGGTTGCGGAAATCCTCGTAGCTGAGCTTCCATCGTTTCAGTGGGTCGAGGAGGCGGCGTTCGAAACGGCGCAGTTGCTCATCCGGATCGATGTGCAGGAACAACTTGACGATCCGTATTCCGTCGGCCGTCAGCATCCGCTCGAAATCGACAATCTCGCCATAGGCGGCGCGCCAGCGTGGCTCGGGTGTCAGCTCTTCGACCCGCTCGACAAGCACCCTGCCATACCAGGAACGGTCGAACGCCGAGATCGCCCCGTGTGGCGGAAGCCGCTCGAAGAAACGGGTCAGGAAGTGACGCTCGAGGTAGTATTTGCGGGGCGCGCCGATCGGCCAGACCTTGAAGCCGCGCGGGTCCATTGCCGAGGAAATGCGCCGGATCGCTCCGCCCTTGCCGGAAGCGTCCCAGCCCTCGAACACCAGGACCGCCGAGCGCTGCCAATCAGATAGGCCTGCTGGATCCGCATCAGCTCGTGCTGGAGCTTTGCGAGCTTCTTCTCGTAGCTCTTCGATCCGAGGCTGGCCGACATGTCGAGCGTGCCGAGCTGCGGGGCGCCGGAATTTCCGGGCTTGTCGGTCTTGTGCGCCATGATCGCATCCCTCCGGAACGCGATCATTGCCGCGACAGGCCGCAATGGCAATCGTGCTGGTCAGCGCAAGACCAACTCGACCCTCCGGTTCCGTGCCCGCCCCTCTTCAGTTGCGTTGGAGGCGACGGGTGCCAGAAAGCCGACGCCCTTGGCCTCGAGCCGGTTGGCCGCGACGCCGCGTTCGACCAGCGCGTCGCGCACCGCCTCGGCGCGCCGCTGCGAGAGCGTCAGGTTGGCATCCAGCGTGCCCTGGTTGTCGGAGTGGCCAACAATCAGCACCGAAATCTCGGGCTTGCCGGCGAGCATTGCCGCCAGATCGTCAAGGGCCGGGCCGGAATCCTTGGAGAGCGCCGCTCCGCCGGTCTCGAAGGCGATCCCTTCGACGGTGGCGTGACCCTCGTTGGCAAGCCGGTCGAGCAGCGAACCGCCGTCGCCCGGCAGTATCGGGAGCGGGATGGCGGGGTCGGTCTCGGGCGGCGGCGACGCCGTGATGATCTGGCCGGGTCTGGCCGGGCTGACCACCACGGTCTGGACATGGATCGCACCGAGCAGCCGGCTGACCAGCACCGACACCACCGTCTCGCTGCCCTCCGGCTCGGCCCGGCTGACCGAAAGCTGAGCGAAATCGGCGGTGTCGACCAGCATCGCCGGCGCCGGAAGCAAGCTGACCGCGAATCGGAAATCGAAGCCGCCGCAAGCGGCGTTGGCGCAGTCGAGCAGGGGCGAGAAGCCCATGGCGCGCAGCCGCGTCCGGTAACCGGCGATGACGTCGGCGGTGCTGGCGCCGTGGTCATCAAGGCGGAAGCCGGACCAGCTCACCCTGCCCTCGACCTGCCGCAGGCTCGCGGCGGGGTCCGGGCCGAAGGGTGCGACCGGCAGGGCGTAGCGGTCGAAGTCACGCTCGACCGAGGCAGTACGCACCGCGCCCTCGGGCGCGCCGGGGTCGAGTGGTGGCTGCTCCTGCGCCTCGGCGGGCAGAAGCCAGGATGCGACCAGACAGGCAGCGGTGATCGCCGCGCGCATCGATCAGCCGCCCCGCCCCATCGCGTGATACTCCGGATTCGGCACCATGCCGACGGCGCTGGCCATGCGGTTCGACATGTTGAAGAAGGCGGCGACCTCGGCGGCCGCCCAAATATCGGCGTCGCTCAGGCCCACGGCGCGCAGCGCCACACGGTCCGTCTCGCCGACCGAGCCGCTGTCCCGGGTCAGCTTGCGGGCAAAATCGACCAGCGCCCGCTCGCGTGGCGAGAGCTTCGCATGACGGTGGTCGAGGGCAAGCGCCTCGCCAAGCTCGGGGCTCTGCGACATCGTCCGCACGGCGGCGCCGTGTGCCACCAGGCAGTACCAGCAGTTGTTGATCGCCGACACGGCGACCGCGATCATCTCGCGCTCGAGCTTGGTCAGGCCGCCCGGCGCCAGCATCAGGGTGTTGTACATCAGGCTGAAGGCGCGAAGCCTGGCGGGGTCATGGGCATAGGCGACAAGCACGTTGGGGATCAGGCCGAGCTTGTCCTGGCACTTGGCAAAGAGCTCGGCGACGTCGTCCGGCAATGGATCGGGCGGAGCGAGATCCAGCGCGGTCACGCGGGGAAAACCTGTGGCGCGGCCCTGCTTCCCGGATGCCTGCTTGGGGGCAGCGGATCTGGTGGAAGCCTTCGGGGCAGCGGCCTTCGCGGGCGACTTCTTTCGGGGCTGTCTCACGCGGGTCCTCTCAGGCGGCGGCGATGCGGTAATGGTATCGCCCGGCGAGCGTCATTCCCAGCTTCTCGTAGAGCGCGCGGGCCGGCGCGTTGGCCTCGGTGACCGCGAGCGCGAGCCAGGCGGCCCCGTGCTCGGCGGCGAAGCTGGCGGCGCCACGGAGCAGGATCTCGCCGCCACCTTTGCGCCGGTGGAGGCCACGCACCTCGATCGCATGGATCATGGCGATCTCACCGTCCACGGCGACGAAGGCGACGCCGACGGGCCGGTCATCGGCGCGGGCCATCAGGGTGACGTGCGGGCCCGCCGGGCGCTCCATCACCGCCCGGCGTCCGGGGCCGATCCCGCCTTCCGACCAGATCTCGTCGACGATGGCGAGCGGGGCGCATACCCGGAAAACTCTCACCGTCTCATCGCGCCCGTCCGTGAGGGCGGAGACCGGCGCGGTATAGAGGGTGACGGGGTCGTGCCTTCGATAGCCCGAGGCCTCGAGTCGCCGGTCCAGCGTCGCCTGTTTCGGCGTGACGCGGAATAGCGGCGGCTGGCCCCATTCGCGCATCCCCTCCTCGGCGGCAGCGATGTCGGCCATCTCGTCCCCGGTCGAGGCTGCCGAGACCCGCTGGCCGCCACCCGCGCCCCGGCGCAGCAGCCAGGGCCCGGCGTCTCGATACTCGGCGGGCGGCCAGGTGGCATCCACTGCGGTCATGAGGCGGTTCGTGTCGGGTGGTGTCGGTGTCATGCTGCGCGTTTGCCTCGGTGCCGTACCCGTATCTGTTCCCGGCTTGCGCCGCCCGGGGCCATGCTTACAGTGGGGCTGCGCCCGATAGCAATCTCGTGATGGGCGCACGTTCTCAGGGCGGGGTGGAAGTCCCCACCGGCGGTGATGGGGCGAGACCCCAAAGCCCGCGAGCGCCTGCGGTCAAGACCGCAGGGTCAGCAAATTCGGTGCAATTCCGAGGCCGACGGTTACAGTCCGGATGAGAGAGAACGGGAGGGCAGCCAGGCACCGCCGGCATCCGCCGCGGCGTCCGGCTTCCTTTCCCCGGCCCTGGGTCCTGGTGGCTGAGCGAAAGGAGAAAACGATGACACGCAACCAGACCCATCCCCAGCAGACCCGCGTCGCTCTGATCCGAGCGCGGTGGCATGCCGAGATCGTCGACGAGGCCGCGGTGGCCTTCGCCGATGAAATCGGCAGGCTCTCGCAAGGGACCGTCGCGGTTGACCTGTTCGATGTGCCCGGCGCCTTCGAGATCCCGCTGCTGGCCCGCCGGATCGCGCGCAGCGGCCGCCATGCCGCCGTGGTCGGTGCGGCATTCGTCGTCGATGGGGGCATCTACCGGCATGAATTCGTTGCCTCGGCGGTGATCGACGGGCTGATGCGGGCGCAGATGGATACGGACGTGCCGGTGTTGTCGGCGGTGCTGACGCCGCATCACTTCCACAACGGCGCCGAGCATGCCGAATTCTTCAGGGCGCACTTCCGGATCAAGGGCCGGGAGGTGGCAGAAGCGTGCATGGCGGTGATCGGCGGCGCGGACGCACTGACGCCCGCCTGAGATTCCGGGAAGCGGGCGGCAGAGGCCGCCCCTCACCCCTTCTCGCGCAGCAGCCTGGACTTTTCGCGGGCCCAGTCGCGCTTCTTCTCGGTCTCGCGCTTGTCGGCCATCTTCTTGCCGCGGGCGAGGCCGAGCTCGAGTTTGGCGATGCCGCGGTCGTTGAAGTAGAGCTTCAGCGGCACCAGGGTCATGCCCTCGCGGCCGACCGCCTGCCACAGCCGGGCCAGCTCGCGGGCATGGACGAGAAGCTTGCGGCGGCGGCGCTCCTCGTGGCTGAACATCGCCGACTTGGCCTGGGAGAACGGCGGGATGTAGCTGTTGATCAGCCAGAGTTCGGCACCCTCGACGGTAGCGTAGCTCTCGGCGATGTTGGCCTTGCCCTCGCGCAGCGACTTCACTTCCGAGCCTTCGAGGACGATGCCGACCTCGAGGCTGTCCTCGATGAAGTAGTTGTGCCGGGCCTTGCGGTTCTCGGCCGCGACCCGGCCGGCCGGGCCCTTCTGCCTTGTGGCCATGGCGTCAGGCGTTGATCAGGCCGGCATGCACCATCGCTGACCGGATCTGGCCCTGCACCGGCTCGGTCACCGGCAGCAGCGGCAACCGCACCTCGTCGATGCAGCGGCCGAGAATCGAAAGGCCGTGCTTGGCGCCGGCGAGGCCGGGCTCGGCGAAGATCGCCGTGTGGAGCGGCATCAGACGGTCCTGGTATTCGAGCGCCTTGGCGTAGTCGCCCGCCAGCGTCGCCTCCTGGAATTCGGCGCAGAGCCGGGGCGCCACATTGGCGGTCACCGAGATGCAGCCGACACCGCCATGGGCGTTGAAGCCGAGCGCCGTCGCATCCTCGCCCGAGAGCTGGATGAAGTCCTTGCCGCACGAGATGCGCTGCTTGGGCACGCGGGAGAGATCGCCGGTCGCGTCCTTCACCCCGATGATGCGCGGCAGCTTGGCGAGCTCGCCCATGGTGGCGGGCAGCATGTCCACCACCGAGCGCGGCGGAATGTTGTAGATGATGATCGGCAGGTTGCAGCAGTCGTGAAGCGCCTTGAAATGCGCGATAAGCCCGGCCTGGGTCGGCTTGTTGTAATATGGCGTCACCACCAGGGCGGCGTCGGCTCCGACCTGCTCGGCATACTTCATGAACCGGACCGCCTCGGCGGTGTTGTTCGAGCCCGCCCCGGCGATCACCGGCACGCGCTTGGCGGCCTTGCGGACCACGACCTCGACCACCCGCTCGTGCTCCTCATGGGTCAGGGTCGGGCTCTCGCCGGTGGTGCCGACGGGAACGAGGCCGTGGGTGCCTTCGGCGATGTGCCACTCGACGAGGTCCTCGAGTGCTTTCTCGTCGACGGCGCCGTTGCGGAACGGGGTAACCAGGGCGACGAAGGAACCTCTGAACATGGCGATACGTCCGGTCTGATGCGGTGCTTAGGGCGGCGCGACCCTAGGCCCATTCGCTGCGGTTCGCAAGCACGCCGGCGTGCCGGCGCGCGGGGGTGCCGGAGGCGCCGGGCGGAGGCGCGCAGGCTGGGCCGGATCGGGTCACGGTTGCACCGCGGGCGACCAAGGGACCGTGCAGTTGAATCCGGGCGTCTCGCAAGGTGCTGGCGATGATCAGTTGACAAATTTTTAATCGCTACCCCGCTGCATGGCGGGGCAGATGTGCTAGGATCGGCTTCGGAGCGGTACCTTTGATCGAGGGAAGGGACGACGGGATGGATCGACGCATCCTCGCGTTGGCAGTCGGGTTCGTTTTTGCCGGGTTTTTCCTGGTGCCGCACGCCGGTGCGCTTGACCTCGCTGCCGCGCGCGCACAGGGAGAGCTGGTGGCCGATGCGCTGGCCCGGGCCGAACGCGGCGACTGGGCGGCGGCCGAGAAGGTGGCGGCGCGGTCGGACGAGCAGGTGGTGCGCGATATCGTGTTGTGGCGCAAATTGCGCGCCGGACGCGGCTCGGTGCAGGAATACCAGTCCTTCGTGACCCGCCGCGGCACCTGGCCGGGGCAGGAGATCCTGGCCCAGGTCGTGCTTGGTCAGCGCACGCCACCTGAGACGGCCGGGCTCGGCGGCTCGGCGGCCGCCAACTGGAAACGGTTCGGCCAGTTCTGGAAGCGTGACCGCTTCGACGATGCCGAGAAGCTGCTGGCCGCGATTACCGGCGACATCCACAAGCTGGGCGTCCCCTCGGTCTGGGCCGACCGCCGCCAGAGTCTGGCGCGCCGGGCGGCGCGCGAGGGGCGCGGGCAGGTGGCCTATCTGCTCGCCAGCCAGAACCATCTGAGCCCGACCGATGGCTACGACTATTCCGAGGTGGAATGGCTCGCGGGCTGGATCGCGCTGCGCCGGTTGAACGACCCGAAGCGCGCGGCGGAGCATTTCCATCGATTCCAGGACAGTGTCGGCACCCCCATCAGCCTCGGGCGCGGCGGCTACTGGCTGGGACGGGCCTACGAGGCGATGGGCGACAGCGCGAAAGCACAGGAGTGGTATCGGGCCGCGGCCGTCCACCAGACATCGTTCTACGGTCAGCTTGCGGCCGAGAAGGTCGGCGTCGCGGGTGACCAGAGCCTGACCTCCTCCGACCTGCCCGACTGGGCCAAGAGCCCGGCCCTGCGCAGCGACGACGTTCTGGCCGCGGTGATCCTCCACTATGCAGCGGAGGATGAACTGGCTTTCGCGATGTTCAGCACCGTCGGCCAGCGGCTTCAGGGCGCCGCGGCAAAGGGCGCGCTGGCCCGGCTGGCGCTGGACCTGGGCCGGCCGCATTACGCAGTGCGGATCGCCAAGAACGCGGCGCGCGACGGCATCCTGCTCTATCCGGCCTACTACCCGGTGACCGATCTTGCCGGCTATGCCAGCCGGGTCGAGCCGGCGCTGGCCATGGCCGTCGCCCGGCAGGAGACCGAGCTCAACCCGCGTGCGATCAGCCGTGCCGGGGCGCGGGGGCTGATGCAGCTGATGCCGGGGACGGCGAAGAAGGTGGCGAGCTGGATCGGCGAGCCCTATTCCGCCGACCGGCTGCTGGACGACTGGCAGTACAACGCGAGGCTCGGCCAAACCTATCTGGCGCAGAGGATTACCGATTTCAGCGGCTCCTACGTGCTGGCGGCGGCGGCCTACAATGCGGGTGCGAGCCGGGTCGATCAGTGGATCCGAGAATTCGGCGATCCGCGGCTGCACGGCACCGACATGATCGACTGGATGGAGTCCATCCCCTTCAACGAGACCCGCAACTACGTCCAGCGGGTGATGGAGGCGCTCTATGTCTACCGCACGCGCCTGAATGGCAGCGCCGGGCCGATGACAATCAGCCAGGATCTGGCGAGAGGCGTGCGCGGTTGATTGCACGCCGCCGTAGCGCAAGACAGGCCGATCATCCCCTCTGACTTGGAAGCCCGCCTGATCCGAAGGCCCATCGCGCGGCGGCTCCGGCGCGCTTGCGGCCGCGCCGATTTCATGGCTTCTGGACCCGGCTTGCGCGGGAGGAGGGACGATGGCCGGCCAGACGGATGGCGCCGACAAGGCAGCGGACGGACGGGCGCCTGCTGCGCTCGGCCAAAACCGCGATTTCCTGCTGTTCATCGTCTCGCGGCTGACAAACGTGCTCGGCACCCAGATCGTGACCGTGGCGGTCGGCTGGCATGTCTATCTGATGACCGGAGATCCGCTGGATCTGGGGCTGATCGGGCTGTCGCAATTCGCCCCGGGGCTGGCGCTCTTCCTGGTGGCGGGGATGGTCGCCGACCGGTTCGACCGGCGCTCGATCCTGATCGCCTGCAACGGGGCGCATCTGGCCGCGTCGGGTCTGCTCCTTCTCTATGCGGTATCGGACCGGGTCGCGGTTTGGCCGATCTTCGCGATCCTGGTGATCCACGGCACCGCACGGTCTTTCTACTTCACCGCCAGCCAGGCGATCCTGCCGAATCTGGTGCCCGGGCGCCAGTTCCCGCAGGCTGTGGCCTGGTCGTCCACGGTCAACAAGGCGGCACAACTGGGCGGCCCGGCTGCCGGCGGGCTCCTGGTGGCGGCGACGGGAGACCTCGTCTATCTTGCGGGATTGCTGGTGTTCGCCGTCGCTGCAGTGTCCGCGGCGATGATCGGGGTGCGGCTGACCGTGCATGCCCGCGAGCCCTTCGGTCTGCGCACCGTGCTGGGCGGGTTCGACTTTATCCGCGGCAAGCCAATTGTGCTGGGGGCGATATCGATCGACCTGATCGCGGTGCTGTTCGGCGGCGTGATGGGGCTTCTGCCGGTGTTCGCCCGCGACGTCCTGCATGTGGGCGCCGAGGGGCTGGGGATCATGCGGGCGATGCCGGCGCTGGGCTCGCTGGCCGTCGGACTGGCGCTGACGCGGATCGCCTCGCCGCGTCGGATGGGGCCGCTGTTCTTCGCCTCGCTGGCGGTGTTCGGGGTCTCGATCATGGTCTTCGGGCTCTCGGAGATCTACTGGCTGTCACTGGCGGCGCTGGTGGTCTACGGCGCCGCCGACATGGTCAGCGTCTACATCCGGGTGACCCTGGTCCAACTCGCGACGCCCGATGCAATGCGGGGCCGGGTGAGCGCGGTCAACGGGGTGGCGATCAATGCATCGAACGAGCTTGGCGATTTCCGGGCCGGGGTGATGGCCGCGGCGATCGGCACCGTGCCGGCGGTGCTGGCCGGCGGCGCGGTGACGCTCGCAGTCACGGCGCTCTGGCCGCGACTGTTTCCGCAGATGACGAAGGTCGACCGGCTGGAAGACGTCGGCTGAACGTCCCGGGGGCCGGCGGCCGCCTATCCGTCAAGCCACATCTTCGTGAGGCATGTAGGCCGCGACCCTTGCGCCAGCTTGGGCTCCGCTTGAGCCGAGACGGGCAAGCAGGCGCCGGTAGTTCGCCGCGATCGTCGACATCGCCTCCGGCGTCAGGCGCACAAACTCCGCGGGCGTCGAAGCCCGTTCGCCCGCGACAGCGGGCACTTCACTGCACACAACACAACTCCCAACTTACACACGCATCCACACAGTTCATCATAGCACTCCGACGCCGTTTCATAAACGACGTCCGCCACGAGAGGCCGCTTTGCACGTATCGGTTGTGCGCGACCGGATGCTTGACGGAGCTTCCCCCGAGCCCATGTCTCGGCCATGTTGAGCCTGCCCGAGGAGGATCGCCCATGCCCGTCACCACATGCGTCTTCGACGCCTATGGCACGCTGTTCGACGTCGCCGCGGCGGCGCGGATCGCCGCGGCCGAGCCCGGACGGGCGGCCTTCGCGGCGAAATGGCCGGCGATCGCCAATACCTGGCGCCTGAAACAGCTCCAGTACACCTGGCTCCGCGCGACTGCGGGGGTGCATACCGGCTTCTGGCAGGTGACCCAGGACGGGCTCGACTATGCGCTCGAGGCCCACGGCATGGCCGAGCCCGAGCTGAGGGCGCGGCTGTTGCAGCTCTACTGGGAGATCGAGGCCTACGGGGAGGTGCCGGCGATGCTGCGGGCACTGAAGGAGGGCGGCTTCGCGACCGCTATCCTGTCGAACGGCTCGCCGGACATGCTGGCGGGCGCGGTCGACCATGCGGGGATCGGGGAGGCACTCGATGCGGTGCTTTCGGTCGAGACCGTGGGTGTCTTTAAGCCGCACCGCTCGGTCTATGCCATGGTCGGCGAGTATTTCGGTTGCGCGCGGAGCGAGGTGCTGTTCGTCTCGTCGAACTGCTGGGATGCCTGCGCCGGAGCGGGCTATGGCTTCCGCGCCGTCTGGGCCAACCGGGCCGGCGAACCGATGGACCGGCTACCCTGGAAGCCGCACCATGTGGTCAGCGACCTGACGACGGTGCCGGAGCTCGCGGCCGCATGAACGCCGGTTCCGCCAAACGCGACGAGGCCACGCTCAACGGGCGCAGACTTGCCTATGCGGACAGCGGCGGCGGCGGACCGGCGGTGCTCTGCCTGCCCGGGCTCACCCGGACGATGGCTGACTACGCGGATCTGGCCGGGCATCTGGCATCACGCTTCCGGGTGATCCGGATGGACTGTCGGGGCCGCGGCCGGAGCGAGCACGCGGACGACCCTTTGGCCGAATACACGCTGCAGGTCGAGGGCAGCGACGCGGTCGCCCTGCTCGGGCATCTCGGCATCGTGCGGGCGACCGTGATCGGCACGTCGCGGGGCGGGCTGATCGGGATGGGGCTCGCGGCAGGGTTGCCGGACCTGGTTTCCGCTCTAGTGCTGAATGATATCGGGCCGGTGGTCGAACGGACCGGACTCGACTTCATCATGACCTATCTCGGCCGCGACCCCGCCGTTCCGGATTTCGAGTCGGCGGCGGCGAAGCTTCGCGCCTCCCTCGGCGGCGCCTTTCCGGACCTGACGGAAGCCGCCTGGCTCGCCTTCGCGCGGCGGACCTATGCCGATGACGGCGGCCGTCCGGCGCTCAACTACGACCCGCGCCTCCGCGACGCGACTGCGGCGGCCCTGAGCGCGGCGCCGGCGGATCTGTGGGACCTGTTCGCGGCGATACGTTGCCCGATCCTGGCGATCCGCGGCGAGAACTCCGATATTCTGTCCGCCGCGACGTTGAACGAGATGGCGCGGCGCCGTCCGGACATGGCACAGGTGACCGTCGGGAACCGCGGCCATGTGCCGTTCCTCGACGAACCGGAAGCCGTGACGGCGATTGATGCGTTTCTGGAGAGATGTGCGAGATGAACGAGGTCTTGACCGGCTCCCCCGCCGAAGCAATCACCATCGAGGACATCCGCGCTGCCCGGACGCGGCTGGCGGGCAAGGCGGTGGTGACGCCGCTGCTGGAGAAGTCCGCTCCTGAACCGGGCCGCCGGGCGCCGGGTGCTCGTGAAGGCGGAATGCCTGCAGAAGACCGGCAGTTTCAAGTTCCGCGGCGGCTGGGCGGCGGTCTCGACCCTGTCCGAGGATGCCCGCAAGCGAGGTGTCATCGCCTTCTCCTCCGGCAACCATGCCCAGGGCGTTGCCCATGCGGCCGAGCTGATGGGCGTCCCGGCGGTGATCGTGATGCCGGTGGATGCCCCCGAGCTGAAGATCCGCAACACGCGGGCCTACGGCGCCGAGGTGGTGCTCTACGACCGTCCCGGCGGCGAGGACCGCCAGGCGGTCGGCGGCAGGATCGCCGCCGAGCGCGGCCTGACGCTGGTCCGTCCATTCGACGAGCCGATGGTGATGGCGGGCCAGGGCACCTGCGGACTCGAGATCGCCGAGCAGGCGAAGGCGGCGGGCGTGACCGAGGCCGACGTGCTGGTCTGCGCCGGGGGCGGCGGATTTTCCTCGGGCGTGGCGCTCGGACTCGAGGCAGAAGCGCCGGGGCTCAGGGTCCGCACCTGCGAGCCCGCCCGCTTCGACGACTGGGCGCGCTCGCTCAAGGCCGGCAAGCGGCTCTCGAACCCCACCGAGACCGGCTCGATCTGCGACGCCCTGCTCTCGCCCGCGCCGGGCGAGCTGACGTTCCCGGTGCTGAAGCGCCTCGCCGGACCGGGCCTCGTGGTCACTGACGACGAGGCACTCGCGGCGATGGCGGCGGCGTTCCTGCACCTGAAGCTGGTGGCCGAGCCGGGCGGCGCCGTGGCCCTCGCGGCCGTGCTGTCGCGCCGGGACGAAATCCAGGGCGACGCGGTGATCTGCACCATCAGCGGCGGCAATGTCGACCCGGCGATGTTCGCCCGGGCGCTGGCGAAGGCCTGACCTCCGCAATCGCTGTTGGCTTGCGCCCGGCCGCCGAATACGCTTTGGCGAAAGGGGGAGCTCGCTTGGAACGCAGGCTTGTCGCCATTCTTGCCGCCGATGTGGTCGGCTACACCCGCCTCATGGGTCAGGACGAGGCGGGGACGCTGGCGCAGCTGAAGCGGTTCCGGGGCCACGTCTTCGACCCGCTGACCGCGAAACATGGCGGTCGCATCGTGAAACTCATGGGCGACGGCGCACTGGTCGAGTTCGCCAGCGTGGTCCAGGCGGTGGCCTGCGCCGTGGCGCTGCAGGGCGCTGCCAAGGCGCATGAGCCGGACCTGCCCGAGGACCGGCGCCTCCGGCTGCGCATCGGTGTCAACCTCGGCGACGTCATCGTCGAGGCGGGCGATCTCTACGGCGACGGGGTCAACATCGCCGCCCGGCTCGAGGCGCTGGCCGAGCCCGGGGGCATCTGCGTCACCGCCAAGGTGCGCGACGAGGTCGGGTCGAGGCTCGATATCGGCTTCGAGGACCTCGGCCCGGTCGAGGTCAAGAACGTCGCCGAGCCGGTCCAGGTCTGCCGGGTCACCGCATCGGGGACCGCGCGCAAGGCGTCGGCGCTCTCCGACAAGCCCTCGGTCGCGGTGCTGCCCTTCGCCAACATGTCGGGCGACCCGGAGCAGGACTATTTCTCCGACGGCATCACCGAGGACATCATCACCGAGCTGAGCCGGCACCGGACGTTGTTCGTGATCGCGCGCAACTCCTCCTTTGTCTATCGCGGCCAAGCGGTGGACCTGCGCAAGGTCGGTCGCGAGCTCGGCGTGCGCTACGTGCTCGAGGGCAGCGTGCGGCGAGCCGGGAACCGGATCCGGGTCACCGCCCAGCTCATCGAGGGCGAGACCGGCTCCCATGTCTGGGCCGAGCGCTACGACCGCGACATGGCCGACATCTTCGGGGTGCAGGACGAGATCACCGCGATGATCGCCTCCGCGCTCTCCGATCGCGTCGAATTCGCCGAGGGCGAGCGCCGCCAGCGCCGCGCGGCCGCCAATCCCACCGCCTACGACCTGCTGCTGCGCGGCACCGATACCTATTTCCGGTTCACCAAGGAGAGCAATGCCGAGGGACGCAGGCTGCTTCTGCAGGCGATCGAGTTGGACCCGGGGCTGGCGGTCGCCCATTTTCGGCTCGCCTACACCTATCTGATCGATGTCGAGCTCGGCTGGCACTTCCCGCCCCGGGAGCGCGTGGCCCAGGCGCGGGCCGCGGCCGAGCGCGGCGTCGCCCTCGACCCGGCCGACGCCCGGGCCGAGACCGCGCTCGCCTATGCCTGCCTGTTCTGCGCCGACTGGGACGGCGCCGAGATCCATGTCCGCCGGGCGGTGCGCCTCAATCCGAACGACGCCGAGGCCATGTCGATGCGCGGTTACGTCGAGGCCTGTCTCGGCGACAACGAGGGCGGGCTCAGGCAGATCGAACAGGCCCAGCGGTTGAACCCCTTCGCGCCGGACTACCATCACTGGGTGCAAGGGATCGCGCTCTACGCGTTGGGCCGCCACGCCGAGGCGCTGGCGGCTCTCCGCGAGATGCGGAACGCTCCGACGGTGACACTCGCCAACATCGCCGCTTGCTATGCGCGGCTCGGCCGGATGGACGAGGCGCGCCAGACCATGACCGAGTATCTGCGTCGCGCCGAGGCCGAGCATGCGCGCTTCGCCGGCACCGACGCCGCCGACTGGCGCGCGTATTTCCGCCACGCGATGCCCGCGCGCGACCCGGCCCAGCTCGAGCGCTGGATCGAGGGCTTCCGGATGGCGGGGCTGCCGGGCTAGGGTCGGGGATCACGGGTCAGGAGGACGGCGCATGGACGGGCCGAAGGGCGAGATCACGCTGCAGACCATCGCTATGCCGGCCGACGCCAACGCCAATGGCGACATCTTCGGCGGCTGGCTGATGGCGCAGATGGACCTTGGCGCCAGCGTGCTGTCGCGGCGCCGGGCACGGGGCCGGGTGGCGACGGTGGCGGTCGACGGCATGGAGTTCCACAAGCCCGTCAAGGTCGGCGACGTGCTGGCGATTCACTCGGTGCTGGAACGCGAGGGCCGGACCTCGATGAAGATCTCGGTCGAAGCCTGGATCACCCGGATGCCGGCCGGCGACCACATGCGGGTCACAAAGGCGACGTTTACCTTTGTGGCGATCGACGACGAAGGGAAGCCGCGGGTACTGCCGTGAGGAGACGCCGATCATGACGCAAAACCCCGCGGCAAGCCGCGGGGTTCGTTGGTTCCGGCAATGACGCCTGCGGCTTACACGTAGCGCAGGTTCCCGGCCGACATGCGGCCGTCGCGGCCGCTCTCGAGGTCGTAGCTGACCTTCTGACCCTCGTCCGGGGTCTGCAGGCCGGCGCGCTCGACCGCCGAGACGTGCAGGAACACGTCCTTGCTGCCGTCCTCGGGCTGGATGAAGCCGAAGCCCTTGCCGGCGTTGAACCATTTCACGGTGCCAGTGGCCATGTCCGTGTCTCCTTCTTTGATCACCGCGCGCGGAGTGCGGCGGCTGTCGCTGCTCGGTCAGGTCAGAAAAACCGGCAGTCTCGAGAGACGGACAGTGATTTTGATGGATGATCGATAGCGCCCCCCATATCGGCGCTTTCAGGGCAAAATGCAAGCCCGGAGGCCCGAACCGCGGGATCCGGGCCGCCGCGAGTGGCGCGCCGTGGTTGGTTGGGGAAACGCAAAAGCCCCGCAGGGTTGCCTGCGGGGCAAAGAAAACCCGGACGTTCCCGGCCGCTCAGGTGTAGCTGAGATTCCCGGCCGACGCCCGGCCGTCACGGCCGCTCTCAAGGTCGAAGCTGACCTTCTGGCCGTCGCGCGGGGGCTGCAGGCCGGCGCGCTCGACCGCCGAGATGTGGACGAAGATGTCCTTGCCGCCGTCGTCGGGCGCGATGAAGCCGTAGCCCTTGGTGGCGTTAAACCATTTCACGGTGCCAGTGGCCATACCCGTGTCTCCTTCTCAGTCGCCGCGCGCGGGATGCCGCGGCTGTGGCTTCTCGGTCAGATCGGAAAACCGGCAGCCTTGAGACAGGCGGGTATTTCGATAGGCGAACGAAAGCGGTCGGGATTTTGAGCGAATCGGGGAAAAAATCAAGCAAAGTCCACATTCCGAACCAACTGGACCATGACTGCCCCCTGAGCTACACAACATCTATGAGCACTCTATTTCCGGACGACGACATGCAGGGGGTAGTGCCCGAGCCGCTGGCCCACGCGCTGGGCGAGCGATACCTGACCTACGCCCTGTCCACCATCATGCATCGGGCGCTGCCGGATGCGCGCGACGGGCTGAAACCGGTGCATCGACGCATCCTGTTCGCGATGCGCAACCTCAACCTGTCGCCCAGCTCGAAGTTCCTGAAGTCGGCGAAGATCTCCGGCGACACGATGGGTGACTACCATCCCCATGGCGATCAGGCGATCTATGACGCCATGGTGCGTCTGGCGCAGGACTTCAGCCAGCGCTACCCGCTCGTCGAGGGGCAGGGGAATTTTGGCAACATCGACGGCGACAACGCGGCGGCCGGCCGCTACACCGAGGCGCGGCTGACCGCAGTCGCCGAGGCGATGCTCGACGGGCTGGACGAAGAGGCGGTCGATTTCCGCCCGAACTACGACGGCCGCAAGGAGGAGCCCGAGGTGCTGCCGGGCGCCTTCCCCAATTTGCTCGCGAATGGCTCGACCGGCATCGCCGTCGGCATGGCGACCTCGATCCCGCCGCACAATGCGGGCGAGATCGCCGAGGCGCTCCTGCACATGATCCGCCATCCGAATGCGCGGACCGAGACCCTGGTCGACATGATTCCGGGGCCGGATTTCCCCACTGGCGGCGTGCTGGTCGAAAGCCGCGAGTCGATTCTCGAGGCCTACCGCACCGGGCGCGGCGGGTTCCGTCTGCGGGCCGCCTGGCATGTCGAGGATCTTGGCCGCGGCACCTGGCAGATCGTGGTGACCGAGATGCCTTACCAGGTGCAGAAGGGCAAGCTGGTGGAGCGGATCGCCGAGCTGATCAACGCCCGCAAGATTCCGATCCTGGCCGATGTGCGCGACGAGAGCGCCGAGGACGTGCGGCTGGTCCTGGAGCCGAGGAGCCGGTCGGTGAGCCCGGACCTGCTGATGGAGACGCTGTTCAGGCATTCCGACCTTGAGGTCCGCATTCCCCTCAACATGAACGTGCTGATCGACGGCCGGACGCCGAAGGTCTGCTCGCTCGCCGAGGTGTTGCGCGCCTTCCTTGATCACCGGCGCGAGGTGCTGCTGCGCCGCGCGCGCCACCGGCTGGCCAAAATCGCCCACCGGCTCGAGGTGCTGGAGGGCTACATCATCGCCTTCCTGAACCTCGACCGGGTGATCGAGATCATCCGCACCGAGGACGAGCCGAAACCCGTCATGATGGCCGAGTTCCGGCTGACCGACGTGCAGGCCGAGGCGATCCTCAACATGCGGCTGCGCAGCCTGCGGCGGCTGGAGGAGATGGAACTGCGCCGCGAGCACGACGGATTGCTGGTCGAGAAGGCCGATCTCGAGGACCTGCTGGCCGACGAGGTTCTGCAATGGGGCCGGATCGCCGACCAGATCAGGGCCATGCGAGACAAGTTCGGCGCCCCTGTCTCGCTGCGGCATCTGCGCCTCGCCGAGGACATCGCCGCCGCCCGGCGCGAGCATGCGGAATACCCGGCCGGTGCCCGGCGTACGGGCTTCGCCGACGTGCCGGTGGTGGAGGAGATGCCCGCCGAGGCGCTGATCGAGCGCGAACCGGTGACCGTGGTCTGCTCGCAGCAGGGCTGGATCCGGGCGCTGAAGGGGCATGTGGCCCTGGATGCCGAGCAGAAATACAAGGATGGCGACGCCGGGCGGTTCCTGTTCCACGCCCAGACCACCGACAAGCTGCTGGCCTTCGCCACCAACGGCCGCTTCTACACCATCGGCTGCGACCGGCTGCCGGGCGGGCGGGGCATGGGCGAGCCGGTGCGGCTGATGGTCGATCTTCCGAACGACGAGGAGCTGCTGGCGCTGCTGATCCATCGCCCCGGCGAACGGCTGCTGGTCGCCTCCAGCGCCGGCGACGGGTTCATCGTGCCCGAGAACGAGGTGCTGGCCCAGACCCGCGCCGGCAGGCAGGTGCTGAACGTGAAGGACGGGGTGAGGGCAATGGTCTGCCAGCCCGTCACCGGCGACCACGTCGCGGTGGTGGGCGACAATCGCAAGCTGCTGGTGTTCCCGCTGGCCGAATTGCCGGAGATGGCTCGCGGCAAGGGTGTGCGGCTGCAGAAGTACAAGGATGGCGGGCTGGCGGATGCGCTCTGCTTCGCCATCGATGACGGATTGACCTGGAAGGACCCGGCCGGACGGACCCGGACCGAGCGCGACCTTGCAGAGTACCAGGGCAAGCGTGCCAGTGCCGGCCGCATGGCCCCGCGCGGTTTCCCGCGCGAGAACCGGTTCACGTGAGGCCGTGATGTCCGAAACCTGCCTGATAACCGGCGGCTCTCGCGGGATCGGCCGGGCGGTGGCGGTTCTGGCGGGCCGGCGCGGCTGGAACATCGGCGTGAACTATGCCGGCAATACGGCGGCGGCGGCGGAATGCGTGCGCCTGATCGAGGCCGCGGGCGGCAAGGCGGTGGCGATCCCGGGCGACGTGTCGCGCGAGGCCGATGTGGTGGCCATGTTTGATGCTGCCGAGGCCGCCTTCGGGCCGGTGACGCGGGTAGTGAACAATGCCGGCATCGTGGCCGCAAGCTCGACGCTCGCCGAGATGCCGGTCGAGCGGATGCGGCGGATCTTCGATGTCAACGTGCTCGGTGCCTATCTTGTGGCCCGCGAGGCAGCGCGGCGGATGCCCACCGGACGAGGCGGGAGGGGCGGGGCGCTTGTCAACCTCTCTTCGGTGGCGGCAAAACTGGGCTCGCCGGGCGAGTTCGTCGACTATGCCGGCTCGAAGGGCGCGATCGACAGCCTGACGATCGGGCTGGCCAAGGAGCTCGCCGCCGGCGGCGTGCGGGTGAACGCGGTCCGGCCGGGGCTGATCGAGACCGAGATCCACGCCTCGGCGGGCGTTCCGGACCGGGCTGCGAGGCTGGGCCCCTCGGCCCCGATCGGGCGGGCCGGAACCGCCGACGAGGTGGCCGAGGCGGTTCTCTGGCTGCTCACGGATGCGGCGTCCTACGTCACCGGCGCAATTCTCGACGTCTCCGGCGGGCGCTGACGGCGGGTTCGGATCCCGACACTGCACAACCGGGCCCGCAGCCCCTATATTGCTCATGAACGGCGGAAATGGATGCCCGCGTGGCAGGCCGTGGCCGTTGCGACCGGAGGAGCCGAGGATGCGGAACCGGATCAGGATCACGCTGACGCTGGCGGCGGCGCTGGTTGCGGCTGGCTGCACCACCGTCCCCGAGGCCGAGCGCAGCGCCGCCTGCCAGGCGACGGACTGGCTGAGCTATGGGCGCAACGACGGCCTGCTGGGTGTGCCCGCCTCGGAGCGGACGGAGCATTTCGCCGATTGCGCCAAGCTCGGCTACCCCGCCGACGCGGCGGCCTATCAGGCGGGCCGGGCCGAGGGGCTGCTGACCTATTGCACAGTGGACAGCGGGCTGGAGGTCGGGGCTTCCGGCCGGCGCTATCGGAAGGTCTGCCCGCCGGAGCTGGAGCAGGCGTTCCTGCAAGGCTACGAGCAGGGCCGCAAGGAATACCGGCGCAGCTACCCTTACGGCTATCCGAACTTCGGCATCGGCATCGGAATCGGCGGCTACCACAATTCCGGCGGATGGGGCGCCCGCTATGGCTATCCGGGCTGGTGGTGGTAGCCCGGACGGTCGCCGCCTGACGGCTTCTCCGCGACGAAGTTCACTACCATCACAGGCATATAGCCGCGCGAGAGGTGAATGCGCTTTCCGGCGGCCTTCAGGAACTGCACGCTCTGCTGGGCCGGAAGCAGCACCTGGAACAGTTCCGCTTCGGCTGCGCGCGCCGACGGCGAGAGGTCTGCCACACCGTCGCGGACGATCCGGTAGCCGACATCGCCCGAGCCGCCGGAATAGAACGCGTCGAGCGGCTTGAGCCCCTGGAACAGCAACTCGAGCCCGGAAAGCGAGATCCGCCAGTAGTCATCCGGGAAGGCGTGGAAAGCCTGCACCCAGGGAACCTGGATGAAGGCATGCCCGCCGGGGGCGAGAAGCGCCTCGATGTTGCGGGCCGCGGCGAACGGGTCGCGCACATGCTCGAGCAGATGGGCGCAGACGATGCCGCCGAAGCTTTCATGTCCGGTTGGCTTCAGAGCCGCACGGATGCGATCAACCGGCCAGCAGATGTCGAATGCCGCATCCACGTTCTCGCCGGGCTCGAGGTCGGCGCCGACGAAACCCTTCGCCCCGGCGCGCTCACGCCAGGTCCGCCTGCCCGCCGTGTCGCGGTCGATCACCTGGGTGCGCGATCCGATCTGCAGCAGCGGGTCGGCCATGGCGTCGGCGATGGCGTCGAGTTCGGCCCGATAGTCGATCCTGGTGACCGTGGAGCCGGCAGGCTGGGGCAACGGGAGGATCCGCCTATTCGGCGGCCTGGGCCGCCGCGGCGCCCTGCTCGGCCAGGAACTTCTCCGCCTCCAGCGCCGCCATGCAGCCCATGCCGGCCGATGTGACCGCCTGACGGTAGACATGGTCGGTCACGTCGCCGGCGGCGAAGAGGCCGGGGACCGAGGTCCGGGTCGAGAAACCCTTGGTCACCACATAGCCGCCCATATGGGTCTCGACCTGACCCTTCACCAGTTCCGAGGCCGGGCTGTGGCCGATGGCGACAAAGAAGCCCGAGGCGGCGACTTCGCGGGGTGCGCCGGTCTTGGCGTGCTTCAGGCGGGCGCCGGTGACACCGTCCTCGTCCGTGCCGAGTATCTCGTCGACCACATGATCCCAGATGATCTCGGCCTTGGGGTGGTTGAACAGCCGCTGCTGCAGGATCTTCTCGGCGCGGAGCTCGTCGCGCCGGTGCACGAGCGTGACCTTCGAGGCGAGGTTGGCGAGGTAGAGCGCCTCCTCGACCGCGGTGTTGCCGCCGCCGATCACCAGCACCTCCTTGCCGCGGTAGAAGAACCCGTCGCAGGTGGCGCAGGCCGAGACGCCGAAGCCCTTGAATTTCTCCTCCGAGGGGATGCCCAGCCACCTCGCCTGGGCGCCGGTGGCGAGGATCACCGCGTCCGCGCGCCATGTGTCGCCGGAGTCGCATTCCGCCACGAAGGGGCACCGCGACAGGTCGAGCCGGATCACGTGATCGGAAACGATCTCGGTGCCGACCGCCTTCGCATGAGCCTCCATCTGGACCATGAGTTCGGGGCCCTGGGTCTCGACGATGCCGGGCCAGTTCTCGACTTCGGTGGTGATCGTCAACTGCCCGCCCGGCTGGAGGCCCTGGATCAGAACCGGCTCCAGCAAGGCCCGCGAGGCATAGACGGCAGCTGTGTAGCCGGCCGGTCCGGAGCCGATGATCAGGACGCGGGTAGAGCGGGTCTCGGGCATGGGGTCGGCCTCCGCGGAGCTATCTCTAGGGTCGGTGAGTCCCTAGATAGACCGGAGGTTCCGGCGGGCCAAGGGGGGCGTGGCGCGGACGTGCCATTCCTCGGCCACACCTGCGATCCCGAGGCCCTCGATGCAACGATCGAGCTGTTCGAGCACCTTCAGACAGAACAGCTTCGCCCGCACGAATGCCTGCGAAGATCCGGGCTCGTTGGTCACAGGCTTCACGCCAATTGGACTCCGCGATCGCTCACGGCTCTGCATTCAGGTCGATGCAGGCCCAGACGAGGACGCGGCCATGATGCGGCGCCATGGGCCCATCGGCAATCCGTCGGCACCTGGCTGGCGGATGACGGCGGCTAGTCCAACCTTCCGAACAGGCGTTCGACAACTAAGGTCGCCACGCGGTCGGCTTCGGCCAGCGGGGCGTAGGTCCAGCTTTCGATCGTTCCGGTGAAGTCGCGGGCGATGCCGCGGGCGATCAGCGCCCGGTGGAACTCGGTCAGCCGTCGCGACGGGCCCGAGATGCGGAAGACATGCAGCGGCAGGCCGGCGGTCGCAACCTCCGAGGCCATGTTGACCGAATCCTCGGTGACCACCGCCGAGCCGGCGAGGCCCAGCATGGCCGGATAGGGGTTCTCGCCGCTGCCGTCCCAGATCCAGGTGGCCGCCGGGTCGCAATCGGCCCGGAGTCCACCCAGCGCGACCGGGTCGGTGCGGCGGGACGCGGTGACCATCAGCCCGGCGCCACTGCGCGAAAGGGCGGCGATGGCGGCGACGAAGCGGTCGACGTCTTCCTCGCGCCAGAACGCGCTGCGGCTCGATCCGCCGACCAGCACGGCCACGCGCGGCTCGGGCAGATGAGAGAAACGCTCGCGCCAGGGCGCCGAACCGGCCGCGACCGCCTCGGGCGTGATACGATTGACGGCGCCGAAGGTGCCGATGGCGTTCGGCGCCGTCAGCCCGTCGTGTTCCGGTGCGACCACCAGGTCGAAGGATGCCGGCGACATCCTGGGATCCAGGATCTGCACGGATCTGACCCCGTGGACGGATTTCAACGCCGCGAGCAGCGGTGCGACCCGGCGACCGGCGCCGATGGCCAGATCCGGCCAGGGCGGCGCCAGGGTCGCGGCGCCGGCCACGTAGCCGGTGAAGGGCCAGCCGTCCGCCCGCGCCGGAACCAGCCGCCAGAGCCGGGGCGGCATCAGGGCGACCCAGGGTCGTGGTGTGGCCCGGATCACCTGGATCCCGGCCGGGCGCCGGCGCGCCACGGCCTCGGCGAGGCCGAGGGCCTGGGACGCGTTACCAGCGGCGCCGTCGGTAATCACCCAGATGGCAGGGGAATCCGTTTCCATATTCTCCCCCGTCTCGCAATTTTATTGCGTTTGCTCCTGGGCGAGAATACATATCCGCAAACGAGCGAGCCTGGCCAGTGCAATGAGCTGGAGTGCAGGACGGGGAGGGAAACCGCCGATGACCGGTGCCAAACTGGATCCGATCGACCGCAAGATCCTGTCGGAGTTGCAGGGCGACGGGCGCATGACCAATGTCGAGCTCAGCCGGCGGGTCGGTATCTCGGCACCGCCCTGTCTGCGCCGGGTGCGTTCGCTCGAGGAGGCCGGGCTGATCGAGGGTTATCACGCACGCGTCAATGCTCGGGCGCTCGGCTACGAGGTGATGGTCTTCGCCATGGTCAGCCTGAAGAGCCAGGCCGAGCGGGACCTGGTGGCCTTCGAAGGGCTGGCGCGAAGCTGGCCGATGGTCCGCGAATGCCACATGCTGAATGGCGAGATCGATTTCCTGCTGAAGTGCGTCTCGCCGAACCTTCTGGCTTTCCAGGACTTCCTGATGGGGAGCCTGACCGGCGCTCCGAACGTCGCCAGCGTCAAGACCTCGCTGGTGATCCGGTCGGCCAAGAGCGACCCCGGGGTGCCGTTCGAGCTGAGCGATCATCTGGCGGCCGAGAAGGTCTGAGCCGGCGCGCCGATGTCGGGGATCACATTCTGGTTCGACTTCGCCTCGACCTACTCATATCTGAGCGCCATGCGGATCGACGCCGAGGCATCGGCGCGCGGGATCACGGTCGAATGGCAGCCATTCCTCCTCGGTCCCATCTTCCAGGCGCAGGGGTGGGAGACCTCGCCATTCAATCTTCATGCCGCGAAGGGCCGCTACATGTGGC
Organism: uncultured Pseudomonadota bacterium; assembly: GCA_963700775.1. GTDB lineage: Bacteria > Pseudomonadota > Alphaproteobacteria > Rhodobacterales > Rhodobacteraceae > Thermohalobaculum. The sequence goes on from CAVOYU010000007.1 coordinate 27,173, forward strand.
GCGACATGGACCGCGAGGCGGCCCGGCTGGGCCTGCCTCCGGTCAAGCGGCCGGATCCCTTCCCGCAGAACAGCCTGCTGGCGGCGCGCGTGGCGCTTGTCGGCAACACGGCGGGCTGGGGAGCGGACTTCTCCCGCGCGGTCTTCGCAGCCGAGTTTGCCGAGGGCCGGCAGATCTCTGATCCAGCGGTTCTCGGCGGGATCCTCGAGGGATTTGGCCTCGATCCGCCGACAGTGCTCGCGCATGCGCAGGATCCGGAGGTGAAGCTGGAGCTCAGGCGTGCCGGCGAGCGGGCCGCGGCGCTCGGCGTTTTCGGGGCGCCGAGCTTCACCTGCGCGGACGGGGACCTGTTCTGGGGCAATGATCGGCTGGAAGCAGCGATGAAGAACGCGGTGACGTAGCGCGACGGGGCGGCGGAGCTTGTGGTTTTGGAAGCGCTGTAGGTTCGTCACCACTGTGTCAGCTTCTGCCGCATTTTCGACTATTTCTGTGTCGCTTGGTTTTATATATCACATCAACAATAGTTCTTAATAAATACTTTCTCGCAGTACTATAATACGACTAAAAACTTATTGAGAATCAAAAAGCAACGCGGTAACCATGGCTTATCGGAATTGTCCGGCTCCGGGCAGGTCTGACGGTGCAGCCCCGACCCCACCCACTTTGCTCCCTGGGGCGGCACCAAACTTCGGTCATAATTCTGCTGCTGCAAAGGTAGGCGGCGGGCGCTCGCGCCCGGCGCCTGCCGGCGCTGCGCGGTACAATGGGCGATGCGCCGGGCTGCTGTGGCTTGGAGCTTGGCCTGGAGAGCCATATCGGCGACAATGATGCCGGAGCTTTCCGGAGCCTGTCCCATGCCGATGCAACTGCCTTCCCCCGCACGACTCCCGCTTCTTGCGCTTTGCCTGGCGCTGGGCGGCTGTGCTGCCCATGAGGACGCGGGCTTTGATACGGTCGGCCCGGGCTATTCCACCTGGGGCGGCGCCTGGAACACCGGCGGCGGCATCTCGGCGGTGGTTCGCGTGTTCGAGCGGGGTGGCGCCACGGTGGTCTGCGGCGCCTGGGCGACCGACCGGCAGTCGGCGCTCTCGTTCACCCTGAACGAGGACGTCATGCAGGCCGCCAGCGCCTATCTGGGCCAAACCCGGCTGGTGCAGGGGCTGGGGTTCATGCAGCGGGTGCCCTATGCGGAGGACATCTCCGGGGCGCAGGCGCGCTGCGTGGTGAGCAGTGTGGCATGGGCGCCGGGCTTCGACCCGGCCGGAGCCAGCCTGCGTTTTCCCCGCTATGGGACCATCGAGGATGCGAGTGAGTTGGGGTTCGTGACCACCGTGGTGTTCCGGCAGACCGACCGGGTGCCGATCGTGCCCGGGGGCGGTTAGGAGCGGCTGATCCAGCAGGCGGCGGCCTCGCCGGCGGCGCGGCCGGTCGCGAGGCAGGCGGTGAGCAGGTAGCCGCCGGTCGGCGCCTCCCAGTCCAGCATCTCGCCGGCGGCGAAGACGCCGGGCAGGCGGGTGAGCATCAGGTCCGGCCCGAGGTCGTCCCAGGCGATGCCGCCGGCCGCGGATATCGCTTCGGCCAAGGGGCGCGGGCCGAGCAGCGGCAGGGGCAGCGCCTTCAGCGCCTGGGCGGTGTCGGCGGGTCCCGCCAGCGCCTCGGGCGCGAGTTCGCGCAGCAGGCCGGCCCGCACCCCGGTCAGGCGGATGGTCTTCCTCAGATGGTTGGCGAGCGAGGCGTTGCCGATGGGGCGCGTGAGCCGGGCGAGAAGCTGCGCCTCGGTCTGGTCCGGGGCGAGGTCCAGGGCGAGCGCCGCGGGGCCGGTCTCCAGGGCGTCGCGCAGCGGCGCCGAGAGGGCGTAGACGGCGCTGCCCTCGACGCCGTGGCGCGAGATCACGAACTCGCCCCTGAGGGATTGGGGGCCGAAGCCCAGCCGGGCGCCCTTCACCGGCTGGCCCGCGAAGCGGTCGCGGAAATGGGCCGACCAGGCGACGTCGAAGCCCATGTTGGCGGGACGGAAGGGAGTAATCCGGACGCCCCGCGCCTCAAGCCACTGCACCCAGGCGGCATCGGATCCGAGGCGAGGCCAGCTGGCGCCGCCGAGGGCGAGCACCGTGGCGCGGGCGGCGATGCTGCGCGGGCCGGCGGGGGTGTCGAAGGTCAGGTTCCCGCCGTCCCAGCCGGTCCAGCGCCAGCGGGTGCGAAGCCCGGCGCCGGCGAGCCGCGCGAGCCAGGCCCGGAGCAGGGGCGAGGCTTTCATCGACTTCGGAAAGACGCGCGCCGAGGATCCGGTGAAGACCGGCTGGCCGAGACCTTCGGCCCAGGCGCGGACCTGAGGGGGGCCGAACCCGGCCAGCATCGGGGCGAGGCGCGCCGCGGCAGGGCCGAACGCGGCGAGGAAGGCGGTCGGGTCCTCGTCCTTGGTCAGGTTCAGGCCCGATTTGCCGGCCATCAGCAGCTTCCGCGCCGGGGTGGGCTTCGCCTCGAAGATGACGGGGCGGCGGCCGGCGGCCAGCAGCGCCTCGGCGGCCGCCAGACCCGCCGGGCCGGCGCCGATGACGGCGGCGTGAGGGCGTCGATGGCGGCTGCATCGGGGGTCCCGGTCTCCATGGCGGCAGCGGTAGCCGGTGGGGCGTTGCGGCGCAAGCGCGGGAGGCGATCCGGCATCTTGATGCGGCGGCGCCGGGGCCGCAGTATCGGGGGCGAAACCTGATCGGGGAGAGAGGCGATGAAAGCGCGGGTGAAATGGGTCGAGGACCGGACCTTCGTCGGCGAGGCCGGCACCGGCCACAAGGTCGCGTTCGGCACGGCCCACGGGCCGGACGGGCTAAAGCCCGGGCCGAGTCCGATGGAGCTGGTGCTGATCGGCACCGGCGGCTGCTCGGCCTATGACGTGGTGCATATCCTGGAGAAGGGCCGCGAGCGGGTCGAGGACTGCGTGGTCGAGCTCGACGCCGACCGGGCCGAGACCGAGCCCAAGGTGTTCACCCGCATCCACATGCATTTCATCGTGCGGGGACGGGGGCTGAAGGCCGGCAAGGTCGAGCGGGCCATCGCGCTGTCGGTCGGGAAGTACTGCTCGGCCTCGGCGATGCTCGCCAGGACCGCCGAGATCACCCATGACTTCGAGGTGGTCGAGACCGCGTGAGGGGGCCACGCGGGCAGGCTGCTCAAGGTTGAGCAGGGGGTCAAGTGATTGGAATATATACATTTCCCAAAAACGGGGGTTTGAGCAGGGGGTGTGAGAGGGGGCGTGGAGCGGGGTTTCGGCCCGCCGGGTGAGGCGGCCGCTTGGGGAGTGGCGGGTTCGGAGAACCCGCCCTTGCATGTTCATTCCTGTCCGGTTTGAGCTCATATCCGGCTGCCGGCGAGATCGTGCGCGGCAAACGTCACCTCCGCGGTCACCGGGGAATCGCTCTCCGGGCCTGCCGTCGGCCCCCGCAACCGGATTGAAGGCGGACCCGACGGGCCCACCTCATGGCGAAGGGGCGTGTGGCGAAGGGGCGCATGGCGGGGAAAATCCCGCCACGCGCCGCGCCGCCTGGCGGGCTGGCGCCCGCCCTACAGTGCCTTGACCGTGATCTTCTTGGTGGCCTTCCTCTCCTCGCCCGCCTTCGGAACGGTGATCTTCAGCACGCCGTTGGTGAAATCGGCCGCGACCTTGTCGCCCATGGCGTCCGCCGGCAGCCGGAAGGTGCGCTGGAAGCGGCCGTATTCGCGCTCGGAGAAGAAGTAGCCCTCGCCCTCCTCCTTGCGCTCGGAGTGCTTCTCGCCCTTCACCGTCAGCACACCGTCATCGAGCGAGACGTCGATGTCCTTGGCGTCGACGCCGGGCAGCTCGACGGTGATCTCGTATTTCGCGCTGGTCGCCTTGGCTTCCGAGCGGGGCGCGAACCAGTCGGCGATGCGCTCGCCGAGATGCCGGAACGGCTCGTAGACGCTGGGCCACCAGCCGGCGCTGTGGGTCTTCTCCACCATGTGACTGCTCCATCCTGTGAATCGCCCGAACCGCACACATCATCGCGCCGGGGCGGCGAGGCGGCATTGACCGGCGTCAAATCCCGGCCTTCCCCGGGCCGGACGGGGCTGGTAATCAGGCCCGGTATCCAGGGAGGCGCCCATGTCCGACATCCATCCGATTCCGATTGCCGTCACCGGCGTCTCGGGCCGCATGGGCCAGATGCTGACGGCCGCCATCGCCGAGCGCGACGACGTGGTGCTGGCCGGCGCCACCGAGCGGTCCGGGCATCCCTGGATCGGCCGCGATCTGGGCGAGGCGATGGGCGGCATGGCGAGCGGGATCACGGTCGGCGACGATCCGCTGCCGGTCTTCGCCGGGGTGCGCGCGGTGCTGGACTTCACCACGCCGGCCGCGACGGTCGCCAATGCCGAGATCGCCGCCCAGGCGCGGCTGGTCCACGTGATCGGCACCACCGGGCTCGCCGAGGCCGACCTTGCCCGCATCGCCGCCGCGGCCCGCCACGCCACCGTGATCCGGGCCGGCAACATGTCGCTGGGCGTCAACCTGCTGACCGTGCTGACCCGCAAGGTGGCCCGGGCGCTGGACGCCGACTTCGACATCGAGATCGTCGAGATGCACCACCACCACAAGGTCGACGCCCCATCCGGCACCGCGCTGATGCTTGGCGAGGCCGCCGCGGCGGGCCGGGGAGTGAGCCTCAGCGAGGTGGCCGACCGGGCCCGCGACGGCCATCCGGGCGCCCGCCACCGGGGCGACATCGGCTTTGCGGCGCTGCGGGGCGGCGACGTGGTCGGCGAGCACGACGTGATCTTCGCCGGCATGGGCGAGCGGGTGGTGCTGCGCCACATCGCCACCGACCGGATGATCTTCGCCCGTGGCGCGGTCAAGGCCGCGCTCTGGGGCCAGAACCGCAAGCCTGGCGAATACAGCATGATCGACGTGCTCGGCCTCGGCTGAGCCCGCCGCCGGGTGACACGCGACGGAACCGGATTCCGATGCCAGAGAGCCAGCCCACGCTCCATCTCGTCAAGCTCTGCGTCGGCGTCGACAGCATCGAGGACCTGCGCGAATGGCAGTCGGCGCGCTCCGCCGAGCGGCTGGCGCGGGGCGAGGACCCGCGCCCGCGCCATGTCACCCGCATGTGGCCGAAACGCGGGGCCGAGCTGCTGGAGGGCGGCTCGCTCTACTGGGTGATCCGCGGCGTCATCCGGCTGCGCCAGCGCATCGCCGCGCTGGAGGAGGTGCGCGGCGAGGACGGCATCCGGCGCTGCGGCATCAGGCTGGAGCCGGCGCTGATCCCGACCGCCCCGCGCCCGCGCGCGGCGTTCCAGGGCTGGCGCTATCTTGCCGCCGGCGACGCGCCGCCGGACATCGGCGCCGCCCCCGGCGACGACCCCGACCTGCCGCCGGGCCTGCGCGAGGCGCTGACCCGGTTCGGCGTGCTCCGGGGCTAGGGCGCGTTCAGGGCGTCGGCCGGGCCGGCAGCGAGCGCAGATAGGCGACGATCGCCCGCGCGTCCCGGTCGGTCATCCCGGCGTAGAACGGATAGCCCATCGGCGGCACCATCGGGCTGCCGTCGGGCCGCTTGCCGGTGCGGATCATGGCGATGACCTCGTCGTCGGTCCAGCGCGCCAGCCCGTCCGGGTCCGGCGTCAGGTTGCGCGATACCGAGACGCCCCAGGGGCCGTCGAAGACCGCGCCGCCGGCGCCGAGCTGGTTCTCGAAGTCGGGATGGCCGTCGACCATCGGCGTATGGCACTCGATGCAGTGGGCGACCGGCCCCGCCAGATAGGCGCCGTATTCCACGGTCTCGCCCTCGGGCACCTCGGCGACGGAACCGACCGCCGGGCCGTAATTCTCCGGCAGGGGGATGTTGAAGGTCGAGCGCGGCACCGTGTTGTCGACGGCGGGCACGCTCCGCACATAGGCGACGATGGCCTCTATGTCCCGGTCTGAGAGCCCGCGGTAGAGCGCGATCGGCATCGGCGGCCCGATCACGCTGCCGTCCGGGCGGATGCCCTCGCGGATCGCGCGGGCAAGCTCGGCATCGCTCCAGCCGCCGATCGCCGCCGGCGTGATGTTCGGCGCCCAGGCCTCGAATTCGGGCACCTTGATCACGAAGCGGCCCGAGAGCTCCTGCCCGGCCACCGGCCCGTCGGGGCCGAGCGGCGAATGGCAGTTCCCGCAGGCTGCCACATGCCGCACCAGATAGGCGCCCCGTTCGAGCGGCGTCTCCGCCGATGCCGCCTGCGCCCCGGAAAGCAGTGCGGCGGACAGTGCGACTGATGCGATGGCCCTCATGCTCGTTCCCCCGAAGATCGATGTGCCGGAAATGCCCAGGATCCGGACAAAAGGCAGGCAGCATCGCCGATCTTCTGTCAAGCGCGATGTTGCCGGTTTTGTGGTGGGTGAGACGCCCGGCCCTAGCCCTTGTAGCCGCCCATCGCGCAGATGCGCTTCCACTCAGCGGCGCTGACCGGCACCACCGAGAGGCGCGACTGGCGCACCAGGGCGAACTCCGCCAGCTTCGGCTCGGCCTTGATCTCGGCCAGCGTCACCGGCTTCGGCATCGGGGCGACGGCGCGGATGTCGACGCATTCCCAGCGCGGGTCGTCGGTGGTGCTGTCTGGATGTGCCAGCGCCGAGACCTCGACGATGCCGACGATGCGTTTCTCGTCCACCGAGTGGTAGAAGAAGCCCTTGTCGCCGAGCTTCATCGCCTTCATGTTGTTCCGCGCCTGGTAGTTGCGGACCCCGTTCCACTCCTCACCTTGCTTGCCCTTGCGGACCTGGTCGTCCCAGCTCCAGGTCCCCGGCTCCGACTTGAACAGCCAATAGGCCATGTCGTGCTCCCTCCCTTGGTGCGGGGTGCCAGTCTCGCCCCCGGCTCCCTCTTACCCGCCAAGCGCCGCCATGGCCACATCGGCAACCGCCTCCGGGCCGCCCCCGGCGGGGAGTCGCCGCCAGCGGATTTCTCCGAGGTCGTATCCGGCCTGCTTCTCGACCACCCGGGCGGTGGCGTCCGAGGCGTCCGCCGCCCGCGCCGTCACCCGTGCCGTCAGCCGGTCGAGCGGCGCGTCCAGCCAGAAGCCGTGGAACGGGACGCCGGCCCCGGCCGCCAGCGCAGAGGCAGCGTCGCGCTCGGCCTCCTTCAGATGCGCCGCGTCGAGGACCACCGTCGCGCCACCGGCCAGCGCCATGCGGGCGCGCTCGAGGAGCGCCGCATAGACCCGGTCCGAGACCTCGGGCGCATAGGCCTCCGCCGGCAACCGCTCGGTCTCGCCGACGCCCCAGAGGCCCTTGCGGATCACGTCAGACCGCAGCACCACCGCCCCGGTGCGCGCCGCCAGCGCCCAGGCCAGCGTCGACTTGCCCGAGCCGGAGAGGCCGCCGACCGCCACGAGCCACGGTGGCGCGGCCGGGTCGAGATAGCGGGTCGCCAGCGCGAGATAGGCGCGGGCCTCGGCGGTCTCGGCGGCGCGGTCGGCCGCCGCGCGGCCCTGCACCGCGAGCGCGATCACCTTGGCCCGGATGCCGGCCCGGCAGGCCTTGAAGAACGGCATCAGCGCCAGCCCGCCATAGGCGGTCTCGACCTCGGCTCCGGGCTCGGCCGCCATGCGTTCGGCCCAGGCGTTGAAGACCTCGGTCGCCAGCTCGCCATGGCCGCGGTGGTCGAGGTCCATCAGCAGGAAGGCGAGGTCGTAGAGCGGGTCCACATTGGTGAAGGCCTCGTTGAACTCGATGCAGTCGAATGGCGCCGGGCGGCCCTGCCAGAGCACGATGTTGCGCAGGTGCAGGTCGCCATGGCAGCGCCGGGCCTGGCGGCGCTGGGCGAGGCCGTTCAGCGCCGCGGCGCTGGCCTGGACGCCGGAGGAGAACCGGGCCACGGCATCCGCCCCCAGCACCTCCGCCAGGTCGATCAGCTCGTTGGTCTCGCGCCCGGCGAAGGCGGGCAGCCGGCCCATCCCCTCGCGCCGGGGCGCCGCCTTGTGCATTTCGGCGACGGCCCGGCCGGTCTCGCGCATCAGCTCGGGCGTGAGCCGGCCCGCGGCGGCCATGCGGTCGAAAAGGTCCCGCTGCCGGAAGCGGCGCATGACCACCAGCGGCTCGGCCGCCTCGGGCAGCGGGCCGCCGGGCGCCAGGAGCTCCCAGCCCACGCCTTCCGGCAGGAGGCCTCCGAGGCCGAGATAGAGGCCCGGGGCGGTCACGGCGTTCCACTCCGCCTCGCGTTCGGCGCATTCCCGCCGCCGGGCGCGGGTGGAGTAGTCGAGCCAGCCATAGTCGACCGGGCGGCGGAGCTTCCAGGCGAGGTCGCCGGCCATCACCACCGCCGCGGTATGGGTGTCGATGCGCTTCGTCTCGGCCCCGCCGTGGGTGGCGGCGTCGGCGAGGAAGGCGGCCATGCGGTCGAATTCGGTCACGGGGCGACCCGGCACGGATGTCCCGGCCCTGCGCCGGGACCTCGATGCGCGGCGCATCGCGGCGCGGGGCCCCGGATCAGGGCCGGGGCTTCGGGGACGGCGGTCCCCATCGGCCTAACCGACCACCTTCTTCCAGGCCCTGATCTCGACGCTGTGGAACAGGCCCGCCCTGGCATAGGGGTCGGCGGCGGCCCAGGCCTCGGCGGCGTCCCGCTCGCCCGCGTAGACCAGCAGCGAGCCGCACATCTCGCCCTCGTTGTCGAGGAATGGCCCGGCGAGCACGATGGCGCCGTCGGACCCCTTGATGTGGGCCAGATGCGCCTCGCGGTTGGCCTTGCGGATGTCCAGCGCCCCGGGCTTGTCGAGGCAGATGATGGCATGGAGCATGTCGGTTCCCTTTCCGGTCATTCCCGCTTCAGCGGGCGGCTCAGCAGCTTGCCCACCGCCTCGGGCACCGTGACCGCGCCGGCGACCAGCGCCGCGACCACGTCGGCGATCGGCATCTCGATCCCCATCCGCGCCGCCAGCGCCGCCACCGGGGCGGCGGTCGCCGCGCCCTCGTAGGTGCGCCCGTCGGCGGCAAGCTCGGCCGGCGGGGTGCCGCGGCCGAGGGCGAGGCCATAGGCGAAGTTGCGCGATTTCTCCGAGGCCGAGGTCAGGGCAAGATCGCCGAGCCCCGACAGCCCGGCCATCGTCTCGGCCCGGGCGCCGAGCGCCGTGCCGAGGCGCACCATCTCGGCGAAGCCGCGGGTCATCAGCGCCGCCCGGGCGCTTTCGCCGAGCCCGGCGCCGATGGCGGCGCCGCAGGCGATGGCGATCACGTTCTTGACCGCGCCGCCGATCTGGGCGCCGGTCACGTCGTCGGTCAGATAGGGGCGGAGCGAGGGCGTTGCGAGCCGGAGCTGGAGCGCCTCGCCCAGCGCAGGGTCGGCCACCGCGAGGGTCACGGCCGTCGGCAGTCCGGCGACCAGATCGTCGGCGAAGCCCGGCCCGGTGAGGATGGCGGCCGGATGCCCTGGAGCGGCTTCCGCCGCCACTTCCGACTGGAGCTTCAGCGTGCCGCGCTCGAGCCCCTTGGCGCTGAGCACCAGCGGCACGCCCGGCGGCAGATCGGCCGCAAGCGCCTCCAGCACGCCGCGCGTCGCCTGCGCCGGCACCGCCGACAGCACGATCTCCGCGCCGGCCAGCGCCGCGCCCGTCTCGCCCCGGCGCCAGAACCGGATCTCGGCCCCGGCATCGGCCAGGCAGCGCCCCAGCGCCGTGCCCCAGGCTCCCTGGCCGAGGATGGCGATGCGCGCGCTCATGCCGCGACCCCCTTCATGCCGTCAGCCGCTTCATGCCTTGGCCCCCTTGCGGCCGGCACCCAGCATCGGCTCGGCGCCCTGATCCAGCGGCCAGCGCGGGCGGGCGGCGACGGGGGCGTCCGCGAGGCCGGCGGCCAGCCGCTCGATCCCGGCCCAGGCGATCATGGCGGCGTTGTCGGTGCAGAGGCCGCGGCGGCGGCGCCACCATGCGGAACCCGGCCGCCTCCGCCGCCCGCGCCAGCCCCTGGCGCAGGCTGCGGTTCGCCGCCACGCCGCCCGCGACCGCGATCACCCGCCCGGCGAGGCCGCGAATGCTCGGCGGCGAAGCGGGCCATGGCGCGACGCGCCTTCTCCGACAGCGCTTCGCGCACCGCCTGCTGGAAGCCGGCGCAGATGTCGGCCACGTCGCGGCGGTAGAGCCCGCCCTGCGCTCCGGCCAGCTCGTCGCGGGCGCGGACCGCGGCGGTCTTCAGCCCGGAGAAGCTGAGGTCGCAGCCCGGCCGGTCGAGCAGCGGGCGCGGGAAGGCGAAGCGGGCCGGGTCGCCCTTCTCCGCCCATCGCTCCACCTCCGGGCCGCCGGGGAAGCCGAGGCCCAGCATCTTCGCGGTCTTGTCGAAGGCCTCGCCCGGCGCATCGTCGATGGTGCCACCGAGGCGGCGGTAGGCGCCGAGCCCCTCGACCGCGATCAGCTGGCAGTGCCCGCCCGAGACGAGCAGCAGCAGATAGGGAAAATCCACCCCGTCGGTCAGCCGCGGGGTCAGCGCATGACCTTCCAGATGGTTGACCGCGATCAGGCGCAGCCCCGCCCCGGCGGCGATGCCCTTCGCGGCCATCACGCCCGCCAGCACGCCGCCGATCAGCCCCGGCCCGGCGGTCACGGCGATGCCGTCGAGCTCCGCCAGCGCCACCTCCGCCTCGTCCAGCGCCCGCCGCACCACCAGGTCGAGCCGCTCCGCATGGGCGCGGGCGGCGATCTCGGGCACGACGCCGCCATAGGGCCCGTGCAGGTCCTCCTGGCCGAAGATCGCGCTCGACAGGATCTCGCCCGGGCCCGCGGCACGGCGGCCCGCGACCCGCGCGCGGACCACCGCGGCCGCGGTCTCGTCGCAGCTCGATTCGATGCCGAGGAGGGTGATGCTGCCGTCCATGGCCCTGGAACGCGCTCCGGTTGCCGGTTTCGCCGCATTGCCTGCGGCCGCCGGCCCTCTTAGTAAGGGCTGCCGAGGCCAGCAGAAAGGGCGAAAATGACCACAGGCCTTCCCTCCGCCGACCGGCCGCTCCGCATCGGCACCCGCGGCTCGCCGCTGGCGCTGGCGCAGGCGCACGAGACCCGCGACCGGCTGATGGCGGCGCACGGCCTGCCCGAAAGCGCCTTCGCGGTCACGGTGATCAAGACCACAGGCGACCGGGTGACCGACCGGCCGCTGGGCGAGATCGGCGGCAAGGGCCTGTTCACCAAGGAGATCGAGGAGGCGTTGCTCGCCGGCGAGATCGACATCGCGGTGCACTCGATGAAGGACATGCCGACGGTGCTGCCCGAAGGTCTCGCGATCACCTGCCTGCTGCCCCGCGAGGACGTGCGCGACGCCTTTGTGAGCCTGGCCCATGAGAGCCTCGCCGCCATGCCCGCGGGCGCGGTGGTCGGCACCTCGTCGCTCCGGCGCCGGGCGCAGCTGCTGCACCGGCGACCGGACCTGAAGGTGGTCGAGTTCCGCGGCAACGTGCAGACCCGGCTCAGGAAGCTCGAGGAGGGCGTCGCCGAGGCGACCTTCCTCGCCTGCGCCGGCCTGCACCGGCTTGGCCGCGCCGACGTGATCCGCGCGGCGATCGGCCCCGAGGAGATGCTGCCGGCGGTGGCGCAGGGCGCCATCGGGATCGAGACGCGGGGCGACGACTGGACCGCGATCGGGCTGCTCACGCCTGTCCACGACGATCCGACCGCGATCCGGCTGGCGGCCGAGCGCGCTTTCCTCGCCGCGCTCGACGGCTCCTGCCGGACGCCGATCGGCGGGCTGGCGGAGATCGAGGACGGCGCGCTCTGGTTCCGGGGCGAGATCATCCGGCCGGACGGCTCCGAGCGGCTCGCCGTCGAGCGGCGCGGGCCGCTGGCGGATGCCGCCCGCATGGGCCGCGACGCGGCGGAGGAGGTGCGCGCCCGCGCCGGCCCCGGCTTCTTCGACGCCTGACATGCGGGTCCTGCTCACCCGCCCGCTGGAGGAGAGCCGCGCGCTGGCGGAGGTGCTGGAGGCCGAGGGGATCGAGTGCCTGATCTGGCCGCTGACCCGGATCGTGCCGGTGGTGCGCGAGTTCCGGCTGCCGCCGACGGTGCAGGGGCTGCTGTTCACCTCGGCCAACGGGGTGCAGGCGCTGGCCGCCCTGACCGGGCGGCGCGACCTGCCGGCGCTCTGCGTCGGCGGCGCCACGGCGGAAGCGGCGCGGAAGGCCGGCTATATCAACTGCTTCTCGGCCGAGGGCGACGCCCGGGCGCTGGCCGATCTGGCGCGGCGGAGCGGGATCGCAGGTTTCCTGCACGCGCGCGGGCGCGACGCGGCGGGCGACCTGAAGGCCTGGCTGGCGGAGTCCGGGCAGCGGGTCACCGAGGCGGTGCTCTACGAGGCGCAGGAAACCGGCCCGGCCCCCGCCTCGGTGGCGGCGGCACTGGCGCGGGGCACGGTCGACCTGGTCACGGTCTGGTCGCGGCGCAACGGAGCGATCCTCGCCCGGCGCCTGCCGGAAGCCGGCGCGGCGCTCGGCGCCACGGCGCTGCTGGCGATCTCGGCGGCCGCGGCGGAACCGCTGGCCGGCTGCGGCTTCGGACGGACGATCCTGGCGGGCGCGCCGGACGGCGCCGCGATGCTGGCGGCGATTCGCGCCGCGGACGCTGCGCCGCAGCAATAATCGTGCGAGTCATTGCAATTGGGCTCCGGGGGTTCGTAGTCTAGGGCGAATCCGGTGAGTCTTCGGGTGAGTCCCGGAGCGGGTCTCCGGCAGAGTCCATTGCAGGTACGGGAATCGATGAGGTGACCGCACGATGATCAAGCCGAAAGATCCCGACGTCCTCGAGGCGATCGACACCGATCTGGACGACGAACCAGCACCGAAGCGCCGCTCGGCCCGTACCCGGAAGGCGGCGGGGGACGACGGGGATGGCGATCGGACGCCGGAGGATGCTGAGGCGGGGAACGGGTCGGACGCGGCCGACAGCACGGACGGCAGCGCCTCCGAAGACCCGTCGCCGGATATTCCGCATGCGGCCGACGCGGCATTCGACGAGCCCGCCCCGATCCATCACGACGAGCCGCACCCCGAGCATGGCCAGCGCGGCTTCGCGTCGACGGCGCTGATGGCGCTGCTCGGTATCCTCTTTGTCGCCAGCCTGACGCTCTGGGCCGCGCCGAAGCTGGCGCCCCACGTGCCCGCCGGAATTGGCAAGTACCTGGCGCCCGGCAAGGCGGACGACGAGGCCCGGTTCGCGGCGCTCGACAAGGCGCTGGCCGACGGCAGGGCGCAGTCGGAAGCGGCCGTCGCGGCGCTTACCGGCCAGGTTACCGAACTGTCCGCGCGGGTCGAGGCGGCCGAGAAGGCCGGCGCCGACGCCGCGACCAGGGCCGGCGCCGACGCGATGGCCGCCGCCAAGGCCGCCACGGACGCGGCCGCGTCGCTGACCGGCCGCCTGACCGCGGTCGAGACCGAGATCGCGGCGCTGCGCGACGAGCAGCAGACCGTCGCGAAGGCGCTGTCCGACGCCGCCTCCTCCGGCGGTACCGTCTCGCCCGAGCTTTCCGCCGCGGTTGCGTCGCTGACCTCGCGCATCGACACGCTGTCGGCCACGGTGAAGGCGCTGCCCGACGCGGCGGCGATCGACAGCCGCATCGCCGGACTCACCAGCCGGATCGAGGAGGCGGAATCCAGCGCCGCCGCGGCCCGCAGCGCGCAGAGCGAGACTCTGGGCGAGGTCTCGAGCGCGATCCATCAGGCGTCGCTCCGCTCCGCGGTCGCGGCGCTCGGCAGCCGAATGGCCGGTGGCAGCCCCTATGCGGAGCAGCTTGGCGAAGTGACCGCGCTGACCGGCAAGCCGGCGCCCGAGGCGGTTGCGGCGGGAGCGGAATCCGGCCTCGCCACCGCCGCGGACCTCGCCGCCGCCTATCCGCCCGCCGCGCAGGCGGCGGTCAACGCGGACGTCCAGTCGCGGGCCGGCGACGGTATGGGGTCGCTGGTGGTGGGCTGGCTCCGCGCCCAGGTGACCGGCCGGCCGACCACCGAGCAGGAAGGCGACAGCGTCGGCGCGATCACCTCGCGCATCGGCGCCAGGCTGGAGGAGGGAGCGATGGCCAAGGCGCTGGCCGAGGCCGAGACGCTGCCGCCGCATTCGCAGGCGGCGATGGGCGACTGGCTCGGTCGCCTCAGGGCCGCCGTCGCGGCCCGCACGGCGCTCGACAGCTGGCTGGCCGAAATCGGCGCCGCCGGGTGAGTGGAGGGAGAGTAGCATGTTGATTTCCGCCATCCGTATCGCGCTGTTCCTGCTCCTGGTGGTGGCGGGGATCTGGGCCATCCATCAGCTGATCGAGGCGCGGGGCGGGGTCACGATCAGCCTTGCCGGGCACGAGTACTACTTCACGCCGATCGCCGGCGCCGCCTTGGCGCTGGCGGGTTTCGTGGCGTTGTGGCTGCTGCTCAGGGTCACCGGGGTGCTGCTGGCGGTGCTGCGCTTCATCGCCGGCGACGAGACCGCGATCAGCCGCTATTTCGATCGCTCGCGCGAGCGGCGCGGGCTCGAGGCGATGGCCCGCGGGCTGGCCGCGGTGGCGGCCGGCGACGGCAAGGTGGCGCGCAACAGCGCCGAGCGCGCCGAGCGGCTGCTGCAGCGGCCCGAGCTGACCCGGCTGCTGAACGCCCAGGCGGCGGAACTGGTCGGCGACGACCTGCGCGCCGACACCTATTACCGGGCGCTGGCCGAAGATCCGGACACTGCCTTCATCGGCGTGCGCGGGCTGCTCAACCGGGCGCTCGAGCGCGACGACGACGACCGGGCGCTGAAGCTGGCCGAGACCGCGGCGACCCTGCGCCCGAAGGACGCCTCGGTGCTGGACACGCTCTACGCGCTGCAGAGCCGCGAGTTCGACTGGGCCGGGGCGCGCAAGACCCTCGACGCCCAGCGCCGCGCCGGCTTCCTGCCGAAGCCCGAGGCGAACCGCCGCGACGCCATGCTGGCGCTGGCCCAGGTCGAGGACGCCGAGGAGCTGAGCGAGCCCGACCACGCCCGCAAGCTGGCGCTGGAGGCGGCGAAGCTCGACCCGGAGAACGCCGAGGCGGTGGCCGCCGCGGCCCGCCACCTGGTCAAGGCCGGCTCGAAGCGGGCGGCGGCGAAGCAGATCATCGACGGCTGGCGGCGCAAGCCGAGTCCGGTTCTGGCTGCGGCCTATGCGGCGATCGAGCCCGAGGAGAGCGCCCACGAGCGCCGCCTGCGCTTCAGCAAGCTGCTGGCCGCCTTCCCGACCCACCCGGAGTCGCGGATGCTGGCGGCCGAGCTGGCGCTGATGACCCAGGACTGGATCGGCGCCCGCAAGGCGATCGCCGATCTGACCGAGGACGAGCCCACGGCGCGGAGCTGCACCATCCGCGCCGCCATCGCCCGGGGCGAGGGCGCGCCCGAGGCCGAGGTGCGCGGCTGGCTCGCCAGGGCGCTCGAGGCCCGTCGCGACGATTCCCCCGAGGCCGACATGCGCCATGCCGCCCTGCTGCCGCTGCTGATCGGCGGCAGCGAGGAGAGCGACGTCGAGGAGGCGGAGGAGGTGGTCGAGGGCGTGGTGGACGGAGTGGCGGACGCCGCCGACGCGACCAAGGCAACGCCCGGCGACAGCCGGCAACCGGCCCCCAGCGCCGCCTGATCGGGGCCTTCCACAGGGCCTTCCTCGGGGTCGGGATCTCCGCTTGCCAAAGCGGACCCCAGCCCCTATTTTCCGCGCGCCAGTACGCCGGTGTAGCTCAGCTGGTAGAGCACGTCATTCGTAATGATGGGGTCGGGGGTTCGAGTCCCTTCACCGGCACCACTATGCCAACACCAAGCCAAATGCCGGGCTCCTTCGCGAGGCGCGTCAGCGCCGCGAGTGATCCCGGCGCGGCCGGGGTGCAAGCCTTCTGACGGCCCCGGCGGTTGCGAGGTGCCCGGCGCCGACCCCGGGCGCCGCGCCGCCCGCTGGCGGTCTGCGCGAAAATATCCGACAAGGTGCGGCAAGTGCCCTTGCCCGCTCTGGAGGTCCCGATGCAGACGCCGATCGCAATTCGCGGGCCCGCCGCGGCTCTTCTGCTGGTCGATCTCCAGGAGGAGCACCGGCTGGACCGGCGCTATCTCGTCGAGGGTTACGGAACCGTGCTGGCGAATGCCGGACGCCTGCTCGAGGCGGCGCGGACAGCCGGAGTGGCGGTGATCCACGGCATCTATATCCGCGACTTCGCGCGGCAGCCCCGGCGGCCGTTCGAGCCGGTGACGGCGGCGGGTACGCCGACCTTCAGCGACGGCGCCGGCGCGCTGACCGAGATCTGCCGCGAGGTCGCGCCGCGGGATGGCGAGGTGGTGATCGTCAAGAACGACGCGAGCTGCTTTGCCGAGGCGGGGATGGGCCAGCTGCTGACGCGGCTCGGGACCGAGTGGCTGATCGTCTGCGGTGTCTGGACCGAGGCCTGCGTCGCCGCCACCGTCCGCGACGCGACCGCCGCCGGGCATCGCGTACTGCTGGTGAAGGATGCCTGCGGCAGCGGCACCGCGGCCATGCACCAGACCGCGATCATCAACCTCGCCAACCGCCTCTACGGCGGCGCGGTGGCCGATACGGAACGCGCCTGCGCGATCCTCGCGGGCGCCACCCGCGAAGCCTGGCGCCCGGAAGTTCCGGCGCCGCTTCGCTTCGGCCACGGCGATGTCGCCGAGGTCTACGGGTCGCTCTGAGCGGGAGGCAGGGGGAAGACCCGTTGCCCGAAGGTTGCGGGGGGACGAAGCCGTGCCTCGCGACCTTTGCCTCTCCCGTGGACTTCCCGTGTGCGCCCGCCTAGGCTTCCGGCTTGCGATCCGCGACCCGGCATCCTGGCGCCGGACAAGGTTCGCGCAGCAGCGGGGGCAGCACATGCGGCTGAAGGACAGGATCGCGGTCGTCACCGGCGGCACCAGCGGCATCGGCCGGCGGGTGGTCGAGCGGTTCCGCGAGGAGGGGGCCGAGGTGGTCTTCACCGGGCGCCGGGCGAGCCTCGGCGCCGAGGTTGCCGAGGCGACCGGCGCGAGCTTCGTCGAGGCGGATGCGGCCAGTCTCGACGATGCCGGGCGCACGATCCGGCGGGCGCTCGCCGCCCATGGCCGGATCGACATCCTGATGAACAATGCCGGGGCTCCGGCCCGGGGCGGGCGGG
The DNA here is from genome assembly GCA_963700775.1 of uncultured Pseudomonadota bacterium. GTDB lineage: Bacteria > Pseudomonadota > Alphaproteobacteria > Rhodobacterales > Rhodobacteraceae > Thermohalobaculum. The sequence continues at coordinate 44,278 of CAVOYU010000007.1, forward strand.
TCGAGGACCTGGACTTCGGCAATTTCGACCTGGCGATGCAGGTGCATCTGCGGGGCGCGCTGGCCCATATCAGGCACGCCGCCCCCGCCATGCGCGCCCAGGGGCGCGGCAGCATCATCAATGTGGGCTCGGTCGCCGGGCACCGCGCCGGTTACAGCTCGTCGATGACCTATTCGGTGGCCAAGGCCGCGGTCATCCACATGACCCGCTGCGTCGCCATGGAACTCGGCGAGGACGGCGTCAGGGTGAACTCGATCTCGCCCGGCGGCATTGCCACCGGCATCTTCGCCAAGGCGATGGGCATGGACCCGGCGGTGGCGGAAGGCACCGCCGAGCGGGTCAAGTCGGCGCTCGCCAGCCTGCAGGCGATCCCGCGCGCGGGCGTCACCGACGACATCGCCCATGCTGCGGTCTACCTCGCCAGCGACGAGGCCGGCTTCGTCAATGGCGAGGATATCGTCATCGACGGCGGCCTGATCTGGGGCCGCCGCCATTCCGAGGTGATGGCCGGCGGCGGCGCCTGGAGCAAGCTGTTCGAGTAGCGCTCCTCAGACCCGGCGCAGGAGGTAGACCGGGCTGGTCCAGGCCTGGGTGCCGTCCTCGAGGCTCACGCGGACGTAGTAGGGATTGTCCCGCCCGTCTTCCGGCGACAGCTCGCGCTCGAGGCTGACCTCGCGGTGGGGGTTCCGGTTCGGCAGCCGGAACAGGCGGACCCGCCGGGGCAGGTCGCCCGAGGCGTCGAGCACCGTGTCCTCCGGACCGATCCCGGCCAGCGGCACCGTGGCCTCGATCAGCGGTGTCTTCAGCGTGAGGTTGCCGGCCGACCCGTTCGCCACGGTGGCGATGAAGCCGGCCTGGTTGCCGGTTGTCACCGACTTCCAGGCCAGGCCGTCGGCGCCCACCCGGTCGAGCGTCTTGTCGCGGTTGAAGAAGTTGATCGCCGCCGCGTCGGCGATCCCGGTGCCGTCGAACCGGGCCGAGCCGTCCCAGCGCACCGCCCGGAACCGGCCGCGATATTCGGCACCCTCCCAGATCACGGCGATCCGGCTGCCGGTCTCGCGGTCCGCATAGGGCCGCACGGTCTCCAGATGGTCGGTTCCCCTGAAGAGGTCGATCCGCTGCACCGGCGCCGCCGCCGCGACCGAGAGGCGGAGCCGGGCGCCACCCTCGGGAAGATGCACGATGTCGCCCATCCGGGCTTCGGCGCAGGGGCCGACGGGTTTCCCGCCCAGCGCCGGGTCGTCGTGATAGAGCGTCGCCGGCCCGTCGGGCAGCACCGAGAGATCGATCCGGATCCGCCCGCTCGGCCCGCCGCTGGTGGCGTAGTGCCGGCGCCGGCGGAGGCAGTCGAGCAGGGCAGCGCGGGAGAGGTCCGGCATCAGGTAGCAGGTCAGCCCGCCCACCGCCCCGAACCAGCCGGCGCCGGGATAGCTGGCGCCGGGGCGGCCCTTGTGGCCGTCGGAATTGCCGACGATGCCGACCCGGTAGCCCATCTCGAAGGCATCCTGCACCAGCCATTCGAAGGTGCCCCAGGCGGAATGGACCTCGACCGACTTCTCGAAGCGCCCGTCATGTGCCATGCGGATGTCGGCGTAGCGCCCGCCGCAATGGGCCCAGCAGATCACGTCCCGCTCGCCGTTCTCGGCGAAGGCCTCGAACAGCCGGGCCGCGGTGTGGCAGTCGGTCTCCGCGTCGCTCCGGTCCTCGATCAGCGCGTGCGACGAGCGGCGCATGGTCCGGCCCTCCTCGGGGAAGAACACGTTGCGGTCGCCACCGAGCGCGGTGTTGCCCGACCATTCATAGCCCGGCAGGGTGACGAAGCGCCCGGCCTCGTCGAAATGCGCGGTCACCCGGTTGAGGTCGCGCCAGAAGTCGAGGGTCATCTGGAAATCGTTGCCCTGATGGGCGCAGGCATCGAGGAACGACCGGTCGCGCGCAAAGGCGAAATAGTCGGAGGCGCTGTTGGTGCCGAGCGTCTCCTCGGACTGGCCGTGCAGGTCGCCCCAATAGCGACGGAGCGGCGCCGGTCCCGTGACCATCGCCGGATTGGAGCGGGCGAGTTCGGTCCCCGCGGCATCGTGCACAGCGATCTCGATCGGGCCTTCGCCGCCGACGCTCAGCCCGCCGATCTCCGCCGTGAACGCCCCTTCCGGGAAGTCGAAGGTTTCCGGCAGGCCGGCCACCGGCCGGCCCGGTGCGAGCCGCAGCTGGCCCGCCGCTAGGTTGGTCGGGTTGCCCCAGCGGTCCTCGGCCTTCAGCCTAAGCCGGAATGGCTCGCCGGCCAGAATGTCGCTTGGCAGCACCGCGACCCAGCGCTCGGGCGCGCCGGGGACGATCCGGATGTGGGGCTGCTCGGGCAGCGGCTGGAAGTTGTAGGTGGCGATCGGGTCGACCAGCACCCGGAACTCGAATCGGTTCTCGCAGAAGGTCTGCAGCCGCATGCCGGGCGAGCCCTGGTCGGTCACCCCGAAGCGCACGGTAATGGTGTCGCCCTGCTTCATGAAGCCGCGCACGACCTTGACCTGCAACGTCCGGTCCCAGGGCCGGATGTTGCCCTTGGGGTCGAAGCGGCAGTCGAGCACGGCGCCGTTCGAGGCGGTGACCTCGGTGAAGCCCGGGCCCTTCGGGTCGGCGAATTGCGGGTCGGTCTGGTCGGTGGCGAAGCGGAAGGCGACCCGCAGGCTGCCGCTGTCGTCGATGCCGTAGCGCCCGGCGGTGTAGGTTAGGGTGAAGCTCTGGAAGCTGCCGGCCTCGAAATCGCCGCTCCGGTCCAGCCGCGCGGTGCCGAGCAGTCCGGATGGGATCGGCTCGCGGAGGGCGCCGCTGTGGATCTCGGGCGTGGTCGTCCGTGGCAGGCCCGGCCCGGCATCGGCTTGCGGCATGGTTGGTTCTTTCCCCGTTCTGCTCAAGGCGTGCTCCCGGCCGACCGGCCCGATTCCCCTCAGTTCGGGCGGCAAGTCTATAGCGGGCTTGCAGATTCTGGTTAGCACGAATGCATTCGCCCCCAGCCGGCGGGAAATCCGGCAAATTGGCCGCCTTGCCGGGGGAAATTGCCGGCTTGGTGCTGAACGTCCTCTTCACCTCGGACACCCAGACTACCGACCTCGCCTACCAGTCGATGCGGCTCGCCGGCTGACCACTGCGCCTGACTTGCACATGCCACTTGCCATTCCGGTTTCTCAGCGTTGCCATAGACGAACACTACTTGGACTGTGCCCAGATTGTGCCAGCCGGATCTCAATGAGTTGTCTGCAGCATGCCCGAGGTGCGCTAAGTCGTTGGCACACAAGGCTTGTGAAGTGGCGCACCCGACAGGATGAAACTGGGCGCCGTTATGTCATTGTATGTGCTTTGTAATTCTTACAGCGCAGTCTCCTTTGGGCCAAC
>CAVOYU010000008.1:0-186853 GCA_963700775.1 uncultured Pseudomonadota bacterium
CTCCGCACCATCAAGGGCATGGCGGTGGACATCTCGATGAAGGGCCGCTCGGTCCGCCAGATCAGCCGCGCCGGGCAGTCGCTCGGCGCCGGCGGGGTCGGCAAGTACAGCCGCTCGGATTTCGTGCATCTGGACTCGGGGCCGGTGCGGAGCTGGGGTGGCTGAGAGACCGCGAAGGGCGAGGGCAGGGGCGGCCGCGCGGCCGCCCTTTTCGTTTGCGGGCCTCAGGGCCGGACGGTGCCGTCGCCCTCGACCAGATACTTGAAGCTGGTGAGCTGCTCGGCGCCCACGGGTCCGCGGGCATGCAACTTGCCGGTGGCGATGCCGATCTCCGCCCCCATGCCGAACTCGCCGCCGTCGGCGAACTGGGTCGAGGCGTTGCGCAGCAGGATGGCGCTGTCGAGCCGCGGGAAGAAGTAGTCCGCCACCGCGTCGTCCTCGGTCAGCACCGCCTCGGTGTGCTGCGAGCCGTGCGCCCGGATGTGCTCCACCGCCCCGGCCACGCCGTCGACCACGCGGACGGCGATGTCCATGTCGAGATACTCGCGGCCCCAGTCCTCGTCGGTGGCCGGGGTGACGCGGGGGTCGAGCGCCGCGGTTTCGGGGCAGCCATGGACGCGCACGCCTGCGTCGAGCAGGTCGCGGATCGCCTCGGCGCCCAAGGTCGTAGCGACGGGGCGGTCGATCAGCAGGCACTCGGCGGCGCCGCAGATGCCGGTGCGCCGCGTCTTGGCGTTGAGGATCACGCGGCGCGCCTTCGCCGGGTCGGCGGCCTTGTCGAGATAGACGTGGCAGATGCCTTCGAGATGGGCGAAGACCGGCACCCGCGCCTCCTGCTGGACCAGGCCGACGAGGCCCTTGCCGCCGCGGGGCACGATCACGTCGATGTGGCGGGTCATCCGCAGCATCTCGGCCACCGCGGCGCGGTCGCGGGTGGGGACGCGCTGGATCGCGTCCTCGGGCAGGCCGGCGGCGCGCAGCCCCTCGACCAGGCAGGCATGGATCGCGCCCGAGGAGTGGAAGCTCTCGGAGCCGCCGCGCAGGATCGCGGCGTTGCCGGCCTTGAGGCAGAGCCCGCCCGCATCCGCCGTGACATTGGGCCGGCTCTCGTAGATCACGCCGACGACGCCCAAGGGCGTGCGGACGCGGCGGATGTGGAGGCCGGAGGGCATGTCCCACTCGGCCATCACCGCGCCCACCGGGTCGGGCTGGGCCGCGACCGAGCGCAGGCCTTCGGCCATCGCCGCGACGCGGGCAGGGTTGAGCTGGAGCCGGTCGAGCATGGCCGCGGACAGGCCCTTCTCGCGGCCATAGTCCATGTCGCGGGCATTGGCGGCGAGGATCTCGGCCTCGCGGGCGAGGATCGCGTCGGCGGCGGCCTCGAGCGCCCGGCGCTTGGCTTCGGGGGCGGCGAAGGCGAGCTCTGCGGCGGCGGCGCGGGCGCACTCGCCGATGCCGGTCATCATGGTGTGGATGTCCTCGACCGCCTTGTCCATCTCCGCCTCCGGATTCACATGCCCCAGATCACCATGTCGTCGCGATGCGCCAGCGCCGCGCGGCCCGGATAACCGAGGATAGCCGGAATCCGCTCGGACTTCTGCCCCGCAATCGCACGGGCCTCCTCGGAGCTGTAGCCGGCCAGCGCCGCACCGACCGACTCGCCATCGAGGGTCAGGATGCTGACCGGGTCGCCGCGCTCGAAGCGGCCGTCGACCCGGCGCACCCCGGCAGGCAGCAGCGACTTGCCGCCCCGGAGCGCGGCGACGGCACCCGCATCGACGATGACCGCGCCGATCGGCTTCATGCCGGCGATCCACTGCTTGCGCGCCGCCGCCGGAGTGGCCTGGGGCAGGAACCAGGTGGCCCGCGCACCCTCGGCGAGGGCGGTCAGCGGGCGCTCGACGTCGCCCCGGGTCACCGCGATGGTGCAGCCGCCCTGCATGGCGGTCTTGGCGGCGAGGAGCTTGGTCTTCATGCCGCCCTTCGCGCCCGCGGTGCCGGCGCCGCCGGCCATCGCCTCGATCTCGGGGGTGATCTCGCGCACCTCGGGCAGGTGCCGGGCGTCCGCGCTGGCGCGGGGATTGGCGGTGTAGAGCCCGTCGACATCCGAGAGCAGCACCAGCAGGTCGGCGCCCGCCATCAGTGCCACCCGCGCCGCGAGGCGGTCGTTGTCGCCGTAGCGGATCTCGTCGGTCGCGACCGTGTCGTTCTCGTTCACCACCGGCACCAGCCCGAGCCCGAGCAGCGTCGACATGGTCGCACGCCCGTTCAGGTAGCGCCTGCGGTTCTGGGTGTCGTCGAGCGTCAGCAGGAGCTGCGCCGTCATCAGCCCGTGCGGCTGCAACGCCTCCTCCCAGGCCCGGATCAGGCGGGACTGGCCGACCGCCGCGGCGGCCTGGGCCTGCTCGAGCGCCAGGGCGCCGTCCGGCATGTTCAGGATCCGCCGCCCGAGCGCGATGGCCCCCGAGGAGACCAGCACGAGCTGCCGCCCCGCCTTGCGGTGCGCCGCGAGGTCGGTAGCGAGCCCGGCGAGCCAGCCGGCGCGGAGCGTGCCGCTCGCCTGATCGACCAGCAGCGCCGAGCCGACCTTGACCACCAGGCAGCGCGCCCGGGTCAGGATCCCGGCATTGCTCATGGCGTCCATTGCTCTTCTTCCGCCAGCGCCGGGCGCTCGGCTTCGCGGGCGCGGTCGATCCGGTCGCGGAGCGCCCGCAAGACCGGCTGGACGCCCTGGCCGGTGGCGCCCGAGATGACGAAGTCGACCGGCACGCCTTCCTCGCGGAGCAGTGTCGCCAGATCGTCCGCCTCGCCCGGCGCCAGGGCGTCGGCCTTGTTCAGCGCGACGATGCGGGGCTTCCCGGCCAGGCCCGCGCCGTAGGCCTCGAGCTCGCGCTCGACGACCCGGTAGTCGCCCAGCACATCGCCGGAGGTGGCGTCGACCAGATGCAGCAGCACGGCGCAGCGCTCGATATGGGCCAGGAACTGGTCGCCGAGCCCGCGCCCCTCATGGGCGCCCTCGATCAGGCCGGGAATGTCGGCCATGACGATCTCGCGACCGTCGATGGCAACGACGCCAAGGCCGGGGTGGAGCGTGGTGAAGGGATAGTCGGCGATCTTCGGCCGGGCGTTGGAGCAGGCGGCGAGGAAGGTCGACTTGCCGGCATTCGGCAGGCCGACCAGCCCGGCGTCGGCAATCAGCTTGAGCCGGAGCCAGATGGTGCGCTCGATCGCCGGCTGGCCCGGATTGGCCCGCCGCGGCGCCCGGTTGGTCGAGCTCTTGAAATGCAGGTTGCCCCAGCCGCCGTTGCCGCCCCTGGCCAGCAGCACGCGCTGGCCCTCATGGGTCAGGTCGGCGATCACGGTCTCGTTGTCCTCGTCCAGGATCTCGGTGCCGACCGGCACCTTCAGCACCGCGTCCTCGCCATCCTTGCCGGTGCGCTGCTGGCCCATCCCGTGCTCGCCGTTCCGGGCCTTGAAGTGCTGCTGGTAGCGGTAGTCGATCAGCGTGTTCAGCCCCGCCACCGCCTCGGCCCAGACGTCGCCGCCCCGGCCGCCGTCGCCGCCATTGGGGCCGCCATACTCGATGAACTTCTCGCGCCGGAAGCTGGCGCAGCCGGGTCCGCCCGCGCCGGAGCGGATATAGACCTTCGCATGGTCGAGGAACTTCATCGGGTCACTCGCGTCCTTGCCATCGTCCTAGGCGTCCCGGCCAGGCAGCGCGGGATCGCCGGCCCAGTCCGCGCGGTCGAGCCGGAACTGCCGAGACGCAACGACTGCGCCGCGGGCGACGGAATGGATCCGGCCCGCGCCGGTCTCCCGGAAGCCCGCCTTCGCCAGAACCGCCGCCGAGGCGTCGTTGTCGGCGAAGACGCCCGCCAGGATATGGCCGATCCCGCGCTCGGCGAACAGATGGCCAATCACGGCCATGACCGCCTCGGTCGCATAGCCCGAACCCCAGTAGGGGGCGCCGATCCAGTAGCCGAGCTCGTGGTCGCCCGGCCGGTAGCCGATCACGCCGACCAGCTCCTCGCCGTCCGCGGGCGTCGCGTCGATCGCCCACACGTCCTCGCCCCGCCGGCCCTTGAGCGTACCCTCGATGAAGGCCGCCGCCGCGCCCGGCGGGTAGGGATGCGGAATCGCCGCGGTCATCCATGCGACCCGCCTGTCCGAGGCGTGCATGGTGATCGGACCCGCATCCGACGTGCGGAGCGGGCGGAGTTCCAGTCTCGCGGTGCGGATCGTCGCAACCATATTCCGCAACTTCCTGCGTCTGAACGAAAAAGGGGACCGGCCCGGCTGCCGATCCCCGCTGAATTCCGTTGCCCTGGAGGTCGGCTTACTCGGCTGCCTCCGGCGCCGGGACGACCGACACGAAGACCCGGCCCTTCAGGCCGCGGTGGTACTTCACCTTGCCCTCGGTGGTGGCGAAGATCGTGTGATCCTTGCCGAGGCCCACATTCTCGCCCGGCCACCACTTGGTGCCGCGCTGGCGGACCAGGATGTTGCCGGAAAGCACGGCCTCTCCGCCATACTTCTTGACGCCCAGGCGCCGGCCGATGCTGTCGCGCCCGTTGCGGGAGGAACCGCCTGCCTTCTTGTGTGCCATCTGAGTCTCTCCTCTTACTCGGCCGCGCCGTCGCCGGTCTCGGGGGCGGCATCCGCCCCGGATTCGGCCTTGGTCTCCGCCTTGGTCTCGGCCTTGGCCTTCTTCGGGGTCTTCGCCGCGGCCTTGCTTGCCTTGGGCTTTGCGGCCGATGCGCCGTCGGCCAGGATCTCGGTGATCTCGACCATGGTCAGATGCTGGCGATGGCCGCGGATCCGCTTCGAGCCGTGTTTGCGCCGGCGCTTCTTGAACGACAGCACCTTGGGGCCGCGGGTCTGCTCGACCACCTCGGCCATGACCACCGCGCCCTCGACCAGCGGGGCGCCGATCTTCGGCGCGTCGCCGCCCAGCATCAGCACTTCGTTGAATTCGACGGTCGCGCCGGCCTCGGCCGGCAGCTTCTCGACGGTGAACCGGTCTCCGGCCGAGACGCGGTACTGCTTGCCGCCGCTCTTGATCACTGCGAACATAGTCCTGTCCTTGCTGCCGCGTCCTTCGGCGCCCCGGCCGAGCGCCGGGAACTTCGTGGCCCTGGCGGGCCGCCTCGGACAGCGCGCCCGGTCTCCCGGGCGATACCATTCGGCCGCCGCGGACCGGGGTCCGCAACGGAGCGGACCTTATGAGCGGGGCGTCCGGCCTTGTCAAGTATGCGGTCGAACCTGGCGCCCCGGCGGGCGAAGCGCCGGCGGCCGGACCCCGGAACGGGTTCCGCGCCGGTCGGAAAGATGGCGCAGGGCGCGCCCGCGGACGGCGACATTTTCGCACTTGCACGGCCCCGGCTTCCTGACTAGGTTCCGCGCACTCCGGGCCCAGCGCCCGGGCGCGGAGAGGTGCCGGAGCGGTCGAACGGGGCGGTCTCGAAAACCGTTGTACCCAATGGGTACCGTGGGTTCGAATCCCACCCTCTCCGCCATCATCTCCAACATACTGAAAAACAAGAGAAAATCTCCATGTGTCCATCGCGCCCGTTGTCCAACTTGGACCACACGGAGGGTGAGGACATGCGATACCTGAAACAGCCGAGAGGACCGGGAACTGGCTGGGCGCTTAGAATGGCCACGCCGAAGGCGCTGGTCGGGAAACTCAAACCCCAAACCGGCAAACCGTTCGGCCTGAAAATCAGCATCGGTCTTGAGACCCGGCGGCTCACCGAGGCGCGAGTGAAGCGCGACATCTGGCTGGGCGAGCTGCGCAAGCTAGCGCTCTCAGTCGAGGCGGGCGGGCCGTTTTCGTTGGGGCGGGCAGAAGCGTGGGCGGATGATATCGCCCGGTGGGAAGAAACCAGCTCCGGTGATCCTCGAGCACAGCCATGACAACCTGCCGCTCGACCACCCCCATCTCAAGGGTGCGCGGCGTCACGCACATCCGTTTGTCGTGGACGACCAGCACCCCCGCTGGGCGTCACAGCTCTGAATTCCGGTCGTGGGTCAAGACGCGAGGTCGGCCTTGCCGTGACGAGCCAGACCGCTGCCTGCAAACCGTGCAACGGCTAGCAGGATCAGAAGCGCCAGCGCGGCCAACAATCCGAAATCTTGCGGGACGCCGAGGAGGATCGCCGCACTGCCGCCCACTGCGGACCAGAGGCCGGGCAGGATCAGCAACCATCGCACCACGTGCCAGGAGCCCATCAACAAGATGCCGATGGTGAACATGGTCGTCGGACAAGGGGCGACGCCGAACGCTGGCATCCCAGGCCAGACATGACCAGAGATCCAACCCCACGCAGGGTAAAGGATGGCGGCGAAGAGAACGAGCATCAGTCCCACGACCGACCGCACATCTCCTCGCGCCGTGAAACGCAGGTCAGCGTTTCGCAAGGACAGGAAGACCAGCAGAGCCGCCTGCAGCACGAAGACTGCGCCGAAGATCGCCGCCGCAGGGTTGATCTCACGGAAGAAGGTCCAGTGGTAGCCTGCGCCGTTCACGAGCCACATGGCTGCGAGCGTCAGCGAGGTAAAGAGGGCCGCAGCCCTGCTCGGCCGGAACAGCAGCGCCACGGACGCAGCGCCGAGCAGGTAGAAAATCGGGATCAGCGGCCAGACTGTGGTGTTGTACCGACCGAAAACCGCGAAGAACGCTTCTTGCGTGAAGGGCAGTTCCATGAGCGCCAATTGGCACGTCCAGCAGGAGCGCTGCCTTGATTTCGATCATTGAAAGGTTGTTGAAGGGGCGCATATTCGTCGTCACCGGCTTCAAGAACGGCGACAGCCATTCGCCGACTCCCCCATCTGCACCGTGGCTCTTGCCATCTGCCCACTCTATGGCGGTCCGACAGGATCGCGTTCCCGCCAGGCGCGCGCAGAACGGGCCGAACCGACGGTAGCCTGATCTGGACGCTCGGTGATGGCTCCCGGCCTCGGCATCCATGGACATCAAGACGCAAAGAGATGTCATTCAAAAACAATCCCTTAAGGTGGAGATGGGGTGGATGCCGCTCTCCCCTGACGGCATCGCGATGTGCCAAACTCGTGGTGTCGAAGCACAAGCTGAAGGAGAGGGCATCCATGGGAGAAGTTACCATCATCGGCGTCGATCTGGCAAAGAACGTGTTCCAGGTGCATGGCGCGGCGGCGGACGGGTCGGTCGTGTTCCGCAAGAAGCTGTCGCGGCCGCAATTCGCGCGGTTCATGGCGGAGCAGCCGCCGTGCCTCGGTGGCGATGGAGGCCTGCGCCAGCGCGCATCACTGGGCACGGGAAATGGCGCGGCACGGGCATGAGGTCCGGCTGATCGCGCCGCACTACGTCAAGCCGTTCATCAAGCGGCAGAAGAACGACGCGGCCGATGCGGAGGCGATCGTCGAGGCGGCGCTGCGGCCGACCATGCGCTTCGTCGAACCCAAGTCGGCGGACCAGCAGGCGCGGGCGGTCGCGTTTCGGACGCGCGAGCAGCTCGTGAAGCAACGCACCGAAGCCGTGAACGCGCTGCGGTCGCATCTCTACGAGTTCGGCCATGTCGCCCCCGAGGGCATCGGCTATGTGCCGCGCCTGGCGAAGGTCGTCGAAGATCCCGACGCCGACATTCCTGAACTCGCCCGCGACATCTGCCGGATGCTCCTCGAGCAGATCGCCCACCTGACCGACCGGATCGATGCGCTGAAAGCCAGGATCGCGGCCATGTCGAACGAAGCCGAAATGCCGCGCCAGCTGCAGACGATGCCGGGCGTCGGGCCGATCACCGCGCTCGCGGTCGAGACCTTCGCGCCGCCGATGGAGCAGTTCCGGCGCGGCCGCGACTTCGCCGCCTGGCTCGGCCTGGTGCCGCGGCAGCATTCCACGCGGCGGCAAGCAGAAGCTGGGGAAGACCTCGAAGATGGGGCAGCGCGACATCCGGCGATTGCTGGTCATCGGGGCGACCGCGGTGATCCGCTGGGCCTCGCGCCGGGGTGCTCCGAAGGGGTCGTGGCTGGCGCGGATGCTGGAGCGCAAGCCGATCCCGGTCGTGGCGGTCGCACTGGCGAACAAGATGGCGCGCGGCATCTGGGCGATGCTGACGCGCGGTGAAGATCTATCGCGGCCCGGTGCTGATCGGCGCCTGATCCGGCGTCGGCCGGGCCATCCGGGCCACCGAGTTGTGAGGAAGGCATGATCTGAATGGGCACATGATCGACATGATCCGGGTCGGGCAAACCAGAAACCTTCTCCGAGCCTCGAGCTCGCTGTCGGAGATTTGGCCCCGGTCCGCGCATCACCATCCCGGCCAGCGGCGCCATGTCAGCCGCACGAACAGGCCTGACAAAAGTACGCACTCGATCACATGTCCAGACGATCAGAAATTCCTTGCAAACCGAGCGGCATCCACAAAAGAAGGTTGGACGTCAGGCCCATCCCCTCCGCCACTTGCCCTCGCGAAAGCGTTCTCCCGATCCGGAGGCGGCAGGATTTTCTCGTTGTTTTCGAGGGTTATGCGGGTGGGGCTGAGCACTGAGCTGGGTGCAAGGAGGACCGAAAGTGGTCTCTCTGGGCCGATATTATCCAGACCTGTTGCCTGTGCTGTTTTGGTGTTCAGGTTGTAAGGTATTGCAAAGGAACAGCTTTCAGGAACACTGGATTGGGGTTGGATCGGAGTGGCGCCCGCACATCTTGGGACTGTTGTCGAACCTTCGCGTAAGCGTCCGGGCTGACCGCTCTGCCGCGTGCTGAGAGTGCCGGTTAGTGTCCGCTATCGTTGGTGGACACTTTGGTGCTTGATGGCGCGGCGGACGAGGCGGCTTTGGACGGATGAGGAGAAGCGGTCGATCTGCTTGCAGACGACTGCGCCGGGCGTTTCCGTGGCTCAGGTGGCGCTTCGCTATACGGTGAACGCGAACCTGATCTTCAAATGGCTGCGCGATCCGCAGTATCGGCCCAAGCCGGGGGCGGGGCCGGAAGAAGTGGGTTTGCGCTTTCTGCCGGTGGAGATCGTCAAGGAAGCCTTGGTGACCCCACCGGTACCTGCTGCTGAGAACCATATCGAGATCGAGCTGGCGGGTGGCCACCAGATGCGGATCAGCGGCAGCTACGATCCCGAAGCATTGGCGCGGCTGATCCGGGGGTTGTGCGACATCTACGGATTCGCGCTCGCAGCGCAGCCGGGCTGGTCGCAGGGGCGGCCAGATAACAACACGAGCTCGCAGCTCATCGTCAATTCGGCCTGCCCGCTCTCTTGCACTCCGACGCCCCTGTCCCGGCACTCGCTTCTACCATGACGTGGCTCAAAGCGGTGACCAAGCCGGGGACGTCGCGATCAACATGCCCGATAACAACGCCGCCGAACGCGGCATGCGCGCCATCGCCCTCGGGCGGAAGAATTACCTCTTCGTCGGCTCCGAGGCGGGCGGCAAGGCCGCTGCCATCGCCTACACCCTGATCGAAACAGCCAAGCTCAACGCCATCGAGCCCCACGCCTGGCTCGCAGACACCCTGGCCCGCATGCCAGACTACAAGATCACAAAGGCCGATGACCTGTTCCCGTGGCGGTGGAAGGGGTAGCGGTCAGACCGGACGGTTACACCTTCGCTGCTCGCCTTGGAGGTTCGGTTTGAACGGCGGGTGAGGGCGGCAAGCGGTCCTTGACCACAAGGCAATAGGCTTTCGTGAGGGAGATAGAGCGGACACTCGAAGGCTGAACGTGCCGATTGGTGGTGCGGTCAGGCAACTCCTGCGCGCAGAAGCATTCCGAACAGATCGCGCGGGTCGTCCGGGTCGGCCAACAGATCAAGATCTTCGCATCTTGGGTAGTCGCGCAGCAATTCCTGCACATAGCGAAGTGCGCTGAAATCCTCGGTAGCGAACCCGACGCTGTCAAAAAGGGTAATCTCCTTGGCCGAGGTCCGCCCCTTGGAAGTGCCGGTCAGCACCTGCCAGAACTCGGTGACCGGATGATCGGCAGGAAGCTGCTGGATCTCACCCTCGATCCGGGTCTGCGGGAGGTATTCGACAAAGATGCGCGAACGGGTGAGGATATCGCGGTGCAGCTCGGTCTTGCCCGGACAGTCGCCGCCCACCGCGTTGATATGCACGCCCTCGCCCACCATGTTGTCTGTCAGGATCGTGGCGTTGGTCTTGTCCGATGTGACCGTGGTGATGATGTCCGCACCCAGAACAGCCTCTTGCGCGCTTTCGCAGGCGGTCACCTTCAGTCCACGGCCCGCAAGGTTCGCGGCACAACGCCGAGTAGCCGAGGGGTCGATGTCGTAAAGCCGGACCTCGTCGATCCCGCAGATCGCCTTGAAGGCCAACGCCTGGAACTCCGACTGGGCGCCGTTGCCGATCAGCGCCATCACTGTCGCCCGATGGGGCATCAAGTGCTGCGCCACCAACGCCGAGGTGGCGGCAGTGCGCAGCGCCGTCAGGATGGTCATTTCCGTCATCAGCACGGGATAGCCGGTCGCCACATCGGACAGGAAGCCGATAAGCGGTGACGGTCTGCAGCCCGTCCCGAGTGTTCTTCGGATGACCGTTCACATACTTGAACCCATAGGCGATGCCGTCCGAAGTCGGCATCAGCTCGATCACCCCGTCGCGGGAATGCGCAGCGACGCGGGGGGTCTTGTCAAACAACGGCCAGCGCCGAAAGTCCTCGGCGATGTAGAGCGACAGTTCGGTCAGGAACCGTTCCAGACCGATGTCGCGAACAAGGTTCATCATGTTCTCGACGCTGACGAAGGGCACCGTGTTCAGCGCACGGGTCTTGGGGTTCATGGTCTTTCCTTTGGACAATTGGGGACAGCCGATTAAAGCTTGACCAGTGTCTTGCGCGCCAGGAGGCCCTGAGGTCGGAACAGCAGGACTGCGATCACCAGTACGATGGCGAAGGCATCGCGGTAAGGCAGCAGGCTGTCGGGCAGGTAGGCTTGCAGGATCACCTCGATGAACCCCAGAAGGAAGCCTCCGGCAACCGCTCCTGACAGGCTGCCCAGCCCGCCGATGATCGCGGCGATGAAGGCTTTCAGCACCGGCAGCGCCCCCATCAGCGGATCGACGCTGCCGCGCTGCGCCACCCAGAGAAGGCCCGCCACCCCTGCGAGGAGGCCCGAGATCGCAAAGGCGGTGGCCACGACGAAATTGGCGCGTATCCCCATCAGGCGCAGCACCGCGAAATCCTCTGAAGCGGCGCGCATTGCCCTGCCCGCCATCGTGCGGTGCAGAAACAGGTTAAGCCCGAGAAGCATGACCAGTGTCACGACGATCGAGGTCAGCTGGATCATGCCCAGATGTAGCGATCCGATGGTCACAACGCCTGACATCGAAGAGGGAATGGAAACCGGGATCGGGCGGGCCGATATGATGTTCTGGAACAGCACGCGCAGGATGGCGCTGACGGCAAAGCTGGTCAGCAGCAGGGTTGTGCCGGATGCCCCTCGCACCGGGCGAAAGGCGATGCGCTCCATCAAGAGGGCCGCAGTTATCGCGACCACCAGTCCGGCAATAACGGCCAAGGGGAAGGGTAAGCCCCAGATCAGCGCGAAGCAGATCGCATAGCCGGTGACTGTCATCAGCTCGCCATGCGCAAAGTTGATCAAGCCGATGATCGAGAACACCACTGCCAGCCCGAGCGCCAGAAGCGCGTAAGTCCCACCGAGGCTGAGGGCGTTGAGAAGTTGCTGCAAGAAGATGTCCATGCTCATGTCCGTGGCCTTATGCGCCGAGGTAGGCGTCTTGGATTTCGGGGGAAGCACGCAGGTCGGCTGCGCTGCCCTGCAGCTCAACCCGGCCATTGGCCAGCACATAGCCGCGATCTGCGACTTCGAGCGATTGCACCACGTTCTGTTCGACCAGAAGGATGGTCAGCCCACGATCCCGCAGATTGCCGATCAGATCGAAGATCCGGTCAACGACTTGCGGGGCAAGGCCAAGCGAGGGTTCGTCCAGAAGCAAGAGATCCGGTGAGGACATAAGCGCACGCGCGATGGCCAGCATCTGCTGTTCGCCCCCCGAAAGGGAGCCTGCCTTCTGGTGCAGCCGTTCGGCCAGAATGGGAAAGAGCCCAAGCATGTCGGCCTTCACCGCCGCAGGGTTGCCGCGGGCGGCATGTTTGGCGCCACCCAGCATCAGGTTTTCGTCCACCGTCAGCGAGGAAAACACCCGGCGACCTTCGGGAACCAGAGTCATTCCGCGCCGGACAATGGTTTCGGGCGGTAAGGCCAGAAGGTCGTTGCCTTGGAACAGCATCCGTCTTGCCTTGCGCGGCGCAAGCCCCACCAGCGCGTTCAGGGTCGAGCTTTTGCCCGCCCCGTTGGCGCCCAGAAGGGTGACGATCTCGCCCCGTTTCACCGTCAGGTCGATGCCGCGCACCGCCTCGACCGCGCCATAGCTGACAGTCAGGCCTTCGATCGACAGAAGGATTTCATCCGAAGTTGTCATGGGCATCCTGCGGGGCTGACGGGTTTGGAAATGGCCCGGGCTGAGCCCGGGCCGTGCGATGAACAGGCTCAGGGGGCCGGGATGTCAGCCGGATCGGGCTGACCCTGAGCGACCAGTTCCCGATCGCCCGCCTTGATCCGCACCAGACGAAACCGAGCGCAGCGGCATGCCGATGGTGCCTTTGTATGTGATTGGCCCTGTCACACCCTGAAGGTTTTCAAGATTGGCGATGCCGTCGCGGATGGCGGCCGGATCGACGCTGTCGGCGGCGGTGACGGCGGCCTCGATGATATTGCCGAGGTCATAGCCGTTGGCGATGTAGATGGTATCCGGGGCCGCACCAGTCTTTTCCGTCCACTTGGCGTTGAACGCTTCCAGCGGGCTGCCGGCGGTGGCGTGACCCGCGGTCGAGAACACTACGCCTTCGACCAGATCGCCCAGCCCGAAGGTGGTCGGGCTGTCGATCCCGTCTGATCCAAGGATCGGCGTCATGACGCCCGCGCCGCGCAGCTGGCGGACAAAGGCAGGGAAGTCGGGCTCATAGGCCGAGGTCATGATGACATCGGGCTTGGGGTCCATCGCGGCGATCTTGGTCACCTCGGCGCCGAAATCCTGCTGACCCATCGAAAAAGCGCCCTCGCCCAGCACGGTGCCGCCCTTGGCGGTGAAGGCCTCGCCGAAATACTGCGGCAGTTTCAGGGTATAGGCGCTGTCAGGCGAGGTCAGGATATAGGCGGTCTTGTAGCCGCTTTCGATGGCATGGGCGGCCAACATCGCGGCCTGCACGTTGTCGGCTGGGTAATTGGAGAACATGAAGTCCCCCACCGCCAGCGGCAGCGTCGGCGTCGTGGCACAGAAGGAAATCGCTGGAATGCCGGCACCTTGGGTGATCATGCCAGCCGCAATCGACGGGTCGGCGTCGCAGGGCGTGATGATGAGTTGCGCTCCGGCATCGACCAGTTCCTGCGCCACAAGTGCGGTCTGCGCCGAATCCGACCGGGTGTCCTTTATGATTGTCTGGATCGGAAACTTCCCGGCAATGCCGCCTGCAGCGTTGATCTCGTCGATCTTCATTTGCAGGCCGGCAAGGTTCGGCTGGTCATAGGGGGCAAGGCCGCCGGTCTGCGCGGTCGCAAGGCCGATGACCAGATCTTCGGCCATCGCCGGCACCGATGCCAGCACCGCGAAGGCGCCAGAGATCAGCAAGAGTTTGTTCTTTTTCATGTTCGGTCTTCCTCTGTTGGTGGGCGTGAAAGTCATGCGGCAGCACGGCGCTTGCCGATGTAGGCTTCGATCACGGCGGGATTGGCGCGGATTTCATCGGGCGTTCCTTCGGCGATCATCTGGCCCTTGTTGAGCACGACGATGCGGTCGCACAGCCGCATGATAAGTTTCAGGTCGTGCTCCACCACAAGAAGCCCAATCCGATGAGCAGCTTGGATCTGACGCAACACAGAGATCAGAGCATCGGTCTCGGCCGGGTTCATGCCAGCGGCGGGTTCATCGAGGAGCAGGAACGATGGTCGCAGGGCGAGGGCACGGGCGATTTCCAGCCGACGTTGTGCGCCGTAGGGCAAGGAACTGGCTGGCCGGCTGGCAAGGTCCTGCATCCCCACCACGGCCAGCGCCGCCATGGCGGCGGCGCGGCTGTCCTTACCCGTGCCAGCGACGGCATCGGCGGCGACGGTGACGTTCTCCAGCACCGTGAGGTTGCGGAACAGGCGGATGTTCTGGAAGGTGCGGCCCAGACCACGCGTGGGAACCTCATGCACCGGCACAAGCGCAGTGTCGGTACCGTTCAGCAGCACACGGCCGGAACTGGGGGGCACCACGCCAGAGATGGCATTGATGAGTGTGGATTTGCCCGCACCGTTCGGGCCGATCAGCCCGGTAACAAGACCGGGGCGCACGGCGAAGCTGACATCCTCCAGCGCAATAAGCCCGGCAAAGCGGCGCCCGACGCCTTCGATAGCCAGCGAAACGTTATCGGAGGCACCCGATTGCGCGGGAGGCGTTGCTTTGACGACAGGTTCCGGGAACAGACGCTCATCCACTTCGCGAAGGCCAAACAAGCCGTCACGCAGGCGATACATCACGGCAAGGATGACGAGGCCGACACCGATGTCGGTCAGGCCGAAGACCTGGGGCAGTTGAAGGCCAAAGACTTCGGCACCACCTTCCAGACGGCGCAGTAGATCCACCATCACCACGATCAAGGCCGTGCCTCCAACTGCCCCCGATACCGTGGAGATGCCGCCAAGGATCAGCATCGCCATCAGAAGGAAGGTCAGGTTGAAATGGAAATCCTTGGGCGAGAAGGCGCCAAGGAAATGCGCCAGAAGCACACCCGCCGCGCCGGAAACCAGGCCGCCCAGCACCCAAGCCAGGAACCGCTGGCGCACCACGTTCACCCCGCTGGCCCGCGCGGCGATCTCGTCCTCGCGCGCGGCGCGCAGGGATAGTCCGCCTCTGGTGTCACGATAGATCCGTGCGACCGCCACCGCGATCAGCGCCACCGGAAGCGCAGTAAGGGTCGATACACCGCGCGGGACGCCGAAGAAGGTCTGGCTGCCGCGGGTTATGTCGGCCGACGCAACCAGCGTGACATGGATGATGACCAGAAATCCCAAGGTGGCAATTGAAGCCGCTGCTCCACCCAGCCTCGAAAGAGGCAGGCCGAAAAGGGCGGCGACAATGCCGACAACCAGCAGGGCACCCAACATACCCACCAGCAGCGGCTGCCCCCCGGCAATTCCGGCCAGCCATACCGGCAAATCGGGCAGGCTTGTGGACATCACCGCAGGCTGAATTGTGAGCAGCGACGCGCCGTAGGCCCCTATTGCCATGAAACCGGCGTGACCGAACGAGATGATCCCGGAATTGCCGCTGTAGATCTGCATGCCGACCACGGCGGTCACATAGATCAGATACAGGGTTGCCAGCCGCGCCAACGCCGCCGGCAAGAAAAACTCGGCAACGATGGCAAGCGCGATCAGCGGCAGGGCCAGCGTGATCGTGCCCTTGACAGCCTGTATCCCAATTCGCGGCATCATCCCTCCCAAACACGGCGACAGCCCGGTGCTGCACAAAGCATGGTGTAGCTATGGTCGTTATGTCAATATCATTTCACAAACATCAAAATGATTGACGTTTGTATCGTATGTTACATAGTGAGCAACAAAGGGTGCGACCGTGCAAGGGAAGAAACTATGGCGATCCGCGACCGCTTGACCGATGGCAGCGTTCAGTTGACCCCGTCAGACCTGAAAGTGGCGCGTGCCTTGTTGGCGGACTATCCGGCGGCGGGCCTGAGCACTGTGGCGCAGCTGGCGGCGCTGGCCGGGGTGTCCGGGCCGACGGTTGTGCGTTTCGTTTCGCGACTTGGTTTTGAGGGATTTCCCTATTTCCAGAAAGCCTTGCTGTCAGAGGTCCAGGCGCGGATGAACTCTCCGCTTGCCATGATCGACGCAGGCAAGGCCGCCGCGGTGCCGCAGGAACAGATCTATCGGGAAGTGATCCGGTCCTATGTCGTCATGCTGGAAGCGACATCGGGCATGGTGCCGGCGGCAGATTTTGACACCGCCGCACGGCTGGTCACTGACCCTGCCCTGCGGCTGCATTTCATCGGCGGGCGGTTCTCAGGCTATCTGGCGGGGATGCTTTGGCAGCACATGCGCCAACTGCGCGGCGATTGTCAGGTGGTCAACGGCAATGGGCCAGACAGGGTTGATTCGCTGATCGACATCGGGCGGCGTGACCTGATCATTGCCTTTGACTATCGTCGCTACCAGGTCGACACGATCCAGTTCGTCACCGCCGCGGCCGAGCGCGGTGCGCAGGTGATCCTTTTCACCGACCCCTGGGCCTCGCCCTTGGCGGCCCATGCAAAAGTTGTGCTGGCCGCCCCGGTTGAAGGGCTCTCACCCTTTGACACCATGGTTCCCGCGCTTGCGCAGGTCGAGGCGCTGATTGCCGCCGTCACCATGCGGCTGTCGGCCACCTCGCGCGCGCGCATCGCCGAGATCGAGGCGCTGCGCAGTCTGTCGGGCATCACCGACGACCAACCAGTCGATAACCCCATGAAAATGCCGCGCCACGCGGACCAAGCCGGAGAGTGAGATGAGCGACCTGATTTCCATCGAATATGGCGGCCACATCATCCGCCGGGACAGCGCCTACGCCAAGGGCGCCTGCACCTTCCTGCTGGTGGACATGCAGCGCATCTGGGCTGAGCCGATGATGGACCCGACCCATCCGATGCCCGCCGACAGCTATTTCATGCAGCGCGTGCATGAAGTGGTCATCCCCAATCAGGTGAAGATCCTGAATGCCTTCCGCAAGGCCGGGGAAAACGTCTGCCACACCATCATCGAGAGCCTGACCGCCGATGGCCGCGACCGCTCGCTCGATCACAAGCTGTCGAACATGCATGTGCCGAGGGGCGCACCCGAGGGCGCCATCATCGCACCCCTGACGCCGACAGAAAACGAGCCGGTGCTGCCGAAAACATCGTCGGGTCTCTTCAATTCGACCAACGCCGATTATGTGCTCCGCAACCTGAATACCCGCTTTCTGGTCATCGCCGGGATCGTGACCGACCAATGCGTCGACATGGCCGTGCGTGATGCGGCAGACCGGGGCTATCTGGTGACGGTGGTCAGCGATGCCTGCGCCACCTACACGCCCGAACGGCATGAGGCCGCCTTGCGCGCCTATGGTGGCTACTGCTGGATCACTGATACCGAAACCGTTCTGTCGCGCCTCGCGGCCCTTGGTGCATGAGGGGATCATGATCAAAACCGAAGAGCTAGTGACCTTTGTCACCACCGACATCGCCGCCATCACGCGGGGTCGGGCGGTGGCCGCAGCCGACCTGCCCGGCGCTCTGTCCAAGGGCGTGGGATGGGTACCGGCGAACCTCTCGCTGACCCCGTTCGATGAAATCGCCAGCCCCAACCCCTTTGGTTCCTCGGGCGATCTGCGGCTTATGCCCGATCCCGAGGCCGGGGTGCGCATCGAAGGGTTGGGCGGACGGACCCCACTGCATTTCTACCATTCCGATATCACCAATCTGGACGGCACTCCGTGGGAAGGTTGTGTCCGCTCGATGCTGAAGGCGGCGGTGGCCGATCTGGATGCCATGGGCCTGCGCGTGGTCGCGGCATTTGAGCAGGAGTTCCAGATCCTGGGCGCCAACTGGCCCTCGACGCCGTCCTTCGGGCTGTCGGCGCTGCGGCGGGCCGATCCGTTCGGGCCGATGCTTATGGCAGCACTTGGCGCGGCGGGCTGCGCGCCGGAATGCTTCCTGCCGGAATATGGCCACGACCAGTTCGAAATCGTTTGCGGTCCCGCTGGTGCGGTTCAGGCCGCGGACCGCGCCGTGACCATCCGCGAAGTCACCCGGGAACTGGCTGCCACAATGGGTTGGCAGGCCAGCTTCTGCCCCAAGACCGACCCGAACGGTGTGGGCAACGGCGTGCATATCCATTTGTCGCTGACCGACCTACAGGGCAATGCGGTCACGTTCGACGCCTTGCGACCGGGGCGGTTGTCGGCGCAGGCCGGGGCCTTTGCCGCCGGGATCGTGCGCCACATGGCGGCGCTGACTGGCACTGGCGGCACCCAGTGCCGTTTCCTATCAGCGCCTGAAACCGCACAACTGGGCGGCATCGTGGACGACGCTGGGCGAAAAGGACCGCGAGGCGACCTTGCGGATCTGCCCCACCTCGGAACGGCCCGGGTATGACCCTTCGCGCGCCTTCAACATGGAGTTCCGCGCTGCTGATGCTACCGCCAGCCCGCATCTGGCACTGGCCATGCTGATCCGCGCCGGGATCGAGGGCGTGAAGGCCGGGCTTGACACTCCGCCGATCGCCAATGGCGACCCCGAAGAGATGTCGGCCGATGACCGCGCCCGTCTTGGCATCCGCCGCCTGCCGACCAGCCTGCACGAGGCACTGGCCGCGCTGGAGGCCGACACGGTGATCTGCGGCTGGATGTCGCCCACCTTTCTTGACTGCTGGAAGGGGATGCGCCTGAAAGAACTGGAGATCGTCGCCGGTCTGGATGATGCCGCGCTTTGCAGCCGCTATGCCGGGATCTACTGATGCTGACCCATGCCTCCACCGCCCCCGCGCCGCTTTTGGATATTGATGAGCCGCCGCCCTATGGCGTCATCAGCCCTGACGGCACATCGGAGCTGCTGCTTTTGTGCGAACATGCTTTGCCGCGCATTCCCCGGCGGTTGGCGCATCTGGGCCTGCCGAAATCAGAGCGGCTGCGCCATATCGGCTGGGACATCGGCGCGCTGTCCCTGGCGCGCGACCTTTCGGCACGGCTGGACGCGTCGCTGTTCCACACTGGCTATTCGCGGCTGGTGGTGGACTGCAACCGCCCGCTCGACAACCCTTCGCTGATACCGGAAACCAGCGAAACAACCGCCATTCCGGGGAATCGCGACCTTGGTGCCAGCGAACGGGCTGAGAGACTGAAGACCTTCTTCCACCCGTTTCACTCTGCCATCAGCCGCCGACTTGACCTGCGCACTGCCGCGGGCAAACAGACCTTTGTCGTCGGCATCCACAGCTATACGCCGGTCTATAAGGGGGTGGCGCGGCCTTGGCATGCGGGCATCCTCTATGCCGGAGCGACTGAGTTTGCCGGCCGGATGATGCGCGCGCTTGCACAGGAAGAGGGGCTGGTGATCGGCGACAACGAGCCCTACCGGATCGACCATGACGACTATACCGTGCCGGTGCATGGTGACGCTCGTGGACTGCCGGGCTTGCTGATCGAGGTGCGGCACGACCTGATTTCCGACGCGCAGGGCGTGACCGAATGGGCCGTGCGGCTGGAGCGATGCCTGCGGCTGTCGATGGAAGCCGGAAGATGAGCGGCCTTTACGCCCGCGATGCGGTCTCGGTCGCGGGATTGCAGAAGCTGCGGTTCTTTCCCCAGGCGGTGGTTGGCGGCAAGGGCGCGGTGCTGCGCGCAGATGACGGGCGCGCGTTGATCGACCTGTCGGCGACCTGGGGCGCGGCGAGCCTTGGCTATGGCCATCCCGCGCTGGTGGCAGCGGTCAGCGCCGCCGTTGCCGACCCGGCGGGGGCTTCGGTCCTGTCTGCGGCAAATGCCCCAGCCACCGCGCTTGCGGAACGACTCATCGCGCTGTTCCCATCGGAACAGCCGCAAAGGGTCTGGCTTGGTCATTCCGGGTCAGATGCCAATGAAACGGCTATTCGCGCCGTGCGCCGCGCCACCCGGCGGCAAGGGATTATTGGTTTTGCCGGTGCCTATCATGGCTGCACCCTCGGCACGATGGCGGTTTCGAGCCATCCGACGCTGGCCTCGGATAAGGCGGCGGGCCTGATCCAGCTACCCTATCCTGGCGCCGATCCCCATGGCCCCGACGCCGACGGTATCCTTGCCCTGCTGGAACGCAATCTGGCCGAGGTCGGGCCAGACACAATCGCGGCCTGCATCTTCGAGCCGATCCTGTCGGATGGCGGGCTTGTCGTTCCGCCGGCGGGCTTTCTGGCCGGGCTGGATGCGCTGTGCCGCCAGCATGGTATCCTGACAATCTGCGACGAGGTAAAGGTTGGGCTGGGGCGCACGGGTCGCATGCACGCCTTCGAGCATGAGGGCTTTCGGCCCGATATTCTTGTTCTAGGCAAGGGGTTGGGCGGAGGATTGCCACTTTCTGCTGTGATCGGGCCGCAATGGGTGATGGATTGCGCAACCTCCTTTGCGATGCAGACATTGCACGGCAACCCGGTCTGCGCTGCGGCGGGTCTCGCGGTGCTGGACACCATCGTCGCCGAGTTCCCTACCCGAAGAAGCCGCTCGCAAGGGCGAAACCCTGATGGCAGGTCTGAATGATCTTGCGCTGCGCCATCCTTGCATCCGTGCGATACGCGGGCGCGGCCTCGCGATCGGTGTTGAAATACGGGGTGCGGAAACAACACTGCTCAGCGACGACGCTGCCACCGCTGGCCTAATGTTCCGCGCTCACGAGCGAGGCCTTGTGGTCTATTGCGTCGGCCCTTCCTCCAACGTGCTCGAACTGACCCCACCCCTGACCATTACAGACCATGACATCGGGCACGCTTTATCCCTGCTGGATGATGTCATTCTGGACTTGGAGGCGGGTCAGATCGACGATACCGCATCTGCCGAGTTTACCGGCTGGTGACGCATACCGGTTTTGGTCGCTCCACTTTTGAAGTGTCTGCTTTGGCGCGTCATTGGCACAGCATTCGGGAGGGCTGATCGGCCGCTTTGGGCCGCATTACGCCAATCTCACGGAGCCCGCTCGCTGCTGGCACCACGCCATCGGAATCGGCTCCATCAACGTCGCCAAACGAACATGTGCATCTTGCTGCCCGTCAAGGATTGCCTCGACGGTTTCCGGCGCAAGCAAGGTCAGCCGCAAAATGCGTGTCATGTAGGTCGGCGCGATCCGCTCGTGTGTCGCCAACTCGCTGATCGTCGCAAACTCACCGCTTTGCAGCATCTTCTTCCAGCGGAAGGCGCGCGCCAACGCCTTGACCAGCGTGTCGTCGGTTTGGCGTGGGGTCGGCCTGTCGACCGGCAAGACCATCTCCTTCCGCCCACCACGCTTAACGATACGGAACGGGATGCGCACAGATACCGTTTCGGGGCTCGGCTTCGTCTGGGTCATGCAGCTTCTCCGACTACCGCGCGCATTTCGCGAGCCAGCCCGGCCAGCCCATCCATGCGCAATCGCACGTTCAGACTGTCAGTGCCGATGTCGACCCGTTCGACCAGCAGGGTCACGATGCGGGCCTGCTCGGCAGGGAACAGCTCGTGCCACAGCGGATCAAGCCGCATCAGCGCCTCTCGGGCGTCGGCCTCAGCGATGTCGCCGCCTCGAGCGCCTGCTGCCTTCCACGTCCCCGCCACGATCTCTGGCTGGCGGAACACCGCGCGGAGCTGGTCGATGACCGCGGCCTCGATCTCGCCCGCAGGCACACGGCCGACCGGGCACGACCCCGCCCCATGCTTTAGCACCGTCTGGCTGACATAGTACCGGTAGAGCCTGCCGCCCTTCCGGGTGTGCGTCGGCGAGAACGCGGCGCCGTCCGGGCCGAACAGCAGCCCCTTCAGCAGCGCGGGCGTCTCGGAGCGGGTCCGGGCGGCGCGCTTGCGCGGGCTTTCCTGCAGGATGACGTGAACCTTGTCCCACATCTCGGGGTCGATGATCGCGTCGTGCTCGCCGGGATAGCTGTCGCCCTTGTGGACCGTCTCGCCGATGTAGGCGCGGTTCGAGAGCATGCGATAGAGATATTTCTTGTCGATCCTGTTCCCGCGCGGGGTTCGGATGCCGCGTGCGCCGACCTCTCGCGCCAGCTCCGTGCAGGACCCGATCTCGAGGAAGCTGGCGAACCTGTCGTCGGTCTCGCTCCATGCGCTCGACGTGACGATCGACCTCTCGGGCGGCAACATTGCCGTCGAGGCGTATCTGAACGCGGTGGATGCGCAGCGCCGCCCCCTTCCTCTCTGTTTCCGTCGCCAACTCGGCAACGCCCAGGACCAATCCGGTGCAACTGGAATGGCGGGCCTACGACCGGCCGATCACTCGGCGCACGTCGTCTACCAGCAGATCAGCGAGGTCATGGTCGGGGACGAGGACACGCGCGGTCTCGGCCTGACCGATCTGATGACGTTCGGCGCGGGAACACATGCGGATTGGGTAGGCGACCCTGCTGGTCTGACCGACGGTGACGACGCCACCGGGGTCAGCACCGCGACGCTCGGCGCCAGAGTGAGCCGGGCCGTCTCGACCTATGGTGGCCCGGCCTCGGTCGCCGTGCGCGGCCTCTTCATCCCCGCCCGCGGCTCGGCGGAGGCCGGCGATGTGCGCGCCTTCCTGCGCGACATCGCCGGGGCGACGGATCACGCCGCCGCGGCCGGCTACGGCCTGCCCGCCGGCGCGATCGGCTATGGCCTGGCGGAGTTCGCCCTCAACCCGGCCACCGGCCTGCCCTGGGACACGGGCGATCTCACCGGCTTCGAGTACGGGCTCGAGGCGGTCTGAGCCCGATGGCCGCGCCCCGCCGATGCCGGGCCGGCACGGCGGAGCGCCGGCTGGCCGGTCCGCCCACCACTGATCCGAGACCCGTCCGGCATCGAGGGAGACCGTCCGATGGACCGCCCGAGCATCACCTTCGTCTGGCAGATCAATCTCGGCCACGTCCTCGTGGCGGTCTCGACGCTCACCGCGGGGACCGCGGCCTATGTCGATCTCCGCCACGACGTCTCCGGGCAGGAGCGCACCCAGGCGGTGCACGCCGCGAAGATCGAGGCGCTGGCCGAGCGCATGAACTCGACCGACGTCACCACCGCCACCCTCATGGCCCGCTTCGGCGCCGTCGAGGAGCTGATGCGCGAGATGCGCAACGACCTGCGCGAGATGATGGCCAGACGGCCGCCCTGAGAGGCGGCGGGCCGTCTGAGCCCGCGAGCGCCCAGCCCTTCGCGTCCATGTCCACCGGCCCCGGCCCGCACTTCGGCGGATCTCTTTCTATTGGAGGATCCTCATGACCACGACCTTCTACCGCCACTGGCGCGACGTGCCCGCGGGCGCCTGGCGCTGGCCGGACTTCTCGCCCGCCGAGATCGCCTGCCGCGGCACCGGCAAGCTGCTGATCAACGAGGCGGCGCTCGACAGGCTGCAGGCGCTGCGCGACCGGCTGGGGAAGCCCCTGATCATCCGCTCGGCCTATCGCAGCCCCGCGCACAACAGGGCCGTCGGCGGCGCGGTGCGCTCGAAGCACATGCAAGGCGCCGCCTTCGACATCGCCATGGCGAACCACGACCCAGCAGAGTTCGAGGCGGCGGCGCGGGAGGTCGGCTTCCTCGGCTTCGGCTTCTATCCCGGGCCGCGGCACGACTTCATGCATGTCGACCTCGGGCCGGCGCGGGAGTGGGGCACGCGCTGGCCGGTGACGGCGCGCGACCTTCACGCCGGAGCCGCCGGCGCCGAAGCCGCTCGCCGAGAGCCGGACCATGCGCGGGAGCGGCGCGGCCGGGCTCGCCACCGTCGGCGCCGCCGGCGTCGAGGTCGCCCGGGAGACGCTCGCCGAGACGCAGGCCGCCATCGCGCCGCTGGTGCCCTGGCTCGACACGCTCCGCTGGGTGTTCATCGGCGTGGCGCTCCTCGGCATCGGCGTCGCCGTCTATGCCCGCTGGGACGACTGTCGTCGGGGGCGGCGATGATCGGCGGGCTGATCGGGTGGCTCGCCGGCAGCCGGTGGGCGCTGGCGGCGGCGAAGTGGGGCGCCGTCGGGCTCACCGTGCTGCTGTTCCTGCTCTCGGTCCGGCGCGCCGGCGAGCGCGCCGGGCGGCTGGCTCGAGCGCCTCGACACGATGGAGAAGGTCAATGACGTCGCAACGCCGGATGCTGGAGGCGGCGGCTCGCCGGCCTCGTTCTCGCGACGATCTGGCTGAGCGGCTGCGCGACGGGCGGTTCTTGAGACCGGCCGTCTTCGCAGCCTGTCCGCCGGTCGTCGAGTACAGCAGGGCAGAGCAGACGCTAATCGCCGAGGAAGTGGTGGCACTACCTGAGGATGCGCAGATTGTCGGGTGGCTGGCAGATTATGCCGCTCTACGAGAGCAGGTTAAGGCGTGCGTACGAACATAACGTACATCCCAGACCTGCGCCAACGAACTTGTGTTCACCATGGAAGTGCTAACGACAGTGGTCTAAAATCTGAAGGAGATGGTTGTCGATGCCTTACCCGTCATGTCCTCGATCATGCGGCGCCGGAGAGGGCCGATCTCTGCCATGGAAAACCTCCCGTCTGATGAGTTGGGCTTTGGAAGCACCCAACATCTCAGACAGCAGGCGATCCCCGCCACCCGCCCTCAAATGCCGCGTGAGCGGCTTCGTTCAATCCCCATTGCCGACTCGCAACGAACGGGAACCGCTCTAGGTTGTAACGACCGGGTCGAGCGCAGTCGTGTCGCAGATCGCCCTTCAGTCAGGTGAAGTCCTAACCTAAATCTCTCCGACAGGTGCTGACGTCAGACAGAACCGTCCAAGCGGACCACTTGAATGGGGGCATTCCACAGGCGCCGCTGCCGTCGGAGCCGATCGAGCGCGGACGGCCCGGTCCGGGCCTGCTCGCCCATGTGCTGGTCTCAATCGCGATACCTCGCCATGCGCACGCACGACATTGCCGGCGCCCCCAACTGTGACGCTCCGGCGCGCATCACCGTCGCAACCTGCTCCGGCAATGCGCGCTCAAGGCCCTATCACGGGTCCTTCGGTGTCTCGGCCTACTGGACAACGACGACCTCGACCCGCCGGTTCTCGGTCCGGCCTTCGGCCGTATCGTTGCTTGCCACCGGGGCCAGAGGTCCAACGCCGACCGGTGCGAGGCGATCCATGGCGATGCCGTGATCATTGATAAGCGAATTCGTCATCGCTTCCGCCCGCCGGCGCGACAGGTCGAGATTGTAGGCGAAGGCTCCAGTGTTGTCGGTATGCCCGACCACCGCCACCTTCAGAGTGGGATTGCTCTGCAACGCGGCGGCCAACCGCGCAGTCGCTGACCGGCCGGCCTCGCTCAGGGTGGCACTGTCGGTCTCAAACACGATGCCGCCCCGCAACACGACGCGCCCATCACGATCCAGGGCCCTAGCGATATCCTCCGGCGCGGCCTGCGAGACATCGAAGGTTGTGGTCTCAGCGACCTTCCCCTCGGTCTCACAGGCAGCGAGTCCCGTCACTGCGGCAAGGGCCAGGGCCATCGTCGAAAGTCGAAGCGCCTTCACTCGAGAAACTTGCATGCTGGTCTCCTTCGGGATTCCCCATTTGCCGCTCCTTCGATCATGTTGCCGCGGGTGATGGCGCCGATCAAGGCAGGGGGCGCCCGTGCAGCGCGCCTCCTGGCCGAGATTGAGCCTGCAAGGCGTTCCAATCGCGGTTTAGTGCAGCGAAGCGCGCTGTCTCGGCGCGCGCGGGTCGCACCTTTCCCGTTGTCAGCAACGCGTGCCTCTGCGGCTCCAGTTCGACCGATCCGTCAGGCTTGAGTTCCAGGGCGCGTCGATCAGCTCCGACGGCGGTTTGCTGATGCACCGTGAACTCGACGATGCCCTCGGTCTGATGGACATGGCGGCAGGGATGCTCGCCGATCCTCGCAAGGGCAGGAATGGCCGTCACAGGGTCGTGGGGTTTCTGCGCCAATCGGTTTTCTCGCGTCTCGCCGGATGCGAGGATGTCAATGACGCCGACCGGCTCCGCCGCGACCCGGTCATGCGCCAGCTCGTCGGTGGCCGGGCGCTCAAGCACGGCGCAGCCTCGGCAACCGCGATGGGCCGGTTTGAGACGGCGATGTTGACGCGGCCGGAGAACCTTGAAGCCCTGGCCGATCTGCCGGGGCGCTGGATCGACGCGGTGCATGACCGGCGGCCGCCGAAGGTGGTCACTCTCGACATGGACAGCTCCGAGAGCCCGGTGCACGGCGATCAAGAGGGTTCGGCCGGGCGGCGGCCACTTCCAGTCGAAGTGCCTGCACCCGCTGTTCGTGTTCAACCAGTTCGGCGATCTGGAGCGTTGTGCGCTCAGGCCCGGCAACGTCCACAGCGCCGATGGCTGGGAAGATGTCTTGAAGCCGGTGCTGGCGCGTTACTCAGCCGAGGCGCGGCCCTCGATCACCCGGCGGCGGTTCCGCGCCGATGCGGCCTTTGCCATTCCGGCGCTGTTCGACCTGCTGGAGGCCGAGGGCTGGGACTACGCCATCCGCATCAAGGGTAACCCGAAGCTCCACGAGCAGGTCGATTGGCTGACCAGGCGCCGCCCCGGCCGGCCGCCGAACCATGTGCTCCGCCACTACATCAGCTTCCACTACCGGGCAAAGAGCTGGTCGAAGGCCCGCCGCGTGGTGGTTAAGGTCGAGTTCCATCCGGGCGAGCTGTTTCCGCGGGTCGGCTTCATCGTCACCAACCGCAGCCTGCCGAACTAGCGGGTGCTGGCATTCTACAACGACCGCGGCACCGCCGAGCAGCATATCAAGGAGGGCAAGTATGCGCTGAAGTGGATGCGGCTCTCCTGCATGCGCTTTGCGGCGAACGCCGTCCGTCTTCAGCTTCACGCGCTAGCCTACAACCTCGCCAACTTCCTGCGGACGCTGGCAACGCTTGAGGGGATCGAGAGTTGGTCCCTGACGTCGCTGCGCGAGCGGTTGATCAAGACCGGCACCCGGCTGGTGCGCCATGCTCGCTATGCCATCTTCCAGATGGCCGAGGCCGCCGTGCCGCGCAAAGTGTTTGCGGGCATGCTCGGATTGATCAACGGTCTGCGCGGCCCGCCTGTCGAGGCCGCTTCCGCATGACCGGGACTGCAGCCAGATCGTCGGCATGCGGCGCTGGTGACGGGAAAGGTGCGACCCGCGACCGCCAGCGTAGCGTTTCTCGCCGCGCCGGACAGCCTTTGGAGTGCTATACAGTCACCGTGTGGGCCAGCCAGCGGGCTGCAAGGGCGAAGCTCGGCTTGCGAAACACTTTCGTTGGCGGCACGATCGTCGATAGGAATCCAAACGGGGAATCCCAGTGGAAATTTTAGACCCCGGAGAAACATGACGATGAGAACGATCATCTGCATCCTGACGGCGTCGGCGCTTGCCGCCCTCACTGGGTCAACCGCTTCGGCGCAGTCGGACGCGGATCTTGCGAAGCAGCTCGCCAACCCGATTGCGAGCCTGATCAGCGTGCCGTTCCAGTTCAATTACGACGGCGACATCGGCCCGGCGGACGGCGACCGGGTGACGCTGAACATCCAGCCGGTGGTCCCGTTCGGGATCTCGGAGAACTGGAACATGATCTCGCGAACGATCCTGCCGGTGATCTGGCAGGACGACGTGGTTCCAGGTGACAGCGAGTTCGGCCTCGGCGACACGGTGCAGAGCCTGTTCTTCTCGCCGAAGCAATCCACCAATGGAATCACCTGGGGCGTCGGCCCGGTCGCGCTGCTGCCGACCGCGACGGACGACGTGTTGGGGACGGAGAAGTGGGGCATCGGCCCGACCGGCGTGCTGCTCGTCCAGTCCGGGCCCTGGACTTACGGCGGGCTTGCAAACCACATCTGGTCCTTCGCTGGCGATGACGACCGGCGCGACGTGAACAAGAGCTTCCTGCAGCCTCTTATCAGCTACACGACGCCGGGTGCCACGACGTTCTTTCTCAACACGGAGTCGACCTATGACTGGAAGGACGAGGACTGGTCGGTGCCAATCAATTTCGGGGTCAACCAGCTTGTGAGCATCGGTAACCAGAAAGTCCAGCTCGGTGCAGGCCTTCGTTACTGGGCCGACAGCGGCAGTGGTGGCCCGGAAGGCCTCGGCGCCCGGGTGAACGTCATCTTCCTGTTTCCGAAGTGAGGTAGGGCGTGGAATAGCGAGTGAGGGGTACGAACGACGGAGCCTGGATCACCAATCATCATCGACTGCCGGCCAAAGGCCGGAGCGCAACAAGAACTTGAGGCAGGAGACGTGTCTGACGTCAGACACTCGCTCGGCCGAACTCTGGGATCAAGTGAAGGAAATCTCTTCGGTCACAAGATCCGCGTTGAGGGCAGCTCCATCACAGGCGACTGGCAGAGTGCTTGCGCTCGACCCGAACATCCTGCACCTCGGTCGTCACCTGTATACCCGCCTCGCTAAATGCTCTGTGGATGTTGGAAAAAAGTTCCTCGCGCCCGGCAAAGCTCGACATGTAGCCGTCGTAGTGCACCCAGAGCGAATAGCGGTAAGGGAGTGAGGAAGCATCGGCCAGCCGGATCGCCGGAGCCGGACGTGACAGGAGGGTCTCACATTGCTCGGCCGCGTTCCCGAGAAGGGACTTCACGCGCTCCGGGTCCTCATCACCTGAAACAAGGATTGTAAAGGTGTCCGCGTAAAGCTCGCCAGGCTTCGGAAGAAGCCGCAGACCTTGACGCGCAATCTGCGCATTCGGAACGAGGAAGATCGCGCGATCCCAGCCCCGAAGATGCGTTGCCCGCCAATCCATGTCGATAACTTGAGCGACGGTACCGTCCTCCAGCATCACCCAATCGCGGCGTCGGAAGGGGCGCTCGATGGTGAGTGCGACTCCTGCGACGACGTCGGTCAGCGTTTGCCGCAGCGCGAAGGCGAGGACCGCGGCAAAACCGCCAGCGACCACCGTCAGCCGCGGAAAATCGTTTGTGGCCAGGAAGACGAGCAGACCTGAAAAGAGACAGGCCCCATACAGAAAGGTGCGGGAAAGCCGCGAGAGGCCATCACCGCGCCCATGGCGCTCGTGTGAGATGGCAGCCGTCTCTACGAGCCTCCCGACGCTGAAGGAAACGGCAAGATACATGACGAGCCTGACCAACATCCCCGGCCGGGCCAACGTTTGATCCGACACGAGGGCGTCGCGGAGGACCTCGGCTGCTGTTCCAAGGCTCCAGCCCCCCGCCAGCACCAGCGCAATCTCGATGAACGCGCTCGTAAACGGGTACTTCCCCAAGACTTCACGCAGCCTGCGCAGACGGACTGCGCAGGCCCAGAGAGCGAGCAGGACGATGGGCAATGCCACTTTCAGGAGGGTTTCGCCCGACAGGCTTGCCAAGGTGGTGTCAGACAAGATGATACCTTCGTCTGGGATTTCCCATTTGGAATGTCCGTCGTCAGAGTTTTCCGGAGAGGGGTGGTGCTTTCGTAACGGAGGCTCTGGCCCGATTTCTGTTTCAGTTTAGGCGGCAGCAGATTGGTGCTGCAAGCGGCGCCTTCGGATTGTCTGCTGCTTGATCTCCTCTCTCATCTTCAGGATTTGAGCTCCACGGCCGTGGTAGACGTCGGCGGGGGTCAGGTGCCGAGGCTCTCGTGGTATCGGCGGTTGTTGTAGTGGTCTACGAAGGCGTCGATCTGCCGTTCCAGGTCGCCGGGCAGGAAGTAGTTCTCGAGCAGGACGCGGTTCTTCATGGTCTGGTGCCAGCGTTCGATCTTGCCCTGGGTCTGTGGGTGGTGCGGGGCGCCCCTGACATGATCCATGCCTTTGTCCTCGAGGTAGTCGGCCAGGTCGGCAGCAACGTAGGACGAGCCGTTGTCGCTGAGCAGCCTCGGCCGTTGAACGACCATCGCATGGGCGCAGCCGGAGGCTTCGAGCGCCAGCTCCAGCGTGTCTGTGACGTCGCCGGCCTTCATGCTCGTGCAAAGCTTCCAGGCGACGGTGAGGCGTGAGCCGCCACCGGTTCGAGGCCACGCCGAACGCGGCTGTAGTCGTCGAGGATGGTGCTGAGATAGAACCAGCCCCAGCCGATGACCTTGAGGCAGGTGAAGTCGGTCTGCCAGAGCTCGTTGGGGCGGGTGGTCTTGTCCCTGAATTCATCCGCCGCGCGGATCACCACATGGGCCGGAGCCGCGATCAGGTCTTCGGCCTTGAGGATGCGGTAAGCTGAGGATTCCGACACAAAGTACCGCTTCTCGTCGGTGTATCTGATCGCCAGCTCCCGAGGCGTCAGGTCCTCATGGTCGAGCGCGAACTCGACGAAGGCTTCGCGGACATCATCCGGGATGCGGTTCCAGACTGATCCGGGACGCGGCGAGCGGTCGGTCAGCGCGTCGATCCCGCCTTCGACCCAGCGGGCATACCAATCGTAATAGGTGCCGCTCGGGATACCGAGCCGGGCGAGCGTCCGCTTCACCGGCAGGTGCGAGGCTTCGACCGTGCGGATGATCTCGAGCTTCTCGGAGGCGGGATATCTCATTCTCCGGCCTCCCCATCCCCGATCATGCTTTTTTTGAGCAGGCGGTTCTCCAGGGTCAGCTCCGCGACAACTTCCTTCAAAGCCGCCGCCTCAGATCGCAGTTCCTTGACCTCGGGCGATGTCGCCTGACGCGCCGTGTCACCCGCAAGCCGGCCCTTGCCAGCTTCCAGGAACTCCTTCGACCAGGAATAGTACAGGCTCTCGGCGATGCCCTCGCGGCGGCACAGGGCGGCGATGCTCTCCTCGCCACGCAGACCCGCTAGCACGATGCGGATCTTCTCCTCGGCCGAGTAATGCTTGCGGGTCTTCCGCTTGATGCCCCTGACCAGCTTGTCGGCGGCATCCTTCGATGTTCCGGATTTCTGTCTCATCTTCGCTCCATATTGGCTTCGATGAACCAGAAATCCTCCGTTGCTCAAACCCCTAAATCTCTCCGGCAGGCGCTGACGTCAGACACTCCTCCGGCTTTGGTCGCTTCCCCGCCATTCCCTGGTCCTCCTGAAAATGGGCTCATCTGAACCCTCCAAGCGGACCACTTCAATGGGGGCACTCCAGTATGGGGCGTCTCTTTCGGCTTCTCGTCATCTTCGCTCCTTCGTCCCGGCGACGCTGCCGGATTAGGAGCAGAATATCCACCTAACTCACCCGTTCAGATTTCCCGAGCCACCTCTGTAACTTATAGACGCGGACTCCAAGGGGAGTGGAGCACTGCCTAGCCTTTGGGTCTCGGTCCGTTATGGCAGCGGAAGCACTCGGTCGCCGGAAACGCGACCTTGCCGTGGCAGAGCCCGCAGGCGCGGCCGCGAGCGATGTCGGCCATGGCGATGTCGCTGCTGCCGGCCCTGGCCTGGAACAACCAGTCATGGCAGTTGCCACAGGCGAGCCACTCGGTGTGCGTGCGGTGCGGGAACGTCACAACGGGCATGGTCTTGGTGTCGGCAAAGACGATGTCGAGATCGAGCACCTCCATCTCGCCCGCACCGCCCGCTCGCGCCCGCGGCTGGATCAACCCGTGGTCAATCGCCGCCGCCCAGTCGACATAGTCGCCCGAAATCGAGCGCGGCAGGCCGCGGAATGCGGAGCGCGGCTCCTGCAGAAGTCCGACGGCGTCGCTCGTTTTGTCGTGCAGCCCGTCGCCGCCGATCGATCGCCAGGGCGACTTCGCGGTAACGTTCGGGCCGCCCCCCCAGCGCGCCGTTGCCTGACCTGGCGCCGCCGCGCCGGCAGCAAGGTGCGGATCGGAAGAGATGTTGCGGGCGGGCTCCAGGCCGGCCCCAGCGGAAACTGAGGCAGCGGCGGAAACCCGTGCGGAGCTGTTCCCGTCTGCCTCTGGGGCAGACACGGTGGGAACAGAGGCGGGCGCGGTCCCCGCGCCACCGGAATCCGTCGATTGCGCCAGAATCTCGGTGGCCTGTTCGGCCGGGCCGGGGCCGGTGTCGACGCAAGCCTTGATCAGGAACGCGGCCATGGCAAGGACCACCGCCGCCCGGCGCACAGGAGAGCCAGGAGGTGAGCGCAGGGCGGTCATCGAACCGAGAGGTTGGCGCCGCCAGCAGCCACGCGAGCCAAGCGCGCACGATCTCGCAACACCACCTCGCCCGCCCGGGGGAGTTCGACCATCCCTTCCTCGCGCAGCACCGAAAGTGCGCGGCTGATCGTCTCGGCCGTGAGGCCGAGATAATCGGCGATGTCGGCGCGCGACATCGGCAGGCGGAACCGGTCCGCTGCCCCCCCGTTCTCTGACATTCGGTTCGCATAATCGAGCAGGAAGGTGGCGACGCGCTCGTCCGAACGCTTGCGGCCGAGGATCATCACATGCCGGTTCTTGCGTGCAATCTCACCGATGGCTGAAACGAGAAGCGCCTCGATCAGTCCCGGAATGGCGGCCTCGAGCGGTGCGGTGTCGCCGAGGTCGATCTCGCAGACTTCCACATCGGTCGCGGCCTCGGCGACCTGAGAACATCCGGCGTCACCAGATCCGCAGATCAGCACATCTCCGGCGGTCAGAAAGTCGACGATTTGCTGGCGCCCGTCGATCAGCGACTGAGTGAGCTTGATCATGCCACCGCGAAGAACCATCATGGGCAACGATGCGCCTGCTGGCCAAGCGATGCCCTGGGCGCGGCGGTACTGCACCCTGCGGGAAAGCCCGGCGATCCTGTCGATCGTGTGCCGATCGAGACTGGTGCTGAATCCGATTGAGACGACGTTGCGCTCGGCACGGTTACCGGGCGGCACGCGAAACATGGTCATGTTCTCGTGGCCTCGTGCATACATTGGCTTGCCCCGGCATTGTATCGGCGTCTGTTGCACCATCGCCGGGATCTGAACGATGCTAGCAGGAGGGCTCGGGCGGCGCGAGCATTTTGGTGCCGCGCGACAATTTGTGCACTTCTGGGGGCCCGGCATGCTGAAGCGGCTGGCAGGAATCCTTGGGTTGGCGGTCAGTGGTGTAAGTCACGCAGGCGCGGCTGAGCCGGTGCCCGATCTGGTGGGCCGGGTGCTTGCCGCCTATGGCGGCGTGGCGCTGCCCGCCGAGGGCACGATGTTCCGCACCATTGGGTGGAACTGGTCGGCCCGGCGCTCGGCCGAAGGCGCCATGTTTCGCGAACTGAGGTGGCCAGACTACCTCAGGGTCGAGATCGCCTACACGGATGGCGGGCGCGAGAGCCGGGTGCTGATCGGGGACCGGGGCTGGCGGGACGGCGTTCCCGAGGCAGGTCCGATGCTGGGCGCGATGAAGCTGCAGGCGGCCCGGCTCGCATTGCCGATGCTGCTCGGCTGGGAAGCGGATCGCCTCGCGGATCTTGGCGAGGCGATCCGCGCGGACGGGATCCAGGTGCGCCGCCTCTCGCTTGAGCTGGGCGACGGGCTCGCGTTGTTTGTCGAGATCGAT
This sequence comes from uncultured Pseudomonadota bacterium, assembly GCA_963700775.1. Lineage (GTDB taxonomy): Bacteria > Pseudomonadota > Alphaproteobacteria > Rhodobacterales > Rhodobacteraceae > Thermohalobaculum. The sequence goes on from CAVOYU010000008.1 coordinate 33,091, forward strand.
CCTGCAGAGGGGCGCATCCTGCGCTCGGCGGGCGTCATCACCTCCGGCGGGAAGCAGATGGATTTCGCCGCCGCCTATGGGGAGTTCCAAGGTTTCGGTGCTCTGTCCTTGCCAACCCGCGAGGAGCAGTCCGCCATGGGGCAAAGCACCGGTTGGACAGTGATCGAGAGCATCGAGCTCGATGTTCCTTTCGAGCGCGACGCTTTGCATCCTTGACGCGAGGCGGACCATTTCGTCGGATACGCTAAAGAAAGCGCCCCCGTCCCGTAGGGCGGTGACGAGAAAAGACGACAAGAAAAGACGACGCCAATGTATGTGAACGGAGGACAGCATGCTTTCGCAAACGCGATCGGCGCGGCCGACCCCGGATGTCCGAAGTCCGAATCGCCGTGCCGTCCTTAGGGGAACTGGGGGATTCCTGCTCGGATCGATGGCTGCCGGCCTCGCCGGCTGTGCTGCGCCACCGCCTGAGCCGGAGCCCTTTGACCCGAACAGCCTCGTCTATCCGCCGCCGCCTGAGCAGGCTCGCTATTATTACGAAAATACGCTCTGGGGCAGCGGCAGCGTGATCGTGGAAACCTCGACCGACCGCTTCCGCCGCTTCGCCACCGGCGAAGGCGCGCGCGGCAGGGGGTTCGCAAAGCCCTTCGGCGTCGTGGCCCGCAACGGCCGCGTCTATGTCAGCGACACGGTGAGCCGCCAGGTGCATGCGCTGGACCTGGTTCAGAAGCGCTACTTCGTGATTGGCCGCAAGGGGGTGGGCCGGCTCCTGAAGCCCCTCGGGATGGCGGTCGACGCAGCGAAATCGCTCTATGTGGTCGACGGCTCCGCTCGACGTGTGCTGATCTACGACTCGGAAGGCAACTACGTCACGGCTGTCGGAGTGAACAAGGAACTCGAGCGGCCGAGCGCGGTTGCGGTGACCCCGGATGGCCAGCGGATCTACGCCCTCGACACTGGTGGAGTGCGCAGCACGAACCACCAGATTGTTGTCTTCGATCCTTCAGGGAACGTGATCCAGACCATCGGCGGGCGCGGCAAGGCGAACGGAGAGTTCAATCTCCCTCTCGATTGTTATTTTGCGCCTGACGGGCGGCTCTATGTCGTCGATACTGGGAACTTCCGGATTCAGGTGTTCTCGGCAGATGGTACGTTCTCGCACAGCTTCGGATCGGCGGGCCGATATCCAGGCCAGTTCGGCCATCCCAAGGGCATCGCTGTGAACGCGGACGGGATCGTTTTCGTGACCGACACGAACTTCGCGATCTTTCAGCTCTTCAATCAGCAAGGCGAGATCCTGATGTGGATCGGTGAGCGCGACGAGAAGGGCGGGCCGGGGCGCTTCATCCTACCGGCGGGGATATCGGTCGATGTCGATGGACGAATCTATGTGGTCGACCAGTTTTTCCGGCGGGTCGATGTTTTCCGCCCGGCAAGCCTCCCGGAGGACTGGCCGGTCGGGCAAATGGTCGCATGATCGCAAATTCGTGATGCCGCGTGCGATGTATCAATGACGACCGGCGCGTACTGCGGGATAATTCGCAAAAGCCCAAAAAGGGCAACGAAAACAAAAACCGCATGCCAATGTACGGAGAAGTCCAATGAGAGGCCGAATCCAATTGCTTGCCGGCGTTCTGGTCGCCTTTATGGGGGGTAGTGCGGCCGCGCAAGGAATCGATACTTCGCCACACGATCTTGCCGGCACTGCGCCCGCCGGCGCTGACAACGGCGAAATCTGCGTCTACTGCCATACTCCGCACGGTGCGCGTCTGGATATCGAGGCGCCACTCTGGAACAAGCCCGGAGGCACCGCGACCTATACCACCTACGACAGCTCGACCCTGGACGGAACTATCCTTTCGGTCGGATCGGTCTCGGTGGCATGCCTGACGTGCCATGACGGCACCCAGGCTATGGATGCGATCATCAACGCGCCGGGCGCCGGCCTCGGATCACTTGTCGGCGGTTCGGCCGGCAACACGATGACAGGATCACCGGTGCCGGTGCTGGGGACCGATCTGTCGGACGACCACCCCATCGGCATCCAGTATGGCGGCTTTGATCCGGGAAGCGGGCAGATCGACGCCGATTTCGTCAACAGCACGAACGGATTGTCGACAGCCAACATCAACGGCTCTGACCGTTGGTGGGTCGACACCGACGCTGGGACCGCGGGCGTCCGCGAGAAGACCGACATGATCCTCTACACCCGTGACAATGGTGGCGCTGATCAACCCTTCGTGGAGTGCGCGACATGCCACGATCCGCATCTCGGCAACGGCACTGCAACCGAGGTCAACTTCATGCGCATCTCTAACAACAACAGCGACGTCTGCCTTGCCTGCCACGTCAAGTAGCGCCATCGGGCAACAGCACTCAACATAGCCACTGCATTGGCGAATGCCCGCGGGGTCTCTCCCGCGGGTTTTTTTCGAGCTTCGACCCGAGCAACTCGTTTCGCCGTTCCGGGCATTTTGCAACCGCGGCATAAGCTCGCGTTGCAAAACCCGATCGTCTGACCGAGAATACGTCTCAAGCCTCCCGGCCGCCCCGGCGGTACAGGAGAGGCAAGAACGAAAGAAGCGCCAATGTACGTGGAGAAAAGAAGTGCACATTGCAGGATGGATCGCTCGCGGCCCGTTGGGCCGGAGACAGGATGAGTCTGCGCGCCGTCACCAGTTGATCCGGCAGTTCGTAGCGCCGGCCCTCGCGCTCGGAGTCCTCGCCGCAGGGCCGCCGAGCGGCGCGACCGAGCCACCGGTGGCTGTCATCGGCGGCGAGGCTATCTCGGGCGACGATTATGCTGCCTATCTCCGCAACTATTTAAGATCCAAGCTCTATCACGGCGGCTCGCCCGACCGGGTGCGGGAGCTCGCCGGCGAGGCCCTGGAACAGATGATCGACGACCGGCTGCTGGCGCAGACTGCCGAGCGCCGCGGCTTCAAGGGCGACCCAGCGGAGGTCGCGGCGCAGATGGAACGGCTGCGCGCACGATATTCCAGCTCTGACAACTGGACATCGATCGAGGCGAGCCTGCCGGAGATAGAGCAGCAGCTCGTCGTCCAATCGAGCATTGAGGAACTCAAGGCCGATGTCATGCAGGTGGCGTCGCCGAGTGAGTCCGCACTGCGCGAGTTCTACGGCGCCAATCCGGACCTCTTCACCCAGCCACCAGCCAACGACGTGGACCTGATCCTGGTCGGCGTTTCGCCCTCGGCTCTGCCGCCGGTCTGGGATGAGGCGCGGGCAAGGGCAAAGACGATCCGGGCCGCATTGCTGGCCGGCAGGCCGTTCGATCAGCTGGCCCGGGAGAGCTCGACCCATAAATCGGCGGCCGAGGGCGGCCGGCTCGGCCTTGTCCACAAGGGCCAGTTGCCGGATCCAGCGCAGGCCGCGGTCGCCGAGCTGCGGCCCGGCGAGGTCACGGAGCCAGTGCGGCTCTTGGTTGGCTATGCGCTGCTGCGCCTGAATTCGCGCCAGCCGGCAGAACTGCAAGCATTCGACCTGGTCCGCGCGAGGGCAGATCGCCTCTACCGGCGCCAGCGAGCCGAAGCCCAGTGGTCGGACTTTGTCACCGGCCTGCGCGCGGAAGCAACCGTCGAGACCTTCGATGTGTCGTCGCATGTGCAGAAAATCTTGTCAGGGGAGTAGCGCGATTGCGGGGCGCCTGGACCTGCAGGGCTGAGGCCGCATCATGGCCGGGCATCAACCACGTGCCAGATGCGCTGTGGTGCTCTACGCGCTCGCCTGCGTGCCCGCCCTGTCCGGCTGCGAAGATAGGCGCGCAATGACCATAGCTCCTATCTCCGTTGGCGGATCGGTCCAGACGACACTGGTCACCCGGCGGGCGACCGACGGTTCGGTCGAGCATACGCTGCAGCAGAACGGCACTGTCTCGGCCGACAGTTACATCTGGCAACCCTGGTTCGCTCGTGTCACGGGCGACGCGACTCTGGCTTATGACCTGACTGCCGGCGATGACGACAGCCAGCAGCTGCGAGCCAGCGCCGCCGGCCAGCTCGCAGTGTTGCCGCGCTCGAATTATCCGGTGACGGTCGACCTCGCGCATCTGGACAGCCGCGCCAGCGGCGATTTTGCGACCTCGGACTACATCCGCGACCGAGCGGCGGTCACCGCTCGGGCCGCGATCAACCAAAATCTCAATGGCGGTTTGATCGCGAGCTGGGATCGTTCGGATCGCGACAACTCGGGTGTGACCGAGTTCGAAGAACGTTTCGATGGATCTGAACCAGAGCTTTGCCCGGGAGGATGCGTTCCTCGGCATCAACTCGGTCGGCTTCGGCGCCAGCTACCGCAACAGCAACTTCGATGCGGACGATCCCGAGGACAGCAGGGGCCGCGAGGTCGCAGTGCTGCGCCTGAACTCGCGAGCCGAGCCGGCGGATGATGTGCGAAACGATACGCTGATCACAGCGACCTTCGACGATCTGGACGAGGATGACGACGCCTATTCCCGCTATGCGTTGCAGGGAGTTTCGACCGTGCAGTGGCGGCCCGACGACAGGCCCTATCTGGTCACCGGGTCGCTGCGGACGCTCGCCGAGCGGATCGATGAGACCAACAACGGAAGTCCGACCCGATCGGAAACGATTCTCGCTGAATTCCACGGTCGGGCTGCGATGGCCGGTAAGTGACCAACTGTCCTTCAACGCCGGATTGCGCGGTTCCTACGAAAATGTCAGCCGCGACGAGGGCGGATCGCTCGGCGAGACCGATCTCGATGAAGGCGAGCGCATCATCGGGCTGATGCTGTTCGGAGCCGACTACCGCTCGGTCCCGAATCCGCTCTGGGGCTTCGATTGGAGCTGGGATGTCCGAGGCCAAGCCGAGAACGGCTTCCGAACCGACGATGGCCTCTTGTCCCGCGAGACGCTTACGCTCGGGCACCGGCTCGAGCGCGACTATTCGGAGTTAGTCTTTGTACCGGTCCGCTTCGCCTTCGACCAGGAGATCGAACTGGACGCCGACTTAGAGGAGGACGATCTCTTCGGGGTCCGCCTGGCGCATGCGGTGACCTTCGATTACACCAAGTCCGACGAAGCGTCATCGACCTTCGCCCGACTCTTTCTGCGCGACAGCCGGACACTTGTCGGCGAGCGGCGCGAATTCGACATCATCCAGTTCACCCTCGGGCGCAGCGTTTCAGTCGATCGCGACCGGCGCTGGCAGGGCAATGTCACGGCGCAGGCGATCCGGGACGTGAACGAGGACGGCTCTGACGTGATCGCGACCGCGTCGGGCAACGTCTCTTACCTGCACCGGAATGTATTCGAGACCGACGATCTGGATTTCCGCTCGGAGCTTCGGCTCAACATAGTCAATGTCGATGACCTGTTCGGCGAGGCCGAAGACGAGTTCGCCAGCGACCGGTTCCGGAATGACTGGCGCAACATCCTAAGCTACCGCATCGGCCGTCTGACCGCCGAGCTCGAGGGCTCCGCTTTCCAGCGAGACTCGGGCCTTGGCTATCTCGCGCTCGTGCGGCTGCGCCGCGACTTCGGCGGCCAGCTATGACCAAGGAGGGAAAACGGATGCAGACCGCAAGACGACGGCCGGTGATGCTCGGCATTCTGGGCCTGCTTATGCTGGTGCTCAGCACGGGATTCTGGCTCACGACATCGGAGGATGCCGCCGCCGAGTACGGCGATGTCGTCATCAACAATTATTCGGATGGCGCCGGGATGCGCCCGGTGGTTTTCCCGCACTGGTTCCACCGCATCCGCTTCCGCTGCAAGGTCTGCCACGCCGATCTCGGCTTCCGGTTCAAGGCCGGCGGCAACGACATAAACATGCTGAAGATCTTCGACGGCGAGTACTGCGGCGCCTGCCACAACGGGCAGATCGCGTGGGGAGTCGAGAACTGTGTGCTGTGCCACTCAGGAAAGCCGAGCCTGCGGACCGGGGTGCACAACAGCACCGCGGACCGCCTGGTGGCTCCAGTGGGACAGTGAGCGGCCGGGACCGGAAAGGAGCGACCACGATGAAGGACCGCGCCAGAACGATTGTCGTTCTCGTTGCCTTCTTGCTTGCCATCGGGTTGGGAGCGGCAGACGTTGCCGGACAGCCCGCCTCGAAGGCCGACGCCCCGACCATTCTCGCCCAAGTGGCGAAGCCGAGCGCTGCGAACAGTTTCAACCGGCTGCTGAAGAAACCGAGCGGGGAGCAGAATGCCCCACCTGCGAACGACGGCATCCACGATCCAGCCAATCCCGGCACCGATCTGCTTCAGTGGCCCTCCGAGGCCTTCGCCGACCTACCCAAGACCAACGACGGCAACGGCGTCGACTGGGTCAAGGCGCTGGGCGATGGACGTATCCGGCCGTGGTCCGAGCTGGAGGATCCGGAGGCCGAGCCCTTCGTGATGGACCTCGTGATCGTGCGCCAGGTGAAGGGGTCGATGCCGAACGTCGTGTACCCTCATCTGCAACACACTGAATGGCTCGATTGCACCAACTGTCATGACGAGATCTTCACCCCGGAGAAGGGCGGCAACCAGATCAGCATGGCGGGGATCCTGCTCGGCCAGAAATGCGGCGTTTGCCACGGCAAGGTCGCCTTCCCGATCTCGGACTGCCGACGCTGCCACGCCCAGCCGAAGACTGCCGAAGAGCTACGCCAGCTCGCCGACCAGTCGAACTGGGCGAAGAAGTGAGCCGGGAAGAAATTGACGATCAGCAAGGTCTGAAAGAATGTTCAACAGAAACGCAAAACTTCGATCGGCGATGGTTTTGATGGCAGCGTTGCTGCTCGCCCTGCCGGCAGCGGCGCAGACAAGAGTGCCGGCGGACCCTGCCACCACCGGCCAGAAGGTGGATTTCGTTGGCAACCTGGTCACGAAGTCTGTGTCCTCGCAGCGTATCGAGCAAAGCGGCGATGCCGCCGCCAAGCAAAGCCTGGACCGCGCCCGGGGGCTGGTGGGCGAGGCGCGGTCCGACCTGGACAGCGGCCGGGTTGATGCGGCCAACGCGAAGCTCGACGAGGCGCTGGCGCTGGTGAACAAGGAGGTCCAGCGGCTGTCAGGCGCCGAGGTGCGCGGCGCCCACGACCGCCAGATGTACGAGCGGCGGTTAAAGGCAGTAAACACCTTCCTCGCGGCATATCAGCGAGTTGCCGCCGATGGCTCGAGCAAGTCTGCAGCCCACCAGGCGGAAGCGATCCGCGGGCTGGTCGGCAAGGCCCGGGACGAGGCGGGCAGCGGCGACTACGAGGCCGCGATCGCAACCCTGGACGACGCCTATGCCACTGCGCGGGGCGACATCCGCGCGATCCGCGAGGGACAGACGCTGACTCGGTCGCTCGACTTCGAGACCGCTGAGCAGGAATACGACTACGAGCTTGGCCGCAATCAGAGCCACTTCCTTTTGCTGCAGTTCGCAATCTCCGAGAAGCAGCCTCAGGGCAGCGTGGTCGGTCGGATCGAGCAGAACCGGCAGGCGGCCGAGAAGATGCGCAAGCAGGCCGAGGGCAAGGCCGCCGAGGGAGACCATCCCGATGCGATTGAACTCCTGAACGAGTTCGACTGAATTGCTGCTCAAGTCGATCCGCATGAGCGGCATGTTCGTGCCGGGGTAACGTTGATGGCGCGGCACACGGGCTACACACGGCAGATTGCGGGCATCGCGGCGGCGGTTCAGTCGGCGCTGATTGCTGGCAGCCTGCTCGGCATGCCGGCCTGGGCCCAGAATGCCATAGCCACCGTGTCGGCCGAGATGGCCGAGCAGAAGGCGCGGATGCTGGAGAGCTTCTTTGACTTCGACAGACTCGCCGGCGCTCGCGACAGCAACCCGGACGCGGTGCGGCCACTGGAAACCGAGGCGCGTGCGCGGCTTGCCGCCGGCAGCGACGCCGTTGCAGCCGGGCAGTTCGCCGAGGCGATGGCACAGTTCGATGCCGGCATTCGGGCAGTCTCGCAGGCCGTCGCGCTCGGCGCATCAGCAAGGAGCTGGGGCCCGAGCGATGCGGCGGTCGCCTTCGTTGCCCGCCGGCGGCAGGCGAACACTTACCTCGAAGCACTGGAGCGCTCGGACGAGATCGGTTCTACGGAACGACGCGAGGTGGAGCGGCTGCGCGGCGATCTGGGCCGCGCCGACGCCCATTTCCTGGCCGGTGCGCTCGATCCGGCACGGGAAACGCTGGACGTGGCATATGGCGAAATTGTCACGCTGGTGAGCGAGGTCCGGCGCGGCCACAGCGCCTTCGTCGCCAGAGTCTTCGCCAGCCCGCATGAGGAATTCGCCTACGAGCAAGAGCGGCACCGCAGCTACCGGCTGCTTGTCGAGATCGCGCTGGCCGAACGGGGCGAGGATCAGCCGGGCCTGATCGCGCTCGCGGCAAGGTTGAGCGCTCAGAGCGACCGTCTACGCGCCGTGGCCGAGCAGCAGGGCGAAACGGGGGACTACCCGGCAGCGATTGGGACGATGGAACGTGCGACCGAGCGGCTTCTGGTGGCGCTGCGCGCCGCCGGGCTGATCATGATGGAGTAGGTCATGAGTGCGCGTCGCCATCCGAACGTTGCGGAGATCACGGGCAGGTCCGCAATCGCCGTCCTTCTCCTGCTCGCCGCCTGCGCCGAGAGGGAGGGCGACGTCACGCCGACCTTGGCGCCCGAGCTATCTGGCCCGGTGTGGCCGGTGCCGCCGGAGCCCGCGCGCTATGCGCTGGCCGGGGTGCTGGTCGGGCAGCAGGATTTCATCGACCCGTCGCAACGCGAGAGCTCGGGGCTACAGACCGCCTTCGAATGGGTCGTCGGACTGGTGGTCGGCCCGCGACGCTACAAGGAACTGCGCCGCCCGGTCGCAGGGCTGGTGCGTGCCGACGGCTCGGTGCTGGTCGTTGATGCCGGCCTAAAGGGCGTTGCGGTCTTCGATATGCCTGGCAAGCGCTTCTACATCTGGGACGAGGCCAGCCCCGGCGCAGGCTTCGCCAGCCCGGTTGCCATCGCCGAGGACGGCCGGGGCGGATATCTGGTGACCGATTCCGAGTTGGCCCGCGTGGTGCGGATCGACGGAATGGGCAAGCCGGCCGGCAGCTTCGGCCAAGGCCTGCTGCGCCGCCCGACGGGCCTCGCTCGGGATCCGGTGACCGGGATGCTATACGTCGCCGATACCGCAGCCCACGATATCAAGATTTTCGATGCGGACGGGAACCTGCGCGATACGCTGGGCGCGCCCGGCCGAGTCGTCGGGCGGTTCAACACGCCGACCCATCTCAGCTTCCACGGCGACAGGCTCTATGTGGTCGACACGCTCAATTTCCGGGTCCAAGCTTTCAATCGCGACGGCGCCCCGCTGCTGGACTTCGGCGACCTCGGGCTCTTCGTTGGTAACCTGTCGCGGCCTAAGGGCGTGGCGATCGGCGGTGAGGGACGGATCTATGTCGTCGAGTTGTATCTATGACCACCTGCTAATCTTCGATCCGAAGGGTCAGTTGCTCCTGCCGATCGGCGGGACCGGCAACGGCGTCGGTCAGTTCTACCTGCCCTCCGGCGTCTGGACTGACGGGAAGAACCGCGTCTATGTCGCCGACATGTTCAACGGCCGGGTAATCGTGCTGGCTGAACTGACCGGGCTGGAGGTTGTGCAATGAGGCGCGCCTTCCAGATTTGGCTGCTGATCCTTTTGGCCGGCACGCCCGCGGGAGCGGACCGAATCTCGGACATCAGGAACACCAAGCACAACCTCTCGGTCTCCGGCCCGGGCGAGGTGCGGGCCACCTCGGAGGACGAACTCTGCGTGTTTTGCCACACGCCGCATGGGGCGAACCAGGAGGCGCCGGCGCCGCTCTGGAACAGGGAGCTCTCGGGCTCGACCTACATCCCCTACAATTCGAGTTCGATGGACGCGATCGGCATTGGCCAGCCGGGCGGCACTTCGAAACTCTGCCTCTCCTGCCATGACGGAACCATAGCCATAGGCTCGGTCAATGTGCTGAATGGGGCGACCACCGATGGCAATCCTGGCACCGCCGACATCTCGATGTCCGGCACTGGTGTCGGTGGCACCATGCCCGCGGGGGAAGGAGAGAGTACCGGCTTCACCCGACGGCTGGGCACCGATCTCACCAACGACCATCCAGTTTCCTTCAGCTACACCGACTCGCTGGCGCTCCAGGACGGCGAGCTAAGGCTTCCTAGCGCAACGCCCGAGATTGGAAACCGAGTGCCAGGCTTCCGACCGGACATTCCGCTGATCGACGATCAGCTCCAATGCACCGCCTGCCACGACCCACATATCCGGGACACGGTCGAGGCCAATATCAAATTCCTCCGCCTGAACCGATTCCAGCAGGTCGAGCCGCTGGAAGGCGCCTTTGACCAGAGCCGCGACCAGATTTGCCTCGCCTGCCACGAGAAGGAAGGCTGGGTGGGCTCGGCCCATGCCAGCAGCGCGGCAGCGAACGAGACCTACACCTCCAGCGCTGCGGCCCTGCGAGAGTTCCCGACGGGCATACCCGTATGGCGGGTCGGTTGTCTCAACTGCCACGACGCCCACACAGTGGAGGGTGCGCGGCGGCTTCTTCGCGAGGGGACAGACAGCTTCACCACCCCCAAAACGGGTGGCGATTCAGCGATCGAAGAGACCTGCTACCAGTGCCATTCCGCGACTGGTGGCGTGTTGACCGGCCAAGGCGGCGCGAGCTTTCCGGTGCCTGACATCAAGATCGATTTCCAGAGCCTTCGGCACATGCCGATTGACGAGAGCCCGGAGGTGCATGACATCGGCACCGGCAGCGAGCCGCAGCCCGGCAAGGATTTCCTCGAGTTCGCGCAACCTGCTCGGCCGGAGTTCCATCTCGAACCGCCACGCCGAATGCACCGACTGCCACCATCCGCACCGGATGATCAAGAATCGCCTGTTCAACGACATTCCGGCAATTCCGGACGCGGCCGGCACCCGTGACCGGAGCTCGAACTCTTCGCCGTCGAACATCGCCTCGGGTGTGCTGCGCGGCACCTGGGGGGTGGAACCCGTCTACGGGGCGCCGGATTTCCTGGCGCCACCCGTAACCTTCGACGTAAAGCGCGGCAACCCGCCGATTGGCGGGTCGACCTCGACGACCGCGCCCTACGTCACCCGCGAGTACCAGATCTGCCTGAAGTGCCACTCGGAATTCGCCTACAACCAGCCCCCGAACCTGGGCCTGACCTTCGGCGGCACGCCGCCCGGCACCAACGCTGTCAATCGCTACACTGATCAGTCGATGGAGTTCCAGGCGCCGATTTCGGACCGTGGCGAGACCGGCGGCAACCACCGCTCGTGGCATCCGGTGATCGCTGAAACCGGGCGGTCACCGGGCATCCGCAACGCCGACGCCAACAACTGGATTGCTCCGTTCAACAATCCGGCGCTGATTGGGACCCAGACGATGTACTGCTCCGATTGCCACGGCTCGAACACGGCAAGCGGCACGATCGAGCCGTCGGGGGGTGAGAACGGCCGCGCCTGGGGGCCGCACGGATCGAACAACGACTTCATCCTGAAGGGCGGATGGGACAGCCAGACCGGCGGTGGCGGCACCCAGGATCATCTCTGCTTCAAGTGCCATTCCTACAACCGCTACGCCACAAGAAACGGTGAGGATTTCGAATCGGATTCGGTGGCAGCCGAGCGCCGAACCTGCACGGCTTCCATGCCGACAAGATAGGGAGACTGCGCTGTACCTGGTGCCACGCTGCGGTGCCGCACGGCTGGAAGAACAAAGCACTGCTGGTGAACCTAAATGACGTCGGTCCAGAAGCCGGCCTCGCGCCCGGCACGCAGGTTCGCAACAACACCACCGCCGGCTACACCAACGGCCCATACTACCTCAACGCCATGCTTAAAGTACGCACTTTCGCCACCAGTGGCACATGGGAGGAGAGCAACTGTGGCTCCGCCGGGCCGCCCGGGAATGGCGAGACCGGGCGCGACTGGATGCGGGACAGCTCCGAGAATTGTGAGAACCCGCCATGACCGGAACACTCCTCGCAATTCTCCGCCAGGCCGGGTCGCACGGGGTCACCCTGTTATTGCTGGGCGTGTTGTCGCTGGTCGTCGCGTCGGGGCTGGTCGCCGAGATTGAGGTGGCGGATTGGGTCGCACTGCCGCTGGCAGGTCTCTTCGTCAATCTGGTCGCCGCGCTAGTGGCGCACGGCACGCTCAGGTCCCAGCCGATGCTGTTCGCCTTCCACGCCATGCTGGCCGTCCTTGTGCTGCTAGTCGGCGCCGACCGGCTGACTGCACTCCGCGGCCATGTGGAGGTCACCGAGGGAGCAATGTTCGACCCTTCGCTGGCCGAGGTGGAGGCGGGTCCGCTGCACCCCTGGGCGCTCGACAAGGTCGCCTTTGTGCAGGGCGGCTTTCGAGATCCGCTACGCGCCAGGCATGAAGCGGCGCGAGACGGTGAGCCTGCTGCAGGTTCCGGATGGCGCCGGCCGCTGGCACCAGGTGCGGGTCGGTGACGACGATCCACTGATCTCTAACAGCTACCGATTCTACACCTCCTTCAACAAGGGATTCGCCCCGGTGCTGACCTATATCGGGCCGGACGGGGCCAGCGTTACCGGCGCGGTCCACATGCCATCCTATCCGCTGCGCGATTTCGACCAGGGCAACGACTGGGTGCCGCCGGGCGGAGATCCGCTGAAGCTATGGCTCAGCATCCCCGAGCCGGTCTTTGACGCGGACGAGGAATGGGTGTTCAGAAAGCCGGAGGATCCGGTCCTGGTTGTGCTCGAGGGGGCGGCTCGGCACGAGCTGGCACTCGGCCAGGTGACAGCGCTGTCGGGCGGTGCGGCAGTGCGCTTCGATGGGCTCAGGACCTGGATGGGCTACTCCATCGCGGCGAACCTGTTCAATGCCTGGATGGCTGCGGTCGCCATCGCCGCTACGCTGGCGCTGGGGGTGCATCTCTGGGGCCGGTTCCTCCCAGCGAGCGGAGCGGCCGGAGAGCCGGCAGGCCGGACGCAGGCCAAGGTTGGCCCTGCAGAACGCAAACAGGGGGTACGTCATGTTGAATGAGATGGTGCTCCTCCAGGTCGCATGCTGGCTCTATCTGCTCGCAACCGCGGTGGCGTTGGTCCCTGCCCCGGGTCAGTCGCGTCTGAATGTTGCATTGTCGGTGGTCGCCGCGGCGCTGGCATTGCAGAGCTGCTCAATTGCGCTGCGCTGGATCCGGCTCGGCCACGGCCCTTACGTGGACCTGTTCGAGATCCTGTCGAGCAACGTATGGAGCCTGCATCTGATCCTGCTCGCCACCTGCATCTTCGTCCGCCGAGTCCGTGACGGTCTGCCGGGGGCGCTGGCGGCCCTGGCGGTCCTGGTCGTCTGGCTGATGATTACTCCGGCGAACGACACCGCCGTGCCGGTGACTTACGCGACCATCTGGCTGCCTGTGCACATGGTGCTCGGCAAGCTGTTCCTGGGCTTGGTCGTCGCCGCGGTCGGGCTGGCGCTGGTGGTGCTCGCGCGCCGATTGATCGGGGAGCCGGCCAGCGCCCGGACGCCTGCGACGTCGCTCGAGGCGCTGGCGCACCGGCTGATGCTGGCGGCAGTCGTCTTCGAGTCGCTGATGCTGGTCGCAGGTGCTGCCTGGGCGCGAGACGCCTGGGGTCGCTACTGGGCCTGGGATCCGTTGGAAAGCTGGGCCTTCCTAAGCTGGGTCGCAATGCTTGCCTACCTGCACTGGCGCCCGCGAAACCAAGAAGCGACGGCGCTGAGCGCAGCGATGATCGTCGGCGTCTATGCGCTGGCCTTCATGACCTTCTTTGGCGTGCCCTTCCTCTCGGTCGCGCCACACAAGGGAGCGGTCTGATGGCACGGCGCTGGCTCAGGGGAAGGCAGGCCCGGTTCGCGGCGCTGTGGATGGCGCTGGCAATGGCGCTCGGCGCGGGTCTGGGCTTCGAGCGGATGAGGCTGCGAGGCGTCGAGGCCGGACCGGCCCGCGCGGCAGTCGCGCCGGTGGAGAACTCGGGTGCAGCGTTGCGGCCGGGCGAATTCGCGTCTGCCTTCGCCGCTGGCATCGCCCGTCTGCGCGAGGGCGATGCTCATGGCGCTGCGCGCTCGTTCGAGGTGGCTCGACTAATCAACCCGCATGCTCCGGAAGTGTATTTGAACCTAGGCGTCGCCTATCTCGAGCTCGGCCAGCCTTCAATCGCCCAAGCGCTGTTCGAGCGGGCCAGTTCCATCGCGCCAATGATGCCGGAGGCCTATTATGGCATGGCTGAGGTGATGGAGGCGCGAGGCGACTTGGAGGGGGCGCGGGGGGCAATGAGCACGTACCTCCATCTCGCGCCTGAGGATGCCCCGTTCCGCCACCGGGCGATGGCTGCGCTGTGGGAGTGGGACGCCGCGCGCGGCCAGGCGGAGCAAGGCGAGGCGGTCGCCTCGCTGCCGCCCGCGCCAGAGACATCGGAAGCGCCCTTGGTAAGCGACACCGCGGCGTTCGCGTCCGGCGCGGTGCCGAATGTCCACGACGCACCGATCGAGACCTTGGACGGTGCACCAACGTCCCTTGCCGCCTATCGTGGCCGCTACCTGGTGCTGAATGTCTGGGCGACCTGGTGCGGACCGTGCCGGGCCGAACTGCCGAGCTTGGACGGTCTGGCGGCCGCGCTCGGCGCGGAGCGATTGGCCGTGGTCGGAGTCAGCATGGACCGCGAGCGGGTCTTCACCCGCGAGTTCCTGCGCGAGCTCGGCGTCGGTTTCCCCAGTTATTGGGACCGAGAGGGGAAGCTGACGCGAGAGATTCTGGACGCCCACTCCATTCCGTTGACCGTGGTGGTCTCGCCAGAGGGCGAAGTTCTGCTGGGCTATGAGGGCGCCAGAGACTGGAGCGAGCCGGCACTGGTCGCCGCGATCAGCGGGCTGGCCGACGGCGACGCCCCCTTCGCCGACCGGCTCGCCCGTTTGAAGGAGGAACTGCAATGACCCGCTGGTTGCTACCGATGATCCTCGCCACTGCTGCCGGACCCGCCTTTTCTGCGGGGTTCGGACCGGGTGCGTCGGTCTATGAGCAGCAATGCGCGAGCTGCCATGGCAGTGACGGCAAGCCGCTGCTGCCTGGGGCGCCCGACTTCACCCGCGGCGAGAGCCTGATGAAAACCGACCGCGAGCTGATGGATGCGGTCCGCTTCGGGGTCGGCTCCATGCCGGGCTTCGACCAGCTGATTGACAGGGAAGGACTGCTGGATGTCGTTTTTTACATCCGCACGCTCAGGCGCTAGGCGACTTGCCGTTTCAGCGCTGCTGGCGTTGGGGCTGACCAGCGCTGCGGCGTCGGCCGAATTGCCCACCGAAGCCGCGACCGAGCGCTTCGAGGTGGGAAACGGTGTATACGTGCGCGCCCTCGCGCTCGACGCCCAGCGCGGCAGCATGTGGGTCGGCACCTCGGCAGGCGCCATGGAGATCGGGCTCGCCACCACCGAGCCGAAGCAGGTGTTCACCCGCAAGGACGGGCTCGCCAACGAGTACGTCTTCGGCATCGGCGTGGCGCCGGGCGGCGAGGTCTGGTTCGGCACTAATGCCGGCGGTACCAGCGTGTGGAAGGACGGCAACTGGGAGACCTTCTTCCCGATGCACGGGCTCGCCGACTACTGGGTCTATGCCTACGCCTTCGACGCGGCGGGGCGGGTCTGGATCGGCACCTGGGACGGGGCCAATCTCTACGATCCGGCGACGCGGCGCTGGACGACCTTCCATGACGAGTTGATCAACATCTGGGTCTACGGCATCGACATCGACGCGCAGGGCCGGGTCTGGCTCGGCACCGAGGGCGGCGTCTCGATGTTTCACGACGGCGCCTGGCGGTCCTGGACCCATGATGACGGGCTCGGCGCCGCGAATTTGCTCGGCCTGCCCGAGAGCGACAACACAGGGCTCGGCACCCGAAACCGCCACGACCTCAGCATCTATGTCGAGGGGCAACAGACCTATAACCCGAACTACGTCTTCGCGGTCAAGGTCGACAACACCGGGCGCGGCATCTGGTTCGGCACCTGGGGCGGCGGGGTCAGCCTGTTCGACGGCCAGGCGAGCTGGACCTCCTATACCGACCGCGACGGGCTGCCAGGTAACGTGGTCTACAGCATCGCCCAGGGGGCCGACGGCCTGCTCTGGCTCGGCACGAACAACGGGGTCGCGGCCTTCGACGGCGAGAAGTTCCGCAGCTTCCGGACCGGGGCGCGGAGCGAGCATGTCTACAGCCTCGCGGTCGCGCCCGATGGCGCGATCTGGGCGGGAACCCGCGGCGCGGTGATCCGGCTGGTGCCGGGAGAGTGAGGGCGAAGGGGATGCGTATGCAAGCGTGCAAGTCGCTGATCGTCTGGCTGGTGGCGATTGCCGTGCCGGCCCTGGCCTCGGCCCAGACCGGCGGCACCATGCCGGCGGGCCACGATCCCTCGAAGATGCATGTCGGCGCGGCCAGCGGGCATGACGCCATCCCGCATCAGGACGACGGCGCCATCGGCGGGCTGCGCCGGGCGATCCCCTTCGAGGTCGGCCAGCGCAACGTGAAGGCGATCCTGATCGACGGGCGCGACGTCTGGATCGGCAGCTCGGGCGGGGTGATCCGCTACGACACCCATCGCGGCTCCTACCTGACCTACGACAACAAGTCGGGGCTCCTATCGAATGGCGTGTTCTCGCTCTCGAAATCGGGCGACGAGGTCTGGGTCGGCACCTATGGCGGCGGGCTCTCAGTGCTCGATCCAGCCGCCGGGAGCTGGCGCAACTACAACATCCCGAACGGCATGGGCGACGCCTTCGTCTATGGCACGCTCGCCATGCCGAACGGCGATGTCTGGATCGCCACCTGGTCGGGGGCGAACCGGATCCGCGGCGGCCGGATGGACGATATCGAAAACTGGGACCTCTACACGGTCGAGAATACAAGGGGCGGGCTGCCGAACGACTGGGTCTATGGCCTCGCCGCCGGCAAGGACGGCGAGGTCTGGATGGCGACCGAGGGCGGCCTTGCCCGCTTCAAGGACGAGGCCTGGACAAACTGGACCCATGCAGACGGGCTCGGCGCGCCGCTCGAACAGGTCGAGGCGGACATCGGCTTCAGCAACGATCCCGGCCAGTATTCCAGCCACCATGCCCGGCAGAAGCAGGAGCAGGGCCTAGGCGAGGTCAAGGTCGCCTACAACCCGAACTACATCGTCGCGCTCGCCGTGACACCCGACGGCGCGGTCTGGGCCGGCACCTGGGGCGCGGGGCTCAGCCGGTTCGACGGCGGCTCGTGGCAGACCTTCACCACCGCGGACGGGCTGCCGAGCAACCACATCTTCTCGCTCCATGGCGATGCGGCGGGGCGTTTGTGGATCGGCACCAGCCAGGGCCTCGCGCTGCGGGAGGGTGGAGCCTTCGCCGTCTATGGCGCGGAATCCGGCCTGAACGTGCAGAGCATCTTCGCCATCGCCACCAGCGGCGACACCGCCTGGGTCGGCGGCTATGGCGGGGTGACGTGGTTTCCCTATGGGCTAAGCGAGCCAAAGCTTCTCCAGACGGGAGGGAAATGATGAGGCGGATCGCACTACTCGCGGTGGCGGCGTTCCTCGCAGGCCATGTGATCGCCGCGCGGGCGGATGTGGCGCGGGGGATCGAGCTCTTCGAGCGGGGGGAGTTCGAAGAAGCCGCTGCCGAGCTGGCGAATCTGGCCGATGCCGGTATCCCGGTCGCGCAATACGTGCTGGGCATCATGTACCTCAACTTGATGGTCGACCCGCCCGCGACGGGCTCGGCGTTCGGGCTGATCTCGGGCGCGGCGAAAAGCGGACACCTGCCCGCCCAAGCCGAGCTGGCACGGATGTACCGCGACGGTGACGGGGTCGAGCAGGACTTCACGCAGATGCTGCACTGGTACCGCCGCGCCGCCGAGCAGGGTGATGTCGGGGCCCAACTCTTCGTCGCCGACGGCTACGCTTATGGCTATGGGGTCGAGGCCGATCCGGTGGAGGCCTACATGTGGTACGAGATCGCGCTCCGCTATTGGGGACCGCTGGCGGTCCGGGCGCGCGACGTGCTGGCCGAGAAGATGACCGGCGAGCAGGTGGCAGAGGCCGAGCGCCGGGCCGGCGAGTGGCTGGCTGCCCATCCGCAGGCGCCGCAGGGGAACTGAGCGCGCCTCAGGCGGGAAGTTCGAGCACGAAGGCCGCCCCGCGGCCGCCGGGCCCGTCGGTGACCAAGGCCTTGCCGCGATGCGCCTCGACGACGCGTCGGACGATTGCGAGACCGAGGCCCCGGTGGCCGCTCCTGGCGCCGTCCGCCCGGTAGAAGCGCTCGAAGATCCGCTCGCGGAGCTCCGGCGGCACCCCCGGGCCATCGTCGATCACCGAAAGCCTGCCCCCATGCTGCACCGCGACCTCGAGCTTCGTGCCGCCGGCCGCGTGCTGGATCACGTTCTTCACCAGGTTCGTCACCGCCATCGTGAGCGCCTTCGGGCAGCCAGTGACCAGGACCGGCTCCTCGGCACCGGTCAGCTCTGGAGTTCAATCCGCTGCGGATTGCCAGCGGCGCCATTCGGGCCAGCACGTCGCTGGCGATCTGACGGAGGTCGACGATGTCGTCCACCATTTTCGGATCGAACTCGAGCTCGGAGAGCTCCAGTAGCTGTGTCACGATCCCTGTCATCTCCTCCACGTCTTCCGCCAGGGTAGCCGCCGCCGCACGGTTCCCCATCTCCTCGATGTCGGCCTTTATGACGGCGAGCGGCGTGAGCAGTTCGTGCGCAGCGTCGGCCGTGAACCGTTTCTGCGCGGCGAGGGCGCTCTCGAGCCGGTCGAGAGCCGCGTTGATCGCCCGGGCGAAGGGCGCGACCTCGGCCGGCAGCCCGGAGACGCCGATGCGGATGTCGCCCCGCCCCGGCACGATCCGGCTGGCGACAAGGGCGGCCTCCTCGACCGGGCGGAACGAGTTCCTGAGCGTGGTGTAGGCGAGGAATGCCGAAGCGAGGAAATGCAGCACGATCAGGACCCCGGCGCCGTGCAGGAAGACCTCGATCGAGAAATGCAGGAAGTTCTGCCACTCCGACACCTCCTCGACGAGCTGGAGCCAGAACTCCTGCTTTTCGAGCACGATCTTCTGCGTCACCCCAAGATAGCTTTCACCCCCTTGCAGATAGGTGTGCTCGAAGTACTGCGGCTCGTCGCCTAAGTCGGTCTCGAACGGGTGATAGCTGTGCTCGCGCCCGGCGGGTACCGAGAGATAGGCGCGGCCATGCTCGTCGGTCAGGGTGAAGAACAGCTCGTCGTGAAATCGCGCGGCGAGCTCGGCTGGCAACTCGGCGACGGGCCGCCCGCCCGGGTCGAGGCGCAGATGTCGGGCGACCTCGTCCAGGGTGCGCGAGAGTCCGCGGTCGACGACGACGGCGCTCGCGTGCTGGAACTGCCAGACCAGCAGGGCACCGGTCGCCGACAGCGCAATGCCAGTCACCACCAGGAGGCGGATGATGAGTTGCCGGACGAGCGAGTTTCTCATTCCGCGCTCGCAGCCTCGGAAAGCATGTAGCCGACCCCTCGCACCGTGTGGATCGCCACATCGGCGCCGAGACCACGCAAACGGGTGCGCAGACGGTGCGTCAGCACCTCGAGTGAGTTCGCCGAGCCGTCCCGGCCGGCGCCGTATATGTTGTCCTCGAGGAACACCTTCGAGACTACCCCACCGGCCTTGCGCAGGAGTTGCTCGAGCAGCATCTGCTCCCTGGGCGAGAGAACCGCCGGTTCGCCGTCGACCATGGTCTCGCGGGTTTGGGTATCGAAGCGGATATTGCCCGCCCGCAGCACGTCGCCGACCAATTCGGAAGGCCGGCGCAGCAGGGCGCGCAGCCGAGCGACCAGTTCTTCCTGGGCGAAGGGCTTCGTGATATAGTCGTCTGCCCCCGCATTGAGCCCGGTCACACGATCCGCCACCGCGATGCGGGTGGTCACGATAATGACCGGAATCATGATCCCCGACTGGCGAAGGTCGCGGAGCAGGCTAAGCCCGTCTTGGTCCGGCAGGCCGAGGTCAAGCAGGACCGCGTCGAGGGCGCCCTCGAAAATGCGGTCGCGCGCGTCGCGGGCATTGTGCACCGCCTCCGCCTGGAATCCGGCCTTGGAAAGCCCACGGACGATCAGCGTGGCCAGCCGCTCCACGTCTTCGACAACCAGAACCCGAATCTTGGCCTCCGTGACGCCGTGTCACACCTGGAAGAACCACACGTAAGCTGTGTGTAAGGAACCTGCGCTATATATGCCCTGTGCTGGTCTCAAGCCAATCCTTTTGGCTCCGTGGGCCACGTACATTGGCAAACTTATGCGCGGGCGCTTGTCGTCCGCGCTTCTTTTTTACCCGGGCGCGACGGTATATAATGCGTTCAGAACAAGAAACGAATGCCAATGTATGAAGGAGCACAGCGATCCCATCCGATCGCAGGCAGCGGGTAGAATGGGTATGCGCATTACTGCGCATGGCCGTGTTAGTGCTTGCCTTTCCGGCCCTAATTGGCTGCGGTGAAGCGCCCCTAACCGAGCAGCCGCCCGAGGAATTGGCACTGCAGGACCGCGGCGTCATCGAAGTGCTGGACGGCCGAGAGTGGCGGCGGCTCGACGCCGACGGGCTGCATGATCCTGGAAACGAACTTCTGGCTTATCTGCAGCAGCCGGCCGAGGCGCTGGGCGTGCTACCGCCGGGCGGGCCGGACGGGAACCGCGTCGACTGGGCGGCGGCGCTCCGCGAGGGGGCGATCAACCCCCGCACCAACGTGCTGCCCGAGACCAGGATCCGGGTGCTGGACCTCGACATCGTGTTTGCCGACACGGCCGGCCAGCCCAATGTGGTGTTCCCGCACCGCCAGCATACCGAGTGGCTCGACTGCGCCAACTGCCACCCGGCCATCTTCGAGGCGAAGAAGGGCGCCAACAAGTTCGGCATGCTCGACGTGCTTCAGGGCGAGTATTGCGGCCGCTGCCACGGCGCGGTCTCCTTCCCGCTGACCGAATGTCGCCGCTGCCACAGCCGGGCGCCGGCAGGGTCGGGATGATGCGCCGTGCCGGGATCCTGCTCGCCCTTCTGGCCGGGCTTTGGGCGGTGCTGCCCGGGGATGGGCGGGGCGAGTATGCGGACGTGGTGCTGAACCGCAATTCCGAGGCCGCAGGCATGCGCCCAGTGATCTTTCCGCACTGGTTTCACCGGATCCGGTTCCGCTGCAAGGTCTGCCACCACGAGCTTGCCTTCGAGATGCGTGCCGGCGCGAACCGCGTGACGATGGGTGACATCTACCAGGGCAAATTCTGCGGCATGTGCCACAACGGCCGCATCGCCTGGGGGTTGGAGAACTGCAACCTCTGCCATTCCGGGCGGGCGGGATTGCCGTCAGGTATCCAGGGTGGACACCGGACGCTCGGGCCGGGGCGGTGGTGAGAGGAAAGAGATTGATCTTAATCAATTTGGCGAAGAAATTTCTATGCGACGAGTCGCGATACAAAAGAGTCCAGCAGGACCGAAGAATGCCAGTGTACGTGGCGCGGAGCGTTCCATCGGTTCGCACGCGTCTGATCTGGGGCGTGCCGGTTCGCCGGCACGCCGATCCCGATGCTATGATCCGGCAGCCGGTTCGCGGCCGGTGGTCGGAGTGACCAAGGAGACAGCATGAAGATCGTATCTGTAGGGTTTTTGGCGATGACCCTGATCGCCGCATTCGCGGCCGGCCCGGCACTGGCCGATGGCGATGGAGAGAAGGTTTTCAAGAAGTGCAAGACCTGCCATTCGCTCCAGGCCGGCGACAACAAGGTCGGGCCCTCGCTTTCCGGAGTGACTGGACGGACCGCGGGTACGGTCGAGGGCTTCAAGTATTCCGACATCATGGCGGCGTCAGGAGATCGTCTGGGACGACGCCAGCCTCGATCAGTATCTGGCCGATCCGAAGGGCTTCATGCCCGGCAACAAGATGAGCTTTCCCGGGCTTAAGAAGCCCGAGGACCGGGCCGCCGTGATTGCATATCTCAAGGAGCCGCACGACTGACCGGCGCCGAACCAACCTTCCGAGGCGGGACGCGACCCGAGACGGCAATGCAGGAGGGTGGGACAATGCGTGACAAGTCGGGTAAGACTAATCGGGTGACGGGTGCGCCGGGCTCTGACTGGTCACGCGACGGGTACCGGAGCTATTTCGGCGACCGGCTGGGGGAGGTCCGGGCGGAGGGGCGCTACCGGGTGTTCGCCGAGCTGGCGCGCAGCGCCGGGAGTTTCCCCGCCGCCGAATTCCACGCGGCCGCCGGTTCCAGGCCCGTCACCATCTGGTGCTCGAACGACTATCTGGGCATGGGCCAGCACCCGGAGGTGATCCGGGCGATGACCGAGGCCGCGGTGCGCTACGGCGCCGGGGCGGGGGGGACGCGCAACATCTCCGGCACGTCGCACCCGATCGTCGGGCTCGAGCGCGAACTGGCCGAGCTGCACGGCAAGCCGGCGGCGCTGGTCTTCACCTCGGGCTTCGTCGCCAACGAGGCGGCGCTGTCGACGCTGATCACCGGGCTGCCGGAATGCATCGTCTATTCGGACGCGCTGAACCACGCCTCGATGATCGCCGGCATCCGCAACAGCCGGGCCGAGAAGCGGCTGTTCCTGCACAACGACCCGGCCGATCTCGACGCGCTGATGGCGGCCGACGACCCGGCCCGGCCGAAGCTGGTGGCGTTCGAGTCGGTCTATTCGATGGATGGCGACATCGCCCCGATCGCCGAACTCTGCGACGTGGCCGAGCGTCACGGGGCGCTGACCTATCTGGACGAGGTGCATGCGGTCGGGCTCTACGGCCCCCGTGGCGGCGGCGTGGCCGAGGCGCGCGGGCTGATGGGCCGGATCGACGTGATCAACGGCACCCTGGCCAAGGCCTTCGGGGTGGTCGGGGGCTACATCGCCGGGCCGGCCGAGCTGGTCGACTGGGTGCGCACGGCGGCGGCGGGGTTCATCTTCACCACCGCGCTGCCGCCGGCGGTGGCGGCGGCGGCGACCGCCTCGGTCCGGCACCTGAAGCGGGACGGCGCCATCCGCGCGCGCCATCAGGAGCGGGCGGCGCGGGTCAAGGCGCGGCTGTCGGCGGCGGGCCTGCCGGTGATGCCCTCGGAGACCCATATCGTGCCGGTGCTGGTGGGCGAGGCGGCGCTCTGCAAGCGGGCGAGCGATCTCCTGATGGAGCGGCACGCGATCTACATCCAGCCGATCAACTATCCGACCGTGCCCCGCGGCACCGAGCGGCTGCGGATCACGCCCACCCCGTATCACAGCGACGACATGATCGAGACGCTGGCCGCCGCCCTGACCGACGTCTGGACCGAGCTGGGGCTGCCCCTCGCGCGGTGAACCGGGGTGGCTGACGATCGATCGGGATTTGCGCTGGAAAGTGGCCGGGCGGCCGGTCCATGATCGGCGGCGCGGGCCGCGGAAACCGGGCCGCGGCGTTTTGCCGGGACTACGGGAACTATGGGGATCGGGGGGGACGGGAACTGACCGACAGCGATGCCATCGGCCCGGTCGCGAGGGAGACCGAGGTCGCCGTGATCGGCGGCGGGCTGGCCGGCATGGCGGTGGCCTGGGGGCTGGTCCGGCGCGGGCGGCAGGTGACGGTTTTCGACGAGGGCGACCGTGCCTTTCGCGCCTCGCGTGGCAATTTCGGCCTGATCTGGGTGCAGGGCAAGGGCGCCGCCATGCCCGACTATTCGCGCTGGACCCAGCTCTCGGCGCGGCTCTGGCCGGCGCTGGCGGGCGAGCTGGCCGAGTCGGCCGGGGCGAGGCTGGAGCTGGCGCAGCCGGGCGGCATGAGCCTTTTCCTGAGCGAGGCCGAGGCCGAGGCCGGGGTGGCCCGGCTCGAGCGGCTGCGCGCCGCCCTCGGCGGCGACTATCCGTTCGAGTATCTGGGCGCCAACGCCGCGCGGGCGCTGCTGCCGGCGCTCGGCCCGAGGGTCGCCGGCGCGATCCACTGCCCGATGGACGGGCATGTGAACCCGCTCTACCTGCTGCGGGCGCTCCATACCGCTTTCGCACGGGCGGGCGGACGCCTGGTGAACGGCGCGCCGGTCGAGGGCGTCGAGCCGGGGGCGGGCGGGTTCCGCATCCGCCGCGCGGGCGGCGACTGGCGGGCGGGGCAGGTGGTGCTGGCGGCGGGGCTCGGCAATGCCCGGCTGGCGCCGATGGTCGGCCTCGATGCGCCGGTGCGGCCCGAGCGCGGCCAGATCCTGATCACCGAGAAGGTGCAGCCGTTCCTGGGCCTGCCGCTGTCGCAGGTGCGCCAGGTCGGCGAGGGCGGGGTGCAGATCGGCGATTCCAAGGAGGATGCGGGGTTCGACGACGGCACCGGGACCGAGGTCATGGCCCGTCTCGCCCGGCGCGCCACCCTGTACTTTCCGCTGCTCGAGCGGGTTAAGGTGGTGCGGGCCTGGGGCGCCTTGCGGGTGATGAGCCCGGACGGGCATCCGATCTACGACCGCTCGCGGGATTGCCCCGGCGCCTCGGTCGTCAATTGCCACAGCGGCGTCACCCTGGCGGCGGTCCATGCGCTGGTGCTGCCCGACTGGCTGACCGGCGGGGGCGGCGCGGACGTGCCCGGCTACATGGAGGTGTTCGGTGCCGAGCGGTTCCGGCTTCAGGCGACTGGATGAGGCGGGCGAAGCGGTCGCCCTCGAGATCGAGGGCGTCGCCGTCACCGCCCGCGCCGGCGACACGGTCGCCGCGGCGATGCTGGCCGCAGGGCTGTTCGCAGGCCGCGACACGCCGGTCTCCGGCGCTCCGCGCGGCCCCTTCTGCATGATGGGCGCCTGCTTCGACTGCCTGGTCGAGATCGACGGCGAGCCGAGCCGTCAGGCCTGCATGACCCAGGTCGCGCCGGGAATGAGGGTGCGGCGCATGAAGGGCGCCCGCCCGCTGCCGGAGGGAAACGCGGATGCGGGCTGAGGCGGATGTCGTCATCGTCGGTGCCGGGCCCGCGGGGCTCGCCGCCGCGGATGTGCTGGGCGCCGCGGGTTGCGAGGTGGTCCTGCTCGACGAGCAGCCCGCCCCCGGCGGCCAGATCTACCGCGGCATCGGCGCCGCGAGCCCGGCGCGGCTGCGGGTGCTGGGCGGGGATTATGCCGCCGGGCGGGAGTTGCTGGCGGCGCTCGACCGGCCCGGGGTGCGCTTCACCGGCGGGGCGGCCGTCTGGGAGGTGACGCGCGCGCGGGTGGTCTCGTTCTCGGTGGCCGGGTCGGCGCGGCAGATCGCGGCGCGGCAGGTGATCCTGGCCACCGGCGCGACCGAGCGGCCGGTGCCGTTCCCCGGCTGGACCCTGCCGGGCGTGATGACCGCGGGCGCGGGGCAGATCCTGCTCAAGACCTCGGGCCTGCTGCCGCCCGCGCCGCTGGTGCTGGCGGGCAGCGGGCCGCTGCTGTTCCTGCTGGCGGCGCAATACCTCGCCGCCGGGCAGGAGATCGCCGCCATTGTCGAGACGACGCCGGCCGCGAATCGGTTGCTGGCGCTGCCGCATCTGGCCGGCGCGCTGCGGGGGCACCGGTATCTGCGCAAGGGCCTCGGCCTGCTCGCCCGCCTCCGCCGTGCCGGCGTGCCGCGTTACCGGGGCGCCGCCGGGCTGCGGGCCGAGGGGCGGGACAGGGTCGAAGCGCTGACGTTCACCGCAGGGGGCAGGGCGTGGCGTCTCGATTGCGCGGCGCTGCTCGTGCATTGCGGCGTGGTGCCGAACGTGCAGGCGACCCGGTCGCTGAACCTCGACCACGACTGGGACAGGCTGCAGCAGTGCTGGCGCCCGCGCCTTGATGGTTTCGGGCGCAGCGGGGCCGGGGGGGTCCTCGTCGCCGGGGACGGCGGCGGCATCGCCGGGGCCGAGGCGGCGGTCCATGGCGGGCGGCTGGCGGCGCTGGCGGCGCTGGAAGGGCTCGGGCGCATCGATGGGGGCGAACTGGACCGGCGGGCGGCGACCGAGCGGCGGGCGCTCGACCGGCATCTGGCGGTGCGTCCGTTCCTCGATGCGCTCTACGCGCCCTCGCCGGAGTTCCTCGACCCGCCGGACGAGACCGTCCTATGCCGCTGCGAGGAGGTGACCGCCGGCCGGGTCCGCGAGTTCGCCGATCTCGGCTGCCTGGGCCCGAACCAGGCGAAGGCGTTCGGTCGGCCCGGCATGGGTCCCTGCCAGGGCCGGTACTGCGGCCTGACCGTCGCCTCGGTCATCGCGGCGCGGCGCGGGGTGCCGGTGGAGGAGGTCGGCTACTACCGGATCCGCCCGCCGCTGAAGCCAGTCACCCTGGGCGAGCTGGCGGCGATGGACCTGCCCGGCGCCGAGCTGGAGGCGGATGGCGGCGACCACTGACGGAACGGGTCCGGCCGCGATGCCAGCGGGACCGCCCGCCTCCCCGAGCGCTCGGCCAGGCGCATCCCGCGGGAGGCGGACGGACTGATCTGAGTCAACGACAGGCTCTGCCCGCCGGCCTCAACTGAGAGGGTCAACCAGCGGGAGAACCGAAGATGTACAAGACGATTCTGGTGCCGGTCGATCTCGGCCATCCGGAGGCCGGCAAGAAGACGGCGGCGATCGCCCGCAAGCTCGGCGGCGCGGGAGCCCGCATCGTGCTGCTGCATGTGGTCGCCGATGTCCCGAGCTTCGTGACCGCCGAACTGCCGTCCGGCCTGATGCAGAAGAACGCCGAGCGCGCGCGCGCCACGCTGAAGGACATCGCCTCCGACATCGGCGCCGAGGCCGAGGTGCGCAACGGACACCCCTCGACCGAGATCATCGACAGCGCCAAGCGGCTCGGCGCCGACCTGATCGTCATCGCCTCACACCGCCCCGGCCTGCAGGACTACTTCCTCGGCTCCACGGCGTCTCGGGTGGTCCGCCACGCCACCTGCGCGGTGCTGGTCGACCGCTAGACGCGCGGCAGCCGGCGGGGTCAGGTCACCCTGGTGTGCAGGTCGCCCACGCCCTCCACATGGCCGTGGAGCACGTCGCCGCGCTTCACCGGGCCGACGCCAGAGGGCGTGCCCGACAGGATCAGGTCGCCGGGCATGCAGCTCGAACAGGCCGGAGAGGTAGGAGATCATCTCCGGCACCTTCCAGATCATGCTGGTTGAGATCGCCCTGCTGGCGCACCTCGCCGTTGACCTTGAGCCAGATCGCGCCGTCCGATCGGGTGGCCGATCTCGGCGGCGCGGCACCAGTTCGGTGCAGGGCGCGGAATGCTCGAACGCCTTGCCGATCTCCCAGGGCCGGCCCAGCCTTCTTGCACTCGCCCTGCAGGTCGCGCCGGGTCATGTCGAGGGCCACGCCGTAGCCGCAGACGCAGTCCATGCGCCTTCGCCAGCGGGATGTCCTTGCCGCCCTTCGACAGCGCCACCACCATCTCGATCTCGTGGTGCACGTCGTTCGAGCGCGGCGGGTAGGGGAAGTCGCCGCCATCGATCACGCAGGTTGTCCGGGTTCTTCTGGAAGAAGAACGGCGTCCTCGCGATCCGGGTCGCCGCCCATCTCGATGGTGTGGGCGGCGTAGTTGCGCCCGACGCAGTAGATCCGGTGCACCGGGAAGACCGCGTCGGAGCCGCGGACCGGGAGCCAGTGGCCGCGCCGGCGGCGTGATCGACGATATTCCATGATCGGGTCTCTCCGTTGGATGGTCAGTGCCGCGAGGCGGCGTAGTAGTCGACGCGGCGCTCGAGCCAGACGAGCCCCTCGTTGAGGACGAAGGCGAAGGCGAAGAGGATGAACAGCAGCGCCCAGAAGTGCTCCATCAGGAACTTGCCGGAATAGAGCTCGAAGAGCTCGCCGAAGCCGACGATCGAGACCAGGAGCTGGCCGATCACCACGCCCTTCACCGCGCGGATCATGCCGAGCCGGACGCCGGACAGGATCTCGGGCAGCGCCGCCCAGACATAGATCTGGGTGAACGCCTGCCACTCGTTGGCGCCGAACACCCGCGCCATCTCGACCAGGGAGGGCGAGATCGACTTCACGCCGGCCCGCGCGTCGAGCACGATGATCCAGATCGCGAACAGCACGACGGTCAGCACGATGGTGGTGTTGCCGAGCCCGAACAGCACCATGATCACCGGCACCAGCGCGGTCAGCGGCGCCGAGAGGAACAGGTTCACCCAGGGCAGCGCGATGCGGTCGATGAGCTTCGAGCGGCCCATGGCGACGCCGAGCGGCACGCCGACGGCGATGGCGATCAGGTTGCCCATCAGGAAGGCCTTGCCGGTGATCACACAGCGCGTCGGCGAAAGTCGGGGTCGGCACGATCTCGACGATGCGCACGAAGATGCGGACGAGCGGCGGGATGACCAGGCTCGCGCCCGTCCGCCCGACCAGCTCCCAGACCGCCGCCCAGACCAGCAGCGAGGCGACCATCGGGATGCGGAAGCCGCCGATCGTCATGGCTCCCCTACTCCAGATACTGCTTCAGGCCGTGCCAGATCTGCTCGACCGTATCGAGATAGGCCGGATCGCGGCGGATCTGCTCCGGGTCGCCGCTGCGCGTCGATCTCCGGCTCGACGATCTGCGGAGACCCGGCTCGGGCGCTGCGACAGGAGCACGATCCGGTCCGAGACGTAGACCGCCTCCTCGATCGAGTGGGTGACGAACAGGAAGGTCTTGCGCTCCTGCGCCACCAGCTGCGAGCAGGTCCTCCTGGAACTTGCGCCGGGTCTGCTCGTCGACCGCCGAGAAGGGCTCGTCCATCAGCAGCACCTTGGCGTCGACCGCCAGGGCGCGCGCGAGGCCCGACCCGCTGGCGCATGCCGCCGGAGAGCTCGTGCGGGTAGGCGTTCTCGAAACCCTTGAGCCCGACGGCTCGCGATATACTTCCCGGCCACCGCCTCGCGCTCGGACTTCGCGCGATGCCGCGCAGCTCGAGCCCGAAGGCGACGTTGCGCAGGACCGTCGCCCAGGGCATCAGCGCGAAGTCCTGGAACACGAAGGCGCGTTCGGGGCCGGGTCCGGTGACCGGTCGTGCCATCGACCGTCGACCGTCCCCCCGGTCGCCGGGATCAGCCCGGCGATGATCTTCAGCAGCGTGGTCTTGCCGCAACCCGACGGCCCGAGCAGCGTGGTGAGCTGGCCCTCGGGGAAGTCGAGCGAGATGTCGTTCAGCGCCTCGACGCCGCCGTCGTAGATCTTCGAGACGTTGCGGACGCTGACGATGGGCCGCGGCTGATCGGTGCCGGTGGCGCGTCATGCGATGCCTCGCTTCTCGGGCCGGAACAGGCGTGACCTCGATCCGTTCCAGCAGTTCGATGAACAGCACCGAGAAGACGATGATCGAGAAGATCGCGGCGTACATCTTCGGGTAGTCGGCGATCGACTGGTTGTAGGTGATGATGTCGCCGATGCCGGTCGGCGTGATCAGCAGCTCGGCCAGGATCACGCCGATGAAGCCGGCGGCGCAGCCGAGGCGGAGCCCGGCGAAGATGACCGGGCTGGCCGCCGGCAGGATGATCTTGAAGACGAGCTGCCAGCGGCTGCCGAGGAAGGCGCGCGCCCATCTCGATCAGCGAGGCCGGCGTGTGGCGCACCGCATTCAGCGAGTTCAGCACGATGACCGGCATCGCCATGATGCAGACCGTCAGCACCTTCGACGCGAGGCCGATGCCGTAGGCGAAGGTCAGGATCGGGATCAGGGCGGCGAGCGGCGCCGACTGGGCGATGATGAAGACCGGCGCCCCCAGCCATTCGGCGAAGCGGTTGAGACCCATGGCGACGCCGATCGCGATGCCGATGAAGATCGAGGCGATCAGGCCGATCACCAGGGGCTGCGAGGGTGATGCGGAAGGCTTTGAAGATGGAGCCGTCCTGCATCATCTCCCAAAGCGCCGACATGGTCTCGAGGAAGGTCGGGAAGGCGGGGCTGATCGGCACCCGCCCGGCGTATTCCCAGGCGCCGAGCACGATCGCGACCGAGACCAGCCGCAGCACCAGCGGATGCCCGGCGACGTCCGCTGCCGAGGCACGGTCGGGCGTGGCGTCGATGGTTTCAATCCGTGTGGTCATGCGGAGGGATGATTCCGGAGATGATGCTCGGTGATCTTGCGTGGGCGGGTGCAATCGCCCGGATGGCCGGGCAGCCCGGGCCGGGTGACAGGCGGGGCAGGGGGTGCGCCTCCTGCCCGGAGAGCCGGAACCGCGGGCCGGCACGCCGGCCGGCCCGCGGATGTCAGCCGGCCAGCGTCAGTTGCCGAGCTTTGCCTTGGCGGCGTTGAGCGGGCCGAGGTCCCAGTAGTCCTCGATCACGAAGGTTTCCGGATCGCCCTCCATCTGCCCGGCCAGGGCGTAGAAGCGGAAGTCGGCCTTGGCCGCCTCCTCGCTGCCGCCGTCGGCCGGATAGATGCCGGCCTCGGCCGACTCGGTGTAGTAGCGGCACGATCTCGTCCAGCACTTCCTTCGGCTGGTCGGCCAGCAGGCCGCGCGCGGCGCGCTCCTCCTCGACGATCGCCGGATTGTCCTTCATCTCGCGCCAGAGGCGGAGCAGCTCCTCGACGATGATGTTGGCGGAGTCCTGATTGGCGGCGATCCAGTCCTGCGAGGCGAAGACGATGTCGTCGCTGGCCGGCTCTGCCAGACCCGGCAGCACGTGGAACTTGTCGCCCGCCATCGACAACAGCTTGTTCTTGTTCGAAAGGTCGACGATGGTCGCGTCGATCTGGCCGTTCATCATGGCGATGATCCGGTTGCCCGAGCCCGGCACGTAGCTGCGCTCGCCGAACTCGATGCCCTGCTGCTTGGCGATGATGTCGCCGATCGCCTCGGTGCCCGAGCCGCGGCCGTGGAAGGTGAAGGGCTGGCCGTTCAGGCTCTGCCAGTCCGGATACTTGTTCGAGGCCACCGGGAAGAACACCAGCGTCGAGTGCTGGAACAGGACCCTGAGCGGCACCTTCGAGCGCTGGATGATCGCGTAGGGGGTGCCGAGGCCGAGATCGGCCTGGCCGGTGACCACCGCCTGGATCGCCAGTTCCTCCTTGGCGAACGAGGTCAGCTCGTAGTCGACGCCCCGGTCCCTGGCCCGCTCGAGCGCGACCATGAAGGCGAGGGTTTCCTCGGACACGACGTCGCCCATGGCGACGCGGACCTTCCCGGCGGCGTCGGCCGTCACGGCGGCCGCGAGGGTGAACGAGGCGATGACGGCGCCCGCGAACAGGCGCGTCAGTGGCTTCAGGCGAAACTGCATGGCGTTATCCTCCCTGTGCCTGGATGGCATTGTGCCCAGGCGGCATTCCGGTCCCCGGTCGGTCGCCGGGACCAGCCGGTCCCGCGCCGCGGTCCGGCTTGATTCGAACGTAACCATTCTATTATTGGTTAGGCAACCGGAGAGTATTGGTTTGGCCGCGCTGACCGGCGGCACGGCCGGGAGAGCCGGTCCGCGGACGGAGGCCGAGGCGGGCGAAGATGGACGATTCCGACGGCGCACTGACCCAGCTCAGGGCCTATCTGGCCCAGCACGAGCTGCCCCCCGGCGGCCGGCTGCCGCCGGAGCGCGAGCTCTGCGGCCTGCTCGGCGTCTCGCGCGGCGAGCTGCGCAAGGCGCTGGCGGTGCTGGAGCGCGACGGCGAGCTGTGGCGGCATGTGGGCAAGGGCACCTTCACCGGCATCCGCCCGGTCGAGGAGGTGACCTCGGTCGGCGCCATCGCCGCGCGCTCGAACCCGCGCGAGGTGATGCAGGCCCGGCTGCTGGTCGAGCCGATGCTGGCCCGCGAGGCGGCGCTGAACGCCACCGCCGAGCATCTGGACGAGATGCGCCGCTGCATCCGCGCCGCGCGCGAGGCGGCGACCTGGCGCCAGTACGAGAGCTGCGACAACCGGTTCCACCGCACGGTCGCCGAGGCGAGCGGCAACACGGTGCTGACGGCGCTGTTCGACCAGCTCAACGCGGTACGCCGGGCGGTGGTCTGGGGCCGGCGGCGCGACGAGGGCGAGCGGCCGCCCCGCGGCCACCACAGCTTCGCCGAGCACGAGCGCATCCTCGCCGCGCTGGCCGACCGCGATCAGGAGGCGGCGCAGCGGGCCATGCATGGCCATCTGCTGACGGTGCAGGAGAACCTGCTGGGGCTCCGCCAGGCGGCGGAGTAGGGGCTAACCCCGGCCCGCGCCCGTGCCCCGTGCATGGGCGTCGACCATCCGCTGCACCATCGGCGCGAAGTGGGCGAAGGCCGGCGTCTCCATGTCGGTCCGCTTGCCGGCCTCGTCGAGGTAGCGCACCTGGACGATCGCCTCGAGGTTGGGGTTCTTCTCGAACTCGGCCACCTCGGCCGCGCTCATCGGCCCGCCCTGGAGGCCCAGCGAGTGCACCGAGGCGGGCGACAGGCGGCGGAAGTATTCGGGCCTGGTGGCACAGAGATAGCGCTTCGCGGCCACATGGTACTTCACGCAGTCGGTGATGACCGGCGGGAAGAACGCCTCCAGCAGCCGCGCGCCCTCGTCCTCGTGGAAGCGGTCCTCGGTGTCCTCCATGGTGAAGGTGCCGAACTCGCCGGTGAAGTGGCCGATATCGTGCAGCAGCGCGGCGACGACGATCTCCTCGGGCTGGCCCGCCCGCTCGGCCAGGGTCGCGCCCTGGAGCATGTGCTGGGCCATGGTCACCGGCTCGCCCAGATACTCCTCGCCGCCGCGCCGCTCGAAGACGCCGGCCAGGAAGGCGACGATGGTGTCCGGGGTCAGGTTGGGGGTCGGGGCGGCGGGATCGGGCCGGGTCATTCCGCCGCCTCCAGCCCGCGGGATTCCAGCGAGGCGAGGGTCGAGAGCAGCCCGTCCTTGTCGGCGTAGCAGCCCTGCAGCCAGCGGGTGCCGGTGCCGGCATAGGCCGAGCGGGCGTGCAGCACGCGGGTGTTGTCGACGATGAAGCATTCGCCCGGCGCCAGCTTGAAGCGCACCTCCATGGCCGGGTCGTCGATGATCTCGCCGAGGCGCCGGTAGGCGGCGTAGTAGGCCGCCATGTCGTCATAGGGCACGTCGGTGACCGGCGCGGCCGAGCGGTTGTTGAATCGGATGCAGATCAGCTCGCCGTCCGGGGCGAGCTCGATCATCGGCCGGCGCGCGGTCAGCCGGACGCCCTTCGACCCGGCATATTCGAACCGGGCGCAGTGGCGGCTCAGCAGGCCGAACCCGCGCGGGTCCTCGTCGCGCAGCCGCTCGGCGGCGCGGAACCCGTCGACCACCATCGAGTCGCCGCCCTCGGCCGAGTTCTGGAGGCAGTAGAGGATCTGCAGCGTCGGCACCGGGTCGCGATAGGGATTGTCGGTGTGGGCCTGCAACCCCAGCCCGGTATAGGCGAGGTTGCTCGGGTTGATCTCGGTGCGCACCTCGAACCACTTGCCGTAGTTGGTTTCGCGCACATATCCGAAAAGCGCCGCAACCTCCAGAAGCGCGCCACTTTTCGCCGGTCCGCCCGTCAGCTTGGCGAAGCCGAGGCGCCGCACCGCCGCCAGCCAGGCGCGGAGCTCGCCTGCATTGGTCCGCACCGCGTCCCAGGACGCCGCCGGCACCGCCCCGTTCAACGTCCCGTTCAACGCCCCGTCCCAGGTCTCGATCTCCGGGCCGACCCAGCCGGCCTGGCGCACCGCCGGGCGGTCATAGGCATGGCGCGCCAGCCAGGGGGCCGGAAAGCGCACGGTCTTGCCCTCCGGGGCGAAGGTGACCGCCAGATCGCCGCCGTCGACTGCCGCCGCCGCGATCCGGGTGTCCGGCGGGATGTCGCCGAGGGTGATCAGGCGCTGGCCGTTGCCGGGCGCCCGCGTTTCCGGGTCGAGCGCGTTGTCGCGGAGCCAGATCGCATGGAAGCGCGGGGACGTGCCGTCGCTCAGATGCGCCTTCAGGGCCTTGCCGCCCTCCAGGACACTGACGGAGCCGATCGAGACCATTCGGAACCTCCTGCGGTGATCCGATGGACGTTATCCGCCGGTTCAGGCATAACGACAATCAATCTATTCGTGGATCATGGGGTCATTCCAGTTATGCCTCCGGACACCGAGACGGCCGCTCTCCCTCCGCTCGAATGGCTGCGGGTCTTCGAGGCGGCCGGGCGCAGCGGCAGCTTCACCGCCGCGGCGGCGGAGCTTGGCCTGACCCAGGCGGCGGTCAGCCAGCGCATCCGCCATCTGGAGGCGCGCCTCGGGGTGCGCCTGTTCATGCGCCTGCCGCGCGGCGTCGAGCTCTCGGCCGACGGCGAGGCGTGGCTCCCGCATGTGCAGAATGCGCTGAGCGCCCTCCAGCGCAGCACCGCCGACCTGTTCGGCGCCCCCCGGCGGAAGCTCACCATCGCCGCTCCGGCCTCGGTGGCGGAGCTCTGGATCGCACCCCGGCTGGCGCCGCTTGCGGCGACCTTCCCGCAGCTTCAGGTCTCGGTCGCAACCGTGCACCGGCCGGCGGACTATGCCGCCGCGGACGCGGATTTCGAGATCCGCTTCGGGGCGGGGGACTGGCCCGGCCGGCGCGCGGTCCGCCTCTATGACGAGATCCTCGCCCCGGCGCTGGCCCCGGCGCTGCTGGACGGCGGCGCCCCGGACTGGCGCGACCTGCCGCAGATCGCCGTCTCCGGCCCGCGGGACGGCTGGCGCGAATGGGCGGCGGCGACCGGCGTCGCCCCGCCGCGCCCGCCGTTCCTGCGCTTCGACAGCTTCGCGCCGGCGCTGGCCGCGGCCATCGACGGCGCCGGGGTGCTGCTGGCCTCGCTTGCCCTCGCCCGCCCGGCGCTGGCGGCCGGCCGGCTGGTGCGGCTGCCCGAACGGCCGCTGCGCATGGAGCGCGGCTACTGGATTTCCTGGGCCGCGGGCCGGACCGCCGTGGCCGAGCACGAGGCAATCGTCGCGGCACTCGCCGAGCGGAACGATCCGGCGGGCGCAGGCAGCCGGTGACCCGGATCGCGGGCCGCCGGTCTTCCGTCACGTAAATCTGACCCTTTTCCGGTATGCAACGGCCGGGCGGAGGGATAGTGTCGCGAGTCTTCAATACCTGTGGGAGGACCCATGAAACGCTTTCTGATTGCCACGGCTGCTGCGGCGCTCATTGCCGGCAGCGCCCAGGCCAAGACCCTCGTCTACTGCTCGGAGGGGTCGCCCGAGGGCTTCAATCCCTCGCTCTACACCGCCGGCACGACCTTCGACGCCTCGTCGCATCCGATCTTCAACCGGCTGGTGGAGTTCGCCCCCGGCACCACCGAGATCGTCCCGGCGCTGGCCGAGACCTGGGAGGTCTCGGATGACGGGCTGGAGTACACCTTCAAGCTCCGCCCCGGCGTGAAGTTCCACACGACCGCGAACTTCACCCCGACGCGCGACTTCAACGCCGATGACGTGCTCTACTCGTTCAACCGCCAGTTCAAGGCCGACCATCCGGATCACGGCCTCTCGGGCGGCACCTACGAGTACTTCAACGGCATGTCGATGCCGGACCTGCTGAAGGAGGTGGTCAAGGTCGACGACCTGACCGTGAAGTTCGTGCTGAACCGGCCCGAAGCGCCGATGATCGCCAATCTGGGCATGGACTTCGCCTCGATCATGTCGGCCGAGTACGCGGACGCCATGCGCGCCGCCGGCACGCCGGAGAAGATCGACCTCGAGCCCATCGGCACCGGGCCGTTCCAGCTGGTCGCCTACCAGAAGGACGCGGTGATCCGCTACAAGGCGCATCCCGACTACTGGGCCGGCAAGGCCGCGATCGACGATCTGGTCTTCGCCATCACTCCGGACGCCTCGGTGCGCCTGCAGAAGCTGATGGCGGGCGAGTGCCAGGTGATGCCCTATCCGAACCCGGCCGACCTCGACGCGATCCGGGCGGATTCGAACCTCCAGCTGCTGGAGCAGGAAGGCCTGAACGTCGGCTACCTCGCCTACAACACCAAGGTGGCGCCGTTCGACAATCCGAAGGTGCGCAGGGCGCTGAACGCGGCCATCAACAAGCAGGCCATCATCGACGCGGTGTTCCAGGGCGCCGGCAAGATCGCCAAGAACCCGATCCCGCCGACCATCTGGTCGTACAACAACGCCACCGTGGACGACCCCTACGATCCGGCGGCGGCCAAGGCGGCGCTGGAGGCCGAGGGAGTCAGCGGCCTCAAGATGAAGATCTGGGCGATGCCGGTGCAGCGGCCATACAACCCGAACGCCCGGCGCATGGCCGAGCTGATCCAGGCCGACTTCGCCGCCGTCGGCGTCGAGGCCGAGATCGTCTCCTACGAGTGGGGCGAGTACCTGTCGCGCTCGAAGGCCGAGGACCGCGACGGCGCGGTGCTGCTGGGCTGGACCGGCGACAACGGCGATCCGGACAACTTCCTCGCCGTGCTGCTGGGCTGCGACGCGGTCGGCGGCTCGAACCGGGCGCAGTGGTGCCACGAGCCGTTCCAGGACCTGATCCAGAAGGCCAAGGTCGTCTCCGACGTCGGCGAGCGCACCAAGCTCTACGAGGAGGCGCAGCTGGTCTTCAAGGACCAGGCGCCCTGGGCCACGATCGCGCATTCGGTGGTCTTCATGCCGATGTCCTCCAAGGTCACCGGCTACAAGATCAACCCCTTCGGCGGCCACGCCTTCTACGGCGTCGACATCGCCGAGTGAGCCTATGGCGGGGCGCGGATTTCCGCGCCCCGCCCGCTTTCCGGGGGGGTCCATTCTTGTCCGACGACCGCATTGCCTCGATCCGGGCCGTCGCCGAGTCCGAAGGGCTCGACGCGATCGCGCTCGTTCCCGGCGCCAATTTCCGCCGCGTCTTCGGCCGCGACTTTCACCAGCACGAACGCCCGCTGGTGGTGGTGATCCCGGTCGAGGGTCCGCCCGCCGCGGTGGTGCCGCATCTCGAGATGGACAGCTTCGCCGTCATCGGGCTTGAGGGCGAGGTGATACCCTGGCGCGATCAGGACGGTTATGCCGCGGCCTTCGACCGGCTGGGCAAGGCCCTGTCGCCGCGCCGGCTCGGGGTCGAGGGCCAGCAGATGCGGGTCTTCGTCCAGCAAGCGCTGAGCCGTGCCTTCCCCGGCGCCGAGATCGTCGACGCCCACCTGCCGGTCTCGGCGCTGCGTCTGCGCAAGACCCCGGCCGAGATCGAGGCGATGCGTGCCGCCATCGGCGTCACCGAGCGCGCCTTCGCCGGCACCTATGGGGATGTGCGGGCCGGCATGACCGAAAAGCAGGTCGAGGGCATCCTGATGCGCCGCCTGTTCGAGGAGGGCGCCGAGGACCTGGCCTTCGGGCCGATCGTCGCCGCCGGCACCAACGCGGCGATGCCGCACGCCTCGGCCCGGCGCGACTACGCGATCCGGCCCGGCGACGCGCTGCTGTTCGACTTCGGCGCCAAGGTCGGCGGGGTCTGCGCCGACCTGACGCGCACCTGCTTCGTCGGCCATGTGACCGACCAGGATGCCGCCCTCTACGAGGTGGTGCTGCACGCCAACGCCGCCGGCCGGGCCGCCTCGCGCCCCGGTGCCACGGCGCACGATGTCGACGACGCGGCAACCGGCGTGCTGGAGGCCAGTCCCTACGCCTCGATGATCCGCTCGAAGACCGGCCACGGCCTCGGCCTCGACGTCCACGAGGCGCCCTACATCATGCGCGGCAACCACCAGCGGCTGGAACCGGGGATGGTCTATACGGTCGAGCCCGGGCTCTACGACCTCAGCCGCCTCGGGGTCCGGATCGAGGACAACGTGCTGATCACGGCGACCGGCGCCGAGTCGCTTACCAGCTATCCGCGCGAGCTGACGGTGATCGGGAAGGGCTGAGAAATGATCCGCTTCCTGCTCGGCAAGCTGGCGCTCCTGATCCCGACCTTCCTCGGCGTGACCGTCGCCGCCTTCGCCTTCATCCGGCTGCTGCCCGGAGACGCGATCCTGCTGCTGGCGGGCGAGCGCGACGTGACGCCCGAGCGGCGCGCCCTGCTGGAAGCCCAGTTCGGCTACGACAGGCCATTGTGGGAGCAGTACGCGACGTTCCTCGGCGATGTGCTGCAGGGCGACCTCGGCGTCTCGATCGTCACCAAGACGCCGATCCTGCAGGAGTTCCTGGACCGCTTCCCGGCCACCGTCGAGCTGTCCTTCTGCGCCATGGTCTTCGCCGTGCTGCTGGGGCTTCCGGCGGGCGTGATCGCGGCGGTGCGGCGGGGATCGGTGTTCGACCACACGGTGATGGGGGTGAGCCTCGCCGGCTATTCGATGCCGATCTTCTGGTGGGGCCTGATCCTGATCATCCTGTTCTCGGGAATGCTCGGCTGGACCCCGGTCTCCGGGCGGATCTCGCTGATGTACTTCTTCGACGAGGGCACCGGCTTCATGCTGATCGACTCGCTGATGTCGGGCCAGAAGGGCGCGTTCAGGTCGGCGCTGTCGCACCTGATCCTGCCCTCGGTGGTGCTGGGCACCATCCCGCTCGCGGTGATCGCCCGGCAGACCCGGTCCTCGATGCTCGAGGTGCTGGGCGAGGACTATGTGCGCACCGCGCGCGCCAAGGGGCTGAGCCCGTTCCGGGTGGTGGCGGTCCACGCGCTCAGGAACGCGC
Organism: uncultured Pseudomonadota bacterium; assembly: GCA_963700775.1. Lineage (GTDB taxonomy): Bacteria > Pseudomonadota > Alphaproteobacteria > Rhodobacterales > Rhodobacteraceae > Thermohalobaculum. Next base: position 71,572 of record CAVOYU010000008.1, read on the forward strand.
TGATCACGGTCATCACCGTCATCGGCCTGCAGATCGGCGTGCTGCTGGCCGGCGCCATCCTGACCGAGACGATCTTCGCCTGGCCGGGCGTCGGCAAGTGGATGATCGACTCGATCTTCCGCCGCGACTACCCGGCGGTGCAGGGCGGGCTGCTGCTGATCGCGGCCATCGTGATGATCGTGAACCTGATCGTCGACCTGCTCTACGGCCTGGTCAATCCGAGGATCCGCCATGACTGACCACGCTGCACCTTCCGGACCCGCGCCGGGCACGCTCGGCCACGACCTCCGGGTGTTCTGGGCCTATTTCAGCGAGAACCGGGGCGCGGTGGTCGGCCTCGGCTTCGTGGCCCTGGTGGTCTTTCTGGCGATCACCGCCGACCTGGTCGCCCCGGTCGATCCGGCGATTCAGGACCGCAGCTCCTTCCTGACCCCGCCGATCTGGCAGGAGGGCGGCCGCTGGCCCTATATCCTCGGCACCGACGCGGTCGGGCGCGATGTGCTGAGCCGGATCATCCACGGCGCCCGCTACTCGATGTTCATCGGCGCCATCGTGGTCACGCTGTCGATGCTGGCCGGCATCGCGCTCGGGCTCGTCGCCGGCTATTTCCGCGGCTGGGTCGAGACCGCGATCATGCGGCTGATGGACGTGATCCTGGCGTTCCCGTCGCTGCTGCTGGCGCTGGGCCTGGTCGCCATCCTGGGCCCGGCTCTGATCAACGCCATGATCGCCATCGCGGTGGTCTACCTGCCGCATTTCGTGCGCCTGGCGCGGGCGAGCGTGCTGTCCGAGAAGGACAAGGAATACGTCATCGCCAGCCGGCTCGCCGGGGCAGGGCACATGCGGCTCATGTTCAGCGCGATCCTGCCGAACTGCATGGCGCCGCTGATCGTGCAGGCGACGCTGTCGTTCTCCAGCGCCATCCTCGACGCCGCCGCGCTCGGCTTCCTCGGCATGGGCGCCCAGCCGCCGACCCCGGAATGGGGGGCGATGCTGGCCGAGGCGCGCGAGTTCATCCTGCGCGCCTGGTGGGTGGTAACCTTCCCCGGCCTCGCCATCCTGCTGACCGTGCTGGCGATCAACCTGATGGGCGACGGGCTGCGCGACGCGCTCGACCCGAAACTGAAGCGGAGCTGAGGCGATGGCGCTCCTCGAGATCCGCAACCTCTGCGTCCGGTTCCAGACCGCCTCCGGCCTCTTCACCGCGGTCGAGGGGGTCGACCTCTCGGTCGACACCGGCGACGTGCTGGCGATCGTCGGCGAGTCCGGGTCGGGGAAATCCGTCGCCATGCTCGCGGTGATGGACCTGCTGCCCTGGACCGCGCAGGTCACCGCCGACCGGCTGGAGTTCGACGGCGAGGACCTGCTGACCATGCCCCAGAAGCAGCGCCGCGCGCTCTGCGGCGGGTCGATGTCGATGATCTTCCAGGAGCCGATGAGCTCGCTGAACCCCTGCTTCACGGTCGGCGCGCAGCTCGACGAGATGCTGCGCGCCCACACCGACCTCTCGCGCTCCGAGCGCGCCGGAAATGCCGAGGAGCTGCTGCGCCAGGTGGGCATCCCCGACCCGAAGCGCCGGCTCACCGCCTTTCCGCACCAGCTCTCGGGCGGCATGTGCCAGCGGGTGATGATCGCCATGGCCATCGCCTGCCGGCCGCGGCTGCTGATCGCCGACGAGCCGACCACGGCGCTGGACGTGACCATCCAGGCGCAGATCCTGGATCTGCTGGTCGAGCTCCAGCAGCAGTTCGGCATGGCGCTGATCCTGATCACCCACGACATGGGCGTGGTGGCCGAGACCGCGCACCGGGTGGCGGTGCAGTATGCCGGCTGGCAGGTCGAGACCCAGAAGGTCCGCGACCTGTTCCGGACGCCGCGCCATCCCTACACCGCGGCGCTGCTCTCGTCGCTGCCGGAGCGGGCAGGGGGCGCCGCCCGGCTGCCGGTGATCCCCGGCATCGTGCCGGGACAGTTCGACCGACCCAAGGGCTGCCTGTTCTGGCCGCGCTGCGATCGGGCCGACGAGGTCTGCAAGACCCGGATCCCCGAGGCGCGGCCCGGCGACGCGGCCCGCGCGCTCTGCCACCATCCGCTGGGCGAGGACGCCGCATGACCGCGCCGATCCTCGTCGCCCGCAACCTGACGCGCTTCTACGAGGTTTCGCGCGGCGCCTTCCGGCCGCCCGCCATCGTCAAGGCGCTGAACGGCGCCTCGCTCGAGATCCGGGCCGGCGAGACCCTGGCCGTGGTGGGCGAATCCGGTTGCGGCAAGTCCACGCTGGCGCGCGTGCTGACGATGATCGAGCCGCCGACCGCGGGCGAGCTGGAGATCGGCGGCGCGCCGATCGACATCAGCCTCGGCCGGCCGACGCCCGAGCTTCGCCGCTCGGTGCAGATCGTGTTCCAGAACCCCTACGGCTCGCTCAACCCGCGCAAGACCGTGGCGGCGATGCTGGAGGAGCCGCTGCTGCTGAACACCGACCTCAACGCCGCGGCCCGGCGCGACAGGGCGGTGGACATGATCCGCCGCGTGGGGCTGAGGCCCGAGCACGCCGACCGCTACCCGCACATGTTCTCGGGCGGCCAGCGCCAGCGCATCGCCATCGCCCGCGCGCTGATGCTGAACCCGAAGATCCTGGTGCTGGACGAGCCGGTCTCGGCCCTCGACCTTTCGATCCGGGCGCAGATCCTGAACCTGATCGCCGACCTGCAGGAGGAGTTCGGGCTGGCCTACATCTTCATCAGCCACGACCTCAGCGTCGTGCGCCACATCGCCGACAAGGTGATGGTGATGTATCTCGGCCGGCCGGTCGAGGAGGGCGATGCCGAGGCGGTGTTCGCCGAGCCGCGCCACCCCTATACGCGGGCGCTGTTCTCGGCCACCCCGGTCGCCGATCCGGAGCGCCGCCGCGACCGCATCCGGCTGCAGGGCGAGCCGCCCTCGCCGCTGGCGCCGCCGCCGGGCTGCCCGTTCCACCCGCGCTGCCCGATGAAGATCGACCGTTGCGCCGAGGCCTATCCCGAGCCGATGACTTTCGGCAGCCAGCGCGTCGCCTGCTGGCGGGCGGACGAGGTGCCTGCCGAATTCGCAAAGCTCCGGAAGCCGGCGCCGGCGAGCTGACGATCAGCCCCGCACCGCGGCGAGGTGGCGGCCGAACTCCGCCGTTCCCATCAGCGCTTTGCAGCGGGCGAAGCGGCCGTCCGCGTAGGCACGGAAGTCGTCGGCCGGGTTCCTGTTGGCGAGCTGGATCAGGCCCCAGAGCGTCCAGAGCAGGTCGCACATCGCCTTGTAGATCACCATCCGGCCCCGGTCGCGCGGATCGGGCTCGCCGCCGAAATAGGCGCGCAGGATCTCCTCGTCGAGCGCCGCGTCGAAGCCGCCCTCGACCGAGAGGTCGCCGAGGTCCCACATCGGGTCGTTCATCCCCGAATACTCCCAGTCGACGATCCACATGGTCTCGCCGGTGTCGAGGAAGTTCTCGCAGAGCGGGTCGCAATGGCAGGCGGCCAGGGGCAGTGGTCGCGCGGCCAGCGCCGCGCGCACCGCCTCGGCCTCGGCCACCACGTCGTGGTAGCCTGGCGGAAGCTCCACGTCCTTGGTCGAGAGGATCTTCAGGTAGTCGTCGATCATGGCGAAGAGCTCGAAGCGGAACGGGAACATCGCGCCCGAATCGTGGAGCTGCCGGAACGCCTTCCCGGCCCGCGCGGCCGCGCCCTTCCGGCTGGCGAAGAGCTTCGGCGACATGGTGACGGTGCGCTCGATGAAGCGGGTGACCATGACCCCGGTCTTCGGGTCGAAATGCAGCACCTCGGGGCTGACCCCGGCCTTCGCCGCCTCGCGCGCCGCCACCGCCTCGTTGGCGCGGTCGATGTACTCCTCGGTGCCCTTGCCGGGGATGCGCAGGCAGTAGGGGCCGACCCGCCAGACGAGGTTGGTGAGCCCGCCGAGCCGCTCGGGAGTGGCGCCGGTCGCGGCCAGGATCGGCAGGCCGGCGATGACCTGCCGCGCGGTGTTCATGCTCTCGTTCATGTCCTCACCCTTTCCATGCGCGGGTCGTAGCGGCAGCGCGGACCGACCGTCGCGGGATAGACCTTGCCGAAGGCCTCGATCTCGACCTGCTGCGCCTTCGTCCCTGCGGGCAGGTAGCCGAAGCCGATGGTCAGGCCGAGATGGTGGCCGTAGCCCGCGCTGGTCAGCGAGGCGACCGGCTTGCCGCCGATCAGCACCGTCTCGGTGCCGTGGAAGGGCGCGAAGCCCTCGACCGCGAAGCTGACCAGCCGCCGCGCCGGCCCCGTCGCCTTGAGCCGCTGCAATGCCTCGCGGCCGGTGAAGTCGCCCTTCTCCATCGCCACCGCGAAGCCGAGCCCGGCCTCGATGGGGTTGGTATCGGGCGAGATGTCGGACGACCAGTAGAGATAGCCCTTCTCCAGCCGGCAGCTCTCGATGGCGCGGTAGCCGGCATCGGCGATGCCGTGCCTGGCCCCAGCCTCGCGCAGGGTTTCCATCACGTGCGGCGCGTATTCCTGCGGCACGTAGATCTCCCAGCCGAGCTCGCCCACATAGCCGATCCGGACCGCCAGCGCCCGGGCCTGCCCGATGCCGATCTCGCGGGCGACGAGGAAGGGGAAGGCGGCGTTCGAGAGGTCGTCGTCGGAGGCTTGCGCCAGCACCTCGCGCGCCTTCGGCCCGCAGATGTTGATCACCGCGTAACGGTTGGTCACGTCCGCGATGGCAACACCGGAGGGCAGGTGGCGGCGCACCCAGCCACTGTCGCGCACCCCGAAGCCCGAGCCGGTGACCATCAGGAAACGGTCCGGCCCGGTGTGGAGGAAGGTCACGTCCGCCTCGATGCCGCCCCGCTCGTTGCAGGAGCTGGGTGTAGACCGCGCGGCCCGGCGGGCCGGAAAGGTCGCCCGCCGCGATGCGCTGCAAGGCGTCCTCAGCGCCCTTGCCGCCGATCTCGAACTTCGAGAACGAGGTCTGGTCGATCAGCGCCACGCCGGTCCGGATCGCCCGCACCTCGCCCGCCACCGCGTCGAACCAGCCGGGCTTGCCCTCGAAGCTCGGCGTCTCGGTGGCGACGCTGCCGGGCAGATGGAACCAGTTCGGCCGCTCCCAGCCGAAGCGTGCGCCGAACACCGCGCCCCGCGCCGCCAGCGCGTCGTGGAGCGGCGAGCGGCGCAGCCCGCGGCCGGCGTGGCTCTCCTCGCCCGGCCAGTGGATCTTGTAGTAGGCGGCATAGGCCTCGATGGCGCGGGCCTCGAGATAACGCCCCTGGGCGTGCGGCGCGCCGAAGCGGCGCACGTCGAAGGGCCAGAGGTCGAGGCCGGGGTCGCCCTCGATAATCCAGTTCGCCATCGCCTCGCCGGCCCCGCCCGAGGCGGCGATCCCGGCGGTGAAGCCGCAGGCGACATAGAAGTTGTCGAGCTCCGGGGCCAGCCCCATGATCGGCTCGCCATCGGCCGAGACCGGGATCGGGCCGTTGATGATGGTGCGGATGCCGATCTCGTTCAGCACCGGCAGCCGATCGGCCGCCAGCACCGCGAAGCGCTCCAGCCGGTCCATGTTGGCCGGGAACAGCTCGCGGGCGAAGTCGAGCGGCGGGCGGCCCTGCCAGCAGCCCCTTGTGCCCTCCTCCCAGCCGCCGATGGCGAAGGCGCCGCCGACGTCGGGCTTCAGGTAGAAGTTGTTATCCGGGTCGCGGAGCGTCGTCAGGCCGGCGGGCAGGTCCAGGCCCTTCTCGGTGACGAAATACTGATGCTCGACCACCCCCGCCGCCAGCGGCACCCCCGCCATCTCGCCCACCCGCCGCGCCCAGAGCCCGGCGCAGTTCACCAGCACCTCGCAGCCGACCGAGCCGCGGTCGGTCTCCACGCCCAGCGCGCGGCGCCCCTCGACCGGGATGGCGGTCACGGTGACGCCCTCCTCGATGGTGGCGCCGAGCTTCCGCGCCGCATGGGCATAGGCCTGGGTCAGGGCGTAGGGGTCGACATAGCCGTCGGAGGGGATGAAGGCGGCGCCGACCACGCCGGCGGGGTCGATATGGGGGAAGCGCGCCTGCGCCTCGGCCGCGCTCAGGCTGTGGCATTCGAAGCCGAAGCTCTTGGCGAGCTGCATCGAGCGGCGGATCTCGCTCCAGCGCTCCGGGCTCGAGGCGAGCCGCAGCGAGCCCACCTTCTTCCAGTCGATCGCCATCCCGGTCTCGGCTTCCAGCCGGTCGAACACGGCGACCGAGTTCTGCATCAGCCGGGTGAGCGCCCGCTTGCCGCGGAGCTGGCCGACGAGGCCCGCCGCGTGCCAGGTCGAGCCGTGGGTGATCTGGGCCTTCTCCAGCAGCAGCACCCCGGTCTCGCCGGCGCGGGCAAGATGGTAGGCCAGCGAACAGCCGATCGCGCCACCGCCGATGATGACGATCCGCGCCTGCCGCTCGGGATGAAACGCCATGGTGTTCTCCGGGGTGCTCGTCGTGGGTGCCGTCCGTGTCTGTCCGGCCCCTGTCTAGAACAGCCCGGGCGCCGGGTCCACGCGGACGGCGGCGTGCCGGTGCGATACGGGGGGTGTGACGGGCACCGGAGAGCGAGCTGTCCGGTTTGGCTGGGGCGCCAGGACTACCGCCGGTTTCCTCGCCGGGCGGATTTCCGAAAAATGTTAACAGAATCGTTGTTTTACTTAGGGGAAGCAGTGGCGATCCACCGTCACGGACCAATTTCCAAATGCCGTTCGCAACAAACTTGGCCCGACGTCGCGGGTCGGTCAGCTGGTGCTTCTGCCGGCTTTGGCAGCGGGACATCCAGAAGCTCTATCACGAGCGGACGGCGAAGCTCATGTCCGGGAGGTCGTCATGGATCCGGAAGAACGCCTGAGTTCAGGAACAGGCGATGCCGATCCGCTCGATTGCAGAGCGATGTTCACGCCGGCGCTTCCGGATGAGCCAAAATCACATCTGGCTTCGGGCGAAACCGCGCTGATGGAGCCGGCGGCCGACGAGATCACCTGTCCACTTGAACGTCATGTTTTTCGCGAGCCATGAAGAATAAGTGGAAATGATCGCCCGCGGTCACGCGATGACTTTCCCGCGGTTCGCAAGGTCTTCAAGGTCGGGTTCACCTGACGGCTGCGGAGCGCGGAGACGCTCACCGAGAGGGTCAGCGTCGCCCTTCACGGATATTTCTTCCGCACACCGTGCTTTAGGTGTGCAGGCTTCAGGCTTTCCTCGAAGATGAAGTCCGGACGCCAGGTCATCCGTCGCCCGATATCGTCGAGATGCTCGGCCAGCCAACGGTCGGCGGTCGCCCGGCCGATGTCGCGCAATTGCAGTATGAAGGCGCGCTCGGCATTCAGCTTGCTGGATACGCTGAACCGCAGCATTTCCTCCTCGGCGCCGATCAGATGCAGGCGGGCATCACGATAGGCTTCCCTATCAAGCCTCTCGTTGCGGATGATCTCCCACAGGAAACCGATCGAGCGGAGTTCTTTCATGAGGCTGGCGTTGAAGGTGATCTCGTTCAGCCGGTTCTCGATCTCGTAGGCCGTCTTCGGCACGTCGGGGCGCGTGAACGGATTGACCTGGACGATGACGATGTCGCGCGCATCCGATTCGTCGATCAGCGGGAAGAGCGGCGGGTTGCCCATGTAGCCGCCGTCCCAGTACGCCTCGCCATCGATCTCGACAGCCTTGAACAGGAACGGAAGGCACGCCGAGGCCATCGTCGTATCGACCGAGATGTCGGGCTGCCGGAACACCTTCGGACGGCCCGTCCGGACGTTGGTGGCGGAGAGGAACAGCTTTGGCCGCGTGGCGGCGTTAATGGCGTCGAAATCGAAACACTTCGCAACGATGTCGCGCAGCGGATTGATGTCGAAGGGGTTGGTCTCGTAGGGTGAGAATGTGCGAGTAAGATACTGCGACAAAATGAAACTCGGCGACTCCGCCAGACTCCAGCGTCCGAGCAGGCGGTCGAGCGGGCTGCGCTGGATCGGGCTCAAGCGGGCGGCGTCGCTCACCGTCAGCCAGTAGTTTTCCAGGAGCTCGCGGGCACGCTCGGGCCCGCCCGTGGCCAGACCTTGGGCCAGCGCGACCGCGTTCATCGCGCCGGCACTGGTGCCGGAGATGCCACTGATCTCGATCCCGGTCTCGAGCAGGCGATCAAGTACGCCCCAGCTGAACGCGCCGTGAGAGCCGCCACCCTGAAGCGCGATGTCAATCGGTCCGGGACGGGCGCTGGTCATGGCTGCCCCATCGGCAAGGACCGGATGGCCGGGAGTTGGCGAGGCGTGCCAACGCCTGGCTCCGAAATGACAGCAGGCAGACGGGCGGCCCCGGCGGGAGTAACCATGACGCTTTCCGTTTTTCCGAAGATAGCCAGCATCGAAACGCGGGAGGCAGATTACAGTCCCCGACCGAGTGAGATCCGCAATCGAACCATGCTGCCGAAATCCTAGTCCATGAGTGGCCTCGGGTCCATCGGGAGATTGGGAATAGGCCCCCGGATTCGGGTGGGCGATGCGCCACCATCACTGCCGGGACCGGGCGCGCCGTGGTCGAGCATGGCGATCCACATCGCCGCGTCACATCGGGCGCAAGCCGCTCCGGCTCCGAGGATCCCGAATATCCCGGGCAGGCGCTAGAAGCTGTAGGTGAGGCCGGTGCCGACGAAAAGGATCTCGCTGTCGTAGAAGGTGATCTCGGAGTTCACGTAGCTGGCCGACGCGAAGAACTCGAGCCGGACGTTCTGCAGCCCGAATGGCTGCCGCAACCCGAACGCGGCCATCGCCCGGTAGAGGTCGTCGTCGCGCTTCTCGCCGAAGACCGGGTTGCTCTCGTCGAACCAGCGGTGCCGGTAGACGAAATTCAGGCTGAAATCGTAGTCGGAAGTGAACTTGGCGATGCCGATCTCGGGGCGAAGGCCATGGTAGCTGTTCGAGTCGCCCTCGGCGTCGCTGAAGGTGTATCGGAGCGCCGGGCGGAGCCACAGGCCATCGGACAGGGGAAGCGCATAGGTGGCGGTGAAGCGGTGGAAGTCCGCGTCGCGCCGCAGCGAGTTGAGCTGCGCCGGCGTCAGGCCGAGAGAGGCGCCGCTCTGTTCGTTGTCGATATCCCATTGGGTGAACTCGTAGCGCAGTCCCCAGGGTGACCCTGAAATCTCGTCGGCGCGGAGCTTGATGCCGATCGCGTCGATGTCCGTGTCGTTGCGCGGCGCACCGACGAGGAAGGGATCCGACCAGGTCTCCTCGGGAAGGAAGGGCGGCGCGACCACCGCGGCGGTGATCCGGGTATTGTCGGGCAGCCAGTAGCGCAATCCGGCCTCGGCCTGGAAGAGGTTGCCCTCGCGCAGGTTCTCGACCGGGATTCCGGCATAGAACTGAAGGTTCCAGTCGGATTTCATGTAGGCGAGCTCGAAGGGGACGAACGGCACGAATTGCGTCGTGCTCTTGCCATTCGATGACAGCGAGTTGGTGACCTTGTTGTCGCTGTCGGTGTTGAACTGGGACTCCGCCTCGGCGACACCGAAGATCGCGGACACGAACCCGGAGAACCCGTCCGCCGGCCGGCGCTGCTGCGACCAGGCGATGTCCGGCGCAAGGGCAGGGATGAAGGCCAGGAGGGCCGCGCACAGGGTGCGGGCGGCGACGAACCGGGCAGCAGCGGTCGATTGCGATGTCGTCACGGTTTCATTTCCTGATTGCGGAACGCCAAGCGTCCACGTGAAAACGGCAAGATCGCGACACTACCGAATTCCGGAATCGGTGAACAGGGCTGCGCGTCGGCGGCAGCGGGCCCGTGACGGCAACGCCACAACCTTTCCGGCCCGGCCCCCCGGGCGCCATGTCATTGCCCTGTTCCCGGCGCTGCGCGCAGCGCGAGGTGATGCCCCGGCCCCCGGTCGCTGGCCCCGATCACGGCCGCGTGCTGCCCGCGAGATGGCTCTTCAGCCGCGCGATCTCTGCCTCGGTCCAGCCGGCGGGCTGGGTCACGGCGATCCATGCATCGATGTAGTCCGCCGCCGCGTATCGGTGGCCGATGCCCGCCCCGAGCGAATCCGCGTCGACCATATCGAAGGCGACCTGGAGGCCGGTGACGATCGGGTACCAGCGCAGGTTCGGGCTGACATCCGGGCCGCGCGGGCCTGAAAGCCACTCCGGCTCATGCACAAGCATGTCGGCCGAGAAGAAAGTGACCGGATCGCTGGCGTACTGGATGTAGACGACGCGCATCGGACCCCACTCGGCTCCCGGAATGTCCAGGTCGTTGACCTGGTTCCTGAAGCGGACCAGCGAGCTGTCGCCGATCTTCGGGAGCCAGGGCGGGCTGTCGGGGTTGCGGCCCCGGACGAAGCGCGACCAGACGGGATTCGCGTTGGTCGGGCCGCTCCACACGGCGCCGCTGACCAGGTCGCCGAGGATCTCGTAGACATCCAGCGACCGCTCGGAACCGTAGGAGCCGAGGCTCAGGCCGTTCAGGTAGAGCTTGGGCCGGGTCTCGCGGGGCAGCTGGCGCCAGTAGCCGTGGACCGCACGGAACAGCGCGGCCGCCGAGATCTGGGCGTATCCCGGCTCGAGGAACACCGAGACGTAGCTCGACAGGTAGGAATACTGCATCCCGACGATGGCGGTGTCGCCCCGATGCAGGTACTCGATCGCATCGACCGACGGTTCGTCGATCCATCCGGTGCCGGTCGGCGTGGCGATCACGACCACGCTCCTGTCGAAGGCTCCGACGCGCTTCATCTCCTCGAGCGCCAGCGCCGCCCGCTGCTCCGGCGTGTCCGCGGCGCCGAGGCCCACATAGACCCGGAGGGGCTGCCTGGCGCTGCCGCCGGAGAAGGCCTCGATATCCGACCGGGTCGGCGCATGGGCGACGAAGTAACGCCCGCGCCGGCCGAGTTGCTCCCAGCTGATCAGTGACTGCGGTCCGCCGGTGCTGACCGGGTCGGCGGGCCGTTCCAGATCGTCGTCGATCAGCTGGTCGATGTGGCGCAGCATCGTGTCGATCGACTGGATCGCGAAATGCCCGAGCAGCCCCGACGCGATGTTTGCGACAATGACCGCGCCCGCGACCAGGCCGACGATCATCGACACGCGCCGGGGCAGGAAACGGTCCAGCCACCGGGCGAGCCTGCGCACGAGCCAGGCGAAGCCGTGCCCGAGGACAATAAGACCCAGCGCAAGCGGCAGCGCGACGAGCCCGACGACCGGCAGGTAGCTCCCGGTCAGAGGCTCGAGCCCGAGGAAGTTGCGCAGGTCGTTCTGCCAGTGAGCCGTCTGAACGACGAAGTAGGTCACGACAGCGAGTGTGCCGAGGCCGGCGATCCAGCGGAGCGGCCGGAGCGCGGCTTTGGGCGCCCTCGGGAGCTCGAGGAACCTCCAGAGCCAGAGCCCGCCGGCGCCGAGCCCGTAGCCGATCGCCGCCGAGATGCCCGAGAGCAGTCCCTGGGTGACTGGCGCCCGGGGGAGCAGCGAGGGCGCAAGCGACAGGGCGAAGAACACAGCCGCAACGACGATCTTGGCATAGGGCAGACGGTACGGCCTGCTTGTGGCCGGGAATGTGTCGGGGCTTGCCATCTCGGTGTCGCCTGGCCGGGTCAGGTAACGGGTGCCGCCGCGCCCGAGCCGGGGTCCCCGGCCGTGCACGCGGCCAGAACGAGCCCGGTTGCCAGCGCAACGATGGACTTTCTACTCATTCCAGAATCCCGTGATCGAACTGCCGCAAGCGTCTCAGAGCCAAAAGACTATCAGCCGCGACCTGTGGCGACAATTGGAGAACAGCGCCGGGACGAGCAGCGCGGCCGGCCCGGCCGGGCAGGATCCGATCGCCTGATCCATCGCCTCGGGTGGGGCTTGACGGCTTCGCGGCGATACCGGAGAACCGACACGCTCCGCCTCACGCGGCGCGATGTGGCGGCGCCGGCGTGCGATCGACACGTTCCGGCCATTTGGGAAGATGTGGACCATGCCTCAGCTCATGACGATCAACGAAGCCTCGGCGGCGATGCGGGAGGCTCTGCGCGAGACGGTAAAGAAGCATTCCTCCCTCTTTCTCCTTCAGGCCGCGCTGATGATCCTGGCCGGCATCATGGCCTTCGCCTATCCGCTGCTGTCCTCGGCCGCTCTCGCGGTCTTTCTCGGCTGGATGCTGATCTTCTTCGGCGTCTCGCAGATCATCAGCCTGATCGGCGCGAGCCAGATCCCGCATTTCTGGCTTCAGCTCATCTCGGCGGCGCTGGCGATGCTGACCGGCTTCCTGTTCGTGCGCAATCCGGGCGTTGCGGTCGGAACGATGTCTCTGCTGATGATCGTGTTCTTCATGGTCGAGGGAGTGTCCAAGATCGTCTTCTCGCTCACCGTGCGGCCGTTCCCCAACTGGGGCTGGCTGCTGGCGAGCGGTCTGCTCGGGGTCCTCATCGCGGTCTACCTGCTCAGCAATCCCTCGCTCAGCATCGTGGTCCTCGGCCTGCTGATCGGGGTCCAGCTTGTGAGCGAGGGCGCCGCGCTCGGCTGGATGGCGTGGCACGCCAAGCGGAGCTGATCCCGCATCGGTGAGTGCCGCGCCCGTCGGCGCGGCGCGCTGCATTCCGCGCCACGGCGTCCGGCGGAACACTGTCGCGCGCGGACGGCCGGGCGCGGATCGGATCGCCGGCGCAACGGTATATCGCTCCACTGCGCCGGCATCCGGCTATTCCGGGATGATCTTGTCCGGCACCGCCTCGTAGGGATCGGCATGCGCCACGGCCGTGGTGCGCAGCCTGGTCCCGGGCATGATCTCGAAACGGGGGTCGAAATCGACCATTGTGGCGGCGAGCTTGGCCAGCAGGCTGATGTCGCCCTCGAACTTCGCGGTTCCGTCGGCGATCTGGGCATCGAGCGTCTTGACGCCCATCATGGTCTGCTCGAGATCCGAGCGGTTGATGGTCAGCGTGAGGTCCGGCGCCGGCGCCTGGAAACCCGCGATGTTCGTGAGCGTCGCGTTCTGCATCTCGACGATGAACTTCTCGCCGTTGTCCGGCGTGACGAGGTTGATGGTGAATCGAAGCCCCTCGGCCTTGCGGCTGTCCATCCGGATGGCGAGGAAGTTGAGGAAAAGCTCAGTCGACATGGCCCGGATCACGTCCGGGGTGCTCGAGCTTGCGGTTTCGCCCTGGGGAATGCCGGTCCTCAACTCGTAGGCGGCAGCGAGGAAGCTGTTGCGGAGCCCCGGATTCTCCTGCTGGTAGCCCAATTGCTCGAAGATGTCGGCGAGCAGGTCCTTCGCCTCCTCGTTGGACGGCTCCGCCTGCACGAGCTTGTCGACGATCTCGGAGGCGAGGAGGTAGTCGCCCGAGTTCGAACAGCTCGCGCCCGCGCGCGATGATCGGCCCGGCCCCGCCCATCATCTCGACATAGAGCGGCGCCGAGTCGCCGGGCGAGAGCGGGATCAGCGTGGTGGGATTGCAGTCCCAGAACCCGAGATAGCGCTGGATCACGCCGCGCGCATTATGCTCCGGCGAGCCGTGATAGCCGCGGGTGTGCCACTTCGCCTGGAGACCCTTCGGAAGCTCGTAGACGTTGTGGATCTGGTTGATCGTCACGCCCTGGTTCGCGTAGTGCAGCACCTGGTTGTTCATGTTGGCGTAAAGGTCGCGCTGATCGCGCAGCACTTCCTGGATGCGCTCGTTGCCCCAGCGCGGCCAGTGGTGCGAGGCGAACATCACCTCCGCCTCCTGGCCGAACCGGTAAAGCGCCTCGGCGATGTATTTCGACCAGTTGAGCGGGTCGCGGACCGGCGCGCCGCGCAGCGTGTAGATGTTGTGCAGCGTGGCGGTGACGTTCTCCGCCATCCAGAGCGCCTTCATGTCCGGGAGATAGGTGTTCATCTCGCGCGGCGCCTCGGTGTTCGGCGTGTTCTGGAAGATCATCCGCACGCCGTCCACCTCCAGCTCCTCGATCGGGGCGGAGACGAAGCGGGTGGGCGCGATCAGGCCCACGGCACCCGCGGACACGCCCTGCCCGAGCCCCTGGCCGACATAGCCATGCGGGCTGGCGGGAAGCAGCAGGCCGTACTGGTAGAACAGCCGGCGGTTCATGGCGTTGCCGGCATAGACGTTCTCGGAAATCGTGAAGTTCATGAAGTCGGCCGGGGCGATGATCTCGACCTTGCCCGAGCGCACGTCGTCCTCGGAGACGAGGCCGCGCACGCCGCCCCAATGGTCGCCATGGGTGTGCGAGTAGATCACGGCGGTCACCGGCAGCCCCTCGCCGACATGCTCCTGGAAGAGCTTCCACGCGGCGCGGACGGGCTCGGCGCTGATCAGCGGGTCGAAGACGATCCATCCGGTCTTGCCGCGGACGAAGGTGATGTCCGAGAGGTCGACGCCGCGCACCTGGTAGATGCCCGGGATCACCTCGTAGAGGCCGTAATTGTTGTTCAGCCGCGACTGGCGCAGCAGCGAGGGGTGGATGCTGTCGAAGTCGCGGTTCTCGTTCAGGAACTGGAACCGCTCCATGTCCCAGGCCACATGCCCGGCATCGGCCATGATCTTCAGGTCGGGCATCGGCGCGATGAAGCCCCGCTCGAGCTCCTCGAAATCCCGGGTATCGCCGAACGGCAGGGCCGCCTTCGCGTCCTCAAGGACCTTCAGCGTGTGCGCCGAGGGCGCCTTGCCCTTCGGATGGAAGTGGCCGGCGAGCGGCGCGGGCGCCGTCTGGGCGCGGGCGTCGCCGCCCTCCCATGCGAGGCTGCCTGTCACCGCGAAGGCTGCGCCGACCGCCGGAAGGGAACCAAGTAGCTCACGCCGGGTGGTCATGCTGTTCTCCATACTGAGATTGAGAGATGTTCAGGATTGAACTGTCTGGCTGCGGTTCGATCCAATGTACTGTCATGGCTCCACTGTTCAAGGTTCGAAGCCTCCGGTAACGGTGGCCGCGCCGGCGGCGTCGGAATGGATGTGCGACTGCGGATTGCGCGCCAAACCCTTGCCGGAGAAATTGGCGGGAACCCTGGATATCCTCGAAAACCCAGGTCGGGCCGGCAGGCGATAGCTCAGGTGAACCGTCGGCCGTCCGCGGAGTCTAGCTCGATTGCCGGCGCTCACTCCGGTTTCCCGCGCGCCAGATCGAGTTTCCAATCAGGCCGGAAACCTGACCTCGATGATGTCGCGGCGAAGCCCAGTGGAGCGGGGCGGCGGACGGAAGCGTCGATTGCGGTCGCTTCGCGGCTGGCCCCCGGAACTCCGGTGGCAAATCCATCGGGGAAATTCGATTGATCGATGATGCGCGATCTGGCCACTCGCCGGGCTGAGCGAGGCGGACCCAGGCCACACGAAACGTCACCGGATCATTTACCGCTTCGACGGCCCGATTCTGTGTCGTACCCTTGCTTAAAGCATTCCGATGTCAAGGAAAAATTTTGACAAGGCCAGTAAGTTTTAATTTGACGGTTGGCGGATTCTGTACAGAAGCTGGCGCCCGTTGGCTCTGCCTGTGATCTTGAAATTGGGACGGGAGTAGTATGAGCAATTCGGACGACCATGAGCCGCAGCGGCGCGGCGGAGGCGCTCTCGATTCCTTCCTGACCATGATCGAACGCGTCGGGAACGCGGTCCCCCATCCCGCGATCATCTTCCTGATCCTGATCGCCATCGTGATCGTTCTCTCGGCCGTCCTCGCCTTGCTTGGCGTCTCGGTGACCTACGAGGTGGCGGATCCGGAGACCCATGACGTCCACACGACGACGACCGCCGTGCGGAGCCTGCTGTCGGCCGACGGCATCCGCTTCATGGTGACCACCCCGGTTTCCAACTTCCTTGGCTTCGGCGCCGTGGGCGTCATCATCATCGCCATGATCGGCGTCGGTCTCGCCGAGCAGTCGGGGCTGGTGGCGACGCTGGTCAAGCAGATCGTCAAGATCGCCCCGCGCTCGATCTTCACCTTCATCGTCGTGATGCTGGGCGTGGTCTCGAGCATCGCGGCCGACGCCGGCTACCTCGTGCTGGTTCCCCTCGGCGCGGCGGCCTTCCACAGCCTTGGGCGGCACCCGCTGGCGGGCCTCGCCGCAGCTTTCTCGGGCGTCGCGGGCGTGTTCCTGGTCAACCTCTTCGTCACGCCCACCGATGCGCTCCTGGTCGAGATGACCAACGACGCGATCGCCCTCGTCGACCCGACGAAGGAGATCTCGCTCGTCGGCAACCTGTTCTTCATGATCGCCTCGAGCATCCTGATGGGAATCGTCTGCACGCTGCTGACCGAGTACGTGGTCGAACCGCATCTCGGGCCGTACAAGGGCGGCGTGCCGGTCGAGGCCGATCCGGAGTTGACGCCGGAGGAGAGCCGCGGCCTGCGCTTCGCCGGCTACGGGCTGCTCGGCTTCGTGATCGTCGTGGGCCTGCTGACCGCCCCGGCGGGCGCGGTGCTGCGCCACCCCGAGACGGGTGAGATCATGAGCGGGTCGCCGTTCATGAGCGGGTTGATCGTGCTGATCAGCGCGCTCTTCTTCACGCTCGGCTTCTGCTACGGCAAGGGCGCGGGCACGGTGAAGGACCTGACCGAGGCGATCGGGCTCATCATCAAGACGCAGGCCGGGCTGGCGGGACTCATATTCCTGCTGCTGGTGATCTCGCAGTTCATCGCCCTTTTCAACTTCACCAACATCGCGACCATCCTGGCCGCGGAGCTGGCGACCTTCCTCGCGGCGATGCCGATCGGCGCGGTGGGCTACATCATCTTCTTCGTGGTGACCGTGTTCATCATCGACTTGATCATCACCGGCGCGGTCGCGAAATGGGCGATCTTCGCCCCGGTGTTCATTCCGCTCTTCATGCGGCTTGGCGGGGACCCCGACCTCGTGCTCGCCGCCTACCGGGTAGGAGACTTGCCCGCCAACGTCATCACGCCGCTCAATGTCTATCTCGGCGTGATGGTGGGCTTTGCGCAGAAGTACGAGAAGGACGCCGGCATCGGCACGATCGTGGCGCTGATGCTGCCTTACACTGTGGTCCTGTTGGTCGCCTGGACGCTTCTTCTCATCGGCTGGTACATTGCCGGACTTCCGCTCGGCCCGGTCTGACGGAGCCCGCCACCGGCCCGCACCGACAGGAAACATCAGCACCCGCGCGACAAATAGTACCGAGCCCAATGGGAGTGATGACCATGCCAGAACTTGACGCCGTTCTCGATCATGTCGACGGGACCCTCGATCAGGCGCTGGAGCGTCTCTGCGAAGTGATCCGGATCAAATCGATCTCGACCGATCCCGCCTTCGCCGGCGAAACCCGGAAATGCGCCGAGTGGCATGTCGCGGATCTCGCAACGATCGGTTTCGAGGCCGCGGTGCGCGACACGCCCGGCCATCCGATGGTGGTCGGCCACAGCCGCGACGGTGCCGGCACATCGGTCCTCTTCTACGGCCACTACGACGTCCAGCCGGTCGATCCGCTCGAACTCTGGGAGGACGATCCGTTCGATCCCTCGATCAAGACGCGCGCCGACGGCAGCAAGGAGATCCGGGGACGGGGCGCCGCCGACGACAAGGGCCAGCTGATGACCTTCGTCGAGGCCTGCCGCGCCTGGAAGGCGGTGACCGGCCGCCTGCCGGTGCCCGTCACCGTCCTGCTCGAGGGCGAGGAGGAATCCGGCGGCGTCAACCTGCCGCCCTTCCTCGACGCGAACAAGGAGGAGCTCAGGGCCGACGTCGCGCTGATCTGCGACACCAACATGTGGAACCCGACGACGCCCGCGATCACCACCATGCTGCGCGGTCTCTGCGGCGAGGAGATCTTCATCCACGCCGCCGACCGGGACCTGCATTCGGGCTTCTATGGTTCGGCGGCGGCGAATCCGAACCATGTCCTCGCCCGCATCATCGCCGACATGCACGACGCCGACGGGCGGGTCGCGATCCCGGGTTTCTACGACGACGTGCCGGAGCTGCCCACCGCGCTCAAGGATCAGTGGGCCCGGCTTGACTTCGACACCGCCGAGTTCCTCGGCCAGATCGGGCTTGCGAACCCGGCAGGCGAGCGCGACCGCAGCGCCCTCGAGCAGGTCTGGTCGCGGCCGAGCTTCCAGGTCAACGGCATGGGCGGCGGCTACCAGGGCGACGGGTTCAAGACGGTGATCCCGGCCATGGCCTCGGCCAAGGCGTCGTTCCGGCTCGTGTTCGAGCAGGACCCGCACCGCGTGCGCGCCGCGTTCCGCGAGTTCGTGCGCGCCCGCGTGCCCGCCGACTGCCGGGTCGAGTTCACCGAGCACGGGTCGGGACGAGCGACGGTGTTCGACACCTCGGGCCCCGCCTTCCAGAAATCGCAGCAGGCGCTGAGCGACGAGTGGGGCACCGAGGCGGTGTTCATCGGCTCGGGCGGCTCGATCCCGGTGACCAACGAGATCCAGGCGAAGCTCGGCATGGACGTCATCATGGCGGGCTTCGGCCTGGCGGACGACCGTATCCACAGCCCGAACGAAAAATACGACCTGCAGAGCTTCCACAAGGGCATCCGCTCATGGGTGCGAATCCTCGCGGCCTTCGCGGAGTGACAGCGATGGCACGCCGGATCGCAGCATCCTGGCCATCGGGTGCCGCACTGGGTCTGGCGTTTACGCTCGGCGCGTCGGATGCCGTTGCGCAGCAGTACGAGGGGCTCGACCCATCCCTGGTCGACGACGGCGCCAAGATGCGGGTCGACGAGGAGGTACCGGATGTTGTTCCCGAGCGGCGGGGACTTCCCGAGATCCGCGTCGACTCCGACTCGGGCGCCTTCGCGCGGCTCTACGGCCATCTCAACTGGGGCGTCCTCGGCTTCGACGACGGGCGCGACACCGACACCTACGCCCCGATCGACAACGCGAACTCGGTGAGCCGCCTTGGCCTGCTCGCCGGCGGCAGCGTCGGCGACGGGTGGGACATCGGGTTTCGCTTCGAGGCCCAGTACGCGCCGTACTCGACCTTCAACGTCAGCGTACTCGACGACGACCCGGACTGGAACTTCGACCAGAGCAACATCCGCTGGATCGACCTCAGCCTCAGGAACGATGACTACGGCACCGTCTCGCTCGGTCAGGGCAGCATGGCGACCGACGGCATCTCCCTGATCGATTTCTCGCTCACCAACCTCGTCGCCTACGCATCGGTCGGCGACTCCGCGGCCGGGCAATACCTGCGCTTCGACGACCCGACGATCCCGATCGCCCAGGGCCCCCGGATCTTCCAGGCATATCAGGGCCTCAGCGGGCCGCGGCGGGTCCGCGCGCGGTACGACACGCCGACCTATATGGGCTTCGGCGCCAGCGCGGCCTACGGCCGATGGCTGCTCTCGACCGAGAGCGACTTCCGCGACGAGGACCTGTTCGACCTATCGCTGACCTGGGGCCAGGAGATCGGAGACTTCCGCGCCGGCGCGGGGGCCGGGTATTTCTGGGACCAGTTCGACCGCGAGGTCCTCTCGGGTTCGGGCGCGCTCCTGCACACCCCCACCGGGCTGAACCTGACGGTCGCTGGCGGCATGGTCGACACCGACCGGGATACCGCCGACTACTGGTACGTGAAGGGGGGCCTGCGGCGGCGCCTTTTCGACATGGGGGAGAGCGCGTTCTCGGTGGACTGGTATTCGGGCACCGACTTCGTGCAGGATGGTACCGAGAGCCGGTCGGTCGGCGTCGCGGCGGTGCAGTTCGTCGAGGCGGCCAACACCGAGCTCTACCTCACGTGGCGGCTCTACGACTACGACGCTCCCGGCCCCGGCTTCGAGAATGCCCAGGCCGTGTTCGGCGGCTTCCGGTTCAGGTTCTGAGAATGGACCCCGCGCTGCGCATCGGTGTTGGGAACAGTGCGATCACCCGGGCGCCCGGACACCCGGCCGAGCTTCGCGGCAAGGTCTGGAAGGCAACCGCATGACCGACATCTGGATCGTTTTCGCCATCATCGCCGCAGTGATCGTCCTGTTCATGTGGGACAAGCTTCCGGTGATCGTGGTCTGCATCGCCACGGCGCTCGCGCTCTACGCGACCGGGATACTGACGCTCGGGCAGAGCCTCGCGGGGTTCGGCGATCCGGCCACGATCTTCGTCGCGTCGCTGTTCGTCGTCAGCGCGGGGCTCGAGATCACTGGCGTCACGGCCTGGGCCGGGCAGATCCTGATCGGGCGTGCCGGCGACAGCCGGGCTCGGCTGATCGTGCTGATGATGCTGCTCGTCGGCGTCCTGAGCGCACTCATCAGCCTGAACGGCGCCGTCGCGGCGCTCCTGCCGGTCATCGTGGTGATGGCGGTGCGGCTCTCCCGCTCGCCGTCGCAGCTGCTGATGCCGCTGGTGTTCGGCGCCCATGCGGGCTCGCTCCTGGCGCTGACCGGATCTCCGGTGAACGTCCTCATCATGGAGGCCTCGCTCGACGCCGGCGGCCCGGGCTTCAGCTATTTCGAGTTCTCGCTGGTCGGGGTTCCGCTGATCGCCGGCTGCATCGTGATCGCGTGGCTCCTCGGCGAGCGGCTGCTGCCGACGCGCGAGAGCAAGACGCTGCCGCCGGACCTCAGCCGGCACGCCCATACGCTGGTGGAGCAGTTCCGCCTTGCCGGGGACGTCCACGCGCTCCGGGTGCGCGAGGGGTCCGTGCTCGCGGGCTCGCCCCGCCGGGAGCTGAACCTCTCCGACCGCGCGGGTCTCGCGCTTGTCGGCGTCCGATCCGGCGACGGAGTGCCGATCTCGCGCGACGCGATTGCCGCGGGTGATACAGTGATGGTGAAGGGCGACGCTGACGCCGTCGCGGCGCTGGCCGGCGATCTCGGCCTGTCCCCATCCGAGACCCGCCAGCCCGGAGTCGCCGACACGCTCTTCAACCGCGAATCCGGGCTCGCCGAGGTGGTGATTCCGCCCCGGTCGCCCCTGATCGGCGAGCGGTTTTTCCCCGGCATGGTGACGGAGAGCGGCGACCTCGTGGTGCTCGCGATCCAGCGCCAGGGCGCGGACCTGCCACCCGACACGCCACTCGCCGCCGGGGATGTGCTGTTGCTCCAGGGCACCTGGCGCGCGCTGGAACAACGGCTCGATCAGGCCGAGGTGCTGGTCGTGAACTCGCCCGACCTCGTCCGCCGCCAGGCCGTTCCGATGGGGCAGGGGGCGCGGCTGATGATCGGCGTGCTGCTGGCCATGGTGCTGGCGCTGGCCACCGGCATCGTTCCGGCGGCGGTCGCGGGCCTCTGCGCGGCCGGCGCCGTCGTCATCCTCGGCATCCTCAGCGTCGACCAGGTCTACCGCGCGATCAACTGGACCACGGTCATCCTCGTCGGCGCGATGATGCCGCTCTCGACCGCCATCTCGCAGACCGGTGCCGCCAAGATGCTGGCCGACGGACTGATCGCCATGGTCGGCGATGCGGGTCCGGCCATGCTGCTGGCGGGCCTCTTCGTGCTGACGGCTTTCCTCGGGCAGGTCATCAGCAACACGGCGACCGCGCTGATCATCATCCCGATCGCGGTGGTCGCCGCCAAGCAGATCGGGATCGCGCCGGAGCCCGTGCTGATGTGCGTCGCGATCGCCGCGGCGGGCGCCTTCCTCACGCCCGTCGCGACGCCGACCAACCTGATGGTGATGGAGCCCGGCGGCTACCGCTTTGGCGACTACTGGAAATTCGGCTTGCCGATGATGGCGTGGTTCTTCGTGATCGCCATCTTCGTCGTTCCGCTGATCTGGCCATTCTGATGCTAAATCCGGCCCTCGACCGTTCCGGAGGCAATCGACGCGGCGCAGGCGAGACCGGCGCGCGCCTCGGCGTCCGGGTCCCAACCGGCCGGGCCGCGGGGGCGTGGTCAACCTGGAGAGTGAAAATGGAACCGATGTCTGTGGTCCGGTGGCGCGACGCCGCCTTGGGTCTCGTCCTGGCGGCCACGCTGGCGCTCGCCGGCTGCGATGACGGCGGCGAGGTCGCCTCGGAGCCAGAGGCGAGGCCGGTCCGCGTAGTCACGGCGGTCGAGCGCGAGCCGGGCGAGCTGGTCGTGCTCTCTGGCATCGTCGAGGCGAAGACCGAGGCCGATCTCGGCTTCAGGATCGGCGGCCGGGTGGTCGAGCGGCTGGTGGATGTGGGCGACCCGGTCAAGGCCGGCCAGCCGGTGGCGCGGCTCGATGACGAGGACGAGAAGAACTCCCTCCGCGCCGCCGAGGCGTCGCTTCTGGCCGCGGAAGGCCAGATGATCGAGGCGGACGGAAACTACGAGCGCCAGCGCCAGCTCCTCGAGCGCGGCTTCACGACCCGCCAGCGCTACGATGAGGCGGCGCAAGTTCTCCGCACGCTCTCCGCCCAGGTCGACGCGGCGGCGGCGCAGCTGGACATCGCCCGGCGCCGGCTGGACGACACCGTGCTCCTGGCGGACGCCGCCGGAACAGTGACCGCGCGCGGCGCCGAGCCGGGAGAGGTGGTGCAGGCCGGGCGCATGATCGTCCGGATCGCGCGGGACGGCGGCCGCGACGCGGTCTTTGACGCCCCCGCCGACGTGGTTGCCCGCGGCTCGCGCGACCTGCCGGTCGAGGTCTCGCTCTCCATCGATCCCTCCGTAACGGCCGCCGGGCGAATCCGCGAGGTGTCGCCGCAGGCCGACGCGACCACCGGCGCCTTCCGGGTGAGGGTCGCGCTCGACGCGCCGCCCGAGGCGATGCGGCTCGGCTCGACGGTGACCGGCCGGACGCGGCTCGAGAGCATCGGCGGCATCAAGGTCCCGGCGAGTGCCCTTGCCCGCACCGGCGGCGAGCCGGCCGTCTGGGTGGTTGATCCCGCGACCTCGACGGTCACGGCGCGGCCGGTCGAGGTGCTGCTTTACCGGCCGAGCGAGGTCGTGCTCGCTGGCGGGCTCGCCGCTGGCGAGATCGTGGTGACCGCAGGGGTACAGACCCTGCGCGCGGGCCAGAAGGTCCGTCTGCTGGGCGAACCGTCATGATCGGACCGAACCTCTCGTCCTGGGCGGTCGGCCGGCGGACGCTGATGGTCTATTTCATGATCGTCGCGCTCGTCGCCGGGGTTAGCGCCTTCATCGGCCTCGGCCGCGCCGAGGATCCAGTGTTCACGATCAAGACCATGCTGGTCCGCGCCGACTGGCCCGGCGCGACGCTGGAGGAAACGCTCGACCAGGTGACCGAGCGGATCGAACGAAAGCTCCAGGAGACGCCCGGCCTCGACCGGCTCCGCAGCTTCACCTCGGCCGGGACGACGACGATCTTTGTCGACATCAAGGGCGAGGTGACGTCCGGCGAGATCCCGGACGTCTGGTACGAGGTCCGCAAGAAGGTCGGCGATGTCCGGCACACCCTGCCGCAGGGCGTGCTGGGGCCGTTCTTCAACGACGAGTTCGGCGACACCTTCGGCTTCGTCTACGGCTTCACGGCGGACGGCTTCACCCATCGCGAACTGCGCGACTATGTGGAGACGATCCGCTCGGCCCTGCTCGGCGTCCCCGATGTCGCAAAGGTCGAGGTGCTTGGCGCCCAGGACGAGGCGATCTTCCTCGAGTTCTCGCCCGACCGCGTGGCGGCCATGGGGCTGGACTACCCGTCGCTGTTCCAGGCCATCTCGGCGCAGAACATCGTCCGCCCGTCGGGCGTGATCCGGAACGGCAGCGAGAATGTCTCTCTCCGCGTCTCCGGCGCCTTCGAGAGCGAGGCGGACATCCTCGCCGTCAACATCCCGGTGAGCGGCCGGATCGTGCGCCTCGGTGACATCGCCCAGGTGGTCCGCGGCTACTCCGATCCGCCGAGCCCGATGTTCCGCGTCAATGGCGAGCCGGCGATCGGCCTTGGGATCGCGATGCGCGACTCGGGAGACATCCTCGCGCTGGGGCGCAACATCAAGGCCGAGATGGCGGGGCTCGTTGCCGAGCTCCCGCTCGGGATCGAGCCCATCCTGGTAGCCGATCAGTCCGTGACGGTCGACGAGGCGATCGGCGAGTTCACGACCTCGCTCTGGCAGGCCGTGGCGATCATCCTGGCGATCAGCATCCTCAGCCTCGGCTTCCGGCCCGGCGCGGTGGTGGCAGTGGCGATCCCGCTCACCCTCGCCGCGGTCATGGTTGTCATGGACCTCGTCAACATCGATCTCCAGCGCATTTCCCTCGGTGCGCTCATCATTGCGCTCGGCCTGCTCGTGGACGACGCGATGACGACGGTGGATGCGATGCTGCGGCGCCTCGCTGCCGGCGACACCGCCGAGGCGGCGGCCGGCTTCGCCTATTCGAACCTGGCGGCGCCGATGCTGATCGGCACGCTGGTCACGATCTCGGGCTTCGTGCCGATCGGCTTCGCGGCCAGCTCGGCGGGCGAGTACACCTTCTCGATCTTCGCCGTGGTCACGATCGCGCTGATCCTTTCGTGGTTCGTCGCGGTCCTGTTCGCGCCGGTTATCGGCTCGCTGGTCCTGAAGGCCCCCGCCGCGGGCACGGCCGAGGCGCCACCAGGGTTCACCATGCGGGTCTATCTCGGCCTGCTCGCGACCGCGCTCCGCTTCCGCTGGGTCACGCTCGCCGGCACGGTATTGCTGTTCGCGATCGCGATCTGGGGCCTGCGCTTCGTGCCGCAGCAGTTCTTCCCCGCCTCGGACCGAACCGAGCTGCTAGTCGACGTGACTTTGCCGCAGAACGCCTCGATCCGCGCGAGCGAGGACGCCGTCAAACGGCTCGAAGCCACGCTGGCGGCCGACCCGGACATCGAACGCTGGAGCACCTATGTCGGGCGCGGAGCGATCCGATTCTACCTGCCGCTCAACGTCCAGATGCCGAACGACTTCTTCGCCCAGCACGTGATCGTCTCGACCGACGTCGAGGCCCGCGACCGGCTGCGCACGCGGCTCGAGGCCCTGGCGGAAACCGACTTCCCCGAGGCGACCGTCCGGGTCTCGCCGCTCGAGCTCGGCCCGCCGGTCGGCTGGCCGTTGCAGTATCGGATCTCGGGACCCGACATCGACCGCGTGCGCGACCTCGCCAAGGGGCTTGCGGATGTGGTGGCGGCGCATCCCGACACCCGCCGCGTCGGCTTCGACTGGATCGAACCCGCACGCCAGCTCCGCATCCGTGTGGACCAGGACCAGGCGCGCCGGGCCGGTTTCTCGAGCCAGAGCCTGTCGGCGGCGCTGAACACGGCCGTGACCGGCACGACCGTGACGCAGGTTCGCGACGACATCTACCTCGTCAACGTCATCGCGCGGGCGCGCCAAGAGGACCGGGTCGCCCTCGACAATTTGCGGACGCTCCAGATCCCGGCGCCGGGCGGGCGGACCGTGCCGCTCAGCCAGATCGCCACCTTCGAGGCCGACCAGGAGCCGCCGATCGTCTGGCGACGCGACCGACTTCCGACCCTGACGGTACAAAGCGACGTCGCCGCCGGGATGCTTCCCGACGGAGTGATCGCTGATCTCGCACCCGCCATCGCGCAGTTCGCGGCCGCCCTGCCGGCCGGCTACCGAGTTGAGCTCGGCGGCGTCGCAGAGGAGAGCGCGAAGAGCCGCGATTCGGTGCTCGCGGTGGCGCCGCTGATGATGTTCCTGATGCTCACCTTCCTGATGCTCCAGCTCCAGAGCTTCCAGCGCCTCGCCATGGTCGCGCTGGTGATGCCGCTCGGCATGATCGGAGTGGTGGCGGCACTCCTCGTCGTGCAGAAACCGCTCGGCTTCGTGGCGGGTCTCGGCGTTCTCGCGCTGCTCGGCATGATCGCAAAGAACGCGGTGATCCTGATCACCCAGATCGAGGACGAGCGCAGCCGCGGCCTCGCCGTGCGCGAGGCCGTGACGACCGCCGCCGCATCCCGCTTCCGGCCGCTGATGCTGACGGCGCTCTCGACCGTGCTCGGCCTCGTGCCGATCGCGCCGACGGTGTTCTGGGGGCCGATGGCCTTCGCGATCATGGGCGGCCTCCTGGTTGCGACGCTGCTGACCCTCGTCTTCCTGCCGGTCCTCTACGTGACCTGGCTCGAACGAGGCACGCCTGCCGCTGGGTCCGCAGGCTCCGGCCCGGCGCAGGCCTGAATGGGCGTGCAGGCGACAGGCAGGACGGTCTATGTGCGCCTGTTCGCCGCCCACTCCATCGGCCTGCTGGCCACCGGCATCGCCACTGTGGCGCTGTCGCTCCTGGCCTTCAGCCTCGCCGGGGACTACGCGGGGGCGGTGCTCGGCACCGCGCTTGCGATCAAGATGGCGACCAACATCGTCGTCGCCCCGCTCGCGGCGGCACTCGCTGGCGGCCTGCCGCGCCAGCGCTGGTTGACATTCCTGGCAGTGGCCCGCGCCGCCGCCCTTTTCACGCTGCCCTTCGTCGACGCGGTCTGGCAGATCTACGTGCTGATCGTGGTCTTCCAGACCGCCGCCGCGGCGGCCGCGGCGGCCTATATCGCGACCGTGCCGGACCTGCTCCCCGATCCCGACGACTACGCGGCGGCGGTCGCCAAGTCCAGCATCGCCTACGAGGCCGAGACCCTGCTCAGCCCGCTGGTCGCCGCGGTCCTGCTGACCGTGCTCGGACATCGCGAGGTCTTCGTGGTTGCGGTCGCCCTGTTCCTGCTCTCGGCCGTGGCGCTGTCGCGCCTGTCGCTGCCGCAGGGCCGGCGGCCCGAGGGCCGTCTGTTGCGGCGCCTCGCCAGCGATTTCCGGCGACTCACCGGCACCCGGCCGATGCGCGGGGCACTGCTCATCCAGGCCGCCGCCGTGGTCATCGCGGCGATGGTGACGGTCAACACGGTGGTCCTGGTCCGCGGCCTCTTCGACCTCGAGGACAGCGCCGTCGCGATCGCCCTCGCGGCCTTCGGCGGCGGCGGGATCACCGCCGCGCTGCTGCTGCCGGTGCTGCTGATGAGACAGGGTGAACGCACGCTCATGATCCGATCGGCGACGGTGATGGCCGCGCTCCTCGTCTCGGGCGCGCTGCTCCCCGGTTACGCCAAGATGCTGGCGCTCTGGGTCGGACTGGGTGCAACCTCGACGCTCGCGCTGCTTCCGGTCTCGACGCTCATCCGCCGGATGAGCGCGCCGGAGGAGCGGCAGGGCCTCTACGCGGTGCACTATGCCATCAACCACACGCTGCTGCTCGTCGCCTATCTCGCCGCCGGCTGGGTGGGCGCCGAGGCCGGGCTTGTCGGCGCGTTCCTCGGCCTCGGCCTGCTGTCGGTCACGCTCGTCGCCGCCTCGGCCGCGATCTGGCCGCGCGAGCCGGCGCAGACCGGCGCCGGGGCATCGTTTTCGTGAGCCGGGCATGCGCGTGACCATACCCATGAAGGCCAACGCGATCGGTCCGGCAGCGCGCATCGTCGCGGCGCAGGTTTCAACGGCCGGGACCCGACCCATCAACTGGCAGGAGCACTAACCGATGCCCGACAGCTGGATCATTGCCATCATCATCGGAACCGCGGTCCTGCTCTTCGTCTGGGGCCGCTTCCCGGTCATCCTGGTGGCGCTGTCGACGACGCTCGCGCTGCTGCTGACCGGCCTCCTCACGGTGCAGCAGGCGTTCGCCGGGTTCGGCGACCCGGTGGTGATCTTCGTCGCCGGGCTCTTCGTGATCGCGGTCGGGCTCGAGACAACCGGCGTCACCGCGTGGGTGGGCCAATGGCTGTCGCAGGTGGTGGGCGACAGCCCGGTGCGGCTCTCCGTCCTGACGGTGCTGATCGTCGCGCTTCTGAGCCCGCTGATCAGCATGAGCGGCGCTGTCACCGCTTTCGTGCCCGTCGTCATGCTGATCGCGCTCAGGATGAAGCAGTCGCCGTCGAAGTTCCTGATGCCGCTCGCCTTCGCGTCGGGCGCGGGCTCGAAGCTCGCGCTCACCGGCACCCCGAAGAACGTCCTGATCTCCGATGCATCGATGGACGCCGGATATGGCGGCTTCGGCTTCTTCGAATTCGCCTATGTCGGCGTCCCCCTCCTGCTCGGCACGGTGATCGTCATCGGGCTCTTCGGGCGGCGCCTGCTGCCCGACCGGTCGCCGGCCAACCTGCCGGCAGACTTCGGCAAGCACGCGCAGACGCTGGTCGAGCAGTACCGGCTCGGCTCCGAGACGGTGCGCATGCGGCTGCGGGAGGATTCTCCCCTGATCGGCCGGCAGCGCGACGCCATCACGGCCTCGGAGCTCGATGGCCTCGCGCTCGTCGCCGCGACCGAGCGAAAGACCGGCGAGCCGCTTCGGCGCAGCGCGCTCTCCGCGGGCGACATCCTGGTCATGCGCGGCGCCGCCTCGGCGGCGGCGTCCTTCGCGAACACCCAGCGGCTCGCGCCCCTCGACGAGGGCACCGGCTCGGTCGCCGACACGCTCTTCAACCGCAATTCGGGGCTGGCCGAGGTGTTGATCCCGCCCCGCTCGCCGCTGATCGGGCAGGTCATGTCGCCAGGCATGGTCACGGAGAGCGGCGACCTGGTGGTCCTCGCCATTCACCGCAACGGCGAGGAAGTCACCGGGGCCCATCACAGCGAGGTCGTCGGCACGAGCGGCGTCGCCCTCCGGGCCGGCGACCAGCTCCTGCTCCAGGGGACGTGGGAGGCGCTCGACCGCCGCCTCGCGGACCCGGAGGTGCTGGTGGTCGATTCGCCTGATCTCGTGCGCCGGCAGTCGGTTCCCCTCGGCGCGGGGTCGAAGGCCATGCTCGCGATCGTCGCGGGAATGGTCGTGGTGCTCGCCACCGGCATCCTGCCCGCGGCGGTCGGGGTGATGATCGCGGCGATGGCGGTGATCGCCGTCGGGATCCTGACCGTGCAGCAGGCCTATCGCGCCATCGACTGGAACACCGTAATCCTCGTGGCGGCGATGATGCCGGTCTCGACCGCCATGTACCAGTCGGGAACGGCCAAGGAGCTCGCGGGCATTCTCGTCGCGATGATCGGGGATGCGGGCCCGCTGGCCCTTCTCGCGGGGCTCTTCGTCTTCACGGCGTCCCTCGGGCAGGTCATCAGCAACACGGCAACGGCGATGATCCTGATCCCGATCGCGGTCGCGACGGCGATCGAACTCGGCATTTCGGCGCAGCCGGTGCTGATGTCGCTCAACGTCGCTGCCTCGGCGGCGTTCCTGACGCCCGTCGCGACCCCGCCCAACCTGATCGTCATGGGGCCGGGCGGCTACCGTTTCGGCGACTACTGGAAGCTGGGCGCCGCCCTTGTCCTCCTGTACTTCGCGATCGCGGTCTTCTGGGTGCCGGTCGTCTGGCCCCTGTGACCGGTGCCGGGCAGCATGCCGCGGGTGCCAAGATGGCCGCAAATCCGGGGGCCGGAGAGAGGTGCCGATGAATACGGAATTGCTCGACAGTTTCAGGCCCTTCAGCCAGGCCGAAGAAATCCTGATCGGAGGCCTCGGCGACGGAAAGTTCGACCGGCTCGCGGACGGGGCACTTCCGGAGACGGATGACCCGGACCGGATCATCCGCGCCGCGCTGCTCCGGTTCCTGATCCTCGGCGGGCCGGCGGCGCCCGCGACCCATGAGAAGGGCATCCGGATCAGCGGCGCGCACGTCTCCGGCGTGCTCGATCTCGAGGGGTGCCGGATTCCGCGCGACATCGGCCTGGTCGACTGCCGGTTCGACGGGGCGCTTGTGCTCCGCTCCGCGGTGATCGACACGCTCTACCTCGACGGATCGGTGCTGCCCTCGCTCCTCGGCGAGCGCCTCGAGACGCGTGGCGATGTCTATCTGCGGAGCGCGACCCTCGGCGGGCCTATGCTGCTGCCCGGCGCGCGGATCGGTGGCAGCATCGTCGCCGACGGCGCGCGCTTCGCCGGAGGAACGGACCTCGCCATCGCCGCCCCCGGGCTCGAGATGCGCGGCAGCGTGCTGCTTCGCGGCGCCACCGTTGACGGGGGTGTCGATCTCACCAATGCCCGGCTCCACGGCGATCTCGAGGCCATCGGTGCCCGGATCGAGCACCCGCACGGAGCCGCGCTACTCGCGTCGGGGCTCGATGTGCGGGGCGACATCCTGCTCCAGCGCGCGACACTCGTCGGATCCGCGAAGCTCGACGGCGCGCGCTGCGGGGGCGATCTCGACCTGAGCGGGGGCGCGTTCACGGGGTCCGACGGATTGGCGCTGGCAATCAACCGCGCAACCGTCGGCGGGGCCTTCATCCTGCGCGACGGCACGCGGATCGAGGGACTCCTCAGCCTCAACGGAACCACGCTCGGCCTGATGGTGGACGACCGGGCGTCGTGGCCCGCGCCTGGCGACCTCGCCCTCAACCGCTGCCTCTACGGCGCCTTCCTGGCATCTCCGGCCGACGCGAAGACCCGGCTCGAATGGCTCGGGCTGCAGCAGCCGGCGCGCTTTGGCGAGGATTTCTGGCCACAGCCCTACGAGCGGCTGGCCGCGGTCCTGTTCGACATGGGCCATAACGAGGACGCGCAGCAGGTCCTGTTCGAGAAGGAGCGGCTGCAGAGGCGGGCGCGGCGGGCGCGCGCGAACACGCGCGCCGGGCGCGCGGCGCTCGGGCTCGTCGATGCGTTGCTGCGCGTCACGCTGGGCTATGGCAGGCGGCCGGCGCTGGCGTTCCTGTGGCTCGGCGCCTTCTGGATCGCGGGGGCGGGGTTGCTGGAGTTCGCCTGGGTCAACGACGCGATGCGCCCGAACGTTCCCTTCGTGCTCCGCTCGCCCGAATGGATGCTGTGCGAGCTGCCGGCGGGCCAGGAGCTGCGGTCCTCCTCGCTTTCCGAGCCGCGCGCCGGTCTCTCGGCGCCGGGGCAGTCGCAACTCGACTGCTTCCTCGCGCAGCCCGAGGCGGCGAGTTTCCCGAAATTCAATCCCTGGATGTATGCCGTCGACGCCCTGCTTCCGGCGGTCGATACCGGCCAGCGCAGCTTCTGGTCCCCCGACACAAGGATGCCCATCGGCGCCGTCGCCAAGGGATTCACCTACACGCTGACGATTGCCGGATGGGCCCTCGGCCTGCTCGCCGTCGCCGGATTCTCGGGCCTCGTCCGGTCGCGCTGAGCGCGCCGCTTCCCCGCACTACCTCCGCTCGACCCGGCCGTCGCGAGAGAGGAGAACGGCGACCGGGCGCGTCGAGCCGAATTCCGAGCAAATCACGACGATCATCGCCGTGATCGGGACCGAGAACAGCGCCCCGATGACCCCCCAGAGACTGCCCCAGACTGTCAGGCTGATGAGGATGACCCAAGGGCTGAGGTTGAGCGAGGTGCCCATGACCTGGGGCTCGATCAGGTTGCCCACCACGAACTGCGCCAGGGCGAGCAACAGGAACAGCCACAGGACCGTTTCCTTGTCGGTGATCTGCACCAGCGCGAACAGGACTGGCAGCGCAACCCCGGCAGCCGAACCGAAATAGGGGACATAGTTGACCACGCCGACGAAGACCGCCCAGAAGATCGCCATCTCGACCCCGAAGGTGCGCAGGATCGCATAGGTCGCCCCGGCGATGAGCGCGTTCATCAGGGTCTTCATGGCGAGATATGTGCCGACGCGGCGGTTGACGTCCGAGATGATCGACGCCACCCGCTGCGCGGCGGCGGGGCTCTGCGCGAGGCTCACGATCTTGGTCGCGAAGGTCTTCTGCTCGATCAGCAGGAAAGCGGTGTTGAGCAGGATGAAGACGACGATCCCCATGTAGCTCAGGGTCGAGGCCGCGATCCGGCGGGCAAGCCCGGCGACGTCGATCTGCCGCATCAGGTCCGCCGTGAGGGTCCGCCAGGTCGGTTCCTCCTCGATGCCGAGGAGCGTCGCGCCCTGCCGGATCGCGGCGAGCAGCGCTTCCTGGTAGCCGGCGGTCCGCCCGACAAGACCGTCCGTGACCGAGACCACGAGCGACACGGTCGCCATCAGCGTCGCGCCGACGGCGAGCGCCGCGATCATGCGATGGCCCGCCTCGGGAACGGCGGGGCCGATGACCGGCAGCCGCGCCGAAAGCGCGGCGAGGCCATTGATCACGAAAACGAAGAGGATCGCGACGACGATGGGCACGAAGATGGGACGGCCGACATGCAGCAGCCAACCCACCATCAGCAAGAGTGCGGTCGAATACACCGCGACGCGCAGCCTGTCCGTCACGCTCCGGCCCCCCTGTTCCGCCAAATCGCCGAAGGTCTTGCCAGGAGAAACCCGCCCGAGATGGTGTCTGGTCGAACTTACCGATTCTAAGGGACCGGTTCCAGCGGCACTGTCAGGTTTACGGGGCCTTGCAAGGAGATCCTGGTTCGATCTGGGCCCTGCTGGCGCAGACGGCGGCGATCCGGCGGTGGCCGTAGCGCCCATCGGTCGCCGCCAGCCCGATGATGTCGGCGGTCAGGTGAGCCTCGTCCGCTCTGGTCCGAGATGTCCGGCCACACGTCGATCGCGGCCTGCCGATCACCCGACGGGCCCGGGGCTCTGAGGCAAGGTAGCGCTTTGGCGCGGACTCGTGCGCGCACGATCCGGTGCGCCGCCACTCGTTCTGGTTTCTCTCCGACTGGATAGGCAGGGGTGGGTGGGGCAGGGCGTCCATACGCGCCGTTACATCACGGACATCCGGAACGATGGATACCGTGGATGTCGCCGGGTCTCTGCTCCTTCTGCATAACGGAACCGAAGCTTCATTCGATCTGCGTGCGGCAAGCCGCTGCGTGAGTCGAAAGACTGATCGTTGTACTACGACTGGCGATCCGTCGGGCTGTTACGACTCCGACTCTCGGATTTCGTTTAAACAATTGAAATAAAAAGCTTTGTTAGGTTTGGCTGGGGCGCCAGGATTCGAACCTGGGATCGCGGGACCAAAACCCGCTGCCTTACCGCTTGGCTACGCCCCAAGCGCGGGCGGACATTAGGGCCGGCGCCGGATTGCGGCAAGTCCCTGTGGCCGTCCTGTTCCGGGCCGGGCGCGGCGGAAAACGCGCTTGCGGACCGGCGGGCCCAGGGCTATACACCCGGCGCTGGTATCGGAGTGTAGCTCAGCTTGGTAGAGCACTGTCTTCGGGAGGCAGGGGCCGGTGGTTCGAATCCACTCACTCCGACCAGTCAGCGGCGCGGTCTCCGGGCTTGAACGGTCCCGTGGAATCTGCAATAAGCGCCGCCGCGAACGGATGCGGGCGTAGCTCAGGGGTAGAGCATTACCTTGCCAAGGTAAGGGTCGTGAGTTCGAATCTCATCGCCCGCTCCAGTTTGCCGGAACGATACCAGAGAGATGAAAGTCAGGGCCGCTCGGGGAGCGGCCTTTTCTGTTTCTGCGCGAGGGCAGGGGGAGCGGGTGGGGAAGCGGGGGTGTCCGCCGTGGGCGCCTATGGGCCGAATTGACGTGATTGGCTAACGGCGGGTTTCTGGCTCATCGTAACAGCCATGGAGTGGAGATGAGACAGAAATCCGGGATTCACACCCGCTCTCTCGTACCCGTGGCGTTCGCGGGCTCACCCTCCAGTGCCTTCAGCCGCTTGGCCTCGGAGACCGTCATGCCGGCATACTTGCTCTTCTAGGTGTAAAACGTCGCCTCAGACATCCCGTGCTTGCGGCAGAGATCGGCGCACTTTCCGCCAGCCTCATGCTCCTTCAGAGTGCCGATAGCCTGCTCTTCCGTGCATCTCGCTCGCTTCATCGTCCGTCCCCATCCTCGGGTCGGGCTCTGGCTCAAACTGGAGGAAATTCCCTGTGGCAGGTCAGGGGCTCTCACCAGCGCGCGCAATTGACCCCCTGCCTACCTAGCCCCTACGTCGCGAACAGCCCCAGAAGCGACGTTCGTTGGTCCAACATGCGCGTGGAGCTCGTAAGCGGTGTTCCGCCCCACCAACAAGCTGATCTACGTCGATATCTACATTGTCAGGCAGATCTGGCGCAGGCGCTCGACAATTTCCGAGGCATAGGTGTCATCGTACCCCGACTCGTTCTCTAGCACGCTCAGGAAGGCGCAGGAGACGCCGGTCCTGGTGTCAACCATCAAGAACTGGCCGCCATACCCTGCGTGGCCCAGCAGCCGGCCATCGGTCATGAGGTGGTTTGAGTAACGCAGCCAGTCCCGCGGGGGTTTCATCGCATGGGGCGTGCGGTGCAGCGAAGCGTGCAGAAAGTCGGCGTTTGCGACCTGGCGCCCAAATGGGTCTCGTCCCCCCCGTGCGAAGATCTGGCCAAACCGCGCCAGGTCGAGGGCGCTCAGGCAACCCCCACCCGAAATCGCCGGCAGCCCTTCTGGGCTGAGGCTGATGTGGAGCGCGCCTTCATACCCGGCCGCATCGGCGATCACCTCGATCTCAGCCAAGAGCGGACGCGGCGAGGCCGCGGCACAGATGAGCGTCAGCACATCGGTGTTCGCGGATTTGTAGCTCGCGTGGCCGGTCCGGTTCTGCAGGTCGCCGCCGGTGATGCCAGAAACAAAATCGCTGAGAGACGGCTCCGGTTCCCCCTGCGCCGGCAGGCGCCAGCCGAGGGCGATCTCTTCGGTATAGCAGTCCGCATCCGGATCCGCGTAGTCCTCGGAGAAGTCGTTGGCGACGTTCATGTCGAGGACGTCCTGGACGCGCGCCGCGGCATAGCCGGGGCCGATCCCCGGCAGATAGTCGCGTACACGTCGCTCCGGGTCGATCCGGCCCTCGGCGATCAGCCGGCCGATCATCAGGTGCATGTGCATCTTGGTGATCGACTGGATCGAATGGGGCCGGTCGGTCGCAAAATCCGCCGCGCTGCGTTCGGCGACGATCCGGTCGCCGCGCAGGCAGACCAGGGCGCTGAAGGCCGGATGGCCACAGAGGGCATCGATCGCCGGGTGGCCGAGCCGGTCCTCCGGCGCCGCATCGCGCAATACCAGCACATTGCGCGACCGGACCATATGGGCGCGCCGGAACAGGCGGTGGGCGTTGTGGAAGCCCCAGCGGCGGTGTTCGGGCTGGTTCCATCGCTGCTTGTTGCCGGCGCCAACCGCCAGGTCGGGATTCGGGACAACTGTCGGGTCGCCGGTCATCGGCCGGCCTCGAACATCAGCACGTCGATGGCGGTGATGCCGTCGGCGCCGACGAATAGCGGGTTGATCTCGATGTCGTGGATCGCCGGATCTGCGGAAAGGACGGCGGTGCAGAGACCGTGCAGCCCGCGCGCCAGTCCGGCCATGTCGACCGTCGCGCCGCCGCGGTATCCCCGCATGAGCGCACTTGCCTTCAGACCCGCCAGACCCGCCTCGATATCCGCCACCGAGGCTGGCAGCAGGATGGTCGTCGCGTCCCGGACCAGCTCGACCAGAATCCCGCCGCTGCCAATGGTCAGGGCGTGGCCGAACTGCGGATCGCAGCGGATGCCAACGATCAGCTCGGCCACCGGCGGCGCGGACATGCGCTCGATCAGGAACCGGTCGGTTACCGCTTCCGGGTCGCGCGCCGCCACATCGCGCGTCATCCGGGCGACCGCGGCCTCGACCTCGCCGGGGCCGGCAAGGCCCAGGGAGACGGCCCCCATCTCGGTCTTGTGGGCGATCCGGGCGCTGAGCATCTTCAGCGCCACCGGATACCCCAGCTCGACGGCGGCGCAGGGCACGTCCCGGCCACTCGCCACCCGGCCCTCGGGCACAGGGATGCCGGCGCGGGCGACCCAGGCCTTGCCCTCGGCCTCCGAGACCGGCACGGGGCGAGTGCTGCCGCCCGCCGGGCACAGGGGCTGTGGCGGGGCGGCGAGGATGCGCGCGCGCGCCCTGGTCCAGGCCGCGCCCTGGGCGAAGGCATTCAGGGTTTCGTGCAGCCCCTGCATCGGCGCGATCCCGGCGGCCACCAGGGCCTCGCGGGTCCCCTGGTCCAGGTTCTCGGGGATCGTCGCGCAGATCGCTGCGGGTTTCCCGGCCGCGGCACCCGCGAAGGCCATCGCATCGTTCCAGTAGAGCCCCTTCGAGTCGTCCAGACCCGGCAGCGGGTAATCCTGCACCAGAACCGCCACATCGGCCTTGATCCCGGCCATGGCTGCCTGGAACACCGGCCGGGTCCGCTCGGGCTGGCCCCAGATCGGAGTCGTGTAGTCGAGCGGGTTCGAGACGGTCGCGATGGCCGGCAGGAGGCCGGTCAACGCCTTGTCGGCATCGTCGGAGAACGCCGGGAACGCGAGGCCGATCCTTTCGCCGTGATCCGCCAGCATGGTCGCCCCGCCGCCCGAGCAGGTGAATCCGGCGACCCGCGGCCCCTTCGGCGCGCCGGCGATGCAGAGGAACTTGAGGGTCTCGAGCAACTGCGCGGGGTTGTCGACGCTGATCACGCCAGTGCGGGCAAACAGCGCCTCGTAGAGCTCGTTCGCCCCCGAGAGCGAGCCAGTATGGCTGATGGTGAGCGCGCCGCCGATCGCCGAGGTGCCGGTCTTCAGGGCGACGACCGGAACTCCGCGCTGCAATGCCTTCAGGGCGGAACGTTCAAAGCTCGGGATATCGAGCAGCCCTTCGATATGCAGGCCGATCGCCCGCACCGCCGAGTCCTCGCAGAGGACATCCATAAAATCCTCCGGCCCCATCACTGCCTGGTTGCCGGCCGAGATCATGTAGGCCATGGGAAGCGAGCGCTGGCTCATGGTGATGTCCGAGGACAACATACCCGACTGGGTGATGATCGCGGCGCCATATCCGGGCGAGGCGCCCCCATGGGCGAAGGACCAGAGTGCGGACTTGCCGATGTAATTGATGACGCCGTAGCAGTTGGGCCCGATCAGGGCCATGTCGCCGACAACGTGGCGAAGGCGCGCCTCGGCGGCCTCGCCCTCGGGGCCCGCTTCCTTGAAGCCTGCGGTGTAGCAGACCACCCCGCCGGCACCGCTCCGGGCCAGGGCCGCGACGGCTTCGACCGCGGCGAGTGCAGGGATGGCGATATAGGCTGCATCCGGCGGCTCCGGCAGGTCATCGACGGTGGCGAAGCAGGGCACGCCGTCCAGATCGGCTCGATGCGGGTTCACCCCCCACATGCTGCCCCGAAATCCCCGCCGCCGCGCCTCGGTGATGGCCGTCATCGCGTCGCGCCCGCCGATGAAGGCGATGTGGCGCGGGTTCAAGAGCCGCCGGAGATTGTCGCGCTGCGCCGGCCTCATGCGCCAAGAGGCCTCAGGATCGAGCGGGTGATGATGTGGCGCTGGATCTCGGAGGTGCCGTCCCAGATCCGTTCCAGCCGGCTGTCGCGCCAAAGGCGCTGGATCGGCATTTCCTCCATCAGCCCCATGCCGCCGAAGATCTGGACGGCATCGTCGGCGATCCGGTTCAGCATTTCGGAGCAGTAGACCTTGACCATCGCCGCATCCGCGTCCTGCATCACACCTGCCTCGGCCCGGGCGACCGCGTCGGCGACCATCAGATCGGCGGCGCGCAGGTTCATCGCGCCGTCGGCCAGCCGGAAACCGGTCGCCTGGAAGGCGCCGATCGGCTTGCCGAATTGCTTGCGGGTAGCGGCCCATTCGATGGCCAGGTCCAGGATGCGTTCCGCCTTGCCGCAGCAGGAGGCGCCAACCCAGATGCGGCCCATGCCCAGCCACTTGCCGGCCAGCTCCAGCCCTCGCCCCTCCTCGCCCAGGATCTGGCCGGGGCCGAGGCGCACATTGTCGAAGCTAAGCTGGAAGGTCTTGTAGCCGCGGTAGCTGACGCACTTTGTGCCCTCCCGGCAGTCGAAGCCGGGGGTACCGACATCGACCAGGAAAGCAGTGATGCGTTTGCGCCACCCGCGCGGCGTCTCGTCCTCGCCGGTAACCGCGAAGACAATGGCGAAATCGGGCATGCAGGGACCCGAGATGAAGTGCTTCGACCCGTTCAGGATCCAGTCGTCCCCGTCACGCCGTGCGTTCGACTTCATCCCCATCACATCCGAGCCCGCCTCGGGCTCGGTCAGGGCGAAGAGCTCGCGCTTGTCGCCGCGGACGCAGGGCAGCAGGTAGTGCTCGCGCTGGTCGCCCTCGCAGGCCAGCAGGATTTCGGTCGGGCGCGCGATCCAGGAATGCAGCGCGTGGCTGGTCTTGCCGTATTCGCGCTCGACCAGGCGCATGGCGGAATAACCCAGGCCGCCGCCGCCGACTTCCTCGGGCAGGTTCGCAGGCAAAGAGGCCGGCCTCCTTCGCACGGGTCTCGATCTGGCGGCCCAGCTCCTCGGGCACCTCGCCCAGCCGGTCGACCTCCGCTTCGTGCGGGTAGATCTCGGTTTCGAGGAAGTTGCGCACCGTGCGCAGCAGCATTTCGCTCTCGTGATCGGCCTGGAGGCTGAGGGTCGCGATGTTCATGGGTAGTCTCCTTCATTCCGCTGCCGCGCGGCGGCGCGACACCACGGCCGAGATGGCGAAGGCAATGAGGGTGATGGCGATCAGCACCACGGCAGCGGCGGCCACGGTGGGGTCGGTGTTCTCGCGGATGACCGTTCCACATGCGGCGCGGCAGGGTGTAGACGTCGAATTTCGAGATGAAGAGCGTGACGACGATCTCGTCCCAGCTGAGGATGAACGCAGAACAGGGCGCCGGCGAAGACGCCAGGCCGGATCGATGGCAGGATAACCCGGCGCATGGTGGTCCAGCTCGAGGCGCCCAGGTTGCGCGAGGCCTGTTCCAGCTTGGGGTCGAAGTTCGCCAGACTAGCGCTGACCGTGATCAGCACCATGGGCGCGGCCAGGATGGTATGGGCGATGATCAGCCCGGCGTAGTTGTCCAGCAGCCCCAGCGGCACCCAAAGCCGATAGAACGCCATGGCCGAGATGATCTGTGGGATGATCAGCGGCAGCAGCAGGAAGGCGCGGACGACTTCGCTGTAGCGCGACGGTGACGCGCCACAGCCCGATGGCGCAAAGCGTGCCGAGCGCAGTGGCCAGCACCGCCGAGTTGCAGCCGCGATGATGCCGCTCTGCGCGAAGCTGGACAGCCATTCCTCGCTGGTGAACAGGTGCTCGGAAATGCCGCAGCGAATAATCGCCCTTCGGCATCGACAGGAAGCGCTTGGGCGTCAGCGAGACCGGAATGGCGATCAGCGCGGGCAGCACCAGGAACAGCAGCACGATCCAGGCGCCGACGCGGTTGAACCGGGCGAAGAGACCGGGTTTCATCGGGCCGCGCTCCCGCCGAAGACCGCGCTGAGTTTCATGAACCGCGACATGATCCACAAGCAGCGCCAGCACGCCCGCCAGCATCAGTGTCCGCCAGCATCGCCGCGGTGCCCCATTTCAGCGTCACCAGCAGCTGGACCGAGATGTACTCGGCCACCATCAGCACCTTGCCGCCGCCCAGGATCGCCGGGGTGACGTAGAAGCCGAGGCGAAGGATGAACACCAGCAGCGTCGAGGCGACGATGCCCGGCAGGGTCAGAGGCAGGTAGATGCGCCAGAAGGTCTGCGCCGCGCTGGCGCCGAGGCTGCGCGAGGCCGTTCATGACCCGGGGGTCCAGGGTCTGCATGTTCGCCAGCAGAGGCAGCACCGCATAGGGCACCATGTAATGCACCATGCCGATCAGCACGCCCAATTCGTTGCGCATGAAGGCGACAGGCTGCGAGATCAGACCGATTGCGTCGAGGGACTGGTTGACCAGGCCGGTGCGGCCCAGCAGCATCAGCCAGGCGAAGGTGCGCACCAGGACCGAGATCCAGAAACTCACCAGCAGCAGGGTCAGCATCACGTGCTGCTGCTTCTGGTAGGCGTGCACCATGGCATAGGCGACCGTGTAGCCCAGTGTGACGCTGAACAGGGTCGTGATCACGCAGATGCGGAACGTGGTCCACAGTATGCGGGTCAGCGCGTCGTTGGTGAACAGGGCCGCGTAGTTGCCCAGCCCCGGCTCGGGGTCCGTCAGGCTGAGCCACAGGATGTTGAGCAGCGGGCCCAGATACAGCAGCACGACGACCAGCAGGAATGGCGCCACCATGAGCCAGCCCGGGCTGATATGTCGTTGCAACGCGCGCATCTCGGTCCTGCCCGGGATCGGATGGGCGCGGCCGGCGATCTGGAGCCGGCCGCGCCCAGCCCCGCTAGCTGATCGCCTCGAGGAAGGCGTTTACGGCGTCGCCGCCGTTTTTGCCCCACCAGTCCGGATCGTTGTAGACGATCTTGTCGATGTTCATCGCCGAGGTGATCGCGTAGGGCTGCTGATCCTCGGGGATCAGGCCGAAGGCCTCGGGATTCGAGGGTGTCATCCCCAGGCAGTCCAGCAGCTTCAGCTGCGCCGGGATCTCCTGCGCGGTGGCGATGAACTGCATCACCGCCTCGCGGCCCGCCGGGTTGCCCTTGGGCACGATATAGGCGCCAGGCATCGCCATGGCCTGGTTGTTCACCAGCTTGTAGCGGCCGTCGGTGTCCATCTCGATGTTGCGCCCGCGGTTCTGCCAGATGATCGCCATCGAGGCTTCGCCGTTGACAACCATCGAGTGGACCTCGGAGCCCGAGCCCCAGTAGATGCTGCTGTCCTTGATCGACTTGATCTTGGCCAGCGCCCGGTCCATGTCGAGCGGGTAGAGCTGGTCGCCAGGCACGCCATCGGCCATCAAGGCGCCCTCCAGGGAACCGTTGGCCCACTTGTAGAGCGAGCGGGTGCCAGGGAAATTCTCGGTGTCGAAGAAGTCCTTCCAGTCCTTCGGCGGATTGTCGCCATAGGCCTGGGTGTCATAGACGAAGGCATAGCCGTAGAGGATGATCGAGACCCCGTATTCCAGTGCGTATTGCGGCAGGGTCTTCTCCTTCGAGACGATCGAGTAGTCGATCGGCTCCAGATGCCCGGTGGGGCCGAGCGCGACCGCGTTGAAGAGGTCGGCATCCGCCACGTCCGCCGTCACGTTGCCGCTGTCGACCATCTCCTTGATCTTGCCCTCGAGCGGGCCCGAGGTGTCGAACTTCACCCCCTTGCCGGTGGCCGCGGTGAAGGCCTCGCCGATGGCGGCGCCGTGGCACTCCACCGACTGGCCGCCCCAGTTCCACATCACCACGTGGTCGGCGGCGGCCTCGGCATCGCCGGCGATGACCGCCGGGCCGGCGACGCCGGCGATGGCGCAAAGGGTCAGGAAGGTGCGCCGGTCGAGGCGGCCTTCCTTGTAGGCGTGGGCGCTGTCGATCAGCGTGTCCTTCATGAACTGCTTGTCTTGCATCTTCAGTCCTCCTTGTTGTGGCTGGCGCTTCGGCCGGATTTCGCGTTTCTCAGAACGCTTGCTGCGAATTTTTACCTGTCCTCGAGCCTGACGGCCGCCCCGTCGGTCCAGCTCAGATCGACCGGCTGCCCGGCCTCGAGATGGTGGGGATTCCGCCAGCTGTCCGAGTCGACCTCGAGTTCGTCGCGGCCTTCGACCGCAACCTTGTACTTCCGGATCGAGCCGAAATAGGTGATGTCGCGAATGACGCCGCTCATCTGCACCGGGCCCGGCGCCTGGCCTTGCGGCGCGATGTCGATCTTTTCGGGCCTCAGCGCGTAGGTGCCGTCGTCCAGCGCCAGGAAATTGCTCTTGCCCAGGAAGCTGGCCGCGAAGCGGGTCAGCGGGCGCTCATACAACTCGTCCGGCGTGCCGACCTGCTCGATCCGGCCCTGCTGCATGATGACGATCCGGTCCGACATCGACAGCGCCTCTTCCTGATCGTGGGTCACGTAGATGAAGGTTGTGCCGACCCGGCGGTGGATGTCCTTCAGCTGGTCCTGCACCTCGACCCGCAGCTTCTTGTCGAGCGCACCCAGCGGTTCGTCCAGCAGCAGCACCGGAGGCGCGAAACAAAGTGCGCGCGCCAAGGCGACCCGCTGCTGCTGCCCGCCCGAGAGCTGCCCCGGCTTGCGGTGACCGAAATCCGAAAGCTGGACCAGGTCCAGCATCTCGTCGACGCGCGCATCGATCTCGGCCCGCGGGCGTTTGCGCACATCCAGGGGATAGGCGATGTTCTGCCGTGCCGTCATGTGCGGGAACAGGGCGTAGCCTTGAAAGACCATGCCGAAATTGCGCTTGTCCGCAGGCACATGCCGGATCGACGCGCCGTCCAGCAGGATGTCGCCCCGGCTGATGTCCAGAAAGCCCGCGATCATCATCAGCAGTGTCGTCTTGCCCGAACCCGAGGGGCCCAGCAGGGTCAGAAACTCACCGCGCTGAATCTCCAGGTCCACATCGTCCACCGCCACGGAGTTGCCGAAGCGCTTGGTCAGCCCCGTCAGGGACAGTCCACCCTTGACGGCGGCACGCGTCATGCATCGGCCCCGCGCAGCTTCAGCTTGTTGCGCGCTTCCTGCGGCGTAACCGCCCGTCCGCCCATGCGCTCGATGATCTCGACGGCCCGGGTGACCAGCTGACCGTTCGTCGCCAGGACGCCGCGGTCGAGGTAGATATTGTCCTCCAACCCGACCCGAACGTTGCCGCCCAGCGCCACAGCGGCGGCGGCCATCGGCATCTGCATGCGGCTGATCCCGAACCTCGCCCAGGACGCGCCTGCGGGCAGGTGGGACTTCATTGCCACCATGGTCTCGACCGTCTGGTCGGCGCCGTAGGGGATGCCCAGGCAGATCTGGAACATCGGCGGCGCGTCGATCAGACCCTCGTCGATCATGACGCGGGCGAAGCGGATGTGACCCAGGTCGAAGACTTCCAGTTCCGGCTTCACCCCCCATTCCTGGACCAGCGCCGCCATCCGGCGCAGCGTCGGCGGCGTCGAGATGTAGATCATGTCCGTGTCGCTGAAGTTCAGCGTGCCGCAGTCCAGCGAGCAGATGTCGGGCAGGCATTCGCGGACATGGGCCAGCCGTTCCTCGGGGCCGATCATGTCGGTGCCGGGTCCGGGCATGGCAGGGTTCCGCGGGTCCGGGGCCCAGTCGCCGCCCATGCCGGCGGTCAGGTTGATCACCACGTCGACTCCGCTGTCGCGCACCCGGTCGACGGCTTCCTTGAACAGCTTCGGGTCGCGCGAGCCCTTGCCGGTCTCCGGGTCGCGCACATGCAAGTGAACCACGGCGGCCCCGGCCTTCGCCGCCTCGATTGCGGCTTCGGCGACCTGCTTGGGAGTCACCGGAACATGCGGGCTGCGCCCGGTCGTATCCCCCGCGCCGGTCACCGCACAGGTGACGATCACTTCGCGGTTCATCGTGCCCTCCCGATCCTTTTCAATCCATTTGGAGGGGCTGCAGGCCAGAATCTTGTCGATTATTCGACGCATCTGATGGCAGGATGGCGAAAAACTGCACCAGCTGGCCCAGCGACGGAACGCCTCGACAATGATTGCCCTACAGACCGCTCGATCCGACAAGAACGCCTCGGCCCACGCGGTCTTCGTGGTGGTTCCGCGCTTCAACCTCACGACGCTGATCACGATGATCGAGACCATGCGGATCGCGAACTATCTGCTTCCTGCGACCGGGTTCAGCTGGGAGATCGTATCCTTCGACGGGCTCCCGGTTCCCGCCAGCAACGGCATGTCCCTGGACGGTGCAACCGGCCCGGACCAAGTCGGCGAGGCCAGCTACATCTTCGTCCTCGGCAGCTGGGGGGCCGAGCACTACCAGAACCGGACGCTGACATCCTGGCTCCGCAAGCGACACCGGCAGGGGGACCTGATCTGCTCGGTCGAGCTCGGCTGCTACATCCTGGCCCGCGCCGGGCTCCTCAGTCGCAAGCGCGCGACGACCCACTGGTCCTGGCTGAAGGGTTTCGAGGAAAGCTTCAGCGACATCGAGGTGGCGGAGCAGCTGTTCACCATCCAGGACCGCATCATGACCTGCGCCGGCGGGCTGGCCGGAGTGGACCTGATGCTGCGCCTGATCGAGCGCTCGCACGGGGCGGGCTTCTCGGGCGAGATCGCCGACCAGATGATGCACCACCCGATCCGCACGGGCAGCACTCCCCAGCGCCACACCATGGGCCAGAGCACCGAGACGATGATCCCCCTGATCCGCCAGGCGATGGCGCTGATCGAACGCAACATGGAGGATCCGCTGAGCGTACCCAGGATCGCCCGCGAGCTTGGCGTCTCGCAGCGCCAGCTCGAGCGCCAGTTCAGGCGCCATGTCGGCTGCAGCGTGGTCCAGTGCGGCCTGCTGCTGCGGCTCCAGAATGCGCGAGTGCTGCTGATCTCGACCGACCTGAGCGTCCGCGAGGTCGCCACCGCCTCCGGGTTCAACACCCTCTCGCATTTCGCCCATTCCTTCGGAAAGTTCTTCGGCCGCCGGCCATCCGAATACCGGGAAGCCTGGCCCCAGGACGAAACGGCCCCCACCTGGCCGGGGACGCTGAGCGAGTTCCTGGGGGCGCTCCGGGAGATGCAGCAGGTGCGGCAAGCCCGCTAGCCGGGCTCCCGTGCCTGCTTCAGCGCGTTCAGCACCGCGACGATCTCGCGGTCGCGCTGGGCCGCCATCTCGGTGAAATGGCGCGTGCCCGCGATCGCGTTGCACCCCTCCACCATGCGGTCGCGCAGCTCCTGCGTCAGTTCGGGTGCCACCAGCCGCGTCCAAGGGAGCTTCAGCGCCGGGCCGAACTGGTCCAGGTTGGTCGCCATGCCGCCCGCGCCGCAGGCGACGTGGAACGCCATGCACTGGCCCTGCGACACCATGCGGGGCGCCGGGCCATTCATCAGGGCGATGTCGATGTCCTCGGGCGTCGCCTCGCCGTTGGCGACCATGTGCAGCGCCTCGCGCCAGAGTGCCTCCTGCAGCCGGGTGGCGACGAATCCCGGAATCTCCTTCTTCATCAGCAGGGGCGCCTTGCCCGCCAGGCGGTAGAAATGGCCAGCCCAGGCGACCGCTTCCGGGTCGGTCCGCTCGCCGCCGACGATCTCGACCAGCGGCAGCAGATAGGGCGGGTTGAAGGGATGGCCGATCACGCAGCGCCCGGGCGTGGCGCAGTCACGCTGGATCTCGGTCATCGTCAGGCCGGAGGTCGACGAGCCGATCACCACATCCGCCGGCACGATTTCGCCCAGCGTCCGGTAGAGCGCCTGCTTGATCCCCAGCACCTCGGGCGCGCTCTCCTGGATGAACCCGGCCCCGTCCACCGCCTCCGCCAGATCATGGGTAATCCGCAGACGGTCGCGGGAAGCTCCCGGCGCCAGACCCAGGCCGGTCAGGCTAATCCA
Organism: uncultured Pseudomonadota bacterium; assembly: GCA_963700775.1. Taxonomy (GTDB): domain Bacteria; phylum Pseudomonadota; class Alphaproteobacteria; order Rhodobacterales; family Rhodobacteraceae; genus Thermohalobaculum. The sequence goes on from CAVOYU010000008.1 coordinate 116,444, forward strand.
GGCCGTGTCCAGGATCGCGGTGAAGGCCGGCACCTCGGCCGGGTCGTGCAGGTAGCTGGCGACATCGTAGCCGCGCGCGAGGAAATGGGCGGTCCAGCCGCCGCCGATCGGGCCGCCGCCGATGCTTGCGATACGAGTGACCGTCTCGGGTGCCGGATACATCATTCGCCCTTGAACTTCGGTTGACGCTTCTCGACGAAAGCCGCCACGCCTTCCTTGGCGTCCTCCGATTTCAGCATCTTGCGGTAGGTCGGCATTGGGTCATTGCGCATCTTGTGGAAAGCCCGCTGCAGCGGCACGCATTCGATCTCGCGCTCGACCTCCTTGACGCTCTGCATGGCCAGCGGCGCCGACCAGGCGATCGCGGCCGCCCATTCCCGAGCCGCCTCCATCAGCTGGCCCTTCGGCACCACCTTGTTCACCAGCCCGTAATGGGCCGCTTCCCGGGCAGTCATGCGCCGGCCCAGCAGGAACATCTCCATGGCGATGTTGTGCGGGATGCGCCTGGGCAGGCGCTGCAGGGCGCCAGCATCGGGCACGATCCCCAGCGGCATCTCCGGCAGTCCGAACTCCACATGCTCGGCGGCGATCAGCAGGTCGCAGGCCATGGCCATCTCGAACCCGCCGCCGATGGCGAGCCCGTTGATCGCGGCGATCACCGGCTTGTTCAGCGCCCAGTTCTCGGTCAGCCCGGTGAAGCCGCCGAAGCCGTAATCGTCGCTCTCCCACCACTTGTCGAGCTGCATCTCGCCCGAGTTCAGAGCCTTGAGATCCCAGCCGGCAGAGAAAATCCTGTCGCCGCCCCCGGTCAGGATGGCACAGCGCAGTTCCGTGTCCTCGTGCAGTTCCTGGAACGCCGCCGCCAGAGCCCGGCTGGTGGGCACGTCGATTGCGTTGACCTTGCCCCGGGACAGAGTGACTTCCAGGACATGGCCTTCTCGGCTTGTGGTTACTCCATCCGGCATCACGGTCTCCCAGGGTCAGGACGAGGGCCCGGTCATTAGCCGGGCATACCAGTCGGCGAAGGTCGCGACATTGGGCTCGAGCAGCGGCTGGAACCGGCCCTGACGGGCGTCCGGGCTTTTGAGGCCCCGGTGCTGGTTGACCAGGGCCGGAATGTCCTCGGCGAGGGCCGCGTCAAGTCGCTCGTGATAGGCAGCCAGCTTGGCATCGACCTGCGGGAAGTCGAGCGTTTCGCGCGGGAAGCAGGCGGTCTGCACCACACGGCACCGATCCGGCCCCAGCGGATATGCCTCATAGACCCAGAGTGCGTCGGTGCCAGCGGCGAAGGTCATGTTCGGGAAGACCCAAGTGTAGCGCACCCCCGCCGCCGCGCGACCCGAAAGGCCCGGGATCGGCGGCAGCGCCTTGTCCTGCTGGGTTTGCAGCAGCCCGCCCGTCCCCATGGTCGCGCCGAACTGGCTGGCATAGGCGCCCGATACCTGCGTTGCCGGATCCGGCTTCGCATAGACCTCGTCGATACTGTCCGGATGCACGAAGGGAAGATGGTAATACTCGTTGAAGACCTCCAGGAAAGCCTTCCAGTTGCAATCGACTTCCAGCTCGCGGCGGCGGGTGGTGACCAGGTGCTCGAGCGGCCAGGGCGCATGGACCTCGGCGAAATCCACCAGCACCGCATCCAGCGGCGGAGCGTCGGGGTTCAGGCAGAGAAAGACAAAGCCCATCCGCTCCTCGGCGCGATGGGCGATCAGGCCGTAGGCGTCGCGGCTGAAGCCCGCGGCCGCATCCATGTGCGGCGCAGCGACGAGACTGCCATCCAGCCGGTAGGCCCAGGAATGGAACGGGCACCGAATGCCCCGGCAATTCCCCCGACCCTCGAGCAGCCGGGCGCCGCGGTGGCGGCAGGTATTCGCGAAGGCGCGCAGCCCCCCCTCGCGTTCGCGCAGCAGGATCACCGACTGACCGGCGAAATCCAGAGCGGCGAAATCCCCGGGCTTCGCAACCTGATCGGACCGACCGATCCCGATCCAGGTCCGCCGGAAGACCAGCGATTGCTCCTTCGCGGCCCAGTCGGGGTCGGTGTAGCAGGTCGGAGGCAGCGACATCGCGGCCTCCGGCGCGGCGTTGCAGGCCCTGAGCGCCTGCGCAGGCCCGGAATCGGACACGGCGCCGCTCAACGCATCACGAACGGATTGGCCATAGGCGCATCCGAGGTATTCATCCAGACGGTTTTCGGACGCGTGTAGTCGTACATCGCCTGGAACCCGCTTTCGCGCCCGTATCCCGACCCCTTGATGCCGCCGAACTCGGCGATGGGCGAGACGACCCGGTAGGTGTTCACCCAGACGATGCCCGCCCGGACCGCATTGGCCATCCGCAGCGACCGGGCACTGTCGCGGGTGAAGATGCCGGCGGCGAGCCCGTGTTCGGTGTCGTTGGCAAGCTCGATCACCTCCTCCTCGGTGCGGAACCGCTGCACGCAGAGCACCGGGCCGAACAGTTCCGTGTCGACGATGCGCAGGTTCTGGCGCGGGCAGGCCAGGATAGTCGGCTCGAAATAGAGGCCATCCAGGCCCTCGGGGCGTCTGCCGCCGGTCAGGACCTCGGCTCCCTCCGTCACCGCGAAGGCGATTTCGCTCTCGATCCTGTCGCGCTGTCCAACGGTGCAGAGGGGGCCCATCTGGGTCTCCTCGAGCAAGGGGTCGCCGATGCGGATCTGGCGCGCCTGGGCGACCATCCGGTCGAGGAAGGCATCGGCGATATCGTCATGGAGATAGAGCCGTGACCCGGCGACGCAGCTTTGACCGGTCGCGCCAAAGATTCCGGCGATCGAGGCGTTCACCGCGCTTTGGATATTGGCGTCGTCGAAGACGATGAAGGGTGACTTTCCACCGAGCTCCAGCGACACCTCGGCGAAATTTCGCTTCGAGTTCTCCAGTACCGACCGGGCCGCGCCAGGCCCGCCCGTGAATGAGATCCGGGCGACCAGCGGGTGCGAGGTCAGGGTGCGCCCGCAGGGCTCGCCATGGCCGGTGACGATGTTGACGACGCCCGGCGGGAAGCCGGCCTGCTCGATGAGCTCGCCGAATTCCAGCATCGCCGCCGAGGCGTGCTCCGAGGCCTTCAGCACCACCGTATTGCCCGCCGCGAGTGCCGGGCCGATCTTCACCGCAACCAGGAACAGCTGAGAGTTCCAGGGTACGACCGCTGCGACCACGCCCAAGGGCTCGCGCTTGGTGAAGACGAACATGTCCGGCTTGTCGATCGGCAGGGTCTCGCCCGAGACCTTGTCGGCGCAGCCGGCGTAGAAGTGGAAGAACTCGGCGATGTATTTCGCCTGCCAGCGGGTTTCCTTCAGCATCTTGCCGGTGTCGATCGACTCGGTGCGACCCAGCTGTTCGGACCTTTCGGCCAGGAGGTCGCCCAGTCTGCGCAGGCACTTGCCGCGCTCGGTCGGTGTCATCTTCGACCACGGGCCCTTCAGGAACGCCTCGTGCGCGGCGCGCACCGCCCGGTCCACATCCGCCTCGGTCGCCTCGGGCACCCGGCTCCAGACCTGGTTCGTCGCCGGATTGATGCTGTCGAACATGCGGCCGTCCGAGGCGGCCACCCAATCGCCGCCGATCAGCATCTTGAAGTCCTGGATCGTCATCCGCCTGGCCCTCCTGCCGGCTGGTCGTCTTGCAGGTCTTGATTCTCATGGTTCACCGATTGCCGCAACGGGCTTGCGATTTTTCGCCACCGCATGTCGAAAAATTTCAGGACGCGCCGACGGCCCGGCACTATCGTGCCACAAGATGCGGCGGCCAGAGAGGGATCGGCGATGTCGAGGAAGAAGCAGGTCATCGGCCGGCCGCTGGAGATCGGCGGGCGGGTGCTGTCGCTGTCGCGCGCCATCCGCGCAGGCGATTTCGTCTATCTGACCGGCCAGATCCCCATGAAGGACGGCGCCCCAATGACCGAGGGCACGATCGAGGACCAGACCCGGGCCGTCCTTGACGACATCAAGGCGACGCTCGCGACGGCGGGCTGCGGCCTGTCCGATGTGGTCAAGGCGATGGTGTGGCTGCGCGACCGCGCTGATTTCCCCGGGTTCAATGCAGTCTACGGTATCTACTTCCCCTCCGAGCCGCCGGCGCGTTCCGCGGTGGTCAGCGACCTGCTGGTCGACGTGCGTGTCGAGGTCGAAGTCGTCGCCTACCGGCCGGAGGACGGTTGATGCAGGAGACGGCGCCGGATGGCACCGCCTTCGCCCTTGAGGGGCCGCAGGATGCGCCTGCCGTCGTGCTGATCCATGGCCTGGGCCTGAACCGCCACTGCTGGCAATGGACGGTCCCGGCCATCGCGAACCGGTTCCGCGTCCTGACCTACGACTTGTACGGCCACGGAGACAGCGCGGCGCCGCCGGAGACACCCTCGCTCGGCCTGTTCTCGCGGCAATTGCAGGACCTGATGAATCATTGTCGCCTGCCCGGCGCCGCCGTTGTCGGGTTCTCGCTGGGAGGAATGATCGCCCGGCGCATCACCCAGGACGCGCCAGGCCGGGTCCGGGCGCTCGCCATCCTGCACTCGCCCTGGCGGCGCACACCCGAGGCGCAGGCGGCGATCCTGGCCCGGGTCGAGCAGGCCCGCACGCACGGCCCCTCGGCGACTGTCGAAGCGGCGCTGGAGCGCTGGTTCACCAATCGCTTCCGGAGCGCCAATCCGCAGTTGATGAATCTGGTCCGAAGCTGGGTCACGGCGAACGACATCTCGATTTATCACACCATCTACCGCGTCCTCGCCGAAGGCGTCGACGAGATCGCGGGACGGCGTTTTCAGATCGCCTGCCCAACATTGGTCATGACCGGCGATCAGGACTACGGCAATGGTCCCGAGATGACCCGGGCCATCGCGGCGGAGATCGAGGGCGCTGAGGTCTGCATCCTGCGAGGGCTGCGTCATATGGCCTTGGCCGAGGACCCGGATGCCGTCAACGGACCGTTGTCTCAGTTCCTCGGTCGAACTCTGCTCGACGCTTGCCGGGGCAGCGCCGCCCTGCCGGAGTAGTTCATCAATCGAGCGTTTCGAAGCACCGCGACACAATGGTCCGAAAAGCCGCCAAGGCCGACGCTCAGAAAGTTCCGGGAGCGCGTACTCATGGCACTTTGTGTGAACTTCGCGCGGCACATCTGAACGCGCGCGAACAGGCTGATTGCCGACCGTCGGCCGTGAGCGGCAATTTTCCACCCGATGACCTCCCCGACCCGAAGGGGCCGGGACCCGCCCGGTTGTGGTCCGAACCAGTCATTTGTCCGTTGGTGGTGTCAAATCGATCCAGCGGATCGAAAGATGACCGCTGCTTGGAGAGGCTCAATGGGAATCAGGGAAATAACCGCGCGTCCGGTTCGCGACGGCGACCAGCGAGAGCATCACCGGCACTTCGACCAGCACGCCGACCACCGTCGCCAGTGCCGCTCCCGAATTCAGCCCGAAAAGGCTGATCGCCACCGCCACCGCAAGTTCGAAAAAGTTCGAAGTCCCGATCAGTGCGCAGGGTGCCGCAACATTGAACGGCACTCGCCAAAGATAGGCAGCACCGTAGGCAATGGCGAAGATGCCGTAGGACTGTATGATCAGCGGAACGGCGATCAGCGCGATCAGGGCCGGGCGCTCCAGGATCACGTTCCCCTGGAATCCGAATAGCAGGACAACGGTCACCAGCAGCGCCATGACCGAGAGCGGCTTCACCCGGCTGGTGAACTGGTTGATCGCGGCCTCTGCGCTCTGGCCGGTTCTGGCCCGTCGTGCTAGCCAGCCTCGTGTGATCACACCAGCTGTCAGCGGAATGACGACATAGAGCCCGACAGACAGCATCAGGGTTGCCCAGGGCACCTCGATATTGGTGACCCCCAGTAACAGCGCGACGATCGGCGCGAATGCGAAGACCATGATCACGTCATTCAGGGAGACCTGGACGAGGGTGTAGGCCGGATCGCCGCGCGTGAGTTGCGACCATACGAAAACCATCGCCGTGCACGGAGCCGCGCCCAGCAGGATCAGTCCGGCGATGTATTGCTGCGCATCCACCGGGGCGATCAGGCCCTCGAACAGGATATCGAAGAACAGAATGCCCAGGGCCGCCATGGTGAACGGCTTTATCAGCCAGTTGACGACGAGGGTGATCAACAGCCCTTTCGGCCGGTCGGCGATATGGCGCAGGCTGGTGAAATCCACGTTCACCATCATCGGGTAGACCATGCCCCATATCAGCACGGCTACCGCGAGGTTGACGGATGCATATTCGAGGCTCGCGATTGCCGCGAAAAGTCCCGGCAGCGCGCTGCCGAGCATGACCCCCGCGATGATGCAGAGCGCAACCCAGACGGACAGCCATTTCTCGAAGAACCCGATCCTGCCCGGTTGCGCCATGGGTGAAGCAACGTTCTCTGCATTCATGCGAAGCCCAACCGTGCTCGTATCTCGGATTGACCGGCCCGATGGATATGGGCGCCGACCGCCACCTCGTGTAGGCTTTTGGAACAACACGCCGAAATGGTCGCTGTCAACTGTGGCCTGTGCATCTGCGTGCCCTTCATCAAATCGCAGGACAAGGGGTCTGAAGTTGGCACTTCCGAGAAGTTCGCCGTTGAGCGTCTGAGCGCGTGCAATCAGCGGGACGACCGACATTCGGCTGCGGTGGTGGCTGGTTGGTTTATGTGGCCGGCGCAAAGCGCGGCGCGGCCTGGCCTGCGCCGGACGCTGTTGTCAGAGTTCGATCTGCTCGGAGAGGGTGAGGGCGTCCTCGACCTCGACGCCGAGATACTGGACGGTGCTCTCGATCTTGTCCGTCGTCAGATGATTTGGGACACGAGGGGCTGAGCGGGAACGGAGGCTCTGGCTCGTTGATGGTGAGCAGCCGCCGGGGCTGACACTGAATAAGCTGTTGCGACAGTCGCTTCCGCTTGCCTGGAGTGAACAGGAGAAGATCTGGGGTGTCAGAGGCGAGGTCCGGCCCGATCACGGGCCCGGAAAGGTCCCTTCCTGACGCCTGTTCTGGAACATCCGGGACCCTGTTACGCTCGAACTTGCTCCCTGTTATGTCGATAAAACACAATGTTCCGTCAATAAACAGGAAAGTGCGAGATATACGCACAAACATTTATAATACATGATAAAATAGACCCCATGGAAGTCGACTGACCTCATGCCTCCCTGATAATTAGGCCAAAATGACAAAAATTCCCTGTTCCTGCAAAACCCAACCTCGCGGCGGACGCCCGGAGACAGCGGGCATATGGTGCCGCCCGAAAGGCCCGGATGTGCCCGGATCTTCAGTCGTGGATTGGGAAACGAGCCTGATAGCCGCGACGTCATCGCGGGTTAGCGGCCTGATGCCTGAACGGAGACGAATGACGGGGGTCGGTGGCGGTGCTGGCAGACTAATTCGAACCAGTCTCAGTTGGCACTAGATTGTGTGAACCTATGCGGAACAAACCGCCCGCCACTCGGCCACAGCAGCGCTACGTTGCGTCTTGAAGAGATGTCGGCTGGAGAGGCTGCGTTCGTGATTGAAGTGATTTGAGACGGAGGCGTGGACAGCGGCGAACTTCTGGAGACTTCGCATACGCCGGAATCGGAGCATCGCCCGCCCCGTCGTCGGAACGGCAGGTGCGAATTCTCTGTTCGGTTGTTAGCCCAGCGACCGGTTTCCTGCCGATCTGCAGACGCCGAGATCCTTCTGAGAGCGGCGCCGTAAGATCGAAGCTTGTCGGTGACGATGACGCTCAGCGCTGACCATGCTTGCGCATTGCTTTCCTTGAGAGAATTTCAACGCAGCCTTCTTGTCCCTCGTCTTCGTGACGAAGCAATCCAGCACCTCGTCCTCGTGATCGACGGCGCGCCAGAGGTAGTGCCGATCGCACCGTTGATCTTCACGAACATCTCGTCGAGGTGCCACCGCCAGCGGCTCGATTTCATCCCCTGGATCCGGCGTTTCCGGATCTCGGCCGCGAACATCGGCCCGAACCGATGCCACCAGAACCGGACGGTCTCGTGGCTGACGTCGACGCCGCGTTCATGGAGGAGATCCTTCGAGGTTCCGTAGCGACAGCGGGAACCGGACGTAGAGCATCACCGCCAAGCGGAGTGGGTGCTGTCAGACGAATGCGAACCAGTCTCAGTTTGCCAGGGGAGGCCGAATATCAGGCCGCGCCGAGCTGACGCCACTCGGCAAGCGCGGCGGCGCGGGTGAGTTTGAAATTGTCCCTGCTTGTAAGACTGCGTTCTTGATTGAAGTGATTGTAGACGGAGGAGTGGACGGCGGCGAAGGTCTGCAAACTTCGCATGCGCCGGAACCGGAGCATCGCCCTCTCTCGTCGTCGCAATGGTAGGTGTGAATTCTCGACGCGGTTGTTCAGCCATCGACCGGTTGACTGAAGAGCCGTTGCACCCAGCTCCCTCAAGGCAGCCCGGTACGACGGGAAGAGATCGGTGACGATCTGCGCCGGCTGACCGTATCGGCGCATCAGTTTTCTGAGGAATCTCAGTGCCGCCTTCTTGTTCCGACGCTTGGTGACGACAGCCTCCAGCACCTCGCCCTCGTGATCGACGGCCCGCCAGAGGTAGTGCCGCTCGCCATTGATCTTCACGAACAATTCGTCGACGTGCCAGCGCCAATCAGAGAAGGCCCGCATGCGATCGAGGCGCTTGCGTCGGATCTCGGCCGCGAACATCGGCCCGAACCGGTTCCACCAGTACCGCACCGCCTCGTGGCTGACCTCAATGCCGCGCTCATGAAGGAGGTCTTCGACATTCCTCAGCGACAGCGGAAAGCGTACATACATCATGACCGCCAGGCGAATGATCTCGGGGCTGGTCTTGAAGTAGCGGAAAGGGTTCGATCTGATCATCGCGGAAGGCTATGATCGGCACGACGCCGGCTCAAGCCGGTTTAATCTGACAGTGCCCATCGCTAACCCCCGGAATTGCGGGAGGATTTCGGGACAGAAGTACTTGCAGGGGAAGAGACAGGTCTGGGTGGCGGAGAGAGCGGGATTCGAACCCGCGATACCGTTGCCGGTATACACGCTTTCCAGGCGTGCGCCTTCGACCGCTCGGCCACCTCTCCGTCGCGGCGGACGCTATATCGGCGGATTCGAAATCGCAAGCGTTCGCGGTCGTTCGGACGTGCCCGTTCCGCGCCTTCTCGCGCGCCGCAATCCTTCCCCCGCGCCTCCCTTGGCATGGGGCCGGCGGCGCACTAGGTTCAATCGCGCCGGCGGCCGTGCCGGTGGCCGGCGGGAAATCCGAATTGCGCGCACTTGCCCTGTTTTTCGGCCTGATCGGGCTGGCGGTCCTGGTGGTCGACCTGGCCGGTAGCCTCTCGGCGCAGGGGACCCCGGCGCTCGAGCCGCTCGGCGCCTGGTGGGCCTGGCTCCACCGCGACAGCCTGTTGCTGCTGCAGCCGGCGATCGAGCGCCATCTGACGCCGGCGCTCTGGGATCCGGGCGTCCAGACGCTGCTGGAGTGGCCGGCCGCGCCGCAGTTCCTCGGGCTGGCGGCGGCGTTCGGGCTGCTGGCCCTGTGGCGGCGCCGGAAGCGCCGGCGCTGACGGCGCCGGTTCACCGCTTATTCACCATCTTCCGCTAGCCCTGTCGCACAGGCCCGCGCGGTGCGCGCGCCGCCTCATGAGCCCGCGCGACGCGGGCGTCGCTCCTTGTCCCGCCGCCGCGCGCGGATACCGGGAAAGGAGACCTCCATGCGATCCGCACTCCGCCGGTGGGGCAGGGGCCTTGTCGCCCTCGCCGCCCTCGGCCTCGTCGCCGCCTGCACCTATGGGCGCGAGCCCGCCCATGACGCCGCGCTTGCCGGCGAGCTGACCCGGCTGACCGCCGGAACCCAGGAGCTGTTCCAGGACATCGCGGCGCAGCCGCCCGGCGCCTACGACCGGAGGATGGAGCGCTATCGCGGCCTCGCCGCCCGGGCCGAGACCGTGCGGCTGATGGCCGAGGCGCGGGGATCCGCGGCACTGCCGCCCGCCGGGATCGCCGGGATCATCGCCCGGCGCGCGGCGGCGGCGCCGCAGCTCGCCGCCACGGCGCCGGAAGTTGCCGCGCGGATCGCCGAATACCGCGACGCGACGCCGGCCTACATGGCCGACTACCTGCGCAATCTCGGTCTGCTCGAGGTCCAGGACCGGGCCGCCACCGGCGACGCCACCGGCCGGATCGCCGCCTATGAGGCGGCGCTCGACGCCCACCGTCGGGCGATGGAGGTCTATCTCGCCGATTTCCGGGCCTGGCAGGACGGCAGCGGCCCGCGGCCCGAGTCGCCGGCCGCCGCGCCCCCGGCGCCGGCCACGGCGCTCGACCCCATCCAGGTCGCGCTCAGGCGCACCGCGATCGAGGACATCCTGCGCGACGCGCTGATCTACGAGCGCGACATCCTGAACCGCAGCCGCTGAGGAGAGAACCCATGACCCAGGACCTGGACCAGCTCACCGCCCGGATCGGCGAGACCGTCTCGCAGATTCTCCGCGCCGATCTCGCGCTGCTGCGCGGCTACTCCGAGGCCAAGGCGCGGTCGGTCGCCAGCTTCACCCTGCTGCTCGGCGAGGCCTTCGCCGCGGGCAGCGTCTCCGAGGCGCAGTTGCGGGAGGAAATGGAGGAGCTCCAGCGCATGACGGCGCGTTTCGTGCGCAACATCCAGGCACTTGCGGCGACCACCGCCGAGCGCCTGCTGGGCGCCGTCACCGGCATCCTGCTGGCGATGCTGCGGCAGCTCACCGGCCTGCCGGCGCTGACGATGCCGCCGCCGATGCTGTAGGGCGGGTTCTCCGAACCCACCATCGGATCCCCGCTGGCCCCTATGCGGCCCTTCGCCGGGTGCGCGCCAGAGCGCGGGTCTGGGCCTTGGGGTCGGTGTCGAACAGGGCGGCAAGCTGCTCGGTGACCGCGCCGGCGAGCTGCTCGGCGTCGGTGATGGTCACCGCCCGGCTGTAGTAGCGGGTCACGTCGTGGCCGATGCCGATCGCCAGCAGTTCGACCACCCCGCGCCGCTCGACCATGGTGATCACCTCGCGCAGGTGCCGCTCGAGGTAGTTCGAGGGGTTGACGCTGAGCGTCGAGTCGTCGACCGGCGCGCCGTCCGAGATCACCATCAGGATCCGGCGCTGCTCGGTCCGGGTCAGGAGTCGCCGATAGGCCCATTCCAGCGCCTCGCCGTCGATGTTCTCCTTCAGCAGCCCCTCGCGCATCATCAGCCCGAGATTGGTCCGCGCGCGCCGCCAGGGAGAGTCGGCGCGCTTGTAAACAATGTGCCGCAAGTCGTTGAGTCTGCCGGGGTTCTGCGGCCGCCCGGTCGAAAGCCATTCCTCCCGGCTCTCACCGCCCTTCCAGGCGCGGGTGGTGAAGCCGAGGATCTCGACCTTGACCTGGCAGCGCTCCAGCGTACGCGCCAGAACGTCGGCGGTGATGGCGGCGATCGAGATCGGCCGGCCGCGCATCGAGCCGGAGTTGTCGATCAGGAGCGACACCACCGTGTCCCGGAAGGTGGTGTCCTTCTCGACCTTGAAGCTGAGCGGCGTGGTCGGGTTCGCCACCACGCGCGCGAGGCGGCCGGCATCCAGCAGCCCTTCCTCGCGGTCGAACTCCCAGGCCCGGTTCTGCTGCGCCTGAAGGCGGCGCTGCAGCCGGTTCGCCAGCCGCGAGACCGCGCCCTTCAGCGGCTCGAGCTGCTTGTCGAGATAGGCGCGGAGCCGCTCCAGCTCCTCCTCGTCCGAGAGCTCCTCGGCCGGGATGACCTCGTCGTATTTCTGGGTGAAGACCTTGTAGTTCGGGTCGGCGTCCGAGATCGGGGTCTGGCGCGGCTCGGGCGGCGGCATCCCGTCATCGGTCTCCATCTCCTCCTGGTCCTGGGCGTCGGCGTCCAACTCGTCCAGCGTGATTTCCATCTGCTGGGTGTCGTCCTGCTCGCCGCGCATGTCGTCCGGCAGATACTCCTGCTGATCGCTGTCCTCGCCGCCCTCCTCGGACTGGGACTCGTTCTGGTCCTGCTGGTCCTCGTCCTCGCTTTCCAGATCCTCCGGGTCCTGCTGATCCGGGTCCTCGCCGAGCTGGTCGCCAAAGCCCAGCTCCTCGATCAGGCGCCAGGACCGCTTGGCGAACACGGTCTGGTCCTCGAGGCTGTCGCCGAGTCCGGCGAGGTCGGTCTCCACATTGGCGTCGAAGAAGTCCTGCCAGATGCCGAGCACGTTCTGCGCCGCCGCGGGCAGCTTGCGGCCGGTCACCGCCTGGCGCAGCAGGAAGCCGGCCGCCTCGGCGATCGGCGCCTCGGTGGTGGTCTTCATCGCCGCATAGCCGCGCCGCTCGGCCTCGGCGGTCAGACGGGCGTCGAGATTGTCGCCGACCCCTGCCATGGCCCGGGCGCCGATCGCCTCGCAGCGGGCGGTCTCGAGGGCGTCGAAGATCGCCCGCGCCATCTCGCCGGGCGGCGCGTAGCGGGCGTCGGTCACGGGGTTGTGGAACCGCTCGCGCAGCGCAAAGGCATCCGCCGTGCCGCGGGCCAGCATCACCTCGGCCCGGGTCATCCGGCGCGAGACCTGCGGCAGCCTGAGCCCGGTGTTGGTCTTGCCCGGCGGGTCGGCGGAATAGGTGACGTCGAGCTCGGGCTCCCCGGCGAGCGCGCGCGTGGCCTCGCCAAGCGCCTTCTTGAACGGGTCGGCCGGGTTGTCGGTCTTGAAGACCATGCCTTACCCCAGGCTGATCGACGCGGCGCTCTCGGGCAGCTCCTCGCCGAAGCACTTCTGGTAGATCTCCGCCACCAGCTGGCGCTCGAGCTCGTCGCACTTGTTTAGGAAGGTCAGGCGGAAGGCGAAGCCGATGTCGCCGCCGAAGATCTCGGCGTTCTGCGCCCAGGTGATCACCGTGCGCGGGCTCATCACGGTCGAGAGGTCACCGTTCATGAAGGCCTGCCGGGTCAGGTCGGCGACCGTGACCATGCGGCTGATCACCTTCTTGCGCTCGCCCTTGTAGGCGGCGCATTTCGACAGCACGATGTCGGTCTCGGCGTCGTGGGGCAGGTAGTTCAGCGTGGTCACGATCGACCAGCGGTCCATCTGGCCCTGATTGATCTGCTGGGTGCCGTGATAGAGCCCGGTGGTGTCGCCGAGGCCCACCGTGTTGGCGGTGGCGAACAGCCGGAACGAGGGGTGCGGCGTGATCACCTCGTTCTGGTCGAGGAGCGTCAGCTTGCCGTCGACCTCGAGCACGCGCTGGATCACGAACATCACGTCCGGCCGGCCGGCGTCGTACTCGTCGAAGACGATGGCGGTCGGGGTCCTGAGCGCCCAGGGCAGGATACCCTCCTGGAACTCGGTCACCTGCTTGCCTTCGCGCAGCTTGATGGCGTCCTTGCCGATCAGGTCGATCCGGCTGATGTGGCTGTCGAGGTTGACCCGCACGCACTGCCAGTTGAGCCGCGCCGCCACCTGCTCGATATGGGTCGACTTGCCGGTGCCGTGATAGCCCTGGATCATCACCCGGCGGTTATGGGCGAAGCCGGCGAGGATCGCGAGCGTGGTGTCGCGGTCGAAGCGATAGGTTTCGTCGATGGCGGGCACGCGCTCGGCCGGCTCCGGAAAGCCCTTCACCTTCATGTCGACGTCGATCCCGAAGGTCGCGCGCACATCGACGTCCACCGTCGGAAGTTCCGACGGGTTCACGCTGCTTCCGTCAGCCATTCTAGACACTCCAGACATTGCGACCGTTCCTCTGGACCATAGGCGCGCTCTTTGCAAGGGCCAGCGCGAAATCCCGGTGCCTGCCGGTGCTAGGAATCGCGCTGGTGATCGGCCCGCAGCAGCTTCGCGCGCATCTCGCCCAGGGTGACATCGCCGCTGGCAAGATCGAAGCCCATCAGGTCCTCGCCGACGAAGACCGGCCCGGCATAGCTTTCGGCGACCTCGGCTAGCAGCGCCGCGCGGTCGAACTCCGGCGGCACGAAGTGGGTCAGCGCCAGCGCCCTGGCGCCCATCCGGGCGGCGACCCCGCCGACCTCGCCCGACAGCGTGTGGTAGGAGGCCGCGGCCTCGATGGTCTCCTCGCTCCGCCGTCCGGGGATCGGCGGCAGCTCGTGGTGCAGGAAGGTTTCGTGCACCAGCAGATCCGCGCCCCGGCCGGCCGCGATCAGCGTCTCGCAGACGCGGGTGTCGCCCGAGAGCACCGCGGTCCTGCCGCCCGAGCGGAACACGAAACCGAAGGCCGGGCGGACCGGGCCGTGATCGACCTCGACCGGCTCGATCTCGAGATCGCCGAGGGTGATGCGGCGGCCCGCCGCCAGCGGCAGGCAGTTGACGCCGAACCCGACCGCCGAGGGCCGCTTCTCGAACGCGATCCGGAACTCGCGTTCGCCGCGCCAGGCCTCCATTATCGCCCGGATCACCGGGATGACCGGCTCGGCGCAATGCACGGTCCAGGGCGCGGGCCGCCCCTGGTGCCAGCTCGAGACCACGAGCTGATAGAAATCGATCAGGTGGTCGGAATGAAGATGACTGACGATCAGCGCATCCAGCCGCGCCCCCGGGCAGCCGGCCTCGATCAGCCGCTGGGACACCATCGAGCCGCAGTCGACCAGTACCCGCGCGCCCGTCGTCTCGATCAGGGTGGCGGCGCCGCCGCGGCGCGGATGGGCGACCGGACAGCCGGTGCCGAGCAGGGTGACCTTCATCGGGACGTCAGTCTTTGAAGTTGCTGCTCTTGCGCAGGATTTGCCAGGCCTTAAGCACCCGCGCCAGCCGTTCCGGGTCGGGGTTCTCGCCGCCGTTCATGTCCGGATGCAGCTCCTTGACCAGTTCGCGGTAGCGGGCGCGCACCTCGGCGCGCCGCTCGACCTGATGCGGCAGGCCCAGCGCATCCATCGCCCGCTGTTCCTCGCGCGGCATCCGGCGGCGCGGGCGCCGGTCGTTGGCGACGTCTCCGGGGTTCAGCGTCGCCGAATTGCCGAGCACCTCGAACGGATCGCGAAAGCCCCAGCGCGCCCAGGCCTGGCCCTCGGAATGGGGATGGGCGCCCAGCGGCACTTTAGGTCCCTTGCCGAGCCGCCAGGTCGGACGCTCCCACACCCGGTCGGCCCGCATCTGGGCGTCGAGATCGCCGGAATCCGAGTCGGCGAAGTAGTTCCAGTGGGCATTGTACTGGCGCACATGCTCGAGGCAGAACCAGCGGAAGTCGTTCAGTTCCGCCGGCGAACGCGGCGCCCGGTAGCTGCCATGCCCGGCACAGCCCGGCCAGTCGCACTCCCGCCGCGAGGTCTCGACGGCGCCGGACATCCCGC
Organism: uncultured Pseudomonadota bacterium; assembly: GCA_963700775.1. GTDB lineage: Bacteria > Pseudomonadota > Alphaproteobacteria > Rhodobacterales > Rhodobacteraceae > Thermohalobaculum. The sequence goes on from CAVOYU010000008.1 coordinate 131,717, forward strand.
GCACCCGCTGGCGGCGTTGCTTGTCGGCGGCGGCCGAGACATCGTAGTCAAGGGGAGAGCGTGACCGCATCTCTGTTCCGAAGCATGGTTCCGAGTCGAAGAAGGATACTTAAGCCGGGCAGAAACCGATAGCTTGACAAGGAGGATTTACGTGTGTCGGTCGCTGAAAAAATCACCACAAAACTGAAATCGGCGTTCGAGCCGCAGAAATTCGAGCTTGTCGACGACAGCGAGCGGCATCGCGGGCACGGCGGCTGGCGCGAGGGCGGCGAGACCCATTTCCACCTGCGGATGACGTCGGCCCGGTTCGCCGGGCAGGGGCGGGTCCAGCGTCAGCGGGAGGTCAACCGGGTCCTGGCCGAGGAGCTGTCCGGCCCGGTGCACGCGCTTTCGATGGAGCTGACGGCGCCTGGCGAATAGCCGGCGCTCAGCGCCGACCCGAAGGTCCGGACGGGCCGCGGAGCTGTTGCGCCAGGATCAGATCGGGCTCCGCGTCGGGGTCGCGGCCGGGCTTCGGCTCCGGACTCACCGGAGCGAGGGGCTCCTGCCGCGGCGCCGGCTGGAGCGCCGGCTCGCGCATGGCGGGCGCGAAGGTTGCCGACGGAGCGGACGGCGCCGATGGCGGCACCAGGGAAGGCGCGCGCTGGCTCTCGACGTCGAACAGCGGCCGGTGCAGCGGCGCGTCGGGCCGCTCCAGCGCCCGGCGGAACACCATCACCGCGCGGTGGGTCTCCTGCGGGCGGGAGAAGATTCCGGAGCGTTCGATCACCGGCACCAGGTCGGTGCGCATGTATTCCCAGCCGTCCACGGCCTCGGCCCCGAGGATCTCCTCGAAGGCGGCGGCGACCTTGTCGGACTTGCTGCGCGCGCCCTTCTTGCGCTTGCCCTTCTCCGGTGCGCCAACGGTCTTGTACTCATAGGCCATGTCGAAACTTCCCTTTCTTCCGCTCCCGCCGGGTCCGCCGTCTATTCGGCCGCGGTCCGCTCCGCGGCTCCGGCCCCCGCCAGCCCGAGCATGATCTCCATGTTCTGCACCGCCGCGCCCGACGCCCCCTTGCCGAGATTGTCGAGCACCGCCGCCAGCACCGCCTTACCTCTGGCTTCGTGGCCGAAGACGTGCAGTTCCATGCGGTTGGTGCCGTTCAGCATCTCCGGGTCGAGCCGGGCGCGGTTCGGCTCAAGCGGCGCCACGCCGACCAAGGCCGCGCCGTCGTAATGAGCCGACAGAACCTCGTGGAGAGACGCCAGCGTCGGCCGGCCCGGCAGCCGGTCGAGATGCAACGGAACCTGCACGATCATGCCCTGGGCGAAATTGCCGACCTGGGGCATGAAGATCGGCGCCTCGTCCAGAAGGCCGTGGCATTCCATCTCGGGCAGGTGCTTGTGGCCCTGCGCCAGCCCGTAGACGAAGCCGGCCGGCGCATCCGCGCCCTCGAACTCGGCGATCAGCGCCTTGCCGCCGCCGGTGTATCCCGAGAGCGCGTTGACGCAGAGCGGGAAGTCCGCGGGCAGGACCCCCGCCTCGCGCAGCGGCCGGATCAGCGCGACGGCGCCGGTGGGATAGCAGCCCGGATTGCTGACCAGCCGCGCCACGGCGATGCGCTCCGCCTGGCCAGCCGTCATCTCCGGGAAGCCGTAGGCCCAGGCCGGGTCGGTACGGTGCGCCGTGCTCGCGTCGATCACCCGGGTCGGGGCGTTGCCGAGCAGCGTCACCGCCTCGCGCGCCGCGTCGTCGGGCAGGCAGAGTATCGCGAGGTCGGCCGCATGAAGCGCGTCGCGGCGGGCGCCGGTGTCCTTGCGCGCGGCATCGTCGAGCCGGATCAGCTCGATGTCGGCGCGGCCGGCCAGGCGGCGATAGATCTGCAGCCCGGTCGTTCCAGCCTCGCCGTCGATGAACACCTTCGCGGACATTTCCGCCTCCTTCGTCGCGTCCTTCCGCCAGTCCTTACTCGATCCCGAGCTTCTCGCGTACCAGTTTCTGCACAGCCTGCGGGTTGGCCTTGCCGCCGGTGGCCTTCATCACCTGGCCGACGAACCAGCCCGCCATCGAGGGCTTGGCCCTTGCCTGCTCGGCCTTGTCCGGGTTCTCGGCCAGCACAGCCTCGACCGCCGCCTCGATGGCGCCGGTGTCGGTGACCTGGCGCATGCCGCGGGATTCGACGATCTCGGCCGGGTCGCCGCCCTCGGTATACACGATCTCGAACAGGTCCTTGGCGATCTTGCCGGAGATATCGCCCTTCGCGATCAGGTCAATGATCCCGCCGATCTGGGCGGCGCTGACCGGGCTCCGCTCGATGCCGTGGCCTTCCTTGTTCAGCCGGCCGAACAGCTCGTTGATCACCCAGTTCGCCGCCTGCTTGCCGTCGCGGCCCCTCGCCACCTCCTCGAAGAACTCGGCGTTGGCGCGGTCGGCCACCAGCACGCCGGCATCGTATTCGGTCATGCCGTACTGGCCGACGAAGCGGGCCTTCTTCTCGTCCGGGAGCTCGGGCAGGCCCGCCGCCACCCGGTCGACCAGCGCCTGCTCGATCTCCAGCGGCAGCAGGTCCGGATCGGGGAAGTAGCGGTAGTCATGCGCCTCCTCCTTCGAGCGCATGGACCGGGTCTCGCCCTTGTTCGGATCGTAGAGCCGGGTCTCCTGGTCGATGCTGCCGCCGTCCTCGAGAATCTCGATCTGGCGGCGCGCCTCGTACTCGATCGCCTGCATGATGAAGCGCATCGAGTTCATGTTCTTGATCTCGCAGCGCGTGCCGAGCTTGTCCGACCCCTTCGGCCGGACGCTGACATTCACGTCGGCCCTGAGCGAGCCTTCCTGCATGTTGCCGTCGCAGGTGCCGAGATAGCGCATGATCTGCCGGAGCTTGCGGACATACTCGGCCGCCTCGTCCGGCCCCCGCAGGTCTGGGAACGAGACGATCTCCATCAGCGCGACCCCGGTGCGGTTGAGGTCGACGAAGCTCATCTCCGGGTCCATGTCATGGATCGACTTGCCGGCGTCCTGCTCGAGGTGGATGCGCTCGATCCTCACCTTGCGCGCCACGCCGGGCGCCATGTCGACCAGCACCTCGCCCTGGCCGACCACCGGCTGCTTGTACTGGCTGATCTGATAGCCCTGCGGCAGGTCGGGGTAGAAGTAGTTCTTGCGGTCGAACACCGAGCGCAGGTTGATCGCGGCCTTCAGCCCCAGACCGGTCCGCACCGCCTGCTCGACGCAGTACTCGTTGATCACCGGCAGCATGCCAGGCATCGCCGCGTCGACCAGGCTGACATTGGTGTTCGGCTCGGCACCGAACCGGGTCGAGGCGCCGGAGAACAGCTTCGCCTTGCTGGCGACCTGGGCATGGACCTCCATGCCGATCACGATCTCCCAGTCGTCCTTGACGCCATGGATGATCTTCGGCTCGGGTTCGCTGTAGGCGAGTTCGGTCATCGGCTCCACCAGTCCGGTCACGCGCGTCGGCGGACTTCTAGCGTCGGGCGCCCTCGTCGGCAAGCGCGGGCGGGCAGGGGACCGCCGGGTGTGACCCGCGCCGGCATTTCAGCCATCTGCCGCCTCGGGCCAGAGCCGGTGGAAGTGGTGCACCGGCCCGTGCCCGCTGCCGATCCCCAGCCGGTCCGCCGCCGCAATGGCCCCGGCGACAAAGGCCCGGGCGGCGCGGATCGCGGCCTCGACCTCGCTGCCCTGCGCCAGATGCGCCGCGATGGCGGCCGACAGGGTGCAGCCCGTGCCGTGGTTGTTGCGGGTGGCGATGCGCGGGCCCGCGAGCGTGAATCGCCCGCCCCCGCGAAGCAGCACCAGGTCGCGCGCTTCGTCGCCCAGACCGCGGCCGCCCTTCAGCACGACGGCCCCGGCGCCGAGGTCCAGCAGCGCCCGGCCCTGGCGGGCGAGGTCCTCGTCGCTCTCGGCAACCGGCGTGCCGGTCAGGATCGCCGCCTCGTCGAGATTGGGTGTCAGGACCGCCGCGGCCGGGATCAGGCGGCGCCTGAGCGCCGCGATCATCGCCGCATCGACGATCCGGGCGCCGCTGCGCGAGACCAGCACCGGATCGACCACGAGCGGCACGCGGCACCCGGCGAGCGCGTCCGCCACCGCCTCGACGGTCGGCGCCGAGACCAGCATTCCGGTCTTGACCGCGCCGACGGCGAGGTCCTGGAAAACGGTCCTGATCTGCCGCGCCACGAACGCCGCCGGCACGGGATGCACCCCCGCGGTCCCCAGCGTGTTCTGCGCGGTCACCGCGGTGATGGCGCTGGCGCCGTGGACCCCGAGTGCGGCCAAGGTTTTCAGGTCTGCCTGCATCCCGGCGCCGCCGGCGGAATCGGACCCGGCGACTGTCAGTGCTATGGGGATCGCCATCTGCCACCTCGCGCCTCTGTCCTTGGCCGCATCCTAGGCAGGGGCGGGGCGGAGCTGTCAATTCGGAGGCGCTGAGGGCCGTTGCGCGGCCGGTCGCCCGCCTGTATTCAGGCCGCCACGGCCCCGTAGCTCAGTGGATAGAGCACCGGCCTTCTAAGCCGATGGTCGCAGGTTCGAATCCTGCCGGGGTCGCCAGGAAGCAAGAGGTTCGACGATGACAATGCCGCCACAGGAAACCGGACCTCGGAATGCGGGCGCGAGGCAGGGCACGCCGAGCATGTCGATCAAGGACCGTTTGCGACGCCTGGTCCGCACCCTGCGCCTCGGTCTGGCCTTCCTGCTGCGGCACCTTGCCCGTTTCATGGAGAAGACCGTGCCGCCGGTCGGCCGGTGCATGCGGGGCTGGTCCTGGATCTGGCAGCCGACAGTCACCCACCGCTGGCTCAACGAGTATTACGCCAAGACGGAAGATCCCTACAATTTCGCCAGTTCGCCCTACGAAGCCGAGAAGTATGCGCACACCATGCGGCTGCTTGGCGGCAGGACCTATGAGCGGGCGCTGGAGGTCGGAGCCGCCGAAGGCGTCTTCACCGAGATCCTCGCTCCGCACTGCCGCGAGGTGCTGGCCATCGAACTGGCGGACGCCGCGGTCGCCCGGGCGCGCGACCGGCTCGCGCATCTCGAACATGTGCGCGTGATCCAGGGCACCCTGCCGGAGGATATGCCGGAGGGGCCGTTCGATCTGATCGTCGCCTCCGACGTGCTCTACCACTTTCCCGGCGACGTGCTTACGGACTTCGCCGACCAGATGGACGCGGCGCTCATGCCGGGCGGAACGCTCTTCGCGCTGCATTACCTCGCGACTCCCAATACGCCGATCGACGGCGGGCGTGCGCACGCGCTGCTCAAGCGGCACCTGAAGCTCGAACTCGTCCACGAGGAGACGGTCCAGAATGTCGGGCCGCGGGGTGGCGGATACATGGTCACGATCCTGCGCAAGCGGGTGAAGGCGGCTCCCGGCGGCCGGCCGACCTGACGACCTTTCCGTGACCGGGATCGGCGCGGGCGGGCTTCGAAAGCGCTGAGCACAAAACGCTTTCCGGTGCGGCCTCAGGGATTTATCATCTGCCGCGCGAAGCGGGCGGCGATGCAAGCCTTGTCTGCGGCGTTGGAGCAGGGACCCTGAAATTGCCCCCGATCTCGAGCGATCCCGGAACGAACGGCCTCGCGGGTATCTGGACCAGGTTTTCCCCCGACGACCTGCAGGGGCAGTTCCTTCTCGGCCGCAGCCCGCCCGCCGTGCATTGGCCGGTCGACTCGCTGGACGGCTGGCACCTCGCGGTGGCGGTCGAGTTGCCGTGTCATCCGGTCTTCATCGGCGACCGGAAGGCCGGCTGGCTGCTCGGCCGTGCGGTCAGCGCTGCCGGGGCCTTCGTCGACGGCCCGCTCTCGCTGGCGCAGGATGAGATCGAGCGGCAGATCTATTCCTTCGGCGGCCGGTTCGCCTTCATCCTGCCGGCGATAGGGAGAGTGTATCTCGATCCCTGCGGCCTCCTGTCGGTGGTCTACTGCGGAAAGACCGGATCGGTCGCGTCGACCGCCTCCGCCCTCGGCGTGGACGCCTCCGCGATTGCCGACGCCGCGTTGGTCGAACGCATGCGGCTCCCGGCGAGCACCGCCATGTTTCCGCTCGGAATGACCGCGTGGCGGGATATCGAAAGGCTGTTGCCAAACCACTACCTGGACCTGAACACGTGGCAACCTCGGCGCCACTGGCCGCGCGGCGAGCTGCCGCCGGTCGCCGACGTCGATGGCGCGGCGGAGGAAATCGCCGGCCTGATCAGGAACCATCTTCTGGCATTCCTGAAACAGGGAAATGTCTGGCTCCAGCTTACCGCAGGCCGGGATTCGCGGATGCTGCTGGCGTGCGTCCGTGAACATGCCCGCGAGCTGAGATGCCTGACGGCCGACTATTCCGATGACACGGCCAGGACGGACATCCGGGTCGCGAGAACGTTGGCCGAGTTCGCCGGGGTTGCCGAGCACAAGGTCCTCAGATGGGTCGAGCCGACGCAGGACGATCTCGACCTCTGGGTCTACCGGACCGGCCTCGGCGCCGGCGAATATCGCGGCTGGCGCGGCTTCACCCAGTTCCGGCAGCAGGTGGATCCGCACGATTCCGTCATCTATGGCTCGGTCGGCGAAGTGGCCCGAAGCTTCTATTGGCGGTTCTCGGACAACCCGGCGACCGGCATTGCCACCGAAAGGCTGCTCGCGGCGATCCATTGCCCGGCCACGCCGGAGACCATGCGCCGGATCGATGCGTGGAGGGAGACGGCTCCCGTTCAGGATTCGCTCCAGCTGCTCGACCTCTTTTACATCGAGCAGAGACTCGGGTGCTGGGCCGGGATTTGGCCATATGCCGGGTATACTTGGGACTCCGTCTTCCCCATGTCACATCGGCGCATACTCGAGCTGATGATGGGATTGCCGGCAAAATTCAGGCGCGCCGGCAAGCTGCCGGAGCGCATCGTGAGCAGGGAATGGCCCGAGCTCAACCGGTTCCCGTACAATCCGGTTCCGCTGCGCCGGAGACTCCGAAGCGTTCTAAGATCGGTCAAGAACGCGATTCTCCGGCCTTGAGGCTGCCCGGCCTCAGCCGGACGCGTCGCCGCTACCGGTTCGAAGCGCCCTGATCGCCCTGGTGGTCGTCATCGTCGTCCTCCTGGGGCAGCTCGCCATCACCATCGATCAGCGGCACGGCGGCGACGAAACGCGGCCGCGAGACCAGGTGGAAGGTCCAGGTTTGCGAGCCGATCCCGGCCCAGCCGGTGAAGGGATGGAACGGCACGTCGAGCTCGGTCAGCAGCACCGTGTCGCGGTCCGCCATCACCGGCAGCATCGGACCGGTGATCTCCTGCTGAGGCAACGGTTCGCCGCCGCCGACAGCGCGGGACCACAATACCCGGTACTGGTCGTCGTCGCCAACGTACTGGATGCTGCTGACGCGCAGATGCGTGCCCCGCGGCGCCCGCGGCAGCAGCCGGGCCTGGAGCGCGTAGAGTTCGTCGAAGAATCCCTCGGTCACCTCGACCTTGCGCGACATGATGTCGGATAGCGCGTGTGCGGTGTTCAGCGCGTCGTTTCGGCTCTTGTAGGCCTGGAAGAAGGCCACGCTGGCGACCAGCCAGAAGCACAGCAGCGGCAACCACAGCAGAAACTCGATGGTCAGCGTGCCGCCTTCGTCGCGGAGCAGCCGGGCAAGTGCGGGAAAGCGGCGAGTGATCATCGCGTCCTCACCCCGGTTCGTTCATGAACGCCGACGAGGCCATGAGCCTGAACCCGCCGCTGGGGTCGACCGGAAGCATGGCGCCGAGGCCGATCCCCGGGAAGATCGGGTCGACGACCACGCAGGCGCGCACCAGCATGATCTCGTCGCGGGCGCCCGGGTCGAATGTGATCACCGGCTCGATCCTGCCGGTCCGGTCGACGCAGCTCGCCGCCGTGGTCAGGAAGGAGTCGGCGCGCGGAAGCGGCAACAGCTCGAGCTGCACCGAGCGCAGGCAATCCCCCAGCAGGAAGGCGCCGTCGCAGATCTTGGCCTTCAGCTGCTCGTGGGTGATGCCTGGGGAGCGGCCCAGCCGCAGGTCGCGCATCGCCAGCTCGACGCCGCGGTCCAGCATCACCGATCGCGCCATCAGCGCGCCGGCCTCGGCGATCGACAGGATCATGTACATGAGGAATGGGAACAGGATCACGAACTCGATCGTGGCATTGCCCGCGCAGTCGTCCCGGAGGCCGGAGAGTCGGACGTGGAACCCGCTAGGGGGCAAGGATCGGAACTGTCGCATCATTCCACCAGCTTCAGCTTGCCGATCGTCGAGGCGATCAGCTGGAAGGCCGTGTCGATCTCGATGCCCTCGACGTCGTAGTAATGCCCGGCCGACGAGGCGCATTTGAGCATCTCTTCCTGAGCATCGGTGGGCGCCTCGAACGAGATGGTGAAGACGGTGACCCCATTGTCCTTCGCCATGTCGCAGAGGGCGTAGAAGTAATCGACGCCATCCTCACGGCTCAGCGTTTCCTCGCGGCGATGATTGAAGACCAGCACCTCCTCGGTTGCGAGGGCCGGGTCGCCGGGATCCTTCGGGCGGTATTGCTCGGTGACGATACCGTCGGTCATCAGCACGATGTATTTCTGCGTCTCGGGACTGTCCCAGGCATCCGGGCGGCCAGAGTACTCCCGGGCGACGATGCCGCTATCCGCGAGCTGTGCGACGAAGGGCTGCGATTCCGGGTCGAGCAGCGCCAGCGCCCACTTCATCGCGTTGTAGGTCCCGGTTCCGTCATGGAGCCGGATGCCATTGATCGCCTGCTTCAGCGCGTCGGCGTCGTTCGAGAGATAGGTGATCGCGGTGTCGTCGCTCGGGCACCAGCCCCAGTCCATCCAACCGGGGTCGATCTCCCAGTAATGGAAGTTCGGCACCTGGTCATAGAATGGCGCCGCCGGAAGGTGGGTGTCGGCGAAGTCGTCCGCCTTGAACTCGAGGCAGGACGAGAAACCGTGGCCCCGCCGGCCGTTCAGCATCGAGAACGCCGCCGGACCCGGATTGACCTGACCTGCAAAGGGAATGAGGTTGATGGTGGTGAGGGCATCCGTGCCGTCTTCGGTGACCTCGTCGATGAACGCGGTCGCGGCCGGGCGGAGATTGATCAGGCGCTTGTCCCAGCGCATGGTGCCCGAGATGTCGAGCACGAGCGATATCTCGATCGGCTGCCGCACCTGCTGGGCACCGCTGTGGGCGACCACCGGCAGCGTCGGCAGGCCGACCAGCCGGAAGAATATGGTGTCCATTTCGTAGCGCGCGCTGGCAGCGACGCTGCGCGCGTTCGATCCGGCGCCGGCCGCGATCGACACGTCGAGTTCGGCGCCAGACAGCGCCCGGTTTCCGAGATAGGAGCGGATGGTGGTCTCGGCATCGATCTGCTGGGTGATCGAGGTCGCCGCGAGCACCCCGCGGTCGAGTGCGTCCTGCAGGTCCGAGCGCTCGGATTCGTGCCGGGCCAGATCCAGGGCGATGCCAGAACTGACCAGTATCCCGATCAGCAGAACGAGCATGAGCGGAGTCATCGCCCCGTCCTCGTTCCGCAGATAACTCTCCCTGAAGCAAGACATCATAGATCACCCGCAACTTACTGCACGTCATCCGAAATCTTGCCTGTGTGTTTTCTTTTAGGGATGAGCCAGCACCCGGCGGTTGTCAACCATAGGGAGAGTGCGAAACGCCGGACTCGCCTGCCTGCAAATAGTGCCGTGAAATACCCCCGAGGCGATCCGGTAAGGTTTTGTTAACTGATTCCAGAGAGTTGCCGATCACAACTTTGTCAGCACCTGCGGAATCGCCCGCAACCAATGAAAAAAAATTTCCTTCGCATTATTGGCGACTAGGTGCCGGACTCGTGGTCCGGCGAGTAATTCGAAGCGCCCGGCGATTCGTTCTTCGGTCGATCCGGAAGGAGTACTGCCGCCGCGCGGGGCGGGCCGCCGCTCCCGGTCCGGTCGCTATCGCGCCAGCCGGTCGGTGAACCAGCGGGTCAGCCGCATCCAGATCTCCGCCCCGCCCTTGGCGTCCTCGACCCCGTGGTCGAGGTTCGGGTTGTCGTTGATCTCGATGACGGTCGGCCCGCCGTCGGTCTCCTTCAGGTCGACCCCGTAGAGCCCGTCGCCGATCAGCGCCGCCGCGCGGACCGCGACATCGACGATGTCCGCCGGCGCGTCCTCCAGCGCGAAGGTGGCGAAGCCGCCCTCGTCGGCCGAGCCGTCCGCCTTGTGGCGCACGATCTGCCAGTGGCCCCGCGCCATCCGGTACTGGCAGGCGAACAGTGGCTGGCCGTCCAGTACGCCGATCCGCCAGTCGAATTTGGTCGGCACGAACTTCTGGGCCAGCAGCAGTTCGCTCTCCTTGAAGAAGGCTGCCGTCAGCTCCTTCAGCGCGTCCAGCGTCTCGGCCTTGCGCACGCCCCGCCCGAAGGACCCGTCCGGAATCTTCACCACCACGGGAAGGCCCAACCGGTCGCACACCTCCTCCAGCTTGCCGTTCGACCGCATCACCATGGTTTCCGGCGTCGGAAGCCCGGCCTGGCTCAGCCGTTCCCACAGATAGACCTTGTTGGTGCAGCGGATCATCGAGATCGGGTCGTCGATCACCGGCATCGCCTCGGCCCGCGCCCGCTCGGCGAAGCGGTAGGTGTGGTTGCGGATCGAGGTGGTCTCGCGGATGAACAGGGCGTCGAACTCCGCCAGCCGCGACAGGTCGCGCTTGCGGATCGGCTCGACCTCGACGCCCATCTTCTCGGCGTGCCGCGCCCAGTGCTTGAGGGATTCCTGGCTCGAGGGCGGCAGCTGCTCGTTCGGGTCGTTGAGCACCCCGATCGAGTAGCGCGCCGGCACGCGGGGCTTGGCCGAGCGCCATGCGCGGCTGGTGTGCTCCTCGAGCGTTCCGGCGAAGAAGGCGGCCTCGGCCTCGTTCAGCTTCGTGGGCGACCGGAGCTGGATGCGGTTGATCTTGGTCCAGGGCCCGCCGGTGCCCTCGGCGGTCGCCATGCCGGCCACGATGGCTGGGGCCCGGTACCAGTCGAACAGCAGCCGCCCGAATCCGGGGCAGGCCGGGTTGTCGGCCTTGCCGAAGCAGACCAGGATCCGCTCGGGCCTCGGTCCCTCGGCTTTGGCGAGCTCGCGGTTCAGCACGTCCTCGAGTTCCGGCACCGACCGTTCCCAGCCCTCGCGGGCCGCAAGATCGAGGATCGTCTCGACGCTCGGCATGATCCGGTGGCCGCGCGCCTCGGCCAGCAGCGAGGCGTAGTAGCCGGCGCTCTGGTAGTCGTAGCTTCGCGCCAGGTTGATGACCTTGAAGGTCTCCTTCAGGAACACGCCCGGCTTCGATATGTAGTCGCGCACCGTCGACATCCGGTAGGGCGCCCCCAGTTCCTCCAGGTCGCTGAGATCGTCCGCCAGCAAGAGCCACCCGCTCATCGTTCCTCCTTCTGCTCGGGCGGGATCACGACCGCCGCGCGCAGCCGCGTCGCCCCCCAGCGCCACATCCGCTCCAGTTCGAAGAACGGCGCCGGGATGTCGGCAGCGTCGGTCTCGCTTTCATGCGCCTCGTCCTCGACCCAGGGGTCGTGGACGAAAATGTGATGTGCGTCGGCGCCGTGCGCCAGCACCCAGTGGGGCACCCGCTTGTCGAACATCCGGCTGCCCGAGACCAGCAGCAGCGCCAGCGCGCCGGCGCGCAGCCGCTCGGCCAGCTCCCAGACCTCCAGCCGGCGCAGATGCACCGGAATGCCGAGATCCGACGCCTGCTGGCGGAAGTCCTCCTGCGCCAGCTCCATCACCTTGCGTTTCTCGGCGTTGCGCACGGTCTGCAGCATCAGCGAACCCGGCTCGGTCACGTAGACCTCGGCGGGCAGCCCTTCCTTGGCCAGCGCCACGGCAAGACCGAAGGGCTCGCAGCCGCCGAGGCCCGAGGTCATGAACACCGTGGTCGCCCGTCGCCACAGCCTGACCTCCACCGTCGAGGTCATCGGGTAGCCCGGCCGGCGGGCGGCCAGCGCCATCATCAGGCAGGCGGGGCCGCAGGTGAAATCGGTGGTCTGCTGGTAATAGGGCGCGGTCGCCTGGTGGGTGAAGTCGCGAAGCCGTCTCTCCATCCGCACCGCATCCTCGCCGTCCTCGTAGTAGTGCGGCAAGCGGGCGACCTCGCGGTAGCCCGCAGTCCGGTAAAGCGCCTTCGCCGCCTTGTTGCCGGACCCGACCTCGAGCCTCAGCACCGCCCGGTCGGCGGCATAGGCCGCCGCCTCGGCATCCGCCAGCAGCGCCGCGCCGAGGCCGCGGCGCTTGTATCCGCGCGCCACGGCCAGCGAGTAGAGCCGCGCCGCGGCGGTGCCATGCCGGGACAGGACCAGATGATAGCCCGCGATCTTCCCGCCGATCTCCGCCACCCGCAGAATCGCCCTAGGCGAGACGATGAAGTCGCGGAAGCTGCGCCGGCTGATCCGGTCGGTGGTGAAGGCGGCATCCTCGATCGCCGTCAGCTCGGGCAGGTCGCGGAGCTCGGCATCACGCATGAGCGCCGGGTCCGAGGCGTTTGCGGCCGGATCTGCTGGCGGTGCCTGGTTCTTGGCGGTCATTTCGAGGGGCCTGCCGGTGCCGTCTGATTCGCGCCTGCCGCGCGTTCTGCTCCCCGCCCTTTTGCCGGATCGGCCGATGGCGATCAAAGGGAATGATGCGCGCGGGCGATCTGCCCGATTTCGGTTTCCGTTCGCCGGCGGATTGGGCAGAGTGGGCGGAAGCCAGGCAGGGAGGCCCCATGATTCCGGTGATCGAGGTCCAGGATGTGCTCGCCGGCCGCGCCGACGCGGCGCTGATCGAGGGCGGCACGCGATCGGGATTCCTGACTCTCGCGGGCGTCGACCGGGCGCTGAACCTGGCCGGGGCGCGGGCGCGCATGCTCGGCTTCTTCGCCGGGCCCGAGGCGGCGAAGAACGAGACCCTGCGCAACAAGTACGACCCCTCGCGCCCCAACGTGTATCGCGGCTTCTTTCCCTGCGAGCCGGACAAGGGCGCGCTGATCGAGGGCGTCGATCTCGGCCCCGACATCGCCGACCCGGCGCGCTGCGGCGACGGCTCGGACCCGCTGACCGAGCCGACGCCGCTGCCGGCGCTGCCCGGATGGCGCGAGGCCACGGCGCAGTACTACACCGCGCTCGAGGGGCTGGGCCGGGCGCTGGTGGCCGGGCTGGTGCGCGGCCTCGGCGCCGATCCGGACCAGGCGGTCGGGCTGTTCGACCGTTCGATCTCGACGCTCCGGATGCTGCACTACCCGGCGCGTCCGGCTGCGTCGATGCCGGACGACCGCAGGCTGGACACTCCGTCCGGCCCGCGCTGGGTGATGACCAAGCCGCATACGGATTCAGGGTTCGTGACGCTGCTCTGGCAGGACGGTGCCGGCGGGCTCCAGGCCCAGGCGCCGGACGGGTCGTGGCTCGACGTGCCCCCGGCCGAGGGCGGGCTGGTGGTCAATTTCGGCCAGATGCTGAACGACTGGACCGGCGGGCGCATCCGCGCCACTCCGCACCGGGTGCTGGGCGGGTTGGCCGAGCGCTTCTCGGTTCCGTTCTTCTTCGAGCCCGCGGTCGACGCGGTGATCGCGCCGTTGTTCCCGGCGGAGGGCGGCGAGGGTTTCGTCTATGGCGATTTCCTGTGGTCGCGCATGGTGCATTTCACCAATTTCCACGGTGTGGTCCGGAAGCCCGCGGAGGCGCTCAAGGCGGGGTGACGTACCGCGGCCCGCGGTTTCGCGTGGCTTCACGTCAGGCGTTCATGCGGCCGTGCCGTCACCGGCTTGATGCCGATCCAGGGAGCAGGCGGGTCGCCGCGACGCCGGGAACGGCCTATGTTGTCCCCCGAGCGGACGCGATCCACGCACCAGCAAGGAGCAGCACATGGCCGTCGAAACCCCGATCTGCGACTTCGGCTGGAGGGCCCCGGACTTCACCCTGCCGGCCACCGACGGCAAGACCTATGCGCTGGACGACATCCGCGGGCCCAAGGGCACGCTGATCATGTTCATCTGCAACCACTGTCCCTATGTGAAGTCTGTCGCCGACCGGATGGTGCGCGACGCGAAGGCGCTGCAGGCGCTGGGCATCGGCGTCGCCGCGATCTGCTCGAACGACGCCTCCACCTACCCCGAGGACAGTTTCGATCGGATGGGTGACTTCGCCCGCGCCCACGGATTCACCTTCCCCTATCTGCACGACGAGAGCCAGGCGGTGGCCCGGGCCTATGACGCGGTCTGCACACCCGACTTCTTCGGCTTCGACGCCGGGCTGGGGCTCCAGTACCGGGGCCGGCTCGACGAGTCCGGCCGCCATCCGGCGGCGCCGGACGCACGGCGCGAGTTGTACGAGGCAATGGCCCGGGTCGCCGCCACCGGCCGCGGGCCGGACGACCAGACGCCGTCGATGGGCTGCTCGATCAAGTGGAAGCGGGCCGCCTGATCGCGGCGGCCCGTCCGACGCGATTCACGAGGTGAGGTCGTAGGCCCGCTCGCCATGGGACGTGATGTCGAGCCCGTCGAATTCCTCCTCCTGCGGGACCCGGATCGGGTAGACGAGCGCCGTCAGCTTCACCAGCGCGAAGGTCACGGCCAGGGTGAAGGCGCCGACCGCCGCCAGGGCGACAAGCTGCGTCGGCAGCCCCTGGCCGTCGCCGAGCTCGCCCACCGCCAGCGCCGGCGCCATGATGGTGCCGAAGATGCCGCCGACGCCATGCACCGCGAAGACGTCGAGCGTGTCGTCGATCCGGAACCTCTCCTTCACCAGCCCGACCGCGAGCTGGCAGAGCACCCCGGCGGCGGCGCCGATGATCAGCGCGCCCACGGGTCCGACGAAGCCCGAGGCGGGCGTGATCGAGGCCAGACCGGCGATGGTGCCGGTCACCATGCCGACCATCGAGGCCTTGCCGTGCTTGAACCGCTCCCACAGCGCCCAGGTCAGCGAGGCGGTGGCGGCCGAGATATGGGTCACCACCAGCGCCATCGCCGCGCCGCCGTCGGCGGCGAGCTGAGAGCCGGCGTTGAAGCCGAACCAGCCCACCCACAGCATCGAGGCGCCGATCATCACCATGCCGGGGTTGTGCGGCGGCGTCAGGTCATGCTTGGCGAAGCCGCGCCGTCCGCCGAGGCAGATCGCGACCACCAGCGCGGCGAGGCCGGCGGTCTCGTGCACCACGATACCGCCGGCGAAGTCCATCACCCCCATCGCGGCCAGCCAGCCGCCGCCCCAGACCCAGTGCGCCACCGGGGCGTAGCAGACCAGCATCCACAGGCCGGAGAACAGCATCACGAAGCCGTAGCTGATGCGCTCGACATAGGCGCCGACGATGAGCGCCGGGGTGATGATGGCGAAGGTCATCTGGAAGGCGAAGAACAGCACCTCGGGCAGGGTGCCCGCCAGGGTGTCCGGCCCGATCCCGGCCAGGAACATCTTGCCGAGCCCGCCCCAGACCGCGTTGCCGCCGCCGCCGTCGCCGAAGGCGATCGAGTAGCCCGCCACCAGCCACAGCACCGACATCAGCGCCGCGATCGAGACGCACTGCATCAGCACGCTGAGAACGTTGCGCGCCCGGACCAGCCCGCCATAGAACATGGCGAGCCCCGGCAACGTCATGAACAGGACCAGCGCCGTGGCGACGATGATCCACGCGGTGTCCGCCTGGTTCATTCCGATATCCCCCGATTTCCCGGCCGTTGCCCGGCCATTGACGCCGGTATAGGCAGCGCCGCGCGGCGCTGCAAAAGCAGACTGCCCCGGATCATGCAGAATGTTCGGGAGTGCCTAATTCGTAGTCATTTTCGATGCCACCTGCACGGAATCCGATCAGATGACGCGCTCTGCGGCCGGCATCGCGATTCGCTCCGCGGGCGCCGAATGCCGGGGGTGCGGCACCATGACCCGGCTCGGCGCTTGATGGCTGGGCGCCTCTCTTGCAGCATCGGGAGTCATCCGGAACCATGGGAGGGAACCGCATGTCTACCGCAGTGCAGAGCGCACCGATGCCGCGGGCGAAGCGTCTCGACCGGGACGACATCCTCAGCGCCCTGAAGGCAGGCGCCGCCGACTTCCGCCGCGCCCCGGCCTTCGGCCTGTTCTTCGGCGGCGTCTTCACGGTGATCGGAATCGTCATCTTCCTGCAACTCGTGGTCTGGCAGTCGAGCTACTGGGTGCTGCCGATCGCCGCCGGCTTCCCGCTGGTGGGGCCGTTCCTCGCGGTCGGGCTCTACGAGGTCAGCCGCCGGCTCGAGACCGGCGCGCCGCTCGACTGGGCTGCGATCATCCGGGCGCCGATCGGCGCCGGCTCGCGGCAGGTACCGTCCATGGCCTTCGTGGCGCTGTTCTTCTACCTGGTCTGGGTCTACATGGCCCACCTGATCTTCGCGCTGTCGTTCGGCTTGAAGCCGCTCACCAATGTCACCTCCTCGCCGGCGCTGCTGCTGAGCCCGGAGGGCATCTTCATGCTGTTCGCCGGAACCCTTGTCGGCGGCGGGCTGGCGCTGCTGCTGTTCACGGTCTCGGTGTTCTCGATCCCGATGCTACTCGACCGCGACATCGACGTCGTCACCGCCATGGTCGCCAGCGCCCGGGCGGTGCTGGAGAACAAGGGTCCGATGATCTTCTGGGGGCTGATCGTCGCCGCGGCCAGCGTGGCGGCGATGCTGCCGCTGTTCCTCGGCATGCTGGTGGTCTTTCCGGTGCTGGGCCACGCGTCGTGGCATCTCTACCGGAGGGCGTTCGGAGCGGGCTGACCCGTCACTCCTCCGGGATGCCCAGCGCACGCAGCTGCGCCGACATCCTGTCCATGACCCGGCGCGAGAACACATGCGCCTGGTTGATCTTGCGGATGGTGATGTCCGGGTAGGCGCGGCGAAGGGCGGCGCAGGACGACCGCGCCTCGTCGATCCGGCCCGCGCCATGCAGCGCGGCGGCGAGGTTGCGGTGGATCCAGTGGGCGTTGGGCCGCTCCTCCAGCGCACGCTGGAACAGCTCTGCGGCCGCGTTGTCGTCGCCTGCAACCTGATGCGCGCTGCCAAGGCCCACATAGTTGTTGAAGTTCATCGGGTCGAGCGGGCTCAGCCGCAGGGCGCGCTCGAAATGCTCCCGGCCGGCGTCGGGCCGGTCCGAATAGACCTCCAGCCAGCCGAGGCTGCTCAGCGCCCAGGCGGCGTTGGGATCCAGTGCGATGGCGCGTTCCAGCAGCACGCGGGCCGCCCCGTAGTTGCGGGCGAAGGTGTGCACCGCGCCCAGCACGGCGAGGATCAGCGGATCGTCGGAGGACAGACTCGCCGCACGATCGGCAAGCGCCAGGGCGCTTGCCTTGGCGCTGTCCACATCCTCGACCCAGTTGTAGACCGAGCGCTGCGCCCAGCACCATGCGGACAGCGCCAGGGCGAGGGGGTAATCCTCGTCCGCTTCCAGTGCCCGGTCGAGCAGGACGAGCGCCTTCGCGGCCTCCTCCTTCTCCAGCATCCAGACATGGCTCATCGCCCGCATGGCATAGTCGTAGGCGCCGAGCGCCTCGGGCCGCTTGCGCCGCGACCGCTCGATCTCGGCCAGCCGGATCGACGGCTGCAGGGCGCCCGCGACCTGCTCGGTGATGCGGTCCTGAAGGTCGAAGATGTCGTCGAGCTTGCCGTCGTACTTCTCGGCCCAGAGATGGGCGCCGCCGGCGGTCTCGATCAGCTGCACTGTGATCCGGACACGATTGCCGGCGCGCTGCACCGAGCCCTCCAGCACATAGGCGACGCCGAGCTCGCGGCCGATGTCGCGGACGTTCACCGCCCGGCCCTTGTAGGCGAAGGCGGAGTTCCGCGCGATCACGAAGAAGGCGCGGATGCGGCTGAGCGCGGCTGTCAGCGCCTCGACCACGCCGTCGGCGAAATACTCCTGCTCCGGGTCGCCCGACATGTTGTCGAAGGGCAGTACGGCGATGGACGGCCGGTCGGGCAGGGCGGGCGCCGCATGCGGGCCGGGCGCGGGCTTCGCGCCGGACCAGTGGTACACCTGCACCGGAGCGGCGATGTTCTTGAGGCTCTGCTTGCCGCCGTCGCGGAAGGCCGCGCCGACCTTCGCCGCCGCATGCTCGTGGGCGGTCGCGCTGATCGCGATACCCCCGGGCGCGGCCAGCGTCTGGATGCGGGCGGCGATGTTCACGCCGTCGCCGTAGATGTCGCGGCCCTCGATGATCACGTCGCCGAGATTGATGCCGATGCGGAGCGCTGCCCGACGGTCTTCCGGCTCGGCGCCGGTCCGCTCGGCGTTGGCCTGCTGGATCGCGACGGCGGCGTTCACGGCGTCGACCACGCTGGCGAACTCGACCAGGGCGCCGTCGCCCATCAGCTTGACGATCCGGCCGCCGTGTTCCCGGACCGCGGGAGCGAAGATCTCGCTGTGGATCGCCTTGAGCGCCGCCAGCGTGCCGGCTTCGTCGGCTTCCATCAGCCGGGTGTAACCCGCGACATCGGCGGCGAGGATCGCCGCGAGCCTGCGCTCGGTTCGGGTTTTCTTCATCGTCTCGGCCGTTCAGGTCGCATCGTGGCATTCATAACCGAAGCAGCCGCGCCGCGATACCTTGGCAGGGAGTTTCCGTTGCGAGCCGAATTCGGGCGCTATCGACCGCCTAGCCCCGCATCAGCACCTGCATGGCGCGGATGCCCGCCGCGGGACCGATGGCAAGGACCGCGAGCACCCAGGGCCAGCCGATCAGCGCCGCCAGTGCCGGGGCGGCCTGCACCGTGAGCGCTGTCAGCAGGAAGCCGAGCGCGGTCTGCACGGTCAGGAGAGACCCGGTCCGCTCCGGCGGCGCCGCGTCCGCCACCAGCGTCGAATAGAGCGCCGAGTCCGGGACGATCGCCAGGCCCCAGATCAGCAGTGCCGCCGCCATCGCCCAGGACGGCCCGCCATAGAGCGCCGCCGAGGCCAGCGCGGCGCCACCGCTGACGATGAGGCAGCCCTGCGCCACCCGGGCGCTGCCGTGCCGCACCGCGAGCCAGCCCGCCGGCGCGCAGGCGAGCCCGCCGAGGGCGATGGCGAGGAAGGCCGTGAGCTTCCCCAGCGCGCCGGCATCCCCGGTCCCGGCGAGCGCATAGGACCCGGTGGCGATCACCCCCACCCAGGCCCAGAAGGCATAGAGCTCCCACATGTGGCCGAGATAGCCGAGCACCGCGAGCCGGATGCGCCGGTCGGTCCAGACCAGCGCCACGGCCGTCACGTCCAGTCTCGCCGCCCTGGCGTGGTAAGGGCCGAGGCCAACGGTCAGGATCGCCAGCGCCCCGGCGGCCGCCGCCGCGGTGCTGGCCCAGATCGTCAGCCGCCAGTCCGCGCCGCCGGCGAGCGCGATCAGGTGCGGGCTGGCCGAGCCGATGGTCAGGGCGCCGACCAGCAGCGAGACCAGCAGCGCCCGGTCGGCCTTGCCCCAGCCGGCGGCGATCTTCATGCCGACCGGATAGACCCCTGCCATCGCCGCCCCGGTCAGGCCGCGCAGCGCCACCGCCTCCCAGCCGCCGACCGGCACCGCCAGCAGCGCCAGGTTCGCCGCCGCCGCCGCCAGGGCCGAGGCCAGGAACACGCGCCGCGGGTCGTAGCGGTCGGCGAGCCCGAGCGCGGCATAGACCAGCGCTCCCGCTCCGAAGCCGAGCTGCACCGCGCTCGACAGCCAGGCGAGCCGCGCCGGCGACAGCCCGGCCTCGCGGCCCATCTCGGGCAGCACCGCAGCCGAGGAGAACCACAGCGCCAGCACCGCGATCTGGGTCAGGATCAGCACCCCGACCGAGGCGCGCTTGGATGACAGGACCGGCAAGTTTCCCCCGGGGTCGCGCAGATTGACGCCGCCTGAGCGTTCGGCGATCTTCCGGCTTCCGCCGCGCCCCGTCCAGCCGAAAAGAGGAAGCACCCCGATGACCGACGACCACCGCTCGATCGTCCGCCGGGGGCTGCTGCCGCATTCGGCGTCGCGACCGGTCGTCAGCCCGATCTCGCCCTCGGTGGTCTATGCGAGCCCCGACGCCGACGCGCTCGACGCCCAGTACGAGGGGCGCGTGGCCGGCTACACCTATGGCCGCGAGGGGCATCCGAACTGGACCATTCTGGCCGACAAGCTCGACTGGCTCGAGGGCGCGAAGGGCGGCGTGGTAATGTCCTCGGGCATGGCGGCGGTCGGCGCAGTATTCAAGTCGGTGTTGAAGTCCGGGGATCATGTCGTTGCCGGAAATCAGCTTTATGGCAGAACGCTGCGCATGCTCCGGGACGAGATGCCACGCATGGGCGTCGAGGTCATGCTGGCCGATCCGACCGACGGCAGGGCGTTCGCGGCGGCGATCCGCGACGGTACCCGGCTGGTGCTGGCAGAGGTAGTGTCGAACCCGACGCTGAGGGTCGCCGACCTCGAGGCCATCGGGGCGGCCTGCCGGGCCAGCGGCGCGCTGTTCGCAGTAGACAACACCTTCACCACGCCACGGCTCTACCGGCCCTTCGACCACGGGGCGGATTTCGTGATCCACTCGGTGACCAAGATGCTTGCCGGCCATTCGGATGTGACGCTGGGCTATGCGGCGGCGCGTGACCCGGAGCTCGCCCGCCGGCTCTATGACGTGACTGTCACCTGGGGCCTGACCCCGAGCCCCTTCGACTGCTGGCTGGCAGAGCGGGGGCTGCATTCCTTCGATATCCGCTTCGAGCGCGCCCAGGCCAACGCCGCGGCGCTGGCCGATCACCTGGCCGGGCTCGAGGGTGTCGAGGCGGTGCTCTATCCGGGGCGCCCCGACCATCCGGACCACAACCGGGCGGTGGCGCTGCTCGGCGGGCAGGGCGGGACCATGGTCAGCTTCCGCCTGAAGGGCGGCCGGGCCGAGGTCAACCGGTTCCTGCGGGCCGCAGGCAACATCCCCTTCGCCCCGACGCTGGGCGACATCGGCACCACCCTGTCGCACCCCGCCTCCAGTTCCCATCGCGGGCTGACGCCCGAGGGCCGTGCAGCGCTCGGGATCACCGAGGGCTTCATCCGGGTATCGGTCGGGATCGAGGAGATCGGCATGCTGAAGCGCGAGTTCGCTTCGGCGGTGGCCGCCGCGCCCGGGTGAGTCCCGTACGGGTGAGCCCCGCATGACGTCCGTGCGCCACGGCGCGCGAGCGCTGTTGCCGCGTCCGCTCTGGGTGCTGCTGCGCCGTGTCTGGAGCTATGCCCGACGGCTCGGACACTGGGGTCTCATCATGATCCAGCTGCGCGGCGACAGTGTATCCGACACCGCGAAACTCTGGCTGAGCGCCATTGCAGCGCCCCTGACCGCCCTGCCGGATCTCGACCGCTGGCGCAATCCGCAGCTGCTGTTCGATGCCCGGATAAGGGTCGCCGGCTCGGGCCGGTTCCTCTGCCGGCGCGGCACCGACGATCTCTGGCACGTGTTGCCGGCCGCACAGCGCGCCCTCCACCGGGCGCTCGCCGAGGTCCTTGCACCTGGCGGGGTCTTCGTCGACGCAGGCGCGAACATCGGCGCCTTCACCCTGCCGGCGGCCCGGCTGGTCGGGCCCGAGGGCCGGGTGGTCGCCATCGAGATGATGCCGGAGACGGTGCTCCGCCTGCGCGACCATGCTCGCGACAACGGTCTGACCAATATCCGGGTGGTGGATGCGGCGCTCGCGGACGCGGGCGGCCACGAGGTCATCGCACGGGTGCCGGCGAGGCGGGCCGGGCAGGCGAGCATCGTGCGGCAGGACTTCGGGCCGGGCGCACTGTCCGAGCAGCGGGTTCGCACCGTGACCCTGGATGAGGTTACCGCCGGCCTGGAGCGGATCGACCTGATGAAGGTCGACCTCGAAGGCGCCGAAGCCCTGGCCTTCGCCGGCGGGCGGGACGCGCTCGCCAGGACACGCTGCCTGATCTTCGAGCAGTGGCCCGGGCAGGCCGATACCCGGAGCGCCGACATCGCGCGGGCTGCCGGCTTCAGCCTGAGCTGGCTCGACGGATCCAACGTGATTGGCCGGCGCTGAGCTCGGCCTACCGGGGCGCCAATCCCCCGGCGGGCTCGGCGAGCAGGGTCTGGCCGCCGCATGCCCCGTCCTCGCCAGCCTGCGGCGTACCGACCGCCTGGGCGCCGGGCAGCTGGCCGAGAAGCTCGGCCGCATCGCACCGGGCGCTCCCGTCGCGGAACGGAAGCGATGCCAGTCCCAGCGGCCGCTCGATGATCTGCCGGGTGACCGTGGCGAGCAGGATCGGCGCCGGCCCGGCTCCGCCGGCGCTGACATCCTGCGCCCACGCACGCAGGACATGGCGGCCAGCCATGCCATCCGGACCGTTCGGCAGGATGGCGACGACCGCCTCGCGCCGGCCGTTGTGGAGGTTCGGGACCACGGCAAGCCGGGCGGCGGCGCTGCGCGGCAGCACGAAGGCGTTTAAGGCACCGATCGACCATTCGGGCGGGCTGATCCACCCGAGGGCCCCGAGCGCCGCCTCGAGACTGGTGGCATCGCCTCGCCATTGCAGCACCAGCGGCTCCTCGATTTCGCCCGAAAGATCGATCCGGTGGGCAGGCAGCTCGCGCCAGCCGCCCTCGCGCCAGGGCACCGACAGCGCGATCGCCTCCGGGGCCGGGCGGGCGTAGAAGGCCTGCGCCGCCGCGAGCCCCCGGTCGAGATGCCAGCCGCCGACCAGCAGCAGTGCGGCCGCCCCGGCCCCGAGCGTCCAGCCGGCGACCCGTTGCGGGATCACGTAGCCGCGGAACACCAGCGCCAGACCCGATACCGCCGCGGTGCCGAACAGCAGCCCCTCGGCCACGTCCGACGGCCAGTGCGCGCCGAGATAGACCCGCGAGTACGCGATCAGCGCCACCAGCGCGGCCAGCAGCGAGGCGGCCCAGCGCCCGGCCGGGGCCGGTAGGCCCCGCAGCGCGATCAGGGCCAGTGCGCCGTAGAGCGTCGCCGATGTGGTCGCATGTCCGCTCGGGAAGGAGAACGCGTCGGTTCCGGAGTAGAGCTCGGTCGGCCTCGGCGCCTGCACCAGCACCTTCAGCGCGAAGACGAAGGCGACCGAGCCCAGGACCGCGACGATGACGCCGAGTGCCAGCCGCCGCCGGCGCTGCCATGTCAGCGCCGCCGCCGCGGCCGCCGTGACGGCGGCCGTCACCGTGGTGTCGCCCAGCATGGTCGCGCCGATCATGATCTGGTCGCCGAGGCCGGTGCGCAGCGACTGGAGGAAGGCGCTGACCGCCACGTCCAGCCGGATCACCGCGTCGCCGGTGACCACGTCCTCGATCAGCTTCGCGCCGATCATGATCGTGGCGGCGAACAGCCCCAGCAGCAGCGCCAGAAGCCGGAAATCCTCGTGGTCGGGCGAGACCAGCCGCAGCAATGCCGGACCGTGCGGAGCCGGCTGGGTCGAGGCCCAGCGCACCACCGACGCCTGCGCCCGGGGCAGGGCACGGAAGCCGAGGCGGAGGCCGATGCGCGCGATCCACACCACCAGGAGCGCCGACACCCCCAGCGCCACCAGCACGACCACCAGCCGCTTGCTGATCGTGCCGGCGATCGACAGCGCGGTGCCGGCGAAATAACCGGGCAGCAGGTGCGCCGACGCCCAGATCACCGCCGAGCCGGCGTTCAGGACGCCGAACCGGACCGACCCCATGCCCACCATGCCGGCGACGGCGGGCACCACCGACTTGATGCCGGGCACGAAACGGCCGAGCACGACGCTCTTGCCGCCATGGCTGCGGAAGAAGCGCTCGCCGGCCTCGATGACGCCGCGGTAACGGTCGAAGGGCCAGACGGTCAGCAGTCGCTGGCGGTAGACCCGCCCCAGCCAGTACGAGATCGCGTCGCCGGCGATGGCGCCGGCGGTGGTGGCGGCGAAGATCGGCCAGAACGGCAGCTTGCCGAGCCCCATCAGCCCGCCGAGGCCGACCAGGACAACGGTCGAGGGAACGAACAGCCCGACGACCAGCACCGCCTCGAGCATCGCGGTCAGGAAGGCGATCACGACCGCCAGTTCCGGATGCTGTCCGGCGAGATCGATCAGGCTGCGGAAGAATTCGATCAAGGCCGGCGGGCTCCGTCGGGTCGCAGGGGCGCCACGCGGCTGCCCGGTTCGCGGCGGCCCGGGGCCGCGCGCCAGCAGCAGATATGCGGATGGCGGCGGCGGAGCAAGGGCGGAGCTGACGACAGTCCGGTCGCAAAGGTGTCGCGAAGCTGTCACGGAGCGACCGAATCCTGATATGCGATCCAGCCCGCCGGTGAGAGGATCGGCCAATCGTTGACGGGGTACCGCCATGCTTCCCGATTTCATCCACGACCTCTCCCATGACGACCTGCCGGCACCGGTCCGCGCCATGGCCCGGCGCTGTCTCCTGGACCTGATCGGCGTCGCGGCGGCGGCCACCCGCACCGACCTCGCCCGGATCGTCCACGGCTTCGTCGCCGCGCAGTTCGGTGCCGGAGGCGGGGCGGGCACCGCGCGCATGCTGTTCGACGACCGTCCGGTCAGTCCGGCTGGAGCGGCCCTGGCCGGTGCGGCCTCGATCGACGCGGTCGATGCCCATGACGGCTACCGCCCCTCGAAAGGCCATGCGGGGTGCAGCGTCCTTCCCGCGGCGCTGGCCTTTGCCGAGGCCGAGGGCCGCGACGATGGCGCGGAGTTCCTGACCGCGCTCGTGCTCGGCTACGAGGTCGCCTGCCGGGCGGGCGAGGCGCTGCACGAGTTGGTCGCGGACTACCACACCTCCGGCGCCTGGGGCGCGGTCGCCTGCGCCGCCATCGGCGCCCGGACGCTGGGCCTCGACCGGGCCCGTACCCGCGAGGCGCTGGGAATCGCCGAGTACCACGGGCCGCGCAGCCAGATGATGCGCTGCATTGACCACCCGACTATGGTCAAGGACGGCTCCGGCTGGGGCGCTCTGGCCGGCGTCGCCGCGGCCTATCTGGCCCGCGACGGCTTCACCGGCGCGCCCGCGATCACCGTCGAGGACCCGGCACGGGCGGCCCACTGGAACGACCTCGGCAGCCGCTGGCTGATCCTGGAGCAGTATTTCAAGCCGCAGCCGGTCTGCCGCTGGGCCCAGTCGCCGATCCACGCGGTGCTCGAGCTCCGCCGCCGCCATGGCCTGACCGCGGCCGATGTGGCACGGATCGAGGTCCGCACCTTCCACGAGGCGGTCCGCCTCCACACCCGCCGGCCCGAGACCACCGAGCAGGCCCAGTACTCGCTGCCCTTCCCGGTCGCCGCCGCAATGGTGCATGGGCGGATCGACCCGGCCGAGATCGCCGGGGCAGGACTATCGGATCCGGCCGTGCTCGACCTCTCCGACCGGATCGAGATGATCGAGGATCCGCGCTGCAACGCAGCCTTCCCGCGGGTCCGTCTCGCCGAGGTGGCGGTGGTCACCCGCTCCGGCGCCCGCCACGAGAGCGGCCTGGTGGAGCCGGCGGGCGATCCCGAGCGGCCCCTCTCCGACGCCGAGATCGACGCCAAGTTCCACTCCTATGCCGATCCGGTGGTCGGCGCGGCACGCGCCGGCCGAATCCGGCAGGCTGTGTCCGGCATCGAGACCGGCGGTCTCGGCCCGCTCACGGCCGAGCTTGGCGCCCCGGCCGATGTCTCGGCCGATGTCTTGGCGGCGGAGCTGCCCGCGGCGGAGCTGCCCGCGGCGGAGTGACCGGCAGAGCCCGGCCGGGCGCGATGCCGCCGTCACGGCGGTTTGCGGTCAATGTCTGTCTCGAACAGCTCGGCCAGTTCCTGGGCATGGCGCCGGGCGCTCTCCGCCAGTTTCTGCTCGTCGGTCGCATGCGCGTAATCGTCGAACAGGTGCCGTTTGTCGCGCTCGGTGAAGGCCTGGATCGTGCGCTCCGCTTCATGGAATGTCAGTCCAGCCCGGATCAGCAGCTGGCGCGACATCTCGACCGCGGAGAGAAAGGTTTCCCGGATGATATGCTCGACCCCGACGTCCATCAGGCGGTGAACGTGCTGGCGGTCACGCGCACGCACATAGACCGGGACGTGGGGATAGTTCCGGCGAAGTGTTTCGACGGTCTTCAATGAATCCTCGACGTTCGAGATACAGACGACCACGGCCCGCGCCCGTTCGACCTGCGCGGCGGCCAGGATTTCGGGACGCGTCGCGTCGCCGAAGTAGACACGGCCGCCGAAGCGGCGGACAACCTCCACCTGGCTCGGGTCGCCATCCAGCGCGGTGAACGGAATGCCTCGCGCCGCGAGGACCCGGGCGATGATCTGCCCGAAGCGCCCCAGGCCGGCGATCACAATATGCGCCTCGCTTTCCGGGAGTTCGTCGAAGACGGGGTCTTTCTTCGGGCGGGCGGTCAGCGCCGAGATACGCCGCTCCGCCATGAGCAGGACCGGTGTAGCCAGCATCGTCACCGTGACGACAACGTTCAGCAGCGAGGCGAACTCGGCGAGGATCACGCCGGTCGTGACCGCGATCGCTGTCAGGACGAAGGCGAACTCGCCGCCCTGTGAGAGCGCGCAGGCGAAGCGGCGGCTGGCTCCGGGCGCAAGACCGTATCTCCGCCCGAGCACCAGGAGGATCAGCCCCTTGACGAGCATCAGCCCCGCCGCGGCGAGGACAATCAGGCTGGCATGGATGCCGAGGAGCTGAAGGTCGAGGGACATCCCGATGGAAATGAAGAAGAGCCCCAGGAACAGGGTCTCGAACGGCTTGATGTCCGCTTCGATCTCGTGGCGATAGGTCGAATCCGCGAGCAACGCCCCCGCGATGAACGCCCCGAGAGCGGGCGAGAGGCCGACGCCCTTCATGATGATCTCGATGATGACGATCGTGAGCAGGGCGAATGCGGTCATCGCTTCGCTGATCTGCGTCCGCGCGATCAGGTGGAACACCCAGCCCAGCACGTAGCGGCCGGCCAGCGAGATCGCCGCCAGCGCCGCGAGCGCGACCAGCGCCCCCTGGATCGACATCTGCTCGGCCGCCGCCCCGCGCACCGAGAGCAATCCCACAAAGGCAATCATGGGGATCGCGGCCAGATCCTGGAACAGCAGGACCGAGAAGGCGAGGCGACCATGCCGCAGCTCCAGCTCGCCGGTTTCCTTGAGCACCTGGAGCACCATCGCCGTGGAGGAGAGCGACAGGGCGAGCCCGACGAACAAGGCTTCGCGCCAGCTGCCGACATGCAGCAGCACGAGGGCCGAGATCGCCGCAGCGGTGACGGCAACCTGCCATCCGCCCAGGCCGAACACGGGTCGTCGCATGGCCCAGAGGCGCTGTGGCTTGAGCTCGAGCCCGATGACGAACAGCAGCAGGACGACGCCGAATTCTGCCGTGCGGAGAATCCTTTCCGGGTCGGCGAAGATCCCCATCGCATACGGGCCGATCGCGATCCCCGCCAGCAGGTAGCCCAGCACGACGCCGATCCGGAGATATTTCGATAGCGGCGCCACGATCCCGGCCGCAGCCAGAAGGACGGCGACTTGGACTAGGCTGATATCGGCCAATTGTCTTCCTGCCTCCATCGCGCGCGGGGCGATCCCTGCGAACGCCCGGCCGGAGCCGGGCGACGTTTATCATTCCCTACTGAGATAGGCCCGAATTGCCCGCCCTGTAGTGCCCGGCGTCCCGCACCGCGCTTACAGGATCAAGCTACGCGCCCGGCCGTACCGAAAGGCGCCGGCCCTTGGGCAGAGGGCGGTGCGCGCCCCCCCGCCTCACGCCACCCGGTTCGGCGGCTCGCGGCCCTCGAAGAAGGCGCTCAGGTTCTCGACCACGGTCATGCCCATGGCGATCCGGGTTTCCACCGTGGCGCTGCCCAGATGCGGCAGCAGGCAGACGTTCTTCATTCCCTTCAGCGCCTCGGTGATCCTCGGCTCACGCTCGAACACGTCGAGGCCCGCGCCCGCGATGGTGCCTGCCGCCAGCGCCTCGACCAGCGCCGCCTCGTCGACGATGTCGCCCCGCGCCGAGTTCACCAGGAAAGCGCTCCGCTTCATCAGCTTCAGCCGCCGTGCGTTAATCAGGTGCACGTTATCGCCGCCGCCGGGGCAGTGCAGCGACACGAAGTCGGCGGCCTGCAACACCTCGTCGACCGAGCCGAGCTGCTTTGCCGGCACTCCGGCGTCCGGCACCGGGAAGGCGTCGTAGAACACGATTTCCATTTCGAGCGCGTGGTGGCAGCGCTTGGCCATCGCCTTGCCGATCCGGCCCATGCCGATGATCCCCAGCACCTTGCCCTGGGGCGAGGTGCCCATCAGCTGGGTCGGCCGCCAGCCCGTCCATTCGCCGGCGCGCAGCATGGTCTCGCCCTCATGGGTGCGCCGGGCGACGTTCAGGAGCAGGGTGAGCGCGATGTCGGCGGTGGCGTCCGTCAGCACGCCCGGCGTGTTGGTCACGACGAGGCCGGCCTTCTTCGCCGCGGCGATGTCGATGTTGTTGAAGCCGACCCCGAATTGGCCGAGCATCTTCGCCCGTTTCGGCGCCGCCAGCACCGCCGCGTCGACCTTGTCGGTGACGGTCGGGCAGACCGCATCGTAATTGTCGAGCGCGTCGCGGAGCTGGTCGGCGCTCAGCACCACATCCGCCTCGTTCAGGGTTGCGTCGAAGCGCTTCTTGAGCTCGGCCTCGACCGGCGCGGGCCATTTGCGCGAGCAGATCACACGGGGTTTCGGCATTTGTCTCACTCCTTGGGGTTGGGTTTTTCCCGCGTGCGCATCGGCGCTGGACGGCGCGCATCGGTCGGCCGCATACCATAATGTTTCTGGTAGGCCATAGCGAAATGCGAGCTGGACGAGAATCCGGTCAGGACGCCGATCTCGAGGGTCGAGAGGTTGGTGTAGAGCAGCAGGTCGCGCGCCTTCTCCAGCCGCAGCCCCCGGTAGTAGTGCGCCGGCGAGGTGTCGAGGTGGGACTTGAACATCCGCTCCATCCGCCGGAGCCGGAGCCCGGACATCTCCGCCACCTCCTCCATCCTCAGCGGCGCCTCGATGTTGGCCATCATCAGCTCGATCGCCTTCTGCAACGGTCCCGGCAGGTTCTCCAACCGGTCGACCTGACCCGGCCGCTGGTGGATCGCCGAGTTGCGGATGCGGTCGATCTGGTACTGGTTGCCGACAGCGCGGGAAAGCTGGGGCCCGTGGTCCCGTTCGATCAGGTGCAGCATCATATCCATGCCGGCGATCCCGCCCGAACCGGTCCAGCGATCGCGGTCGATGACATAGAGGCCGGGGGAGACGTCGAGATCCGGAAAGGCCTCGGCGAAGGCGGGCTGAAACTCCCAGTGGATGGTGCAGCGGTAGCCGTCGAGCAGACCGGCGCGGGCCAGGATGAAGCTGCCGCCCGACAGCGAGCCGAGCACGATGCCCGAGCGGGCGCACTTGTTCAGCCCGGCGTGCAGCCGCGACCTGTTCGGCGGATCGGTGTCGAGGCCAGCGCAGACGAAGAGGTAGTCGATGGCGCCGGATACGCCGGTCACGTCCGCCAGGCTGCCCTCGACCGTCACGGTCATGCCGTTCGAGGCGCTGACAGGCTGCCCGTCATCCGAGTAGAGCCTCCATTCATAGCAGGTCCGGCCCAGCAGCCGGTTCGCCCCGCGCAGCGGTTCGATCGCGCTGGCGACGCTCAGCATCGAGAATTCGCGCACGAGCAGGAACGCGATCACCGTGGTGGATCGCCGGGGCGTCGCTGGGGTTGTGCGGCTGTCGGCCATGCTGTGGTGCAGAGTGTCGCGTTTTTGACTGCGGACGCGACAATTGACCGGGACCATGCCACAGTCAACAGCAGGAGGGCCGCATGAGCTCGATCGAGGCGGGACGGCGAGGCCAGCGGCGGCGCGAGCGACGCTCCTCCGGTGGCGGCATCCGCCAGCTTCCGTGGTCCCGGGTGCAGAACGCGCACGCCCCGATGGAGATCCTGCGGCCCGAGCAGCTCGAGGCGGTGCACGACGCCTCGATGCGCATCCTCGAGGAGTTCGGCGTCGAGGCGATGCATCCGGGCGCCTGCGACCTGCTGGAGCGGGCAGGGGCGAAGGTCGACCGTGCGACCATGCGCGTCACCATGGACCGCGGCATGGTGCTGGAGCATGTGGCGAAGGCGCCGTCCATGGCCACGCTGACTTCGCGCAACCCGGATCGCCGGGTGCATCTCGGGGGCCGCGACATCGTCACCACACTGGTCGCCGGCCCGCCCGCCGTGCATGACCGCGTGCGCGGCCGGCGGTCGTCGAACGCCGAGGACTACAAGAACTTCATCCGGCTGACCCAGCACTTCAACGCCGTCCACATGATCGGCAACCAGGTGGCGGCGCCGATCGAGATGCCGGCCAACACGCGCCATCTCGACTGCTACCTCTGGAACCTGACGCTCTCGGATCGCAGCTACCACTGCACCTCGATCGGCCGGGGCAGGGCGCTCGACGGCATCGAGATGATGGCGATCGCGCGGGGCATGACCGCCGAGCAGATGATCACCGACCCCGGCGTCACCACGATCATCTCGGTCAACTCGCCCCGCCGCTTCGACGAGTCGATGATCGAGGGGCTGATGACCCAGGCCGAATACGGCCAGCCGATCTCGGTGACGCCCTTCACGCTGATGGGGGCGATGACCCCGGTCACCCTGCCGGCGGCGCTCGCCCAGCAGAACGCCGAGGCGCTGTTCGGCATCGTGCTGGCCCAGCTCGTGCGGCCCGGCACGCCGGTGCTCTACGGCTCGTTCCTCTCGAACGTCGACATGAAATCCGGCGCCCCGGCCTTCGGCACGCCCGAGCACGCCAAGGCGGTGGTCGCCTCGGGCCAGCTCGCGCGCCGCTACGGGCTTCCCTACCGCACCTCGCCCGGCACCGCCTCGGTCGCGGCCGACGAGCAGGCGGTCTGGGAGTCGATGATGTCGATGTGGGGCTGCGTGCTGGGCGGCGTGAACCTGCTCTACCACGCCGCCGGATGGCTGGAGGGCGGGCTTTGCGCCAGCTACGAGAAATTCGTTATGGACGTGGAGCTTATCCAGCACATGTTCGAGTTCATCAAGCCAATCGAGGTGAACGAGGGCACACTCGGCCTCGACGCCATCGGCCGGGTGCCGACGGGCGGCCATTTCTTCGGCGACCCGCATACGATGGAGCGTTACGAAACAGCGTTCTACGCTCCGATGCTCAGCGACTGGCGCAACTGGCAGAGCTGGGAGGAGGCGGGCGCCAAGACCGCGCGCGACCGGGCGACCGCGGTCTGGCAGCAGGCGCTGGCGGAGTACGAGGAGCCGGCGATGGACGTGGCGGTCCGCGAGGCGCTCGAGGACTATGTCGCGCGCCGGAAGGCGCAGATCGGCGACGGCGACCCCTGACCGGGACGGTCCCGCCGATTCCAGCGAGATCACGGGCTACTGGTCAGCGCAACTGACCGGTTGTCAGGCAATATTCGGCGCAATTTTTGTTGATCGGCGGAATTCACCGCGCAAGCGTCGCATTTTGCCATTGCCTGCGACAATTCGCAGCGCCAATGTGGCCGCAGCAACTAGAACAAAGTTCTCCCAGGGAGGAGTCACGGAAATGTCCAAGGAGCTTAGCGCCCTCAGTTTGCGTGTCGTGCTCGGCCAGATGAGCCGGCGCGACTTCATCGGCCGCGCCGCGGCGCTCGGCCTTTCGGTGCCGATGGCGACACAGCTGCTCGGCAGCACGGCGCGTGCGAATCCCGTCAAGGGCGGCCATTTCATCATGGGCCTGAACGGCGGCGCCTCGACCGACAGCCTCGACCCGGCGCTGGCCACCAGCACCGTCATGCACAATGTCAACTTCGGCTGGGGCGAAGGCCTGGTGATCACCGATCCGAAGGACGGCACCGCTCAGCCCTGGCTGGCGGAAAGCTGGGAGGCTTCTTCCGACGCCAAGAAATGGGCGTTCAAGATCCGCAAGGGCATCACCTTCTCGAACGGCAAGGAGATGACCGCCGAGGACGTGGTCGCGACCCTGAAGCGGCACTCCGACGAGAATGCCAAATCGGGCGCGCTCGGGATCATGAAATCGATCGGCCAGTCCTTCAAGGCTGACGGCGACAATGTGGTGTTCGAGCTCGAGTCCGGCGACGCCGACCTGCCGTACCTGCTGTCCGACTACCACCTTCTCATCCAGCCGAACGGCGGGCTTGACGGGCTCGAGGCGGCCATCGGCACCGGTCCCTATGCGGTCGAGAGCAACGAACCGGGCGTCCGCCACATCATGAAGCGGCGCGACGACCACTGGATGAGCGACTACGCCTGGTTCGAACTCGTTCGAAGTCCTGGTGATCAACGACCTGACCGCGCGTGTTGCCGCGCTCTCCTCGGGTAAGGTCCATGCGATCAATCGGGTCGATCCGAAGACCATCGATCTCCTGACGAAGGCCCCCGGACTGCAGGTCAACAACGTTTCGGGCCGCGGGCACTACGTCTTCATCGCCCATTGCGACACGGCTCCGTTCGACAACAACGACCTGCGCCTCGCGCTGAAATACGCCATGAACCGCGAGGAGATGGTCGACAAGATCCTGCGCGGCTACGGATCGGTCGGTAACGACTTCCCGATCAATGCGGCCTATGCGCTGTTCCCGGATGCGATCCCGCAGCGCGCGTTCGACACCGACAAGGCCGCCTTCCACTACAAGAAGTCCGGCCATGACGGGACGCCGATTGCCCTGCGCACATCTGACGCCGCGTTCAACGGTGCCGAGAGCGCCGCGGTTCTGTTCCAGCAGACCTGTGCCACCGCTGGCATCCCGATCGAGGTCAAGCGCGAGCCGGCCGACGGCTACTGGTCGAACGTCTGGAACGTGCAGCCCTTCTCGACCTCTTACTGGGGCGGTCGGCCGACCCAGGCGCAGATGTACGCGGTCGCCTACAAGTCGGATGCCGATTGGAACGACACCCGCTGGAAGCGACCGGAGTTCGACGCAATGCTGGCGCAGGCGCGGGCCGAGATCGATCAGGACAAGCGCAAGCAGATCTTCACCGACATGGCCCTCATGCTCAACGAGGAGGGTGGCCTGATCCTGCCGATGTTCAACGATTTCGTCGATGCCTCGACCGCAAAGCTGCAGGGCGTCCTGATCGACCCGTCGCAGCCGATGTCGAACGGGCTGATCGCGAGCCGGAGCTGGCTGACGGCATAAGATTGCCTTGGCGGCGGGGCGACCCGCCGCCCCTCAGACAACATGGGGGAGACGGTCATGGCCTCCGGAAAATCCGGAATGAACCCGGTTGTTTCGTTGCTCCTGCAGCGGATCAGCATCGGGGTACTCGTCATTCTCGCGATCTCGGCGCTGCTGTTCATCGGCGTCGAGCTGCTGCCGGGCGATTTTGCCCGCAACTACCTCGGCCAGAGCGCGACGCCCGAGGCGGTCGCCAACATCCGCAAGGAGCTTGGCCTCGACGAGCCGGTATTGACGCGGTACTTCGACTGGCTCGGCGGCGTGCTGACCGGCGATTTCGGCAACAGCTGGGCCAACAAGGCCAGCGTCAACTCGCAGCTCTTCAAGCGGCTGTCGAACACGCTGTTCCTGGCGACCGTCGCCGCCATCTTCGCGGTGCCGATCTCGGTGGGCCTGGGCATGGTCGCGGTGTTCTTCCGCAACAAGCTGCCCGATCACACCATCAACGTGCTGTCGCTGGCGGCGATCTCGATGCCGGAGTTCTTCATCGGCTATCTGTTCATCTTCTTCTTCGCCCTGCTGCTCGGCATCGGCGACGGCCCGCCGATCATCCCCTCGGATCCGGTGTGGTCGTTCTCGAACTTCGAACTGGTGTCGCTGCCCGCCGCGACCCTGGTGGTGGTGACGCTGGCGCACATGATGCGCATGACCAGGGCCGCGATCCTGAACATCATGGACTCGGCCTATATCGAGACCGCCGAGCTGAAGGGCGTGCCGACTATGAAGGTGATCCGCAAGCATGCGGCGCCGAACGCCATTGCCCCGATCATCAATGTCGTCGCCCTGAACCTGGCGTATCTGGTTGTGGGCGTCGTGGTGGTCGAGGTGATCTTCGCCTATCCGGGCATGGGCCAGTACTTCGTCGACGCGGTCACGGTCCGCGACATGCCGGTCGTGCAGGCCTGCGGCGTGGTCTTCGCCGGGGTCTATGTGGTCCTCAACATGCTGGCCGACATTGGCGCCATTCTCGCCAATCCGCGGCTCATGCATCCGAAGTGAGGTAGCCCCATGTCCCCGTTCGTTTTCGGCTACTTCGCCCTTCTGATCGCAGGCTCCAGCCTCGCCGCCTACTACCAGCGCCGCGAGGCCTTCGGGGTCCTGTTCACGGTCACCCTGGCCTCGCTGCTTTTCGGCATTCTCTGGGGGCAGGCGGCGTTCTGGACCATCACCGTCCTGTTCATCCTGCTGGTCGGTGCCGGCGGGCTCGGCTACTGCTTCCGCGAATACATGGCGATGATCCTGCCGGACAAGGCGTCGCGCTTCATGAAGACGGCGCCGCTGACGGCTTCCTTCGGGATGCTCTACATCATCGTGATCCTGATCCTGGCGATCTTCGCCGACGCGGTCGCGCCGTTCGGCGAGCGTCAGATCGTCGGCGACGTCTGGCAGCCGGCGGACGAGACCTTCCTGCTCGGCACCGACAATCTCGGGCGCGACATGCTTTCGCGCCTGATCTACGGCGCCCAGACGACCATCGCCGTGGCCATGGCGGCGGGCGTGCTCAGCTTCGCCATCGGCATGTTCCTCAGCTTCACCGCGGCCGTGGTCGGCGGCTGGGTTGATCAGGTGCTGAGCCGGATCAACGACCTGATGCTGGCGATCCCGACGCTGATCTTCGCGCTGGTGGTGCTGGCGGCGTTGCCGCAGAACATCTTCATCCTGATCGCGGTGATGGCGATCATCGACCAGACCCGGGTGTTCCGGCTGGGCCGCGCGGTCGCCATCGACATCGTGGTGCAGGACTTCGTCGAGGCGGCACGGCTTCGCGGCGAGGGCTGGCTCTGGATCATCTTCCGCGAGATCCTGCCGAACGTGCTGACCCCCCTGATCGCCGAGTTCGGCCTGCGCTTCGCCTTCGCGATCCTGTTCCTGTCGTCGCTGTCGTTCCTCGGCCTCGGCATCCAGCCGCCCGAGGCGGATTGGGGCGGCATGGTCAAGGACAACAAGGACGGGATCATCTTCCTGGTGCCGGCGGCGCTCTATCCCGGCGCCGCGATCGCGATGCTCGCGGTCTGCGTCAACATGGTGGTGGACTGGCTCCTGAACCGAACTGCCAGCCTGAAGGGAGGGCGCGGCTGATGGCCAAGAATCTTCTGCAGGTCCGCGACCTGAAGATCGGCGCGACCGTCTATCCGCCTGGCGAGGACCCGGTCGACATCGAGATCGTCCACGGAGTCAGCTTCGACCTCGAGAAGGGCAAGGTGATCGGCCTGATCGGCGAGTCCGGCGCCGGCAAGTCGACCATCGGCCTCGCCGCGCTAGCCTATGGCCGCGGCGGGGTGCGGATCACCGCCGGCCAGGTGATGATCGACGGCAAGGACATCCTGCGCTACACCAAGGCCGGCATTCGCGAGGTGCGCGGGCGCAAGGTCTGCTACGTGGCACAGTCCGCCGCCGCCGCGTTCAACCCGTCGCATCGGCTCGGCGAGCAGGTGGTCGAGGCCTCGGTGATGCACGGGATCATGAGCCGTTCCGAGGCGCTGGAGCGGGCGCGGTATCTCTTCGGCGTCCTCGGCCTGCCGAACCCCGACACCTTCGGCGAACGTTTCCCGCACCAGGTCTCCGGCGGCCAGCTGCAACGCGCGATGACGGCGATGGCGCTCTGCCCGAACCCGGATCTGATCGTCTTTGACGAGCCGACCACGGCGCTGGACGTCACCACCCAGATCGATGTGCTGGCGGCCATCAAGCACGCGATCGAGGAGACCAATGTCGCGGCGATCTACATCACCCACGACCTCGCGGTGGTGGCGCAGATCTCCGATCACATCATGGTGCTGAGATACGGCAACACGGTCGAGTACGGCCCGGTTCAGCAAATCATCGAGGAGCCGCGAGAGAAATACACCCGCGACCTGATCTCGATCCGCTCGGACATCAAGCCCGAGGCGCCGGATCAGAGCCAGTCTCTGATGAGGCTCGAGAACGTCGACGCGGCCTACGGGCCGGGCGCCCAGGTTTTGTTCGACGTGACCATGCACCTGCCGCCCGGCCAGACCCTCGCGGTGGTGGGCGAGTCCGGCTCGGGCAAGTCGACCACGGCGCGGGTGATCACCGGATTGCTGCCGCCCTCGAAGGGGCAGGTGATCTTCGACGGGAAGCCGCTGCCGCCGGCGCTGAAGGACCGCAGCAAGGAGCAACTCCGCGAACTGCAGATGATCTACCAGATGGCCGATGTGGCGATGAACCCCCGCCAGACGGTGGAGGAGATCATCGGCCGGCCGCTGACCTTCTACTTCGGGCTCCGGGGCGAGGAGCGGCGGCGCAAGGTGACCGACCTCCTCGACCTGATCGAGATGGGCGACCCGTTCGCGGATCGGTATCCGGCCGAACTTTCCGGCGGCCAGAAGCAGCGGGTCTGCATCGCCCGGTCGCTGGCGGCCGAGCCGCGGCTGCTGATCTGCGACGAGCCGACCTCGGCGCTGGACCCGCTGGTGGCCGAAGGCATCCTCGAGCTGCTGCTGAACCTGCAGAAGGAGACCGGGGTCAGTTATCTGTTCATCACCCACGACATCGCCACGGTGCGGGCGATCGCCGATTCGATCGCGGTGATGTTCAAGGGCAAGGTCGTGCGCTTCGGGCCGAAGACGAAGGTGCTGAACCCGCCCTTCGACGACTATACCGACCTGCTGCTGAAGTCGGTGCCCGAGATGGAACTCGGCTGGCTCGAGAAGGCGCTGGCGAGCCGGAAGATGGAAGCGGCCGGCCACTGATGCCGGGCGGCTCGGGTCGGGAGGCGGCTGGGCCGCCTCCCGCGCCGGGCACCGCTTCGGACTGCGCTCAGGCAGTCTGAGCGTGATTGCCGAAATACAGGAACTCGCGATCCATCTTGGCGATCTCGGCGGCCGACAGGTCCAGCCGGGCGCTGTCCAGCATCCGGTAGCTCTTCTGGCCCTTCACCCATTCGTCCGCCGGTGCCAGCGTCGAAAGGGTGTAGGTCGTGGCTTCGCTCAGGTAGTGGGTCGGGATGACGACCCTCGGCTTGAGCCGGCCGACGATCTCGTCGCCCTGCGCGAAGGAAAGAATGTGCTGCGAGCCATCGACCGGCAGGGTCAGCACGTCGACCCGCCCGGCCCAATCCCAGAAGGCGTCGGCGGGATTGTGCCGATTGTCGCCCCAGATCAGGATGCGCACACCGGCGATCTCGACCATGTAGGCCACCATGTCCATGTGGCCCGGATTGTTCGGCGGGCAGGCGTCGACGCCGAACTCCTTCAGCGCATTTGTCCACTTGTACCATCCCGGCGCCGAGCAGGCATGCTTGTCGGCGAAGCCGCTGATCTTGACGTCGGCGAAGGCATAGTCGCCGACCATGCGGTCCAGCACCATGGTCGACTGCGGCCGGTCGATCGCGTCGTGGTCGAAGTGGGTGTGCGTCGACAGCGTGATGTCAACCACGGCTTCCGGGAACTTGCTCCTGAACCAAAGTCCCCAGGCTCCGGACGGGTCGTCGCGCCAGGGGTCGAACAACACCGTGGCGCCGCCTGGCGAAGTCAGTTTGATCGCGCAATGGCCGTAGAAGTCGACTCCGACGGCTCCGTCGGGAAACTGGCCGGCCTCCTGCAGCTCCAGGACGTGGTTGTTGTTGCCCGGCTGCGTCCAGTCCGTGGACTGCGCACGGGATTCGCCCGGCAGCGCGGCGACGCCGGCAGCGGCGCCGAGGGCCGCCGCCGTGAAGAATGTACGGCGCGAAACGCATGCGTTCGTGTCTCCGAGGGCCGCGTCGGGGCGCTCGGGCATCGGGTACATCCTGTCCATCTTGACCTCCCTGTTTGCGCGGGTTCTGATTGCCGGCCCGCGTGCCGGCCGGACGGACAGGATAGGCTCCGGTGCAGACATCTCCTCCATCGGGAAGATGCGGGGGAAACATGGGGGGAATCCCCATATCAGAGGAGCGATCGCAAATGGCTCCGCAAGCTCCGCGCTCTGCTGGTGATGCCGAGCTTGCGGCGGATGTTGTTGCGGTGGAAATCGACCGTACTCGTTTCCCGCGACAGCGCCTTCGCGATCTCCTTCGTCGTCTTGCCCGCCATCACCATCTGGGCGACTTCGGACTCGGTCGGGGACAGCGCGTCAAGCTCCTGCACCAGCCGACCGGCGAGCGATGACGTCACTCGGGCGAGGTTGGCGTCGATCAGATCCAGATACTGCCCGACGGTCTCGTCTCCTCGCCGGGACAGCCGCAACTTGGCCAGATGCGGCAGGACAAGCCCCTTGATCTGGCGAAGTATGTTCTCTTCGAACGCATGCCGCGAGCTCTCGAGGTGGTCGATTAGGACGCGCAGGGCGGTGTTCGCCTCCTCGAGCTGGCACTCCCGCTGCCCCAGCTCCGCCTCGGCCCGCCGCCGGCTGGCGACCTCGGCGCGCAGGCCCTCATTGACCTCCGTGAGCTGTTGCGTGCGCTCGGCGACCCTGCGCTCCAGCGTGGCGAGGGTCGCCTGCAGCGCCTGCTCCAGCCTGTCTCGCTCGGCAATTCCGGTCAGCAGGGCCAGGTCGCCCTCGATCACGCCGCGAAACTCGACGAGCAGGTTGCGGAATAGCACCGCGGACGGATTGTCGTGGCGGTCGAGCACGCAGATGGTGCCGAACAGCGCACCGTCCGGCCAGGCGATCGGCAGGCCCAGATAGAACGACATGCCATGCTCAAGATCCTGGTTGTCGCACCATTCGGGATCCGACCAGGCATCACGCACCAGGAGCTCGCTGCGGTTCTCGATGACCGAGTTGCAATAGAGGTTGCGCCGCAGCGTGAAGGACGCCCCGACCGGATAGGGATTGGCCGGGCCGACGCTC
Source organism: uncultured Pseudomonadota bacterium (assembly GCA_963700775.1). Lineage (GTDB taxonomy): Bacteria > Pseudomonadota > Alphaproteobacteria > Rhodobacterales > Rhodobacteraceae > Thermohalobaculum. The sequence continues at coordinate 170,611 of CAVOYU010000008.1, forward strand.
GTCACCAGCACCGCGTGCACCGGCGGTTCTGTGCGCATCACCAGCCCGGCTGGGGCCACCATGATCCGGGCCATGATGTCGACCACGCGTTGCCACTTGGCGAGGGTATCGTCCGGGATCGTCGGTCTACCGGCGGCCATGGCTCGGTTCTCCGTGCTTCGTGCCGCTGATCATAGCTTCGGGCTGCGGAACATCGAGTCATTCAGACCGGCGCGTCCGGCCGGTTCCCGGCGAGAGCTTCCTGCGTCGGCCAGAATCGGCAATAATGGGCGATTGCTCAAGTCGGCCGGCCGACGAGAGCGGGGGAAGGCGGAGCCAGAAGGCGATGAAGGAAGTCAGGTTCAAGACGGGCGAGGTGATCTTCTCCGAGGGCGATCCCAGCGACCACTGCTTTCGCATCCGCAGCGGTAGTGTCGAGATCCGGCTGAAGCTGCCCGGGCTCCTGAAGCGCGGACGGACCGAGACCATCGCCACCTGCGGTCCCGGCGAGTTGATCGGCGAGATGAGCGTCATCGATGCGGCGCCGCGCTCGGCCACGGCCGTCGCCGTCGCCCCGACGGTCTGCGAGGCCTTCACCGCCGACGAGATCCTCCATGTTCTCGAGAACGATCCGGAGGAGGCGCTGAACTACGTGCGCACCCTGATCCGGCGGGTCCGGCAGTCCAACCGGAAACTTTCCTGGTCCGCGAGCAGGGGCGGCTGACGGGCCGCCAGGCCGGGACTGCCTGTGCGATCGCCGGAATCGCGAGTGATCCCCTGCGACTGCAACTACCGGTTGCATCCTGCGGTTTTGCTGACATTATCGGGTGACGACTGGCGCAACGAGAACGCTGGCCGCAAGGGAGACAAGGCAGAGTGGCGTGGAGCTCCGGTGAGAGTTCTTTGACCGGGTAATCGCAAGTCCCTGACCTCGCTGGCCGACGCGGAGAGGCGGGGCAGGGTTTCGAGTGCCTCTGCCGGATCATCCTCCTTGCGGACGCAGCCGACGCGGCGAAGCCAAGGTGGGGAGGCATGGCGAAAAAGCTCAATTGCCCTTGGGCGCAACCTGAACCTGAAAGGCCAGAACCGGCTGCCGGGCTGTCCCGCGCGGGCAGGGAGGTGCTTTTCCGGGGTCTGATTGCCGCTGCCGCCGTAGTGGCCGGGCTCGGCCCCGGCGCGGCGTCGGCGCAATCGAGCCTGACGGTTAAGGTTTCCGCACAGGATGACGCGGCGTTGAGGGTGAAGCCGCCCTCGGCCTTCGTCGACGCCTGCGCGCGCTATGCCTGGCTTTGCGATGGGTCGGTCGAAGGGCGCCTGACCGACCCGGACGAGCAGCTCAAAATCGCGCGCCGGGTGAATCTCCGGGTCAACCTCGCCACCACCGAGATCAGCGATCCGGAGAATTACGGGGTTGCGGAGTACTGGGCGCTGCCGCGCTTCGGCCGCGGCGACTGCGAGGACTTCGTGCTGGAGAAGTACCGGCAGTTGCTGGAAGCCGGGTTCGACAGCCGTGACCTGACGGTCGCGATCGCGCTCGACCGGCTCGGCGACAACCATGCGGTCCTGGTCGTCCACCACAGCACCGGCGACCTGATTCTCGACAACCTCTCGGGGAGGGTGACCGGCTGGGAGGACTCTGGCTACCGCTTTCTCGCCATGCAGGCGCGCGACGACAAGCGGAGCTGGGTCGTGGTCGCGCCGGGACGCTCGTCCGGCGACCGGGTCGCCCGGCAGTAGTTCAGGCGCCGGGGCGGCACCCGCGTCAGGGGCGGACCCGGTGGTTCCGCCGGTCGCCGGGGCAGATGGCGCGTGCGCCCGCCAGGGAGAGTGCCGTGTCGCGCCCGCGCGCCGCATCTCGGCCGGCTCGCAGATGCCGCTCCGATCGCCCGAACTTGTTCCTCAGAAGCCGGTATACCGGTCCCGGCTGCCCGGTTCCGGTCATTCGGCGGCGACCGCGCGCCCCGCCTTGCCGGCCACCGGCGGTTCGCCTTCGGTCCAGCGTCCGATGATCGCGGCGAGGCGGTCGATCTCCACCGGCTTCGACATGTAGTCGTCCATGCCGAAGTCCAGGCAGCGCTCGCGGTCGCCCTGGATCGCATGGGCGGTGAGGCCGATGATCGGCGTCCGGGGCAGGGCGCGCTCGCGCTCCAGGTCGCGGATGCGGCGCGTCGCGTCGAGACCGTCCATCACCGGCATCGACAGGTCCATCAGCACCAGGCTCGGACGCGACTCGGCGAAGCGCGCGACCCCTTCCTCGCCGTTCTCGGCGGTCACATGAGCCAGGTCGAGACGCTCGAGCACCTGGGCCGCGACGATGCGGTTGACCTCGTTGTCCTCGACCAGCAGCACCGGTGCGCGGGCATCGGCCGGCGCGACGGCGGGCGGAGACGCAGCCTCGCCCGTGCCGGCCGTCGCATCCGCCCGGGCCTGGTCCGCGGTTCCGAGGATGCCGATGATCGTGTCGAAGAGCTGCGAGGCGGGGGCCGGTTTCACCAGATACGCCTGGACATCAGGCATCCCGCCGCTGCCGGCGCCCTCGGACCCGCCGCCATGCAGCCCGTCGATCGAGGTGAGCAGGATCACCGGCGTCCCGGCAATCTCCGGTGTGGCCCGGAGCCTGCGCAGCGTCTCCTCGCCGTTTATCCCCGGCATATGGTGATCCAGGATCACCAGATCGAACGGCCTGCCCTTGCCGGCGGCGTTCACCAGGCGTTGCAGACCTTCCATGCCGGAGGCCGCCGCGCTCTCGGTCAGGCGCCAGGCGGAAAGCAGCTCCTGGAGGATGCAGCGATTGGTCTCGTTGTCGTCGATCACCAGCACATGGCGGCTCTCGATCGCCGGCGGGACCCGCGCGCGGGCCGAGGCCGCGGGATCGATCGGGAGCGTCAGGGTGAACCAGAAGGTCGATCCGGCGCCGGGGCGAGATTCGGCCCCGATCTCGCCCCCCATCAGCTCGACTAGGCCCTTGGAGATGGCGAGGCCGAGTCCGGTTCCCTGCTGGCGCCGGCTCGAGGACCCGTCGACCTGGGTGAACCGGTCGAAGACGCCTTCGATCATGTCGGGCGGAATGCCGATCCCGGAATCGGTCACCGCGACCCGCAAAGCCAGTTCGGCATGGCCGGTCGCCGAGGTCCGCTGCTCGCCCGACAGGTCGATCACCACCTGCCCGGACTCGGTGAACTTGACCGCGTTGCTGACGAGGTTGGTGACGACCTGACGGATCCGCCCGAGATCGCCGATCACCGCGTCGGGCAGGTCGGGCTGGGTCCGGAGCGCCAGCTCCAGCCCTTTTTCCTCGGCCGCGTGGCCGATCAGCCGCGCCGGCTCCACCGCGATCAGGTCGAGCCTGAACGGACGGCGGTCGATCATGAGATGCCCCGAATCGATCTTCGAGAAGTCGAGGATGTCGTTGATCACCCCGAGCAGGGACTTGCCGGACTGACGGATTATGCCGGCGAACATGCGCTGGCGGTCGTCGAGCTGCGTTCCGGCCAGAAGCTCGGCCATGCCGAGCACGCCGTTCAGCGGCGTGCGGATCTCGTGGCTCATCGTCGCCAGGAACTCGGATTTCGCCTTCTCGGCCGCGAGCGCGTTCTGGCGCTCCAGGACAAGGTCGCGCTGGGCCGAGAGGACCGCATTCTCGAGCGGCCGGAAGATCGCGATCGCGCAGAACAGAAGCCCCGCGGCGACGAGCGCAAAGATGGCGACCACGAACCGCACCGGCGCGACCGCGCTTTCGGTGGCCAGATCGCGCAGGACGGTGCCGAGCTCGACCATCCGGTCGCGCATCGGTTCGTCGAACTGGGCGTGGACCTCGGTTGAGGTGCGCTGGAACCGCTCGAAGCTCGGCTCGTTGCCTTCGAAGGGCGGAGAGGCCGCGACGATGATCCGCGCGATGGTAAGCTCGAGCGAGTACCGCCCCTCCTCGGCGGCATCTTCCGCCTCCCACAGATGCGCGAACACCTCCGGCATCTCGCAACCCGACAGGCCCAGTTCATCACTTGCGGCGGCCGGGTCCACGCCGTGGATCAGGCTCAGCCTGTCGATGGCGGCCAGGACCGGCCCGGCTTCGCGGCCGAGCGCTTCCTGGTCCGGGTCCGATGCGCGCAGGGCGCTGTAGACCCAGAGGAGATCGACGAAGGCGCGATAGGCGGCCTCGCTCTCGCTACCGAGAGAGGCGGCGGGTATCTCATCCGCATGCCCGGCGTGATTGAGTATCGAACTCGACGCCCGAAAGACCGCTGTTTAGCCGGCCGAATGCATTGGCGAAATGGTTGGCAATGGTGGTTTCGCGCAGCGCCAGGATGGAAAGGAAGGTCGCCGCCGCGACGGGAGCGAGAACGATGGCCACCGCGAACCAGAACCGCCTCCGCAGGAAGCCGCTGTCGACCCTGAGTGCCGCATCGCCGCTGGTTTCGCCGCTGGTCATGCATCCCGCTCCCCGGAGCTGGCGTGACGCGCGCGGATCAGGTCGCTCCGGGCCCTGCTGGCGCAATCGCGCGACGGCGCACATCGAAGGCGGCGTCGGCGACGTGTCCGGCGGCGGCAGATCGGTGATGCCGTGCTGCGATTCTGGCTCGGTGCATCGCCTTGCCGGCCGCCGCGGGCAGGCCGCATCGCCGCACCCTCGCTTTCGTCACGGGGCCGGATGCCAGAGCGTGGCCAAGAATGCTGAATGTTCGGTTAAGCCGGTGCCGGTGCTCCCGGGGAAATCCGTCAGTCCCCGTGGCGGGGCGCCTGGCGGGCCACCGCGGGCCAGGGCCGGCTCAGATCGGCCAGTGCCAGATCCAGGCACTCGACCTCGATCGCGATCTCGCCTTCGCCGGCCAGCGTGACGATCAGCGTGCCCGCGCATTCGTCCGCGGGCACGAACAGGATCGCGAGCAGGTCGTAGACCAAGTCCTTCCTCGACGGGTCCAGTCCGCGGGCGCGCACATTCAGCGCGCTTTCGATGGTGACGGCGCTGCGCACCCGTTCGGGCCGGCTCGGCCCTCCGGCTGCGGCGCCATTCTCCCAGCGAAAACGGTTCAGCAGCAGAACCAGCCGTCGCTTCCTCGGCATCCAGATCACGTCGCCGGCCTTGCCGACCGCGTCCTGAACCAGGCTCGAGATGACCGCGAGGTCCTCGGCGCTCTCGGCCTTCAGCCGCAGCGGCCGATCCGAAAGCGGGGCGTCCTCGAAGCGGGCATCCGCCATGCCTATCCCTCCTTAACCCGCTCGATCCGCGCGCCGCAGGCGCCGAGCTTCTCCTCGACCCTCTCATAGCCGCGGTCGAGATGATAGACGCGGCTGACCACGGTCTCGCCCTCGGCCGCCAGCCCGGCGAGGATCAGGCTGACCGAGGCGCGCAGATCGGTCGCCATCACCGGTGCGCCCCTCAGCGTCTCGACCCCGTGCACATGGGCGGTGCCGCCATGGACGTCGATATGGGCGCCCATGCGCAGCAGCTCCGGCACATGCATGAAGCGGTTCTCGAAGATGTGTTCCTCGATGATGCTCTCGCCGGTGCCGAGGGTCAGCATCGCCATGATCTGCGCCTGCAGGTCGGTGGGAAAACCGGGAAAGGGCTCGGTGGTGACCTTCAGCGGCCTGATCACGCCGTTGCGCCGGCGCACCCTGAGGCCGCCCGGCACGTCCTCGACCGCGATGTCCGAGGCCTCCAGCTTCTCGATCAGCGCGCCGACAAGCGCGCGGCTGCCGCCTTGAAGGATGACTTCGCCGCCGGTGATGGCGGGCGCGATCATGTAGGTGCCGAGCTCGACCCGGTCCGCCAGGACCCGGTGGGTGGTGCCGTGCAGCGCGTCGACCCCCTCGACGGTGATCTCCGCCGTCCCGGCGCCCCCGATCCGCGCGCCCATCGCGGCCAGGCATGCGGCGAGGTCGCCGATCTCCGGCTCGCGGGCGGCATTCTTCAGCACCGTCGTGCCCTTGGCCAGGGTCGCCGCCATCAGCAGGTTCTCGGTGGCGCCGACCGAGACGAAGGGGAACTCGACCACGGCGCCCCTCAGCCCGTTCGGTGCGGTGGCGTTCACATAGCCCTCGGCAAGCTCCAGCGTCGCCCCGAGCTTCTCGAGCCCCATCAGGTGCAGGTCCACCGGCCGCGCGCCGATGGCGCAGCCGCCCGGCAGCGAGACCTTGGCATGGCCCTCGCGCGCCAGCATCGGCCCCAGCACCAGGATCGAGGCGCGCATCTTGCGGACGATGTCGTAATGCGCCGTGTGGTTGGTGATCTTCCCGGCGTTCAGCGCCAGCACCCGTCCCTGCGAAAGGCTGGCAATCTCGACCCCGAGCGAGGTGAGCAGCTCCGACATGGTGCGGATATCGGCCAGCCGGGGCGTGTTGGTCAGCGTCAGCGGCTGGTCGGTCAGCAGCGCCGCCGGCATCAGCGCCAGGCAGGCGTTCTTCGCCCCGGATATCTCGATTGTCCCCTCGAGCGGCCTGCCGCCCACGACCCTGATCTTGTCCATCTCCGCCCGCTCCCGCCCGTTTGCCTTGTTTCGCCTGCCTCAGCCGGTGTCGCCGGTCTCGCTGTCGTTATCCTGGCTGTTCCCGGAACCGTCGTCGCCGGTAACCCCGGAGACTGCCCCGCCGCCCCGCCGCGCCCGTGCCTGTGCCTTCCGGCGCCGCAGGTTCTCGCGGAGCGCCGCGGCCAGCCGCTCGCCCCGCCCGGCTCCGGCTTCCGCCGCGCCCTCGGCCCGGCCCCTGGGGCGGTCCGGATTCCGGTCCCGTTCATCCATGGTCGCCCGATGTAATCCCCCGGGCCGCCCACGTCCAGATTGGGCTTGCATTCCGGAACTGATCCGCTATCACTCGGCCCGCGCCGCGGGCCGGTGCCAGCCCGCCGGGCTGCGCACCCGCGGCCCCGGACGCTGCCGTAGCTCAGTGGTAGAGCACTCCCTTGGTAAGGGAGAGGTCCAGAGTTCAAATCTCTGCGGCAGCACCATAAAATCAATGACCTGGCGGAAAATTGGATCGGACCGCGGCTGGCTGGGGAGCCGCCGGGGTTTCATTCAATGGGAAGTGCAACTGAGTGCGGCGCCCCGTCGGGGGCGCCGCGTGGTCATGTTCGCTGCCCGGTTCAGAACTGGACGTAGATCCAGTTACCGCCAATCTTGAGCCACTGGCCGGCGTTCTCCTGTAGTGTCGAGCTGATGTTGATATTCGGTGCACCGGACAGGCCGCGGTTCTTGTTGCAGGCATTGCCCGACGGGGCCGAGTTGGCCGAGCCGGTCCCGCCGTCTCCGATCGGCTCCGGGATCGGCTCGGTCGGATCGCAATAGCCGGCCTGAGGACCGCAGGAGGTGAAGTTAGCAGGCTGCTCCGGATCGCCGAAGAAGCGTACCACATTGCCGATCAGGCCGTCAGATTTTTCCTCGCGGGTCCAGGCGCTTCCGACGCAGGCGAGCCCGGGCTGGAAAACCGTTCCGGCCGGGCAGCTGTGGCTGGTTGGCGGGATGTAGCTGCCGTCCTCGTTCCGGAGCGGCGTCTTTCCATCCGGATTGAACTTGCCGCAGATGTTTGTGACATTGGCGAGGGACTCGGCGCCCGATGGGCCCATCGCGTAGAACAGCACCACGCTGTTGACCGTGTTCTGTGAGAACGCGAAGTCCTTGACGCCGTAATGGAACCCTTCCGGGTCGTTGGCGTCGTCGAGAACCCACATGTTCATGTCGCAGACGATGTCGGCGGTCTTCGGGGTGCCGTTCTTGATGACCATGACGGCGTCCACGCCGCCGACTGCCGGTCCGGCATCGAGGATCTGCGAGTCCGCCGGTGTGGTATCCTCGACGGAGATCGTCGTGGTGCCCAGATTGAGGGTCGCACTCAACACCACGGTGCCGCTGCTGCCTCCGAGGTTCACGCCGGTCTGCGCGAGCACGTCGCCGACGGTGATCTTGGCGAACTTTGCTCCGCTGCCCTCGATCTGCGTCAGCTTGAAGACCAGGTAGTCGAGCCGTGCATCGCCGAGTGAGACCGAGGGGCTGCCGTCGATCGGATTTGGCATGCCGTTGGCTTTCGTCGACGCGGCCTTATTCGCGATCCGGCGATATGGGCCGTTGAACATCACCGAATTGTCGCCGGTGCATTCGTCGACCACCAGTTCGACCAAGGCGCCGAAGTCGTTCTCCCGGAAGTCGACATCGATATTGCGGACGACTGTGTTGATCGAGCCCGGGGCGTAGTCGGTCGTCTGGGCGGGCGAGGGCGACGGCGCGAAAAGCAATGCGCCGAACGCGGCGGCGAAGGTAAACATGCTGGGGGGGCGTAGCATTTCAGTCTCCCTGGGTTACATCTGGCTTGGACACACATTCAGAAGTTGATTGTAAGTCTCCCCATCACGCCGATGCTGGGGAAGTAGGGGCCGGTCGACGGCTCGTCGCCGAACTCGCGGTAGCCGTCGTCCTGGAACTCGAAATCCTGGTCGAGCACGTTGCGGAGCGCGAGGCTCACGCTGCCGCGCTGGTTCGGGAACCGGTAGCCGGCCTCGAGATCCAGGTTGAAGAAGTTCGACGTGCCGTCGGCGAAGTCGTTGCCGGGCGCCCGTTCGACCTCCTGGTGCACATAGGTTCCGCGCACGCCGGCGAAGACCCCCGAGGGATCGAAATAGCGCACGGTCACCGGCACGCTGATGGTCTCGGCCCGGAGCGGAACCGAGGCGGTCGGGTCGAGGGTCAGCAGGTTCTGCTCGGCCTTGAAGAGATCGTAGACGAAGGCCACGCTGACCGGCACGCGCGGATGCGGCAGCGCGTTCAGGTAGACCCGGTGCGTCCGCTCCTCGTGGTCGGCGAAGGCGCCGAAGGTCTCGAAGGTCGTCGGGTCGAAATCCGTGTATGGCACATCGAGGTTTCTCCAGGTCATCTCGGCGCCCATGAACAGCGTATCGGTGATCGCCCAGTCGCCGCCGACGCCCCAGCGCTCCGACTTGGTGCCGTTGGCGTCGTCGAAATACTGGTTGAAACCGGCGACCTGTGTCGGCTCGATGGTGCGGTTGGTCGCCAGCGGTGGCTTCACCACCGCCGCATAGGCGGCGCGGAACGTCACATCGGGCAGCGGCTGCCACTCGATTCCGGCCTTCGGGTTGACACGGCTGATGTCGGTCTCGCCGGACTCGTAGTCGTCATAGCTGGCGCCGGCGATCACGGTGAAGCCGTAGGGCAACTCCAGCGTGCCATAGGCATAGGCGCGATAGGCCTCGGTGCTGATGTTGAGCGTGCCGAAGGGGATGTCGATCGGGATGGCGTCCGGCCGGAACGAGATCGGCAGGGACTCGTCAGTGTCGGCGGCCGCACCACCCACGGTGATGTTGAAGGCGTCCTGCTGGTAGATGTGCTGCAGCTCGCCGAGCCAGGATTTGGCATCAACGCCCGCGACGATGCAGTCCGGGCCCGAATTCGGCACGAAGGCCGACGACTCCTGCTCGGTGTCGCGATCAGCATAGATGAAAGATGCCAGAGTGGTGTTGTGCGGATCCGGCGAGAAACGCAGGCCGGTTCTTATGCTCGCCTCGTCCAGCGTCTGATTGAAATTCGGGTCGAAGGTATCGGGATCGAAATTCAGGTTCAGGTCGCCATTCTCCGTATGCCGAAGCCTGCCTTCGACCTGAAGATTCAGCTCGGGACTCACCGCGTACTGGGCGAACAGGTCATAGATCCGGTGCGTGACGTCGAAGTTCGGGCGGAATCCGTCGCTGCCGTACTCGAAGCCGCCGAAGCTGACCGAGACGTTTTCCTGCTGCATCGCGAACGCCGCCTCGCCGCCGAAGGTGCTGTCGTTGCCCGCGACGCCCGAGGCGGTAAAACGCGTGCCGTCGCTGGCGAACAGCGAGTTGAATTCGTTGAAGCCCGCATTGGCGGGCCCGCCCCGGGCAACGAGGTTGAGATTGGTCTCGGTCAGGCTCGGCTGCACTGGATAGAGATTGATGTCCTGCAGGAGTTGGCTGCGTGTCAGTTCGCTGACCCGCGATAGCTCACGGCGCCGTTCGTTGCGGTAGATATCGGCCAGGAACCGGTGAGCCGAGGCATTCGCCGGGTCGAGCGTCTGCGAGCCGGTTGCCTCGCGCATACCGAGTTCGGTGAAGCCAAGGTCGTCGAAAACCCGCCCCAGGCTGGCGCTGCGGGCGGCCTCGTCCTGGTCGAGCGCCAGGCGGCTGCGGAAGACGGCTCGGTTGCCGTTGAGCCGGATCGACTCCTGGATCGACTCCAGCGCCTCGCCGGGCCGGTTTTCGGTCTGCAGCTGGATGCCCTCGTAGAGCCATGGGGTGGGATCCTTCGGGTCGAGCTGCTTGGCAAGCTCGAACTGTTCCGACGCGAGGCCGTTGCGGTCCTCCTCGAAATAGGCCTTGCCGAGATAGGATCTTAGCAGCGAGCGGTTGGAGTCGAGCGCCACGGCGGCGTCGATCTCGCCGCGCCCGCCCTCGAGGTCGCCCTCGCGGATCATCGCCAGCCCGAGGCCGAGCCGGGGCAGGGGATCCGCCTGGTCGAGCGCGATCGCGCGGGCGAAGGACTTCTTCGCCGGGCCGGTTCGGAACTCGGTGAGCGACGCGAAACCCTGCATCACATGGGCTCGCTCGAAGATTCGGATCGAGCTCCAGCGCCCGTGCCGCCGCCTCGCCGGAGCGTTGGCGGAAGCCGAGCGAAAGCCAGATTTCGGAAAGCCGGGCCCACATCATCGCCGAGTTGGGAACCTGCTCGGTGCCGGCGATCAGGGTATCGCGGGCCGCCGCCAAATCGAACACCGACTGCTGGGCGAGCGACAGCGCGAGATATGGCGCCGCCTCGCCTGGCGCGGCGGCAACCGCCCGATGCCCCTTGTCGAGCGCCGCATCGCGGTCATTCTGCACCACGTCGATCACCGCACCCTGGGCGAGCGCAGTGCCGTTGCCGGGCTCGGCCGCCAGCACGCGGTCCAGCGCCCGACGCGCTTCGTCGGCGCGCCCGACCGAGAGCAGCAGCGCCGCCTCGTAGAGCGAAATCCTCGTCGAGGGTGGCGCGGCGCGTAGTACGGCCAGGGCAGCGTCGGGGCGGTTCGCACCGGCGAGCCGCGCTGCCTCGGCCAGCGCAGGGTCGGCCGCGGCCGCGGGATCGGTCAGCGACAGGGCGGGCGGGTAATAGAGGCCCCAGGTGACCGCGTCCTGCGGATGCGCGACGACGATGCTCTGCGGCGCGGCGCCCTCGCTCGCCACGGCGCCGCTGCCACTCGGGACGCGGACCGAACCAAGGGCATTCGAGGCGAGGACGTTGCCCTCGACCACGGTCAGCGTGCTGTCGCTGCCGGTGACGCGGAGCGCGAACTCGGTGCCCTCGATGGTCGCGTTGATATAGGGGGTGTCGACCTCGAGGGTCTGCGGCCGGCGGCTGAAGGAATGGATGGCGCCGAAGATCAGGCTGAGGACGGACGGCTCCTCCGGCTCGGGGGCCACGTCGGCGAGCACCAGCGTGGTGTTCGCGTCGAGGCGCAGAACGGCGTCGTCGGCGAGCTGGATCGCGGCGCGGCTGTCGGCCCCGGTGCGCACCGCGTCGCGGTCGCAGAGTTGCTGACCCGAGGTGGCTGCATTCCAGGTGTCGGCCTCGCGATACTCCACTAGACCTTGCACCGAGATCAGGGCCCCTGCGGCCGGCAGGCACGCACGCTCGGCCGATCGCGCCTCAAGCGACAGCGATGAAATCAGAGCCACGGCCACACACGCGCCGCCGACCAAGCGACAAGCATCCATTTTTCCCTCCCCCAGGAAAAACGACGGGCTGAGTCCAAAGCAATTATTGCATTAACTTTGCTCAACCACCGGGTGCATTCCTAACATCAAAATGCGCTGCGGCACAACATGGCGAAACAATGTTATCTCTCAAGGCGTTCCAGCATTGGTTTCGCTTTGCGCCCGAGTGCCATGCGAGGCAGCTATTTTTCGGTCATTGCAAGCTGAGTTGGATTTTTCTCCGGTATGCCGTCGGAAAGATATCTCCGGCAGATCTCCGCATAGAATGCACTGGCGCGGTCCTCCGGGAATCGCTCCGCAAGGCGGGAGAACGACTCGGCTGCGCGCTCCCATTGCGCCGCCATGAACGCGTCCAGCGCAGCCGCGAATCCGTCGCGGAGCGCCGCGCTCGACGCCGCATCCGCGCCCAGACCCATCACCTCGACCACCGGTACGCTATTGGCCTTGCCGACGACGAGAAACTCGCCGAGCGGGCGGAGCCTGAAGCCGTCGAGCCCCTCGACCACGCTCGCCGCCGCGAGGATGCGGGTGCCGAGCCGCTTGTTCAGCCCCTCGAGCCGCGCAGCGCTGTTGGCCGGGTCGCCGAGGATCGAGTAGGTGAGGCGCCCGCCGCCGCCGGTGTGACCGAGATAGAACGGGCCGTCCTGGAGCCCGACGCGCGCGCGCAACGCTACGTCTGGATCCTCGTCGGAGAATGTCTCGATGGCCCGCACGACCGCGAGGGCCGCCGCCACCGCCTTGCGCCGCGGTGCGGCGTCCTCCGGCTGGCCGACCCAGGCGCACATGATGGTGTCGGCGTGGAATTCGGTCACGTCGACCTCACAGGTCTTGAGCGCTGCGGCGATCGCCTCGAAATAGGCGTTCATGAACTTCGCCAGCTCGCTCGGCGACTTTCTCTCCGAGATGCTGCTGAAGCCCGACATGTCGGTGGCGAGGCATACCCCGTGCACCACCTGGTTGAGGCTGGCCTCGTCGAGGCGCCCCGCGCCGAGATCCCGGACCACATGCTCGGGAAGGTAATGGGCAAGCTCGGCGCCGAAGCGGAGCTTCTGGCGCCGCTCGAGCAGATACTGGCCCAAGAGGCCGGCGACCAGAGCGAACGGAAGCTGTGCCGCGAGCGGCGTGGCCATGGGAAGCCATAGGTCGGCGCGGCTGAAGGCTTCGCGCGCCGCCACGCCGTAACCGGCACCGGCCAGCAGCACGAGCGGCACCGAGATATAGGCCGATGGCCAGAAAACCAGCTGGCTGATCGCGAACCCGAACAGCAGCACCAGCAGTATCGCGTATCGCGGCTGCAACGGTGCGACGGTTCGGTCGGTGAGGAGATTGGCGAAGGCAGTCGCCATGATCTCGCAGCCCGAGAGGTCGATGCCGCGCTCGTCCGTGAAGGCGGTGTAGAACCGGTCGGGCTGGTCGGGGGAGAACAGGTCGGAATACCCGACGAAGACCGTGCGCCCGGCCATTTCCTTCGACTGCCCGGTGGCTTCGACAACGCCGCCGCCGTTGACGGTCGCCAGATCGTCGATGCCGACCATGTCCTGGTAGGAGACGGTCGGGATCGAGCCCGGCGGGCCATAAAGGTTGGTATAGCGCTCGTCCGGCCCGCCATAGAGCGACGCCAGAACCTCGACCGCGCGCCGGGCGGTAGGCTCCATGTCCGACGCCGCGGCCAGTTCCCGGATGCGGTCGGCCAGGAAGGGCTGACCGAGGAACAACTTCCTGAGGCTGCGCATGTATTCGCGCAGCTGCCCCGGCACAGCGAGCGTGGTCGCGGGCGGCGCGGCGGACGAGGCGACGCCTGCCCGGTCCAGCATGTCGCGCCAGGCCTGGTGGTGATCGAGCAGCGCGATCTGCACGGCGACGGAGGCGGTTGTCGGAGTGTCATCGGCGCTGGGCTTGAACGCCCAGAACTGGAACGAGGACTTGTCGATTTTCGGTAGCGGGAAAGGAGCGACCGCACGGGCGGCGGCGGCCAGCGGGTCCGCCGGAGGCTGGGCGGTCTCGATCCAGACCCAGCGGCTGGCATTGCTGCCGCTGACGACCCGCTCGTTGCGGCCCTCGAGGCGCTCGAACAGAACGACGTGGCCGGCGGCATGCACCGCGTCGGCAAAGGTCAGGTCCTCGATCGCCGCCTTGGGCTGGCTGAAGTCCATATCGAAGACGATGCCCCGAGTGCCCGACTCCGCCAGTCTCCAAACCATGGCCGCATGCAACGATCGCGGCCAGTTGCGGGGCAGCCGCGAAAGCCCGAGATCGGGGCCGGACGAGCTGTTAATCCCGACCACCGCCACCTCCGGCGGCGGCGCCACTGGGCCACGCAGGTTGAAAAGCCAGCCGAGGCCAAACTCGCGCTCGATATAACTACCGGCGGGAGAGATCAGCAATGCCGCGCCAAGCAGCGCGGTTGCCAGGCTGAAGGCGATACTGTGCAGCCATCGGGCCATAGCCGACAATCCACTCCAGGCGAGCAACTCGCCGCACCCTAACAGGTTGTTTCCGCAACGCTAGTGGCCACCAGCGACCGCCTACGGGATCCGGCCGCCGGTGAGTGCCGACCCGCAGGTTCTATTGGAATGCCGGCGCGTCTCTCTGGTCGGAAGTGGGCACATCATTTCATCCGTGATTCTGCCTGGTCGAGGCCCACACCTGCATGGGCGCCCGGAACGGGGGGTGGCGAATTCTTGCAACGCGGCAAACCCTGACGACGGACATGCCAGACACCACTCGCGCCGCCATCGTCGGAGACATCGCGGCTGATCGATGACGTATGCGATCGGGTGCGGTTCATGGTGCACGAAAACTGGCGTTACCGCCCGACCTACCAGCAGGCCAAGGAATGGTTGGAAAGCGGCGAGATCGGCAGATTGGAGTCGGTGCACTTTGACGTTCGCTCATCTGGCGTGATCGCGGATGCGAAGGGCGAGTTGACCCGCCAGCCGTTTCTGAATGATCTCCCTAGGCTGCTGGTCTTCGAGGTGCTTGTCCATCATCTCGACCTGCTGCGGTGGCCGTTCGGCGAACTGGGCGTCAGCCGCGTGCGCCTGTCCCGTAGCTGCCCGGCCGTGATCGGCGAGGATACCGCGGAGACCGGGTTGGAGGCGGCGTCAAGCCTATCCATTTCACTCAACGGCCGCGTCGCCGTTCCGAGTGCGCCGGCCAGGATCGACGACGACCTTAAGATTGCTGGAACCAGAGGCCGGATTCTTGTCGGGGCCAATTCCGCTGCGCTGCGAGCGGAACGAAGCGCCGAGAGATTGTGGGACTACGATCGGCTCTATGCCGCATCCTACGAAGGCGCGCTTCGTGCGTTTGTTGCAGGGTTGAAAGGAGCCAAACCCTTCGAGACTGAAGCGCAAGATAATCTTGAGGTACTTAGATTGGTCGAATCAGCCTACCGGAAGCGTCAAATCGGTGCGTTGAAGAAATGATGGTCGACGTCGGGAGACCCGCTAATGCACGAGGTCGCAGTAGCGTTACTGGCGAACTCCCGTGCGAACGGGATCTGCCCGGGCACTGTCTTCCTTTGGATCTGATCCAGACCTTCAGTTCCAAGCGGCCGAGCTGAGAAATGGACGACCGAAGCGGTGCTTGTCTCCAGCCGATCGCAACGTTTAGGCTGGTGTGTGAGTGGTGCGCTTGGCATCTCAGACCAGTCGTTCAAGCGTTTGGTTCCCCACGGAAAAGATACTCGGCGTGAAACTCGGCATGGCTCTTTCCTGGTAGCCGGCGGTCTTCAAAGGGCAAATCGAGCTTCCCCAATTGTTCTGGAGAGGCACGGCGTATCTGTTGCATCCGAACTCGATCTGCTTCGCTGAAAAAACCACCGCTATAGAGCATGAGGTCAGGATCGTTAATTGGCTCATAATCCTGCCGACTGAAGGCGGCAATCAGCGCGTTACGGAACCCGGTGTGTGCCTGTATTTTTGGAATACATTTATTGGCCAAGCCGTGAATTGATGTGCCATTTCTCAGCTGCTTCCATCGTCAATGTATTTGCGGGCACCACTACCGGCGCTTTATTAATGTGAATTGTTTTGATGGGCAGGCGTAGCGTGCCTACAGGCAGTGCCTCCTGCCGAACGAACAGCCGTTGTCGTAATTCATCCGCCGAAAGCCCCAAAATGAAACTCTCTGGATCGTGCCGCAGGTCATAGGCCACAACTTCATTTTTATTGCTCGGATGCATAGCAACGGGGGCAATCAAGGCGATACAACCCAACTCTGTGGAATACATGGAAGAGACGTGCAGCACGGGCGTCATTTGAAAGACATCGAGTAATTGCGCCACCTGCTGTTTGGTGCGGTGTTGAAAAATGTAGTCGTACAGCCGGGGTTGCCGTTGTTGAATCAGCCTGGCCACGGCAATGGTGGCTTTAACATCGGAAAGGGCGTCATGGGCCGATTGATGTTCGATACCATTGGCTTTAGTGAGATCCTCTAGGCGAAAAAAACTGGGTTTTCGATCAGGGCGCTTCGGCCATTCGATTCCGTCCGGGCGCAGTGCATGGGTAAGCCGCACCATGTTGAGAATATCCCAACGAGAATTACCGT